>JANRIS010000062.1:0-40593 GCA_033764685.1 Leptolyngbyaceae cyanobacterium bins.349
CATCTGATTGAGAACTTTTTTGCCAAGTTGAAGCAGTACCGAGCGATTGCTACACGGTATGACAAGCGAGCGCAGAATTTCCTAGGAGGAATTTATTTAGCCGCTAGTGTCATTCTGCTTAATTGATGACACGCCCTAGGGTTCTGGCTATCAGCCGACAATTTTCTGATAAATCTGCCCGTACAGGTATTTTGTTTTCTAGAAATCTGATTAGGTTTGGGGCCGCAAGATCATGATGATGACGGCCTATAGGGAAAATACAAGAGGTGAAAGTTATATCGATCGCTAAACTCTGGACTTTTATGACGTGTCTTCAGATTCATGCCAACTCGCTAGAATAAAAGCTTGAACCCCTGTACGGCAAAGTCATGACCGCTACTGTCGATTTTTTGGATACCTTTGATGTGGTTATCGTGGGTGCTGGGCACTCCGGCTGCGAAGCGGCTCTAGCCACGGCTCGCTTGGGCTGTCGGACGCTCCTGCTCACCCTCAACCTGGACAAAATCGCGTGGCAGCCCTGCAACCCGGCAGTGGGTGGTCCGGCAAAATCCCAATTGGTGCATGAAGTGGATGCGTTGGGTGGGGAAATTGGCAAAATGGCCGATCGCACCTACCTGCAAAAGCGCATTCTCAATTCGTCACGAGGTCCGGCAGTGTGGGCATTGCGGGCACAGACGGATAAGCGCGAATATGCCGCCGTGATGAAAAATATTGTGGAGAATCAGGCTCACCTCACAGTGCGCGAAGGCATGGTGACGGATCTGCTCCTGGGTCAAAATGACGAAGTCGTGGGGGTCGAAACCTACTTCGGCGTGGCCTTTGCCTGCAAAGCGGTGATTTTGACCACGGGCACCTTTCTGGGCGGACGGATTTGGGTCGGCAATAAATCAATGGCAGCCGGACGGGCGGGTGAGTTCGCCGCTGAAGGCTTGACGGAAACGTTGAAGCGGCTAGGCTTTGAAACGGGCCGCCTCAAGACTGGCACCCCCGCCCGCGTCGATCGCCGTTCGATTAATTTCGACAGCCTGGAACCCCAACCCAGCGATGAGGAAATGCGCTGGTTCAGTTTTGATCCGGAGGCATGGGTGGAACGGGAAACCATGCCCTGCCACCTCACCCGCACGACCCCAGAAACCCATCGAATTATTCAAGAAAATTTGCATCTCTCCCCCGTGTATGGCGGTTGGGTCGATGCCAAGGGGCCGCGCTACTGTCCCAGTATTGAGGACAAAATTGTGCGCTTTGCCGATAAGGCCAGCCACCAGATTTTCCTGGAACCGGAAGGACGAGATATTCCCGAAATTTATGTACAGGGCTTTTCCACCGGATTGCCGGAGCCGATTCAACTCGCCATGCTGCGATCGCTCCCCGGTCTGGAACACTGTGCCATGCTACGCCCCGCTTACGCCGTCGAGTATGACTATTTGCCCGCCACCCAATGCTTCCCCACCTTGATGACCAAGACCATTGAAGGATTGTTTTGTGCGGGACAGGTGAACGGCACGACGGGCTATGAGGAAGCCGCTGCTCAGGGTTTGGTGGCCGGAATTAATGCGGCCCGCCTAGTCAAAGGCCAGGAACTGATCACCTTCCCCCGTGAACAGAGCTACATCGGCACTCTGATCGATGACCTGTGTACCAAGGATCTGCGCGAACCCTACCGAATGCTGACCAGCCGTTCCGAGTATCGTCTGATTTTGCGATCGGATAATGCCGATCAACGCCTGACTCCATTAGGCCGCGAAATTGGCCTGATTGACGATCGCCGCTGGCAACTATTCCAGGCCAAACAAGCCCTGATTGCAGCAGAAAAAGAGCGGCTCCACGCCACCCGTGTCAAGGAACATGATGATTTGGGCAAGGCGATCGCCGCCCACACCCAACAAGCGATCAAAGGCTCGATCACGCTGGCAGATCTACTCCGGAAACCAGGATTCCATTATGCTGACCTGGAACGATTTGGCCTGGGCAATCCGGAGTGCGATCGCGCGGCTCAAGAAGGAGCCGAGATCGATATCAAATACGCCGGATACATTCAACGCCAGCAAACCCAGATCGAACAAACCGCCCGTCAGGAACATCGCAAACTGGCCGCCGATTTGGACTATCACGCGATCGATACCCTCTCCAAAGAAGCGCGAGAAAAACTTGCCAAAGTGCGTCCTCTCACCATTGGCCAAGCTTCCCGCATCGGTGGCGTGAATCCCGCCGATATCAATGCACTGTTGGTGTACTTAGAAGTGCGATCGCGTCAAGCCAAAGAGGTAACTGTATGACCGCTGTGATCGTCAACCTCAAGCCTGTGATGCAGATGACCGATGACCAATTTTGGGAACTCTGTCAGGCGAATCCCAGTATCAAATTTGAACGGAATGCAACAGGAGCATTAATCATCTTGGCCCCAACCGGAGGAGAGACAGGTAATGACAACTTTGAGCTAACAACTGACTTTGGCATTTGGAATCGGCAAACTCAGCTTGGAGTTGGCTTTGATTCCTCAACCTGCTTCAAACTCCCAAACAAGGCGCAGCGATCGCCCGATGTGGCCTGGGTGACGAGAGACCGTTGGGCAGCCCTGTCACCGGCAGACCGTCAGCGCTTTCCTCCGATTGCGCCCGATTTTGTGTTGGAATTGGTTTCGCCGTCCGACGATCTGACCGATGTGCAGGCCAAAATGCGGGAATATCGGGAAAATGGGGTGCGGTTGGGTTGGTTGATCGATCCGGAGACGAAACGAGTCGAGATTTATCGGCAGGGACAAGCCGTACAAGTCTTACAAGCACCGGAGACGTTATCAGGAGAAGACGTGCTACCAGGATTTGTGCTGAATTTGGCTACGCTCTGGTAAACCTGGGCTGCTAGGCGTTGCTGCATCACTCGCTCACTTGGCGATCGCCCGAATTTTGTCCCTGCTGATGGTTCAGGTTGATGCCTATCTTCTGGGGGATGTCGCGATCGCGCCTCCCTGACACGATTGCAAGCATCACTTGAGGGCATCGTGATGACTACTGAACTCATCCTGGCACCAGATAATACCGCTTCAAACTTCGATACTGGTTCCATTTTCTTTGTCGGTAATGCGACCGTCATCCTGCGGTATGCCGGATTCACGATTCTCACCGACCCTAACTTTCTGCATCAAGGCGATCATGTGCATCTGGGCTATGGCTTAAAGTCGGTGCGGTTGACCAATCCGGCGATCGAGTTGGAAGATTTACCTCCAATTGATTTTGTCCTTCTGTCCCACCTGCACGAAGACCACTTCGATCGCCTCGTTGCCGCCAAACTCAACAAATCAACTCCCATCGTCTCCACTCATCAGGCCACCCAGGCTCTCCAAAAAATGGGGTTTCAATCGCTGTATCCCCTCGACACCTGGGAAAAACTCACCATTCGCAAAGGCCATGCCACCCTGCTGCTCACCTCCGTTCCAGCCCGTCATGGTCCACCTGTGATCAACAAAGCCCTACCCTGTGTGATGGGTAGCTTATTAGAACTACAAACCGATGGTACGTCTCGGTTTCGCATTTACATCACAGGCGATACGCTGATTTACGACGACATTAAGGAAATTCCCAAACGTTTTCCAGATATCGATCTGGCATTGCTACACCTGGGCGGAACTCAGGTGTTTGGCATCTGGCTGACGATGAATGCCAAACACGGCGTAGAAATGATCCGCATTATCGCCCCCCGCAAAGCCATTCCCATTCACTACAACGATTACCACGTCTTCAAGTCACCGTTAGAAGAATTTGTTGCGGCGGTTCAGGCAGCGGGACTGGAAAATCAAGTTGATTACATCAATCCTGGCGAAACCTATACCTTTCAAGTGGCGAGCTTGGTTTGAGCCTCCTCCCTCCTCTGGTCTCTTCCTTCCTCCCTCTTCTCTTCACTAGCTGACCTGAGAGACAACTTAGGAGATAGTAGAAAGAGCAATGTGATGGATAGACAAAACAATGCACGAGTTTGATGTGGTGGTAGTGGGCGGTGGGCCGGCGGGGGGGCAATGTGCGCGATCGCTGACCCAAGCTGGACGCAAAGTATTACTGATCGAACGGCACAAAACCTTTGCCGCCAATTGCTTCTCCAGTGCTGGCACCCCCATCGCAACCCTCAGCCAATATGACTTACCCGCGAGTGTCGTGGGGAGCTACTGGCATAAATTTGTCGTCGTCACATCAGGGAACGCGGGCCATTGGGAAGCGGCAAAACCCTTGGGAGCCGTGCTGGATTTTGGCAAATTGCGGGAGTTTTTGGCGGCGGAGGTGCGGCGCAATGGGGGCGATGTGTGGATGGGGTGTCGCTATGTTTCCCATACTGCTCAACCCGACAAAACGCTGGTCACTCTGAAGCGAGATAGTGAGGAGATTACTGTCAGTGCGAAGGTGCTGGTGGATGCGACGGGACCGTTTCGCGCCGTGATGCAAGAAAAGGCGATCGATGCCGATTATATGTCGGGCACTGGCATTGAATATTTGATCGAGGTGGATGACAACACCTATGCCCGTTGTGCCGATGCTTTGACGTTTTTTCTAGGGTACAAATGGATGCCCAAAGGCTACTCCTGGATCTTCCCGATGGCACCCAATCAACTGAAAGTCGGGGCGGCGTTGATCAAGGCCGATCACCAATTTGTCAAGCAAATGCAGCCGCTGAAGCATTACATCCATTTAATTTTGCAAGATTATTTGAACATTACCGATTACCAGTTGATCGAAGTGCATGGAGCGACTCTGAAATACAGTTCGGGGTTGCAGGATGTGTACTATCGGGACCGGACGATCGCGATCGGGGATGCCGTCTCCACCGTCAATTTTCTCGGCGGTGAAGGAATTCGTCATGCGATGCAGGGGGCTGACATTGCTAGCGCTCACATTCAGCGATTTTTAAATGGTCAAATCAATACCTTCCAGCCTTATCAAGCCGAGATGCACCAAGTCTTTCTCAAAACCTGGAATTTATGCGAACGGATGGCCCGTAAGCGCTATTTACAGGATGAGGATGAAATCGTAGACAAAATGGTGACTTACCTGCAACCTTTGAGCCTGGAAGATGTGGTACAAATTTTGTTTTATTATCGCTTTGAACGACTTTCCAAAGGTTTGCCCAGTTACCTGATGCGAAAATTAGACTCCTTCCTGACGCGGTTTGTCGTCCGACTTAAGAACCTTCTTTATGCTTAAATATGTGAGGACGTGTAACCTGAAATGATCGCCTTGATTGTCTAACTGTAGATTCAGCGTGATTGGGGAACAGTAGAGTTTTTCTAAAGTGAAACTCTAAGGACTAAGTTTGTTTGGTAGAGCTAGCTTTTGAAGGAGGAACAGAAAATGGTGAAAGAAATATTGAATCGCTTCAAACAGCTTCTTACCGCAAAATCTGTGACTTCTGGCGGAGTAATTACGGATAATTTGACTCATCCCGATGGAGTAGCTCCTGTGATCGATATTACAAATCTTTTCCCTGAAAAGAATGTTGAACTGGTACGGAAAGGAGATTACGTATTATTCTCTCCCAAATCGGAGCAATGGAAAGACGTCGTTTACTTTGATAATGACAAACAACAATGGGTGAAAAATAACGTCATTTCACCTGTCGATTACATTAAGCAGCGATCGCAGATTCAAGTTAAACCAAAATCCTATGGAGATACTCGTGGTTTAAGTTGGATTTTGGCGCAATACTTTATGCAAAATTATCCATCTTTTCCAATCCTATATTTTGATGTGGGTGGTTACGTCGGTAATTTTACAATTGAAACAGCCCTCCTTTCTCAATATGAAAATTTTGATGTTGAGATTTTTACGTTTGAACCGAGTGCTCTATTTCCAGTTCTTAAGAAAAGCATTGAAATTAATCATCTCAAACCGAAGATCAATCTTCTCAAGATGGCCATCTCTGACGTGACTGGACCAATTCTTTATTCCTATCAGGCAGGATGGTTTATTGGCGGACATTTAGGTGAAGCTCACAGTGGTGTAGAGCTTTCAGAAATTTGTGATAGCACCACTATTGATGATTTTGTTGAGCGGGAGAAAGGCTTCCAGTTGCCTCACTGCTTCATCATTAAGCTTGATTGTCAGGGGTATGAATATCAGATTTATCAAGGATGCCAACGATTACTGGAGACTGACAGTCCTGTTATTTTCCTGTCAGAATTCCTATCATGGTCATATACAGAGCAGTATCAAAAGTTTTTAGATAACTTTTTTGTGATGGATGCTAAAAGCCATATGTTTTTGCAGGGAGTCGATTTGCTTGAGTCCCAGGATATGCCTGCCTTTCTGGAGCGAATTAAAGCAACGGAATCTTTAACAACGGACTTGATTTTGATACCAAAAAAACTGAAGAACGCAGAGCGACTCGTTTCCGATATCTTGTCCAAAAGTAAATGCTAGGTAATTGATTCTTATGAGATAAGAATTAGACACTTTTATTGCTTGATCTGATGTTTAAGTTGTAACCAGAGTTTGCGTAATTGCCAGAACTTGCTGGTTTCCATTGCGGCAATTCGTTGTTGGGCTGCCTGAAGTTCTGTTTGAGTTTGTTGTAATTGCCAGCGTGTTTGTTTGAGTTTGTCGTAAGTATTGTTCCCGGCAAACTCGCGATCGCGCATCATCATCTGAATTCGCTGGAATGATTCTTCCTCAAATGGTTGAATTCCGACTGTGAGCTGATTTTCTGCTTCTTGAACTTCACAAGTCACTTCATAGCTAAACAGCGCTCTATCTCTAGTCCCCAAATTTAGTAATAGAAATAATTCTTCCAGATACATCAATTTTGGGTCGCGTTTGAGAAGTTCATCAATGAGAGGCGATCGCGCCACAAAGCTATTCAGATTAATGGCATGAGTAAAAGGCAGTAAATCAGCAAATTCTGAACTTAATTCGGGTGCTAAAATCGCTCGATCAAGGATTTCGTAGGAATTGGCAATCGCGGCTGGATCTGGATCATTTTGTTGAATCTGCACAACTTCAGAATAGGCAATACCAATCTGCGGAAATTGGTTCAAGATCTGAACTAATGTTTCCAGATGGGTGGGATAAATAACGCTACCACTTTCTAAGATGCCAAAATAATCGCCAGCAAGGGATTGCAGACCCTGCCATAGATCGTGACTGTGATAAGGTTGGGAATGGTAATTTAAAACCTCTAGAGAGAGGCTGTTTTGATAGTTTTTCAGCAGGGGATGAAGGCTTTCTAAATTTTGCTCGTTGAGCAGCAAAACAACAATATTGGGGTAGGTTTGCTGCTTGATAGAATCAAGTGTCTTTTGTAAGGATGTGATGGTGCGATCGCGCGTTCTCACGATTAATTGCACTAAGCTGGATGTTGCCGTTGATGCAGATTGAACGGAAATATGCTGAACAGGTCTTTTTTGCTGACATAAAGCTTGATGATAAGGTTGTAAGTTCAGCAATAAGGTTTCCAGCGCAAAGTTTTCTACAAAAATTCGGTGAGCTTCCCGCGACATTTCCAATACTGTTTCTGGGTGGGTAGTAATCCAGTTGAGATGATCGGTAATTTGAGCCACTTGCTCGGTGACATTTAGGGTGTGATCCAGATAGAGAACCGTATCAGCAAAGTATTTTCGGATAAAGGAATGTTCGCCACAGATCGCGATCGCGCCAGAGGCCGCAATTTCAAAAATTCGCATGGAAGGAATCCCTTCCCGTGTGTGTTCATCCCGATGCAAACATAGCCCCACTCCCGCCTGGTTCAAGGCGTTTAGCACACTCACACCATCGAAAGGCAGGGCACCCCGGTAGGATGATTTCAGGTAAGCCCATCCAGTTGGATTTCCATAAATTTCAGAGCAGTGTTGTTGCTCCAGAGCTAAAAATAAATCCTTAAATCGTTCTCCATCCCAATTTGTTCCCACATAAGCGATGTGAGGTGATCGAAGTGACGGTGCTCGATAATCTGTTCGATTACAACTGGTAAAAAAAGGTGCAATGAAATATTTTTTGGGAGTATTGTAGAGCCTATCGCCTAACCATTGCTCCGTCGTATTCGCTGAAGCAAGATAGGCATCATAGCTCAATATATGACGAATAAACTGTTTATCAGTTTCGATTAATACGGTGGGATTCCAGAGACATCCATAAGTTGGAAAAGGAGTGAGCTTGGGAGTTTTGAAGTGAAGTACCAGCACAAAATCAGGTTGATATTGATGCAATTCTGCTGCGGTTCCAGCTTCGATCGCATCCCATCCTATGCGCTCAGCCGCTAAAACAATTCTGCGAGCGAGTTCAGTTTCGGCATAGCGTTTTCCGAAGTAGGTATTCTGAATTGCAATTCTCATCACAAGTTAACTAATTTCTTGCCAGCCCGTCACCCTAACAATTTTCCACAAAAGAAGGCTAAAACTACTTAAACCAACATAATCCGCGTGCTTGCTTAGAGGCAAAGTTCCAGTTGTAGCAGATAATTGGGTCGGCTTCAAACAGTTTGATTAACACCTCTAATGAAAATCTCCAGGCGCGTTGCCGGGTGGTGCTACAGGTGGGGGGGTGATCGTAGCAACCGTGGAGATCAAAGGCTCGATACAGGAACATATAAGCATCTGCTAAATAACCACGACGTGGGCCATAGCGCTTGATGACGCGATACATATCTTGGGCGATCGCGGTTCCTCCCGTCGATGTTTTGTTCGTTTCACTGAAATAGTAATTAGACATGAGTTTGTCAGTCAGTGTAATGACAGCCCCCTTCGCCTTCAACCGATTCCACCATTCCCAATCAAAAGCATAATTCAGGCTTTCATCCAATTCTCCCGCCGATTTATGCAATGTCGCTTTCCAGAGGGTACTGGGTTGTTCAACCCCATTCCGATAACCCAAGCGTTCTACCAGGAGAGGGTCAGGAGTCGTTTCGATCACGCTTCCATCCCAAAAAATGCGCCGACATCCTCCAGTCACACAAGTTGTACTCGGATGGGCATGAAATAACTCGATACTATGTTGCAACGCACCGGGCAGCAGTTCATCATCGGCGCAAAGCCATCCCCAAATTTCCCCCGTTGCCAGACGAAATCCTTTATTCAAAGCATTCGCCTGACCCTTATCTTTCTCAGAGATAATGTGACTGAAGTGATCAGCGTATTGTTTAGCGATCGCGATCGTTTGATCCTGGCTACCACCATCCATCAAAATTAATTCCAGGTTGGGATAGTCCTGCATTAATAGAGATTGAATTGATTTTTCTAACGTATCTGCGGCATTGAACGTGGGGATAACAATGCTAATTTTGGGAACCTCGTACGACATGATCACTAGCGTTTAACCCGGTAAAAACTTTAACAAACGTTTGAAGCCGAACCATTCGTTGGAGGACTCCCACTTGGCGTGCAAATCATACCAGCCGTGGATATTGGCATCTCGATCAGGGATGCTCCAATATGCCTCAATTTCCTGGGCGACCTGCTCATAGGATTTCCATGTCCCGACAGTTTCTTCTCCAAACGGCCCACTGGAACCCATTGCAAACTGGTAATCAACATCCTTTCCCTCCAATGAGGGTTTAGGACATTTCATCTCCGATACCTTGGCCTGATTGATGAACTTAAACTGGGTATATCCCGCTTCATGCAAGGTTTCCAGTAGCCCTTCATTACCGTTTTCAACAGATACATACTTCGGTTTTTGCTTGAGGGTATGAAGATGTTTGACGACTTGAATATCGTTCCCCTCGATATCCACTTTTAAGTAGTAAGGCACGCCATACTGAGCAAAAATTTTATCCATTGTGACGCAGGGAACAGTGATTTCATGATAGATTCCCCCCCGTTCACCAATTTCCTTAATAAAGGAACTCCACTCACTATAGGTATCATTCACATAGAAAGAAAATTCACCATTCTTGTCATCAATACCAACATTGAGAATCTTGAGGTGCTGATTTTTAATTGGCTCTGCAAACTTGACTTCAGCCTCTTGAACTAACAAGGGATTGGCCTCGATCGCAATGACTTTAAACCCCTTCGCTAAGTAAAAGTCAGTATCCTGACCAATGTGCATACCAATATCAAAAATTAGCTGTTTATTGTAAGCGCTACTCATAAGTTGCTCAGTGGATCAAGGGTGGTCAGGATTAATGGGGGTTGAAATCAATAGGGTTGAAATGATTTGATCCTCCCGCAAAGCCGCAGGATGCTATTGCCCAAATCTCAATTCTTGAAAATAACCGACATCCCAGGCGATTAAGCAGAGGGAATGCCAAAAATTATCACAGGTTCTAATTTTTGCTCGTTCAATAATAGATTGGATCGCGCCTCTCACACCCAAAACGGGTGGGTTGTTGCCCAGCGATCGCTCTAAAATTACATAACTGCGTCCGTAAAAGTACATTAGCTTGAATAAATAACCAAATTTGAAGCGATTGGGCTGGAGATGGTGCTTCAGCATTAGTTGGGGTTGATAGGAGCACTGTAAACCAAACTCATAAGCTCCCCGGACCATGAGAGAGTCTTCACTAGAAAATAAGCCCTTGCGGCCTTTGCGACCCAAACTAGCCGACGTGGGTAAGGCTTGCAAGCGCTTGAGGTACAGGTTGAGCACTGGCCGTCGTACCACGACTCCCGCCCCTGCCGGTTCCCATTCGCCCCAGTGATTCGTGGAACTAGAAATCGCCTCATTGCCAAAATCGCGAATTCCCAGATAGGGCAGTAGAGGATGCATCCAAGCCGGACAAACCGTTTCAGGCGGCAGCAGAAGTTTACCTCCAAAACAACCAATTTCAGGATGATTTTCGATAATTTCTACGACCTTTTCCAGGTAATCATCGACGAGTTCGTTATCATCATCGACAAAGACAATCACCTCGTTTTGAGTTGCCTCGATCGCACACCAGCGAGCATAAGACAATCCCAAACGGGGTTCCCACAAAATTTTGTAAATTACCCCTGCTGCGTCCAGGGGCGCAAAATCTGCACTTGTCAGTTGGGGATTTGAGCAGTTATCAATCACCCAAACTTGATACTTCTCCTTCCCCAACGTTTGCCGTGCGATCGCCGTGACAACCACGTTGAGTAGCTCTCGTTGCGGATTGTGAGTGCAAATACAAACATCTAGCATGAGGTTCTACATCCATCGGTTGGATATACGCAACGGGTGGTCCTGTTTCACAAAAACGAAATCGAGTTGGCCCAGATCATTTTGATAGGGACGACGCAGATGACCTGCGACATCAAACAGAAGATATCCACGCTCCGCCATGTATGCTACCACTTCATGGACCAGCGGTTGATCTGGCATAAATTGAAACAATGAGGTTTCCATAATGAAAACTTCTGTGGTTTCAAACAGTTTTTGTCCGCCGGCTAAGGCTTTCAGTTCGTACCCTTGCAAATCCATTTTGACCAGTTGGGGAGCTTGCAGTTGGCCTTCGGCTAGCAGGTCATCAATCCGATAAATCTGCACGACACGGTCCTGTGGCTCTGGTTCTCGCTGGAAGGATAATAGCGAGCTACCATCTAGATCCGAGGTCACATTCATCAACAGTTGACTAGGCTGATCACCCACCGCACACAGCAGATAATGGAAGCGATCGCTGGTGCGGCAGAGGTCTTGCAGTCTAGCTTCACTTTCAACCAGCGGGTCCACCATGTAAAAGGTTGCCCCTGGAAAGAAATGCTGGGAGTACTCACTCCAATATCCCTTGGCGGCCCCTAAATCCAGCACAACTTCTGGCAAAAATCCTTTCTCTGCCAAATGCTGTAAGGTCATCTCCATGGTCAATGCAGTCGGTGCTTCTCCTGCTGAAGCCACCGCTACAGAGGCTGCTGCTCCATCGGGGTGGGCGGCAGCAAGCTCAGCCTCCAGTAGTTCAGGAAAAACCTCATCCAGCTTCGTCAGGCCCAACTTCCGCCCCAGTTTCAACCAGCGACTAGCGGTGAGATGTTGACGTAATAAGGCAAAGCGACCCTCCAATAAGCCCAATTGGTGTTGGGAGGCTTCTAATTGGTGTTGGGAGGCTTCTAACTGTTGCTGGGTTGCCTTTAACCGCTCCAGCAACGCTGCGGGATAGACGCGCTCCTGTTCAAATTGAGTTTGGACTGATTCGGCCCACTGCCTCAAATCCTGACTGATTTGTTGCTCCTCCTTCAGCCGTGTGATGTTCACGCTTAATTCCTGCTGAGTGAGGTTTAAGGTTTGTTCCATCTGCATCATGCGCTGGCGCAGTTCAATCGCAGTCGTGGCCGTCCCCCAACGCGTGATCACATCTTGAGCGAGTTGCTTGAAGGTTGGGTCGGCTGTGGCTAACCGTTGGTTGACAGCATCAAGGTCGTATGCAGCAAACAGATTGTCGTAGAGGTAGGTTTGTCGGGATGGCTCTGGGATGAGGCGGAGGCGAACGGGATCAAAGCGGCAGAGCGTGTAGCCCAGGTGCTCAATTAAGGTGCGTAGTGCCTGCGTGCTGCTTCCGGCGGCGACAGCATTCGCTTCTGTAAACTCAATCATCCATAAAGGAAACTTGCCGGCCCGAATGGAATTTTCGGCTCCTTGTAATACAGGTGCTTCCCATCCTTCAACGTCTAATTTGGCAAAGGTGACATAGTCAATGTTCAACTCCTGCACTAGGGCATCTAGCGATCGCTGTTCTACTTGGATCGTGTCAGACCCGATTTGCTTGTGTGTCGTTGCGTCGCCTGCAAAGGTGCTAAAGGCAGACATGCCCGGTTTGCCTAAATGAAGTTCCGCACTCCCTTGGCGATCAGATAAGCCAAGGCTTAAAGCAGTAAAGCAAGTGCAATCTAGCCGATGTAGATTCTTCTGATAAAGCTCCAAGCAGACGGGGTTGGGTTCAAAGGCAATGATTTTACCCTGATTGTTGAATCGTTTTGCTGCCAGACAGGAGAATAAGCCGACGTGGGCACCACAATCCAGGAAGGTATCTCCCGGTCTCAGGTACAGCCACAGAAAGGCTTGTTCCAATCCTTCAAAAATGCCTTCTTCCAACAATTGCCCGACATGGTCGGCTTTAGGAGTCAAAATAGGGCCGATGTAAGGCACCTCTACTTCAAAAAATTCTGATTGGTAATGAGGGTGAGGATAATGATGGACTCGAATGAATTGCAGGTTCTCCTCTAAGCCATTGGTTTGAGTTGTAGTGGCGACCAACCGAAAGCCGCGATCGCTCAAGTAATCAATGATGTCTGCTTTGGTGGCGCTTCCTTCGTACAATGGCTGGAGTTGAACTTCAACCATAATTTGCTTAATGCGGTGGATGGCGGTTCCTGCCCCTTGAAGCACCTGGAGATCAAAGCCTTGGGCATCAATCTTCAACAAATCAACCTCAGCCAGGGATTGTTGCTCCATAAAAGTATCCAACCGCATGACCGGAACTTCCAGCGATCGCGCCTCTTGCAGTTGAGCCGAGAAAGGTTGCCACTGCCCCTCACATTTAGCATCTAGCAACGAAGAAGTCAGGGGATCAGAATTGATGTGAAAGGTGCGAGTGCCATTTTCATTGCCCATCGCCATGCAAAAAACATGCAAATTCGGCTGTTGATGAGCACGAATTTGGTCGGCAAGCTCTGGGATTGGCTCGATGGCGTATACAACCGTGTCGATATTTTGAGCGCGAGGAATCGCAAAGAAACTACCGTCATGAGCGCCAACGTCAATCACAATCATTGCAAACCTCGCCGGACAATAGAGCAGTCAAGAAGCATTTGCTTGCAGCAAACTTAAACTTTATTGAGAATATCCTAGATCGGGCTAACTCGTTGGGGGAAATTTAGCGCTCTGTCGGCTGTACAGCCGACAGAGAAGGTTATTCTCAACCAATCACAACGTCTACATCGGGGCAGCAAAGCCCAACTTGTTGCGGCCAATCTTCTGAAATAACCTCAAAGCTGGCAGCATTTTCGATCCAGTCATAAATGATCTGAGCATTCGGCTTAAACTCTGCGATCGCTGGCGAAATTGTGTATTGTCCTGGAGCGATTAGTAAGCGCAGTTTAAATTGGCAAATAAATGGTTTCTCCGGTTGGGATGGCACCAATTTTTTGCGTAGTAGGCAAGTATTAGTACCAATAAAAATTTGCCCCATGCGGTTTTTGATTTGAAATCCCATGTTTAGCGGGTAAATCTGGGTCGAATGTTGATTTACCTTAATTGTTAGAAATACTTCTGTCCCACTGGGGTAGGTAAGTTGTAATTTCCCGGTGGAAGTGGTTAAAGAAAGTCCAGCAATTAAACCATTCATCAAGCCGTAGCGTTGGCATTTGGAGAAATCCGATATGAAGGTTTGAGGAATTATTTGAGCTGTGGTTATATTGGCCTGAGTGACTACAGATGTCTCTGCGTGCTCAGCGAAAGCAGCATGAACAACAGGCTCATCGGACATCAAACTAGATTCTTCCACGATTTCAACCGCTTCAGATTCAGAGAAGCCATAAAACATTTGCACAAATTTACCAACCATATCGGATGGAGAGCCAGTGTCTTCCAAATGGCCTTTGTCCAAAATGGCGACGCGATCGCAAAGTTTGGTCACGGCCTGCAAATCATGACTGACAAAAATAATTGACACTCCATTTGCCCGCATTTGCTCCAAACAGCGAAAGCATTTTTGTTGGAAGAAAATATCTCCAACCGCTAACGCCTCATCCACAATCAAAATTTCTGGCTCAACATGAATGGCAACCGCAAACGCCAAGCGCACAAACATTCCACTCGAATACGTTTTGACAGGTTGATCAATAAAGTCGCCGATGTCTGCAAAGGCAACAATATCTGCAAATTTCCGTTCAAGTTCAACCTGTGATAATCCTAAAATCCGCCCTTTAAAAAAAACATTTTGGCGTCCCGTAAATTCAGGATTAAACCCACTTCCTAATTCCAAAAGGGCAGATACACGCCCATTGACTTTGACAGTGCCCGTGGTTGGCGTTAGGGTGCCCGCAATAATCTGCAACAACGTACTTTTGCCAGAGCCATTACGGCCCAGAATGCCTAACGTCTCGCCTTTCCTGATCTCCATGTCAAGGGAACGCAATGCCCAAAACTCTTCAGCCACGACCTTTCCACGCAAGAGCGTCTCTTTGAGCCGTTCTACTGGATGTGCATACCGCTTAAAGCATTTGGAGATATTGTTCAGCGAAACAACAACGTCATCCATACGTCCTAGTTAACCCCACAATGATGAACCCCTCCAGATTCACGTCTAAAGGACATCTGCAAATCCTGGGCGGAGGCGTTGATAAACAAACAACCCACTACCAAATGTAGCGATCGCCACACCCCATAGAACACCCCACTCTAACCACCGATCAACCCCTCCTAACAAAATTAAGTCCCGATAAGCTTCAACCAGGGGCGTTAACGGATTTAACCACATAACCCAAACTCGGAACTGCGCTGGAATCGCTGAACTGGGATAAATAATAGGTGTGATGTAGAACCAGAGATTGAGCAAAATCCCAACCGTCTGTGGAATGTCTCGAATGAAAACAGTTAACCCAGCGAAAAAGTAGCCCAGACCCGCCGTCAGAAGTAACTGGGGAATCCAGATCAGGGGTAGCAGGCAAATCGATACGTGAATCGTGTGAGTCACAAATGCCACAAACATAATCAGGAGGATCAATCCACCTAAACTTTCAAGAAAGCAAGAGAAAATTGGAACCAGTGGTAGAAGAGCCAAGGGAAAAACCAACTTTTTAACCAGGTTGGGCTGTCCAATTACAGAGGTGGTTGCCTGGGTAAATCCAGTCGTGAACGCAATCCAGGGAATAAGTCCCGCAAATAACCAGAGGCCAAAGGTGAAGTTATTGGACGGGATACCCTCCAGATTGAGCTTGACTTGCAGGACCACAGAAAAAACGTAGGTATAAACTAGCAGCTGGGAAAGCTGATTTAGCAGTGACCAAAAATTTCCTAAAATTGAGCCTTTGTAGCGCGTATCCAAATCCCGCTGGACGAGCGTTTTCAGCAGATCAAGCTTCATCCAGGTATCAGCATTGATGGGTAAGTAGCGGTTAAGCCTCGAAAACCTTCGAGCGATTGATCGAAAAGACTTTGCCAAAACCGCAACCCTCCCACCTGAGACACATTACCGACTGGGACACCTACCACCCATTCATCCAATCAATCCTACCCTACTCCCTGATTTCTTTGCTGAACTGAAATCAGGCTGGGAGAGTTCTCCCTCAACAGAACCAAAAATGTGATCGGAAGTTTTCTGATGGCTGAGGTGGCTTTTCAGGTGTGACTTCCATCGCTCTAGCCACACCTGAGCAATGCTGGTAGCCTTTCCGCTGCTTTAAGAAAATTGAGACAATGATCCGTATTTTCCCTGCAAGACCGGAAAACGAGAAGCAATGTTCCGTGTTTGTGCGAAGTTAGTCTTGAAACATTGCTGTCTATTCTGAAGACGTGAGCAACATCCCTAACGATGCAAATTCGCCAGGGTGCAGCAAACGAGTTCCTGTTATACACAATCTAAGGAATAGAACAATGGCTGTTGAAAAAGTAAATTCTTCCTCTAGTTTGGCTGAAGTGGTCGATCGCATTTTGGACAAAGGAATCGTGATCGATGCTTGGGTTCGTGTGTCTTTGGTTGGGATCGAACTGCTAGCGATCGAAGCTCGTGTCGTCATCGCCTCAGTGGAAACCTATCTGAAGTATGCCGAAGCCGTTGGTTTGACGACGCAGGCTGCGGTTCCTGCTGCCTAATCTTATGCCTGGGGATGGGTGACAGTTGTACCCCTTCGTTTTGTCTCCAAATCCCCTCTTCCTTTCCTGTCTGAAGGTGAAGAGGGATTTTCAAACCATCAAACCTTCCGGGTTGACTGTCCCTCCCTGGCTTTTCCTGATCGTCATTCCCAAGCATGGGGGAAAAGTTTGAATTATGGCTTTAAAAGATTCCTGGCTGTTAGGGAGACAACAACGCCAACAACAACGACTTGAGCGTCAGCAAGCAGTTCAGCAAGTTTTGTTGGATGTTCATCAAACCCGTCAGCAAATGTCGGCGACGCTGCATCATCAGTTGACCCAGTTTCGAGCGGGGTTAACTCAGCAAGATCAGTTGAGGCGGGCCGATTTTCAACAGTTTCAGACCGCCTTACAGCAGGATTACCAAGTACTTCAGCAGGATATTGCTGAATGTCTGGCAATGCTGGCTGCCGATCGCAGTTTGCTGGCCCAGCAACAGTCCGTTGAGTTAGAGGCATTTCATCAGGACTTGCACATCACCGTGCGATCGCTGCGGGAAGCCCTCCAAACTGATATGGCAAGCTTGAAAACCGATACCCAAACCTTTTTAACCAACTGCCAGCAGCAGCGGTTCCAGGTTAATGCCAAAACTCAGCTAGAACTGGCTTGGTTTATGGAGCATTTGCGTTCCAACGTGCATCATCACCTGACCCAGATGAAGCAAATCCGGCACCAGAGCGCAATCCAAACGCAACAAGCCCTGGAGCATAGTCGTGCTCAACGAACCACCGATGTACAAGCACTGTTGGCGAATCTCACCGAGTTTCGCACCACGCTGCGCCAATTTCGCCAATCCTTAAGTGATGCCGTTTGGGGTCAATCTGGTTCTCATGGTTCCAAAATGGCCCAAACTTCGGGGGAATCCAGGGTGAGTGCTATCCCTCCCGCCACTCCCAATGGGGTCAAACTTGGCCCTACTAAAGCGGCTGTTTCCAAAAATACCGTCCCTAAGCGGACCCCGATTCCCAAAGCCGCTCCGAAGTCGGTGGTCAAGGTCACTTCTATGGCCCAGATGGCGGCCAGTTCTCAAGGACTGTCAATTGCGCCAACCGCCAGTTCTCCCATAGCCACAACCAGTCCCGCAGAACTGGCTTTTGAAAAAGAGGTGTATACCTTCCTGCATCAGCATCAAGGTGCCCGCCTGACCCAAATTGAATCAGCCTTGAAGATCAATCGGTTTCAGGCGGTTGATGCGCTGCGATCGCTGATCAAAAAAGGGTTAATCACTCAGCGCGATCGCGTGTATCTCACGCAAGCGCCTGGGTAAAGCAGCAGCGCCCAAAGCAGAGACAAGCACAAAGCGATCGAACTCTGCCCCTTTTTCCTTATGCCCCATTCCCTATTCCCCTTCCACCATGACTACTATCCTGCGAGCCGCCCCCCGTCGATTTGTCAGCACTCCCGCCGTTGAGCGGATTGTTGCCCGTGCGTTGCGCTATCTTCAGTCTGGGTTTTCCGTTCATCTACGGGGACCGGCTGGCACTGGCAAAACCACCCTGGCTGTTCATCTGGCTGATCTGCTGGCACGTCCCATGATGCTGATTTATGGAGACGACGAATTCAAAACTTCTGACCTGATTGGCAACCAGACGGGCTACACCCGTAAAAAGGTGGTCGATAACTACATTCACAATGTGGTGAAAGTTGAGGATGAATTGCGCCAAAACTGGGTCGATTCTCGCTTAACGCTGGCCTGCCGAGAAGGCTTCACCCTCGTATATGACGAGTTCAATCGTTCCCGCCCGGAGGTAAACAATGTGCTGCTGTCGGCGCTGGAAGAAAAGCTGTTGGTGTTACCTCCCAGCCATAGCCGCAGTGAATATTTACGGGTGAATCCTAGTTTTCGGGCGATCCTAACCTCGAACCCAGAGGAGTATGTGGGGGTGCATGATACCCAGGATGCGTTGATGGATCGGTTGATTACCATCAATATCCCGGAACCAGATGAACTGACCCAACAGGAAATTTTGGTGCAGAAGTCGGAGTGCGATCGCGTCAGTGCCATGATGATTGTGCATCTGGTTCGCGCTTTTCGCCGTAAAACGGGGGCAGAAAAATCTTCTGGCTTGCGATCGTGTTTGATGCTGGCCAAGATTTGTCAGGAACATGAGATTTTAGTGACAGCAGAGAACCCAGAATTTCGAGATGTTTGTGAGGATATTTTGCTATCCCGTGCCGGGATTGCCCTAGAGGATGCCACTAAAGCCTTGTGGGAAGTATTGAACGAAATTGTGCGAGAGGGGTTCGGTGAGATCCCGGTGTTGGCATCGGCAGAGCCTTTATTCCTGGGTGAATTGTCTGATGACAATGACTCGGCTGAAGGAGCGATCGCGCAAGACCTGGCTGCTCTAGAAGCAGATGCCCAAGCCCCAGCAACCCGGTCAACTCGTAAATCAAGCGCCGTCACGGTACAGCCTGATGTCATTCCCGCTACTGTGGAGACAGAAATTTTGAACTATCTGCGGCAAAAGCAGGGCGCGAAATTGACAGATTTGGAAAAGCTGCTGAAGCTCGATCGCATTCAGACTGTCGATGCCTTGAAGCTATTAGTAGAGCAGGGCAAGATTGAACAACGCTATCGCCTGTATGTGCTGAAGGAGGGTGTGTAATGGCGACGATCACTCCTACCCCCACCTTTCCGACTGCGACGCAAGATTCGGCCAGAGCCATCCAGACTTCCACGATGGGGTCTACTCTGGCAGATGTGCTGGAGCGGGTGTTGGATAAAGGTATCGTGATTGCCGGAGACATTTCTGTGTCAGTGGCTAATACCGAATTGCTCAACATCCGGATTCGTCTGCTGATTTCCTCGGTTGATAAAGCTCGCGAAATTGGCATCAACTGGTGGGAAAACAATCCCAATTTCAGTGCCCACACCCAAAACTTGCTGGAATCAAACCGCCAACTGCAAGACCGGGTAGCCAGCCTGGAGGCAGAACTCAAAGCCCTGCGATCGCTGCCTCCCAGCGTTGCTGCGGCCCCGACTTCTCCAGCAATTCCTATACCTGAACCCACGTTGGAGTCTCTAGGCGAAGAACTATTGGGACTTTAGCGCGATCGCAGCCGACGAAATCCCGCACAATGAGGGGGAGATCGTCAGGCTATCCACTCATCCCATAAACAGAGTGACTTCCGAACTTCCCGTCCATCTTCCTGCTCCTGAGCCGAAATCCAGTCAAACGGCTGGACTCGCGCCCCTGTTGTTGACTGTCATTGAGTTGGTGCGGCAATTGATGGAAGCCCAAATCATTCGTCGGATGGAAGCCGGAGAGTTAAATGACAACGACTTGGACCGAGCCTCTGAAAGCCTTCGCACACTGGAGGAACAAGTCATTCGGCTCTGCGACATTTTTGAAATTGATCCCCAGGATCTCAATATTGACCTGGGGGAAGTGGGAAGCTTACTTCCCAAAAACGGGGGGTACTATCCCGGTGAAACGTCCACCAGCCCTACCATTTTGGAATTACTCGATCGCCTG
This sequence comes from Leptolyngbyaceae cyanobacterium bins.349, assembly GCA_033764685.1. Classification (GTDB taxonomy): domain Bacteria; phylum Cyanobacteriota; class Cyanobacteriia; order Leptolyngbyales; family Leptolyngbyaceae; genus JSC-12. Next base: position 20,201 of record JANRIS010000062.1, read on the forward strand.
CTGAATACCGGAGTCGTTTTGCAGGGCGAAGTGGATTTAGGCTTGGCAGACATCGACCTCATTCACGCCAAACTCCAGCTCGTCCTCACCGCCAAACCGATTTAGCATTGCTCGTCAGCACCGGTAGAAATGGGTGCAAAAAGTTTAGACTCCCCGCTCTGATCTGGTCCCATCTTTTCCCATTACTCCTATCTGGTAGAGCGCTCCCGTCAAAGTCTACTCCCTTCCTCCTATTCCCTATTGCCCCTCCCCATGAACTCCCCCCTGGATCGCTACCATTCCCTCCGGCTGGCACTGATCAGCGGCAAAGGTGGAGTTGGTAAAACAACCTTCTCCTGTGCCTTAGCGCGAAACTGGGCACAACATTTTCCAAGCGATCGCGTTCTGCTTCTCTCCACCGATCCGGCCCATTCTCTAGGGGATGTTTTGGGTATTTCTGTCACCAGTCAGGCAAATTCAGTGCCAGATGTCCCCAATTTGCAAGTGCAAGCCCTGGATGCGGAAGCCTTATTACAAGATTTCAAAGCCCAATTTGGCTCAGTTTTGGAATTACTGGTGGAGCGAGGCAGCTTTGTGCAGCGAGAAGACCTTGCTCCTGTATGGGATTTAAGCTGGCCTGGGTTAGACGAGTTAATGGGTATTTTGGAGATTCAGCGGTTACTCCGGCAACAGGTGGTCGATCGCGTTGTAGTGGATATGGCTCCCAGTGGGCATACCCTCAATCTGTTTGGGTTAATGGACTTTTTAGATGAATTCCTGGTGGCGCTGGAGTTGTTTCAGGAAAAACACCGAGTCATCCAACAAAGCTTCACGGGCAGAACTACAACAGATGAAGCAGATGAATTTTTAACCCAAATGAAAGCTGATCTCGCGGCTGGGCGATCGCTACTTCAGGACCAGGCTCAAACGGCTTGTTTAGTCGTGGCCATTCCTGAGCCAATGAGCCTCCTCGAAACTCGCCGTTTTCTCAAGTCCCTCCAGCAACTTGCGATTCCCTGCGGTGGTTTAATCATCAATTTCCTGAGCCACTCTCTCACTGCCGACTCTCCCTTCCCGGCGGCTCATCCCGATCGCCTCATCGAACAGCAACAACTCCTGCAAAGGTTTCTGGATCTGGCCGATGCAATTCCGGTTTTTGGCATCCCTCAACAAGACCAGGAACCAATTGGTAGTCCAGCCCTCGATCGCCTGATTGCACAAATTCATCCCATCCTTGCATCACCTGCTGTAGCAGCCGTTTCAGCCTCAACCATTCCTGACCGCATTCCCCCCAGCTTTGAAGATTTTGTCCTGGCTGGACGACGACTAATTTTGGTGGGTGGCAAAGGCGGTGTTGGTAAAACAACTGTCGCGGCTGCGATCGCCTGGGCAATGGCAGACCGTCATCCTGATCGCCAAACTCGCGTCATCTCGATCGATCCGGCCCATTCTTTAGGAGATGCGTTTGGCCTGGAGTTGGGGCATGAGGTCAGTGCGATCGCCCCCAACCTCAGCGCCCAGGAAGTGGATGCCGAACGAGTGCTAGAACGATTTCGGGAGGAGTACCTGTGGGAACTGGCCAGCATGATGAGTGGAGAGTCGGGCGATGGCGATACGATGCTCAAAATTGCCTACGGTCCCGAAGGCTGGCGCAGGATTGTCACTCAGTCTCTTCCTGGCATTGACGAAATGTTGTCGCTAGTAACTGTGATGGAACTGCTGGAAAGTAACCAGCAGGATCTAATCATCCTCGACACGGCTCCTACGGGCCATCTACTGCGCTTTCTGGAAATGCCCACCGCCATGACTGAATGGCTGGCGTGGATCTTCAAACTTTGGATGAAGTATCAGGATGTGCTGGGTCATGTGGAATTGATGGGCCGACTCCGCACCTTGCGCCAGCGGGTGGTGCAGGCCCAAAAAAAGCTGAAAGACTCGCAGTATACCGAGTTTATTAGCGTGGTGCAGGCACAGTCCGCCATCCTGGCGGAAGCCCAACGGCTCAGTCAGGCATTGGATGAGCTGGGGTTGAGCCAGCGATATTGCGTCCTGAATCGGTACGACGTGGACCAAGACATCGTGCCAACTGACGGGCAAACCCTGGTGCGATTGCCGAACTTACCCCGAAACGTTTCGCCCCAGCAACGCATTCAGCAGGCGGCCATGCTGCTGTTTGAACCAGCCCCGCTGCCTTAACCCAAAAGTTAAACCATCCACCCCAATAAATTTACGGAACTTTTAGCGTTCCTGTCTGGGCAGTTCCGGGAAAGCCTCATGGTGCCTCCTGTTTATCCCTTGCCACAGTGTTAGGGGCAGTCGCGATCGCTAAAACAGGATCGCTAAAACAGGATCGCTGATCGCTTAAACGTGCAGGAAAACGTCAATGTCGAAAATTTTGATTAATGAGTTTTACCGGGGTGGGGTGCTGACTGGCACGGGCACAGGGGACGAGTTCATCGAACTGTTGCTGGTGGAAGACCTGACAGCCGCCCAACTGAATACATTTTTTGTTGGCGACTCTACCGCCGCTAAAGCCAGTAAGTTTGCAGCTTACGATTTCACCAACATGGACGCGATCGCCCCGATCTTCAGAGCGGGAACCATCATCGCTGTGGGCGGCACCGTACGCTTTGCTCAAGATACCTCCTACAACCCCAGTAGCGGCGATTGGAATATTTTCCTGACCCCAGGGGGGGCCTTTTTACCCAATGCCAATGTGGGCAACGATGGCAATCTAGCAGCAGATGATATCGCCTGGGTTGACACCACCAATACTGGAGCTACCATTTCTGCCGATGGTTTTGCTGTAGACATTGGCACCGCCACTGGCCCATTCACCGCAGCCATAAATGTCAACTTTGGTACCAGCACCAATAATCGCGGGTATCGCCTCAATACTGACCTGGTAGGTGCTACGACCACAGCTAATTGGACAACGGGCGTAGCTTCCGGCTCAACCACACCAGGCTTGCCCAACGGCGGCGCGAATACAACCTACATCGACAGCTTACGCAATATTCCTACAACGCCAACAGTCAATCTTTCTGTTAGTAGCAACGTTGGCAGCGAAGCCAATAGTACCGTCATCATCGTCACTGCGATCGCGTCCAGTCCGGTATTGGGTAATCAGACGGTTACTGTGGAGGTTACTGGCGCAGGCATCACCGCAGGCGACTACAGTTTTCCCAGTGGCAACGTGATTACGATTCCGAGTGGGCAAACCACTGGCGCGATCGCCTTTGTCGTCACCAATGATGTTCTCTTTGAGAATGACGAGATTGCCACGCTGACGCTGAGTCATCCGTCGGCTGGCCTCACTCTGGGTAGCTCGATTAGCCAGAGCCTGACGATCAGCAGCGATGATTTGCTTCTACCTGACCTCGATCCTGCCATCATCACACCGGGGCCGTTGACGGTGGGTGTGCCGTTTCACTACACCCTGGATGTGCAAAACAACGGGAGTGCGGCTGCGAATGGAGTCACACTCACCTTTACCCTGCCTGCCAATGTCACCTACAACACGTTCACAATTTCGGGGGGTGGGTTTAATGCGCCGACGCTCTCCGGCTCGACCCTCACCTTTACCGGGGGCAACCTTGCGGCGGGCAGTTTTGCTCAAATTAGCGTAAATGTGACTCCGACCCAGGCCGGGACCCTCGGTGGTACAACGCTTGTGGTAGACCCAGGCAACACCATTTCTGAAAGTAATGAGCTGAATAACGCCATCAGCACCCAAACCTTTACGGTGAACCCTGCGCCTGGAGTGACGATCGCGCCGTCTGGTGGCTCTACTGTCGTCGCGGAAGGGGGAGCGATCGATACTTACACAATCGTTTTAAATTCGGCTCCAACCGCCAATGTCACCATTACACCCGTTGCGGATGCTCAAACGGCGGTTAGTTTTGCGGGTCCGGTGATCTTTACCCCTGGCAATTGGAGTACACCCCAAACCGTGACGGTAACTGCAATTGACGATACGGCGATCGAAGGTACCCATAGCAGCACGATCGCTCATCTGGCGAGCAGTTCGGATAGTCGCTACAACGGCATGGCGATCGCGGCCATGACTGCGATCGTGACCGATAACGACGGGTCGAGTCCTGTTTCCCCGCGCCCTGACCCTGATTTCAACGGAGACGGCAACGCAGACATCCTCTGGGCCAATGTGTTTACAGGCGATGTTGCCACATGGACGATGAATGGCACGACGGTAGGTGGTTATGCCAACCTGGCGGTGATTGCCCCGGCTTCGGGTTGGATGGTGGTGGCGGCGGCTGACTTTTCTAGAGATGGCAAAACCGACCTGTTGTTACGGAACTATGCCACGGGGGATGTTGGCCTCTGGACGATGAATGGCACCATCCCAACCGGATTTGTCAGTTTGGGGATAGTCGGTTTAACGTCGGGCTGGGATGTGGTGGGGGTTGGCGATCTCAACGGCAATGGCCATCAAGACATTCTGTGGCGGAACTTTATGACTGGCGACATGGGGTATTGGAGCATGAGTGGCACCACCGCGATCGCCTATCAAGCCTTGCCTGCTCTCGCGCCTGATTCGGGTTGGGAGGTGGGCGGCGTGGGCGACTTGACCAACGATGGCATGGCCGATCTGCTGCTACGAAACTATACGACGGGAGCTAACGGCCTCTGGCAAATGGGAACGGCGGGCGTTGTTGGTTACACAGAAATTTTGGCGGTTGCACCCGGTAACGGTTGGGAGGTGGCCTCGGTCAGTGATTTTACGAAAGACGGCAACGCCGATTTGCTCTGGTGGAACAGTTTTTCTGGTCAAAGCCTTTTCTGGTCGATGCAGGGTACGGCAGTAAGGGGTAGCCTGGAACTGCAACCCGCGATCGCGCCCTCATCGGGTTGGTACATCGTGGGCTGAAATGTGAGCGATCGGCTCAACTATCTACAGGAGAACGGGCTGGAATCGTTGACTCCCTTCACAGCAACAAGTCTAAAGCATCGGTAGTTTGGGTCGTCACCATCACAGGTTCTTGATACAGCGGTACCGTAAAGGTGACTGTTGAGCCAAGACCTTCTCCCATGCTGTAAAAATTGACCACGCCGCCCATCGCTTCTACCAGGCTTTGAGAGATCGCCAGACCTAAACCAGTGCCCCCATAGCGCCGAGTCCGGGAACCATCCACCTGACTGAAAGATTGGAATAGCCGGTCCTGCTTCTCCAGGGAAACGCCAATTCCCGTATCCGCAACCCGAATTTTCACCGTTCCGGGCAGTTCTTTTTCCTGCACCAGCACCTTCTTCTTGATAATCTCCACACTAACGGTGACTCCGCCTTCATGGGTAAATTTGATCGCATTCCCCACCAGGTTGAGTATGACTTGTACCAACCGTTTGAAGTCACCGTAGACAATAATCTCGTCGTCTGTGGGTGGTTTCTGAATTTCAAAACTCAGATTCTTTTGCTTGACGAGGCCATTCGCATAGGTTTCGGCCTCATTCAGCAGATCATTGAGTTTGACGGGATTGAGATCAATCTGGAGTTTTCCGGCTTCCAGCTTGGCAATATCTAAAATGTCATCCAAAATGCTAAACAAGTGCAGGGCCGATTGGTGAGCATCCTGCACACATTCCAGTTGTTCCTGGGGTTCGTCAACGGTGCCATCCAGGATCAACTTCAAAAAGCCCAGGACTCCATTGAGCGGGGTGCGGATTTCGTGGGACGTGTTTGCCAGAAACTCACTTTTAAGACGAGACGCTTCTTCGGCTTGACGGCGGGCTTCTTCCAGATCGCGCTGTTTCTGGAGTAGGGTGCGGTTGGCCCGTTGCAATTCATCCGCCAACGCCTGACTCGCCGCCATCAGATTGGCATGGGCGATCGCAGTGCCGACCTGATCGGCCAACTCCTGCACAAATTCCAACTCCACTTCGGTCCAGCGACGGGGCTTGTCGTCCTGATACAGCACAATCAAGCCATTGGGTTGATCCTGATAGGAAGTGGTGATGATTAGCATTGAGTGAACGATCAGGCTCCGTAGCGTGATCGGTTCATTCACGACGGTTGACGATCGCTCAGCTCGATGGCTGCGAACATTGATCGGCTTTAGATTGGCGATCGCCGACCGCAAATCGGCGTCTTCTGCTACGGGAAACTCCAACCCCACCATCGGGCAAATCACGCCACGACAGTATTCTGCTACCACTTTGACCGTTGGGTGATCGGCCTCGTAAGGGCAAACAATGCAGCGGCTCACCCCTAAAACTTTCCCCAACCCTTCTACCGTTTGTTGCCAAATGGTGGGTAAATCGAGGGTGCGACGAATGTTCCAGGCAATCTGGGTGAGGAGTTTGTGGTGGCGATCGGCACTAATGGGGATGTCCAGTTCTTTGTCCGGCGGGGGTGGGGGGGTGGACGAACCTGCTTCCTGGGCGATGACAAAGGCACTGCGGCGATCACCCGTGGGGTGGTGCAATCGGCCTGTGACCATTACCGTGGTGGGAACTTGATCGGGGATAAGCACAGGACTCATGACTAGGTCCAGTAGAATTAACTGGTCTCCATAATAAAACTGGGTGCTGAACTGTTGCGGCAAGCGGGTGGATAAAACTTCCTGAATCCGCGCTAAGTAGGGCTTGATCGCGACAGGTCTAAACACACCATTAATCTCGCTGCCCACAATCTCATCAGGCCGAAGATGATAGGGAGACTCGGCCTGCCATAAGAAGGATAGGAACCGCCCCTCTGCATTATGAAGCAGTACCAGTTCGGCGGGATAAGAACTGGCAGACCCAAACGGGGGGACGAGATTTAGGTTCGTAGTCAAACTCGGTTGATTGTTCACAGAGGATGCCATCCGGCCTTGACTGATAGCTGTGAGATGATGCTGTCGCTACTGATAGACAGGGAACACCATTGAGGGGCTGAACCCAGTGTTCCCATGAAATACAAACAATCTAGCCTTATTATGTTGCGATCGCACCCTTCTTCCATTCGCTGCCTAATCGTTCCATTCGCCTCTCGCTGGCACCGGCGGATTACGGGGTAAGGTCCGGGTTAATTCGTCATCCCGCCGTGACTCATTCCGTAACCACTGACGAACCGCTACCTCAATGACCTTACTGGGATCGTTTGTGAGATGCTTAATTTGCTCTAGCAAATCCGGGTCCAGACGAACCGAAAGTTCAATCTTATCGGCAGGCGAATGAGAAGGGAAAGCAGAATCATTCATAAAGAACAAGGATAAAGGCTAGAGAAAATCACTAGGTGAACGTGGTATTGGCACCGTGAACCGGAGATATTTTTTTGCTCACTGAGGCAAAAAATCCAAACTCGGACACTTATAATCTCACTTTACGACACCACACCACAAACCCTCTATGATCGTACAAGGCTCCCGTTTACGATCCAGAAATTTCACAACAGATATTTAGGATTCATGCCACATTGGTATGTACGCTTGTGAGTTGTAGTTTTGGTCAGAACGCTTAGGACCAATCGAATCGCCAAAAGCTGAGCCTGGGTAGGCGTTCTGACTCGCCTCTGCCCCATTGCACATAGCGACGGCGATAAATCACCTGCAAATACTGACGCTGCCTGCGATCTTCCGCCGTAGTGTGCTGGCCGCTGAGACGAGTAGACCCGTTAAACTATAACCAGTGATTTAGCGGTTTGTATCTTCAGGCTGTTGCTGATCAAGAGCGTGACTCCAGCATTTCCTCTAAAATTTAAGTGAATAATCTCAACGATTTATTTGTTTCTATTACGGACTAGGCCACCCCTATGACTGACGTGCCCGTTTCTCGAATTCGGAATTTTTCGATCATTGCCCACATTGACCACGGCAAATCCACGCTGGCCGATCGCCTCTTGCAGGAAACCGGCACCGTGCACGCGCGGGAAATGAAAGAACAGTTCCTCGACAACATGGATTTAGAACGGGAGCGGGGGATCACGATTAAGCTTCAGGCTGCTCGGATGAATTACACCGCTCAGGATGGGCAACATTATGTGTTGAACCTGATCGATACTCCGGGTCACGTCGATTTTTCCTACGAGGTGTCGCGATCGCTGGCCGCCTGCGAAGGAGCCTTACTGGTGGTGGATGCGTCTCAAGGGGTGGAAGCTCAGACATTAGCCAATGTGTATCTAGCGCTGGAACATAATTTAGAAATTATTCCTGTTCTCAACAAAATTGATCTACCGGGAGCCGAACCGGAGCGGGTCAGAAAAGAAATTGAGGACATTGTTGGGCTGGATTGCAGTCAGGCCATTTTAGCTTCCGCCAAGGAAGGGCTGGGCATCCCAGAAATTCTGGAGTCTATCGTTCATCTGGTGCCACCCCCTGAGGACACTGTAAGTCAACCCTTACGCGCCCTCATTTTTGACAGTTATTACGATCCGTACCGGGGCGTAATTGTGTATTTCCGAGTGATGGATGGCAAAGTGAAGGTCGGCGATCGCGTCCGGCTGATGGCCTCCGGCAAGGAATACCAGATCGACGAACTGGGCGTGCTTTCCCCCAATCAAGTCCGAGTGGATGAACTTCATGCCGGGGAAGTGGGCTACATCGCCGCAGCCATCAAAGCAGTGGAAGACGCACGGGTAGGAGACACAATTACCCTGGCCACGGCTCCCGCTCCTGCCCCTCTGCCGGGTTACGTCGAAGCTAAACCAATGGTGTTCTGTGGCCTCTTCCCCACCGATGCCGACCAGTTTGAAGATTTGCGAGAAGCCCTGGAAAAGTTGAAGCTGAGTGATGCCGCCCTCAACTATGAACCCGAAACCTCTAGCGCAATGGGCTTCGGCTTCCGGTGTGGTTTCTTGGGGTTGCTGCATATGGAAATTGTGCAGGAGCGACTGGAGCGGGAATATAATCTGGATTTGATTACGACGGCTCCTTCCGTGGTGTACCGCGTCACGACCTTGAAAGGGGATATTCTTTATATCGACAATCCCAGTAAGCTGCCCGACCCGCAACATCGGGAAAAAATGGAGGAACCATATGTTCAGGTCGATATCATTACGCCAGAATCCTTCGTGGGAACCTTGATGGAATTGGCGCAAAGTCGGCGGGGGGTGTTCAAGGATATGAAATACCTCACCCCCGAACGCACTACCCTGACGTATGAACTACCTCTGGCCGAAGTAGCCACCGATTTCTTCGATCAGATGAAGTCGCGATCGCGGGGGTATGCCAGCATGGAATACCAACTCATCGGCTACCGGGAAAATCCTTTGGTGAAGCTGGACATTATGATCAACGGGGATCCGGTAGACCCATTAGCCACCATCGTGCATCGAGACAAAGCCTACGGTGTAGGACGCGCCCTAACCGAGAAACTCAAAGAACTGATTCCCCGTCATCAGTTTAAGATTCCGATTCAAGCTGCGATCGGGGCCAAAGTGATTGCCAGTGAACACATTCCAGCTCTCCGTAAGGATGTGTTGGCTAAATGTTATGGTGGCGACATTTCTCGGAAGAAAAAATTGTTACAGAAGCAGGCCAAGGGGAAAAAGCGCATGAAATCCATTGGCACCGTTGATGTTCCTCAGGAAGCATTTATGGCAGTCTTGAAGCTAGAATCCTAAGGCTTTTAACTTTAAAGGACACATAAAACTTTAGAGATAGTTGCAATTCTTAGAGACGATCTTTGTTGCACGACAAATCAAGCTGTTGCCGATTTCCTCGGTAGTTTGTAATGACTTTTGTTACTAGAAGGGGGAGTGGAATCTAAGTAAGTTCACTCCCCCTCTATCGTTTGGCTGATTGTCACGCTATACCGGGTTCTTTATCTTAAAAGTAGATTCACTTGTTGAGATTCTCACCTGTTTATTTCGATTTATTGCGTTTAAACCACAGCTTGTTACAAATTTGGATTTGAAATCATGCATAGATGTCCTTGCTGCTCAGAAACATTACTCCGCCATGTGCGACATGGTTCGGTTTATTGGTTTTGCACTCATTGTTGGCAGGAGATGCCGGACTTGGAGATGGGCATCACTGCTCAAAAGAAACGTGTTTTGTCACCTCGATTTTCGGAGCTGGTAGCTCCGGTTGCCGTCTAATTACACATTTGTTAATTCGTCAGTTAATCACAGCGATCGCTCTACTTGAAAGGGAGCGATCGCTGTTTTAGTTTAAGTTTTTTTGCTCATTCGATGGAATCCTTCTCTGGCTGATTAAGATCGCGGTTGCTTCTAAATTGAGAGATTGGAAGTGATTTAGGGAACCCTGTTGCAGAACGAGTTCACCTAATTGGGGTGCATAGACGTAGAGGGGAATGTATGAATCTGCCAGTCGTTTTAGATATCGCGATCGGGTTAGTTTTTATCTATTTAATTGCCAGTTTGCTGGCTTCTGAAATTCAAGAATTAGTTTCAACCATCCTGCAATGGCGGGCTAAACATTTAAGAGAATCCATTCAAAATTTGTTGGCAGGTGGACAGGGGACAGCGAGAGATGAGCAGTTGGGGGGATTTTTAGAAGCGATTTATAATGACCCCTTAATTAAAAATATGAACCAGAGTTCCAGAGGCATGATTGGTTCCTTTGGGCAATGGTTATACCGCTGTGTGTTCTATCGCGGGCGCAGTGTATTTGGTCGGCAAACGACGGCCCCTTCCTATATTTCGTCCGAAACATTTGCTACTGCTTTATTGGAGCGTATCGGCATGGCTACCCTCGTCACAAAGCTGACAGAGGTGCGGTTAGAAAAATTTGTGGGTCGGATTGTAGGTCAATATGATGTGCAGGAACTTAGCACAGGTTTGACGATTACTATTCCGACCGATGAGTTTTTTCAAGATAAAGATTATCGGGAAAAAGGGGCGATTCGGGTTTTAGCCGAAAAGGCAAAAACGGTATCCTCGACTGGCATTTTAGGAATCCAAAGTCACACGATTTTGTCACTTCATTCTCATCCAGATTTTATCGCTCTGGTAGAAGAATATGATGATTTGTTGCGCGATTTTAAGGCTGGGGAAGCCGATTTAGAGACCTGTATTGAACGGATGAAAGAGGGCCTGGACGTTTACATCAGCCAAATCTCGATGCAATCGTCGGGGAGTCTTGATGGTGCGCCGCCTGGGAGTACGGACCCCATCGCGATCGCTGCTCCTGCCCTCCTGGATGCTGAAGTCATGGAACTGGAACCGCCCAACTCAGCGCAGGCTGATGTAGAACGGCAACAACTGATGTATTTCAAAAAACGCCTGAGCGCGTTTAAGAATGCCACCTTTGGGGAGAAGACAGAACGAGCGATCGCCGCTGGTCGCCTCAAACCGAGCTTATTAGAAATTGCAGAAGTTTTTGATCGGGCCAGTCTCACCTATCAAGAGATTGAGGGAGCCTATCAGGATATCGCTGCCGCCTATGGCACCGGGCTGATTTCCCAGAAGATCCGGCAGTTTCTCGATACGGTGAATCATGAGCAGGCGCACCGCACACCCGTTGTCCAGAAGCGCACCCCACCCGAATTAACGCCCTTACCCAACCGACCCCTCACCCTGGCTGATTTGGCCGAGCCAGCCTACCAACCCGCTCTCGCGGCGATCGCTCAACAATTGCGACCGGAAGATCGGCAGATTTATAAAGATTGGCAACGGTATCAAACATCGTTTGCCAAAATTATTACCGCGATCGCCACCTGTCTGCAAAGCCAGGGTCGGTTATTGAATCAGGGAATAGAACTGACGCAACCTGTGGCCGATCTAGATCTCAACACCCTGCATCTCAGCGTGGTGGAATCGTTAAAAGCAGTGGAACCGAGGGAGTCTGCCAACCTGGATCAAATGGTCATCGCTCAGTTGGAGCGGGCCGATCAACTCATTTACAAAGGCTGGCGCATTTATCAACAAATTGTCCTGACGGTGGTTCGCGATCTGGCCTACAGTCTGCAAGAAGAGGAGCGCTTTTTCGACTACCGCACCCGGACGGAATTTAATCAATTGCCGACGGTATTGGATGATGCGGATCTGTATCAGTCGGTGAAGTATTCGTTGCATCTCATGTCTAATGAGGAGCGGCAACTGCGGATCAATGGGGCCGCTCGCAAACTTGCCACCGATCAGCGCAAACTTTACAACAATTACCAGACCTATGAGCAAATTCAGGATTTGTTAGGCGGAGTGCCTGCTTCGGTCAAGCAAAGTTTGGCAATTCTGGCCAGACGCGCTCAGACCAAAATAGACCGCACTCAAGATCAGCTTGATCAGTTTAATTTTGAAGTTTCTCGCTGGTTCGATCGCTCCATGAGTCGGGCTTCTGGTGTCTATAAACGGAATGCCAAAGGCGTGGCCCTGATGATTGGGTTTTTGATCGCCATTCTTGCCAATGCCGATACGTTTCATGTGGTGGCTCGCCTGTCGGGAGATGATGACCTGCGCCAGATTATTACGACGCGCGCCAGTAGCATCACCCAAAACGCCGACAGCCAGGAGCTTTACTCCCGTGACCAACTGCGACGCTTGAAGCAAGACACCGATGCCGTCTTACAAGAAATTTCCCTGCCCCTCCGCTGGACTCCGGAGAATCTGTCGCAGCAGTTTAATTGTCCCACCTCCACGCCTGCACCGGAAGCCACGGCGGCCCTCACACCCTGGAAATCGTTCTACCAAACTTGCCTGAATGAGGCCAATGCGCCGGAGCAGTTTGATCTGTTGCGCGTCGGACGGATTGCGTTGCGTCCCCAAAATCTGGTGGATTCCGGCAGAATGTTGATAGGCTGGATCGTCAGCGGCATTGCGATCGCGATGGGTGCCCCCTTCTGGTTTGACATCCTGAGCAAAATCATGAACGTTCGCAATACGGGCGCGAAACCAGCCACGGCTGAAAAAGAATCTCCAAAACCATGAGTCAGCTTTCTCTCAATCTGGTAGCAATTTCTGTTTTTTTGATCACCCTGTCGGCCTTAGTTGGGCCATTGGTGCATTTGTCTCCGGTGGTGCCTGCGATCGCGACCGCCGGGGTGCTGGGGCTGGCCGCTGTTGATACGTTCAACTGGCAGGGCACTGGCTCCACCATCCTGTTGGATTGGCTGGCGGGGTGGTCGGGTGCCCATCGCGATCGCGTGCTGCGCCACGAAGCCGGACATTTCCTGGCGGCCTACCACCTCAAGATTCCTGTCACCGACTACACCCTGAATGCCTGGGAAGCTTTACGGAAAGGGCTACCCGGTCAGGGTGGGGTGCAGTTTGACACGACCGAATTGGATGCCGAATTGCAACAAAAGACACTCTCGGCCCAGTTACTCGATCGCTATTGCACGATCTGGATGGCGGGAGCGGCTGCCGAGCATCTGCGGTACAAAGATGTGCAGGGTGGGCAGGATGACCTGCAAAAAATGCGCCTGTTGTTGAGCCAACTGGGGTTTTCTGGGACCGCGATCGCGCAAAAGGAAAGCTGGTCGGCGCTTCAAGCAAAAACAATTTTGCAAAACCATCAGGAAACCTACGAAGCGCTAGTGGCCGCAATGGCCCAGCGTGCCCCGGTAGAGGAATGCTGGCAGATATGCGAGGCAGGGCATGAGGTCAAGGACCCAGTGCAGTCGTAGTGGTCTGGCAAGACTGTTTTGCTGGGTTGGAAAACCCTCAAAACACTGGATAATTAGGTTTTGTAGATTTGAGGTACCCTCAAATCTATCCTGACGGACTAGTAGAACTATGAAGCCGATCGGCAGGGACAAGTGCCCCAATTCAATGGCGAGAGTCTTTGCTTACTCGATCATCTTGGAGCAAAATTTGTTAGGGTTTTGTCCGACTGTTTGAGGAACACGCTAGATTAGGTAAGTAGAATTGCTGAATGAATTTTTGGAACTATTCAGGGTTCGCCTTCGTGTAGTACTGAAGACGTGTTGACAGGTGGGAGAAGTTCATGACCAGGCAAACAATGCTCAAAACGGCTAAATTCACAGTGCGGATGATGTTGGGCACGTGGTTAGGCGCAACGATGCTGTCGGCGATCGCGCCGCTGCCTGCCAATGCCCAGGTTGCGCGTCCAACGCCTCTGGAAGACTTGCAAACGAAGGACGGCAGCGATTTCTTCAATGGGCGCGGCAATGGCCAGACGGGTAGCGTGATGAATTTTATCCAAAACGCCATTATCGGTACGCCCCGCAGCATGGATGAGTTTTCGTCGGAGCAACAGGAAAACTTTGATGCCGCCGCGTCTCAGTTTCGCAAGCGTCAGGCTGAACAACTGCGGAAACAGCAATCTCAACCCGGTGATGCGTTGCAGGTCGCGCCGCTGCCCACCCCAGCCTCGAATTAAACCCGCCTGAGGGTGAGAAATTTACTGCTTTCCAGGAGGCTGCTTTTGCGGCGGCGGGAGCGGGATGAAGCTGTATCGCTGATTGGTCCCGCTCCCGCTGATGCCCACAGTCATGTAGGAGGGAGGATTGTTGCGATCGCCTTCTGGCCGAAAATTGACACTTCCCTTTGCCCCTTTGGCTTCAAAATCAGCTTGCCCCAGGCTCCGACGAATACCATTGCGGCTGGGGTTTTGAGCGATCGCCGTAGCGAGTGCTTGCGTGGCATCGTAGGCTAAAGCGGTGCGCCAACTGGCCAGATCGGGATTGCCCCACATCGTTCCTGCTGTCTGGTGAAATGGCGACTGGGTGAGGTCAACGGGAACTGCCAAAACGATGCCAACGGCTGCCGCTTTACCCAGCCGCAGCAAATTATGGTTAAACATGCTGTCACCCGCCAGGATGGGAAGCTTCCGGTTGGTGGCCTCCACGACACGAATGGCGCGATCCATCACTTCGTTGTCTGGAGCCAGCATCAATGCTTCTGCTCCTTTTGCGATCGCCTGATTCACACTGGCTTCTGGATCAAAATCTGGACGTGCTAAATCAATTTCCTCTACGACTCGTGCCCCCTTGCCGCTATAAATGAGTGCCCGTTTGAACTCTTCCTTCAACGACTGACTGTATTTACTGTTGGAATTGTGAAACACGACCACTTTGCGTTTATTGAGACGAGTCAGTAGATAATCCTTCAGGGCGTTGGCGGTTTGCTTGTCGCTAGGCATGGTGCGGAAGATATAGTCGCCAATGTCTGACAGGGCAACAGCGGAACTAACGGGCGCAACCATCACGGTTCTTCGCTCCTGGTAAATTTTGCCTGCGACATAGCTGGTGTCACTGGTGCCATGTCCGATCACACCCAGCACCGAGGGCTGATCGGCTAATTTTTTCGCCAGTTGTTCCGCCATCTCTGGTCGATTGCTATCGTCTGCAATAAAGACTTTGAGCGGTACGCCGTTGATGCCACCGTTGCGATTAATTTCATCTTGAGCGTGGGCCACACCGCGCAGCAACTCCAGAGCAGAAGCGAGGGAATTACTGCTGATGGGCGTGACCACCGAGATCGCGTGAGATTTATCTTCCCCAATGCGGGCGTTGTTCAAATAAATGAGCAATTCTGGATCATCGGGTAGGCGTTGGCGGGCGGATTCTAACACGGGGATAGCCCTGGAATAATTGCCCGCCGCAATATCATCAATCCCTTCCTGTTTTTGGGGATCAATTTGCCATTTAATCAGGGCTTTTTCCCCTGCACTGACGCGATCGCTGTCCCGCAGCACGACCAACGGATCCGTCACACTGGGAATTGGGAGCGGCGACTGAAACCCAAAATCAGTTAAAGTTCGGACCAAAATGGCCAGAGTTAAGGTTCCCGCGATCGCCAGCCCGATGCGCGTCAACGTGCGACTGGCCGGAGGCCGGAACCGACTGATGGATGATTCCTGAGGATGGAGTGAGCCAACCGCCGAAGACGACAGGCGAGTAATGCCAGCACTGGGAGGCGCACTCAGTAACGTCCTGTTGGTTAACAGGGTGGGTGCGGTGGCAATCACCTGCCGCAGGGCATGAAGGGCATCGCTGGCAGAAGGGTACCGCTCATTAAAGTGATACCGAGTCATCTGACTTAGCACCTCCGCCAAGCCATCGCTCACGGTGGCCTGATCCCGCCATACCACCTCCGAAGACGCATAATCGTGGGGCAGCTGGGCTGGATGCAAGCCAGTGAGGGCTTGAATGCCGACCATTCCCAGCGCATACAGATCGCTGCTAAAACGGGGTCGCCCCATACACTGCTCACTGGCAGCATATCCAGTCGTGTAAACGGGCATACTCAGCGCTGTCTCGCCGGTTGCCTCCGCTACCGTGTTGCCAATCAGTTTGACGGCTCCAAAATCAATCAACACCAGTTTGCTGTCTTGCCGTCGGCGAATTAGATTGGCCGGTTTAATGTCTCGGTGGATGACCCCCTGAGCATGGACGTACTCCAGCACACCCAGGACATCTTCCAAAATCGGGATCACTTCCTCCTCCGAAAGCGGCGTGCCCTTGATTAACTCCTCATTAAGAGGATGCCCCTCAATAAATTCTTGCACCAGATAAAACTGGTGATTTTCTTCAAAATAAGCCAGCAGGCGCGGAATCTGGTCATGCTTACCCAACTGCTCCAGGGTTTCGGCTTCTGCCTGAAATAGCCGCCGCACTTGCTGTAGAACGGCGGGATCTTGACTACTGAAGGTGAGATGTTTGAGGACACAGCGAGGATTGCCAGGACGCTGTGTATCCTCTGCAATATAGGTACTCCCAAAGCCTCCAGAGGCTAAAACATTGATGACCCTATAGCGCGCTCCAACCAGTTCGCCTATCATCGCATTCCCGGAGTGCAGCAGAACTCTCTGACTGTAATGTGAGACTGATTTGACTCTATCGCGATGCCGCGGATCCTGCCAGAGTTAGACAGATAGGTTAGCAGTTAACGCGATAATCAGCAAGGAAGAATCGGGCCTGAAATCAACAAGGTCAGAAATAAGGTCAGAAATAACAAGGTCAGAAATCAACAAGGTCAGAAGCAGGCATGAGTCCAACGGAGTTACGGATTGATACATTACATGAGTGGGATTTGACTCCGGAGGCCGCGATCGCGCTCCAGCAAGAACTCCGGAGTCAAATTATTCTGGACGATCAACTGGGAACCGTCCAATACGTGGCCGGGGTCGATGTGGGGTTTGAAGCGGAGGGAACTGTAACCCGTGCGGCGGTGGCGGTGCTGGAGTTGGAGAGTCTGCAACTGGTGGACCGCGCGATCGCCCGTCGTCCCACTTGTTTTCCTTACATTCCTGGTTTACTGTCTTTCCGAGAAGTTCCCGCCGTTTTAGATGCCCTGGCCAAACTCACCATTATTCCCGATCTGCTCCTGGTGGATGGCATGGGCACGGCTCACCCCCGCCGCTTTGGGATTGCCTGCCACCTGGGGTTGCTCACCCAACTACCGGCCCTGGGCGTGGGCAAATCGCTGCTAGTTGGTAAATATGCTGAACTGGGCAGCGATCGCGGCAGCCAGCAACCTCTAATTCACAAAGGCGAAACCATTGGGGTGGCCCTCCGTACTCGCCCCAACACCAAACCGCTCTTTATTTCACCTGGGCATCGCATTAGTTTAGCCAGCGCGATCGCCTACACGCTTCGCTGTACCACCAAATATCGTTTGCCCGAAACGACTCGTCATGCCCATAAGCTGGCCTCTGGTCCGGCGATCGATGCTCCGCCAACCGAAGCACCACCCTCTCAGCAAATGTCTTTATTTTGAAGTTTTACGTCTCGCAAGCATTGTGAGCAATTAGAGCCGTCTTTGAGAACCTGGTTTGGGTGATCACGCTTGAACTGAAAAGGGATAGCGATACAGTGAATTTATCTTTTCCTCTTTTCCTGTTCCATGAATCTTCCTTCTTTTCTCTGGCTCTGGCGGATTGCTGCATGGTCGATGGGTTTTGCGATCGCGGCCTATCTCATCCTGGCAGTTTCGGGTGGGTGGATGTTTTGGTGGCGAAATACCCGTCAACCCCGACCTGACTGGTTACGTCCGTTGCACTTTCTCATGGGGGCGGTCCTTTCTGGGTTAGTCCTGCTGTTGCTCATCATTGGGGTGGTGGGCACGCTGGGGCATTTCGGGAGTTTGGGGCATTCCAACCACTTATATGCTGGGTTAGCCGTTGTCGATCTGGTCTTTGTGTCGGCCTGGAGTGCGGTGCAGATCAGCCCACAGCAGCCCTGGGCAAGACCAGTACATCTAGGCGTGAATGCAGTTTTATTGATAGGGTTTATTTGGGTGACGGTGACGGGTTGGGACGTTGTCCAGAAGTATCTGCCCTAAGGAGAGGTTCCATTGGTTGAATTGACTGCTGCACAGCCAGAAGCATTGGCAGAACCTGTAACATTTCGGATTTCGCCGTTGATTCGGTTGACGCTATTGCTGTTGTATGTGGCGTTGACACTGCCGTTGCCATTTTTGCCGCAACCAGAGGGGTTACACATTCCGGTGGGCGTGATCTGGGTGGGTCTGGGGTTGGGGGCGATCGCGCTATATGGTGCCCTTGCAGAACGGGTCATTGTTGATCAAGATGGCATTCAAGTGACGTACCCCCGCTGGATTCCCCCATTGATCCGTAGGGGCTGGTCACTGTCCTGGGGTGAGATCAAAGCGCTGAAACCGCGTTCTACCGGGCAGGGTGGCATTGTTTATTACTTTGTGAGTCAGGCGGGAACTGCTTACCTGCTGCCGATGCGAGTGGTAGGGTTTGCCCGCTTAGTCAGCCTGGTGCAGGCAAAAACGGGGATTGATACGACCGATGTGCGACCCTTAGCTCAACCGTGGATGTATTTAATTCTGCTGGGTTGCACGGTCCTGTTGCTTTTGGTGGATGGCTGGACTCTCTGGACGGCTGCGTCTCTGGCTCCATGATGGAGGTTGCAGCAACCCTTCCGCAAATTCGGGTGCAGCAAGTCTGTCTGGCACCGATGCTGTTTCGCTCGATGCGGCCAAAGCAGGGCGATCGCGCTGAAATGGCAGGTCACTTGCTCCTGCAAGATGTATCGTTTGAGGTGTTTCCAGGCGATCGCTTGGCGATCGTGGGAGCATCGGGGGCCGGAAAAACCACCCTCCTGCGGATCTTGAACCGCTTGAGCGAACCGACAACTGGCACCCTGTTTTTGCATGGCAACCCCTACCCGACGATTCCTGTAGTGAAACTGCGGCAGCAGATTGTGTATGTGTTGCAGGAGTCGAAATTGTTGGGGATGACGGTACAGGAGGCATTGGCCTATCCATTGCGGCTGCGGGGCGTGCCTGGGAAGGAGATCGAAGCCCAGGTGAGGGAGTGGCTGGAACGATTGCGAATCCCGCTCGAGTGGCGCGATCGCACCGAACAACAACTTTCGGTGGGGCAACGGCAACTGGTGGCGATCGCGCGGGCACTGGTCACGCAACCGCCCGTACTCCTGCTGGATGAACCCACCTCAGCGCTGGATGTTGGCCGCATTCAACACCTGTTTGAGGTGCTGACGGACTTAAGCCAGCGCCAGCAAATGACGATTGTGATGGTGAATCATCAACTGGATCTGGCGCAACGCTGGTGCGATCGCGTGTTGTACTTACAGCACGGGCAACTACTTGCAGACAAAGCTTCGGCTGATATGGACTGGAGCCAACTAGAACAACACCTGAAAATGACAGAGCAAACGCAAACAGAAGAGTGGATGTAATGCGATGACCGCTGACTTTGTCCTGGTTCACCCGCTTGCTCGATTCCTGCCGTGGGTCATTGCTGGCGGCACCGCCTTGTTTCTGGCGATCGCCCTTTCCCCCCACCCCTGGAACCCCGGAAATGCCCAGGCCACTTCCCCCATTCAACCGCGACTCGTGATTGTCACGGGCGGCCAGACGGGGGTTGATCGGGCCACCCTCGACACCGCACTCTCGCTTTTTTTACCAACGCGCGGTTGGTGTCCTAAAGGGCGATCGGCGGAAGATGGCACGATTCCGGCGATCTATCCCATGCAAGAAACACCAAGTGAAGATGTGGCAGTTCGGACGGAATGGAATGTCCGTGATTCCGATGGTACGCTGATTCTAGCGTTTGGCGATCTGGCCGGCGGCACCCAACTCACCGCCCAACTGGCCAGGAACTATCAGCGTCCGGCGCTGGTGATTGACGCTTTCAAGTTTAGTCAAAAAGATAAAATTCGCTTCGATCGCTGGATGCAGACGAACCAGATTCGCATTCTCAATGTCGCTGGACCCAGAGAAAGCGCTAATCCAGGCGTGGTGTACAGCACAGCTAAACAAATCTTGCGACAACTGCTTGAGCCATTTGATCACCCATCCTTAAGAAAGACCAGCTAGTGGTAAGTCAATCAATCATTGACGGGCAGCCAAAATACAGGTTGTTGATTAGGGTTAAATTTTGACGGGTTGAAAACCCTCAAAACACTTGATAATTGGGTTTTGCAGATTTGAGGTACCCCTCAAATCTATCCTGACGGACTACTTAGTCCTAACGATTGCTTGTGGTGGTTCTGCCATGCTCTAAAGTGTGACGGATTGGATTGCTGCATACCTTATAACTCAACTTTATAACTCAACTGATATG
>JANRIS010000069.1:0-8208 GCA_033764685.1 Leptolyngbyaceae cyanobacterium bins.349
AACCTGCGGGCGTATGACTTTGTGTCGCAGGAATTGCGTGCTGCCGAAGACCCCGAATTTGAAACGTTCTACACGAAGAACATTTTGCTGAATGAGGGCATCCGCGCCTGGATGGCTCCTCAAGACCAGCCTCACGAAAACTTTATCTTCCCTGAAGAAGTGTTGCCTCGTGGTAATGCTCTGTAAGGCTCAAGATCTTGTTAGTGATTGAATTAGCCTCCACTTCGGTGGGGGCTTTTTTTGATTTGTCTCCTGGTGATGAGTGAAAAACCATCACGTAAAGTAATTCTGGTGCTTCACAAGAAATTATTGAAGCCCAGGGATTGGATTGCTGGCACCGATGGTAACGTAGTTCTGGTTGCTCAGGTACCAGAGGCCACTCCTCAAATCCCCTGGATGGCTCCCAATTCCTGCCTGATGCCCTGACCTGCTTGTTGTGAGGAGAAGCCCGGAAGCGTGAATACTCTACCACTCAAAGTCTGTACCAGTACCATCTACCTGTTAACCCTCAGCACTCAATCCGTTTTTGCCCAAGGACTCAATCAGCCTCTCCCGCCAGAGCGGGATAGACGACAACCACAACCAATCCGAATAGTACCTGATCGGGATTCCGGCCCCCCATCCATACAGCCGCTGCCGCCACCCAGAATTGAGCAACTGCCGCCGCCAGAGGAACTGCTGCCATCTGCACCAGTCACTCCACCCGCGCAGCCTCCCACGGGTGATGTGCCCCAAACGATTCGGATTAGAGGATTCAACGTTACAGGTAGCACTGTTTTTTCTCAACAACAATTCAATCAAGTCATCACCAAGGCGATCGGCGAGATTCCGCCGGAGGGCAAGCAGATTTCCTTAAACGAATTGTTTCAGGCTCGCTCTGCCGTGACGCAGTTGTATGTTGATAAGGGTTACATTACTTCCGGTGCGTTTATTCCACCCCAAAAGCTGGATCAGGGAGTGGTCGAAATTCGTGTGGTGGAAGGTCGTCTGGAAGATATTCGCGTCACAGGGACAGAAGACCTGAAACCAGCGTACATTTCCAGTCGATTAGGATTGGCGACGCAGGCTCCCCTGAACCGCGATCGCCTGCTGGAAGCGCTGCAACTGTTGCAACTCAATCCATTGATTGCTAGCATTTCAGCAGAATTGTCGGCTGGCTCTCGTCCGGGTACCAGTTTGCTGGAAGTGCGAGTGACGGAAGCAAAGTCTACCTCGGCGACCTTTACTGTAGACAACCAGCGTGTTCCCAGTGTGGGCAGTGTGCGGGGGCAGGTGTCGGGCCTGGAGCAAAATTTGTTGGGCTACGGGGATGCGATTAGCCTCGGTTTCACCAAAACTCAGGGCAGCGCCGCTTTAGACTTTACCTATAGCATTCCCGTCAGCCCACGTAATACCACCGTTAGCTTTAGTGCTGGGGTGTCGGGCAGTAATGTGATCGAAAGACCCTTTGAAGTTCTAGATATTGAATCTCAGTCTAATTATTTTGAAATCACAGGTCGCCATCCCCTGATTCAAACCCCAACCCAAGAAATAGCTTTGGGGTTGACGTTTGGGCGACGTAGCAGTGTGACAACCTTGCTCGGTGATATTCCGTTTCCCAGCCCTGGGGCCGATGTGGACGGGCGGACGACGGCATCGGTGGTCCGATTCTTCCAGGAATTTACCCAACGCAGTAGTCAATCGGTGTTTGCGGCGCGATCGCAGTTTAACTTTGGGGTGGATGTCCTCAATGCCAATAACAACGAAGAACCGCCCGACACTAATTTCTTTGCCTGGAGGCTCCAAACTCAGTGGGTGCGCCTCTTAGCCCCTGAAACCCTACTGTTAGTCCGTGGTGATTTGCAACTCGCCGATCGCCCCCTCCTCCCGATTGAACAATTTGGCGTCGGTGGAGTCCTGACGGTGCGCGGCTATCGGCAGGATTTACTGCTAACCGATAATGGCTTCTTTGGCTCCGTGGAAGGGCGAATTCCCATTTTGCGCTTGCCTCAACAGCAAGCTCTTTTGCAAGTCACACCATTTTTTGATTTTGGGCGCGGCTGGAACTTGGGCCAAACCCCTGACCCTGATCCGGGATTCCTGGCCTCCTTGGGCTTTGGGTTGCGCCTGCAAATCGGCAATAATTTCACGGCTCGGATGGATTTTGGATTCCCCCTGGTGAGGGTCGAGGGGAATAAGGAAACCTTGCAGGAAAAAGGGATTTATTTCTCAATTGTGTACACGCCGTTTTAGGTGATGGGTCATGGGTAAGCAACTTGGGTGTCGGCAATCTCGTTTTCGTGAACTGTTTCGTAGGCGGCGATTGCTGTGGAGTGGTCTGGCGATCGCTACGCTGCTGCTGTGTTGGCTCAAAACTCCCATCTGGGCCGCCACGCCCACGTCATCTCGACTGGATGCGCCGCTGGCTCAAATCCAGCCAGAACGGGACGGCAAAGCGCTTTATGATGCCGGACGCTTTCAGGAAGCGGCGATCGTCCTGGAGCAAACGGTACAACGACTCCGCACCCAGAACGACCCGCTCCAATTGGCGGCAACTCTCGCCAACCTCTCCCTGACGTATCAACAACTGGGCCAGTTTGACCCTGCCACGGCGGCGATCGCGGCCAGTCTCAAGGTGCTGGCGACACTGAATACGCCCACAGCGCTCCGGGTGCAAGCTCAGAGTTTGGAGGTGCAGGGGCGGTTACTGATGGGGCGGGGCGATGGCGAACAAGCGCTGACGGTATGGCAGCAGGCCGAGGCTAACTACCGCCAGAGTGGCGATGAAACAGGGGTTACGGCTGCTCAACTGAATCAGGTTCAAGCCTTGCGATCGCAGGGATTTTCGCGGCGGGCGCTGGACTTGCTGAACCAGATGAATCAGCGACTGCAAACGCAACCCGATTCGCGCCAAAAGGCGATGGCTCTGCGCTCTCTGGGCGATACGCTTCAACTGGTAGGAGATTTGCGGCAGGCGGAACAGGTTTTGCTCCAGGGTTTAGCTGTTGCCCAACGGCTGGAACTCGCCCCCGAAACTAGCGCTACCTTACTGAGTTTGGGCAATACCACCTGGGCACAGAAGCAAAGTCAGGCGGCGATCGCCTACTACCAGCAAGCCGTCAGTCTGGCGACAACTCCTCTGGCGCGGGTTCAAGCCCAACTGAATCATCTTAACCTCTTAATTGACAGCAATCAGTGGGTCGCTGCCCAGGGATTATTAGGCCAAATTCCGCCCACTCTGGACGCTTTGCCAATCAGTCGCATGGGGATATATGCCCGGATTAATTTTGCTCAAGCGCTGCTACGCTTGGGAAATGAGCCAGACGCAATGCTCAATTCCCAAACCCTATCGCAATTGCTGCAAAACACGCTGAAATCGGCAATTCAACACGCTCAACAAATCAACGATTCACGGGCTGAATCCTATGCGCTGGGTACGCTGGGTGCCGTCTATGAACGCACTCAACAGGTCCAGGCGGCCAAAACCGTCACCCAACGGGCACTGATGCTGGCCCAATCTAGCAACACCTGGGATGTGGCCTACCGTTGGCAGTGGCAACTCGGTCGCCTGTTCCGGCAAACCGGGAATGTCCCAGAGGCGATCGCCGCTTACGATGCCGCGATCGCCAACCTGAAATCTCTACGCGGTGATCTGGCGGCGGTGAATCCCGATGTTCAATTTAATTTTCGAGATAGTGTGGAGCCAATCTATCGCCAATCGGTGGAATTGCTGCTGGCTGCTGATGGTGGGAACCCCCAGCCCAAGACCTTAGAAAAGGCGCGAGAACGGATTGAAGCGTTGCAGTTGGCCGAGTTAGACAACTTCTTCCGGGAGGCGTGCCTGGAAGGCAAACGGGTATTGCTGGATCAAGTAGTGGATCAGGACAATCCCACCACCAGCATTATTTATCCTATTGTGCTGCGCGATCGCGCGACGCAAACCATCTCCATTCAAGTCATTGCCAAAATCCCTAACCAGCCGTTGAAGCGATATGTTGTCCCTTCCATGCCAGCCGTGGTTTTTGACAAAACCATTCAAGACTTGCAGGATCTAATTCCTGGAGCTGTGAATGCCAGTGAACAACGAGCCTTGAGAGCACGGGCACAAACAATTTATCAGTGGCTCGTGGCTCCCATCGATCAGGATATTCAGGCGGCGGCATCGGCTCCAACCAAATCCGTTGACTCCTCCAAAGGGGCAAAAGTCGATACATTAGTGTTCGTATTAGACGATGTGCTGCGGAATGTTCCACTTGCGATGCTGTGGGATGGCCAGCAGTACCTTGTAGAGAAATACAGCATTGGCCTGAGTTTGGGATTGCAACTGTTTGATCCGCAACCGTTGGCCCGTGAACCATTAAAAGTTCTCGCTGCTGGACTCAGTAACCCACCGGAACAATTCCGTCGCCAGTTTGGTGAGTTACCCCAGGTGCAAACGGAAATTGAGGCGATCGCCAGCCTGGGATTTTCCACTACGTCCCTGTTAGAGCAGGACTTCACTCGTCAAACTCTGGAAGCCAAAATCAACGCAGCTCCCTTTAATGTGATTCATCTGGCGACCCACGGTCAGTTTAGTTCTCGGGCAGAAGATACCTTTATCCTGGCGGCAGATGGTCCCATTAATGTGACCCAAGTGGATACCTTACTTCGCAGTCGAGATGTCGTGCGACCGGAGCCGATTCAACTTCTGGTGTTGAGTGCCTGCCAAACCGCCGCGAATGATAATCGTGCCATTTTGGGGCTGGCCGGGTTTGCCGTTCGGGCGGGCGCTCGCAGTACGCTGGCGACTCTCCGAAATGTCGATGATGCTGCCACCGCCCCCCTCATCGAAATGTTCTATCGGGAGTTGAACGATCCTAAAGAGACGATTACGAAAGCGGAAGCCCTGCGACGGGCACAACTTTCTTTACTGAAGAGCCAAAATTTCCGCAATCCTAAATATTGGGCACCGTTTGTTCTAGTAGGGAACTGGTTATAGTTCTACTCCTACCTGTAGAACCCCTTGTAGAACCCCTTGTAGAACTCCTTGTAGAACTACTGTGGGGCGGCAGCCGCTTTTTGTAAGGTTTGGGCGGCTCTGGTGGCCCACTGCTGATTACCCTGCTTTGTGTAAAGATCCTGGGCGTATTTGAGAACGACCTGAGCATCTTTGTACTTGCCCTGCTTGATGAACACTAAACCAGCGGCATAGTAAGCGTTGGCGTAATTGGAGTTGGCTTCTGCCGATCGCCGGAACGACGCGAGCGCTTCTTCCAGGCGACCCTGTTTAAATTGAATCGATCCTAGATTGTAAAGGGCTTCGGCATATCGAGGGTTAATTCGTACGGCCTGCTGAAAGGCGGTCAGCGCCTCGGCATCTTTGCCCTGTTGTAAGTACACCAGCCCCAAATGGTAGGCGGGTTCGGGCGCGTTAGGGGTGAGTTCGGAGGCCCGTCGAAAGGCGGCGATCGCTGGGTCAAAGGCCCGTTGTTGCTCCAGGGCAAGACCCAGGTTGTAGTGGGCCAATCCTAACCTGGGATCTAGCTCGATCGCCCGTTTCAAATAATCCCGCGCCTGAGTCACGTTATTGCCCTCCAGCAAGGCCGCTCCCAGATTGGCAAAGGCCAGGGCAAAGCGTGGATCGGCTTGAGTCGCCTGGTAAAAAGCACTGGCGGCGGGTTGCAGTTGCCCCTGTTGACGTAGGGCCAGACCCAGGTTGTAATGCGCCGCTGCCATTTTGGGATCAAGCTGGGCAGCCCGTCGAAAGGCCGCGATCGCCTCACCGAGTTTACCCTGTTGAATATACTGAAGCCCCTGATTCACGGCAGCTTCGGCAGGTTGGGCTGCATTTTGCGCCAACCTCACTGGCGCTCCTATCGCATTCCCCCGATGGGGGGTCAGAAGCGGCAACCCACTTCCCAGGACTAGCAAGCTAACCAGATTTGCAATTTGCCAACGTTGTAAGCGTGTCTTCATAAATGCCCAAGGCCCATTACAGGCGACTCATTGAAATGGTCAACAGTTTAGAGCCTAAATACTACTCCCGAAACCTGTTTTCGCAAAAATTTTTGCAACTTCTTCCGATCATTCAACGCAGGCTTGCATCCAAGGTTCGCACAACGACGTGATTGGATGGGAGCGGACCCCACATAATAAAAAGCCCGGAAATACTTCCAGGCTTTGCCAATTCAAGTAGGAATATTGGAGTACTCTCTGCCAAACAGTGAGTTAGTTGACCAGACCTCGAAAGATCGAGTCAATGGTGGAGAAATTTTGCAGCAGGAAGAACGCCGCCAACACGCCACATGAGCCACCAATGAAGAACCCGCCAGCAAACTGGCTCCAGCCTTCAGCGGACTGCAAATCTCGGCCATCGGTGCTTTCAACTTGCCCAGAGAAAGAGGCCAGCCCATAAGCAGATAAGCAAGCCGTTGCAATCAGCACCATCGCCATACCGGAGATCAGTCCACCGATCGCCGCGAAGTCAGAATCGCGCAGGGGACCCAGTTTTACCCAGGGGCCAATCAAGAAGTAGCCATGAGCGAGACCAATTTCCAGACCGCGCAACAACGGAGACAAGCCCTTGCGGTAGGCTGGCAGATTGCTAATAAAAGCTCTGGTAAAAGCGGAATCACTGATCGGAGTGGACAAATGCCCCACGAAGGGATCGCCATTATAAGGTTTGATCAGGTCAGACATTCTGAATTTCCTTAGATTAAACAGCGGTACAAAAGATTGAGATAATTCTACGTCCAGGGGGGGACGACACAAAGTAGAACCCCGCAGACCGTTAGAAAAGTTAATGATTGGTGCGAATCCTTACTTTCTATTGCTCTGTTTTCGCAGTTCATCTGCCATGGCCACTAATTCCGATTGAGCGATCGCCTGTTGCTCTCCGGTGGCTAACCATTTCAATTGCACCGTGCCTGTCTCAGCTTCGTCATCCCCCAAAATCAGACATCCGGCGGCATTACTGCGATCGGCGCGTTTGAACTGTTTGCCAAAGGCGCTACCGCTCAAGTCCAGTTCCACACGAAAGTCCAGTTGTCGCAATTGCTGCGCGATCGCCACGGCTTGCGCTTCTGCCGCCGCTCCACGGGAGACGACATAAAAATCCACCGAGGCAGCGGGGAATGGTTGCACTTGCTGGAGCAGGATCACCAACCGCTCAATGCCGATCGCCCACCCCACCGCTGGCGTTTCGGAACCGCCCAACTCAGACACTAGCCCGTCATAACGTCCCCCGGCACACACAGTCGCCTGTGCCCCCAAATCGCTGGACTGGATTTCAAACACGGTGTGGCTGTAGTAGTCGAGTCCGCGCACGAGGCGGGGATTAATCGTGTAGGCGATGCCCAACTGGGTGAGCAGATCCTTGACCTGCTCAAAGCGATCGCGGGATTCAGGACTGAGGTGGTCGAGAATACTGGGCGCATTCACCAAAATGGCTTGCGTCTGCTCCAGTTTGCTGTCGAGAATCCGTAGGGGATTGCGGGTGAGCCGATCCTGGGAATCCTCGTCCAGTTGGTCTTTGAAGGGGGTGAGATACTCCACCAAGGCAGTGCGGAATTGGGCGCGATCGCTCGCATCCCCAATGGAGTTCAGGTTCAGTTCCAGGGTTTTCAGTCCCAGTTGGGTGAGGATATCCGTGGCAATGGCGATCGCCTCCGCATCGGCACGCGGCGACCCACTCCCCAACACCTCCACCCCAATCTGGTGAAACTGGCGCTGTCGTCCGGCTTGGGGGCGTTCGTAGCGAAACATTGGACCGCAGTACCAAAGGCGCTGCACGCCGCCCTGAGTGCCTAAACCGTGTTCAATGAACGATCGCACCACGCCTGCCGTCCCCTCTGGGCGCAACGTAATCGAGCGATCGCCCCGATCCTGGAAGGTATACATCTCCTTACCCACCACATCGGTGGCTTCCCCAATGCCCCGCTCAAACAGGGCGGTTTGCTCAAAAATGGGGGTGCGAATTTCTTGGTATGCGGCATTCCCCAGAACCCGTCGCGCCACGGCTTCCACCTGCTGCCAATAGCGAATTTCCTCCGGCAGAATGTCCCGTGTGCCGCGTAATGCTTGAATCAAACCCATGAACCGTTCTCAACAATGCTGCTTTCTTATCATAGGGCGATCGCCCCACTCCCCATGCTCTGCCGTCATGGGGATGGGATAAGTCTATGACCGCGAGGCGAACCATTGCACCACGCCATCGGCGATCGCCCCAGCCAAGCGCTGCTGTTCCTGGGG
>JANRIS010000070.1:0-15243 GCA_033764685.1 Leptolyngbyaceae cyanobacterium bins.349
AACCTGCGGGCGTATGACTTTGTGTCGCAGGAATTGCGTGCTGCCGAAGACCCCGAATTTGAAACGTTCTACACGAAGAACATTTTGCTGAATGAGGGCATCCGCGCCTGGATGGCTCCTCAAGACCAGCCTCACGAAAACCTTATCTTCCCTGAAGAGGTACTTCCCCGTGGTAACGCTCTCTAATTCAATGGTTGCGGGCGCTGGTCGCGACCAGGAATCCTCCGGGTTTGCCTGGTGGGCTGGCAACGCTCGCTTGATCAACTTGTCCGGTAAGCTGTTGGGCGCTCACGTTGCTCACGCTGGTTTGATTGTCTTCTGGGCTGGGGCGATGACTCTGTTTGAGACAGCCCATTTCATCCCTGAAAAGCCCATGTATGAGCAAGGTTTGATCCTGCTCCCCCACGTTGCCACCCTGGGTTGGGGGGTTGGTGCGGGTGGTGAAGTAATCGACACCTTCCCCTTCTTTGTCGTGGGTGTGCTTCACCTGATTTCTTCTGCTGTGCTGGGCTTTGGTGGGATCTACCATGCTCTGCGCGGTCCCGAAGTTCTGGAAGAGTATTCCAGCTTCTTTGGATATGACTGGAAAGATAAGAACCAGATGACCAACATTATTGGTTATCACTTGATTCTGTTGGGCTTAGGTGCTTTCCTGCTCGTCATTAAAGCCATGTTCGTGGGTGGCGTGTATGACACCTGGGCACCGGGTGGTGGCGATGTACGGGTCATCTCTAACCCAACTTTGAACCCGGCGATCATTTTTGGCTATCTGCTGAAGTCTCCCTTTGGTGGTGATGGCTGGATCGTCAGTGTAGATAACATGGAAGATGTGATCGGTGGTCATATCTGGGTTGGCTTGATCTGTATTGCTGGTGGTATTTGGCACATCCTGACCAAGCCGTTTGGTTGGGCACGTCGCGCCTTCATCTGGTCAGGTGAAGCTTACCTGTCCTACAGTTTGGGTGCTTTGTCCCTGATGGGTTTCATTGCTTCCTGTATGGTTTGGTACAACAATACGGCCTACCCCAGTGAATTCTTTGGTCCTACGGGTCCTGAAGCATCTCAAGCACAGGCTTTGACCTTCCTGATTCGTGACCAACGTCTGGGTGCAAACGTGGGTTCTGCTCAAGGTCCTACGGGTCTGGGTAAATACCTGATGCGCTCTCCGACTGGAGAAATTATCTTCGGTGGTGAAACCATGCGTTTCTGGGATTTCCGTGGTCCCTGGTTGGAGCCGCTGCGTGGACCTAATGGTCTTGATTTGAACAAGATCAAGAACGACATTCAACCCTGGCAAGCTCGTCGTGCGGCTGAGTACATGACTCATGCTCCTCTGGGTTCTTTGAACTCTGTAGGTGGTGTGGCAACGGAGATTAACTCCTTTAACTATGTATCTCCCCGTGCCTGGTTGGCGACTTCCCACTTTGTCTTGGGCTTCTTCTTCCTGATTGGTCACCTCTGGCATGCTGGCCGTGCTCGTGCGGCTGCGGCTGGTTTCGAGAAGGGGATCGATCGCGAGACTGAACCCGTACTGTCTATGCCGAACCTTGACTAGTTCCTAGTCTGATTCAGGCTAATGTTTGGAAAGGCTCCCAACTAGGGAGCCTTTCTAGTTAAACGTAATTGCAATGCGGTTGCATTTTGATTACAAAGGTTGGACATAGCGGGAGTTGGCCCGCACGTAACAGCGATCGCGGGTGAGCATCCACGGTGACCCATTGGGTGCAGAAACAAAAGCATTTCCACCCCGTAATTCAGCTTGAACGCGATTGCGTTTAGCGAAATACACCTTCACAATTCTGCCATTGGGGGTGGCGCGACAATTTAACTCGCCATCGCTGGACACCACTTGCCAGGTGGGCCAGGTCACCATACCGTTAGTTTCACTTAGAAAGGTATTGGCGTTGCTGGCGTTAAAATCTCCGCGTCGATTGGGCTGAGGTAAATATGATCCAGAGCGGGCTAAAGCAGCGGTTGCCAGACTGGAAGACAGGACGAAACTAGCACTTAGCAGTGCAAACACTAATCTTTTCATGATTGAATTTCCGACAGGTAAATTTTGAAACTAATTGTTTTGGAGCAAGAAAACACGTTGAGGTGTTGTGCTTCCTATCCAAAACATCAGCAGGAGGACGACCAATTACGTAAAAACGATTGCTCGCTCAGATATTTAAGTTCGTCATTAATAACCCTGCTACTATGCTGACTGATCGACTTCCGTTGGAATTGTTAGCGATACCGCCCTCCGCGATCGCAGGAACTAGCTTATGGGCACTGGCCTTGTATTTGGGATTCTCACCTGTTAGTGATTGGGTCATTCATCAGTTGACCCGTTGGTTTAATTTTGCGGAGCAGACCCTTTACCCCTCCCGCGAAGAATTGGAGCGAACTCGCGCCGCTAGAGCAGCCCAGAATTCTTTTTATGCGTCATTTTTTAGTATCTTTCCTTTTTTGGCAGTCGGTATTCTGTGCAATGTCGGGGTTGAAGTCACTTTAGGGGCGAGTTGGGCTGTTAGTACGGGGATTTTGGCATGTATGGGTTGCGGCGTTTACGAATTGGGACGACGTGATGGGCAATCATCCGAATAAACGTCTAATTCGTCGCACACTAACTGCACCAATTTCTTGGCGGCTCCGGGTTCCCCCCGCGCGGCTTGTAAGTCCTGGTGCATCTGCTCCAGTTGGGCTGGATGATCAAGATATTGAAGTACCTGTGTCGCGATCGCGGCGGGTTCTAAATGACCGACTAACTCGGGCACAATTTCCCGATTTGCCCAAATATTCGGCCATGACAGCAGGCCCGGATTACGAGCCGCAAACCAATTGATCACCGTGGCAAACCCAGAACCCACTCCGGGTAAATTCGCCAGCAAACCGGGCAGGCCATCCCAAGCTTTCATCACATCCAATTGCTGCGTTGGGATCAGGACAAGCATGGGCACTGCTAACGCTCCTAATTCAGCCGTGTTTGCGCCCAGGGTTGTCAAACAAAGTTTGCATCGAGTCAGCAGGGTGTAAGCCGGAAACTCAGTCCATAAAAACACTTTGACTCCGGTTGATGTCTTGAAGTATGGGAGTTCGGACGGCTCTGTCGAATATTTCACTTCACCGCTGCCCCAACCGAGTCGGTCAATCGTGGGATTGTGCTGAGGGTTGGCATAGCGGGCCAGGGTAGGCAAATCCAAGGTTGGCGCAACTGGAATCACAAATTGAACATCGGAACGCTGCTGCTGAATCAATTCCGCGATCGCGAGAGTCAACGGTACTCCCAGCGTCAGTTTCATGGGTTTGGAACCGGGAAGTAAGCCAATCAGGGGAGCATTGTCAGCCAACTGTTCCGTTCGTTCCTCGGCTTGGGTTCCCCGATGCGCCAAATTGTTGGTGCCTTTGTGGAAGTTAAGGGCGGTTGCCTGCTGCTGTACGCTACCCGCTTCTGCCATCAGATCCCCAACAACGGTGAATTTGTGAGCATACTTAGAGCTGACTCGACTCAAGATATCAGGCTTCATCACACCATAGCGATCGCCCCAGCGCTGCCAGCGAGCTTCCCATTCCGCATAGATCACGGTACGATACCCCAGGCGTTTGCCGATTAGGATGGGAAAAAACTGGTCGCCGCCTAAAAACAGCACGACCCCACGCGATCGCCAATCCCAGTTCTCCAAAGTTTGACCCATCAGCAAAAAGCGAAAAAAAGAGTCGGCACCCTGGACGCGATCAACCTCCGGATACCGACGCGCGA
This sequence comes from Leptolyngbyaceae cyanobacterium bins.349, assembly GCA_033764685.1. Classification (GTDB taxonomy): domain Bacteria; phylum Cyanobacteriota; class Cyanobacteriia; order Leptolyngbyales; family Leptolyngbyaceae; genus JSC-12. The sequence continues at coordinate 3,743 of JANRIS010000070.1, forward strand.
TCGCCACCTCCTGACCGCTGGCATTGGTGCAGGGGGACAGCACAATTGAGATTCTGACCTGAGTGCGGTTGTCTCCCAGTTGTTGGCGCAATTCTTTCACGACGGGTTGTACCCAGGTTGCCAGTTCGCCGGGTCCGTTTGACAAAATTAGAATGTCTACTGAATTATCCACACGCTTTTCCTAATTGCTTAACATCGCAACAACCTGTTTCCAGGCTACACGGTGCTTTCATGCCTGTGAATCAGTGCATTGACCCTGTCAGCGATCACGTCAATGACTTTGATGCCTATGAAGTGGTGCATTGACCTTGTCAGCGATCGCGCCAAGGTCAAAGTTTTGCCATCTCCTCCCTGGTTTCTAATCGTCACTCATTCATCAAAAGTGAAAGTCCCAGTTGAAGCCGCTAACTTAGCGATGATGAGGCATGAGTTGGTGAGGCATGAAATGATAAATTGACAGAATTCTTGATTGTGTCTTGCAGCATTCACTTAATTTATGACATTTTCCAAAAACGCAGTAACGCTGCGATCGGCCACGGCTCACGATGCTGAAGCTTTATTTGAGTTAATTCTGGCCCTGGCAGAGTACGAGCAACTCAGTCATCAGGTGACTGGAAGTGTAGAAGAGTTGCGATCGCACTTGTTTGGTGAACGACGATTTGTTGAAGCGATCGTGGCAGAAATCGACGCAAAAGTGGTGGGATTCGCCCTGTTCTTTTACAACTACTCCACGTTCCTGACGAAACCTGGAATGTATCTGGAAGATTTGTTTGTGTTGCCTGCGTATCGCCGTTCTGGAATTGGTACAGCGCTGCTCACTCATCTGGCTCAGCGTGCCCTTGCCGAAGGATGTGGTCGCCTGGAATGGAGCGTGCTGGATTGGAATGCTCCGGCGATTTCCTTTTATCAACGTTTGGGAGCCGATGTCTTACCGGATTGGCGCATCTGTCGTGTCACAGGAACTGCTTTGGCGACTTTGGCAACAATAGCGCCAGCCTCTGAGTAAGACCTGACTCAGACAAGCCATTGCACCAGCTATCGTGCTGTTTAACGGCGATTTCTACCATTTTGGTGTCGCGATCTCTTCGCAGAACTTGATGTTTCAGGGAAAAAATCAATCTCTGAATCCAGCGTTTTGTGTCAGGATCTACAGGTGAAGCATGGTTGGAGGCAGACATGATGCCAATTTGGGTAAATGAACAATTTGATCAGTGTGGCATTCTTCGGGCCTGTATTGCTTGCGTGGATGAACAACAGGCGCAAGATTGTCACGAGTCGTTTAAGACCAACCTGACGGATGACCAGGTGGCTGAAGGCTGGACTGCCAAAATTCGCCAGGTTGAAACCTGGGATGATGTTCCCGTAAATGCCCTGAAGCTGGATTAGAACTTTAAAGTCGATGAGGGGTGCCGCGATCGCAAATGATCCACTCCCCCTCATTGACCTGGCAACTCAGTGCTTATGCTCCATTTTTGAAGTTTTGCGGACCTTGATAACCAGAGATCCGAGCCAGATCCGTCAAACTTTGAGTTCCCGGATAAAACTTGCCATTGATTTCCCAGGTAGGAAAGCCAAAAGGTTGACCTGTCTGAGTCTGGGCTTTATTAGCCGTTTGCTGACACAGTTCCGGTTGGGGGTTCTTCCCATCGGCGGCACATTCTATGTAGGGATAAATTTCGGCGGCTTCCTTGCCAAACAATTCTTTTTGGTCGTGGCAATGGGGGCACCAGTAAGCTCCATACATCTTTGCCCCAACTTGTTTCAAGTGCTTGGCTAACTGAATTTCGGCGGCACCAGACGTGTTGGCGACTGGAATTCCTGTGTTGCCAACCGCAACCTGACTCGTTTGGGCACCGTTGATTGGCGCATAAATTGCCAAGGTTCCAATCAAGGTGATGACTGAGACGATCGCCCCCGTAAACAGTAATTGACCCACATCGTCCCAATCCCTTCCTAGCAAAGTGAGGACGAGCATCGCCAAGGCAAATATCGCCGAGGCAATACAGTAATAGCAGATCCCACCGGCCCCAAATTTGGCAACGAACTGGGAGAACATGATGTACATCAAATACCCACTAAAGATCGTCATCGCCGTTGCGCCAAAGAACAAAAACCACCAGGTTGTTTTCTCCAGGCTCGCACGAAGGGTACGATTTTTCTCCGGGTTCACCAGTAGGGGAGACAGCGCAAAGGCAGCCATTGCCAGATAGGCCAGTAAGCCAAATAGGGCGAGTGGTAAGCCGAATACAGTAGCGTAGGGGCTTTCTAACACCCGCTCACAGCCATTAGTCGGACAAACAGCAGTTGTTTTCGCCAACCGATTAATGGTGAGATAGGCAGTATTGACTGCGCCTAAAAGGGCGATCGCGCCAATCATGGGGCGTGCCCAGCGATGCAACCAGGGCGTATTGCGACGACGACTAATCAGACTAGACATACATCCATCCTTACGCACAACAGGAGATTGTCTCATTTGAGCAAATCATGTTCCATTGTGCCCCATCTAATTCATGGATTGCACGAGTCGCGTCAGATTTTGCGGTTCTGGATGAAGTCTAAAAGTTTCTGGGTCCCTTGTAATTCGAGGCGTTTGCTAACTCCTCCAGCGACTGCACTCCCACATAGCTCTTCCCGTTAATGTCCCAGGTTGGATAGCCCTTGACTCCAGCATCGCTGCAAAGCTTGGGTTTTGCGTTTTCCCCACGGGGATCACACTCCACATAGTTGATATCCCGTAGCGCTGCACCAAACATTTCCTTTTGTCTGGTGCAATGGGGACACCAGTACGCTCCGTACATTTTGGCTCCCACTTTCTTCAGATGGGCCGCGAGAGCCGCGATCGCAGGGTTACTACTGACCCACTCCGGGGCCACAGAATTTTTCACTAGCAGGGGCCGCGCCTGTAATGATGCAGACAACACACTGGTACTGATACCAATCAGCGCGATCGCACCGATGACTGGCAACCGTGACCGTCTAATTCCTTTTAAGGGCTTTACGAATCGTCTTGTCATGATCCCCAAACTTAAAATTAAGAACATCAGGAATGTAGCTTGACGGATGACTCAAGTTGAGTTTCCTTCGCGGTCATACTGCTGCGCCGCGCCGCTTCCACAAACCGACTCACCCGAATCGGATCAACGGGTTGATCGCGGTGCCCACGTCGTTTCAAAGAACTACAGGCAATCACACCATCTGCCGCCTGCATTAGCGTACCGATATTTTCCCAGTCGGCTCCACTCCCGATGAAGACCGGCGTTTGATTGGCCGCTGTCTGGGCAAGTTCTAAGTCTTCCAGACTGGGGGGGCTGCCCGTCGCCCAACCAGACAGGATGATGGCATCCGCCAAACCTCGTTCAATCGTATCTTGGACGGCAACAGTTAGGTTGGGCGAACTCAACGGACGCGCATGTTTAACCAGCACATCGGCGAAAATTTTCACATCGCTGCCCAACTCGCGCCGATACCGTAACAGTTCGTGAGCACGCCCCTCAATCAATCCTTGATCGGTTGCCATCACACCCGTCAAAACATTGACCCGAATGAACTGAGCCTGAGTACAAGCCGCGATCGCTAAAGCACTATGGGCATCATTTCGCAGCACATTGATCCCGATGGGTAAAGTCACCATCTGCATTAATCGCTGCACAATTAAGCTCATGGCGCTAACAATTGCGGGATCAGCTTGATCTTTGGGAAATGGCGCGTCGAAAAAGTTCTCTACGATAATGCCGTCTACCCCACCGGAAGCAAGCGCAACAGCTTCCTGTTCCGCCCGCTCAATAATTGCTTTCAGGTTCCCTCCCCAGCGGGGCGAGGTTGGCAACGGTAGCAGGTGAACGACACCAATCACTGGATTTGCAGTCTTAAAAATCTGGATTAAGTCCACGTTCTTCTCAAGCCGGACTCATCAATGTGGTCAGTATTTCAAATCATAACGTCATTGGGGATCTCTCATCGGATTAATTCTCAGAATCGGGAATGGGAGTAGGGAGAAAAAGAGAAATCTCGGTTAGATTGAAAGAGGCGGCTTGACCAGAGACAAATTGGCCGATGTCGCCGCAAGATTCTGGAGAAGGTAAAATAAATTTGTAAAATATCGTAATATTCATCATTCTGCGTTACTATATTTGAAGTGATTATCTGAGCGATTGCAGTAAGCAGAATCACTGGTAGTTTTTTGCTACTAAGTTAAGGCGAGGGGATAGGTCCGTCGCACAAGCGATCGCTACAGTTTGACGATGACTGTCCTTTAGCAACAAATAATTGGAGTACATGGGCAATAAGCCAATCATTGCCGTCTCTCACTTGGGTTGTGAGAAGAATCGGATTGACACAGAGCATATGTTGGGTTTGCTGGCTCAGGCGGGCTACCAAGTTGATGCCAACGAAGATTTTGCAGATTATGTGATTGTTAATACGTGTAGCTTTATTCAGGCCGCACGAGAAGAATCAGTGCGGACTTTGGTGGAACTGGCAGAGGCCGACAAGAAGATTGTGATCACGGGCTGTATGGCACAGCATTTCCAGAGTGAGCTGTTGGATGCTATTCCTGAAGCGGTGGCTCTGGTGGGAACAGGGGATTACCACAAAATTGTGGATGTGATTCAACGCGCTGAGACGGGTGAGCGCGTCACGGAGGTGTCTCAAGAACCCACTTACATTGCCGATGAAACAACTCCCCGCTATCGCACGACCACAGAAGGTGTTGCTTACCTGCGCATTGCGGAAGGCTGCGATTACCGCTGTGCCTTCTGCATTATTCCGCACCTCCGTGGCAATCAGCGATCGCGATCGATTGAATCCATCGTTGCGGAAGCGGAACAACTGGCCGCAGAAGGAGTGCAAGAGTTAATCCTGATCTCCCAGATCACGACGAACTACGGTCTTGATATTTATGGCAAACCCAGATTGGCTGATCTGCTGCGTGCCCTTGGCAACGTCGATGTGCCTTGGGTGCGGATGCACTATGCTTATCCCACGGGCTTAACCTCTGAAGTTATCCAGGCCATTCAAGAAACACCTAACGTTTTGCCCTATCTGGATTTGCCCCTTCAGCACTCTCACCCTGAAGTGTTGCGGGCGATGAATCGTCCTTGGCAAGGTCAGGTCAACGATCGCATCATTGATCAGCTCAAACTGGCCTTACCCGATGCGGTATTACGGACTACTTTTATCGTTGGATTCCCTGGCGAAACAGAGGCGCATTTCCAGCATTTGCTTCAGTTTGTGCAGCGGCATGAGTTTGATCATGTGGGTGTGTTTACCTTCTCGCCGGAAGAAGGGACGCCCGCCTACGACCTGCCCGATCAGCTACCGCAGGCGGTGATGGATGCCCGCCGCGATGCGGTGATGCAGGTTCAACAACCCATTTCCTTAAAGAACAATCGCCAGGAAATTGGCAGGGTTGTGGATGTGCTGATTGAGCAGGAAAACCCCGATACCGGAGAGTTTATTGGGCGTTCTGCCCGGTTCTCGCCGGATGTGGATGGGGTGGTGTATGGCTCTGGTGCAGCCCGCCTGGGTTCGCTGGTTTCAGTTGTGATTGATGATGCTGATGTCTATGACTTGTATGGACATGTCGCGACGGTGGCGGAACTCATGCGAGGCCAGCCGATGACGGTACCCTAATCAATCGCTGCGATCGCTGATTTCGTTCTGATTTCTCATTTCTGCTTTCAAAGTTTTGAGTAGTTCTACATTTTTTTGATTTCTTTTCCCCTTTATGCAAGGAGATTCAATGACTCTTTCGTTTCATAGTCTTGGACTGTCTGAAACTCGTAGCCGTTTCTTAGAAGAGCTTGGCTTCACGTCGCCTACGCCCATTCAGGCTCAAGCCATTCCGCCCCTGCTTTCTGGACGCGATGTCGTCGGTCAGGCGCAAACAGGAACAGGGAAAACTGCTGCCTTTTCGCTCCCCATTCTGGAGCGGATTGATGTCAAGTCTTCGGCGGTGCAAGCTCTGATCCTGACCCCAACCCGTGAGTTGGCGCTTCAGGTGGGTCAGGCCATTCGCGGCTTCAATGACGATCGCCGTCTGAAGATTGTCACTATTTATGGTGGACAAGCGATCGACCCGCAAATTTCTCGCCTCAAACGGGGTGCCCAGGTCGTCGTGGGAACTCCCGGACGGATTCTGGATCTGCTCAGTCGGGGTGATCTAAATCTGAACCAGGTGAATTGGTTAGTGTTGGATGAAGCCGATGAAATGTTAAACATGGGCTTTATTCAAGATGTAGAGAAGATTTTGAATCAGGCTCCGACGGAACGTCAAACGGCCTTCTTCTCCGCCACGATGGACCCCTCAATTCGCAAACTGGTTACCAAATTTCTGCGATCGCCCATCACCATCACCATCGAGCAACCCAAAGCGGCTCCCACCCGAATTAATCAAGTGGTTTATATGGTGCCCCGTGGCTGGACGAAAGCCCGCGCGTTGTTGCCCATCCTGGAATTGGAAGATCCCGATTCGGCCATTATCTTTGTGCGGACGCGGAAAGCCGCAGCCGAGTTAACCAGCCAACTACAGGCCGCTGGGCATAGCGTGGATGAATACCACGGTGACTTGAGCCAAACTCAGCGGGAACGCTTGTTGCTCCGGTTCCGGCAGCGGCAGGTGCGGTGGGTAGTGGCGACGGACATTGCCGCACGCGGTATTCACGTCGATGATTTGACCCATGTGATCAACTACGACCTGCCTGATAGTGTGGAAAACTACGTCCATCGGATTGGCCGGACGGGGAGAGCCGGGAAGGAAGGAACAGCCATTTCCCTCATCCATTCCCTCGATCGCCGCAAGCTGAAGGACATTGAGCATCACATTCGCCAACGGCTAGAAATTGCTTCGATCCCCACCCGCGCCCAAATTGAAGCGCACCAGATCGAGAAGTTGCAAGCCTCCCTGCGCGAAGCACTGTCCGGAGAACGGATGGCTTCCTTCCTGCCGATCGTGGCTCAACTGTCTGAAGAGTACGAACCCCACGCGATCGCGGCAGCCGCTCTGCAAATGGCGTATGACCAGACTCGCCCTGCCTGGATGCGGACCGCTCAGGAAGCGGGTGAGCAATGGGATGATCCCGAACCCCAGAGCTTTCACCGCAATGGTTCTGGTTCGCCTAAACCCAAGCCGGTGAAGCGGAACAAGCCCGCTCCTGAAAAAAGCGGACGTTCAGCCTGAGGGTAAAGCGTTATTGGCGGGTTGAACACTCGCCATCGTGCAACCATTCCCCCAATCTCCACCTTCAACAGGTCGGTTGGGGGAATGTTTTGCTAAGCCCTAGAGCGCTGAAACCCATTGCGATCGCCGCGAATAGGTACCATGATGAACAGACACATTGAACAGCTACAGCTTTGATCACTCACTATGGGCAACACATTTGGGCATTTGTTTCGCATTACCACCTTCGGCGAATCGCATGGGGGCGGCGTTGGCGTAGTGATTGATGGGTGCCCACCTCGATTAGAAATTTCGCCGGCAGAAATTCAATTTGACCTCGATCGCCGTCGTCCGGGACAAAGCAAAATCACCACACCCCGAAAAGAGGCCGATCAATGTGAGATTTTATCGGGCGTATTTGAGGGCAAAACTCTGGGCACTCCGATTGCGATTGTGGTTCGCAACAAGGACCAGCGATCGCAAGATTACGACGAGATGGCGGTTAAATATCGGCCTTCCCATGCCGATGCTACCTACGATGCCAAATATGGCATTCGCAATTATCAGGGGGGTGGACGGTCTTCAGCGCGAGAAACCATTGGCCGCGTAGCGGCTGGAGCGATCGCCAAAAAAATTTTGCAGCAAGTCGCAGGCGTGGAGATTATTGGCTATGTCACGCGGATTAAGGATCTGGAGGGCAACGTTGATCCCGCAACCGTAACCCTGGAACAGGTGGAAAGCAACATTGTGCGCTGCCCCGATGCGGAAGCTGCCGAGCGCATGGTGGATCTGGTCGAACAATACCGGGATCAGGGCGACTCCCTCGGCGGGGTAGTGGAATGTGTGGCGCGGAAGGTGCCAAGGGGCCTGGGTATGCCCGTGTTTGACAAACTAGAAGCAGATTTGGCAAAAGCGGTGATGTCCCTGCCTGCCACTAAAGGCTTTGAGATTGGCTCTGGGTTTGCCGGAACGCTGATGGCGGGCAGTGAACATAACGACGAGTTCTATACTGATGAGGCAGGTAATATTCGCACGGCAACCAACCGTTCTGGCGGTGTGCAGGGTGGTATTTCCAATGGTGAGAATATTATTATTCGGGTGGCCTTTAAGCCGACAGCCACCATTCGTAAAGCACAAAAAACGGTGACAAATACTGGAGCGGAAGTTACTCTGGCGGCAAAGGGCAGGCATGATCCCTGTGTGTTGCCCCGGGCGGTGCCAATGGTGGAAGCGATGGTAGCGATTGTGTTATGCGATCACCTGCTACGCCAGCAGGGACAGTGCGGAGTGCTGTAAAACATCTGGACGACGGGTGTGAATACATTTCGATTGAATCGAACTCAACAAACTGCTGAACAGCAATACCAGCGTCTACGCCAACAACTCATTCTGGGAGTGTTGCTCCTGTTTAGTGTGTTTTTGTTTGGGACGACCTGGTATCACCTGGTAGAAGGGTGGCGCTGGCCAGATGCCGCTTATATGGCCGTGATTACCCTGGCCACCGTCGGCTTTATGGAAGTGCAACCTCTGGGCGATCGCGGACGCATGTTCACGGTCGTGTTGATTTTGCTGGGAGTTGTCACGATTGGGTATATTGTGAATCGGTTTACAGACGCAATTATCCAGGGTTATTTTCAAGAAGGTCTGCGCCAACAACGACTCCGACGCACTATGGAATCCTTATCTGGTCATTACATCATTTGTGGGTTTGGGCGGATGGGGCAGCAGATTGCCACTGAGTTCCAGACGGAAGGTGTGAACTTTGTCGTGGCAGATATTAGTGTTGATTCGATCCATATGGCCGAGGAGTTGGGCTATACCTTTTTTCAAGGGGATGCCACCCTGGATGAAACGCTGCATCAGGTACGGATTCAGGATGCTATCTGTTTGATTGCAGCGTTGCCATCGGATGCCGAAAATTTGTATACGGTGCTGTCGGCCAAAACATTGAATCCCAAAATTCGGGCGATCGCTCGAGCCAGTACCGAAGAAGCCCTGGTCAAACTGCAACGGGCCGGAGCCGATGCGGTGATTTCACCTTACATTACCGGGGGCAAACGGATGGCTGCCGCAGCGTTGCGTCCCCAGGTGATGGACTTTGTGGATGGAATTTTGTCGAGCGGCGATCGCAACTTTTACATTGAGGAATTTGAACTTGCTACTGAAAGTAACGGCTACGTGGGCCAAACCCTGCGGGAAGCGCGGCTGCGATCGCAGTCGGGAGCGTTAGTTTTGGCCATTCGCCGCGCCTCGGGAACGGCGATCGTTGGCCCCAATGCCGAAACCATTCTCATGCTGGGGGATCACTTGATTTGTATGGGGACGGCAGAACAAATTCGCAAATTGAATCAAATCTTGTTCCCGATGCGCTCAGAGATTCCCCGGCCCCCCAAGCAGATGTAATGGGTTTACTTCAGCGCTTCTTCAAACCGATTTTGTTCCCACAGGTCTTGATAGAGGCCGGGTTGGGTGATGAGGAATTCGTGGGTGCCGGATTGGACGATTCTGCCCTGATCCATCACCAAAATGCGATCGCAACTAGCCGCTGCTGGCAATTGGTGGGAAATAAACAAAACCGTTTTGCGGTTGGTCCCGGCTGACAGGTTCCGCAGAATTTTGGTGGCTGTTTCGTTATCCACACTGGAGAGTGCATCATCCAAAATCAGGATGGGAGCATCGACCAGCAGAGCACGCGCCAGAGCCGTTCGCTGCCGTTGACCGCCGGAAAGGGTAATGCCCCGCTCACCCACCAGCGTGTCGTATTGCTGGGGAAAGTTGAGGATTTCATTGTGAATTTGGGCTTGTTTGGCCGCCTCAATGATGTCTGGATCGTCTGCATGAGGCTCACCGTAGCGAATGTTGTTCCGAATCGTGGTGCTGAACAGAAAACTTTCCTGCGGCACATAGGCGATCGCGCCCCGCAAATCTCGTACTCGTAGCTGGGTAATGTCGTGCCCATCTAGAAAAATTTGATTGGGGGCAATGTCCAGCAGACGCGGCAGGGCATTGGCCAGAGTGGACTTGCCAGAACCAATCGGCCCGACGATCGCCACTGTTTCCTGCGGTTCCAGTTGAAACGACACTTGATCAAGCGCTGGGGGGATGAGCGTTGTGGCACTGGTGAATACAGGATAGGCAAATGTGAGGTTGTGAGCCTCCAGCGCTCCCTGTACCTGCGATCGCGGCAGCGGCATCGCATCACCCCGATCCATAATTTTCGGTTCCACCGTCAAAATAGTTTCAATGCGATCGATGCTCACTTCGCCCCGTTGATAGGCCGTAATCGTGAAACCTAACAGGGCGGTGGGAAATACCAACCGTTCCACAAACAGCAACAGCGCCACAAAATCCCCTACAGAAATCGTGCCACTGTTGATTGAGCGCACCCCAAACCACAAGACTACCAGTAAGCTTACACTCGCCAGACCGCGCAATAGGGAAAACAAAATATTTCGGGTCTTAGCCAGCTTCAGGTTCGCGTCTAACAAGTGGTCATTCAATTCGGCAAAGGCCCGCCGTTCGTTGGCTTCCTGCGCGTAGATCTTGACCAGCGACATGCCACTCATGTCTTCCTGAATTAACTCGCTCAGGCTCGACAATTCCTCCTGAACGACCTGTTGATCCTGGCGCAGGCGATCGCTCGACAGCACCACCACCACAAACATGATGGGATAAACCGAGAGTGAGAGCAGGCTGAGTTTCCAGTCGATCGCCAGCATCACAGGCAACGTCAGCGCATAGGCAAAGATCATGTTGGCCAAACTCAGTACTGCAAACCCCAGCAACCGCCGAATATTATCCACATCACTGGTGGCGCGGTTGATCAAATCCCCCACGGTATTCAGGGCAAAGTAAGCCGGTTCCAGGGATAGCAAATGCCTAAAAATCTTTTGCTTCAAGTCAAACTCGACCTGTCGCCCCACGCCAAACAGCCAGATGCGGGAGGCCATCCGCATCACCCACATAACGGAGGCCAGCACCAGCACCACGTAATACAACACCTGGTTAAAGCTGAAAGTGACTTGAAGTTGGTCAATCCCATCTCGAATCAACAGGGGAATGTACATGCCAACTAAATTGACAACAAATAAGGCCAAAATGCCTAACGTTGCTGCACGCCAATGGGGGCGAAGATACCCACCCAACTTTCGTAACCGGGATTGAGCCATGTTTCTAACCGTTCAGCCAGCAGATCTTCTCGATCCTAACCTGGATTATTCACGAAGCGGCACAAGAAGGATGAGAAAAAGAGCTTGAAACCGAATAGAATCAAGCTCTCTAACATTTTTTCGTTGCTTCATTGTGCCATGACAGAGTGTAATTCAGACCTGCCCTACGATTTTTA
>JANRIS010000073.1:0-11414 GCA_033764685.1 Leptolyngbyaceae cyanobacterium bins.349
TTCAACGCCTCAATCATCTGCTCCGTAAATTCCATCCGAATCATACAAGCAGTCCCCCTGCCTTTGTGAAGTGGATGATTTTATTATATTGCTGATGCAATCGAAAATCTAAAAGTCCATTTCTTAGAAGAGGCGAGTATACTTTATCGACACAGCCGTAAACGGAGGATCACCACAAATCTTACTGCTATCAGCTCTGGGCTTTACTGCGATCGCCCTACTCACCCAAATTTTGTCCATTGTCGCCACCTATTTCGGGGAAATCGTTGCCTGGACTGCGACCAATGCCCTGCGCATCAACCTGGCGACTCATTGTTTAAAGTTGGACCTATCTTTTCACAAAGTCCATACTCCTGGAGAGTTGCTAGAACGAGTCGATGGTGACGTAAATGTACTGTCACGTTTTTTCGCGCAATTAGTCATTCATATCTTAGGAAATAGTCTTCTTTTAGTTGGAATCTTAGTTGTTCTCTGGTTTGAAAATCCATTAGCAGGATTGTGCTTGACTCTATTTGCGCTGGTAGCCCTGGTAACGTTACTCAGTTTACGGTCAATGGCGATCGCGCCCTGGTCAGAATACCGTCAAATCAGCACAGAGTTTTATGGCATGTTAGGTGAACACATTGCTGGACGGGCAGACCTTCGGGCGAACGGTGCTGTGGGGTATGTCATGTATCGCTTCTTTGCCGTGTTGCAGCGCTGGCTACCTGTTTATCAAACAGCTCGCTTTGCCAGTACTGTTCTATGGTTTAGCAGCGTCGGATTATTCACCATCGGCAATGCGATCGCCCTTGCCCTTGCGACCCATCTCTGGAAACAAAACGCGATCACCATCGGTACAGCTTATTTACTCTTCCACTATACGAATCTTCTGTCCCAGCCGATCGAGCGAATTCGAGAAGAACTGGAACAAATGCAACAGGTTGAGGCAAGTATCAATCGAGTCCAAGCCTTATTAGATGTGAAATCGCGATTAGTAGATCAAGGACACTGCTCACTGCCAACAGGGGCATTACCCGTCTCTTTCAAGCAAGTCTGGTTTAGTTATGAAGGAATCGGAAGTGGAGAATGGCACCCCTCCACCCCTCCCCCCTTCCACCCCTCCATTCTGCAAAATATCTCTTTCCATCTCCCTGCTGGACAAGTTTTAGGGCTGTTGGGGCGGACAGGCAGCGGTAAAAGCACGATCGCTCGGTTACTTCTGCGTCTGTATGACATTCAATCTGGCGAAATTCGTTTAGACAATGTTGCAATCCAACAAATTTCTCTAGCAGAACTACGCCAGCGGGTCGGTTTAGTCACCCAAGATGTTCAGTTATTTCAAGCTAGTGTGCGGGATAACCTGACGTTTTTTGATCCACAAATCCCAGATAGCATTATTTTGCAAGCGCTGGAAAACCTTGGTTTGAGTCAGTGGTTAAAATCCTTACCCGAAGGACTGGAGACGCAATTAGGAGCAGATAGCAGTGGGCTTTCCGCAGGACAAGCTCAATTACTCGCATTCGTTCGAGTGTTTCTCAAAAATCCTGGATTAGTCATCCTAGATGAAGCCTCTTCACGCCTTGATCCACAAACAGAAGCTTTACTAGAGAATGCAATTTGCCAGCTATTAGAGAATCGCACAGGCATCATTATTGCCCATCGTTTGCAAACAATTCAGCGCACCGATAAAATTCTCATTTTAGATAAAGGAAAAGTTATAGAACACGGCGATCGCCAGCAATTAGCAGCCCAACCAAACTCTCATTTTGCCCAAATGCTTCACATCGGACAGAAATCTGATTAAGATAGGAGCTTAATTCAATGATTGCCAATATTGCTCATGTCTCTCAGTGCTGCTCTGACTACCCGTAGCCTCTCCCTGTCCTATGACCAGACGACGATCGTCCGAGATTTGACGCTATCCATTCCCAATGGCAAAATTACGGTTTCTGGTTCTCCAGTGATTTGAGTAGAACAGATTTTCTGGTTCTTAAAGCTCAATGAGTTCTGCCGTAAAATAGATGTAGTGCAGGGCTTGAGCCAGGAGTCTGAGATGCGAACAGGCTACCGCCAACGAACCACGGTTGGGGATAAAACCATCTGTCTGCCACTCCCAGATGGGGTAGTGTATGAGACCTGGATTGAGGACAGTGCTGGCTATCGACAGTATTTGAATGAGCAGATCGCCAAGCACCCGGAACTGTTTCCACCCGAGATCAGCCAGGGGTATTGGTTAGATGGCTTTGTCGAGTCCAAACGACAACACATGAAGATCCTACATGATTGGAAAGACCGAAGAGGTCGCAAAGGGGCTATACCTGCGCCGCTATGGGGTGCCTTACGAAGGGATTGCCCATGTGTTAGGCCGAACGCCGATGTATTGGTACAACGCCACGCAAGCATTAGGACGAGCTTCGATTGTCGGCAGTACGGTGAAAGCCCCGGAGGCTTTTCCCCCCTCACCTGGTGGCCGATGAGAAACACAGTTGGTGGCAGGGGCAGCGCATTGATATTGCGGTGACTGCCACAGTGGGATGCTTTCTAGGGGTGGGACTGGCAGAGCGGGCGGATGAAGCGGACTTAACCGCGGCCTATGGCCGCTTTGCCCATGAGGACCAAGCGCATCAACCTGACTACCAACCTCAAACCGTCAACCTTGATGGCTGGGAACCGACCCATACTGCCTGGAAACGGCTGTTCCCGACCGTTGTGATCCTGCGTTGCTTTGTCCATGTGGTCTTAGGCATCGGGCACCGGTGTCGCTCCCACAAGTCCCTCTATACTCGCCTCACCCAAGACCTGTGGCATCTGTTTCACAGTCTGAATCGGGATCAGTTTAGTCAACGCTTACGGCGCTTGTGGGAATGGGCAACCGCCAGTCCTGAGGTGCCTCAGGTCGTCCTGGAAAAACTGGCCAAACTCAAAGCTAATGCCGACCACTTCAAGCTCACCTTCGAGTACCCCTTGGCCTATCGCACCAGCAATGCGGTGGACCGACTCATGAACTATCAGGATCGCCTGCTCTATGCGATGCAGTATTTTCATGGCTCTAAGACTGCCATGCAACAGGCACTTCGGGCGATGGCAATGCTCTGGAACTTCCATCCCTATTGTCGCCAGGTTCAGGCGCAAGCCCCCCATTCCCAATCCCCCTTTAAGGATCTTAATGGCTTTCGTTACCATGACCATTGGCTGCGTAATCTGCTCATTGCTTCCTCCCTCAATGGTCGGCATACTGGTAAGCCTGTTCCACATAAACCACTGGAGAACTAGCTCTGTTCATCCGTTGGCTTCATGCCACCAAAATCCGGCAATTCATCGAGGTTGGATTACTTTGGGTGGTGTTGACGCTGGGGTTTGAAATTGGCCTGGGACGTTTGATTTTTGGTTCCTCCTAGGAGCGAATTTTTGCCGACTACAATCCTTTTCAGGGAGGCTTGATGATATTTGGTTTAATGTGGCTCCTGTTGGCTCCGTTAATTGCGGCAAAGTTGCGGGGTGTTCTGCCCAATCGAAACCAAAAATTACCGCAAAATTGATTCGGCAAATCAGGAATGGGTTAACGTGAGGGTGAGGTCTCTCTGTAGAACTTGTCAAGGAGGTGGACGATGACTGTATTGGTAGCCGATCGCGTCACGGCAAAGACGCTCACGCTTCCATCGCAAGACACAGTAAGTCTCGTTCACCTCTGCACCATTTCGGCAAGTTGATGCGGACGCTTCTGTGAACCTTGCAGCACCCAAGTGATCACAGAAAGGAAATCCCATGAATTTAGACCAATTCGGCTGGAGCGATCGCCATGCTCACAGCTTTAGACCCTATTGCGAACAAGGATTTGCCATCGGTCGTGTTGCCGTTGAATATCGTCATACTTACCTGCTTTACACCCAGCAGGGTGAGCAACTGGCGGAAGTTTCTGGCAAGTTCAGGCATCAAAGCACTGACATTCAAGACTTCCCAGCCGTTGGCGATTGGGTGGTGATTCAGTCCAGACCCACAGACGATCGCGCCAAAATTCACGCCATTCTGCCCCGCACAAGCAAATTTTCGCGGAAAGTGGCAGGCAGTACAACCGAAGAACAGGTGATCGCTGCCAATGTCGATACCGTATTTCTCGTTTCTGGCCTGGATGGTGATTTAAATCTGAGACGGATTGAACGCTATTTGATTCTGGCGTGGGAAAGTGGTGCCAGTCCGGTGATTGTATTGAACAAGGCAGACCTCAGTTTGCAGGTTGAACAACAGTTGGCAGCGGTGGAAGCGATCGCGATCGGAGTTCCAGTGATTGCTTTGAGTGCTGCCCAGGAACAAGGCATGGATGCGCTCCAACCTTATCTGCAACCAGGAAAAACGATCGCCCTACTGGGGTCATCTGGCGTGGGGAAATCGACGATCGCGAATCACTTAAACGGTGAGGCAATCCAGGCGGTTCAAGCTGTTCGGCGAGGAGACGATCAGGGGAGACATACAACCACGCATCGCCAGTTGATTTTGCTCCCCTCTGGGGCGTTGCTGATCGACACACCAGGAATGCGCGAACTTCAGGCATGGTCGGGGTCTGAGGGATTGCCAGAAACCTTTCCAGAGATTGAAACATTGGCAAAGCAGTGCCATTTTCGCGATTGCCAACATCAACAAGAACCCGGTTGCGCGGTTCAACAAGCACTTGCTGATGGACACCTGGATCAAGGACGGTTCCGGAACTATCAGAAATTGCAGCGAGAACTGCATTATCTGACTCGCAAGCAAGATCAACGCGCCACCCTGGCAGAAAAGGAGCGATGGAAGAAAATCCATAAATCGCTCCGCAACCACCCGAAATATCAGGAATAGTAGTGCGCTGAATATGTGGACTCAATCGGTCACTGCACCCAAACTACTTGTGGAAACCAATTTGGCATATTTTGCCAATACGCCTTTGGTATAACGCGGTAGGGGCGGGTTCCAGGCAGCACGACGCTGTGCGAGTTCTGGCTCCGACACATGCAGGTGCAGCGATCGCGCTGGAGCATCAATGGTAATTTTGTCCCCTTCTTGAACCAGGGCGATCGTGCCACCCACAAATGCTTCCGGTGCAATATGCCCCACCACCATGCCATAGGTGCCACCGGAAAACCGGCCATCGGTAATCAGTCCAACCGAATCCCCCAAACCCGCACCGATAATTGCCGAAGTTGGAGCCAGCATTTCTCGCATTCCGGGTCCGCCTTTGGGTCCTTCGTAGCGAATCACAATCACATCCCCGGCGTTAATTTTGCCCGCAAGAATAGCATCCAGACAGTCTTCCTCGGATTCAAATACTCGTGCAGGGCCAGTCATTTCAGGATTTTTTACCCCTGTGATCTTGGCAACAGCTCCTTCTGTTGCCAGATTGCCTTTGAGTATCGCCAAATGTCCTTGAGCATAAATGGGATTGTTCCAGGGGCGAATCACATCCTGGTTAGCAGGTGGTTCTTTAGGAATGTCTTTGAGGCGTTCTGCGATCGTGTCTCCCGTAATCGTTAAGCAATCCCCATGCAGCAAATCACGCGCCAGCAATATTTTCATCACTTGAGGAATCCCACCGACTGCATGAAGATCGGTGGCGACATAACGCCCGGATGGTTTGAGGTCACACAGTACTGGAACTCGCTCGCGAATGGGTTCAAAATCATCAATCGTCAACGGGACTCCAGCCGCATGAGCGATCGCCAGAAAATGCAACACCGCATTGGTCGAGCCACCGACTGCCATCACAATTGAAATTGCATTCTCGATCGATTTCCGCGTAATAATGTCTCTGGGCAAAATCTGGTTGCGAATCGCTGCGACCAAAACGTTGCCTGCCAGTGCCGTGTTTTTGGCTTTTTCTGGGGCGATCGTGGACATTGTCGATGAATCCATCAGACTCATGCCCATCGCCTCAAACGCCGCCGCCATCGTATTTGCCGTAAACATCCCGCCACAGGCACCCGCTCCCGGACAGGCGTTCCGTTCAACTGCATACAGCATCGCTTCATCAATGCTGCCCGCACTATATTGTCCAACGGCTTCAAAGGAACTCACCAACGTTAAATCTTGCCCGTCTAGATGCCCTGGTTTAATCGTGCCACCGTAGACAAAAATAGCGGGAATGTTCATGCGGGCGATCGCAATCATTGCACCGGGCATATTTTTATCGCAGCCGCCGATCGCCAATACCCCATCCATACTCTGAGCATTGCAAACCGTTTCGATCGAATCGGCAATCACGTCACGCGACACCAGCGAATATTTCATCCCCTCCGTGCCCATTGAAATCCCATCGCTAACGGTGATCGTGCCAAACAGTTGCGGCATTCCCCCAGCGGAGCGAATCCCGGCTTCGGCTGCCGTTGCTAAGGGTGCAATGCCCATGTTGCAAGGAGTAATCGTGCTGTGGGCACTGGCAACTCCCACAATCGGTTTGGTAAAGTCGGCATCCTCAAATCCAACGGCACGCAGCAGGGCGCGGTTGGGCGATCGCTGCAAACCCTGAGTGATTTTCTGGCTTCGCAAATTCTCCTGCATCGTTTCGTCCTCATCGAATGCTGATATTCCTGGAGTATAGGAAGCGTGTTTAGAGATGTCCAATATATGATTAGATAGATTTGAGACGAAAAACCTATCAAAAAATGGAACTGCGTCACCTCCGCTACTTTATGGCAGTTGCCGAAGAACTGCACTTTAACCGCGCTGCCGAGCGGTTGCACATGGCTCAACCGCCGCTCAGTCAGCAGATCAAACAGTTAGAAACAGAATTAGGCGTAGAACTCTTCCATCGACGCACCAAGCGCCAGGTGCAGTTGACGGAGGCAGGGCAAGTGTTGTTGCAGGCAACGTACCGAATTCTGGCGCAGGTAGAACAGGCAATTCGCGAGACTCAACGAGCAGGTAAAGGTGAAACCGGAACGCTCAATCTTGGCTTTACCAGCACGGTTGTTTACGACATCTTGCCCGCGATTTTGTCTCAATATCGGGAGCAATTTCCCAATGTGCATCTTGTCTTACACGAATTGACTACGACGCAACAAGAAGAAGCATTACAAAATCATCAGATTGACGTTGGCTTTTGCCATCCACCGCTCAAGGATGAGAGCTTAGAATTAGAACCAATTTCGCAAGAATCATTGGTGGTTGCCTTACCTGAGGCGCATCCCCTTGCTGGTGAAACGACTCTTTCCATTTGCTCGCTTGCTAACGAGTCTTTTATTCTGTTTCCACGTTATCTGGGTCCTGGCTTTTATGATCAAATTGTGAGTTTTTGCCAGCAGGCAAACTTTAGTCCAAAGGTGGTGCAAGAGGCCGTTCAATTACAAACAATTATTGGATTAGTTTCAGCGAATATGGGAGTTGCACTGGTTCCTGCTTCCCTGCAAAATTTGCAACGAGCAGGAATTGTCTACAAACCGCTAGAAGAAACAACACCACAGGTCGAAGTAGCGATCGCTTGGCGGTCGGAGAATATTTCACCTGTTTTACATGGGTTTCTAAAAATTATTAGATATTATGTTCGGGCTGGAAGGTGATCAATACACTAAAGCCACCTACACTGGACTCAAAAATGACTTCCGCTTTCGCCACAGGAACCCCATCAGAACGGGAATTAGACGTCCTGAAACTCATTGTGGATAGCTACAGGAATCCAGAAATTGTCAAAGTTCTATACTTGAGTGAACACACTGTAAAAACTTACGTGTGGATGATTTTGAATAAGTTACTGGTGAGCGATCGCATTCAAACTGCGGTTGTGGCACTGCGATCTGGTTTAGTCTCCTTAGAAGAGTAAGCTAAAATGTATCTACTTGCATAGACTAAAACTCCTATTTTCAACTTGCCCTCAACTGCCAACAAAATATACTTCTGAAAATCATGACAGAAAACTTTCCATTTCGATCTAGCAGCCATGTAGTAGGAGATGTCGGACAGACTGAGGTAGCTCTAGTCTTTAAAAGATGGGGATGGACAGCCGACTTGATTGCCAGTGATTATGGTGAGGATCTTGACTGTAATATTTTTATTAATCAACAGCGTACAGCTTTTCACTTTAGATGCCAGGTAAAATCAACGACTAAGGATAAGAAGTACTTGAGATTCTTAAAGTCTGGGGAAATTAGTGTCAGCATCGAAACTGATCTTGCCAGATTTTGGCTGGCCAGTTGTTACTACCCTGTTTTTCTGATTGTATACGTTGAGGATACTAGAGAGATTTATTGGGAGAACGCAACTCAGTATCTCAGTAAGAATCTCGATAGAATATCAAAAAAGACAACAACTATTCGTGTTCATCAAAAAAATAAACTTACTCAAAATCAAGTAGAACTTGAGAAGAATATTCAAGAATTTTATACTCAAATATTACGTTTGTCTTCGCCATGTCTTGTATGTAACATCATACCTGTAATGATGCCAAGTTATAAGATCCCCAGAAAACTGTTCAGGTCTATAAATATTGAATCAATTGGACAGAAATATGGTTTAAATGTTAAGACGAGAGGCTTGCGATCAGATCATCTTCCGGCTTGGATTACAGCTTTACGTAGCATGGATTTAAACCTCCTTCATTGTTGGCAGGTTAGTATCGATGATATAGATTTAAAGAAGTTCAGTGATAGCGTAATCCGTTTTCTTGAGTACTTAGGAAAAGAGAGTTCTTTATTTATCTTTGATACAGAATGGCTATCCTTCATTTGCAGCCCAATTCGACTTTTAGACAAGGGGAAGGATCATCCTCACCACCTTGGTTTAAATCAAGATTTAACTGGTTGGTCAAGCTTTTGCTATATAAATCAAGAAATACAGTCAGACTTCTTATATGCTTTTGATCTACCTGAGGGTAGTCTAAAGCCATTTCCATATAATGGCTTCAGTTGGCGATTCAACCATTTCGTTGAGCCAGAAAGAGATTTGGCTATTGAGTTATTAGGTATGATTCCTATAACTCCATCTTTTATTGCACAGAAAAGTTTATTTAAAGATTACATACGCTCTCAGTTTTTGCCTTGGATCTGTTTTTCTCATGA
Source organism: Leptolyngbyaceae cyanobacterium bins.349 (assembly GCA_033764685.1). Lineage (GTDB taxonomy): Bacteria > Cyanobacteriota > Cyanobacteriia > Leptolyngbyales > Leptolyngbyaceae > JSC-12. Next base: position 9,003 of record JANRIS010000073.1, read on the forward strand.
AGTAGATCTGCTCAGGAAAGTTCTCGCTTCTTATGCGTTAGTGTTTGCAGAAATCCCTAGCTTGTGTAAAGCAGAAACTATAGTAGGTGCTATTTGTAGTGAAATGTTTGATCCTACAGCAGGCTGGGTGCCAGAACCAGAGGATTGGCCAGAGTTAGAGAACGATTCTATTAATGAGAAGCTAAACCAAATTGCCGCAACCGATGAATTGCCGGGAAGACATGAAGATTTAGGAGTAACTGACTTTGTCTTAAAATTTTTTGGAAATCAGAATAAAAATATTAAAAATCTAATTGTTTCTGAGAATGAGTACATCCCAGGACTACCAATTAATCACTTAAAGAGGTTTATATCAATTCAACGACTTCGAGTTTTGAAAGAATTTAATATAGATGAGATAACACAGCGATTATCATCTCTTAAGCCTTGTATTGAATTAAATCTTGAAATGCAAGAAAGTGTTGAGGTGAATTCACATTTATTCAAGAATCTTGATGATACTTTGATTTGTGTTTTATCTGTGTCATGGATGCCGGATTTGTGTGAATCCTCATTAGCATCCATTGAAAGATTCTCTGATACTATCTGTAAATCTTTTGAAGCAGCAGTTGAAAATTCGTATTGCGGCGAGTTCAAGGGCATAGAAGATATACTTAAGCTTGGAGCTATTGAATTGGAACAACATCAAAGACCATCTATGCCTAGATATCTGTTTACGCCATAAAGTGCAAATTGAATTTACTAACTTCCCCCAATTCCATGCAGCACAATATCTGCCAGGAAGTGAGATAATATGGCGTATTCCAAACCCATTGCCAGTAGAGAAACCTAAAGGCAAATCCCATCAGGGAATTCAGCATCAGTGTCCGCGCAATCACAATTGGGGTTAAGATCCAGATCGCAGCCGCAACCGGAAAATGACCTACGCCAAACAACAGTGTTAATGAGCATAGCGAAAGGCTCTTTTTAGCGTTTTAGGAAGGAGAACAATCCGGTTCTGTTGGATGGCTTAATTCCTGTAAGCGATCGCGATCGAGTAATTCAATTTGTGCGCCATTTACTGCAATTAACCCTTCACTACTGAGGTAATACAATGCTCTTGAAAGAGTTGCCGGAATAGTTCCCAGAGTCGCGGCAAGTTGGCTCTTAGTTAAATCTAGCGTCACAACATCAGTCGATTGAGAACGCTTAGACGATTCACCCATATCAGAACGGTTCAACTTGAGTAAATAAGTCGCTAATCGTTGTGGGACATCCTTAAACGATAATTCTTCAATGACTCCCGTGAGATGTCACAAGTGTTTTGAAAGACTAATCAGCATATTGATGGCAATGTCAGGATGCTGACGGAGCAAGTCCAGAAATGCTAAGCGGGGAAAAAAGATCAACTCTGTGGGTTCTAATGTGGCGGCTGATGCAGGAAAGGGTTTGCCATCTAAGGCCGCGACTTCAGCAAAGTTTTCTCCGGACTCAAAAATATTGAGAATTTGTTCTTTGCCCGTGAGGGACACTTGAAAGACTTTGACTCGCCCACTTTTAACAACAAAGAAACCTGTGGCTTCGTTACCCTGTTTAAACAATAGCTCTCCTTTATTAAGAGATTGTAACTGAGCAATCTGAACGATGGGAACCAATTGTGATCTTGATAAACCTTGGAAAACCAACGTTCTCTGCAACCAACTGCTTAGATCAAATTCGCTCACCATTTTTTCATTATTTTCGATCGCAACTTCCACCTAATCTTGGGATTATTCTAAGTTTGCAGAATCGAGTACCTGGTTGAAAAGTGAGTTTTTGTGAGATTCGCCTATAAAACTTTGATCTTCTTAAAGAAGCTCAATACACTCCAAAATTAAGAATCTTTCAAGAACTGTTTTGACTTAAGTCAAAGCCTTCTGAGCTTGGGTTCGCCTACTCTTGAGAGGATTAATCAGAGCGTGAGAGCAGGTTCATCCAATTATGTCCTTACGAGTCTGAGAATTATCCCATGGTAATGTTCTAGACGTGTTGTTCCTATTTCAGTTAAGCTGTGCTGAAACAGACCTATATTTCACAGGGTTAAATCGATGGTTTTGGAACCGATTCATTGCCCGGATTGTGATGGGATCGATGTGATTAAGCATGGCACGACCGCCGCAGGCAAGCAACGCTATCGCTGCCAAAATCCCGAATGCAGTCGGACGAGCTTCATTCGAGAGTATAGTTATCAAGGCTACCTAGCGAATGTCAAACGGCAGATTAGTGACATGGCGATCAATGGCAGTAGCATTCGAGACACGGCTCGTGTATTGGGGATTAGCCCAACAACGGTGATAGCGGAATTAAAAAAAAGAGCCGCACTTGCAAGCGGTCAACCAAGCAGTTCTAGCCGAACTTGAACCGTATCAGACGATGGTCTGGCTGTGCCGTGCA
>JANRIS010000083.1:0-9794 GCA_033764685.1 Leptolyngbyaceae cyanobacterium bins.349
TTGCTTCGAGCGCTGCCTTAGTTTTGAATTCAGCACTGTATTGTTTTCGCTGCATAGTTTTTTGTCTCTCGGTATTTGCCCTGACCTATTGTGCAGCGGGTCTCTCTTATTGCTTTGTCCAATTTATGGGGTACATCATAATGCTCGATGAGTTGTATTGGGCAACCAGTGAGCATTACTTCCAGGCACAGAAATTTGTTGGTACTCCCTACCTGGAAAAGGTACGACAAACTAAAACGCCTAAAGATGCAGCAACTATGGGACGCGATCGCTCCTTACCACTGCGATCTGACTGGGAGCAAGTCAAAGATGATGTCATGCGAAAAGCGGTTCTGCAAAAGTTTAGAACCCATGCAGACATTCGAGAAATTTTGCTGGCAACGGTCGAGAAAGTGCTGGTGGAGAACTCCCCGATCGATTACTACTGGGGCTGCGGCAAAGATGGCAGTGGCAAAAACAAATTGGGGCAAATTTTGATGGAGGTGCGTGAGATTTTACGCAATGAAAACTGATAGATACGAGTGAGGGGAAGGGAGGTAGAGATGATGAACTTAACTCAATACGATTACTATTTGGTCCTCGATTTAGAGGCAACCTGTTGTGATCAAGAAACGATCAAGCGGCATCAGACGGAGATCATTGAAATCGGAGCCGTGATGGTTGCAGCACAGAACTTGAACGTTATCGATGAGTTTCAAACCTTTGTCAAACCCGTTCGCTATCCCACCCTCACACCGTTCTGTAAGTTATTAACCTCCATTATCCAGGAGCAAGTTGATCAGGCTCCAGGTTATGGAGAGGCGATCGCCCTCCTAAAACAATGGCTGTCCAATTATCCCAATGGAGTGTTTGGTTCTTGGGGTGATTACGATCGCAACCAATTCAAACAAGACAGTAAGTTTCATAACGTTCCTTTCCCGATTGCCTATCCGCACGTCAACCTTAAACAGTTGTTCAGTGAAGCTCAAGGTTTACCCAAGCGATATGGGATGGCAGAAGCCCTGCAACTGGCGGGAATTGTACTGGAGGGAACTCATCACCGGGGCATCGATGATGCCAGAAACATTGCTAAATTGCTGCCGTTCATTCTGGGCAGACGGCAGCTAACTCAGCCCTCAACCTCTTAATGAAGAATGACTGACATCCACAAGCTACTCAACCAGATTGCTAGTGCTGAAGCACAATTGCAAACAACCCAATTTCTCGCACCTTGTGTCAAAGGTGGACGAGTTCGCACACGGGTAGCAGAAATAGTCTATATCTTCACTCCTAAACCTTGTAAGTTTGAAGGATGGGGCATCTTTCAACCAACAGATGAACAAACCGCAACGCTGATTGAAAGAGCAGATTTACCTCAGATCGTGGCTTACTTGCAGCAACTTCCAACGATTCGGTTACGGTTGGCGTATCGTTTACAAAATCAAAGCTGGTTGGCGTATCCCATCAATGAAGCGGATATGCGGCAACGGTTTAAGACAGTTAAACCCGTGGTTGTGCATTTGGTGACAGGAGGCGTTGCCTTTGAGCAAATCCTCGCTCACTGGAATGGCAACTCCTGCTGGTTTGAGGAAGTCGATCGCCGTGCTGATCTGCAATCGCCGAAACCCTGCAATCCAACCTCAAGCAGTTAACTCCCGTTGAGGAATTGCAATTTAAGGGGATGACCCCCGAAATGCGATCGCTTTATGAATTAGCGACTCAACAGATAGAAGAATTTGCCCAACCTCAACGGGATGAAAAGCGACTGCGCCAAGCTCTTAAGCTGGGCGGTGGTGAACTGCACCAGTTCCAGGATCGAGGGGATTACTGGACGGTGGATTGGACAACCTCGGATGGGGTTCGTCATACCAGTGCGATCGCCAAGGATGATCTAACCGTGGTGAGTTCTGGAATTTGCCTCAGTGGACGCGATCGCGATTTCGACCTGCAATCGTTAGTGGGTGTGATGGAACACGGGGAGTGGTGAAACAATGAGCACCTTTTTTCATGAGCAGCTTTACCGGACGGATGCAGTAATGGCAAAGCTGAAGGAGTTTCCTGTCACCATTTGTGGTGCAGGAGCCTTGGGCGCAAACCTGACTGAGAACTTGGCTCGCGCGGTTTTGGCAAGCTTAAGGTGATTGATCGCGATCGCATCGAAGAACGAAATCTTTCCACTCAGCCCTACTACCGTTCAGATGTCGGTGCATTCAAAGCCAAGATATTGGCGAATAACTTGTATCGGGCGATCGGAACCAAGGTAGAGGCAGAAACCAAAGAACTGGCGGCGACAAATGCGGCTCAACTACTTAAAGAGAGTGGATTAATTGTTGACGTATTTGACAACAGTTCTTCTCGCCGAGTAGTGAAAGATTACGCTGACCAAACTGGAACTCCTTGCCTTCATGCTGGACTCTCTGCGGATTATGCAGAGGTTGTCTGGAATGGTGTTTATCGAGTTCCATCTGATGTCAATGATGATGTTTGTGATTATCCTTTAGCACGTAATTTGGTGATGTTAACGGTAGCTGTTGCTTGTGAAGCGATCGTTTCTTTTGTTGCAACAGGAGAACAACGTCACTTCACGATTACCTTGAAGGATTTGAGTGTTCAATCCCTCAATCTGTAACATCTGATAGTAACTGGACTACTTCCTGTAGATCGTCACCACCGCTTTGTGCTGTCTAGCTTTGATCTCTTTTGATGACATGTCTAGCTTTGATCTCTTTTGATGACAGGGCTTACGCATTTGTGTTGTGTGTGTGGTGCTTCGCACCATACACACAACACAAATGCCCTACATGTAGTGGACTTGCGTAAGTCCTGATAAAGTAGCAATGAGCATGAGAAATCGATCATAGCCCTTCCAGCATGAGGGGAGAAGTTCAGGGGGTGACAGCGAAGCTAGAAGGCAGACTGGATCAAGGACATAGCCCTTAATCCCCGCAGGAAAAACACCCGCTTTTGTGGCTTGAGTTGCATCAGTCGGTCTGCCCATTGCGACCAGCAATCCATCGAATCAATCCACAATCGACCATACAACTCTAACCAAAAATCACTGTGTCGTTTGTACCTCCTGTCTGCTTCTGTGACTCGTCCGACATACTGCTGTACCTGTTGACGACGAAGGCGTTTTCCTTGCTCAGTAGCCAGGGTGTACGCCATTGCGACCAACAGCACAATTGCTAGAAAACGTTGTGCTTTGAGATGGCAGTTTTCCAGATTGTAGCCCCCGGATTTCAGGTCTCTAAACATCGGTTCAATTGAGAACCTTTTGGAGTAACTTGCCAATGCTTCCTCCAATGTTTCCAAGTTGGTGAGCAAGTACCATACTTCGTTTGCCTTCTCTTGATGATGCACCCGTTTCCAACGCGTGACTAAATTGAAGCGACCAAAGCCTTGTTGTTGGGTCACCTGCACCTGCACCTCATGCACTGCGATGCCCCGATATTGGGGAAGCTCATCAAGTCGTTCAAACGGTAACTCGGGGGTCAGCTTCACCGTCGTGCTTTTGGGCAATCGCAGCACAAAGCCCACCACTTGTTGCCTTAACCAAGCCGCTAATGCAACACTATGAAATTCTCGGTCCCCTAACACCACCACGCAATACCGCCTGAACACCGCAAACACAGGTGCTAAAACTGCCTTCTGCTCATCCAATGAACTCTGTCCTTGCTTGTCGAGCAACTCCCAATACAGCGGAATCGATCGTTTTCCATGCACTACACTGACCATTAGGAGATTATGCGCTTTCCACTGCGTGCGATCGATGACGAGGTGGACGGGTTGATTTGCTTTGTAACGTTGCCTCAACCAGTATTTGACAATGGGAAACCACAATGCCTGAGCAGACAATTGAGGCAAGATGAGGAATCGTTGCAGGTTGCGACGACGGCTTTCAAATTGAATCGGTTGAGCAAACAGAGTGGCTAAGCGTTCGAGAGAGACCTGCCGTTCCTTTTGTAACAACTCCACTAACATTTGGAGAGTAATGAATTGAATCTCCGACAGTTGTGCGCTTAAACATGCCTGGTATGATGGAGGTAATATCATTTGATGAGTAGGGTGAATTCCTTGAGTTCACTCTATTTTCATTGGTTGGGGTGCCTCTTTTCTAGCCCCTTGCTTACCTTTCAGCTTCACTGTCACCCCCTGAGGGGGAGAAGGTGACTGCTGCGATCGCCTTGAAACGTGGTTGTTCTCTTAGTCTGGTGCAGTGCGATCGTTCTGTGCGGTTTAGGTGCGTTCCCAACGAAATTTTCGGTCTGACTCCTGGATGGGAACATCGTTAATGCTGGCAAACCGACGCATCATCAATCCATTTTCGGCAAACTCCCAGTTCTCATTGCCATAGGCACGATACCAGGCTCCTGAATCATCATGCCATTCATATTCAAACCGTACCGCAATTCGATTGTCCATGAAGCACCAGAGTTCTTTCTTCAGTCGGTAGTCCTGTTCTTTTTCCCACTTGCGTTGCAGAAATGCTTTGATGGCGGCTCGTCCGCTAAAAAACTCCGATCGATTGCGCCATTCCGAATCTTCTGTGTAGGCGAGGGCGACTCGTTCTGGATCACGGGTATTCCAGGCATCTTCAGCCGCCTGCACTTTGGCTTGGGCAGTTTCCAGGGTAAAGGGAGGTAAGGGAGGTTTCATTTCCATAAGAGTTCCTGAGTTGAGATATCAATGAATAGTGGGATGAATGCTAGGAGGAGAATGCTGCCTGAGAAGGTTCAGGGGCGATCGCTGAAGCTAAATGACCAGTTTTGACGTAAATCATACAGCCTTGACGACTGAAGGGCGTGTGACGACTCCCGTGTGGGCTGCGGAGCCAGGTGCCCTGCGGGTAAGAACCCCATTCATCCTCGAAAACACCCTCCAGAACAAAGATTTCTTCGCCGCCCCAATGACTGTGATGCTGAAACTGAGTACCCGGTGACCATTTCACCAGTGCTACCTGCTCCGTCCTAAAAGTGTGCAGTGGCATTACTTCTAAACCCTGCACCAATCCCGGAAACCAGGGAGTTTGCGTTGTGGCGATCGCCACCCGCTGTTGGTCATCGGGGTGCATTTGCCAGAGTTTGACCAAAATCGTGCAGCCATCCTGACTAAAGGGCGTATGGGTTGACCCAACCGGATTGCGAATATAGGTGCCCGCAGGATAATCGCCGTATTCATCTGAAAAAACGCCATCCAGGACGAAAAACTCCTCACCTCCTCCATGCGTATGGGGCGAAAAATGGCTATTGGCAGCGTAGCGAACGATCGAGGTAGCGCGGGCAACTTCTTCGCCATCGCGTTCCAGCATTCGTCGTTGCACACCAGGCATGGGCGAATCGAGCCAGGGCAAATCATTGGTGGGTATCACTACCCGTTGGCTGTAATCCGTATGCAATTTCATGGTGATCTCCAAAAAGTGTAGGGTTACCATGAGCCTGATGGCTCTAAGAACGGGGACAACTCCGGCTCTGACCAGCGCAGGGGAAGACTTCCGACGACGCGATCGCCCTGCCTCAGATGAAAGCGCAAGAGCCGTTCTGCCCCGGCATAATGACGAATTTCGTCACCCTCCCAAATTACCTCGGCTGTTCCTGTGAGATACAGCAGATCGCCCTGCTGAAAATCGATGAACAGCAATCCGGCATGGGGATTGAGTTCTAAGTTGCCGAAGGTATTGAAGTGGTTGTTTCCAGAGAAGTCCGGAATCGTCAGGGTATGGTCATCGTCAATTCTGACAAATCCTGGCTTCCCGCCCCGATGGGACACATCCACACCACTTGCCATCCCCGCCGATTTTGATTGATAAGCGGTGGCGATAAAGAAGGTGTCTGCCGTTGTAATCATCGTCTGTTCTGCTGTCCCAAAATGATCCACTCGATATATCGGCTTCGGGGCTGAGGCATCGAAGGGCTGCAACTCAGACTCACGAGCCTGGATGTATTGGGGACAGTTCCCAAAGCTCTGCTGAACCTGCACTTCAAAACCATCACTGCGAACGCTGATGACCATTCCGTTTACGCGGTTACGACGGCGAGTCGGTAATTCGATCCCCAAAAAGCCAATGTCAATGCCCTCTGCCAGATTCGTCCTCAACGGATCACCCCATAATGGTTGGGCGGTGACTTGCAAGGTGCGATCGTTGGGAGAGGAGAGAAAGCCAGGATTGCCAACCAGGATGGAAGCCCAGGGATGCCCTGAGGAATCTACTGTGCCGACTATGACATAGGGCAGTTGTGCAAAGAAGTCCCGATGTTGCTCAGGCAGAAACTCTCGAATGACTCGTCGTCCCTGCTTGTCCATACGCGCCTGTACGCCCATGCGCTCCTGAATTGCCAGTTCGCCCGCATGAAAGGGGGATTCTGCGTGAGTCCAGCCAGGAATTGCCATAATGCCTTCTCTCCGTTTGAGGGTGGTCAATGCGATTTACAGTCCATTCATGGGGAGATAACCGGGAAGCTGTTTAACCCGATCGATCCAGGCGAGGACATGGGGATAGGGAGTCAGGTCAATCTTGCCGTCAGAAGCGAGGGCAACGTAGGGAAAGACAGCAACATCCGCGATCGTGGGGCGTTCAAACTCCAGCCAAGTGTGGGTGCTCAGGTGCTTGTCCAGTTGGGTCAGGATGTGTTCAGCTTTCTGGTGCGCCCGTTCAATATTAATATTGGTGGCTCCGAAGAGATGATAGAGGCGTGCGTTTTCAGGACCTTGCCGAACTTCCCCAGCGGCTGTGGATAACCAGCGAATCACTTGAGCCAGGGGCAACGGTTCCAGGGGCAACCACTGCTCTCCGCCATACTGTCTTGCCAGATAAACCAGAATTGCCTGAGCATCTGCCAGTTTCGTATCTCCATCTACTAAAAGTGGAACTTGCCCAAAGGGATTTAACGCCAGGTATTCTGGAGCCTTGTGTTCACCTTTCATCAAATCGACTTTGATCCATTCGTAGTCGAGGTTGAGAAGTTCTAAAAACAACCGAGCTTTGTAACTGTTACCAGATAGTTCGTAACCGTAGAGCTTAATCATGAGTGTTCTCCTTGTTTGTACAAATGTGAGTGATGATTGTGTTCCGATACTGTGTACCGATAAGTCAAAGAAAATGACAAAACTTGATCAGGCAGCCGTGAAAAGGGGCGATCGCCGTGTCCCCTCGTTGCGGCGAATATCGCGCCAGATTTGGGTGGCGGCTAAGGCACCATCGGCAGCGGCAATCACGACCTGATTCATGCCGACTTTGAGATCGCCCACTGCAAAAATCCGGGGGTGTGAGGTGCGATTCATCCCATCCGTCACCAGGTTGCCGCCCTTGTATTCCAGGTCGATGCCTTTGAGATAATCTGCATGGTATTTGGAACCCATTGAGACCAGTCCCGTATCGAGTTCCACCACCGAACCATCCGCCAGTTCCACCCCGGTCATTTGGCGGTTCTCGCCTAAAAACTGTTTAATCGGTTGTTCGACTAAGCGATAACCGTTTTGAGTCAGGCGATCGCGCAGTTCTGCCCCTACCTCAAATGCCCCATTGGTGAATAGAGTGATGTGTGAGGTAAACCAACCGAGTGAAAACGCAACTTCCAAACTGGACTCGCTACTCCCAAAGACACCAGCCCGTTTGTCGCGCATTTCATAGCCATCACAGATCAAACAAACATGCAGATTATGTCCCGCATAATCAAACACATTCTGCATATCGTTCAGTTTGGGCAGATGATCCATAATGCCACTGGCAGCAATCAGATAACGGCTGCGAAATATGGTGTAAGTCGGATTTGTGCGACCCACTCGCACTTTCACCGCAAACGTATCGCCTTCATCAACAACTGCTTCTACGTATCCATTCAGATAATCACCATCGAGGGACAAATAATGGTTTTTGCCCTGTTGCAGCACGTCTTTCCCAGGCGTATTAGGCGGTAAGCCCAGATAGTTGTGTAGTTCCTGCATCCAAAACGATCGCGCTTTGCCTTTATCAACGATGAGTGTGGATAGTAAATAGCGTTGCAAGTAAATTCCAGCCGACAAGCCAGCGGCTCCACCCCCAACCACCAGCACATCATAAATGTGTTCAGTGTGTTGTGAAAGAGATTGTTTTGTTAGTTTCATAGACACCTCCATTCGTGTCGATTTGTTCAATCCTAAAAACGGCGATCGCACTATCGACTTGAGTTTGAATGATACTCAAAGCACTGTTCGGAAAGTGCCTCACGTTCAAGTTGAAACAATTGTTTGAGAAGCCAACAATCGTTCAAGAATTGCAAATTCTTCAAGAAAGAATACTGGTTGTACCGTTGGTTCATCGCGTCATCCTCTTAAGCCGCTGGCTGATCAGCGATCAAATGGGAAAGGCGATCGCGCTGTCCAACCGTCCAGGGTTCACCCAGCAACTTGTAGTTCATGCGCGGGAAATAGCCATAGCGCTGCCCTAATTCGCCGCTCAGTAACGTCATACGCTCGATCGTGCGAGCATTCGACAATTGCCCCGCATCAATGTATCGAAAGGGCGTATTCTCACCCAGTTTCAGAATCGTTGCTTTTGCCTCAGCATCATCGCTGACCACAAACACATCACTCACCGTGTCGCCAAACGAGGGAGCATCAAACACTTCCCACCAGACATTTTTGAACGCTCCAACCACTCGCGTCCTGGGAAACCGTTGCTGAATCTGTTCTGCCCCACTGGTATCCCAAGGAAGGATGAAATCGGTGTACGTATCGTTGAATGGATTGGAAATATCGATATATACCTTGTGATCAAAGTGATGCTGCAACGGCTCCAAAATCTCTAACAGCCCGTCTCGCAAAAACATAGCAGGCAGAATCACATCCGCCTCTGCCGCAGCCTCATAACTCCCGGCGGTTAGCGTTTCTAGCTCCAGCGCGGTCGCAATGCGCTGTGCCCGGTCAATATTCCGTGACCCTAAAATAACCCGTTGTCCGGTGCAGGCAAACATCTGCGCTAAACGCACACCCATTCTGCCAGTACCCAAAATTCCAATCGTCGTTTTCATAATTTTACTTCCTACTAGTTGGATGTTTAACGGGCAAAAAAAATTACCTTTTGACCAATCGCAAAAGTTGCTCGATGTCCTGGTGAAACTGGGTTGCCCCACCCTGAACTCGTGCCACCAACATGCCCCCTTCCAATGAGCTAAAAATTAACGATGCCATCGCCTGCACATCACCCGGAAAGCAGAAACTTCCGTCCTGCCGTCCTGCTTCGAGCAGTACAACTAACCGTTCTCGATTGGCTTGATAGAAATTGCGAACACCTTCCGCCGAAGGAGCGTTCAACGTTTCTAACTCCGCCCCCAGCATGGCACAAAGACAGGCTTTATCCTGATTGCCGCTACTGAGCGTCGCTTCAAACAAGCCACAGTAACGCCGTAGTTTCACCTCCGAGGAGTCGCTAGAATTTAGGATGCCATCGACGATTCGCAAAAAGCGATCGCTATATCGATCCAGCAGTGCCACCAACAGATCTTCCTTTTTGGGAAAATGAGTGTGAACACTGGCTTTGCGAATCCCGACTTTGGTGCTGATGTCTTGATAGCTCATACCATTCACGCCAAGGCGTTGAATGAGATCCTGGGCGACATCAAGGATGAGGGTTTTGGTATCAACTTGTTCCATAAATATAACCTACCAGTAGGTAGGAGTAGTGTCAACCAAATCTGAAAAGGTAGTGTTCTAAACGTGTTGTTTTCAGTTTAAGATAAGCGGAGGTGAAAACAGGAGTAAAGGGTGAGGGTTAAAGCGATGGTTCTAGAACCGATTCATTGCCCTGATTGTGATGGGATCGACGTGATTAAACATGGCAC
>JANRIS010000096.1:0-8852 GCA_033764685.1 Leptolyngbyaceae cyanobacterium bins.349
AGGAGATTCTGAATGCGTTCCCATTGGTCATCCCGTAGTGCATAGCGGCACGTCATCTTGGTACACCTCTCGTGAAGCTTGACTGAGCACAGCCATCGATTCTACCTTGGGTTGATAGTTAATTGATGACACGCCCTAGCCAATGTCGAGCGACTGCTCACCAGGGGGTACCTGCGGCATGAATACCGCATCATCCGAGCAGATGGAGTCATCCGGTGGATTGCTGCCGAAGTTTCGGCTGTGCGAGATCAAGCGGGTATGCCCCTGCGCTTCGTGGGACGAGCCGAAGACATCACCGATCGCAAACAGATGCAAGCCGCACTGGCTCGCTCAGAAAACCGATTTCGCAGCTTGTTTGAATATTCTCCCATTGCCTACCTGACCCTCGACCAGCAAGACCACATTCTCGATGTGAATGATCAACTGTGCCGACTCATGGGCTACAGTCGCACTGAGCTTATCGGTCAACAGTTGACCCATTTTTTGGCCCCAACCCAGGTTGAGTTGGGCGATCGCGTTGTGCAGCTCCTGAGCAAAGAGAATACGCAATTAGAGCTACAACTCCTCACACAAGCAGGCTACGCCCTCACAGTATTACTCGAAGGGCGAGTGCAACACACCTCCGAGGGACAGTTTCAAAAACTTCATTGCGTCTTACACAACATTACAGAACGCAAACAAACCGAAATTGCACTTCAGGAAAGTGAACAGCGCTTTCGCCAAATGGCGGATCATGCTCCAGTCATGGTGTGGGTGTCTGATCCTACCGGGGCCTGCACCTACAATAGCCAGAGCTGGTGTACCTTTACGGGTCAATCGGAAGCAGATTCCCTCGGAGAAGGCTGGCTCAATGCCGTTCACCCAGACGATCGCAACTCGACCAAAATCACCTTTCTAGACATGAACAGCCGCCGACAAGCATTTCGGCTGGAATATCGGTTGCGCCGCCAGGATGGCGAGTATCGTTGGGCGATCGATGCAGGCACCCCCCTGTTTGGTCTAGATGGTCAATACAAGGGCTTTGTCGGCTCCATTCTAGACATTAGCGACCTGAAACAAACCGAACACCAATTACAACAGGCTAAAGAAGCTGCCGAAGCCGCAAACCTGGCGAAGAGTACATTTTTGGCGAATATGAGTCACGAGCTACGCACACCGCTCAACGTCATTTTGGGATACGCTCAACTACTCGGTTACGACAACACCCTGATTCCAGAATATCGAGATTACTTACAATCTATCCATCGCAGTGGTAATCATTTACTGACTCTGATTAATGATGTTTTGGACTTATCCAAGATCGAAGCCGGACGCTTAACCTCCACGCTCAGTCCGTTTAATCTGCCCGATCTGATTGAAAACTTACAGGCCATGTTTCAACTCCGGACCGAATCCAAAGGGTTGGAATTACGGGTGGAACTGGGAGATGTGCCGCAATTCATCAGCACAGATGCCAGCAAACTGCGCCAGATCATGATCAACCTGTTGCAAAACGCTATCAAATTTACCGAAACTGGTCATGTCACCTTGCGGGTGGACGTGGCTCAGTCCGAGGGCGATCGCGAGGTAATCCAGCACAAACTGCTGGTTGCAGTTGAAGATACGGGAGTTGGCATTGCCAACCATGAACTGAATCTCATTTTTGAAGCATTTGCCCAGGCAACAGCGGGTCAGCTTTCCACCGAAGGGACAGGCTTAGGACTCACCATCAGCCACAAGTATGTGGAATTGCTGGGGGGCGAGATGCAGGCCACCAGTCAGCTAGGGAAAGGCAGTCAGTTTCAATTTTGGATTCCCATTCAATTGGTCAGCCTAACCAGCATTCGGCCCCTCCTGCCCAATCGCCCGGTGATCGGCCTACGGCCAGGGCAGCCACGGTACCGCATCCTGGTGGTGGATGACCAGCCCACCAATCGTCAACTCCTGGTGCTTCTGTTGCAACGGTTGGGGTTAGCGGTACAGGAAGCCGCCAATGGCACCGCCGCCCTAGAGCAATGGCGCACCTGGCAACCACACCTGATCTGGATGGATATTCGGATGGCGGGAATGACGGGTCATCAGGTCATGCGGCGAATTCGAGCGGAAGAGTGGGAAGGGAACCAGAGTGCAACAGCCCCGGCGAGCGGCAACCCAGAGGCGAGAGCCGAGGCGGTGCCGCCACCACGGGTGCCAGTGCCGATTATTGCACTGACGGCACAAGCCTATGAGGAAGACCGCGATCGCGCGATCGCCGCAGGATTTACCGATTTCCTCACCAAACCCTTTGAAGTTGCCACAATTTTTCAGCTACTCGCGGTGCATCTAGGCTTGCAATATCAGTATGCTGAAACCGAAAGCTCCCCCATCACCACTGGCAATTTCAGACCGAATCCTTTGACCCCAGCGGACCTCCAGGTAATGTCAGATACCTGGATTGCAGCACTTCATGAAGCAGCATTAAATTGCTCTTCGCAAGAAGTCGAAGCGTTAATTGCCCAGATTCCTGCTCACCAGGCAGTCCTGGCCAAACGCCTTAAGCAACTAATTCACCACTACGAATTTGATGTCTTGATGCGTCTCAGCCAACCCAATGGCTGCTAAGTAATTCAATAAATACTGAGTAGCCTATGACACTTCGGCAAACGCAAGATAGGATAGAAGCACCACGAAACTCTTGGTGTACAAAGGCTTTTCAGGATGATAGTCTTCCAACTAAGAACGAGAACTGTCACAGGTTCTGCTTACAAGTTATTTATTGATTTGCAATGGTTATAAATAGAAGCCGTTGCATGTTTTCGTATTCTGTCTCGGCAGAAGCAACGTTCAGTTCACCTTGATTGGTGTTTTAACAATCTCTGATCATTAAATTCCATTCCCTAAATTCCATTCCCTGAATGCAATGTCAAACCCTAGCGCCAACATCCTGGTCATCGACGATCAAATCGATAATCTGCGGACTCTATCAGAAATTCTTCAACGCAGAGGGTATCAGGTCAGGCAGGCTACGAATGGTCAAACAGCTCTGAAAACTGCCAGATCCCAACCACCCGATCTCATTCTGCTGGATATTCGGATGCCCAAAATGGATGGATATGCCGTTTGTGCAGCCCTTAAGGAAACACCTCAAACCCGCGAAATTCCAGTCATTTTTTTGAGTGCGCTGGGCGAAGTTACCGATAAGGTGAGAGCGTTTGATATTGGCGGTGTCGATTACATTACGAAACCCTTTCAAGCCGGAGAAGTACTGGCTCGAATTGATAATCAATTAAATCTGCGACAACAGCAACGACAATTAGCCGATTTACTTCAACAGGTGCAGCAATTAAACACCAGTCTGGAACAACGGGTACAGGCGCAAACGTTGGAACTACAACAAGCACTGGACTATGAACGGACGTTGAAATACATCAGCGATCGCGTCCGTGACTCCCTCGACAAAACCTACATTCTGCAAGCCACAGTGGAGGAATTGACACGGGTTTTGCAGGCTCAATGTTGCGATACCATTTTATTCAATGCCGACCACTCCACGGAGATCATTTGCTTTCAGGAAAACCAGGATGAGTCCGCCGATGCGTATGAATCAGTATCGTTATTGCTGACTTTACCCAGCATTAACGAGCAACTGGAACGGGGCGACACTCTCGCATTTTGTCGGTTTACCAGCGACCCCGCCAATCGGTTCTCGGCGATTCTGGGT
This sequence comes from Leptolyngbyaceae cyanobacterium bins.349, assembly GCA_033764685.1. Classification (GTDB taxonomy): domain Bacteria; phylum Cyanobacteriota; class Cyanobacteriia; order Leptolyngbyales; family Leptolyngbyaceae; genus JSC-12. The sequence goes on from JANRIS010000096.1 coordinate 3,680, forward strand.
TGTCCGATCCGGGACGATCGCACCTGGTTAGGCACCCTCTGGCTGTTTAAACCCCTGCCCTCCGTCTTCAGTACCCAGGAAATTCGCCTGGTGGAACAGGTGGCCAATCAATGCGCGATCGCCCTGCGGCAGGCCCGTCTGTACGAAGAAGCCCAGGCCCAAATCACCGAGTTATATCGGTTGCACCAACTCAAAGACGACTTCCTCAGCACCATTTCCCACGAACTCCGGACCCCGGTTGCCAATATGCGGATGGTTCTGCAATTGCTCATGGTGGCCACCGAACGGGGCCAAACCTTCCTAGCCCAAATGGCAGAATCAGAGTCAGAAAACAATCGCATCGTGCGCTACTTCCGAATTTTGCAAGAGGAATGCGAACGCGAAATTAGTTTGATCCAGGACCTATTAGATCTACAACATCTGGAAGCAGGCGCTCGTCCCTTTGAACCCGTCACGCTGGATCTCAACGATTGGTTGCTCCACATTCTCGAACCCTACGACCTCCGGACACAAACCCAGCAACAACAATTTCGGGTGCAATTGGTGGGCAATCCGCCCCCCTTAACCAATGATGTCTCTAGCCTCACCCGCATCATCACAGAACTGCTAGACAATGCCTGTAAATACACTCCGGCTCATGAAATCATCGAAGTGTCTACCGACGTTGCCCCCACCCACTTCGTTATCCAAATTCGGAATACAGGAGTCGAAATTCCCCCAGAAGAACAAACTCGCATCTTCGACAAGTTCTACCGCATCCCCAACAATGACCCCTGGCGTTACAGTGGCACTGGCTTAGGGTTGGCCCTGGTTCGTCAATTAGTCAATCACATTGGAGCATCAATTCAAGTCATCAGTGGTAACGGCAGCACCAGTTTCATCTTGCAGTTACCCTACATGCCACCAGTGCTCTAGTAATCCGTCAGGATAGATTTGAGGGGTACCTCGAATCTACAAAACCCAATTACCAAGTGTTTTGAGGGTTTTCAACCCAGCAAAACAGTCTTGACAGACCACTAGCATCCTCATCGCTTTAGCATTCTATCCGTTCTAGAATCGTAATCCCTGAAAGCAGGCAGGGAATTATAGGATGGTAGAAGGTTTCCCTGCGAATGACGATGAGAATTTTGCTGGTCGAAGACGATGAAGTCTTGTCTCAGGTCTTGACCGATCACCTAACCCATCAGCACTATGTGGTCGATACAGCAACCGATGGCGCGCTTGGTTTCGACTTTGCCCAGGCGGTATCCTACGACCTGATTGTACTGGACGTAAACCTCCCGAAGCTCAATGGAATTCAGCTCTGCCAACGGTTGCGCCAAAATCGCTCAACCGTTCCCATTTTGCTTTTGACCGCCAAAGGGGCCAGTTCTGACAAAGTTATGGGATTGGATGCTGGCGCAGATGATTACGTCGTCAAGCCCTGCACCATCGAAGAGATTAGCGCCCGGATTCGGGCACTCCTACGGCGGCCTAACCTGGGAGGAAACCCAGTTTTAACCTGGGGCAATCTTTGCCTGGACCCTGGAGCGTGTGAAGTCACCTGTGATGGGCATCTGCTTGCTCTGTCGCCCAAGGAGTATAGTCTGCTAGAACTCCTGCTGCGGAATCCGCAACGCACCTTCAGCAGTAGCAGCATTTTGGAACATTTATGGAGCTTTGAAGATGCTCCCGGTGAAGAAACGATTCGATCGCACATCAAACGGCTGCGGCGCAAACTCAAAGCCTTTGGCAACGAGGAGATGATCGACACCGTCTATGGCATGGGCTATCGGCTCAAAGCCTTGCCCACCGCGCCCACCGCACCCACGGCCCCTGCCGCCACTCCTACCACCCTGGTGGCCGCAGAAGCCCGCGCCGCCGCGATCGCCGTATGGGAACAGTTCAAGCAACCCATGTTCGACCGGGTAGCTTTGCTGGATCAGGCCCTCATCGCGCTGGCAGCCGACCACCTGACCGATGACGTGCGCGAGGCCGCCGCCCAGGCCGCCCACAAGCTGGCGGGTTCTCTAGCCATGTTTGGCTTTCCAGCAGGGACCGAATTGGGGCGCGAACTGGAACAACTTCTGCAACATCCCACCCCTGCCGACACACCTCAGATTCAGCACCGGGTCGCACAGCTCCATCAGGTTTTGCAGCAACCTCCCCTCACCCCGGCGATGGAAGCGCCCAGCCTACCACCCGCTTCATTCCCGGCCCCATCTGGCGTGCCCGTGTTGCTGGTGACTCAGGATGCCGCGTACATCCAATCGCTGCAAGCGGCCAGTCGGGCCAGTGACATTCCCCTCCAGGTGGCCCCAAACTGGACCGCCGCCCAAGCCTACCTGGCTCATCCCCTGCCGATGGTCATTTTGCTGGATCTCACCCTGCCGGAGGGCAACGATTGGGGATTCATCGCCGCTCTGCCCGCTCGATGCCCAGCCTTCACCCGTGTCGCCCTGACGCATCAGGATGACTTTGATACCCGCTTGGCCAGTATTCGCTTGGGGTGCGATCGCGTCCTGGCCAAAGCCACTCCAGCAGATGAAGTATTGGCGATCGTCCGCGACCTGTTGCAACCGGATGTCGCAACACCCATTAGAGTGTTAGCAGTGGATGATGATCCCGCCATTCTGGATCGTCTGCACCAGTGTTTACCCACCTGGGGCATCCAACTGACCACCCTGACGACCTCCGATAACCTCTGGTCCATGCTCCAAACCACTCAACCTGATCTCGTCATTTTGGATGTCGAAATGCCTGCTGTCAGCGGGATTGAAGTTTGTCAGGTGATTCGCAGCGATCGCGCCTGGAATCATTTACCCATCCTGTTCCTGACGGCTCGGCGAGAACCCGATGTCATCTCCCAAATTTACCAGGCAGGTGCGGATGACTATGTCAGTAAACCCTTCACGGCCTCTGACATCGTGCCTCGCATTTTCAATCGTCTCGCCCGCAACCGTCTATTAAAACAACAGTAACCCCGCTCAACACCCCATTTTACTCAAGGTCTCCATCTACCCTATCGATTCCAGCGAACAGAACCATGAATAGCAAACGAATTTTAGTCATCGACGACGAAGCCGATATTCGCGAGATTGCTCGTATGAGCCTGAAAATCACAAAACAGTGGGACGTGTTAACAGCAGCCTCCGGCGATGAAGGGGTCGCGATCGCCACTACCGAACAACCCGATGCCATCCTGCTGGATGTGATTATGCCAGAAGTCGATGGACTGGCAACCCTCCAGGCACTCAATACCAATACCGCCACGCAACACATTCCAGTGCTCTTACTCACTGCAACAGTCAAGGCAGCCACCCGTCAACAATATGCCGAATTAGGGGCCAAAGCAGTATTACTCAAACCCTTTGACCCAGGAATTTTGGGCAACCAGATCGAACAAGTCCTCAACTGGACGGTCTGAGATCTGGTTACTGAGCTGCACCACAGGCCATCTGCACCACAAAGGGCACACCCTCGTCATGATGGTAGCGATTTGCCCAGGCATGGACGAATTCATCGAGTTCTGCGACGGCCTGATCAAATCGCTCTGGTAAAATATCCAATTCTTCGACAATTCGTAACACCCCGGGTTGGCGCTCCACCCATTTCTGCATCAACTCAAAATAACGAGCGGTGTCCTCCATCAAAATCCCCAATCGCTCCTCCTGGTCCACAGGCGAATAATGTTCACGAGTGAGGGCATAGAATGCAATACCACACCACGAATCGACCTTAGTAACGGTACCAGAATGCAATAAACAGCGTTCAATATGTTCAACCATTGCATCACTCAGGGGCAGAACGCGATCGCGGGGCAGATGTTGCTGGGAGCGGTCATACAGTTGCCCAATCAAATTCTGGAACTGAAACCCATTAATCACCTGAGCATCCGGCATTGTCGCTGGTAAACGCTTCTCAAGTTGGGCTTTTTCTGCCTTAGTTAAGCTATTGTTGGCAATGCGTGACGAGCCTGGTCGCCAGGGGTAGTTTTCCAGCCACATAAAAGGAAACTGAATCAGGTAGCGGGGTTCCTGAGATCCCAGCATTTTCAGCAGTTTCCCTTCCGATAGAGCCTGCTGCACTTCCTCGACAATCAGCCGGACTCGTTTTGGCTCAATATGGTGCAATTGGCCGGTGACTCGTAAGTTCTGGCGTTGCTCTAAATACGTCATGTAAACGGTACATTTTGCGGCAGTAGCGGCGGCATCTAAAAATGCACCATGTCGATAGTTTTGAACTCGCATGGCATGAGCGGCTAACTGCCAAAGAATTTGATCCATCGCACTGGGATGGAGGAGTTTGAGCAGGTTGGGCGCAGTCGTCATGGGCAACAGGATGAATCGGATGAATCGGATGAGTCGGATGAACAGAGGGGGCAGGATATGCAGGTTAGCGTGCCATTTGAGTGAGCTGATAATCACTCACCGGGGAAGCGACCGATCGCCCCCACGTCGGTAACTCAATGACAAATTCGGTCCCCTGACCAGGTTGGGAAGTACAGGTCAGCGTTCCTGCATGTTTTTCCACAATAATTTGATAACTAATGGAAAGACCCAGACCCGTACCTTTACCAATTGGTTTTGTGGTGAAGAATGGATCAAATAATTTGGCTTGGACCGTCTCCCCCATCCCAGGGCCATTATCGGCAATCCGAATTTGAACGCGATCGCTGGCCATGCGAGTGCTAATCCGAATCCAGCGATTCGCCTTGGGTGGGCACCCCTCTAAGGCATCGATCGCATTACTCAGGATATTCATAAATACCTGATTGAGTTGACCGGGGTAGCATTCAATTGCTGAGATTATTCCATAGTCTTTGATAATTTGAATCTCTAAAGAGTCTGATTTTGCTTTTAATCGATGTTGTAAAATCATCAATGTACTATCAATACCTTCATGCAAATCGGCTGTTTTATATTCTGCTTCATCCAGCCGAGAAAAGGTGCGTAGCGATCGCACAATTTCCCGAATGCGGTCTGCCCCGACACGCATCGAAGACACCATCTTGGGCAAATCCGTTTCAATAAACTCCAGGTCGATCGCATCAATCTATGATGTACCCCATAAATTGGACAAAGCAATAAGAGAGACCCGCTGCACAATAGGTCAGGGCAAATACCGAGAGACAAAAAACTATGCAGCGAAAACAATACAGTGCTGAATTCAAAACTAAGGCAGCGCTCGAAGC
>JANRIS010000097.1:0-11657 GCA_033764685.1 Leptolyngbyaceae cyanobacterium bins.349
ATGTTTAATCACGTCGATCCCATCACAATCAGGGCAATGAATCGGTTCTAGAACCATCGCTTTAACCCTCACCCTTTACTCCTGTTTTCACCTCCGCTTATCTTAAACTGAAAACAACACGTTTAGAACACTACCCATTTGGGGCATTGGGGCAATGGGGCGGTACATTCTTCTATTCCACCAACCAATTTGTGCTTGAGGAAAAGGCATTCAGCCGCTGGCTGGCTTGGCTCAAGACGGCTCGACAAATCTCAAACGTGTATGTTGATAATCGCCGCGACGTTTTATTTGACCTGTTTGTGACGGGCAAGGTTGCATACTTTCCTTGCTGGACATTTGAAATCCCAACTTTGCAGCAGAAATTGGGCGATCGCTTGAACGTTGCGATATTACCCAGCGATTTGCACGTTGCCTCTCCACCCTTAAAAACGGATTCCCTGATTGTGAATACCTATGCAACCACTGCCCAAAAAAGGTTGGCGATTGACTTTGCCAAGTTTGTTACTCGGCGAGAGCAGCAGTTAGCATTTCAATCCGCTAAAGACGCGATCGTGATTCCTGGTAATCCCAACACTCTGGTTGATCGGCGGCTATTTCCAATTAAGCGAAGATTGGTCGAACAGTCCCAATACAGTTTTCTGATTCCAATTGCTCAGGCAAAATATCAAACTAGTCGTTTAGTTCATTATGCGGAGCCTATTTATACTCAGGTGATGCAGGGTGAGATGTCGCCAACAGAAGGGGCTCAGCAGTTTATTCATCAAATCAACCAACCTGTCAATAATGAAGTCATTAAGAAATCGACTTCAGTTCCTAATGAAGTCGAAATTATTCTACTTCAGGGTAATATTGTACAGCTTCAAGATAACATCACACCAAAAGCTGATTACTTGAGTCAGTTTGTTCAGATTCAATTTCAAATTCTTCACCGTCCAATTATCTGGCTACAGATCATTCTCTGCACAGTGGTAGGAGTATCAATATGGTGGATCGCCCGTCGCCTGAATCGCCTGGTGAGCAATTTTATGCAGCAATTCAACAAGTAATCGGATTTTTGCGAAACCAGTCTTACCAATGGGCTAAGGCCGTTACGGAGCTATCACAGGTACTGTTGTTTCCGTTACTGTTGTGGATAACACTCTGGCTGCTGGTGCAGGTTTTTCCTCGTTCAGGCCCCTGGAACCTGAACCTGATTGCAACATTCGTTTTACCATTGCTCACGTTGTTTATTATCTATCGAGCGATCTCCGCCATTGTGTCATTGACGCTTGGGGAAGAAGTACATGCCTCACTGATACAGCGATTTTTGCTACCGCTGTTTATCACCTACGCTGTGCTTCAGTTCCTGGGATTGTTTGAAGACATTTCACTCCTGGGTGACATTCAGCTATTCACGGTTGCCAACACAACTATTACCCTACGCAGTTTATTCATTGCCTCAGTCGGGCTATATCTCTGGTTCGCTGGAGTTACCAGTTTGGCGCAATTTTTGCGTCGATTGTTGCATGATCGCCTGCACGTAGAAGAGGCAACCATTGACGCTTCGCTGATTCTATTACGTTATTTTTTGATCGGCTTCGGACTGGTGATTGTCTTTAGCGAATTAAAGCTTGATTCTACGGCGATCGCTGCCATCTCTGGCGGATTAGCAGTCGGTATCGGCTTCGGACTCAAAGATATTGTGATCAACTTTCTCAGTGGCATCATCCTACTGTTTGAGCGCAGCTTGCGTCCCGGTGACGTGGTTGAATTCAACAACAAGATGGGAAAAGTGGAAGAAATTAATCTACGCGCTACAACGATTAAAACCAGAGATCATGTAGAAGTCGTGATTCCCAACCAACTATTTTGGAATGCTGCTCTCACCTCTTACACACGCAGAAGCCGCATCACCCGGTTTGACATTGAAGTGGTCATTGGGTATGACCACTCGCCTGACATGGTAACAACCATTTTGGTGAATGCCGTTCGCGAAAATTCCAAACTTTCCACCGGGCTAACCGCAAAAGTTGAAATTGGCGGCTTTAAGCAAGACGGAGTGTTCTACAAACTCAAATTCTGGACGGATGACCCCTTCGCAATTAACAGCTTGAGAGACAAAATTTATCGTAGCTTGTGGATATCGTTTGAAGCAGAAGGCATTGAACTCGAAACCCCGGCAAATATTAAAATTCACTCCTCTGAAGTTTTAACCCCATTGGAAGCTGCGTCAAGCACATCCCAGGAAGATCGGGTTCAGCAGCCAGTCGCAGCAAAATCGTCACAGCCAACCGTCTCTCCGCCAAGACTTGCTCAACCTAATGCCCCGACTCAAGTTGAGTTAGTTGAAAACAGCTTTGAGAAAATTAAACCCCATGCGACTGAGTTCTCGGTCAGTTTTTACAAAAATCTGTTTAGAACCAGTCCCAAACTGCGATCGATGTTCAGCAAAACCGATATGGAAAAGCAGCAGCAAAAACTAATCAGTGCCCTGGTGTTGCTGGTTAGTAGTGTCCGCACTCCCGATATATTGGTTCCTATGCTGCGAGATTTAGGAGCCAGACATAGAGGTTATGGAGTCATTGAGGAACACTATCCAGCCATTGGGTCCGCCCTGCTACACACCTTTGAGCAATACCTCAAGGAAGACTGGACACCAGAGGTCAAGCAAGCATGGACTAGTACTTTTGACGCGATCGCCCAGATCATGTTAGAAGGCGCAGAAGAATCTCAATGATGGATGAACGAACTACTGCTTGAAGTGATTTCGTTGAGTTCTAAAAAGCACCCCTATTACGGGTCGGGTTAGACTAAGCTGGGCAGTCACCCGCCCGACTTGTCTGCAAAACCGGACGTGAACTGTTAAGCTCATCCGGCTCCTCAACAACTCGGTGCTTGTCATGCACACCTGAATGAACTTGGTCGTGGCAGTGCTGATGTAATAACGTCAGATTCTCCCATTGGTGATTTTGGTGGTTTCCGTCCACATGGTGGACTTCCATAAGATCCTCTGACTTGAAATACAATTTGCAGTACGAACATTGCCCACGTTGTTGCTTCAGCAGTTTGGCAATTTGCCTGGGTAACTCAGGGTGTTTTCCCATCCGAGTTGCCCAATAGCTCCAGTCCCCATCAAAAGGACTGCGATTGCCCTGAACCTTAACATGCCGCACAATGGGAGTCTCAACATGAGTCCGAAGCCTACCCTTGATTCTCCCCGTTTGGCAGTAAAGATCCATCCGCCTCCCTGATTAACTAACCAGTAGCGGCTAGCACGCCAGGATCCGCTCTTGTTGGGATGGCGACGACGTGCCCAGGCTCGCAGCTTTTGGTAGAGCAAGTAATCCAGCTTGGAGTAAGCCTTCTTACTACACTGTGCCGAGAAGTAAGCCGCCCATCCTCGGATAATCGGGTTGAGGTGTTGGATCAAAGCTGCTTGTGGGGCTGCCTTGTGGCTTCTGATCACCTCCTGCAATCGCTGAAGGTGTCTCTGCATTGCTGCTTTGCTAGGCTGGATCAGCGTCTTGTAACCTTTCATCGACTGCCCGGATTGATATAGCCCTTTTCAAGAGTGTGAAGTACAGTGAGGATGCTTTGCATCCTCACTGTACTTCACACCTCTGTACTTCACCCAGGTGCAAACCGCTATATTTGCTCACTCGGTATTGCCGAATGGAGAAACCCAGGAAGTCAAACCCCACCTGTCCATCCACTGGATTCAGGGTATGACAGATGCGGGTCTTACTTGGCTTGAACGCCAGTCCCATCTTCTCTAACCACTTGCCCAGTAGCTGTTGGGCGTGTTCAATGACCTGTCGTTGGGGATGGATGACCAATAGATCATCGGCATAGCGGATCACCCTTGCCCCTTTGCAATAGCGGGCAATGTATTTTTCCATGCCATGCAACGCCACATTCGCCAGTAGGGGAGAGAGACTACCGCCTTGTGGAACGCCTTGAGACGTTGCACTGTATTGGAAGTTGTCCATTACCCCTGCCCGTAACCAAGCTCGAATTTGCCGAGTGATAAACGGGCTGGCGTTCAGCTTCTTGAGCAAGGGTTGTCTTGCAATCGTGTCGAAACATTTTGCCAAATCTGCATCTAAAATCCATTTCGGTTGATGGCAAACCTGGAGGTAGATCGCCATAATTGCATCATGACAGAAGCGCCCTGGGCGAAATCCAAACGAGTTTGGCTCGAACTTGGCTTCCCACTGCGGTTCCAACGCGAGTTTGAATAGGGTTTGTCTTGCCCTATCCTCTAACGTTGGAATGTTCAATGGTCTGAGTTCTTCGGTGTTACCCGATTTGGGAATCCAGACCCGACGCATGGGAGAGGCTTTACCCCAACCAGACTTAAGACGTTGGGCAAGGGACAGCCGTTGATGGGGAGGAAGCGACTTTAAGCCGTCGATGCCTGCTGTCTTCTTGCCGGCATTATCTTGCGTCACTCGTCGAACTGCCAGGACTCTTGCTGCCCAAGAGTGAATCAGGAGTCGTTGAAGCCTGCGAACTTTTGCCCGTTGACCACGACAAGCGGCTCGGTAGATTTGTTTTTGCAACTTAAAGACTTTCCGCTCCAGCTTGCGCCAGGGGATTGTCTTCCATTCATCCGTAGTCGTTAACTCGCTCATGACGTGTGCATTGCGACTGGCAACTCCACCTTCCCAATTGTTGTGTCTCCGTCTGCATATCCTTTGGCTTTCCCAAAGGCGTTGGCTTCTGAGACAATCCTTCCGCCTCAACCCATGCGGCTGACTACCTACTCTGACATCGACCGATTCAGAGAGCAGTTGAGGCGGTTACTTCGTTCCCAACTTCCGTTTTGCGCTGAACCTAGGCTCCTGCTCTCCACCGGGTTTATGACGAGTGCTTGCAGGTCAAGCGTTGCAATTGCCTGCCGTTTATCCTTTCCCATTTTGGGCAAGCCTATTAACCCGCGTAGGCTTGTTCACGATAACGATGGTTCAGACGCAGATTCACTTTCGTTAGCCTTATCCAGCTCTGCTCGACGGGATTCTCAATCGGGTTTTGAGTGACCGCCTTTTATCCCTGCTTCAAATGATTGAGAGTCAGTCGCACGCCTGAGGGATATGCTGTTACCCCAGCACTAGGGGAATTGGAATTGTCTAAACTAGACGCACCAATACGGAAGTTAAGTTATCAAGGTTCTAAAACCTTGACCCCGCTTTATTTCAAACCTTGTAGAGGGGCTTGACTTGGGCGGGAACGAGTCGCACAAACCCATTCGTGTAATTTGGTATCACGACAGGCTTAAGACTCTTATTTAGCAGATGTTTCAGAGTTCACCGATTTTTTGCTTCTCTACATCATTGATGGGCACTTTCAGAACGAAAGAATGTGAGTTTGAGCCTCTTAAAGTCAAAGTAAAACGCAGGATGATACCAAATTACACGAATGGGTCCCAGACCCGTTTTTCAGATACAAGTAGAAAAGGATTTGAGCTTAGCCTAAATCTGCAATTTCTATCCGGAACTTTATTGTTGAGTTAGAACCGGATAGGGAAGGGGGACTCTAGAAAAGGTGTTTAGCGTCCAATTTTTACTCCGGATTCAATCTCAGCATGGTAGCTTCTCCCAACTTTGAGTTTCTCAAAGTGCACGACCCGCAACTCGTCAGGCTTGGAAGTCTGGCAGAGAGGTATTTCGCCGATGACCCCAATACCTGCCTGATCAAGTTGCGGCAGTTTGGGGAGGTTCTGGCACAGCTGACGGCGGCAAAGGTTGGGATGTACACTGATCCGGATGAGAAACGGGTTGACCTGCTGCGACGATTGCGCGATCGCGGTGTGCTGAAAGGGGAAACAGATCGACTTTTTCATGAACTGCGAAAAGTTGGGAACGATGCCACTCACGGATTATCGGGGAACCAACGGACAGCTTTGAGTGGATTGAAATATGCCCGTGCATTAGGAATCTGGTTTCATCGAGTCTTTTCTGGCGATCGCAGCTTTGATCCAGGGCCATTCATTCCCCCGCCTAATCCGCAGGTCGAAACGCAGACTCTAAAGGCTGAACTGGAACGGCTGCGGCAGGAAGTCTATGCCAGTTTGTCGAAGGCAGATGCAGCAGAAAAACTGGCCCAAGCGGAGGAGCAAAGACGGTTAGAAGCGGAAGCCTTGGCACGGGAAGCAGCAGCCCGCATGCAAGAGTTTCAAACCCACTTGGTTCAGGTACAGACTCAAGCGACCAGCACGCCTGAACAGACGATTCAACAGACGATCGCCCAGGCACAAGTTGCCGAAACGCAAGTCAGTCTGGATGAACGGGAAACACGTCGGTTAATTGATGCTCAACTTCGGGCGGCTGGATGGGAAGTGGATTCGGAAGTGCTGACTTATCAAAATGGCACTCGTCCACAGAAAGGGAAGAACCTGGCGATCGCGGAATTTCCCACTGCAGACGGTCGAGCAGACTATGCCCTGTTTGTTGGGTTGCAGGTGGTTGCCGTGGTGGAAGCCAAACGCCAGAGCAAAGATGTGGCAGAAGGGGCGCTCAATCAGGCAAAACGGTACAGCCGCAGTTACCAAATCAAAGGGGATGAAAGCTTCCCCGGCGGACCTTGGGGAGACTACAAAGTGCCCTTTGTGTTCGCCACCAATGGGCGACCCTTTCTTCAACAGTTGCGAACCAAGAGTGGCATCTGGTTTTGCGACCTGCGCCGTCCTGACAATTTGCGGCGTCCCTTACAGACTTGGTACAGCCCTCAAGGGTTGATGCAAACGTTAACGCAGGATGTGGAGCAGGCGCACACCAAACTTGCCCAAGAGAGTTTCAACTATGGGTTGGCACTGCGCGACTATCAGATTCGCGCCATTCAGGCAGTGGAAAGCGCTCTGGCCGAAGATCAAAGGTCACTGCTACTGGCGATGGCAACAGGAACGGGAAAAACCAAAACCTGTATTGCCCTGGTCTATCGCCTGCTGAAAACAAAGCGATTCCGCCGGGTGTTATTTCTGGTCGATCGCACCGCGTTGGGTGAGCAAGCGGCGAATGCGTTCAAGGATTGCCGCATGGAGAGTCTCCAGACCTTTGCGGATATCTTTGAAATCAAGGAAATGGATGAAAGCACCCCAGATCCGGATACGAAGGTACACATCTCAACGGTGCAGGGGTTGGTGAAACGCATTCTCTATCCGGCTGATGGCGCAACCGTTCCCACGGCGGATCAATATGACTGTATTGTGGTGGATGAATGCCACCGGGGATATTTGCTCGATCGCGAATTGAGCGATACAGAGCTGACGTTTCGAGATTTTGGTGATTATGTCTCCAAGTATCGGCGGGTTTTAGAACAGTTTGATGCCGTCAAGATTGGACTGACTGCCACGCCAGCTCTCCACACCACCCAAATCTTTGGGGAGCCAGTGTTCACTTACAAATACCGCGAAGCCGTAGTGGATGGGTGGTTGATTGACCACGAACCGCCCTATCAAATCATCACGGAACTGTCTGAGGATGGTATCACCTGGAATCTTGGTGATCAGATGGAGTATTTCGACCCAGCCACGGGACAGCTTGACCTGGTTCATGCGCCGGACGAGGTGCGGATTGAAGTGGAGCAGTTTAATCGGCGCGTGGTGACAGAGGAATTTAACCGGGTCGTGTGCGAGGCATTAGCGCAGTACATTGACCCATCGATTCCAGAGTTAGGTAAAACCCTGATTTTCTGCGCCACAGATAGCCATGCCGATATTGTGGTTGACCAATTGAGAACCGCACTGGCAAACATTTATGGCAGCGTTGAGGATGAAGCAGTTGCCAAGATTACGGGGAACACTGACAAACCGATGCAACTGATCCGGCAGTTTCGCAATGAGGTGAACCCTAGAATTGCGGTGACGGTAGACCTGCTGACAACCGGGATTGATGTTCCAGAGATTTGCAATCTGGTATTCATTCGACGGGTGAACTCTCGGATTCTCTATGAACAAATGCTGGGACGGGCGACTCGTCGCTGTGACGAGATTCGGAAGGAAGCCTTTCGTATTTTTGATGCCGTGAAACTGTATGAGGCGATCGCCCCCGTCTCGACGATGAAACCAGTGGTTGTCAATCCCAATATCTCCTTTACGCAATTGGTGGAGGAGTTGGAGACCGCCACCAATCCAGCAGCAGTGGAAAGCATTGTGGATCAGTTATTGGCAAAGCTCCAACGAAAACGGCGGAATCTGAGCAACGACAGTCAGGAGCAAATCGAAACCCTGGCTGGGATGTCCTTACAAGAGCTTGTCAGTCATTTGAAGCAGAGTGAGCCAGCAGAGGTGCAGGCATGGCTCCGGGAACGGAAGCAAATTGCTCAAATCCTCGATCGCAAGGATGGGGGAACCCAACCGCTGATCATCTCTTACCATCAGGACGAGCTGCGCCGGATTGAACGGGGTTATGGCGTATCCGAGAGTGGGCAACCCTATGGACGACCGGAAGACTACCTGGACAGCTTCAAAGCCTTTTTGCAAAACAATCAAAACCAAATTGCCGCGTTAACGGTGGTGGTTCAACGTCCCCGTGACTTGACCCGTCAGCAATTGAAGGAGTTGAGAATTTTGCTCGACAATGCCGGATATTCAGAAACCCAGTTGCGATCGGCATGGCGTGATTCCACTAATGAAGACATTGCCGCGTCCATTATTGGCTTTATCCGACAAGCGGCGTTGGGAGATGCGTTGATGCCTTACAACGATCGCGTCGATCGTGCCTTGAAAAAGATCCTTGCCAGCCAAAACTGGACTCCCCCCCAACGCAAGTGGTTAGAGCGGATTGGCAAGCAGTTGAAGGTGGAAGTGATCGTTGATCGCGAATCCCTGGATGGTGGTGAGTTCAAAGTGCAGGGGGGTGGATTTGACCGCTTGAACAAACTGTTCAACGGTCAGCTAGAGACGATCTTGTCGGATATCCGCGATCGTCTCTGGCAAGATGCAGGTTAAAGTCTCAGAAATAATCAACTCCAATTCAATACACGAATGTTGTTAAAGTTCACCACATCAACTCCTTGGCTTTGCAAATGAACTGATAACTTCAAATCATCCGTCAAAACAAGATACTGATTTTGGGCAGCTTCAAGAATGCCACAATCCGTTAGCCCAAATCGAACAAATTCTGGTCGTTCGCTAATAGTACAACTATCAATATAGTGTTCATCTAACAGGGAAATACTCTTAGCAAAGATGCTGAGACAATTTGAGCGTTCAGGTTCACCCAGCTGATTACTCAAACTATTCACCTCAGTTAAAATATTTGGCGTTGTCACTCTTTTCGGGAAGAAGCGGATAATTTCCAGTAGTGTATCGTAGTCTTCAGGGATGAATTTTTCTGTTCGATTAAACCTTGAAATTCTGTCTCGGTTGACACTGCCAACAAAATAGAGAAGTAAAATATTCGTATCAATCAGGATTCCTTTCTGGCGATATTGAGCAAAGAGGGAACGGATGTTATCGCTCATACTCCTCTAATCTTCATTGCTTCAACTTCTCCCGTTTCGGAGTTAACCCTGAATAATTTATATTCACGTTTGAACGTTTGTTTAGGACGAGTTGGAGAGGCTAACAATTCCTCTAGTTGACTCCGATTTTTAACGGGTAAATCATAGCCTAATGTAATTAACCAGGAGGTTTTATCGTCTGATAACTCAACCTCTTCCAGTCTCAAATCCTCCAGTTTTCCCCCCATCGTATCTTGGAGAAATTGGAGATATTCGTAGGCAGAGCTAACCGCAGTTTTCACATCAATCATAAGCTTTACTGGGGATGAGGCTGAATTTGATGATAGGTCTAAGGTATCAAGTAGCGGCTAAGATAGCCATATGGATAGCCATCTAGATCTATGTCGGACTCCTTGCCCCAATATTCCATCGCCCAAGCGCGTGACCAACTTACCCAGCTTGTTCATCAGGCTGAACAGGGTAGCCCGGTGGAACTGACTCGTCGGGGTAAACGGGTTGCTGTGATTATTTCAGCAGAGGAATATGATCGCCTGTTTCCCGCCAAGCCTGATTTTTGGACAGGGTTGGTCAAGTTTCGTGAACGACTAGCCGCAGAAAACATTGAAATCGATCCGGATGAAGTATTTAAGGATGTACGCGATCGCTCACTGGGGCGCGAGGTTAGTTTGTGAACGGAGTTCGTTATTTACATGACTGCCACGACCGACATTGTTCAAAAGCTCTGGAACCTGTGCCATGTCCTGCGGGATGATGGCATCACCTACCTGCAATACGTCACCGAGCTGACTTACCTGCTGTTTCTCAAGATGATGCAGGAGACAGAGCAGGAAGCCCAGTTACCAGAGGGGTATCGGTGGGGCGATCTGGTGGGTCGGGATGGGGTGGAGCAGTTGGCGTTCTACCGAGCTGCCCTGTTGCATTTGGGAGAGGAAGCAGCACCGCGAGTCCAGGCAATTTTTGCCAATGCTCAGACGGCATTGAAGCAGCCGCGCATCCTCAAAAAGCTGGTGCAAAGCATTGACGAGTTGGACTGGTATTCGGCCAGGGAAGAGGGGTTGGGCGACCTGTATGAGGGATTGCTGGAGAAGAATGCCAGCGAGAAGAAGTCGGGAGCGGGGCAATACTTCACGCCCAGACCGCTGATTGATTGCATGGTGGCATTGACCCAGCCACAATCGGGGGAACGGGTGCAAGACCCGGCAGCGGGAACGGGAGGGTTTTTGATTGCTGCCGATCGCTTCATCAAGCAACGTACTGATGATCTGTTTGACCTGGATGAAGCGGGGCAAACCTTTCAGCGTAGCCAAGCGTTTTATGGCATTGAGTTGGTGCAGGATGCTCACCGACTGTTGTTGATGAACATGATGTTGCATGGGATTGAGGGCAATGTCACGCTGGGTGATACGCTGGCACCCGATGGGCAACGGTTAGCAAAAGCCGATGTCATCCTGACGAATCCGCCGTTTGGGACAAAGAAGGGGGGTGGCTTGCCGTCGCGGGATGACTTCACCTATCCCACCTCCAACAAACAATTAGCATTTTTGCAGCACATTTACCGCAGTTTGAAACCGGGAGGACGGGCAGCGGTGGTGTTGCCGGATAACGTGCTGTTTGAAGATGGGCAGGGGCGATCGATTCGCGCAGATTTGATGGACAAGTGCAACCTGCACACGATTTTGCGCTTGCCGACGGGCATTTTCTACGCGCAGGGGGTGAAGACGAATGTGCTGTTCTTCCAGCGGGGCACGACGGAGAAGGGCAACACGCAGCAGGTGTGGATCTACGATATGCGGACGAATATGCCTGCGTTTGGGAAACGCACTCCGTTGACGCGGGAGCATTTTCAGGAGTTTGAGCAGTGTTATGGCGCTGATCCGTTGGGGGGCTGCCCCCGGGTAGACCAGGGAGAAGCGGGACGGTTCCGGTGCTTCTTGCGGGAGGACGTTGCCAAACGGGGGGAAAACCTGGATATTTCCTGGCTGTGGGATGAGAGTTTGCAGTCGGGGGATGACCTGCCAGAACCCGCGGGAGCTATGTTTATTTGTGGTGTATGACTAAAGGAGAAGAAACGGCGTATCTATGATGTACCCCATAAATTGGACAAAGCAATAAGAGAGACCCGCTGCACAATAGGTCAGGGCAAATACCGAGAGACAAAAAACTATGCAGCGAAAACAATACAGTGCTGAATTCAAAACTAAGGCAGCGCTCGAAGC
>JANRIS010000099.1:0-3575 GCA_033764685.1 Leptolyngbyaceae cyanobacterium bins.349
TTCAACGCCTCAATCATCTGCTCCGTAAATTCCATCCGAATCATACAAGCAGTCCCCCTGCCTTTGTGAAGTGGATGATTTTATTATATTGCTGATGCAATCGAAAATCTAAAAGTCCATTTCTTAGAAGAGGCGAGTATAAAACGAACCCATCCGAGGTAGAAAATTTGCAACCTGGTTGAGTTGGTAGTAGATCTGGCATTGGGCGTAAAGATTTTTCAGCAAATCATCGTCATCGAATGTTGCTTTAATGGGCACCTGATTATCTTGTTGCAGGGCGGCTGTCGCTTTTTGAGCCGCTGCCCGATCAAGATTCAAACAATCCACCGCTATCTGCATTCCGGTCAACACTTGCTGCACCTGTTTTTGATGCTGTTTCAGCTTTTGCCGCTCATCCTTCACCTGGATGTCAATCAACTGCTTTGATGTTTGATTCCATTCGGTCAAAAGCGTCGCCGCTCCATCAAAATCCCAGCGCATCAATAGTTGTCGCACCGAGCGGTAGGTCTGCGATTGCTGATAGCGCCAGTAAGCCACCCGATCGCACTCCGACGCTTTTCCCTCCAAAATTCGCATTACATGCGGTTGCGGTTCTAAAAAGATGGGTACTTTTCCCGCCGTCGCGATCGCCTGAATTTTCAGCGCCGTCTGCATCTGGGGTGTGCCGCCCTTCACGCTAATGTACATCGCCTGATCAGGATCAAACTGATTCAACAGGCGATCGTAGTAATCAAACAGTAGATCTTGATTCACTGCCTTAAAGGTAATCGCTTCCCTGGTCAAACGCAGTTGCGGCTTAGAGTCTTTCATCAACTTAGGAAACTCGCGTTTTAACCAGAACTGGATGATATCAAAAGCATGTCGGGTATCCGATGGATAGCCCTCGGTTTCACTCGGAGGCTGATCCGTTACCACCAGATGAATATCTAGCACGGGCGCAGATTGCCGCGCCGCCTGAATTACCCCCAACAGTCGCCCGATCCGAATTCGCTCATGCCAGATTTCAGGCGCTTGCTGATACCGTTCCCATAGTTCTCCGGAAACCGCCCGAAACCAGGAGCGATCGTCCTTGCCACTCAGGTCAATGCCTAGTTCAGCCTGAGCGATCGCCCGCACTTTCTTCGTCCGGTGCTCCCAGAGAGCCTGAACGCTTTCCGGCGGCTTCAAGTTCCGCTCTTCTCGGTCAAACCCGATCGGCAAGTAATAGTCATCCACTTTAATCGAAAGATCCGACGTACCAATATTCGCTACTAAAATTGCGGCTTCCGAAATTGCCTTGAGGTTCTTTAACTGATGTTGCAGCAGCATACTCTTTAAACCAAAGGAAAGATTTGAGCGTAGTTTTGACGTGAGGTACGCTGACGCAGTTCATTTAGATAGCGTTTGCGCGGCTCTTGAATGGCACCAAATACAGTTACCACCTGATAATTTTCCAAATCAGCGATCCAGATAGGCGAGGGAATTGCTTTCCGCTCAATGACTCCATTTGCAGTGTGAATACGATCTGCTTTGGAATGTCCACATAAATTCTTTGCCTTGGTGAGACTGCTTTTCTCCAATTCATGAAATAGATCGTGCAAAACTTTTAAGGCAAGAGGTTTCTCGTGATTGTTCATTTCACTCACCACAAGAATCTGGCAATTTCGATCAACGGCTTCTGCCCATTCATGCGCTTGAGTCACTGATTTGGCTTCACGTACTGATTGTGGACGAATCGTTGTCCCTGTCAGATGGCTGAGAGCAGCATAAAACTTTTGTAATCGCTTCCGAAACAACTGCTGAAATTCCTGAACGGTCTCAGGTCGCTGCCAGAACTCTTCATCACTGTCTACATCCAACATAGAACCACGATACCAAGGGGGACTCGACCGAGAGTAACAGGGTCGTCTGGCTCCCTGCCCAACGCCACCTAAATGGAACATCATCCAGGTCAAGTTTTTTAGAAGTGCTTCGATACTGGTCTTCTGGTCGCTGGGAATTGCCGACGAGCCAGCCAGAATCAACTGTCCTGTCTGTTCTCCACAGGGATCGCTTTTACCCTGGATATTGGGTCGGGCTTCCCGTTGCACCACTCGTCCATTCGCAATTTTTACCGTAATCCAGCCCCAGGATTGTTTGGGGTTGATGGCTCCGAATAGATTTCCCTCCAATTGCTGTACCGACTGTGATGACAACACCCCTAAAGCAAAGACTCGAAACCAATAACGCAGCATTGACTTAAAAGCAACTGGGCGGACTTCAGCATCAGGGGCACCCCGCATCTGCCACTCATTGCGGCGATCGCTCCAGTTCCATTGTGTAAATTTCTGCCTGCCGTGGATCAGTTGCCCCTCTAACGTAAACTCAACCCGCAGGAATTCATTTGCAAGATCAGCCTGTCCAGCCCTGACCAAACTGCCATACCCTGTATTCACCTGAGACCCAACCCCCGCTTGCAGCCCCCGGCTAAGCCACTGCTTGACCTTCTCAAGTGTTTCCTCATCGCCCTTGCTGGTAGAGCGAATGCCAATCAAGAACGTGGCTGCTTCCAGGGAAAGGAAGGGATTGGGATTGGGGTCATAGCGCAAATTTCGTCCGGCAGTATCCCATGACCAGATGTTGTTCGCCATATCCACAGCTAAACCACCGCCATTTCCTGATTGCTGGGGCAGCGGGTAGGCATCCAGGAAGATGACCTTGCCCGATCGCTCTTCCGGCTTTTTGCTATCCAGGTATCCAAAGTAGCGGCGAGAAACAAACTCCTCCGCCCGTTTCCAGGATAGGTTTTCCTGCGTCATCAGTTCCCGAATCGCTTGTGTTCTGGCAACTCCGCGCAGGGTGCTGGCAGGAATATACGGCATACCCAGGGCATCAAAAGCAGGCAGAAGAATGCTTTCGGGTCCACGATGCCCACCGACTCGGATACGCCACAGGCATTTCGCCTGAAAGGTATTTTGCTCCCCTGCAATCAACTTGGTGCGGTTGGTCAATTGCATCAAGCGATCGCGATAGTTAGCCTTCTCCTCTGCCATCTGGAGGATCTGCACTTTGGTTGGGTCTTTGTAGGGGCTATCGGGCGATCGCATCCAGCGCAGATATTCCACAAAACTAGCCGCATGATCAGGGTTCGGCGTGGGATCAAGGGGATGCCCAATCCAGGGCGATGGAGTGGGGCGATCACTGCCATTCCCACTACCACTATCACCGCCGTTTCCACCCCGTGGACGACCGCCAGAGCTACCACCACCCGTTGAGGTCACCCTCTTCGGTTTTCCTGCATCTGCTCGTTGGGTCGCTGGATTAGGACTGGTAGCAGGTTTTTTCTGCGCTTGCCCCGGACGGTTGGGTCGATCAAATACCATGTCTTACTCTCCTTTGATATCCCAATACACCGCTGTTGCCCAAAAACTGAATTCCTGAGCGATCGCCAGCCCCAGCCCAGTCAACCCTAACTAACGCAATGTGCGACTAAGGTTTTGCCAAAAAAGTCCCGCAGGACGAAGCTAGAAGTACAACATTTCTAGGACCTGTGGGACAGTATGTATACTATCGAAGAGTTTATCATCGCTGTTTATTGCTGTGTGGACGACTGGCTC
>JANRIS010000100.1:0-10335 GCA_033764685.1 Leptolyngbyaceae cyanobacterium bins.349
CGAGATTTGTGGCACTTAACCAGTCGAATGAATCGCAAGCTCTTGGCGCATACCGTCTGCCGCTGGCTCAACCGCTATAGCCCAGAGCCTTTGCAGTTCGGGCATCTTGTCACAGGCTAAGATTAGTCGCACATCGCGTTATATCTCTATTTTATTTATTCCTCGCTAGAAGAATGGAAGAGGGATATCTACCATTGAAGGTCGTTTATGGGTTTCTGCTTCTGCTATGGCTTTTGCATCTTGGCCAGATCAACCAATAGACACAGACTACTCAATCGCGAACGCTTCACATACTGCCAATTACTACTTAACTCTGCTAGTTGAAGGTGTCAGCTACACTTCTGCCAGTGATAGAACGTATTTTTTCTCCGGTGATGCAACTCCAGTTCCCACACCTGCTTTATTGCCAGGGTTGATTGGGCTAGGACTCAATCTTTGGCGTAAGCGCAGGAACGAGGCACAAGAGAAGCAGGTGTAGATCGCGCCTCCAAGCTAAGATGGGGTAGTTAGGTCGTAACGAGGTCACCTTATGGCAGTTCGTCAACGTCGCCATCCCAAAGAAGAATTGGCTCGACGCGGCAAAGAACTCTATGAGTCTCAAATTCGCCAACAAGTCGAGCCAAATAACTTTGGCAAAATCGTGGCGATCGATATTGAGACAGGGGCATTTGAGGTTGATGATGATACCTTAATCGCCTCTGATCGCCTTTTGGAGAGATGCCCTGATGCCCAAACCTGGTTTATTCGCATTGGACACCGTGGAGTTCATCGCTTCGGCTGGCATGGGACGGCAGACGAGGCATGATGACAGGAGTTGTGAATGCGAGTGGCGAAGCAATACTTCGCGTCGTCGTGGGTGATTTAGCAGCACAGCGAATCGTCATTGATGCAGTAATTGATACAGGTTATACAGGGAGTCTGACTCTACCACCCTCTACAATCGCAGTGCTAAATCTACCTTGGCGTGGTAGCGAAGAGGGCGTTCTTGGCGATGGCAGTACCCAAATGTTTGATGTCTACTCAGCAACCATCATCTGGGACGGAGAGTTTAGGACAATCAAAGTAAACGAGTCAGACACAGATCCGCTGCTTGGTGTGGGGTTGTTGTATGGCTATGAAGTTTGTATTCAGACAATCAGCGGTGGCATTGTAACAGTCAAAGCGTTGCCCAAGTGATACAACAAGCGGCGCGGTCTAACAACCGCGCTGCACCGGAACGCCGTAAGATGGTCTGTTGGGGTGCAAAGTTCGTCTGCTGCCGTTGAGCTAAGCGTTAGCCCTCAGTTCTCAGTTTGAGGAGTGCTGGCGAGTTTGTCTGTAAGAGGTGATTCTCTTTCAGAGACACTGCAGGAACTTCCTTCAACAATCAAGTCCACTAAGCGATCAACAAGGCGATCGCGCTCCATCGGCATAATATCCTTCCCATGCAACATTTCTTGCACAATCAGGAAATGCACGATTGCCCCAACAAAAACGCGGGCGGTTGCTTCCGGGTCGGAGAACTGAAGCTGTGGACAATGGGTGAAATAGTGGCAGAGTTTTCTGAAGGCAGATTGCTCAATGTTGCGAACAAATGCTTGAGCTAATTGTGGGAATCGTCCTGACTCTCCTAATATCAGTCGCATAAAATTCAAAAACTGTGGCTCGTGAGTGCCAATATCTAAGGCTCGGTTGGCAAAGGTTCTCAGCACCGTTGCGGGAGACATTTGCAGAAGCTGATCTTCTGCCGCCCCAAAGATGGATTGAAATTTTTGCTCCACGAGACGCTGAATTAGCGAAATAAACAAGCTTTCTTTGTCTTGAAAGTGGGTATAGACAGTGGCTTTGGAAACTTTTGCGGCGATCGCCACTCGATCCATGCTCGTGGCGGCGTAGCCATGCGCCAAAAACTCTCGCATTCCCCCTTCTAAAATTGCTGCGGTTTTTTCGGGTGAAAGCTGTCGGTCTACGCGCTCGGGTTTTGCTTGCTTCATGCCATTCGATCATCCTCAAGACTGAATCGTTGATTCTATCTTGACATTCTAAACCAATCGGTTTAGTTTAATAACACACCTTAAACTAGTCGGTTTAGTTTAGGGTGAACGCAGTTGTTGGGTGGTGTGTTGCTGCGTCCTGACAATCACGTCGCTGCTCTCTGGGAAATCTTTTCACCCACTCAAATCAGCGCATACTTGTTTCAAGTGATTGGCCTGGGGCACCTAGCGATTCTTTTTCATTCTCAGGAGTTCATCCCGTATGCAGAGTACGCTGCAAGACCGGAAATCATGGATTAAGTCGATTTCTCGACGAGGTGTGGCGATCGCTGGAATAATCGCGTTAGGCCTCGGCGGTGCAGTCACCTACAGTGCGATGCGAATGGCAGCCGTGAAGCAGGAGGAAGCTACTCCTGTAGCAACGCCTGTGATTCAAACGGTGACAGCATTAGGACGGTTAGAGCCACGCGGTGAAGTGATTCAGCTTTCGGCTCCCACTTCCAATCAGGGCAATCGAGTCGAACGGTTGTTGGTGCAAGAGGGCGATCGCGTCCAGGTAGGTCAAGTGATTGCGATCCTAGACACCTACAATCAGCGCCAGGCTGCCCTGGAAGAAGCAGAGAAGCAGGTGAAGGTGGCACAAGCCCGGTTAGCCATCGTTCAAGCGGGCGCAAAGCGAGGCGAAATCAATGCCCAACAAGCCGAAATTAATCGATTGATTGCAGAACGGCAGGGCAATATTGACGCGCAAGCCGCCACTGTGTCTCGGTTACAGTCGGAACTGCAAAACGCTCAGACTGAATTTAACCGCTATCAATCCTTGTATCAGGAAGGCGCAATTTCAGCTTCTGAACGCGATCGCAGACGTTTAGCCTTAGACACCGCCCAAAAGTCTGTTCAGGAAGCGCAAGTCAATCTCAATCGGCTGCGTTCGACGGCACCGCCAGAATTGAATAGCGCTAGAGCAACGCTGGATCAAATTGCAGAAGTGCGTCCAGTGGATGTGCGTTCGGCGCAGGCAGAAGTCGATGGGGCGATCGCCGCCCGCAACCAAGCGAAAGCCAGTCTCGATCAAACCGTCGTGCGCGCTCCCAGTGCTGGGGAAGTGTTGGATATCCACACCCGCTCGGGCGAAGTGGTCTCAACGGATGGCATTGTTGAGATTGGACAGACGCAGCAAATGCAGGCGATCGCCGAAGTTTATCAAAGTGATATTAGCAAAATCCGAGTTGGGCAACGAGTTCGGGTCATCAGTGTTCCAATTCCAGATGAACTAATGGGAACGGTTGAGCGAATCGATTCTCAAGTGCGCCGCCAGGAGGTTATTAACACGGACCCCAGCGCCAATATTGATGCCAGAGTGATTGAGGTGCATATCGCTTTAGATGATATCTCCAGTCAAAAAGCGGCTAAATTCACAAATCTGCAAGTCCAGGTGGTGATCGAACAATGATTGGATTCATTCCACAACTCAAACAACTTCAGCGCCGTACTCCGCTAGGATGGCTGCAACTGAGTCACGAAAAAGGTCGCTTATTGGTTGCGCTGGCGGGAATTGCCTTTGCCGATGTCCTGATGTTCATGCAGCTTGGTTTTCAGGCTGCACTCTACGACAGCAACACCAGCGTCAGCCGCGCGATGTCAGCCGACATTTTTTTGTTCAGCCCCAAAGCTCTGAATTTGCAGAATATGTCTACCTTTTCACGCCGGCGGCTACTCCAGGCGAGAGATGTTCCAGGGGTTAAAACGGCAACTGCGCTCTACATCGGTACCGTTACCTGGAAAAACCCTCAAACTCGCCTCAATGCGACCGTTCAGGTATTGGGTTTTGCGCCCGATGAGCCAGCTTTCAATCTACCGGAAGTCAACCAACAACTCGACAAACTGAAGTTGCCCGACACGGTTCTTTTCGATCGGGGCGCCAGGGGCAAATATACAGAGGCGATCGCCCAAGTGGATCAAGGAAAAGTCGTGACGACGGAAGTTGATCGACGCACGTTAACGATCGCCGGACTGTTCCGGTTAGGCGCTTCATTTGGTGCAGATGCGAGTTTGATGGCGAGCGATCAAACCTTTCTCCGTCTGTTTCCCCGACGAGACGTTGCCAGTATTAGCTTGGGGCTGGTGCAGGTGCAACCCGGCTTCGATCCCCAGCAAGTTGCTGCGGACTTAGCAGCGCATTTACCCGAAGATGTGCGGGTGCTGACGGCGCAGGAATATGTGGAGTTTGAGGAAAACTATTGGAGAACGGCGAGCCCGATTGGATTCGTCTTTGGATTGGGAACGGCAATGGCGTTTGTGGTCGGCGTTGTCATCGTTTATCAGGTGCTCTCAACCGACGTGAACGCCCATCTCAAGGAATACGCAACCTTCAAAGCCATGGGCTATGGGAATTCCTATTTATTGGGTGTTGTGTTTGAAGAAGCCTTGATCCTGGCATTGCTCGGATTTATTCCAGGTGCCATTTTACCGCTGGGGCTCTATGCGGTAGCCGCGAGTGCAACGGCTCTGCCAATTTCTATGACAGCCGCCAGAGCAGTGCAGGTCTTTATCCTGACGTTTGTGATGTGTGCGCTTTCAGGGGCGATCGCCACTCGCAAACTTCAGTCTGCCGATCCCGCCGATATGTTTTAGAAACTCCTGTTCCAGGAAAAGAGTATGGCGATCGCAATTTCTGTTCAAAATCTCGATCACGCTTTTGGTCAAGGTCAACTCCGCAAGCAAGTTTTGTTTGACATCAATCTCGAAATTGATGCCGGTGAGATTGTGATCATGACGGGTCCTTCCGGGTCTGGGAAAACGACACTGCTGACGTTAATTGGCGGATTGCGGTCTGCTCAATCTGGCAGTTTGCAAGTTCTGGGACAAGCATTGTGTGGGGCAACCGCTCAACAACTCACCCAAGCCAGAAAACACCACGGCTACATTTTTCAAGCCCACAACTTGCACAGCAGTTTGACTGCACTGCAAAACGTCAAAATGGGCTTAGAACTGCATCATGATCTGTCTCTAGCAGCAATGAAAGCGCGATCAATCGCGATGCTTGAACACGTTGGATTAGGAGATCGAATCAACTATTATCCTGATAATTTGTCGGGTGGACAAAAACAGCGGGTGGCGATCGCCCGCGCCCTCGTGAGTCACCCCAAACTGGTACTGGCCGATGAACCGACTGCGGCTTTGGATAGCAAATCGGGTCGAGATGTCGTTAATCTCATGCAGTCCCTCGCGAAGGAGCAAGATTGCACAATCTTGCTGGTGACGCACGACAACCGGATTCTAGACGTTGCCGATCGCATTGTTCACATGGAAGATGGAATACTCAAGCGTAACTCTACAGCTTCAGCAGTGAGTTAGTGTTTCACTCAGTTGTGGAGTTGGCCGAGAGCACCGGGCTAACAACCGCGCTGCACTGGAACGCCTAAATTGCTTAGCTGAGTTGCAAAGCTTGCCTGCGTCCGGTGAGCGCGACCGTTAGCCCGCTCAGGTTGTCGGGAGACAAAACCTTGAAATATTATTTGACAACACTCAACCTCTGGGAAACTTATAGCTGATTAGGTAGGTCGCCCTAAGATCACACGGTAACAATCGCGCCAAGTCTTGGCTGTTACCAGGTCTTGAAATAATCTCCTCCACTCATAAAAGGCAATAGTCACAGGGTTATAAGACCGGAGTGGATGAGTTAATCCGTAGAATGCAGGACAATCTGGAGCTTCACTGGCAAATGTACCAAACCAGCGATCGAAAATAATTAGAACACCGCCATAGTTATGATCGATATATTCCGAATTGGCAGCGTGGTGGACGCGATGGTGGGAGGGGGTATTCAGGAACCACTCTAGAACTCCCAGTTTTGGTATCAATTCGGTGTGAATCCAGAACTGGTAAATCAAATTCAGCGACAAACCAGTGAGGAGGGCGATCGGGTGAAACCCCAACCAGACCAGGGGCAGGAAAAACAGGATGTAACCCGATAATAAACCTGTCCAGCCCAGACGGTATGCCGCAGACAGGTTCAAATGCTTTGCAGAGTGATGGACTGCATGAGTTGTCCAAAACCAGCGCACCTGATGGCTTGCCCGATGATGCCAGTAGTAGAAAAATTCAATTGCAATAAACAGCAGCAGGAAGTCCCAAACACTGTTGAGGGGCAAGGTAAATAACCGTTGATTCCATACCCACAGTAGTGGAGCCAGGAGAATTGGCTTGAACATAGCCCCTATCACTCCATGACCGATCGCAACTCCCAGAGATGCCAGGCTTTCTTTCCAGGAATAGCGATAGCGGTGACTGCGCTGAATCAAGATAAATTCAACCAGAATTAATCCAAAAAAGAACCAGTAAAGATGATGAGTGACAACGTATTGCATAACCAGTGGGAAGAAAAGGGGGGATAGGAAAAGGGGGGAAGCTGGGGATAGCGAAGAGTCAGGTGGTGGGATAGGGGCGGATGTCAGTTCTAGTGCCTACCACCTCATCACTTCACTTAACGATGCCGAGTGTAGGTACGTGAACCAGAGGGAGTGGTTACAATTGTTGAGCAGTTTTGGGTCGAGGTGGTGTAGGTATTTCCATTGAGTGGTGCGGTACTGTCATTACGAATCTGTTAAAACTAGACAGTTATCCTTAACGGATTCGCCCCACGCAGATTCTTTGTCAACGGAAAGGCCGATCCATAACACAATGCATTTACCAATCTAGAGCGAGATTGGGCAAGCGATTTTTCATGCTGTAGGGTTCCTCAATCACCGGATTCGTAATGTTCAAGTCCTCACGCCACTGATGTAGAGGCTTATCCCAACCGTCCTCCCATCGCTGAGCAATGAGCGGCTTCATTTGGATTGCCATCCCCATGCCTCTCGCTACTTGCTGCGTTAAATCTGGAAGTTTTTCCGGTTGTTGCTTCAGCGCCATACCAATGCTGGCCACCTGAAGCACTACAGACATTGGATAACCAATTTGCACTGCTTGAATAGAGAGCACACCCACCTCTCCACCTGTAGGCCCAAATCCCGTCACCAGGTGGACGAGATCGTGGGTTTTGCGAAGGCGCATGGTCAACCAGTCTTCATCCGTTTCGATCTCGCGCTGGCGGAAGAAATTTGGGTCATAGCCCAGTGTCTTCATCACCGTGGCATAAGTATGGCCCAGGGTGCCGCAGGACAATTGAGATAGGGCTTCAAGATCGATCTCTGGCCCCATGTAACGACTTTCCATCATGGCACGCGCTTCAGGGATAGCCTTAACCCGATCGATACAAACTTTTATCTGATTGCTGCCCCGAAAGTTATCTTCAATGTCAAATACGCTGTCAGTATTCTGCCCCATCGATTTGAGCAAATCTGTCACAGAATATAGATTGCGAACCATACGGTTCAGCTCTTCAAGCCGTTTCAGCATTGGTTTCTCCTAGATTGCAAGCAGGTGATTTGTGGGCGTAAAGCGTTGATGATGGTTCCTCCTATTGTTGTTCGCGATCGCAATCAAACCAAAACGGTGTTGAATAGCACAATGAATTGAAACTTAGTTCCAATTCATTGTGATCCAAGTTCATCGGTTGATTCAGCAACACCAAACTGATTTAGCGGTTTTGATTTTGTAGAGTCTGTACATTGTTAGACAGTTGTTGTTGTTGCTCTGGAGTCAATATTTGGTTGAGTTGGGAGCGGGTATTTTGCAACTGACCGCGCAATTGCCTTTTCTGACGGATCGATAAATTGACAGACGAAAGGGCATTTTGCATACCTTTGCCCTGGCTGAGAGCTGCATTAAACTGGCTTTGTTGCTCAGGGGTGAGCACGCTTTGGATTTGAGCCAATGTCTGGTTATTTAACGCTGCCAGTTGTGCCTGCTGTTCTGGGGAAAGTTGGATTCCCACCAGGGCAGGAAATAACTGAGTCAGAGAAGCAGGTTCCGCCTGTGCAAGGGTTGTAACCATTGGTGCAACTACAATCGGAATACTAAACATCATCGCCATCCATCCTTTGTGCATTGCAATTTACTCCTTACAATCAGTGGATGTCTTTACTGTAAAAGCAGCATAACCGCTGGTAGTAGAGCACAACGTCCCAACTTAACCGGGATTTTGTCCCGATCAGATCGCCGTACAAGCTCTACAGTAGAGAATAAAACGTTGCCGAATCCTATGAGATTGCGTCACCTATCCAGATCCTTCCCGCTCCCCTTACTCCTGTGGCTGGAATGGCTCTTGTTGGGCTTTGTTCTGGCAGTGGTGCCCCTGTCTCGCCTTTCCTACCCCTTCGAATCTTCCCTCTGGAATGAACTGGGAGTGATTTTATTTGCCGCACTCGGATGGGCGTCACCCACTTCTAAGTGGCAGAAATGGTTCTATACCGCCACCGAACTTGGCTTGATTTTGTTGCTGGCACTGGTGGGACAGATTCCCCTATTCCAATTGCTATTCATTATTCTGGTAATTCGCAATTGTGTCTTGTTAGAAGGGCGCGATCGCACCCTGATTACTGTCCTGACCTTTGTTACCTATGCCTTTTGTCTGTTGAATCGACGAGTCTATCCCTTTCACATTGAACCGAATCAGTTGGGAGTGTTCTGGTTTGGTTCCCTGCTCATTTTTGGATTAGTCATTCTGTTTTTGCAGTTATTAGTAGACGCAGTCATAACGGAACGCAGAAGCCGTGATGCGTTGGCAGAAGCAAATGTGCGTTTACAACAATACGCCTTGAAAATAGAAGAGTTGGCAACAATGCAGGAACGCAACCGAATTGCCCGTGACATTCATGACTCCCTGGGTCATTCCCTCACAGCCTTTAACTTTCACTTGGAAGCCGCAATTCGTCTGCTGAAAACTAAACCCACTGAAGCCGAAGTCCTGCTGCTGGAATTAAAACAACTGAGCGCACAGACTCTAGCCGAGGTCAGCCAATCCGTTGCTACTCTACGGACCGACCCTCTGGGGGAAAAGCCTCTGACGGAGGCGATCGCAACCCTGGTTGATCATTTCTACCGCTTAACTGGCGTTTTACCGGCTTTGGATATTCACCTGGCTCACCCCTTACCCCAGGCATACAACCTTGCCATTTTTCGGATTGTGCAAGAAAGCCTGACCAACTGTTGCAAATACGCCAGTGCCACTGCCGTAACTGTACTTGTGCAACACTGTAACCAACATATTCAAATCACCATCGCGGATAATGGTAAAGGCTTTGATCTGCAAAAAAACACAACTGGTTTCGGTTTGCAAGGAATGCGGGAACGCGTACAAGCTCTGGCAGGGGAGATTAAAATCATCTCAGCACATGAACAGGGATGCCAAGTTGAGGTTTGTCTACCAATCAAACAGTAGGGGACTATGATTCGTTTATTGCTAGTGGATGATCAAAGTCTGGTTCGGCGTGGGTTGAAAGCGTTGCTCGAAACCGATGCAGAGTTTGCCGTGGTGGGAGAAGGGAGCAACGGACAAGAGGCAGTGGAACTGGTAGAACAGTTGCAACCAGATCTGGTGTTGATGGATGTACAAATGCCCATTGTGGATGGAGTTGCCGGAACTCGTGAAATCTGTCAACGGTTTCCTAAAACTCGGGTTCTGGTGCTAACGACTTTTCCCAACCAGGAATACGTGACCCAGGCACTTCAGGTGGGAGCAGCGGGCTATCTGCTAAAAAATACTCCCTTTGAGGAATTGACCCAGGCAATTCACCTGGCGCTGAAGGGTTATACCCAGATTGGTCCGGGGTTGTCTGGTGCAGTTTTTCAGCAATCGATGACACCAAACTCAGCCGATCGCACGACTGATTACCATGTGGATTGGCAGCAGTTAACCCCACGCGAGCAAGACATTGTGAATTGGATTGTGCAGGGCGCAAGTAATCGGGAAATCGCCCAGGCTCTCTATATTTCTGAGAAAACGGTCAAAAACAATGTTACTAACATTCTGAATCGGCTAAATTTACGCGATCGCACTCAACTGGCAATTGCTGCGTTACAAGCAGCAAGCTTAAAAAATAGGCATTTGTAAGCCAAGTTATTCACTCAGCACTGTGCCAGAATGGGAAAGAGCAGTGGCGATCAAAGGTAAACCAAAGGATGAAACCGTGAAGCGCGATCAACTGAAGTGCAAAGGGCAACCTTTGTAGGTTGCGAGTCAGAGGGCTAATCGGGTCGCCGGAGGGTTTTCCCCTCCAGCTCCCACAGCATCCCCCCTTCTCCTTTCGTTCACTGTAGCGATCGCACAAGTAATCCACCTACCCCTGTTAAGGTGAGCATCAGTACTATTATCTAAGGCAATGATGGCTACATCTGGATTTTGATGTCATTTTGGAGCCAGAACCAGGATGGGAGAATGCCAGATGATCAGTGCGATATTTGAGCAATTTGTCGAAGC
>JANRIS010000102.1:0-28115 GCA_033764685.1 Leptolyngbyaceae cyanobacterium bins.349
CACCTATGCAAAGGGAATCTCACTCTCAAAAACAGCAATGCGTGAGATTGAGATTCGGTTGGAGCGCAATCCAGATTTACCCAAATGGGACATCCTGATTCGACCTGCTGGCGGGTAGATTTGTTCCTAGAAATCTCCTTACACCTCTTCTCCTGCCCAGGCACAAACTTCCGACGCACGCAAAGCAAAGGCAGATCGGTTACTCCAACAAGGAATTCAGCACGCTGAAGTCAATCAGTACATAGAATCACAGCAATTTTTTGAAGAAGCATTAGCAATTTATCAAGCTATTCAAGATCGCAGGGGCGTAGCTTGGGCATTGAATTACCTGGGCGAAGTTTACCGAATGTTGACACAATATGAGAAAGCAATTACCTACTACCAGCGGGCATTGCCGCTTTATCAACTAGTTCAAGACCGAGATGGCGAAGCTAGGACATTGGGGCATTTGGGACTTGCTTACGAAGCACTATTGCAGTACGACAAAGCGATTATCTATTTTCTACAAGCGTTACCACTCTTCCAGGCAAACAAGAATCATCGTGGTGAAGCAGAGATACTGTCCCAGCTAGGCTTTGCTTACAATAATTTATCTCAGTTCGAAAAAGCAATCGAGTATCACGAACAAAGTTTAGGCATTGCGCGGGAAATCAAAGACAGGCAAAAAGAAGGAGGTGCGCTGGGCGGCTTGGGGTTAGTTTACTTCTCTTTGGATAACTACGGCAAAGCCATTGAGTATCACGAACAAAGTTTAGCTATTGCGCGGGAAATCAAAGACCGACAGGGGGGAAAAACTGCCTTGGGCAATTTGGGGATAGTTTACTTCTCTTTGGGCAACTATAGCAAAGCGATCGAGTATCACGAACAAAGTTTAGCTATTGCGCGAGAAATCAAAGACCGACTGGGTGAAGGTACTGCCCTGGGCAATTTGGGCATTGCTTACTCTTCCCTGGGCAACTATGGCAAAGCGATCGAGTATCACGAACAACGATTAGCCATCGCGCGGGAAATCAAAGACCGTCTGGGTGAAGGAGCATCCCTGGGTAATTTGGGCATTGCTTACTCTTCCCTGGGCAACTACGGCAAAGCCATTGAGTATCACGAACAAAGTTTAGCCATTGCCGGGGAAATCAAAGACCGAAGGGGGGAAGGAACTGCCCTGGGCAATTTGGGAAATGCTTACTTATCCTTGGGCAACTATGGTAAGGCGATCAAGTTTCGCGAACAAAGCTTAGCCATTGCCAGGGAAATCAAAGACCGAAGGGGGGAAGGAACTGCCCTGAACAATTTAGGTGCAACACTCTTCAAGGCAGGGAATTTAGCGGCGGCAGCGAAAATCTTGATAGGTAGCATCGTCACTTGGGAACGACTGCGACAAACGGGAGCCGGAAACGATGCCAACAAGGTTTCTATCTTCGAGCAGCAAGCCCGAACCTACCGCACCTTGCAGCAAGTTTTGGTGGCTCAAAATCAACCGAATGTGGCACTAGAGATTGCAGAACGGGGGCGAGCACGGGCATTTGTAGAGTTGTTGGCAAAGCGGATCGGAAGTCAGGGGTCAGGCTTCGGCGCGAGCGCTCAGCCGAGCGGAGTCGGAAGTCAGGAGGGCATCAAACCACCGACGATCGCTCAACTGCAACAAATTGCTAAAGCCCAAAATGCAAGTTTGGTGCAGTACTCCATCATTTTTGATGACATCAAAACTCAAGCTGGAATTCAGGGACGAGAGTCGGAACTCTATATTTGGGTGATTCAGCCCACAGGAGAAATTACCTTCCGCAAAGCCGATCTCAAACCGTTATGGCAGCAGCAAAATGCTTCTTTGGAGAAGCTAGTGGAGCAGAGCCGTGAGACGATTGGGGCAAGGGGGCGTTCGGATGTGGGCATTGTTGCCAGTGCGGAAGTAGTACAACAACGACGAGAACAGCAACTCCGCAATCTCAAGCAACTACATCAATTATTGATTAAACCGATCGCCGATCTACTGCCCAAAGACCCGAATCAACGAGTCATCTTCATGCCACAAGGAGAACTCTTTTTAGTTCCCTTCCCAGCTCTATTAGATACCAACAACACAGCATTAATTGAGAAACACACGATTCAAACGGCTCCATCGATTCAGGTGTTGGAGTTAACGCATCAGCGGAAAAAGGGAATAGGGAGTAGAGAGTGGGGAGTAGGGAAGTCGTTGGTGGTGGGAAATCCATTGATGCCGAAGGTGCGGACGGAAGCGGGGGGCAGTGTGACCCAACTTAACCCACTCGCGGGATCGGAATGGGAGGCAAAAGAGATTGCTGACTTGCTGAAGACCAAAGCGATCATTGGCAGTCAGGCAACGAAATCGAACATTCTGAAGCAACTGTCGCAAGCACGATTCATCCACTTTGCAACGCATGGTTTACTCGATGACTTCAAAGGCTTGGGAGTACCTGGAGCGATCGCGCTGGCTCCTGATAACACGGGTAAAGTGAATGATGGCTTACTCACCTCCGATGAGATTTTAGACTTGAAGTTGAATGCTGAACTGGTTGTACTGAGTGCCTGTGATACCGGACGCGGACGCTTGACCGGGGATGGCGTGATTGGACTCTCGCGATCGTTGATTACGGCTGGCGTTCCCAGCATTATCGTCTCTCTCTGGAAAGTGCCTGACCAATCTACGGCGTTTCTTATGACTCAGTTCTACAAGAACCTTCAACAGAATCCAGACAAAGCCCAAGCATTACGACAAGCGATGTTAAGCACTAAAGCGAAATATCCCGATCCACTCGATTGGGCAGCTTTTACATTGATTGGTGAGAGTCAGTAGCGGTTAATTAAATGTGTTCTGGTTGCTCAGGGATATTGATT
Organism: Leptolyngbyaceae cyanobacterium bins.349; assembly: GCA_033764685.1. Lineage (GTDB taxonomy): Bacteria > Cyanobacteriota > Cyanobacteriia > Leptolyngbyales > Leptolyngbyaceae > JSC-12. Next base: position 2,851 of record JANRIS010000102.1, read on the forward strand.
AATGCGGGGGGCAAGGCAAACAGCGCTCCCCTCAATCAATCAAACACATTCAATTCTTGAGGCAAACTCATGACTGTATTACAAATGGAAACTATGACCGTAGACCAAGTATCAATGTCTCCCATCCTGCTTGAAGAACAAGCAACTTTGGGTCTCGTTGCTCTCGATGAGGGTGATTTAGATCTCTGCTCTGGCGGTGCCCGCAATGCCGGGTCTTCCACCAGCGGGTTTTCTCGTAACCGGATGGCGATGACCAAAGGCACCTTTGCCGGTCCTGAAGGGGCTGGTAGCTTCCAATCCGTGGTGACGGAAGAAATTAGCAGCTTTGCGGGAGAAACCTGGGATATCTGCCAGTAAAGCCATTGGCATTACAGTAACCCCCGTTCTGTAATGCCAACCGTTTACCTCAATGAGTGCTCTCTTCACAGCTTTGCGATCGCCACTCTGCCCGAATATCCCATCCAGTTGGGGCAAGGGGCGATCGCGTTTCCTAACTCAACCGTTTGTACTATGAATTGTTTTCATTCCTTCTTCAAAAGATTATGTCATTAGTTTCTGAAGCTACAACAGGTCAAATTACAGAACTTTCTGAAGATGAATTAGAGGCGATTTCTGGTGGGCTTGTCAATGTCTCATTCACATTACTTCTTAGCGAAGAGAATTGTGAGTGTATCAGCCAGGAGTCTTCAAGAGATGGTTGTTCTGAGCTAGCGATTTCAGGACAACGGCAGCGATCGCTCTTTGGCTTACAGTTTTCTGGCACATTCCAATCGATGGAACACTTTTCATCCTTTTTTTCTCGATTCTCCAGCCTTTTCGGCGGACGCTAGGGCGATCGAGGTTTGGTTCTTTCAACAATTTACTTAGAGCAGGTTTAGCGATGAATTCCCTTCTCTTTCACATTATGAGTGGGACTGATCTAGATTGGCTGTTGACGGTGGCAAAAACCCAACCCGTAGAACCCAATCAAATCATTCCTTCCTCTGACAACACGGCTGCGAGATATCTTTATCTAGTGCTGGGTCCCTGTGCGATCGCAATGCCGCATCAACATCCAGAGAACTTAAAAGAGTTAATCCAACTCAGTACAGATGGATGTGTCGGTGAAATGCCTGGGTTAGAAAGTTGTTTTTCAACGGCGAGGCTGCAAGCGACTGTTTCCTGTCCAGTTTTATCCATCGATGTGGCGCAATTGAACGAGAAACTGATTGAGGACACCGCCTTTGCCGCCCATTTCTACCAGTTTCAGGCAGTCCTGGTGATGCAATACCTCAAGGCATTAATTCAGCAATTCAACCTGAATCCGCTTGTTCTCTACCAAATCAATGTGAAAGAAGCATCTAGCTTGTTTGCTGAACTTCAGGATAGTCATCTGGATTGGTGCATCACCGTGGGGCAACGTCGCCAACTGGTTGAGGGATCGGTGCTTCAGCGTGCCAATCGTCCGATTGAGAGTTTGCAAATTGTGTTAGAAGGTGCGTTGAGCTTGAATAGCTTAATGCCCTCGAAACCATCATCAAATGAGCAACCTGTTGCTCAGGAGATTGCTCGATTGGGGCGAGGCGATATTTTTGGTGAAATGCGATCGCTTCAGTCTATCGGCTTTTCTTCTATGCCAGTCGTTCAAGTCAAAGCTGAGCGGGATACCGAGATTCTATCCATTCCGTACTGGCGGATTTTCTCTAAGGTTTTGCATGATGAGGAATTTGCGTTGCATTATTACCGCACTCTTGCTCACATCATGGCAAGCAAATATCACACCATTTTGAGTGAACTTGGTTTTTTAACGCAACACACATCACAAAGACAGTTAAGCGATCCATTACTCGAAAAAGTGGCTAAAGCAGAAGCCAATTTTGAGTGGATGGTGCAACGAATTCAATCAAAAGTCATCATTGGGAGAGAAATCGAATGGTCGTGCAAATAACAAATGGAAAAGAAACTAATCCACAGCATCAACAACCACCTAAGCATCGATTATTTCGGCAACAAGCTTTAGAGCAAACTGCTTCCCCGGAACAACTGGATCTGCCAATTCAGATTATCAATTCTAAACGCTGGTTGTCACTTCTGGCATTGGGTACATTAGTCACAACAGGATTTGTCTGGAGTGTGTTTGGCAGAATTCCCATTATGGTCACAGGGAAAGGGATCTTGACCTATCCTAGCCAAATTAGAGCGTTACAGAGTCCAGGAACAGGGCGAGTCGCTAAGTTGGAAGTCAAAGTCGGTGATAAAGTGACGAAAGGGCAAGTGCTCGCCGCTCTAGATCAAACGGAACTGAAGCAACAATTGGAATTAACTCGAAATAAACTGAGTCAGTTACAGTTTCAAGATCAAGCCGCGAAGATGGCTCAAGGACAACGAGAGAATTTTGAACGGAGTGCGATCGCGAAACAACGCCAAGCTCTTCAGCAGGATTTACAAACCGTGCAGGCAATGAATCCAGAACTCTACACCAAGGGGTTAGCCGCGATTCAACAAGAACGAACATTGTTGCAACAACGGCTGAGCAAACTGCGGCAACAAGCCGTTGAGTATGCCCAAATTTGGGAACGATTAAATACTTTGGCGAAAGAGGGGGCATACCCACGCAATTCATTGATTGAGGATAAGCAGAAGTATTTGATTCAACCTCAAAATGATATTCTTGCGGTCGAAGCGCAACTCAAGCAACTGGATGCCAAAGAAACTACAGCACAGCAGGAGCATCTCGCAAATCTCAACAAGGTGCAACAGTCTGAGGCACAACTGCGAGAATTGGATAGTCGAGCGGCGAGTCAAGCTGAGCAAGATTTAGCGGCAACCACGCAACGTGCTAAGGAGATGCAGGAAACCAAAGATGCGATCGCCCAACTAGAACTACAACTCCGACAAAGCACTCAAATTATCAGTGAGCATGATGGCTACATCCGAGAACTCAACCTCAGTCCTGGACAACGCATTGAAGCTGGATCCGGCATTGGCGTAATTGCTGCAAATCAGCCTGGGGCTCAATTAGAAGGGATTACATTTCTGCCTATTGAGGAGGGTAAGAAACTGGATGAGGCGATGGTGCAACGTGGGGTGAAGGTGCAGATGACACCCACCAGCGTCAAACGAGAAGAATATGGTGGGATTTGGGGTCAGGTGACTCGCATTTCTCAGTCCAGCATTACCCAGGAAGGGGCGGTTCATTTGGTGGGGAATCCTGCCGTTCTACCTACGCTGATGGAGCAGGGCAAATCTTACATTGTCGTGTTCTCTAAGTTGGAATTGGATGACAAATCGGGTCAATATCGCTGGACATCTTCTCAAGGTCCTGCACAGCAAATTACTGATGGCACGACGACGACCGTCAACCTGACGATTGAAGAACGTGCTCCCATCTCCTTTGTTATTCCCTTACTCAAATCCCTCACGGGTCAATCCTAAATCTACTCCCATGCAAACGCTTTCGTTACCCAAATTTTCTGCTCCGAAGCTCTCTGGTGCTGCCGTTTCTCGTCTCTGGCGGCAATGTCTGGATGCGGTGAAAGATCCGTTTATTCGTAGGAAAGTGATTCGTCGCACACCCACTGTTTTACAAATGGAAGCCGTTGAGTGTGGTGCTGCGTCACTTAATATGATTTTGGGTTATCACGGTTATATTGCATCCCTCGCAGATTTGCGTCAGGCTTGTGGGGTATCCCGCGATGGTAGTAAAGCGTCGAATGTTTTGAATGCTGCCCGCAATTACAAACTGGACGCAAACGGATTTAAGGCAGACATCCCCGCACTTCAACAATTAGAACCCCCCTACATTGTCTACTGGAACTTCAACCACTTCCTGGTGGTGGAGGGATTTTACCGCGATCGCGTCTACTTAAATGATCCCGCAACGGGTCCTCGCAGTGTCGCTTTAGGTGAGTTCAGTGAAGCCTTCACGGGTGTGGTACTGACCTTCAAGCCTGGAGCCGAATTTAGTCAGGGTGGCGAAAAACCCAGTGTGCGAAAGTCCTTGTGGGCAAGGTTGCAAAGTTCGGTGGGGTCATTACTCTTCTGTATCGCGATCGGCTTTTTGCTCGTCCTACCGGGTTTAGCGACCCCAGCCTTTTCCCAAATTTTCATCGACCAGGTGCTACTCCAAAATCGGCAAGATTGGTTACGTCCGCTGGTGATTGTCATGATTATCACCGCAGTGCTAACTGGATTGCTCAAGCGGATGCAACTCCAAGTGTTACGCCAGTTGAAAGTAAAGTTTGGCATTTCTATGTCCAGCCGATTTTTAAGACACCTATTGTACCTCCCTATTAGTTTTTACGATCAACGGTTTGCAGGTGAAATTAGTAATCGCACACAACTCAACGATCGCCTGGCTCAACTGCTTTCAGGTCAGTTGGCAACAACGGTGATTTCGGGTGTCATGGTGCTGTTTTATGCCGCAGTGATGTGGATGTATGACTGGGTGCTAACCCTGATTAGCATTTTCTTTGTGGGATTGAATCTGCTGGTGTTGCAACTGGGTGCGAGAGAGCGGGTGGATACCAACATGCGCCTCATGCAAGTGCAGGGAAAAGCGGATGGACAAGCGATCGCGGGTCTCCAAAACATGGAAACCTTGAAAGCATCGGGAGCCGAATCAGACTTTTTTACCCGTTGGGCGGGTTACTACGCCAAAGCAATTAATGCCCGACAAGACATGGAAAAACTGAATCAGCGGATGAGTATCCTGCCGACGTTGCTTTCAAGTCTCAGTGTGATGACACTGTTAGTCATGGGTGGATTTCGCGTGATGGATGGGGCACTCACGATTGGGGGACTGATTGCCTTCCAATCTTTGATGCAGCAATTCATGCAACCTGTTGGACAAATTGTGCAATTGGGGGGTGATTTTCAAGAACTGACCGGAAATCTGGCAAGATTGGATGATGTGTTGAAGCATGAAATCGACCCAATCGTAAAAGCCCAATTTGCATCCCCCACTGCACTTCCTCTAACCATCACTCAACCAAAGTTAGAGGGCTTTCTAGAAATTCGGAATCTGACTTTTGGGTATAATCGCACGGCTCCGCCATTGATTGAGAATTTCAGTGTATCTTTGCAACCTGGACAGCGTGTTGCTTTGGTGGGGGGGAGTGGGTCTGGCAAATCTACGATCGCCAAATTAGTAGCCGGGTTATATCAACCGTGGGCGGGTGAAATTCTTTTTGATGGCAGAACACGGCAGGAGATTGAGCGATCGATCTTGGTGAACTCTTTGGCAATGGTCGAGCAAGATGTTTTACTCTTTTCTGGTTCTGTCCGCGACAATCTCACCTTATGGGACACCACCATTCCCGAAAACAATCTGGTGCAAGCCTGCCAGGATGCGGCAATCCATGATGTCATCATGGCATTACCCGGTGGCTACAACGCTGACTTACTTGAAGGCGCAACGAATTTGAGCGGAGGACAACGGCAACGCCTAGAGATTGCCCGAACGTTGGTCAATAATCCATCGATTCTACTGATGGACGAAGCCACCAGCGCTCTCGATACGGAAACGGAACGCTTGATCACCGAAAATTTGCGCCTGCGAGGCTGTACGTGTTTGATTGTGGCGCATCGTCTCAGCACGATTCGAGATTGCGACGAAATCATTGTGTTGGAACGCGGCAAAGTCGTGCAGCGCGGTAATCATGACCAGCTTCGACAACAACCTGGACACTACTTAGACCTGATTCGCAGCGAAGGCGGTTCGCTAGAAAATGCGTAGTTTAAACTCTAAAACACAAAACTTCTTATGCTGATACAATCACAGACATCTCCAAATTCACTCAAAACGCAGATTCTACAAAGCAACGATCGCATTTTCCTCAATGATCAAGATTGCTTTTGGCGCATCACATCTGGTGCAGTCGATTTATTTGCCCTATCTCAAGGTCGTCGTCGCTACTTGTTTAGTGCTAAACCAGGTGATGTGTTGTTTCCAATGGCGATCGCGAACCAGAGTTCAAGTTGCCAACTATTTGCTCAAGCGTCGCAAACAACATCATTAGAGCCATTATCACCCGATCATTTTCAGGATTGGCTGTGCCAGGAACCAAAGGTGGCGATCGCAGCGATAGAAACCTGGGTCACGGCTCTTTGCAATATTGCGTCTAACCTGTCACCCGCTACGCTGCCAACGCCCATCGTTAACTCTGGTATTCTAGACATCAACGAAGTCTTTCAGCCGCCTCAAGGGCAAGTATTCTGGATTCGGTTATGTCAGGGGCAAGGTACCTTGTTAGGTCTACCAAACTTACCCCTCACTCCTGATCTGGAATGGTTTCCCATGACCGGTGCGCTCTGGTTGCAAGCTAATTCTCTGGTGGAATTGGAGCGATGTCATTATACTCACCTGACTCAACCTCGCACTTTCCTCAATGGTGTACTGCAATTACAACAGTTACTCGGACAATTGCTAGCTAACCAACTCCAGCAGGCTCAAAAAGAAGAACTCGAACGACTTTATCGGCGAGAACAGATTAATCGGGAATCACTGACCAAAACCAATGATGAATTTATTCGAGTTTTTCAAACGCTAACGCCTAAGCAACGAATAGAACTTCCAGTTGCATCTGATTTTGATACGGCTTTACTCATGGTTTCGGGTGCCGTGGGGCGGGCATTAGACGTGACAATTCAGCCCCCCGGAGCATCCGAAGATTGGCGACGATTGGCGAATCCTTTAGAGGCGATCGCCCGTGCATCCCATCTGCAAATCCGGCAAATTAGCTTGCGAGATGACTGGTGGAAAAAAGATTGCGGTCCGATAGTGATGTATGCACTAGATGATGGGCGACCCCTCGCCCTATTGCCACAGGGAGAAGCGACGTATGAGGTCTACGATCCCATCCATCAAACTCGCACCAAAGTAGGTCAAACTCTTGCTAGCCAGCTTTCGACGACGGCGTACACGTTTTACCGCTCGTTCCCGAATGTTCTGCAACCCGTTGACTTGTTAAGGTTTGCGATTCATGGTCATGTCAAAGAAGTGGGGATTGTTCTGGTAGTTGGGATTGTGACCACGTTACTGGGCATGGTTACGCCGCAAGCAACAGCCTTGTTAGTTGATCAAGCCATTCCTAACGCCAATCGGCAACTCGTTTGGGAGATGGGGTTGGGGTTAACGGCGATCGCGATCGGCTCTACGCTATTTCAAATGACTCAGGGTTTTGCGATTATGCGTCTCGAAACTTACGCCGATTCGGCAACGCAGTCAGCCGTTTGGGATCGCTTACTCAAACTCAAGCCTTCTTTTTTCCGGCAATACACCAGTGGAGAACTCAGTTCGCGAGTCTCTGCCATTAGTCAAATTCGCCAACGATTAGGCAGTACGGTACTCAAAAGTTTGTTTTCCGGGGTGTTTTCCTTCCTCAACCTCGGTTTATTGTTCTACTACAGCACTCCTCTCGCGTTGATTGCGGTGCTGGTTGTGGGCCTAAATATTACCGTCACGATAGTTGCTGGGCGATCCACGTTGAAGAAAACGAAACTGCTCTTAGAACGGCAGGGTAAGCTTCTGGGGGTGATGATGCAGTTGATCAACGGCGTGACTAAATTTCGCGTGGCTGGTGCTGAATCGCGTGCCTTTGCTTATTGGGGGCAGCAGTACAAGCAGCAACTCCAACTGATGCTCAGCACGCAGGGCATTGAAGATCATCTAACGGTCGTGAATAGTTTGCTAGCTGCGATTACCCCGGCGGCGCTATTTATTACAGCCTCCTACCTGATTTCCACCTCTACCAATGGTCTTTCCTTACCCACTTTCCTGGCATTTAACGCGGCGTTTGGCATCTTCATCAGCGGCGCAACCAGCCTCAGTACGGTGGTCGTTGATTTATTGGAAGTGCAACCGATTTGGCAACGAGTCCAACCGATTCTGCAAGCAGTTCCCGAAGTGGATAGTAGCAAAGCCAATCCTGGACGACTTTCTGGGCGGATTGCGGTGGATCATGTAGTGTTTCGCTATCGACCAGACGGAGCTTTAAACTTAGATGATGTCAGCATCCATGCTGAACCGGGAGAATTCATCGCATTAGTTGGACCTTCAGGTAGTGGTAAATCGACGCTTCTGCGATTGCTGTTGGGCTTTGATGTGCCCGAATCGGGTGTGATTTCGTTTGATGGTCAAGACCTGGCAGGTTTAGATGTGAAAGCGGTGCGGCGGCAATTAGGCGTGGTGCTACAAAATAGTCGGTTGATGTCTGCTTCTATCTTTGAAAATATTGCTGGTAGTGCCCTGATTTCAATGGATGAAGCCTGGGAAGCCGCTCGTATGTCAGGGTTAGCGGCAGATGTCGAGGCGATGCCGATGGGGATGCACACGGTTGTTAGCGAAGGCGGCACGAATCTTTCCGGTGGACAGCGACAGCGCTTATTAATTGCACGTGCACTGGCATTGCGTCCTCGCATTCTCTTGTTCGATGAAGCAACCAGTGCTTTAGACAATCGGACTCAGCAGATTGTCAGTGATAGTCTCGATCGCCTGAAAGTGACCCGGATTGTGGTCGCTCATCGCCTCAGTACGATTCGTAACGCCGATCGCATTTATGTTTTGCAGAATGGTCGCCTGATGCAACAGGGCAACTTTGACGAATTAGCGGCTCAACCAGGATTATTTCAACAACTGGTGGAACGGCAGAAAGTTTAGAGAAATAGTCGTTCCACAGAACAGCTAAACTCAGGCAACAGCGGAGAGGTGAGGGTGTCGTTGGGGAATAGAGTACAGACTAGTTTGAGTAAGGCTTGCTGCCGACGGTACACTTCAACTTGGGGCGATCGCCAATCTAAGATCCAATATTCCTGCACACCCCGTTCTGCATAAAGTTTGAGTTTGGCTTCGCGATCGCGCCGTTCGTTCTGAGCACCCGGAGATAACACTTCCACAATCAGTTCTGGAGCCAGGGTCAAATGTCCAGCATCATCCAACCCATTCGCCAAGCGCTCGTTGCTAATCCACACCACATCCGGAGTCACATTATCGGCATCGCTGAAAATCACCCCTGGTGCTTGAACTGCCTCACCTAGCCCTGTAGAAATCGACCAATCTCTCAGTTCAGCATGGGTGTTTCCAGTTACTTTTTGGTGTCCCCAATGCGGTGCTCTGGTCACAAACAGTTCTCCATCAATAATTTCGTAGCGGTTGCTGCTTTCGGGCAACAGTTCCAGGTCCGAAGTTGTCCAGCGAACTCGCTCGTCAGTAATCTGGTTCATAGGAATGTACTCCAGAGGAATGCCACTATTTTAACGGTTGGATCAAGGCAAATCGATTCTTTTGCATATCCTCTTAGGCGAGAGAGTGATATATCTGTGAAAGCATTCTTTGCCCTCGGAGGATTTGTTCGATGCGCTCTCATCTGAAGTCTGTTGCTCTGGCTCTGGCGCTGGTTAGTTCGGGCGTGATCGCGCCTTTTACTCCGCTCCTAAATTCCCAACAAGAAGCGTTTGCCCAAACTCAATCCGTATCACTTCCAACGGAGCAACCGGCTGCATCCATCCAACAGCTTTTAGAAACGGCGAAGCAGCACTATCGACGGGCAGAGTTTAAGCAGGCGATCGCGCTGTCTTCTCTAACCTTTCCTGAGGAGTCGCGGGTTTTAGCACAATCAACAACACAACCTGCTGTTAAGGTTGGGGATGATGTGGAAGTGCGGTGGGGTAGTAGTTGGTGGCCTGCTAAATTAGAGCGAATTGAGGGCGATCGCTACTGCATTACGTATGTTGGGTACAGTCGCTCCTCTGACGAATGTGTAACGAGCGAGCGAATTCGTCCTGTTCAAGCCATAACACCTCTTCTCGCGGAATCAAGGCGGCGACGAGCCGAGTGTCGTTACCATGAAGGGGATTTAAATTCCGCTTTGCAAATTTGTCAACAAGCACTCAATGTAGCTAGACAAAGCGGCAGTTTTGAAGATCAGAACTATGTTTTGGAGACCCTTATAGAGATTTCTTCTTTACAAGACAAGCTTCCAAAAGTTATTGAGTATGCACAGGCTCAATTAGAAGTGGGCAAGAAAATTCAAGATAAATCGACTATTCGCGCTGCTTATACAGCTTTATTTTTTGCATATCGAAATCTTGCAAATTATGGAAAGGCTGTTGATGCGATGAGTCAGATCTTAAAACTTGAAGAAGCATCGAGTGGATTTGCGGAAGAAATTGTTCAGTCTTTGGAAGATATTTATAGCCTATTCGGTGATCGAGTAACAGCAGAAGAATTTAAGAAAAAGATAACTCAAATCTACCAGGAAGATCTCGCACGCGCTCAAATGCAAAGTGATTTTAAGAAAGAGGTGGCAGCATATCGCAAACTAGGAAATTTGTTCCAGAGTTTTCAAGAGCTTACTAAAGCAACTGAATACTATAAGAAAGGATTGCAAGTTGCACGCAAAAATAATGATCTGTTAGCGGAAGTAGACTTTTTGGAATCGCTAACAGATGCATACGCAGAATTAGGAAATGCTACAGAGTTTACTGATCTGTACAATCAAAAGTCGCAGGTAGAACTGAAATTAATGCGTCGAGGAAGTACACCTGAGAGAGTGACACGATATGAGCAAAGTTTAAAGATTAGGTTTCTAGACGGCTTAACTTACATTTATGCGAGGCAAGAGGATTTTACTAAGGCTAGGAATTATTTTGAGCAAGCAGCCAAAGTTGCTCTAGAAAATCGTGGTCGTCCCCGTTCCATTGATGAGCTATCAGGTATGTACTACAGCCTAGGAAGGAAATACATTGCTTTGATAAAAGGTTCAGAAGAAACTCCAGATTATTCAAAAGCAATTAGATACTATGAACAGGCGTTAAAACTTCTGTCAGAAAATAAGCTTCTAGAGCATCCTGGACATTTTTATAACTTTGCAGCATTAGGTGATGCTTATAAAGCAAGGAAAGAGTATTCTAGAGCCGTAGAAAATTATAAAAATGCCCTGTATTCTGCTAAATATACCGATAAGTCATTAGACTCGATATCTCACGATCTAGTAGCAGTAGCATCTGTTCTCGTAGGATTGACAGAGACTTTAATAGAATTGGGTGATTACGCTAAAGCTATAGAGTATTCGCAACAACAATTAGCTATAGCTCGACATCCCAACACGCGCATCCGGGGAGATTTCAGCGGTTTTAGGAGAGATTCAAGTGGTTATGTCATTGAGCGTGATGCACTTGAAAATTTGGGTATTGCTTACCAGAAAGCCAAGAATATGAACAAGGCAGTGGAAAACTATCAAACCTTGTTAGGGCTTTCTCAGGAAAAACTAGACCGGAATGGGCAAGTTCGAGCTTTGAATAAGCTTGCCAGTTTATTTGTAGAACAAAATCAACCAGAACTGGCGATTGTCTTTTACAAACAATCCGTTAATGTTTATGAAAGCATTCGCAATGACATCAAAACTTTATCTAGAAAACAACAAGACTCTTATGCTCAAAGGATTTCAAAAACATACCGTCAATTAGCCGATTTGCTCATTACTCAAGGACGACTGTCGGAGGCTCAGCAAGTTCTAGAACTGCTCAAAATTCAAGAAATTAATGACTTCACCAAAGGGACTCGTGCTCCTAGCGTCATCGGGAAAGTCGAACTGACCTCGGTCGAGACTCAAATTCGCGATCGCTACGGCTCCCTGGTTGACTTTGGGCAAAAGCTTGCTAATTGCGAACAAACTAACTGTGCTGAAAAAGCAGCCCTGCGAGAGCAGCAGCGCCAGTTACAAAAAGCTTTCGATGCTTTTGTTAAAGAGATTCGCGATCGTGCCCGTGACCTGCGTGCTCAACAAATTACCAGTAGGACAGACGAATTTACGAGCAATGCCAGCGACATTGTGGACGCACAACTCCATACCTTGCTCATCTATCCCCTCGTGCTCCCCGATAAGGTGCAAATTCTATGGGCAACCAAGGGAGAAAAAGAAGGTTCTGTTCTGGGTGGGGCAACGACCGTTTGCCCATTGCCGGAACCCAAGCTCAATGAGTTGGTGGGTAGCCTGCAATCTCAACTCGCAAACCGAGGGGATTTGCAACAATTGCAATCGACCAGTCGGGAACTCTACAACTGCTTAATAGCTCCGTTAGAACCCGAACTGAAGAAACTGCGCGATCGTGCTGCACGTGACAACACTGTGCCTAATCTCGTCTTTGTACCGGATCGGGCTACCAATCTTATTCCCATGTCCGTTTTGTTTGACGGTAAGCAATATCTTATCGAGCGTTATAACGTCTCTAACATCCTTTCAGTTAGGGACACCGATGCTAAGGCAAGTTTGCCAGACAATCGTCAAAGTATTTCTGTTGTCGGTTTTGGGCTTTCCGAATCCAGAGCAGGCTTTAGTGCCCTCGACTATGTTCCGGCTGAACTCAGTAGTATTATCAGAACGAGTAACTCTGGTAACACCAAAGGGATCTACAACGGCAATAAATTTTTGAATCAGAGATTCACTCGCAATATCCTTGAAGAAAATATCACTGGACATACCATTCTTCACATCGCGACTCATGGTGTCTTTAAACCAAGCAGTCCCCGCAATTCCTTCCTCTTACTAGGTGATGGCAGCGAGTTTGCAATTCCCGACGTACAACATCTTAAGGGACTTTCCAAGATTCATCTCGTTGTGTTATCAGCTTGCGAAACCGCAAAAGTTGGAACTGACACCAATGGGACAGAAGTTGCAGGAATTAGCTCCTTCTTTCTGCAAAACCGGGCTAAAGCCGTGCTTGCATCTTTGTGGAAGGTGAACGATCCTGCCACTAGCCTGTTGATGAGAAACTTTTATCAGAACTGGGCGAACGGCACTACTAAAGCAACAGCCCTGCGACAAGTTCAATTAGACTTTATCAAAGGTAAGCTCACGGCTCAAGATGCACCAACACAAGCCGATGTGATTCCTCAATCTGGCTCAGATGCACCAACACGAGCCGATGTGATTCCCCAATCTGACTTAGGCAACGGAACCCTACGCTCACCGAATACAGGTTTATCCCATCCTTATTACTGGGCACCTTTCATCTTGATTGGGAACAGTAAATGAGTCAATTTGATCTCTTAAGCTAGAGTGTCTTACAATTCAGCGATCGCTACTTCGGAAATTTGATGAAGGTCAGGAGATAATGATTTTCAAAACAATGACAAGATCATTGATTGGTATGTTCTTAACGGTTACCTTTTTGACCCCAATCTTCATCACGCTGGAATCACCGATTGCAGTTGCGGCAAATTCTGTATTGGAAGAATCAAATATAGAATTAGAATTTTTGGCTACTACATTATCTTTCATAGAGAAACATGTGCAGTTGCGGGTAATTAAGTTGAGAATTTGCTGTTAACTGAATTAAAAGTAAGACAGCATAAATTTATGCATATCAATCTTCATTCAAGAGAGAACTAAATTTAAGTGATTAAAGACCCATTTTATTTTATGCTTTGGAGAAGCCGGATGAATTCCTTCCTGGGTTTATCAACTCTGGTTGCAACATCAATATTTGCGCTTATCACTCAAATCTCATTCGTTCAACCTGATGTATCTAGCAAAGCAATTCCCCAGGTTGCGGAGAACGTGGAACAACTATGCTGGAAGGATGAACGCGATCGCGTTCATCACTTTCAGTGTGAAGTGCACTTAATAGGAGATGCAGATCTATCAATGTGGATGCAATACTTCACCGAACAGATGAGCCATATCGAGATTCTGTATGTGATACATCCGGTTAAAATCAGCAGATTTTGGCAAGCAAAAGCCAATCGTGAAAGAGAGGATGTTGCATAAGTCTCCAAAGGGGAGAGGGATATGGTATTGATCTCACAGAAGCTTTACTTGTGTGAGAAGAATAAGCTGTCTCAATGATTACGATAGGGAAAGTTTGATATGCCTCCGATCAATCGCCGCCACTTTTTGCAATTTGCTGGATCAGCCCTGGCCTCTGTTGGTCTCAGTCACCTTGACTTATTCCATCAGGGCAAGCCTTTCGGTAGCGGCGAAGCCGGTCGCGTTGGTCAAGTTCTGGCTCAAGGTACGTCCCGCAAACTCGCGCTACTCGTGGGAGTCAACAATTACCCCGGCACGATTCCCAAGCTCAGGGGGTGTTTAACCGATGTGGAACTGCAGCGGGAGTTGTTGATTCATCGGTATGGATTTAATCCCAAAGACATTGTGATCGTGAGCGATAATGAGTCGCTCAAACCGAATCGGGAAACCATTTTAGAAGCCTTTGAAACACATTTAATTCAGCAGGCAAAACCGGGTGATATGGTTGTGTTTCACTTTTCAGGACATGGCTCTCTAATTCGTGATCCGAACCCGTTACCAGAACTGATCGTGAACGTAAATGGGCAAAAGCAATCGGTGCCCAACCGCGATCGCTTGAATGGCACGATGGTTCCGTTTGATCGAGCAACAGGAAATTCAGAGCAGGTGCAGGACATTATGGGACGAACGTTGTTCTTGCTAACTGGAGCGCTGCAAACCGATAATGTCACAGTGGTTTTGGATTGCTGTCATTCGGGCGGGGGGACGCGCGGTAATTTACTGTTTCGGGCGATTCCATCCCGCTTAGGAGGAAACGATGCCAACCCCACGGGGGCTGAGTTGGAGTATCAAAAGCGTTGGATGAAAAAACTGAACTTATCCGAGCAGGAGTTCAGTGACTTGCGGTTGCAAGGCATTGCCAAGGGTGTGGCGATCGGGTCAGCAAATTACAATCAATTGGCAGCAGATGCTCCGTTTGACGGGGGGATGTTTCATGCGGGGGCGTTTACCTACCTGCTGACGCGCTATCTGTGGCAACAATCAAAAGAGGAAGGAATTGGCACAGTATTTGTAAACCTGGCACGAGCTACTCGCGATGTCTCTAATAGTTCTGGCGTAGCGCAGGAACCAATTCTTGCGGCAAACCCGGAGAATAACCAAAAACAGCCGACCTATTTCCTCCAGCCGTCAACGCCCTTTGCGGAAGCGGTAGTACGTGAGGTGCGACCCGATGGCACGATTGTTTATTGGTTGGGGGGGATCTCGTCTCGGAGCCTGGAGGCGAACCGCAAAGGCACCCTGTTTAGCGTTCTCAATGACAGGGGGGAAGAAGTAGCGTTGATTGAGCAGGAGAGTCGCACGAATTTAGTCGGTGTTGGCAAGCTCAAGTCGGGAGCGGCAACCACTGTACAACCAGGAACGTTGTTACGGGAACGGGTGCGAGGCTTACCCACAAACTTTAAGTTACGGGTGGGACTAGATCCCTCGTTGGGCAAAGACCGAGATGCCATTCAAGCGGCATCGCGGACGCTCGATCGCGTGGAGGTGGTGGCATCTGATCAGGCGATGAATTATCGACTGGGACGGATGACGAATAACTATCAAACTCTGGCGCGATCGCAGTCCGGCGTGGTGCCGCCCGTGGTAGTCTGGGCGTGTTTACGGCAGGATTGAAAACTTTGAGTGGCACATTCGGCACACCCAATGAATCGGTGACAGATGCAGTAACCCGATTACTGCCACGGCTCAGGTCATGGTTGGCGGTCGAGATTTTGAAGGCGATCGGTGGGACGGATGTGATTGTGAGTGGTGGTGGCAGTGGCGCGGTTACAGTGGGCGTGGTTGCGGCGGGGACAACAGGGGGGCAGGTTGCCACGAATCGCTTCAAGCCGGGGACGGAAATTCAGGTGAAGATGAAGAATACGGCTGCCACCGATCGTTATGTGGCGGTGTTGTCCATTGGTAGCGCGGGTAATTTGCGGGTGCTGTTCCCCTATTACGATGCGCCGGAAGAGGCGGCACGAGTCGCACCTGGACAGGAATTATCTTTGCCGGAACCCGGTGTTCGTTTCCCCCTCAGCACGACTCTCGGTAGCTTAGAAATTTTGGTGCTGGCAAGTGGTAAGCCTGTGCGAGATGCGTTGCGGGTGTTACGAGAAGTTGCCGATCGCGGTGGAGTGTCTTCCAGTCGATCTATTTCACCCAGAGGAATGCAAGGTGAGGACGCTTTGGGTGTGATGTCTGTTTTGCTTGGGAATATCGACCAAAATACACGCTCAGATATTAACGTCGTGAGTGATGTGAAGGCTGTAGATGCCCGACAAATCACGGTGATTTCAACGGCGATCGAAGTGGTACCCGGATAGCCGCGATCGCAGTTTGTGACTGGTTTTGTTCCCTGTTGTTGGCAAATTCTTGACTACTCATAGAACAATGAACACTAAAATTCAGGTTTCGGTTGCAATCCTAACGATTCTACTCTTGGTGAAAGCTGGATTACCCGTATTCGCCAGCCAAGCTCTGCAATTGTCTCAAGCTACTGACCAACCCACAGATCCCCGCATGGCAGAAGCTGATCGACTATTACTTGAAGGTGCAAAGCGATTGCAAGCAGGAGACTCAGAAGGGGCATTACCACTGTTACAGCAAGCATTAACTCTATTTCGACAAATTTCAAGTCGTCAACTCGAAGTCTACGCCTTAACTAACATAGGAAGCGTTTATTTTATTCGCAAAGATTATAAGAAAGCGATCGAGTGGTTTAGTGAAGCTTTACAAATCGCTAAACAGGTGAAAGATCAACATGTAGAGAAAGCAACGCTGGTAAGTCTAGGCAATGTTTATCAGGAACTTGAAGATCACTCAAAAGCAGTCATCTATTATCAGCAAAGCTTGGAAATTTGCCGCATTCTCAAAGGCTGTGAAGAGCAGACAAAGATTTTAGTTAGTTTAGGAAATTCCTATTACTTCTTGAAAGAATACAATCGGATGATTGATATTAATCAGGAAGCTTTAGAACTCTCTCGTCGCCTCAAAGATCGCAAAAATGAAGGAAATGCGTTAGGAAATCTTGGATTGGCATACAGCAAGAAATCAAATTATCGTCAGGCTGCTAGTTATTTTCAACAGAACCTGGTAATTGTAAAAGAATTAAAAGATCAACAGGCAGAAAGAAAAACACTGCGGAATTTGAGTAATGCCTTATTTAGTGCCAGAGATTATGCAAAGGCGATTGAATATCTTCAGCAAAATTTAGGATTAGCACGTACTCAGAAGGATATTGATGAGGAAATATTTGCTTTGGGAAGGCTGGGGGATGCTTATTCCAATCTCGAAAATTACTTGAAGGCAATTGAATATTACCAGCAGCTTTTGAGAATTGCAACCGACTTGAAGGATTTAAATTTGTCTAAAGAATCCCTGAAAAGTTTGGGTGCAGCTTATTTTTCCTTAAAAGAATACTCTCAAATAATCCAGTACTATCAGAAGGCTTTCGCAATAGCCAAAGAATTGAAAAACCAAAAAGCAGCAGGAGAGTTCTTGATAGACATAGGAGTTGCCTTTAAGCTTTCAGAAAATTATCAAAAAGCAGTTGAATTGTACAGTGAAGCATTATTGATAGGCAAAGAGACGAATGAGCAAGACTTGATGAGTATAGCGCTCAATAATTTGGGGGACGTGTTTATCCTAATCCAGGATTATGGTCAAGCAATTGATTATTTGCAGCAAAGTTTGTCGGTGACGCAAAAATTACAGAATCAGAACTTAAAGGCACAAATAGAATTAAGAACTTTAGATTTACTGGCTCAGGTTTATCGGTTTCTTGAAGATGAGGAGCAGGCGCTTGAATATGCTCAACGTAGCCTAGTGATTTCAAGGCAGAACCAAGATAAATCTAGAGAAGCAACAACTCTGAAGTTAATTGGATTTCTTCATCTAAAGTTACGTCGGTATAAAGAAGCGAACGATTTTTATAGGCAAAGTTTGGAGTTAGCTCGATCACTAAAAGATAAAGAGTTAGAAACTGATATCTTAGCTGGTTTGGGCAGTTTTTATTTTAGTCTTGGACAGCCACAAGAAGCGATTGAATATTTACAGCAATCACTGGTGATTGCTCAACAGATCAAAGATGAAGGAGCACAAATGGTTGCTCTGGGAAATCTGGGAACTGTTTATTCATCGCTAATGATTGATTTACCTAAAGCGCTTACTTATATTCAAGCAAGCCTTGAGATCAGCAAAAGAAAGAAAAAATCCGAGATAGAATTTGGCTTATTAACCAATCTTGGAAGAATTTTTTTCCTAAGTGAAAATTTCAAAGAAGCAGAAAAAACTCTGCATGAAGCAATTGAAGTAGCGAACTCTTTACGCTCTCGACTCGGTCGTAAAGACATTGAGAAGGTACTGCTTCAAGAACGGATGAGGCAAGCTTATGACTATTTGCAGCAGACTCTGATTGCTCAAAAAAAAATTAACACTGCATTAGAGATTTCTGAACAATCTCGGGCGCGCGCTTTAGCTGATTTACTAAACAATCGCATTTCTTCTCGATCAACAACAGAGTTTCCTCAAAACGAGTCCCTTAATGTGGAACAGTTACAGAAAATTGCTCAAGCACAACAGGCAACCGTTGTGCAATACTCAATTGCTTATAAGCCTGCCAGGGTCGCTATACCTGGTTTATTACCAGGTATTTCTCTGCCTGCGATCGATACCCAGGCTCAGGCAGAGATTTTTATCTGGGTAATCACACCAACAGGTGAAATTACTTTTCGTAGAGTTGACTTTAAACCGTTTCACGCAAAGCAAGAAGATGTAATGATGTCTCTTGGGCCTCTTCGGGAAATTGTTTCAATCACCAGAGATGCAATGGGAGTCAGGAGTGCTGGAAGATCTGACATCAGCGTTGCTCTGAGTCCTGAAGTTCTTCAGGAGATGCAAAAACAAGAAAAGCACAAACTTCAGCAACTCCATCAACTGCTAATTGAACCGATCGCCGATTTACTTCCCACCAATCCCGATGATCACGTCGTCTTCATGCCCCAAGGCTCCCTCTTCCTCGTTCCTTTTCCCGCCCTGCAAGATGCCAACGGCAAATACCTGATCGAAAAACACACCATCCTCACCGCTCCCTCCATCCAAGTCCTACAACAAACCCGGCAACTGAAAGCAACCCGCTCTGCCACCACAGGCAAGAATAAAGCGCTCGTTTTAGGCAATCCCGTCATGCCCAAAGTGGCACTCAGCCCTGGTCAACCACCCCAACCCCTCACACCCTTGCCCGGAGCCGAACGAGAAGCGATCGCTATTGCGCCCCTGCTCAACACCCAACCCATCCTCGGCAATCAGGCAACCAAAGCCGCGATCATTCAAAAGATGCCCCAGGCGAATATCATTCACCTGGCAACGCACGGGTTACTCGACGACCAGCGAGGCTTAGGCAGCGCGATCGCCCTCGCTCCTGATCCTACTCAACCCGAAGACCGCTTTGGACGCAGCAACGGCTTACTCACCGCTGAAGAGATCCTCGACATGCAACTGAGTGCTGATCTGGTGGTTCTCAGTGCCTGCGACACCGGACGCGGCAGAATCACAGGCGATGGCGTGATTGGACTGTCGCGATCGTTTATCACAGCTGGAGTTCCCAGCGTCATCGTCTCCCTTTGGGCAGTCCCCGATGCACCAACTGCTGAACTGATGACTGAATTCTACAAGAATTGGAAAGAACGTAATCTTGACAAAGCCCAAGCTCTGCGACAAGCAATGCTCACGACGATGAAAACCCATCCCAATCCTAGAGATTGGGCAGCCTTCACCCTGATTGGAGAAGCAGAATAATCCCTGTTCTAGATGCTTGGGGGGCTGTCTGTGACATTAATTGGCAAACTGCATATGTTGCATTCCGGGAAAGTGATACAGAAGTAGGCGGGAAAAACTGCCAAACCACTATTTTGATTGGACTAGAGGAACCTCTCATGAAACGCACACTTCGTTTTGCGATCGTCTCTGCAATGACTGCCCTGATTGCGCTCAGTCAAATTGCCTCTGCTCAACCAGGGGCAAACAAAGCGGGTGATCCACGAGTAAAAACGGTTTTGGACAAATTAGGGTTGAAGTATGAGGTGAACCAGGATGGTGACTTTAAGGTTGGGATGGAAATGCAAAATGGACGAACGCAATTGGCTTGGATCAACTCTCAAACGGAAAAATTAGGCAACATAGAAATTCGTGAAATTATTTCGCCAGGCTATCGCTCCAATGGTGCGATTCCTGAAAAAGTTGCTAATCAACTCCTGGCTGATAGTGCTCAAAAGAAACTAGGTGCATGGCAAGTCATGAGTAATGGCACTACACATGTCGCTGTTTTTGTTGCGAAGATTGAAAGCAATGGAAATCCGGCAGTCATGGAGGCGGCTCTGAGATTGGTGCTGTATAGTGCCGATGAAATGGAAAAAGCACTGACTGGCAAAGATGATTTTTGAGTTTTGAGTATGTTTGATGCTGTTGCAATTGTGATTGAGAAAGGACGATGAACATGGTGCTTAACTGGACAAAAAACTGGACGATCGCAGTGTTAATGCTGTTAGCCTTGCCTCAACTGAGTCAGGCTGTTAGTGCTAACACTACACCGATAGAACGATCGCCTCAGGAGACTGAACAGCTACAACGCAGTCAGCGACAGGCGCAACTGCAATGGCAGGATCAGCGATCGCTGGAGCAAGTACAACGCACCCTCCGCCAATTGGAACCCGGTACCGTTGTTTTCTATCCGTTCCTACTGGATAATCGTCTGGAATTACTGTTGGCAACCGCAACGGGAGAGCCGGTTCGTCGTACTGTTGCCATCCAGCAGTCAGAAATCAATCAAGCGATCGCGACCTTCCGGCAAGCGCTCCAATCCCCTAACACAGATGCTCGCCCCTCCGCTAAAGTCCTCTATAATCTGTTGATGCAGCCAATCGCAACAGATCTTGCTCAGGCAAGGACAAAAACGATTCTGTTTGCTCCAGATGGAGCGCTGCGGTCGATTCCACTGGCGGCGTTACATGATGGTCAGCGCTGGTTGGCAGAACGGTATGCGATCAACACAATTGTGTCAATGGCGTTCATGGATGGTAGTCGATCGAACCGTAAACCGGAGTTCCGTGTGCTAGCAGGTGCCGTCTCAGAGGCAATGCCGAATGTGCAGATCGGCGATCGTCAACAATCGTTTCCAGCCATGCCCTTTGCCAAGAAGGAAGTTGAACAGTTGGCAGCTCTCATTCCAGGGACAACCCTACTTCTGAACCAAGCATTAACCCGTGAGGCGTTGCAACAAGGAATGCGCGATCGCACAGTCCTGCATCTGGCTGCCAATATAATCCTGGATCCAGGACAACTCGATCGTTCATTTATTCTGCTGGGAGATGGCGATCGTCTCACGCTCAATGAGCTTCAGACCTGGAATTTGGCAAATCTGGAACTGGTGGTGCTGAGTGCCTGCAATATAACTCTGAGCAATGCTGACTCAAAAGGGGAGGACATTTTGGCTATGGGGTATCGCTTTTTGCGGCAAGGTGCAAAAGCAGTGGTGTCCTCGCTGTGGCTGGTGGACGATCGAGCAACCCAGGTGTTAATGGAGCGGTTCTACCAAAATTGGGTACAGGGCAATGTCACACAAGCAGCCGCACTGCAACAGGCACAAATTGCTCTCATTCAAGGGAAGGAGGAAGCTCCCAATCAGGGTAAATCAGACAT
The DNA here is from genome assembly GCA_033764685.1 of Leptolyngbyaceae cyanobacterium bins.349. Classification (GTDB taxonomy): domain Bacteria; phylum Cyanobacteriota; class Cyanobacteriia; order Leptolyngbyales; family Leptolyngbyaceae; genus JSC-12. The sequence continues at coordinate 24,315 of JANRIS010000102.1, forward strand.
TAGTGTAGAACCACTACCAGCTACTCAGCGGAATTTTTCTCACCCCTACTACTGGGCACCGTTTATCTTAATTGGGAATGGGTTGTAACCGTTGGCTAATAGCGGTTAGCGGTTAGCAATTAGCATGGGTGCCTGCATTGATGCTGTCTGATTGCTCAATCAGGTGACATCGCCATTGAGCCGAACCAACCGATATGAGTCCGCCCAAAACATTAACAGCCTCAATGTTGCATAACTTGATTCTTGTCGATCGATTGCTGAATGTTGAACCAGGTTGAAAATAGGCGTTGTTGCATGAATGAGAACAGAGATAGATCTAGGCTTGAGCCTAGTTGAGATTAAGCTTCAACCTTGTAGCTGTCGGGTTTAGCCACACGAATCATGCGATTGAGTGCCGCACATTTGATAAACAACTCAACGGCTTGATTGTCGAATTTACGGGAACTCAAATTGCCACCAAAGATGGCTTTGAAGCGAAACATGGTGGTTTCTGCCAAAGAGCGACGATGATAACCCGAATCCCGTTTCCATTTTTTACGTCCATGCTTGCGAATGGAGCGCAGATTCTCGTCCCTGGGATGGGGTGGCGCTTTACAATTGCCATGCTGCCAGATGACCGCATCTTTACGGGGTGGAATCACTGCTTTGGCTTCCCGTGCGGCAATCTCGTCATAGCAATGAGCGTGGTCGTAAGCGCCATCGGTGGTGACTTGCTCAAGCTGGCCCTCAATCTGCTCTAAGACATCGTTCAAGACTTCGCCATCATGCACATCATTGGTGGTCACGACTGCCGCCAAGATTTCGCCTGTTGCCTCATCGACTCCAAGGTGCAACTTGCGCCAGGTGCGACGTTTACTGATGCCATGTTGCCGGGTTTTCCATTCTCCTTCGCCATACACTTTGACTCCCGTCGAATCCACCACCACATGACGGGCATCTTCCTTGGGCACAACGGGTAGAACCACCTCCAGTTGGCTCAACCGCCGCGATAGCGTGCTGTGGTCGGGTACGGGTAACTCAATTTCCATTAACTTAAAGATTGATGTGAGAAACCCCTGACATTGCCGCCCTGCTAGTCGATACACAGACTGGACTGTCGCCATTGTCACAATCGCCAAGTCGCTGTAGTAGACAGATGCTCCACGCTTGCCGCTCAAGTACGGGTCAATCCATCCCTCCAAAACCGACTCATCGATCCAGAAGGTGAGGCTTCCCCGTTGCTTGAGTCCAGCGTTATACTCAGACCAGTTGCGGATGCGGTATTGAGGTTTCATGGCACGTTTTGGTTGTGGTGATTAAAACTTATCATGCCTCTCCCGCCCGCAACTCCTCTTTTGTGCAACAACGCCTTGAAAATAGTAAAAATACTTAGTTATCACTAAAGACAGCAGTAGATTGGGGTTAGCTCTTCCTCCTGCGAGGGATAATATATGAACAGATATTTCAAGTGGTCTAGTTGGGCGATCGCTTCACTCCTGCTCATCCTGGCACCCTTCGCGCTTTCTTTCCCCCATACCCTACTTCCTGCTGTTGCTCAGACAACTCAGGAGCGGAAAGCAGAGGGCGATCGACTGTTGAAGGAAGGGCTTGAACAGGCTCAGAATAACCAGCATGAAGCAGCCATACAATCTTGGGAGCAAGCATTATCTATTTATCGAACCATCCAGAATCGCAAAGGTGAAGCAGCGGTATTAGGCAATCTAGGCAACACCTATAGATTCCTATCACAATACGAAAAATCAATCTCTTACTATGACCAAGCATTAGCAATCTTTCAACAGATTCAAGCTAAGAATAGTGAGGCAAATATACTGAGAGATCTGGGTACTAATTACCTGCTCCTTTCACAATATGAAAGAGCAATCTCTTATTACAAACAAGCACTTCCAATTTTTAAGAAAGCCAAAGATTATACAAGTGAAGCACTGGTGCTGATGAGTTTGGGCATTGCGTATCGATCCCTCTCGCAGTATGCCAAGGCAGTTAGTTATTACGAGCAAGCACTTCCAATCTGTCAACAAGTTCAAGACCACGATACTGAGGTATTAGTACTGATGGGTCTAGGCAAGTCGTACCTTCGTCTCTCACAGGCTGCTAGGGCAATTGGCTATTACGAGCAAGCATTTTCAATCTATCAACGAGTCCAAGACCAAAATGGTGGCGCAGAGGCATTGACGAACTTAGGGAACGCTTATGGCATTCTTGCACAGTACGAGAAAGCGATTAGCTGTTATGAGCAAGCCCGTACAATTTATCAGGAGGTTAGAGATCAGAATGGTGAAGCAGATGTTCTTTTGGGAATGCACGATGCCTACGAATCCCTATCGCAATACAAGAAAGCAATCAGTTATTGTGAGCAAGCTCTTCTGATCTATCAGGACGTTAAGGATCGCAATGGTGAAGCAGCCGCACTGATGAAACTAGGTGTTAGTTATGCATCTCTCTCAAAGTATGAAAAAGCAATCACGTATCACAAACAGGCACTTCTAGTCTATCAACAAGTCGAAAATCGCCAAGGTGAAGCAAATGCGCTGACGAATTTAGGAGATGTTTATGGAGATCTTGCACAATATGAGAAAGGAATTAATTATTTCGAGCAGGCACGCCAAATTTACCAGAAACTTCAAGACTTTGAAGGTGAAGCAGTCATACTAAATAATCTTGGAGAAGCCTATCGTCTCCTCTCGCAGCATGAAAAAGCTATTACTTACTATGAGAAAGCGTTGCCTATTTACCAACAAATCAAAGATTTTTCCGGCGAAGCACAAGTGTTGATGAACTTGGGCAAGTCTTATGGCTCCCTCTCAATATATGGGAATGCTGTTGCAATTGCTTATTATGAAAAAGCCTTACCTATCCTTCAACAAATTAAAAACCGAAAGAGTGAAGCAGATGTGTTAGTGAGCCTGGGTACTGCTTACGCCTCGCTGGTGCGTTATGACAAAGCAATCGCCTACTACCAGCAGGCATTGTCCGTTTATCAGCAAGTTGAAGACCGACATAATGAAGCACTGACACTAAGTAACTTGGGAACTAGCCATTATGAGATGGGAGATTTAGCCGCCGCAGAGTTACAATTGCTTGCTAGTGTTGCTCTTTGGGAATCTGTTCGAGTAGATAGCGGTACTAACCAAAATAAAATCTCGATCTTTGAGCCCCAGGCTCGTACTTACCATACGCTTCAACAAGTTCTAGTCACTCAAAACAAAATTCAACCTGCCTTAGAAGTGGCTGAACGGGGTCGGGCACGGGCGTTTGTGGAGTTGTTAGCCCAACGGTTGACAGCCAATCAAACGCCAAATGCAGTGAGTCAACCATTGATTGCTTCCATTGGGAATGTCTCTGTTGCATCCAGAATAGAAGCTATTGCTAAACCACCCACAATTCAACAAATTCAGCAAATTGCTCAGGCTCATAAGGCGACGTTGGTGGAGTACTCGATCGTCGCTGACGAAGAGCTATTCATTTGGGTTATTCATCCAGATGGCAAAATAGATTTTCACAAAACAGATCTGAGTCAAAGTAAAGTACCTCTCGCACAATTAGTTGCGGATAGTCGGGCAGCATTGGGAGTCAGAGGATATGAGCGATCGGATATAGAACCTAAAACAACCCCAGAATATGCTCAGATGCAAAAAGAACAGCGCGCTCATAACTTGAGGGGATTGTAAATTAGTTTGTGTCAAAGGGTCAGAGATGAGATCTAATGAACTACTGAACCCTAGACATTCGTACTATGACTTTTTCTCCTGAAATTTTGGATGAGCTACTCAAAGACTACCAGACCCCGAATGACCTGTT
>JANRIS010000001.1:0-28459 GCA_033764685.1 Leptolyngbyaceae cyanobacterium bins.349
GGGTGACAAAAGTGGGATGCACCCACTCTAAATGCTGTAGTTTAGATTATTTTTGTCTTTCCAGAGTTGGAGAGCGATAGCCCCCTATGGGCTGATTAAAACAAATTCATCTGCTCCTAAAACAAGGGTATGCAGTCTTAATTCTGAGTAGCTATTTAGCTCAAGGCTAATTCATCCAAGGCTAATTAGTTCCAGGGTAAATAGTTTGCTAACCAGCACATTTATTAAGGAGAGATTGAATGTTTCTGCATAGGAAAGAATTACAGTATTTCACCCCACCCGAAAGACCCGACCCCATCTACGCCAAGAAAATTCAGGAATTAATTGGCGGTGTGTTTGGTGAAATGACCGTGATGATGCAATACCTGTTTCAGGGTTGGAATTGCCGTGGACCTGCCAAGTACCGCGATATGTTGCTGGATATTGGCACCGAAGAAATTGGCCACGTCGAAATGCTGGCAACCATGATGGCCCATTTGTTGGATAAAGCCCCGCTCAAGACGCAAGAAGAAGGCGCAAAAGATCCGATCGTGGGTGCGGTGATGGGTGGTAGCAATCCGACTGAAACCATGATGGATCTTTTTGCAGCCGCGATGAATCCTCAACACGCGATCGTGTCTGGTTTGGGTGCGCTACCGGCAGATAGTGTAGGTTTTCCCTGGAATGGTCGGTTTATTGTAGCAAGCGGCAATCTACTAGCAGATTTTCGTTCTAACCTGCACGCCGAATCTCAAGGGCGGTTGCAAGCGGTGCGCCTATATGAAATGACGACTGACCCCGGTGTGCGTGACACCCTCAGCTTTATGATTGCCCGTGACACGTTCCATCAAACCCAATGGATGAAGGCGATCGAAGAACTGGAGGCCGATGGCCTGGAAACTCACCCGGTACCCAGTCGCTTCCCTCGTGAGTTGGAGAAGCAGGAGGCTGCGGCCCAGTTCTGGAATAACTCCGAAGGTGAAGACAGTGCTGAAGGTCGTTGGGCGCAAGGAACCACCTACGATGGACAGGAAATTCAATTCATTGCGAAGCCAGAACCTCAAGGCCAACAACCGTCGCCACCGCCTGGTGATCCACGCTTGTACGGCACCTCTGTTGCAATTCCTGAAGCTGGCCAAGGACCTGGAATCTCCAAAGCTGTGAAAGCCGTCGAGAAAGCGATTAAGAAATAGGGCGATCGCTAAGAAGCAATACCTCTGAGGGTTGGGGCAGGTTTCGTGAGAGTGTTGGCCATCAGCCACTAATTTTCTACTAAGCCTGCCCATACAAGTATTTTGTTTTCTAGAAATCTCACAGGCTCCCTGATTCGTAAAAGTCATTCCTTAGGCTGAAAGAATCTGGAGCAGTCCAAGGAATGACTGTCTCACGAAAGAGCGAGCGATCGCCAAGCTCTATCTCCATAGAATCACCAAGCTCTGTCTGCATAGAGAGGTTGTGATGACCTGAATCGATGAGAATTTGTGTAGGTTTCATTTTCCTTTCACTTTTAGCGTTATTCTAGGATTACGCTTTCATTTTTCTTTCATTATTTGGCACGATACGCCCACGCTCCCACCTCGAAAGCACCACGGAGACTGGTTATGACCGCAATGAATCCCGAACTGCCCTTCCGCCCCTTTAACTCGTTCCACAATGCCGAGTTGAAGCCGTCGTCCCAGGCCATCACCCATCCTCGCGTGAGTGTGAGGAATCTGACGGTCCATTATCGTGCCGTGCAAGCATTACAAAACGTTACGCTTTCGATTCAACCGGGGCGGTTGACAGGAATCATTGGGCCAAATGGGGCTGGGAAAAGCACCATGCTCAAGGCCATGTTGGGATTAGTGCCAACGGTGCAGGGTGAAGTCGTATATGGCGATCGCGCCCTGGCGGATCAGCTTGATCGGGTCGCCTATGTGCCGCAGCGATCGCAGATTGACTGGACCTATCCGGCCACTGTGTGGGATGTAGTGATGATGGGCAGAATTCGCAAATCTGGGTGGTTCCGCCGTTTCTCCCATGTTAGTCGTCAGATTGCACTGGGATCGCTGGAACGAGTTGGCATGGCCGATTTTCGCGATCGCCCCATCGGTCAACTTTCGGGTGGGCAACAGCAACGAGTCTTTTTAGCACGAGCGTTGGCAGAAGAAGCCGATGTCTTCTGCTTAGACGAACCGCTCACCGGAATTGACCAAAAAACTGAAGCCGTGATTTTTGACATTTTAGGCGAACTGGCTGCTGCCGATAAAACAGTGATTGTAGTAAATCATGACCTGGGTGAAGCGATTACCCATTTTGATGATCTCATTTTGCTGAACCGGGAACTCATTGCCTACGGCGATCGCCAAAGCGTCTTGCGTCCTGAAAATATGCACCGGGGCTACGGCGGCATGGTGAACTTCTTCTCAAGGCTAGCGGCGTAAGCAAGCCGCTAGAACAGAAGCCGCCAGAACAGAAGCCACCAGAACAGAGAAGCAGAGGCATATAAGCAACAGCATATAAGCATGATTGGCTACTGGTATTCCTACCGAGGGGCGCAAAGGCGTATGGTAGGAGGTAGTCAGGAAAAGGGCACAGGAGCTAGTGAAGATTAAGGTTTGGTGCAAACGAGCGATCGCTTATACCACAGTATCTATCGCTGGTTTGGCGGCCCTTCTGGCGATCGCGGCGGTCACGCCCCGCAAGTGGAGTTTTCCCGCAAATTCTGCTTGCGAGTTCCCGATTTACATCTCCAGCGACGGCTTTCACACCAACTTTTTTATCCCTGTAGAAACAACTGCTTTCAACTGGCGGCAGCAGTTCAACCTGGATCAAATTGCCAACCGCTCCAGTCAAGCCTATCGTTACCTGCAATTTGGTTGGGGCGATCGCATCTTTTACATCGAAACCCCTTCCTGGGAACAGGTTCGGATTTCTAATGCACTCCGCGCTTTATTCTACTGGCAGAACCAATCGGCTCTTTTTATCAAAGGTCATCCTCATTTGCCCCAATTACCGGAGGAGCAGATGAAATGCGTTAAGCTGAGTCGGACGGATTATCTGGCGTTGATGCAGTTCATCCAAAATACCTTTGAAGGGAGCGATCGCACGCCACCTCAACGTCTTGCCAGCGGCCAGGATCAAGAAAGCGGTTTTTTTGCCGCTCAAGGGCACTACTCCATTCTCAACACTTGTAACTCCTGGACAGCGAACGGACTCCGCGCCGCAAATGTGAATACGCCCCTCTGGGCAGGACTGGCTCAACCGATCATGCTGCAATTACGAAATGGCTGCTCCTGTAGCATTCGGGAATAGGGCATCCGAGCGACAGGATGACGGGGGCGCGAATGGGGTGCTGTCTTTCTTAACAAAATTCACCTGGTAAGCTCTTTCAGCGTGTCTCCAGAACCGTCTATTCTACTGAATACGGAATCAATGACATCAAAATGCAATTTTCAAAAATTCTAATTGCCAATCGAGGAGAAATTGCGTTGCGGATTATCCGCACCTGTGAGGAACTAGGCATCGCCACGGTCGCAGTACACTCCACCATCGATCGCCATTCCTTGCACGTTCAGTTGGCAGATGAAGCCGTGTGTATTGGAGAACCACCCAGCAGCAAGAGCTACCTGAACATTCCGAATATTTTGGCCGCCGCATTGACCCGGAATGCCACCGCGATTCATCCCGGTTATGGATTTTTAGCAGAAAACGCGCGATTTGCAGAAATTTGTGCCGACCACCAGCTGATCTTCATTGGCCCAACGCCAGAATCCATTCGCATGATGGGGGACAAGTCCACCGCCAAGAAAACAATGCAACAGGTGGGAGTTCCCACGGTGCCCGGTAGCAAAGGGCTACTGCTAGATGAAAGTGAAGCCCGGGCGATCGCTCATAAGATTGGCTACCCAGTTTTGATTAAGGCCACGGCAGGCGGCGGCGGACGGGGAATGCGACTGGTGAAAGAGGACAGCGACCTCGCCCCCTTATTTGCCGCCGCTCAAGGCGAAGCCGAAGCCGCCTTCGGCAATCCCGGTGTGTATCTAGAGAAATTTGTGCAGAAGCCACGCCATATTGAATTTCAAATTTTGGCAGATAGCTACGGCAATGTGGTGCATCTGGGTGAACGGGAATGTTCGATTCAGCGACGCCACCAAAAATTATTAGAAGAAGCACCCAGTCCTGTTTTGACTCCGGCTTTGCGGGAAAAAATGGGGCAGGCGGCGGTGGCGGCAGCCCAATCCATCAACTACATGGGAGCGGGAACGGTGGAATTTTTGCTGGATGTAGACGGCAATTTCTACTTCATGGAGATGAATACTCGCATTCAGGTCGAACACCCCGTCACCGAAATGATTACAGGGTTAGATTTGATCGCCGAACAAATTCGCATTGCCCAGGGAGAACGTCTCAGCTTTACCCAAGAAGATGTGGTGTTGCGGGGTCATGCGATCGAGTGTCGCATTAATGCCGAAGACCCAGATCAAAACTTTCGGCCCAATCCAGGGCGTATCAGTGGCTATCTCCCCCCTAGTGGTCCTGGCGTGCGGATGGACTCTCACGTCTACACCGATTACGAAATCCCACCCTACTACGATTCACTCATCGGCAAATTGATTGTGTGGGGCAGCGATCGCCAATCTGCAATTCGGCGGATGCGTCGCGCCCTCCGCGAATGTGCTGTCACCGGATTGCCCACCACCATCAACTTCCATCAGCGAATTCTGGACACCCCAGAATTTCAGAAAGGCGACGTTTACACCAATTTTGTGGAACAGGTGATGATGCAAAAACGATAGAAAGGTGTTCCCAGTCCCCTGCTCCTTCACCTTCGTCCGCTCCCATTCCCCAATCCCCTACTCCCATTTGTTATAGTCATACAGAAATCGCGGCATACTGGATATATATAAGGCAAGGTGCTTAGACTGTCATGGCAAAACGTCGTCCCCGATCCTCATCCACTTACAACAGCTACGATCGCGACTTTGAACGGGAGTTTGAAGATTATGCGGCGTTGGAATCTGAGGAAAAACCGCGTAAATCTGTGAAGTCGATGCTGTTTAATGCCACCACAATGGCAATTCTGGCGGGCGTATTCATCCTGGGCATCGGGATCGGCATGGGCTTTAGCTCCGTCAGCGGCGTGTCAAACAATATGGGCACCAAGATTGTGACGCAGAGCGAATTGGATTCTAAAGCACCCAATGCCGATATTTGTGTGCAGTTTGGAGCCAGCGCGATCGTGACGGATATGCGCGTTTTCGTCACCCTGAATCCTCTCAACTTTTTCGTTTCTCAGACTACTTCCCGTCCAGGTTGTGTACTCCGGAGCAATAACTGGTCTGTATTGGAGCAACGCGGCTTAGTCAAACCAGAGCAAGTGCGCGACTGCAAACAGCGGATGAATACGTTTGGATTCACAGGCGACCTGAACAGCGAACCTGAAATCAACTGCGTGTATCAGAACAACACTTCGCAAAACCTTTTCCTTGATCAGAACGGCCCGAATGGTAGACCTGTAGCTGAGTCCGACAACGAAAGATTCTAATCCCGGCAAAGATACCCACCCATCTACCCATCCAGGCTCTGCTAGTACCTAGCTCTAGTACATGGCTTTTAGTACGGCAGGTCTCGCAGCACTCGCACTTGCACCACCTGCCCCGGTTGAATTGAGGCGGGTTTAGGAGCCGTGAGATAGTTGGTCGCAGCCCCCGCCGCACCGCCCAACAACAATCCCCAACCAGAGAACCCACTAATTAAGCCCCCAGCCAGTGCGCCTGCGCCAGAGAAAATCGCCATCGAACTGGGAGAGATTTCTCGGTTGCCACTGATGGGGTCAGACTCGGCAGCCAAGGGGATAATGCGATCGCCACGCTGAATCGCACTGGTGACAAATTTGGTGCCTGCCTGAGTCGTTTCAAATTGCCCCAGCACATAAGTCCCTTGCGGAAAGATGACCGTACCAGCGGCATCTCGCACTTCGGTTTGCAACACCATCATGTCTTGCCGGGGCGCAGTTGCATCTGGTTGCATCGGCAGCGTCCCCGGGTAGGAAAGGATCAGGCTAGTACCCGCCGGAAGCGCGATCGCGGGATTAGCAGACTGCACAAACATCGGCTGCCGACTGCCGACTGGCAAAGCACCAGTGGCCGAAGCAGACATAGGCGCGGGTGCAATGGCCAGTGGTTGAGTGTTGAGCGCGGTTGCAGTGCCCAGCGGTAAGGGTTGACCAAACTCAATCACCGATTCAGGCGCAACAGGAGCCGGGAGAGGAGCCGCGACACCACCCGGTTGCAAGGGCGGAACGGACACCGCAGGCATGGCACTACCCGATGGCATCACAGGTTGCACGGGGGGCACCGAGACAGTAGGCGTAGCCGTTGCAGGCAGGGCAGGAGCCGGTAACGGGGGCATCGGGGTCGGTGACTGCATCCTGGCAGACGGCATCGGGGCGATCGCACCTCCAGAAGACGGCATCCCAGGAGACTGCATCACACTGGACACTGGCAGGGGGAGTGCGACAGGGGCAGGGGCAACGGGGGGCACCAACCCAGGAGCCTGAACACTCCCCGACGGTTGCATCACACTGGATACAGGCGGTTGCATCGTTTGAGTCAAGCTGGGTTGGGGTAGCCCGCTGTTTTGCATCACCCACGAAGCCGGAGGGGCCGTCACCCTGGTGAGGGCAGGGGATGCGGTTGGGGCGGTTGGGGTGGGCGGAATGGCCGGAAACGAAGAGGTCGGCAATGAAGAGGCCGGAACAGCCCCAGGAAGAGTTGGTTGCGGCAAGCCACTGGATTGCATCACCCAGGACGCAGGCGGTTGCCGTGTGACCCCAGGCGATGCCGCAGGAGCCGTAGAAGCAGGAGAATTGGGCATCGAGGGTTGGATAATCGTCGTCGAAATCGGTTGCCCCCCAGACACCTGGGTTATTCGCCCTGTGGTGGGAGACGGCAACGGGGCCACGGGAATGGGCACCGGATTCAGGGGGGGCACAGCGATTGGAGCGGGAGCGGGCATCGCAGGCAGAACGGGTAGAGCCATTGGAGCCGTCGGATTCGGGCTTAGTGTAGGCACAACCACCTGGGGCGCAGCATTAACTGGGAGCGATCGCGCCGTGGAAGGTATTTCCAGATTCGGCAATGAAACAGGTTCTGGGCTGAGCGGTTGTATTGATGCAGGTGCAAGCGGACGGGGCGATGCCACGCCAACACCAGAGCGACCTACGGTGCTCGCAGGCATTACGGGTACTGAGGACGGCAGAGATACAGGCGGGATTGATACAGGCGGGCCTGATACAGGTGGGATTGATACAGGTGGGACTGATGCGGGTGGCGGCACCGTGATCGGCACTGCATTGTTCGATTCAATTACCAGATCAGCAGGGGGTAGAGCCGCATCAGGCGGCAACGGTGTTGTTGAGTCCGCCGGCAACTGGGCGATCGCTGGAGCCGGGGCAGGCGTTTTGACAGGTGCAGAGGCCACAGATGACGGGAGAGGCGGGACTGAAACAGTGGAAACAGGCGGTTCCATCGTTACAGGACTAACATCCGAGCCAACAGCCGGTGACTCCACTTTGGCAGGGCGCGCTGCTGTAACCGCAGGACTGGCGATGAGAGGATGTAGCACCCAGCGATCGCCAGCCGCCCCTTTCACGGTTTCCAGTTTCACCTGACCAGGAGCCAATGCCACATCTGGAGCTAGTTCCAGCACAATGCGGGTCATGCCCGGTTGAAACTGGGACACCCGCACTTGCCGAATGGCTGCGCCCTCAAACGACTCCTTCACCTTGACATCGCCCATCTCGGTGTCGGGCAGATCCAGCACAATCCGAGCTGGTTGCGCCATGACAAAATATTTGGGCATGGTTCCTGCTTTGACCGTAATTTCCAGTTGGTTTGCTGTGGGGTCATATCGCCAACTGCTGAGGGCAAACACAGAAGCCGCTTGAGATAACACCGCGATCGCGGTCAGTGCCAGCACCCCTAACCCATTGCATCGTGGCTGAGAGTGGCAGCGCCGATCGGAAAGCAAACTCATCAGCTTGAATAAAAATGTGGCGATCGAGGATTGGTGTTGCATAGCTTTAGGCTGAACGCATGGGCGAATTTGGCGCTAGACTTGGCACTGAGAGTGAGCTGTGACATCTGGCCGGAGAACACTGAAACGGATTGCAGCCCGCTGGGACGCAGTCTAAATTAGCAGTCATACCACCAGGTATAGCGTTGAATGACTCTATTTACTCGAATTTACGCTAAGAATAGGACTATATTCAAAAAAATTTACATTTTCAACCCTCGTTTCAGCACACCCCCAGCGGCATGACCTTCAAAGACTATTTCTCCAATCACGCCCAAATCTACGCCCAACATCGTCCGGCCTATCCACTGGAGCTATTTGAGTATTTGAGTACCCTCGTGAGTCGGCATGACACCGTTTGGGATTGCGGAACGGGCAACGGCCAGGTGGCCATCGGGTTAATTCCCTACTTCCAGCATATTTACGCCACCGATGCCAGCGCCCAGCAAATTGAGCACGCGATCGCCCATCCCCAGGTGGAATATGCCGTCGCCACGGCTGAACATACAAACCTGCCAACCCACTCCATTGATCTGATCACCGTTGGGCTGGCATTACACTGGTTCAACTTTGAGTTGTTCTATCCAGAAGTGCGGCGAGTGTTACGCCCGGAAGGCGCGATCGCGGCCTGGTGTTACAGCGATGTGGAATTACCAACCGCTACTCAGGAACTGCGCGATCGCCTCACCGATTTTCGCCAACTCGTCTATCCCTACTTCGCGCCAGAAATTGATTACATTTGGGCACGCTACGAAACCCTTCCCTTTCCCTTTGCCGAACAAGCCGCCCCCCCATTCCGAATGACTGCCACCTGGACAGTAGACAATTTTATCGGCTATCTCCAAAGCCTCTCTGGAACCCAACGCTGCCGCGAACAACACGGTGCTGAAAAGCTAAACGCCTTGGCACAACCCCTGATCACCACATGGCAAGCCTCTGCAACCACCCTGCCTGTGCAATGGCAAATTTATTTGAAGGTGGGAAAAGTGGAAAAGCCCTTTTAACAGCCTCCCGCCCCGCCTCATCTCCCTAATTTTTAGCCGCCACAATGCCGCGAATCGCCGCCACGCGATCGCCGTATTCTTGATTCGCCAACACCGATTCGCTGGGTTCGGTCGCGATCGCCCGCTCCAGGTCAATCCAGGATTTGCAACCGTCGTAGTTGGGCGAGTAAGGGAGGAGTTGGGGGGATGGCAGGCGATAGACCCGCAGCAACAACACAAAAATGGGTTGAGACGGCTTCCACTGTAACCGCTCTGTCACAAACGCTTGATTCCAGATGTGGAAAGGGAAAAGTTCCAGCACTGTGGAACTTGCTTGCACCTGAAAGACATCGGTAATGTCGGCCCAGGCTCCAAGCCGCACCGTGTCTGGGTGCCAACCAGACTCCACAGGTTGGACAGCGCTGGCATAGTTGGATTTCAGCAAATGGGGTTGTTGATGCTCCACGGTGGGATACAACCAGACGCGATCGCGTTGCACCGTAAACCTGCCGCCCACTTCCCGAATGCCTCCTTTCCGCAGCAGGGCGATCGTCTCTCCCTGCTCCAATGCCTGCACCGCCACCTGCCATTCCTTCAACGCATGGATCAGTTCCATCGGCACCACCTCCCAAATCTTCAACTTTTCTCAATGCTACTGCCGCCAGAATCCCCCCAAATCTCACTAGCATTGATAGAAGAGTAATCCATTCAACCCACATCCATTCAACCCACATCCATTATGAACACTCACGATCTGCTCATGCTGGCGCTCATGCTCTCCCCCGGCATCCTCCTCTCCATCATCATCATGGGCACCTTCGCCGCAGGCGGTTAATGTGGAAGGTGATAACAACCAAGTCGCAAAAATCCTCTTTAGTTCTCCCAATCTAGGAGTTGTACCAATGCCAGGACGAGAATTTCCTGGCATTGTTGTGCAAGGAGATCCGTTGTCTAATCTCTTCGATCAAATTTGTTACAGCTTACAGGATGCTAAGCAGCGTCAGAATCAGGAGGCATATTATGGGTTCCTGCTGTTCGCTGAGATGATTCAAAAGCAATTGCTACACTATGAAGAAACATTGGATGAGTTAAAAATACAACGACCTTACTTTCTGTCAATTCGACAGCGTTTAGTTAAAGACGATTACGATTCTTGAGTTTGCAACTTCTTTTCATTCTGCCAAACCAATCTCGCGGAGGCGTTGCATCAGGTAATCTCCGGCGGTGATGGGCGGGTAGCGAAGGGTGCCAGTTTTGGCGATGCAACCGGGTAGGGGAGATAAATTAACGTCCTTGCGGGCATGAACAAAACAGGGCATTGAGAAGCGGCGGGATAAGTCACCCGTGGGGTTGACGACGCGATGAGTGGTACTTTTGATCACGCCATTAGTCAGGTATTGCAGCATATCGCCACTATCAACGATAATTTGGCCAGGAACAGCGCGAATGGGCAGCCAGGTGCCGTTGGGATGCAAGAGTTCTAGGCCATCGTCGGTGGCTTCGCATAGTAACGTGATCAGGTTGATGTCTTCGTGGGGGGCCGATCGCAAACTGGCCGGATGGACATCCGCTGCAACGGGTGGATAGTGAATAATGCGGAGAATCGTATCTCCATCCTGGATCATCTCTGCCATCAGCGTTTCGGGTTCACCCAGGTAAAGGGCGCAGGCTTTAAGTAAGTCAGCGGCGCATCGTTCCAGTTGGGTGTAGAGTTGCGTCATCACGGGGTGGAAATCGGGCACTTCGGCGATCGCTAAATTAGGCGGATACTGGTGCCGCTGAGGATGGTCCGGTGGCAGATCGCGGCCCAGATGCCAGAACTCTTTCAGATCAGGAACGGGATGATCTTTGGCATGTTCTTGACCAAAAGAGGTGTAGCCGCGTTGTCCATACAATTCAGGCTTTTCGTAAGTTTGCTTGATGTTGGTTGGCAACTCAAAAAATTGTGTTGCGACTTGATACGCCTTCTGAATCAAATCTGTGTCTACACCATGATTAACCATCGCAAAAAAGCCTAATTCCTCCAACGCTGCACCCAGTTGAGAGATAAATTGCGAACGGCGATCGCCATCGGCAGCAAAATCATGCAAATCCAGGACTGGAATCGTTTGCATCATGATCATTCCATCCTGCCTGCAATGAATACAGAAGCTCCCATGGCCTCATCATCCGTCCCTAAAGTCACTCCGCCATTCGCTCCCGAAACTGTATCGGCAGTGTTGCTCAGACTGAAGTGATACACCCGATCTGAGCTAGTGGATGCCATGTAAGTGGCAGTTCCAGGGACAGCAGCTAACGCTTCCAGGTCAAGCGGCAGTTCGGTCTTGGGTTGCCAGGGGATGGGCGTGTATTGGGGTTGGGTGTGCCCCGCGATCGCCACCAGGCCCAAGCGCCCCTGATCTGGCTGCTTGTTGTCATGCACCACCAGCAATTCCAAACGCTCCGGTTGGTGCTTCACCGTAGCCATGCCACTCATGCCGTACAGCGTCCCGCCGCGCACAGGTTGCCATTCCTGCGCCAGAAGTTGCTGGCCAACCAGGAATGAGGCGGCAAGCACAGGTAACGAAATCAAGAATTTAGGTCGATAAGGCATCGCGATCGCGGTCTAGATTGAATTGGCGTCCACCATATCGGAGTCCACCATATTGGAATTCATCATAATTGGAATTCATCATATCGCTAGGGTTCCGGGTTCTCAGCCTGATGCGTCAGGGTTGGTGCCGTTGCCAGGGCGCGATCGCAGTGATGGCCAAACCGTCAGCGCAATTTTTTACGCTCCAAATTGATATAGGTTATTAACAGCACATTACGTTATGTCGAGCGTTACTGTATGAAAATTGCACTGGCTGGTTTGTTGCTGTTGATTGGCTTAACAACGACTCTGGTAGGTTGTGGGTCGGGTGGGGAAAATGCAGAAAAGTCTGAGCAGTCGGAAGCCCAAGAAGCCGATACCCGTTTGGGGGAAACCAACGAGAAACAATCTGACGATGACGATGACGATGAAAAGGGCAAGAAATCCAAAGAGAACCGCTCTAACCAGACCAAGAAAGATGACGACGATGATTAGGATCGCAGTACGATGCAACTCAGATGTTGCTGACTGACTGCTATGAACTTCCTGATTGTGGCGATCGCGCCGTGGTTGCTATTGCTCTATGCCATTTTGGTGATTGCGGGAGGAGTGATGGGTTATGTCAAAGCTCAGAGTAAACCCTCCCTAATTTCTGGCTTGATTAGTGGTGTGGCGCTGTTGATTGCTTGGGCGATCGCCTTATTTCAAAACTACAACGCGGGGATGACACTCGCGACCCTGTTCGCGATCGCCCTGCTGCTTGTGTTTGCGATTCGGTTTCGTAAAACCAACAAGTTTATGCCAGCCGGACTAATGGCAATTTTGAGTTTAATTTGTGGGATGGTGTTTGCGATCGCGCGGCTCAGCTAACCACACCGTTTCTGCTGTGACTATTGATGCGTTGTTCTGGTGCGTCGTTCTCGAACTGGAAAGTTCCAGCACTGTGGAAGTTTTTTTGTACTAAAAAGTCATCCCTCAGGGTTGGGTTGCCAGTTGCAAAACCTGATTCAACTTACCACTGCGGAATCCTTCTAGATCAAGCGTCACGTAAATGAAACCGAGGGTCTGGAATTGGGCCACCAGCGTGGTTAGATCGGTCGTCAGCACAAATTCTTTGATGGCTTCGGGGGGCAGTTCAATGCGAGCGGTGTCCCCCTGCGATCGCACCCGCAATGTTTTCAAGCCTAATTTCCGCAAATAGGCTTCCGCCCGCCCCACCCGCTGCAACTTGGCCAGGGTAATTTCTTCACCATAGGGAAAGCGCGAACTGAGGCAGGGTTGAGCGGGTTTATCCCAACAGGATAAGCCGAGGTGTTTGGCAATTTCGCGGACTTCCAGTTTGGTCATGCCCACTTCGGCCAGCGGCGATCGCGCCCCTCGTTCTTTCGCCGCCTGAATCCCCGGACGATAATCGCTCAGGTCGTCCGCATTCACTCCATCGACCACATAAGGATAGCCTCGCTTCCATGCCAAAGGTTTCAGCGTATCGTGCAGTTCACTTTTGCAGAAATAACAACGGTTGATTGGATTGGATGCATAATCTGGATTTTCTAACTCATGGGTTTCCACCAATTCATGCGTAATCCCAATCTCTGCGGCTTGAATGCAAGCTTCTTCTAAATCTTCCGGCAGTAAAGAGGGGGAAACAGCCGTCACCGCCAGTGCGCGATCGCCCAGCAGATCAAACGCCACCTTCGCCACCAGGGTACTGTCAATGCCGCCAGAGTAAGCAATCAGTGCCCGATCCATTGCTGCAAATAGTGCTTGCAATTGCTCCAATTTTGCCAACGCCATAGCTGCCAATCCTGCCCAATCTCGAACATGGTATGACTACATCTTGACATTAATCGTGGGGGGTTGGGGAATGGGAGATAATAGGATCTGCTTTTCAGTGCTTGATTAAGAATGGCTCATTTCACTGCGGCGACGATTTCAGTTCCGGCGACAACGGCTAATATTGGTCCTGGGTTTGATTGTTTGGGAGCAGCACTGTCGCTGCATAATCGGTTCACCTTTTCCCATCTGGATGCGGCTCCTGGAACGGTAGAGATTACGGCCACCGGGGCAGAACGCGATCGCGTCCAAACGGATGCCACCAACCTGGCTTATCAAGCCTTTACCAAGTTCTATCAGCACATTGGGCAACCCGTTCCTGCCGTCAAAATTGACATTGATTTAGGCGTGCCCTTGGCTCGCGGCTTAGGCAGTTCGGCCACCGCGATCGTGGGGGGATTGGTGGGAGCCGATGCCCTGACGGATTTTTCGGTGAGTCGGGCAGAAGTGATGCAACTGGCGATCGCGATGGAAGGCCACCCCGATAATGTCGTTCCGGCGCTGATTGGAGGCTGTCAGTTAGCCGCCACCAATCCCCACAACGATTGGGAAATCTGCAATATTCCCTGGCATGAGAGTATTGCACCCATCGTCGCCATTCCTGACTTTGAACTGTCCACTGCCGAAGCCCGTCGCGTTTTACCCACTGATTACAGCCGCGCCGATGCCATCTTCAACACGGCCCACTTAGGCTTGTTACTCCGTGGGCTAGAAACGGGCAACGCTGATTGGTTGGAGGCAGCTCTGCACGATCGCATTCATCAACCCTACCGACAGGCATTGATTCCAGGCTACCAGGCGGTGTACCAGGCGGCGATGGAGTCTGGAGCCTATGGACTTGTGATCAGTGGCGCTGGGCCAACCCTTTTAGCACTGGCAGACCACGCAAAAGCAGAAGCGGTAAAGGCGGCGATCGCGGCAGCCTGGAAAGCGCATGAGATCCAAGTAACAGTAACCGTTCTCCAGATTGATCGCACTGGAGCCAACACCCAAATCCTCTAGCGATCGCAGCCCCGGAAGTCGCGCTATTCTCTAAACAAAGGATCGGCGCTGAGGCAATTGGGCAATGAGTCTGAATGAGGCCAAAAAACCGATACAACCAGGGACAACAGAAGTTAGCCAAATCTGAGCAAAGTTCTCAGTAAACCGCTTCAACGTTCAAACTCTTAGTTTTTACTTGGAGAAACTTCCGGTTATCGAGTCGGAAGTAGTTTGTATCAGATTTTCTCGACATGAATTCTTGTCCCGGAAACCCTGCCCCCCAAGCGCAAAGCCTGGATCAAGCAAAGCCTAGTCGGAGAAAACTGGAATAGGATACAAGCAGAGCCAATTTTCGGCAACCCCTACTATTGGTCTGCCTTCACAATTTCCGGCAGGTATCTCAATGAATGAAGAAACCAGAACCCTGAATGCTTTCCTCACGGCTGTGATGCAACTTCAAGAACCATTGCCCGTCAAGGTAATGCAGGAACTTCATGAAATTGAGCAAGACTTGCCAGCGTCAATTTACAAACTCTATGCGTTGACCGAGCAGTTTGCGCCGCTGCATGACGCTTACGTTGCGGCACTACAGTCCCAACCCAGCGAAGGTGAACGACTAAAGGCTGGATCAACAGCGACCCTCCCTGTCTCCTCCAATGACCTGGATCAGTTGCTCGTTCAATTGCGCTATCAAATTACCTTATTACAGGCATCCCAAGAGGAAGACCAGGAGATTTCTGATGAGATGCAACTGAGAACGAAATCTAGTCCGGTACAGCACTTAATTCAGGAGTTGGGCTGGACAAGAGAACAAGCGGCTGCAATCCGTTATCGCTTGGCAGCGTTCCGAGAAGATTGGGAAGCTCCGGGTATGGAGATTTACGATGACCTATAAACGGGGCGATGTCGTCCTGGTTTATTACCCAAATTCTGATCTGACATCCTACAAGAAACGTCCTGCCCTGATTGTTCAGGCAGATGATGTAAAAACCGAATAATAAAGCCCCCAGTTTTTGGCTGAGGGCGACAATCAGGGTGCATCTACCACTTTATTCTTCGGTAATATCGGACACCCATCCGGAGGAAACCCAAGCAAATTTGGAGGAATTTTTTCTGGTCGTTGGCCTGCTATGATCCAGCCAAGATGTGAAGTGGGTGGACGGTCTTCCGTGACTTTTTCAACAAACACTCAGGCAAATTCTCCCCAACGTGGGTCTGGCGCAACTCAGTATCAGTGCCGAACGACGCTCAATTTATACGACTCCCCAACTTTAGAGCGTCTGGCTACTCAGGCCGCCGCCGCCCGTTATCTAACAATCCTGTCGCCATTAGAGCTTTCTGATGTGGCAGCCGTAGAGGTCCGGTTGTGCGAAGACAACTATCCTGGCTGGATCTCTGTGCTGGATATGCCCCAACTTGCCGTCGCGACTACGCCCTACCAGCCGATGGAGTTCTCCCCGGCTGAAATTCAGGCTAAAATTCCAGCCGCGATCGCCTTTACCCAGGCGGCGATGAGTCAGCCCAACGAATATCTGTGGGGCGGTACTGTGGCTCCCAACTATGATTGTTCTGGCTTGATGCAGGCGGCGTTTGCCTCGGTTGGGGTGTGGCTACCAAGAGATGCCTATCAACAAGAAGCGTTTACCCAACCCCTTCCCCTCACCGACTTGCAACCCGGTGATCTGATCTTTTTTGGTCCCCCTCAAAAGGCAACCCATGTGGGCCTCTATCTCGGCAACGATCAATACATTCACAGTTCTGGTCAAGAACAGGGGCACAATGGCATCGAGATCGATGTCTTATCTAACGAAGGAAGTCGCATCAGTCGCGCCTATTATGCCCAATTGCGGGGAGCGGGACGGATTGTCAAGTCTTACCAACCGACCTCCACCCAGTAAAATCAAATCTATCTATATTTATCTATTATTTTTCTAACATTATTTATCTATTATTTTTCCATTCGCCTTTTTCAGCATCCACCTCCGTTGAGTACCGCCATGACCACATCTATCAGCACCACCAGCGATCGCCTCTGGCAATCTCCGCCACTTTCCCGGCTCAATGTTTCGATTGTGGTGCCCATCCACAACGAGTACGAAAACCTGCCCCGCTTAGTGGACGCGATCGCCAACGTGCTAAAAGACGGACAACTCAGCTATGAGATCCTGTGTGTGGATGACGGTTCGACCGATGGTTCCACTGATCTACTGAAGGAACTGTGCCTTCAACGGAATGACCTGCGGGCCATCATTTTGCGGCGCAACTACGGGCAAACGGCAGCAATGGCAGCCGGTTTTCGCTTTGCTCAAGGAGATATCATCATCACGATGGATGGCGACTTGCAGAACGATCCAGCAGATATTCCCATCCTCATGGATAAGCTCAACGAAGGATACGACCTGGTGAGCGGTTGGCGTAAGAATCGGCAGGACGCAACCTTAAGCCGTAAAGTTCCATCCAAAATTGCCAACTGGCTAATTGGGCAGGTAACGGGAGTCAAAGTCCACGATTACGGCTGTTCGCTGAAAGCTTACCGCTCTGAACTGGTGGCCGATATGAATTTGTACGGCGAACTGCACCGCTTCCTACCCGCGCTGGCTTTCATTGAAGGAGCCAGAATTACTGAAATTCCGGTGCGCCATCATCCCCGCCAATTTGGCAAGAGCAAGTATGGCCTCGATCGCACCTTCCGCGTGGTGATGGATTTGATGACCGTCTTTTTTATGCGGAAATTTCTCACCCGCCCGATGCACGTTTTTGGCTCGATGGGGTTTATCTCGATCGTGCTGGGCATTGTCATTGGGATATATTTAACATCCCTCAAACTAGGCTTTGGTGAAAGCATTAACCGACCCCTGCTGACTCTGGCGGTGGTGCTGCTGCTGGCTGGCGTGCAACTGTTCAGCTTTGGGCTATTGGCGGAATTGCTGATGCGAACCTACCACGAGTCACAGGGACGGCCAATCTATCGGGTGCGCGAAGTGGTTGAACCGCACACCGAGGGATAGGGATTATTCTTCTGGCAAGATCCATTGGGGCGGAGCCGTCATCTTCTTCAGACGGGCTTGCTCGGCAATTTCCAGCATTTTGTCGAGAGAGGTTTCATTGACAAATTTCATGGCTTCGCTTTTGTACTCCAGGTTGGGGCACTTATCACCCAAAACGCACCCATTGACGCACGCTTCTGCACAGTTAATTGTTGTGGTGTTGTCCATCATTCAAGCTCGGCTATTCAAAGAAGTCATTATCAAAAACGGCAGTTGACTCGCAATCAGATGCATCAACCATCAATATTTTATCGTTGTCATTTTCAATTCTTGCCAGGGTTGCTTACAACCGCCCTGCGAGATAGCACCACCGAGGTATTACGTTAGTCTAACCGCTGAGAACTTGGTCAGAACGCCGAGGCGATTGCTAGAAAACAAAATACCTGTCCGGGCAAGTTAAGTGAAGCGTGATCGGCTGATCGCCAGAACTCTCGCGAATCCTGCCCCAACCCTCAGTTAAACGGCGATAACGTTTTCCCAAAACTTTCCTGAAATGACGATCGCCCCTCTGTGAAATGGGAAATGAGAATCTCCTGGTGCCATGACTGAGCCATTCTTTTTTGCTGCCACCGCGATCGCCCAAAATGCCGCGACGGTTGATCAAGCCTCATCCACTCCAGTCGCCGCAGTTCAACGCCGCCACAGCATCCAGGCCGAAAAAGAACGGCTCGATCAGATTTTGCGGCAACTGCGAACCAACGTTCGTCCGGATTCCGTTGCCCCATCTGGGGAGTTTGCCCCGGCCCAACGTCCGCGATCGGGGAGTCAACTCTTCTCCCAACGGCAAGCAGCACTCACCCACGGACAGCTTTACACTCAGATACCCCCTCACAGTTTGTCCGCTGCTTGGGTCCATGCAGTGCAACAACCCACCTACGAACAGTGGCGATCGCTGTTAGCGCAAGAAGCCATTCAGGTGAAGAACGCTAATCAGTTGGGTATCGTCCTGGGAGATTCGCTCAGTTTGTGGTTTCCCAGCGATCGCCTGCCCCCATCCCGCCTCTGGCTCAATCAATCTATTTCTGGCGATACGACCAGTGGCATTTTGCGCCGTCTGCCCACCTTTGCCCACACTCGCCCCCAGATCATTTACTTGATGGCCGGGGTCAATGATTTGAAACAGGGAGCCAGCGATCAGACGATCCTGCAAAACCTGCGGCAAATTATCCAGCACTTGCGGCGAACCCATCCCCAAGCCCAAATCGTGACCCAATCGATTCTACCCACGCGATCGCTACCCGTTTCTAACCAGCGCATCGCCAACTTGAATCGCCAGTTGCAGGCGATCGCTCGGCAGCAAGGAGCTTACTATCTGGATATTTACTCCCAAATGGCGGATCGCAACGGCAACCTGCGTCCCGAACTCACCACCGATGGCCTTCATCTCAATGCCAAGGGTTATGACATCTGGCAAGCGGCTCTCAACCAGGCTGACACCTACATTGCCACTCGTTAGAGCGTCTTCGTTTCGCACAAGATAGGCGATAAAATCAAGACGAATCTGTTGGGATGCTAAGGCTTATGCACTCTTGCCGCAACGCGATCGCCCGTTTTGCCGCTGCTATTTGGCTTCCAATCCTACTAACTGATGCCCAATCTGCATCAGCCCAGGTTTGGGCCACACCCAAAATGCAACAGCAAGTGGATGAGGTGGTGACGCTGCTTGAGGGGGTAATGGATACCACCGCCCAAGCAACTGTAAATCCCAAAGCACCCGGTGTGCAGATGACAACCTGTCGAGTCCAGGCCGACTTTCCGGCAGCTTTGAAGATCAACACAGTGCTGTACCAGGAACAAGCGTTGATCGGTAAAATCGACCAACCCTATCGGCAGCGTGTGTTAGTCATAGCAGCCTCCAGCAACAACGATTCAGTAGTGTCTATCTCCAGCAAATTAGCAGAACCAACCAAATGGATTGGCTTATGCAACCGTCCAGAATCTCAGCGAGTTCTTCAGATTGATCAGGATTTAGGCGAGCAAGTTTGCATGGTCTATTTGCAAAAATCCGCTACTGGCTACATCGGCGAAACACCGCCTCAAGGTTGCCCTGCCAACATTCGAGGCGCAGTCCGCATTACCAACACCATTGAACTCACCCCAACCGGAATGAACACCTGGGATCGAGGCTTTGATGCCACGGGTCAACAAGTCTGGGGGGCAAGATCGGAGTCCTATCAGTTTCGGCGAAGAGAGTAGGCACATTCCCCCTTTTCTCGCTGCCCCAATTCCTCCTCACCCCTGTTAGCCCCTTCTCTATCTGGGGTACTTTGAGTTAGGAATTAGTTGGGCGCAGTGACGCTAAGTCGTGAGTTTTCTGGATATTGATGATAGATGTCGCGGGGGGTTGAATGGCTGAGGACACAGATGGCAAACTGAAGCTCATGGTGGTCGATGACGAGCCTGACAACCTGGCGTTGCTGTATCGTACATTCCGGCGGGAATTTGATGTCGTGAAAGCAGAAAGCGCGATCGCCGCCCTCGAAATTCTCGATCAACAGGGCGAAATGGCGATCATCATCTCCGACCAGCGGATGCCAGAAATGTTGGGCACAGAGTTTTTGAGCAAAACCGTCGCGCGCTTTCCAGACACGATCCGCATTGTGCTAACAGGCTACACCGATGTCGAAGATCTGGTGGAAGCCATCAATGCAGGCAAAGTATTTAAGTACATCACCAAGCCCTGGGTACCCGACCAACTAAAGGTGGTAGTACAGCAGGCCGCAGAAACTTATCAAGTTGTGAAACAACGGACCGATGAATTGAGTCGAGCATTACGGAGAGAATCTTTATTTAATGAGATTACGACCGCAATTCGGGAATCGTTGGACTACGAAAGTATGTTGAACACGATCGCCGCCACTCTGGGCAAAACTTTTTCTGCACGGCAGTGTATTTTGCACGTCATCGAAGAGGCCCAACTGGGTTCGCAGGTGTTTCACTACAGCAATGGTCAGGAGCCGACAACCCTGAATGGCTCCAAACCTGTTCAGCTAGCCACCACCGATGAGCTAATTCAAAAGGTGCTCATCAGTCGGCACATTGAAGCAGAACATCAACCAGAGAGCGATCGCCATCGGCTCGTCGTCCCCCTGATTTATCAACATGATTTTCTAGCGATCCTGGCCCTCGATCGAGCCACCACCGCCAAAGCCTGGACCGCCGAAGACATTCATTTAATGCGGGGTGTTGCGGAACAAGCTTCTCTGGCCATCTCTCAGGCAAAGCTGTATCAACGCATTCAAAAACAAACCGAACAGATGCGGGCTGAGTTAGAAGTGGCACGGCAGATTCAGGGTAATTTGTTGCGCCAAAGCCTGCCCGAACTGGAAGGGATGAAAGTCCAAGCCTGTTGCTATCCTGCGCGGGAAGTGGGGGGAGACTTTTTTGAAGTGTATAACCATCCCCAGGGCGACATCTGGCTGGCCGTTGGGGATGTATCTGGAAAAGGTGTACCAGCAGCCCTATTTATGGCCAGCGCCATTTCGGTATTACGGCGAGAACTTTCACAAGAGTCGCCCCCAGAGCCACATCTCGTGATGCAAAATTTGAATCATAGCCTGTCGGACGATTTGATCAGCGCCAACTGCTTCATTACGATGGTGCTGGCCCGGTATACCCCCGACACGCAAAAGCTGGTCTACGCCAATGCGGGACATATCTACCCGCTAGTGTGGTCGAGAGACGCGATCGCGTCTCGCCAAAATGGCCAACCCAGCGCCACTCCCCTCGAACCCAATTACCTCAAAGTTCGAGGGATTCCTCTGGGCATCCTGCCGCATTGGAAAGCAACATCCGGTAGCCTGGATTTGACCTCTGGTGAAGTGTTGTTGTTAACCAGTGATGGCATCACCGAAGCAACGGTTCAATCCACTGAAACTGCTGCAACCGGAACATCGAGAGCCATGCTCCAACAAACTGGACTATGGCAACTGCTCCTGAACGAGCAACACCCCCTGGATTTGACTCATTTGCTGGCTCGAATCCGAGTTCATAATACGATTCAAGAAGACGACCAAACGATACTCTCCCTGGAGGTCCTGTAGTCAATGAGAACCGAACTTCACGTACCAAGCGACCTCAAATTCTTGACAATAGTTGAGAACTGGTTATTGGGCAGTTTGGAAGTCGAACTGGGCGATTATGTTGATTGGCCCAAGCAATCGAACCGCTTACGGCTGGTGCTGGTAGAAGCTTATTCCAACGTGGTTCGCCATGCTCATCGGGATAAACC
This sequence comes from Leptolyngbyaceae cyanobacterium bins.349, assembly GCA_033764685.1. Classification (GTDB taxonomy): domain Bacteria; phylum Cyanobacteriota; class Cyanobacteriia; order Leptolyngbyales; family Leptolyngbyaceae; genus JSC-12. Next base: position 21,685 of record JANRIS010000001.1, read on the forward strand.
CAATCTACCAGTGCTGATCCGCCTGGAACTGAAGAATCGAGATATTGCTCTGGAAATTTGGGATCATGGGCAGGGCTACGATTTATCAACCTATTTGCCTCCCACGCCAGAAGCTAAACAGGAAAACGGCTATGGCTGGCTGATTTTGAACCGTTTGATGGATCGGGTGGAGTATCGGTTGCAGGTCAACGGACGCAACTGTTTGAAACTGGAAGCGAGTTTGCCCGAAGCAAAACTACAGACCCCCACATTTTCTGGCAAAGAAGGTTAGGGATTGGTCCAGTTTCCCTTAGAAGACTTTTGTTGTCCCCCCTGTAGTCGCCCTTCATCAGGGGGACAGCGACAGTCGGGGGATGATTAATGTCCAAGTACTTATCAAAGGCGACTGAGAAGATCAGCGCCAGGGATATGTCATCCATTTTGTTTAATCGCCATCCGGTAAATTTCAGGGATAGCCCTCGTCGTGTACAACCAAACGTTCCGACCAAAATGCTAAATCTTAAACTTGAGTAATAAGTTTTCCACAGGCAACAGCTAGGCGTTAAACTACCTGCATCGTTTTTTGAGTCAGGGTTACGGCACTGCTTGAAGTAGTACGGATCAACCTTGGCAGGCAATCACGACCTGATACACTATATCTGGTGCAGATGGACCGAAATCATAGCCAGATATAGAGTTTCAAAGGAATCACGGAGTTATAGAGAAAGTTTTTCTCTGGCTTTGGGTTGGTTTTTGGTGATTTGGTATTGAGGATGCATCTGGTGCCAGGTTTGTTTATTTTGCTGTTGGGGAGTTATCGAGGTCAGCCGTGGAATTAGCAGCGATCGATGATTTTTGGGTAGAGGCACTGGAACGATTGCAGTTGTTGATCAATCGTCCGACTTATGAGGCATGGATTAAAACGGCGGTGATTGAGGAGTTTACCGAAACTCGTCTGGTTTTGAGAACGTCCAACCCGTTTGCCCGCAAGTGGTTACAGAAGTACTACATCAAAACCATGACGGATGTGATCCAGGAGATTGTGGGGCGACCGATTGAGATTCAGATGACCGTGGCCTGTGATGACGATGGAAATCCGATCGATCCCGATTTTTGGGCAATGCCAATGGATGCACCCCCCATCAGCCCGATAGAACCGCCAGAGGTAATGCCTGCAAGATATGCTCCAGGGATTGCGCCCGCGACCCCTGCGATCCCAACTGATCGCCATCGCTCCACCGAGTTAAATCCCAAGTATGTTTTCTCCCGGTTGGTCGTTGGCTCCAATAATCGCATGGCCCATGCAGCCTCGCTGGCCGTGGCCGAATCGCCCGGACGGGAATTCAATCCCCTGTTTTTGTGTGGTGGGGTAGGATTGGGCAAAACTCACTTGATGCAGGCGATCGGGCATTACCGGCTGGAAATTTGCCCAACATCCCGGGTGTTTTACGTGTCCACAGAGCAGTTTACCAATGACCTGATTACTGCCATTCGGCGCGACAGTATGCAGACTTTTCGGGAGCATTACCGGGCGGCTGATGTCTTGTTGGTGGATGACATCCAATTTATTGAAGGCAAGGAATACACCCAGGAAGAGTTTTTCCACACGTTCAATACGCTACACGAAGCCGGAAAACAAGTGGTACTGGCCAGCGATCGCCCCCCCAACCAGATTCCTCGTTTGCAAGAACGCCTGTGTTCCCGGTTCTCGATGGGTTTGATTGCCGACATTCAAACGCCCGACCTGGAAACCCGGATGGCCATTCTGCAAAAGAAAGCAGAATACGAAAATATGCGCCTCCCTCGTGAGGTGATCGAGTATATTGCCTCCAGCTATACCTCCAACATCCGAGAACTGGAGGGAGCCTTAATTCGGGCGGTAGCCTACATTTCCATTGCCGGACTGCCGATGACGGTAGAAAACATTGCCCCGGTGCTCAATCCGCCGGTGGAGCAGGTGGAAGCCTCGCCCGATGACATTCTGACCGTGATCTCAGAAGATTTTGATGTGGCGATCGAGGATTTGAAAGGCAGTTCGCGGCGGCGGGAGGTCAGCACAACGCGGCAGATTGGCATGTACTTGATGCGGCAGCACACCGAACTGAGTTTGCCCAAGATTGGGGAGGTGTTTGGCGGCAAAGACCACACGACTGTAATGTATAGCTGCGACAAAATCGCCCAACTGAAGGACAACGATCCAGCGATGGCCCAAACGCTACGACAGCTCAGCGATCGCATCAATCAAACCGCCCAGGCCCGCCATCAGGCATAGCTGATTGCCCCAATTGCACACGCAAAGCCTTGAATGCAAGTCAATTTCAAGGCTTTGCTTCATTCATTTGCCCCCAAATTTGCTCCCCAAAAGGACCAGGCCATCGAGAACCCTGATCCTTTTGGGGGTTATCTCCATTGTGGGCAACCAACCTCTCAACTGGCGACTTTGATCAGGTTTGCTTATTTTGTCATTTCAAACTTTTCCCCAGAGAAGTGCCGAGTTTTACACACCACCGATCCCGCAAAACCTAGCGTTAGTCCTCAACTTGAGACAGATGAGTCTCTCAATTTTTGCGTTTAAATCCTATGAAGTAATGTAAATCTAGTTTTTTCCTGTGGAAAACCCGGCTTTTTTCTGTGGAAAACGGGGGGAAAATCGGTTTATAACGATCAAGCGATCGTGGAAAGAGAATTTAGTACACATGCTCTGTGGAAAGACAGGCTAGTTATCCACAAGTTATCCACAAGCTTGAGATCCACCTCAAGGCTTATTTTTGCAGGATCAGCGTGATCTTTTCCACAGTTTCCACACCCCCTACTACTACTGTTTTAAATAAGTTTTACTTAAGCCTTGATCGATCGCACTCCACAAAACAGGCAAAACAAGCTCAGGTGGATCGTTTCAGACAACAGTGGTAGGATCTCGTGGCAATGCATTCAACTGCCTCCCAATGAAACTGGTCTGCGCCCAAAGCCAACTCAGCACCAATCTTTCTCTCGTTAGTCGCGCCGTTTCCACTCGCCCCTCCCATCCCGTACTGGCCAACGTGTTGCTAATCGCTGATGAGGAAACCCAGCAAATCAAGTTGAGCGCTTTTGACTTAAGTCTGGGCATCCAGACCAGCTTTCCGGCTCAAGTCGAAGTGAGCGGCAAACTCACACTTCCGGCGCGCTTGTTCACCGACATCGTCTCCCGTCTCCCCGACGGGGAGATTACCCTCAGCACCGACTTAGACGAGGAAACCGACCCGACCTACCTCACGACCATTACCTGCGCGTCCGGGCGCTATCAGGTGCGAGGTTTGGGGGCCGAGGACTTTCCTGAATTGCCGGATGTAGACGAGGGCCATACAGTGCATCTCTCAGCGATTTCCCTGATTGATGGCCTCCGCAATTCACTGTTTTCGGCCAGTCCGGATGAAGCCAAGCAAGTGCTAACGGGGGTGCATCTCACCCTGAGTGATGCGGGCCTGGAGTTTGCGGCAACCGATGGGCATCGGTTAGCGATCGTGGAAACCCTTACTCCTGATGTCGAGGAAAAGCCTGCCAAATCCACCAAGAAAAAGGATGTCGATGCCGAGCAAACACTCGATGTCACAATTCCCGCTAAGGCTTTGCAAGAACTGACCAAGCTGCTCGATCGCCAAGCCGAAGGAGCGGTTTCAGTCAAGTTCGATCGCGGTCAAGCAGTTTTTGAATGGGTGGATCAACGCCTTACTACCCGGCTGCTAGAAGGGCAATATCCCAACTATCGTCAATTGGTCCCCAAGCAGTTCAGCCATCAAGCTACGGTAGAACGCCGACTGTTACTCAGTGCGGTGGAGCGGATTGCCGTCCTGGCTGACCAAAAAAATAACATTGTCAAGCTCACCCTGAATACAGCCAAAGAAACCCTCTCGCTCTCGGTTGATGCGCCCGATGTAGGAACTGGGGAAGAAACCCTGCCCGCTCAGATCACCGGCGAAGATCTGATCATTGCCTTCAACGTGAAATACCTGCTGGATGGCTTGAAGACCCTGAACACGGCTGAGATTCAAATGCAGTTCAACACTCCCACCAGCCCCGCTATCTTCACCCCCCTCGGTGGACTCAAAATGACCTACCTCGTGATGCCCGTCCAAGTGCGATCGTGATCAGGTCGTCGCGATCGCGCCATCCTCCCAATGATTCCCATTAGAATCGAGGTAATGCAATAAATTGTGCCGCGCTACACATGGGGAACTGCCAATGACTCAGGCAACGGGAAAGCTCAGTTTTGAAGACTATGCCGAGTTGGATGCAGAAACCTGGGCACAACAGGAGTTACCGGAAGGACGGTGTGAGTACGTGGATGCAGGGGAGTTGAAACCATTGCCGTCAGAATCAGAATTAAATGATTTCATTGCCCGTTATTTGTTGTTTGTGCTTGCCAGCAGTGGAGTCGTGCCGCTCAGACTGATTGCCATTCACACTTGCGAAATTGAAGTCCCTGGCAAACCGAAAACCCGCTTTCCCGATCTGGTGATTCTGCAAGAAGAACACCTGGCACTAACGAAAAAACGTCTTTTGATTCGGCTTGATATGCCTGCACCGCAGTTAGTCGCAGAAGTCGTGAGTCCCGGCGATGCCAGTCGTCAGCGCGACTATGCCGCCAAACGCGAACAGTATCAACAACGCGGCATTCCCGAATACTGGCTCCTCAATCCCGCAACGGAAATCATTACAATTCTGGCACTGAAAGACGGTCAGTATGTTGAATCCGGTCAGTTTCAAGGCTCCACGCCCATTCAATCCCCCACCTTCCCCACCCTCCCCTTCACCGCAGAACAAGTCTTTGCTGCTGGAAAAGAAGGCTAACTATGTAACGTTTGTCGGCTGTGGCAGGGATTGATTAGCGCTGATGCCAGCAGGCGATCGCTTGAGATCTAGCGGACGGTCGGCATAAAAAAATTACGCGGTGTCAGATTTGCAAATCAACACGGCGTAACGACCAGTTTTATGGATGAAAATTTGCTCAACGGGTCTGTTTTGCACAAACGAATGTTGAGCGACGCAGCAGAGAGTTAGGAGGGGATTGTTTTGGGTTGATTGGCGCGATCGCTGGGGTTCATCCCATCCGGCATAATAGCGCCCCGCATATAGGCTTGACTGAGATTCGCCTCAGCCAAATTTGTATTGCTCAAATTTGCATTCGTTAGATTCGCTTTCGCAAAATTGGTTTCGCTCAAGTTGGCGCTCACCAGGATGGTATCGGTGAGATTGGCGTGACTCAGGTTGGTGCGGGTCAGATTTGCCTTGGTCAGATTCGCGCCACTGAGGTTAATCCCCGTGAGGTTGAGGTTTCTGAAGTTTGCCGCCATGAAATTGATATTTCTAAAATCTCGTTGTCCAGCCGTATAACGACTCAGCATCTCTTTGATGTTCATCGTATTCAGGGGGGTCAATGGATTGCCTAGCATGGGAAAGCCTCATCAATGGTCAAATCTGGATCGTGCTGAAAATGCTTGAAGCAGAAATCTGAATGCTCAGGTGAAAACTGCGATCGCGATAGTGCCATTTGGAACTAATAGCGAAGCTTGCGCTTACGCTGTTTGTGCATAGCTAGAATTTTGCGTTTTCGTTTTTCAAGGGGTGTTTCAAAATGGCGATGCTTTTTCATGTCTGGGAAAATTCCGGCTTTCGATACTTCTCGTTTGAAACGACGCAACGTCGATTCAATTCCCTCGTTTTCACCAGGAATGACTTGAGTCATCTGATCATCTCCGTCAATGGGCTAAACGCTAGATAAGTATGCAAATCATCGGCAAACTCTTATCTACATTAAAGACAGCAGAAAGCAAGAGCTGGAAAAGCAGCGTGCTTTCTGCATTAGAACTCCGGCAAATCACCACGAATCGTCTGCACGTTACACCAATGAAGGTGTGACTCAGTGATCAATAACGTCGAGAACCGCCTTTATTACCCCAGTTGCCGCCAGAAGATCCTCGATCTTCACGAGGTTTTGCCTTATTGACTTTGAGATCACGCCCCATCCATTCTGCGCCGTCTAATGCCTCGATCGCGGCATTTTCTTCGGCATCCGTTCCCATTTCGACAAAAGCAAACCCACGAACTCGACCGGTCTCGCGGTCTGTCGGTAATTGAACACGCTTGACTGTACCGTATTCCGCGAAGGTCTGAGTCAAGTCATCTGACGTAACATCGTAGGATAAATTACCAACGTAAATCGACATAAAGATTCTCCAAAACCAGAGATGTAGAGTTAGATTCGGAGAAACGCTTGAAAAACGAATTATACGACCGAAAATAAGCCTTACAAAGACACTAGCATAAGACCAATGAAAGTTGGGGAAAGATGTTAAAGTTAGCAACAAAATAGGGATGGTTTCCGGGTGGATGTGTCTCCGATGGTGCTAAAGGTGCTCTTGGCCGCAGATTTGGCGAACGGTGATGGCGGTCAGGGGTTGCCTCCAGATGTAGGATCACTCTGTGATCGGAAGCAGCATTGTAGATTGGCTGCGATCGCCGGCTCTGTCTAGTTGGGGGGCTGTGAAATAGAACGTGGTGCCTGCGCCAACTTGAGATTCAACCCAGATCTGACCCTGATGGCGCTCAACAATTTTTTTGCAGGTCGCTAAACCAATACCTGTTCCCGGATATTTTTGGGTGGAATGAACGCGCTGGCACTGGTTCCATCGTCTGGGAAAGCTACAAGCATTGTCCACGGTGAGTCAGCATGCATAACGCATCGTTAGTAATTGCGACCAAGATAGCCCAGTCTCCAAAATTCCGAGCTTTACAGCCGGAACGACTTTAGTCGTGA
>JANRIS010000002.1:0-8423 GCA_033764685.1 Leptolyngbyaceae cyanobacterium bins.349
CATCTGATTGAGAACTTTTTTGCCAAGTTGAAGCAGTACCGAGCGATTGCTACACGGTATGACAAGCGAGCGCAGAATTTCCTAGGAGGAATTTATTTAGCCGCTAGTGTCATTCTGCTTAATTGATGACACGCCCTAGGAATTGGGGCATCATCACCGATCGCACCCTCAACTCATCTACCCATCCACTCATCCACCTACACTCCGATAGAGTAGAGACAGACTCTTTCTTCTTTTACTGACCGTGACACAACCCGACGCAATTCGTCATCTACTCAATGCTGTAGCGCAAGGGGATGTTTCCCCCGCTCATGCGCTGGAGAAACTAAAATATTTGACCTATGAACCCGTGGAGGATTTTGCCCGGATCGACCATCATCGGGCACTGCGAACGGGTTTTCCAGAAGTGATCTGGGGGCCAGGAAAAACGCCGGAACAAATTGCCGGAATTATGGAAGCAATGCGCCAGCAAACCCCAGTGGTGATGGCTACCCGCATTGAACCAGCAGTATACGAGCAACTGCGGGAACGGGTGCCTGGATTGCATTATTACGCCCTGGCCAGAATTTGTGCCGTCCAGGGGCGGAATGAAACGAGTCAGCCCTATCCCCTTGCGCCGTCTCGTCCCGGTTTGGTGGGGGTGTTGTCGGCGGGAACGGCTGATTTACCTGTGGCGGAAGAAGCGGCGATTACGGCGGAACTTTCCGGCTTCCGGGTCAAACGCTTGTGGGATGTGGGGGTGGCGGGGATTCATCGCCTGTTGAGCCAGCGGGAGGCGATCGCGGAAGCAGATGTGCTGATCGTGGCCGCTGGGATGGAGGGTGCCTTACCAAGCGTTGTGGCGGGTTTAGCCGACTGCCCAGTGGTGGCCGTCCCGACTAGTATTGGTTATGGAGCCAGTTTTAACGGCTTGGCCGCCCTGCTCTCTATGCTCAATTCTTGCGCGGCAGGGGTGGCGGTTGTGAATATTGACAATGGGTTTGGGGCGGCCATTTTGGCAGGGCAGATTTTGCGAACGGCAGGACGGCTGAGCGATCGCATCGCTGGAGGACGATAACATCATGCTGCAATTTCATCCGTTGGGTATTGGGCAACAGGTGATTGAAACATCTCTGGGTCGAATGGTAAGCTACACCGCCGTGGGTGCGCCGTGGAAGTTGCCATCCGCCCACGCCCAACCGCTCCTGTTTCTGCATAACTTTGGGGGCGGGGCCTCTGCCTATGAGTGGTCGAAAGTGTATCCGGCCTTTTTAGACGAGTATCAGGTGATGGCACCGGATCTGCTGGGCTGGGGCCAGTCGGATCATCCAGTGCGGGATTATCGCGTGGAAGATTACCTGACGACGCTGACCGAATTTATCGAGAAAACCTGTACCCAACCCGTTGTAGCTGTTGGCGCGTCATTAACGGGTGCGATCGCCATGCGTCTCGCCATTCAACGTCCCGACCTGTTCAAAGCCCTGTTTCTCACCTGTCCTTCTGGCTTTGCTGACTTTGGCCAGGATGCGGGGCGGCGCTTACCCTTACAAATGATTGGCACGCCCTTACTGGATCAGTTCATCTACAGCCTGGGGGCAATGAATGAATTGTCCGTCCGTAATTTTTTGGAAAGCTTTTTGTTTGCCAACCGCGATCGCGTTACACCCGAAATGGTCCAGGCATACTTAGAATCGGCCACCCAACCCGATGCCCAATATGCAGCGTTGGCATTTTTGCGGGGTGATTTATATTTTGACCTGGCAAATTATTTGCCGCAATTAACCGTACCCACCGCGATCGCCTGGGGGGAATTGGCCCAATTCACCGATGCCAAACTGGGGGAACGGTTAGCCAAACTCAACCCCGTAGCCGTCAAACTCTTTGTGCAGATCGCCGAAGCGGGGGTGCTGCCCCAATTAGAACAACCCGCCCTGCTCATCGGTCTGTTACAAACATTTCTGCAAACGTGCTAACCCACCCCTAATTTCTCCAGTACCGATCGCGTTGAGACGATGTGACGCTGTAACCCCAGTGCCTCTGGTTCAATTCCCACTGCTAAAGCAATCAATTGAGGGAGATGGAGCACGGGTAAGCCTAGCTTTTTGCCAATGACCCGTTCCACTTCAGGCTGGCGCGAATCCAGATTCAAATGACATAGGGGGCATGGTGTGACAATGCAATCGGCACCCGTTGCGATCGCGTCTTGAATGTGCATCCCTGCCATCTGAAACGCTTGATCCGTGGCATAGCTGGAAAGCGGCCAACCGCAGCATTGAGTTCGACCCCGGTAATAGACTGGCGTGGCACCCACCGCTCGAAACACGTTTTCCATTGACTGTGGATTAAACGGATCATCATGGGGCAGGTGATCCTGGGCACGCAGTAAGTAACACCCATAGAAGGCAGCACACTTTAGCCCTGCCAGTTTGCGGGTTACCTTTTCCTGTAACGCATCCAGGCCATAATCCCCCACCAACGCCCACAAAATATGCTTCACCTCGGTACTGCCCTGATAGGGTGAGCAACCTTCCTTACAAATTAACGTATTCACCTGATCGAGATAGGCCGGATTCTGCTCCTGGGCCTGTTTAAGCCGCTCATCCACATGACCGATCACCCCCTGACAGGTGCTGCAATGGGTCAAGAGCGGTAAATTTAACTGTTCTGCCAGGGCAATGTTGCGAGCATTGACCGTGTCTTCCAACAGTTGGGAATCTTCCTTAAACGTACCCGAGCCACAACAAGACGCTTTTTTCAATTCAATAAGTTCAATCCCCAGGGCACGAGCCAGAGTTTGGGTACTCTGATGCAGTTCCCGGCACGCTCCCTGTGCCACACAACCTGGGTAATAGGCATACTTTAGCGGACGATGGGTCATAAAAACGGGCAATACAAGATGAGTGCCTTTTCATCATGCCGACTAAATTCTTACATCACCCAGTTTGTTTAGGATTCTTTTCGAGGTCACTGCCGAAAGCGACTACTTCCATTCAGAGCGATCGCGCTTTCGTTTAATATGAAAAAATGCTCAAAAATCGGGGTCGCATTCTGAGGGTATTTCTCATCCCTCAATTCGGCGAAACCGGGAGCGTGTTGTAAATTATCCGGCATGAGTGAATTGCCGCTGCATCCAAGAGGGAGCTATGAGCGAAAAAGAGATTTTTGACAAGGTTCAGAAAATTGTGTCTGAGCAACTGGGAGTTGATGCGAGTGAAGTGACTCCCCAAGCGAGCTTTGCCAATGACCTGGGAGCAGACTCCCTCGATACCGTTGAACTGGTGATGGCTCTAGAGGAAGAGTTTGACATCGAAATTCCTGATGAGGCAGCAGAAGAAATTGCAACGGTGCAATCCGCGGTGGATTACATTAGCAACAAAGTCACTGCGTCTGCTTAATCAATTGCACCCCCTTGAAGTTGGGAGTTTTGAGTTGGTTCCCCCTGGCTCAAAACTCTATTTTCGTCACTAATCATTTTTTACTATCGACTCTCTGTTGAAATTAACCATGACAAACGTTGAACGTAAGCGGGTTGTTGTTACTGGGCTAGGTGCAATTACTCCCATCGGAAACACATTGGCAGAGTATTGGGAGGGGTTGATCAGTGGTCGCAACGGGATTGCACCCATCACGCTTTTTGATGCGTCTCGTCACGATTGTCGGTTTGCTGGGGAAGTGAAAGGATTTGATCCATTGGTTTACCTTGATCGCAAGGAAGCCAAACGGATGGACCGCTTCGCTCAGTTTGCCGTGGCTGCCAGTAAACAAGCCGTTGCAGATGCTCAGTTTGTCATTAATGATCTGAACGCCGAGCAAGTGGGTGTCTTGATTGGCACCGGCATCGGTGGCTTGAAAGTCCTGGAAGACCAGCAAGAAATTTACCTGACCAAGGGGCCTGATCGCTGTAGCCCCTTTATGATTCCGATGATGATCGCCAATATGGCGGCGGGATTGACGGCCATCCATCTGGGGGCGAAGGGGCCAAACTCTTGTTCGGTGACGGCTTGTGCGGCGGGATCAAACGCGATCGGCGATGCCTTTCGCCTGATTCAACGCGGATATGCCCAGGCGATGATTTGCGGCGGTACCGAAGCTGCCGTTACACCCTTGTCTTTCGCTGGATTCGCCGCCTGTAAAGCCCTGTCCACCCGAAATGATGACCCCACCCATGCCAGTCGTCCCTTTGATCAAGACCGGGATGGTTTTGTCATGGGTGAAGGCGTTGGCATCCTGGTTTTAGAAGAGTTGGAGTATGCTCTGGCCCGTGGCGCGCGCATTTATGCCGAAATTATTGGTTATGGTATGACCTGCGATGCCTACCACATGACTTCTCCCGTTCCCGGTGGCGATGGAGCCGCTAGAGCCATTTCTCTGGCCTTGAAAGATGCTGGGTTGACTCCCGATCGCGTCAGCTACATCAATGCCCACGGCACCAGTACTCCGGCCAATGATTCTACGGAAACAGCCGCGATCAAAAAAGCTTTGGGTGAATATGCTCATAAAGTTGCCATCAGTTCTACCAAGTCTATGACAGGGCACCTGTTGGGCGGTTCCGGTGGGATTGAAGCCGTCGCCACCGTGATGGCAATGGTCAATGATCGCGTCCCCCCCACGATTAACCTGCAAAATCCTGACCCCGAATGTGATCTGGATTATGTGCCCAATCAGAGTCGCGCCCATCAGGTGGATGTGGCGCTGTCTAATTCCTTCGGGTTCGGTGGGCACAACGTGACGCTGGCCTTTAAAAAATTTGAGGCATAGGGGGCCGACAGTGAAGCATTTTGGGCTTCCTATTCCTGATTCCTCATTCCCGCCGTTCCTTTCATTAGTTTTCCCAATAGGGATTATTGCCTATTAGCCCGCTTGATGGGATGATTACGGTATAGAGCATGGTAGGTTCGATCTGGCATTTGTCCATCCCGCGCTAAATATCACTGAAGTAGAGAGATCATGGCTGTTGCAACTCAAACCCTGGAAGAACTTTGTATTAATTCGATTCGCTTCTTAGCCATTGATGCCGTTGAGAAGGCGAAGTCTGGGCACCCCGGTCTGCCAATGGGCGCGGCTCCAATGGCGTTTGTGCTGTGGGATCAGTTTATGCGGTTCAATCCCAAAAATCCCAAGTGGTATAACCGCGATCGCTTTGTGCTATCCGCAGGGCACGGCTGTATGTTGCAGTACGCCTTGATGTATCTGGCTGGCTACGACAGTGTGACGATTGACGACATTAAACAGTTCCGTCAGTGGGAATCGAAAACTCCCGGACACCCCGAAAACTTTGAAACACCCGGTGTAGAAGTGACCACTGGGCCTTTAGGACAAGGGATTGCGAATGCCGTTGGGTTAGCAATGGCTGAAGCCCACATGGCTGCCACGTTTAATAAACCCGATGCCACCCTGGTTGACCACTACACCTATGTCATTCTGGGCGATGGTTGCAACATGGAAGGGGTTTCTGGTGAAGCTTGTTCTCTTGCGGGACACCTCAAGCTCGGTAAACTGATTGCGCTCTACGACGATAACCACATTTCCATTGATGGCTCCACCGACATTGCCTTCACCGAAGACGTGGGCAAGCGGTTTGAAGCCTATGGTTGGCACGTTTTACATGTGGCGGACGGTAACACGGATTTGGCAGGCATTGCCAAGGCGATCGCGGAAGCCAAATCTGTCACCGATAAGCCAACCCTCATCAAAGTCACCACTATCATCGGTTACGGCTCGCCGAACAAAGCCAACACCGCTGGCGTTCATGGTGCGGCGTTGGGTGAAAGTGAAATTAAACTCACCCGCGAAAATTTGGGATGGACCTACGAACCTTTCGTTGTCCCCGAAGATGCGTTGAACCGGATGCGTCAGGCTGTAGACAAGGGTGCCAGCCTGGAGGCTGAATGGCAGGAAACGTGGGCACAATACAAAACGAAGTACGCCAAAGAAGCCGCAGAATTTGATCGCCTAATTAGTGGCCAACTGCCGGACGGTTGGGATGCCAAACTGCCCACCTACACCCCTGAAGACAAAGCCGTTGCCAGCCGCAAACATTCCGAAATTTGCTTGAATGCCCTGGCTCCCGTCCTGCCCGAATTGTTTGGTGGTTCGGCTGATCTGACCCACTCCAATCTGACAGAACTCAAAGGCTTCGGGGACTTCCAACCCGGCCAATATCAGAACCGGAACGTTCGCTTTGGCGTGCGGGAACACGGCATGGGGGCCATCTGTAATGGAATTTCGCTGCATGGCTCTGGTCTGATTCCCTACGGTGCCACCTTCCTGGTTTTCACCGACTACATGCGGGGCGCAATTCGCCTGTCTGCACTGGCGCAGTGCGGTGTGATCTGGGTGATGACCCACGACTCGATCGCCCTGGGTGAAGATGGCCCCACCCATCAGCCCGTGGAAACCATTGCCTCGCTGCGTGCTATTCCTAACCTGACCGTTCTGCGTCCGGCAGATGGAAATGAAACCTCCGGCGCTTACAAAGTTGCCGTGATGAACGCGAAGAACAATCGCCCCACGCTGCTGGCCCTCTCCCGCCAAAACCTGACCAACCTGGCTGGTAGTTCCATTGATGGAGTTGCCAAAGGAGCTTACCCCGTAATTGATTGCGATGGGACTCCCGACCTGATCCTGATGGGAACAGGTTCAGAGGTGGATCTTTGCGTTAAGGCAGCGGAACAATTAGCGGGCGAAGGGAAGAAAGTTCGCGTTGTTTCCATCCCTTCCTGGGAACTGTTTGCGGCCCAAGACGAAGCCTACAAAGAGTCGGTTCTGCCCAAAGCCGTGAAGAAGCGACTGGCGGTAGAAGCTGGAACCAGCTTTGGGTGGTGCAAGTTTGTCGGCGATGAAGGCGACATGATTTCTGTGGATCGTTTCGGTGCATCCGCTCCCGGTGGCACCTGTCTGCAAAAATTTGGCTTCACCGTAGACAATGTGGTTGCGAAAGCCAAAGCTTTGTTCGGTTAAGCCGCGTTCATCGCCCATGATCCGGCTTTGACCTTCGCTTGAATCTAACAAGACCTTCAGGTTGTTATGCCTGGAGGTCTGTCTTTTATACCTGCTTGACTGCTCACTCCTGCGGAATCGGCACAATGCGAAGAAACTTCACCAGTTGTCCGGTTACTTCCAACCCAATCAAATAGCGATCGAGCGTGAAGCGATAAAAAATACCACTACTGCCAATGGGGCGAAAGGCTGGCAGGGCTGGCAGTTGGCTCAATTGGTGAAAGTCTTCAAATACATACTGTTTGATATATCGAAACGCGGTAGGCTCCAGGTGTTGCAAGTCCAGCAAAAACGATCGCTCGTAGCGGACTTCCAAGCCCAAAGGTGTGCGCCGTCGCCAGGGGAGAGCCGTTTTCATGGTGGTATGGGGTGAGAGTGACTGATAAATCAGGAATGGTTTAAGAACTCTAGGGCTTCGTCGCGGGTGAAGCTATCTCCTGGCGATCGCTGAGCAGTGTGAATCGCCTTCAACAAGTAGGTGTCGTAATACACCTCAGCCATGAGATTCCACAGTCTGGCTAAGTCTTCATCTGAGAGTTCATCAATCATGGTGTGAACTCGTGTTCTAAACTGTTGAGTGAACGTGGAACTCATGGTTGAACCGGCCTCGCAGGATGACTGGAACGACGGATTGGGGGAAGACGCAGAGCGATCGCAAGACTCTTTCTTATTAATCAGGTTGCCCAAACTGCTCGGCTGAATTGCTGTTCACTTTAGGATTAAAAAGGAAATGAAATGTCATTGCAAACATACGAGGGCGGTTGCCACTGTGGTGCTGTCCGGTTTCGCGTTATGGCTGACCCAATCGTTGAACAAGTGGAAGATTGCAATTGTTCCATCTGCCGCAAAAAGGGCTTTTTGCATTTGATTGTGCCACCCGAACGGTTCACGTTGTTAGCGGGAGATGCGGCATTAGCAACGTATACCTTTAATACTGGAGTGGCAAAGCATTTATTCTGCCAGCATTGCGGCATTCATGCGTTTTACCATCCGCGATCGCACCCGCACATGATTGATGTCAATCTGCGCTGTTTCGATGACGACGTGCGATCGCAATTTCGCATCGTGCCCTTCGATGGCGTGAATTGGGAAGACAATGTTAGTCAAATTCCACCCAAAAAGTAGTGAAAGATGTTGCCAACATGACCTGTCATGGGTGCGTCCCACTTTTGTCACCCTCACCCTAAATCCCTCTCCCAGAGCGGGAGAGGGACTTTGAATCTGGCTCCCCTTCTCCGATTTTGGGCTACTGTGTACACAGATCTCGACTCAACCTAAAGCTTCTACCGGGGGACTTCCCCCCGCCCAAAGCATTTTCTTCGGCAATGCGTCGCAGAAAATACTTTGTCCCCCGCTTTGTGGGGTCCTCACTCCCCCACGCCCCCCGAACAAGAGTTTGAGTGGCACGCACGGGCCTGGGTTTGAGACAGAGTTGGGGCAACCAA
>JANRIS010000020.1:0-50691 GCA_033764685.1 Leptolyngbyaceae cyanobacterium bins.349
AAAAAGGGGCAAAAATAGTCATTATTCTTGATAATGCAAGTTTGCATAAGACAGAAGAGTACATCAAAAAAATCGAAGCAGAAATGCCCAACCTCCATTTAGAATTTCTCCCAGAATATAGTCCAGACTATAATCTTATTAAATTAGTTTGGCATTCAGCAAAAGAGTATGTTGCGAATCGACTATTCAAGTCAATCGAAGAGCTAGAATCTTTATTACATCAGTTGCTAAACGAAGGAAAATTGATCATTAAGTGGGGACGAAAGCTCAAGAATAAAGGTGACGCTGTTATCGCAGTTTAAATGCGCAACAGCTTATGTAGGACTCGAAGCCAGGTAGAGATGTTGAGCAAAATCAGAAGATCATCACCGACCACAGCAATCCGACTGGAGCGGGGGCCATCATGCCGCGAAAATCGAGCAGTTGAACGATGAGGAGATAAGCAACACTGAGGGCGATCGCGATCGCACCTGTCACAATCGCAATAATTTTAGAACGATCCATAATTTCTCCTGAGAATCTGGCACACTAGACCCATCTCTTACACCGTACACCCGATTTCCGACTCCTCACAATGGACGCTGCGATTGTTCCTACTCATGAAAGCCCCACCCCTCACCGTCCACTAGCGGTTGAAACGTATGAATTGAGTAAAACCTATCGAGCGGGCTTCTGGCTGACGCAAAAGGTGCCCTCCCTCAAAAATTGTACGTTGCAAATCTTGGAGGGCGAAACCTTTGGCCTGCTGGGTCCGAATGGGGCTGGCAAAACGACGTTACTCAAAACGCTGTTGGGGATTATCCGCCCCACGAGCGGGCGGGGGCTGGTGTTGGGTAAACCCATGGGCGATCGCAGCGCCAAACAACGCCTTGGCTACTTACCCGAAAATCCCTACTTTTACGATTTCTTGACGGGGTGGGAGATTCTCAGCTTTACCGCAGGCTTGTTTGGGATTCCGCGATCGGTGCAGCAAAAGCGGATTCCTGAACTGCTGGACCTGGTAGGGTTGGCCCAAACCGCCGCCAAGCGCAAACAATTGCGGCAATACTCGAAGGGGATGCTGCAACGAGTGGGCATGGCCCAAGCCTTGATCAACGACCCTGATCTAGTGTTTCTGGATGAGCCAATGTCGGGACTGGACCCCTTGGGGCGGTATCAGATTCGTGAAATTATTCTGTCCCTCAAGCAGCAGGGCAAAACGATTTTTTTCAACAGTCACATCTTGGCGGATGTGGAACTGATTTGCGATCGCGTCGCTATTTTGGGACAAGGGGAACTCTTGTGTCTCGGCTCTTTGCAGGAGTTGCTGGGGACAGCCGATGCCTATCGAGCCAGAGTGAAAGGCGGCAACCCAGATGTACTCAAAACGCGCCTGGCCAACCTAGAATTTAAAGACGGCTACTGGCAGGGGCAAGTGTTAGGGTCTACTCAAGATTTTCTCGCCAGCCTCAACATTATGGGCGCTCAATTAGTAGACCTGCATCTGGCTCGGCCATCGCTAGAAGAATTTTTTGTGCTTCAGCTACAATCGCGCGGCATTCGTTACAGCACTTAATTAACCGCCATCGGAACTTCCTTCCTCTGATAGAGGAGATTTAGCACAAGCCCCCTAACCATTGAAACATTGGATTGGGCATGGATTAATATGGCAAGTTTAATTGAAACGATGACTCAAACTGGCAAATTTAATACGCTGATGCAGGCCATCAAGTCGGCCTCGTTAATGGAGTTGCTCCAGAGTCCAGGACCAATGACGATGCTGGCCCCAACGGATGAAGCCTTTTCCCGACTCTCCGAAGACTTTTTGCACACCTTACTCACGGATATCCCTGCCCTTAAACGGGTGCTGATGTATCACGTTGTCTTTGGGGATGCTCGTTTGGAAGATTTGAAACAAATTGATGAAGCACCGACGGGAGAAGGGTCAATCGTGGCGGTTGAGCATACCGACTGCCGGGTCAAAGTGAACGATGCAACGGTCCTGGAAAGCGATATTTTGACCGACAATGGCGTGATTCATGTCATCGATCGCGTCCTCATGCCTGCGGTCATCGAAGCGGAACTGGAACGGGAAGCCACCCCCGAAATGGGTTGATTTATCCCATAGCTCTTTGTAGGCTACTGATGAAGGTAACCATTACCAGAGAGTCACCATGTCAGAAGCCAGAAATGTCTTGGGTAGCCCCCTCCAAACCTGTTGTACCTCACCCATGACTGGATTTTATCGGGATGGATTGTGCAACACCGGGGGTGGAGATTTTGGTGCGCATGTGGTTTGCGCCCAGGTCACTCAAGAATTTTTAGATTACACGCGGGCACAGGGCAACGATTTATCGACCCCAGTGCCCGCGTTTAACTTCCCTGGACTGAAACCGGGCGATCGCTGGTGTTTGTGTGCATCTCGCTGGAAGGAAGCATTAGACGATGGGATTGCGCCACCCGTGGTACTGGCCTCAACCCATGCCGCCGCCCTAGAGTATGTTTCGCTGGATGAGTTGAAACAACACGCCACCGACTAAATTCATCCGTCACGCTAACAACGTCTGCTTCAAACACTCAGCAATGCGTTGGGCGGCTCCCGGTTCGCCCATCCGGCGGTGCCCATTTTCAGCGATCCGTTGCAGTTTTTCTGGAGATTGCATCAGGGTTTGTATGGCGATCGCCACCTGGTCCGGTTGCTCCACCATCACCACCGATTGCCCCAACAACCGAGTTTGCGCTTCTGCAAATTTGCGTGTAAACTGTGGCCCTTTGCCAGGGAGCGTAATGGCTGGCTTACCCAGGCCCACACACTGTTCCGTTGCGGTTCCCGCCATCGCAATCGCCCAATCCGCCCAATGTAGACTCTCTTCGTAGGCATGTTGAGTCAACACCAGGGTGGCCTGTTGCCGACAAAACCAGACCGCCTGGGCCTCAGGGAAGGGAGGCAATGAAGCAATACCAGCAGATCCGGTATCACCAGGCTGCCATCCTCGACTGGTCAACCCATAGCTCAACGGTTCCAGACTTAAATTTGGGGAAATTCCAGCAATCAGGGTAATCTTCCGGTCTGCAAACGTCTCCAGCAATCCCTCGATCGCCTGTAAAATCAATTGCCAGTTTTCATACGCCTCCGGGATGCGCGATCCGGGCAACAGCACCACCCGCAACTCATCCGGCTGATAACGATCAGATATCTCCTCTAGCCGGGAGGCCATCCGTCGCCCGGAGGAGTCTACCTGAAGCCAATCTCGCCCTGCCAGCACCGGGTCTTGCCGCAGCGATCGCGCCAGTTTTGGGTCTAGACCATCCATCATCGGATTCCCCAAGTCAAAGGCTGGAATCGAACAATTTTGCAAAATGTTGGTCGTCAAGCTATCTCTGGGGAAAACAGCACGACAGCGAGCACGACTCATCAGCCAGCGTTCCCAGGGGTAATACACCGACCCAGACCAGCCATCAATCCAGGCTCCAGGAAACAACGCTCCGGCCTCATTCCGCAAATAATACTCAGACTTCGCCGTTCCAACAAAGGCATACGGAGTCCCACTCAGGTAAGCCAACAGTAGCGGCACCACATCTCCCACCGCCAAAATACTGCCGCCCTGCTTCGACCATTGGCGAATCGCCTTGAATTGCCCCAGAGTCAATTGCAGCAAGCCCCCCTGGACATCCCGGGCAAACTGCCGCCCATCCATATAAATAAACCCCCCCGATGGCATCGACTTGACGGGGCCAATCAGAGGAATTCCCAACGTTTGGTAGGCATTCCCCTCCCCTACCAAGGGCAGCGCAAATAGCTTAGGGCAGTTGGGTAGAGCTTGAATAGCTTGCAAAATTCTGACCGCAATGACATCTTCTCCATGACCATTGCTGAGGCAGAGCAGCCGTTCGGTGGCTGAATAGCTTGGCGATTGAAGCGGCAATGGCAACAACTCCCTGAATAGCGATAAAACGTCGTCTGTGATAAGACTACCTTAAGAAGAATGAGTAAAAATTTTGGTTTAATAGCAGGTTTTGAACTGAGACATCATTCATATCACTTCATCCTGAACCAGATCTACCCCCTAATAGAGGATTCCCCCGACCGGATGGATTGCTTAGAGATAGGTACCTTTGCAAAGACGCAGCTTGCCAGGTACAGTTCCAGACAATGCCCCACCCTGAGAAGGCGATCGCGCAATCTACAGTCACGCGATCGCTGATGTGCAGGCTGGCGAGTTTCGACGCACTTTCGATGCCCTATAGATATTCGTGAATATCCGTGAGATAGTTGTGACTCAATTTCAAACAAACTCGTTGCACCGAAGAGCCGTCAGAGGCATCATAAACTAACATCGGAGTGCATGGTCAAATTACGTCGTTCAATGACAGAGTCCTCTTCATCCACTCAATTTGCCTCCCTGGAAAGCGCCCTGAAACACTACTTCGGCTACGACAGCTTTCGTCCAGGGCAGCGACAGATTATTGAAAAAGCGCTGCAAAATCGCGATCAATTAGTGGTGATGCCGACGGGGGGCGGGAAGTCTTTGTGCTATCAATTGCCCGCCCTGCTCAAGCCCGGTTTAACCATCGTCGTTTCTCCCCTGATTGCCCTGATGCAGGATCAGGTCCAGGCCTTGCAGGATAATGGGATCACCGCCACATTCTTGAATAGCAGCTTAAGTGGAACGGAACTGCGGGAACGGGAACGGGCCATTTTAGAGGGCGAAACCAAGCTGGTTTATATTGCACCCGAACGGTTGCTCAATGAAAGCATGTTGGCCGGGTGGATGTCTCAGGTGTATGTGTCGGCGATCGCGATCGATGAGGCCCACTGTGTCTCCGAATGGGGCCACGACTTTCGCCCAGAATATCGGCAACTGCGGCAACTGCGGCAATGGTTTGCCAACGTCCCCATCATGGCCCTAACGGCGACAGCAACCGAACGAGTCCGCCACGATATCATTGCCCAACTGGATTTAAACGACCCCTACCTGCACAGCACCACCTTTAACCGCCCCAATCTTTACTATGAAGTTCGCCCCAAACATAAACAGTCCTACCGCGAACTGTTGCAACTGATCCGGCAACAGGAAGGTCAATCGGGCATCGTCTATTGCCTTAGCCGCAAGCGAGTCGATGAACTGACGAGCAAACTTCAGGAGGATGGTATTTCAGCGTTGGCTTACCATGCCGGGATGGACAATAAATCGCGAACGGAGAACCAGAGTCGGTTTATTCGGGATGATGTACAGGTGATGGTAGCCACGATCGCCTTTGGCATGGGCATCAACAAACCCGATGTGCGGTTTGTCGTACATTACGACCTGCCCCGCAACATCGAAGGCTATTACCAGGAATCGGGGCGGGCCGGACGGGATGGCGAACCCGCTCATTGCACCTTGTTTTTCAGTGCGGGAGACATCAAAACCGTTGAGTTTTTGATCAGCCAGAAGGTTGACCCGGCGACAGGAGAAGCCCTAGAAGACGAACAACGGATCGCGACCCAACAATTGCGGCGCGTCATCGACTACGCCCAGGCCACAGAATGCCGCCGCATTATCCAGCTTGGCTATTTTGGTGAATCCTTTCCCGGCCACTGCGGCCACTGCGACAACTGTCTGCATCCCAAACCGATCGAAGATTGGACAATCGAGGCCCAAAAGTTCCTTTCCTGCGTGGCGCGGGTGCGGGAACGATTTGGCATGAATTACATTATTGATGTGTTGCGTGGCTCCAAAAGTCAACGAGTGTTGCAAAATGGGCACGATCGCCTCTCCACCTACGGCATCGGCAAAGACCGCACAGCCGACGAGTGGAAAATGCTGGCGCGATCGCTGGTGCATCAAGGGCTAGTGGCTGAAACGACGGATGGCTACTCTGTTTTGCAACTCAATGAATTTAGTTGGGAAATTTTGCGAAAACAACGCCCCGTCGCGATCGCAGTGCCGCCCAAACCGGCGTCTGTCAACCCCACCCAGACGACCTCCCACGATACTGAACAGGTAGAAGTGCTCCTGCAACGGTTGCAAAAGCTGCGTAAACGCTTGGCAGACGAACAAGCCGTTCCCCCCTACGTGGTGTTCCAAAATGCCAGTCTGCGGGAGATGGCCGAGCAACAACCCCTCACCAATGAACAATTCGCCGCGATCTCTGGAGTTGGGAGCCGCAAACTGGAGCAGTACGGCGCAATTTTTCTGCAAGAAATTCGGGATTTTCGGCGGGAACACGGTTTAGCAATTGAGCCGCAGCCCAAGGGAGCGATCGCGGCTCCCATCAGCCCCCCGGACGCAATCAACTTCTACCCCGCCGATACACACCTGGTCACGTTCAAGCTGTTTCAGCAAGGCTTAAAACCCTTTGAAATCGCCGAACAACGCAATCTCCGCTTAAGCACGATTACCAGTCATCTGGCAGACCTGATCGAAATGGGGTATGAAATTCCGCTGGATACATTAGTTTTACCCGCCCGACAAGCAAAAATCGAGGCCGCGATTCAAGCCGTAGGAGCAGATTCTCGACGGCGTGTGCGAGATTACCTGGGCGAGATCTTTGGGTACGACGAAATTAATTTAGTGATGGCCTGGTGGCGCAGAAAACATGCTTAAACAAATTCGCCTTTTGCCACCATCACAACCGCACCACCCACCGATAGGCTAATTGTGCCGCTGGCCTGGTTGGCCTTGAGCAGCAGCAGCGAAGGGCGACCCATTTCATAGCCTTGCTCCACTTCAACCTCAATCACTGGGGAACCCAAATACTCATGCTCCACCAGGTAGGCGGCAAAGCAACCATTGGCCGACCCCGTTGCCGGATCTTCAGCGATGCCCATCAAGGGGGCAAACATGCGAGCACTGAACTGATGATTGGGGTGGCGCGTTTCAGGACAAAAGACAAAAATTTCCTTGGCCTGAAGAGTTTCCACCAGGGCAAAGAGGCGTTCGGTATTGACCCGAATCCGTTGCAGAGCAGCGAGGGACTTGAGCGGCACAATGATGAAGGGCACCCCGGTGGACACTTCTTGAATCGGAAAACGATGATCGAGATCGTCAGGATGCAGGTTGAGCACAGGGGCGATCGCAGTCGGTGACAGCACTTGCCCAAACACGGGCGGATTTTGGCGCATCCAGAGTACCGTGGGTTGGTCATCCTGATAGGCGATCGTTACGGGAATGGGACCCACTGGCAAATTGAGCGTAATTTGGGCCACGGGTTGCTGAATCATGGCCTGTTGCAACACAAAGGCCGTTCCCAGAGTGGGATGTCCAGCGAAGGGCAACTCTCTGGCCGGAGTAAAAATACGCACCCCATAGCCTCCGTTCTGCGGTTGCGGCGACAGAATGAAAGTCGTTTCAGAGAAATTGATCTCCCTCGCTATTTGCTGCATCTGCTCGGTAGAAAGCGCCCCGGCATTGGTAAATACGGCCAGTGGGTTTCCGGCGTACTGGCGCTCGGCAAATACATCCACCATGTAGAAGTTAAGCGATTGCATAAGCAGGATTAAGACCGATCGGATGACAAACTGATTGAATAACAGATGAACAGGATAACAGACTGATGGCGTTGCTGAATGCAAGGATGATTTGCCCTCATCCCCAACCCTTCTCCCCCAGGAGCCTACTGTGTACACAGATCTCGACTTAACCCCAAGACTCCACCGGGGGACTTCCCCCCGCACCCCCGCCTCGTGGGGTCCTCACTCCCCCACGCCCCCCGAACAAGAGTTTGAGTGGCACGTACTGGACTGGGTTTGGGACAGAGTTGCGGCAACCTTGGTTGCGATCGGGGCATCACCCAGCAACGCCTCCATCCCAGCACCATTGCATTGCCCCGGTCGTGCCCTCTGGAGGGGGTGTGGGGGGACGCTGCCGTCCTCCACAGCGGGGGGTTTGGGGGGTTGCCCCCCAAGGAAAGGATATTGGCTTCTACCCCGGTTTAGAGCGACGACCAAACTTGTGTGTACACAGTAGCCCCCAGGAGCAGGGAGCTAGAAATCTGGTTCCCTCGTCTGTTGGGAGAAGGCTAGGGTGAGGGCGAATGCTGGGATTCGTACCTCAATTCAGCAACGCCGACTGATTGAATAACAGACTGATTGAATAACAGACTGATTGAATAACAGACTGATTGGGATAACAGACTAATGGGACAACCAACATTAGCCACCCCAGGAAGGATGCTCGTCAGTTTTTTCCAGTTCTTCCATGATGCGGGTCTTGTGGGTGTCAAATTCAGCCTGCAACATATTTTTGCTGGTGGTAGGGGTATCGACCGATGGCGATGATTGGGCCACGATCGCCCACTGTTCTAGCATGGAGCATTGCGATCGGTGCAGTGGCACTGTGATCACATGGGCACATTGATGCGGATTGTCTAGAGCAAAGAAGAGAATCTGAAAACTCTCATTTTTGGCCAACAACCGAATCATGGCCTGCCCCTGCGAAGACTTCAAATCCAAATTGCAGCGCAACCAGCGTGGCCCATTTTCCTTACTGTGAAACCGATTGTATAAGGCCGTAATCCACAACACCATTGGGTGAGGAGACATGGTACACAGAAAATTTTTGTAGATGCGGTTATACAGCCGATTAATTTGAAAACTGTGGATTTCTTGAGTGGGTAGCATTACCCAAATCGTCATCACCGACTCTTGGCCCCGGACATAGATGTGAGGAAACACAATCTGCGCCACGGGCTTATCCTTGGGCCAGGTGGCTGATTGATAAATCTGCTCCAGTAACGACCCTGGAGCCTTCGTTTTATGATCTTCTACCTGGCTTTTTTTGGCCAGAGCTTCGCCAATGCGAGTACTGATTTGCCGACCCGGACTATAGCGCTCCTCTAGCGGTACCAGGGCTTTAAGAATTTCCGCAATAGACTGAGGCCGATTGGCCGCCTTCTTCTCCAGACAACTCATCACCAACGTTTCCAGGGCTTTCGGCAGCTTCAAGGCTGGATTCACCGAATCAAAGGTGCGCGGAGGTTGAAAATGGTGCGCTTTGTACCAGCTCCCGAACGAGTGGGTTTCCGCTTGTAGGGGCATTTTGCCGGTCAACATCTCGAACATCATAATGCCGAAGCTATAGATGTCCGATCGCGGGTCCAGATCCTGCCCTTCCATCTGTTCAGGGGAGGAGTAGGGCAGCGTCCCCATAAAAGAATTGGTCTGGCCGCTATCTTCCTGTAGCAGCTTGGCAATTCCAAAGTCCAGGACTTTCACCAACTCGCCAAACCCAGAATCATGGCTGACCAGAATGTTGCTGGGTTTAATGTCTCGATGAATGATGGGGCAGAGTTGCCCATCGATCAAAATGCCCTGATGGGCGCATTGCAGCCCCAGACAAATTTGACGGGCCAAACTGAGAAACCGGGGCAACGGGAGGGATTGCGTCGCGCTAATGACTTCGCTTAAGCTGTCCCCCTGCAAATACTCCATCACATAGAAGGGGATGTTTTCTTCGTTAACACCATAGTCAGTCACTCGCACAATGTGCAGGCTTTTTTGCCCCAGTTGGGCACAGGTACGCGCTTCGGCCTTGAAGCGATCGCGCATCCGGTCGGCCAGAGACACCACCAGAAACTTGACGGCAATCACGCTGCCCAATAGGACATCTTCAGCGCGGTATACCCGTCCCATTGCGCCTTTGCCTACCAGTTCCACCAGGTGGTAGCGATTGGCTACCAGCCGTCCAATATTAGGGTCATCTGTCGTCATACGATCTAGTAATCCCGTATGGCTATTCTAGCGACTCACCTGAACTAAAATCCTTTCACCCTGAGACCACCCCGGAAAAACGCCCCCCGCGACCAGCATAAGATTTTAGGGGCTTATTCAAGTTGGCGTTCCAGGGTTGCCTCCATCGTACTCGTTAGATAGTGCCCTGCCATGATGCCACTGGACAGGTAATAGCTGTTTTCATCGACCCGGTACATCGTCTCAAAGCCGCTGCGTCGTTGGCGATCGCCTAGCACCCAGTATCGCTGCACAATGGATTCTTGCGCGACCCACCCTTCCCCTTCCACGCGCCCCAACAGACTATGTTGCAGCACAAAGGTGTATTGCCGTTCCCCCACATCCAGGCGGCCTCGGTATTGTAAAGAAATTTCTTCGCGATCGCTGCCGGGAAACATTAACTTTGTGACCATCGTGAACCAGTCATCCCGGCTCCATGCCACCAACGTTTTACCGATTACAGACACTGGTAATCCATTCCGCTCTAGCCAGTGTCCCTGCATTGTCCAGCGTCCTGGCTGTATTAAAAAGGTGTGAGCCACAACGTTAATCCCTTGCTTCGACGATCCTTCGTCCTGCTGGTGCAATCGGTAAATCATGCTATCACGCAATGATCCGCTGAGCCATCTTAAGGCTTACTAATCTCTCCTAAAAATACCGCCCGTTTGGCTCCGGTGACGGTTGGCAGATTGCCAGGAATGTTGTGAGCACGCCAATAAGCCAGAACAGCGAAGGCGATCGCTTCTTTGAAATCGGCATCCACACCGGCATCGGTGGTCGTGAGGACGGGAATCTGCGGCAACCAATGCTGAATTCGTTGGGTCAGGTAACGATTTTTGCTGCCACCACCACAGAGCAGCACTCGATCTGGCAGTTGGGGCAGAAAGGCATGGTAGCTATGGGCGATCGCGGCGGCGGTCAGTTCGGTGAGTGTTGCCAGAATATCGGCAGAGAGGGTGACTCCATGCGCCTGACAATCTCGAATACAATTTCGCAAGTACTCTTCGCCAAACAGTTCCCGTCCGGTTGATTTGGGAGGGGGTTGCTGAAAGAAGGGTTGCTGTAACCATTGCTCCACTAGCGGGAGATGGGGGGATCCGGCGGCAGCCCAACTGCCGTTATGGTCATAAGTTTTCACGCCGTAGGTGAGGTGGTGTACAGCCAGATCAATCAAACTGTTGCCGGGTCCGGTATCCCAACCTAAAACCTCCTGTTCCCAGCGATCGCGGCTGCGGGGCGGCAGATAGGCCACATTCCCAATGCCCCCCAGGTTTTGCACACAGCAGGATTGGTATAAATCTCCCAGCAGATAGGCATCAATTTTGGGCACCATCGGCGCACCCTGCCCCCCAGCGGCGATATCCGCAGCCCGAAAGTTGCTGATGGTGGGCAGTTGGGTCAGGTGAGCAATCAAGGCACCCCGGCCCAACTGTAAACTGTAGCCTAACTGTGCCGGTTGCCCATCGGCGGCCTGGTCGCGGGGGCGATGAAAGACGGTCTGCCCGTGGGAACCGATTAATTGAGCCGGAGGCTGGTGCTGTTGAATCGCGATCGCTGCCCTGGCAAACTCAGTTGCGATCGCATCGTCCAGTGCGGCACACTCCGCCATCGACAGGGCAGCCCCTCCACACACCGCCAGAATTTCCTGGCGTAACGCATCGGGGTAAGGAAACGTTTGCCCATTGACCAATTGCACCGAGAGATCGGAAGTCGAACCCGAAATCTCAACTAGAGCGGCATCAATTCCATCTACCGAGGTACCGCTCATTAACCCAATCACATGCATGTAGCCAGCACCCTCATCCGTCGCTTGATGAAAGCCTACAGTAGCACGCCGACCGACCGATCCATCCATTAACCCGTCGTGCCATCGGTCTCAGCCGCGATCGCAGGCAACGTCAGACTAAATGTGGTTTGGTCATTGCCGCTGGTGACGGCGATCGCGGCTCCCAAATGGTCAACCAGCTTTTTGACCACGGCCAACCCAATGCCAGTCCCGCTATAACGCCAGGGATCGGGATTCGGCACCCGGTAGAACTGATCAAAAATCCGGGGAATTTCCACTGCCGGAATTTCGATGCCCGTGTTGGTGACGTCAATTTGTAACCCGGCGGCGATCGCGCTGGCAGCGATGGTGATGCGGCTACCGGGGGGAGAATACTTACAGGCGTTGGTCAGCAGTTCCTGAAGAATTTGCCCCAGACAAGATAAATCAGTCACCAGGGGCGGCAGTTGGGGCGGCAACTCCAGTATGAGCACCTGGTTCTGTTCCTGCGTTCGTTCCAGAAAGGGTTCGACGGCGTGGCCAATCCAGATTTGAGGTGCAATGGTGGATAAGATCAAGGGTTCTGCTTTAGCATCCAGTTGCGACAGTTTGAGTAAATTGTCAATCAAGGCAATTTCGCGATCGCACTCTTGCTGCAAGATCCGAAAATAGCGATAGGCAGGAGTAGTGTCATCAGTCAGCACATTCAGGGGGCGCAACACCACCTCCAATAGCTGAATGGCCATTTTGATGCTGGCCATCGGCGTTCGCAGTTCATGGGAGATGGTACTGAGGAAATCATCTTTGAGGCGATTCAGGCGTTCCAGGTCCATGACTTGAGCTTGGGTGGCCTGATATAGGCGAGATTGCCGCAACGCGATCGCGCATTGGTTGGCGACCTGTTCCACCAGGCGAATCTCAATCTCACTAAACGTTTTATCGACAGGCCGCAAAATCCACAGATCACCCAACACACCCTGATCATCCAGAATGGGGCAGGCCAGGATGGCATGATTTTCTTCCAGGGGGCGGCTAGGGTTGGGCACGGCTAAACAAAATTGACAATGTTGAGATTGCAGCAGTTGTTGATAGACGCTGAAGGTTGGCTCATCGGCCATTTTAATTTCTCGATTGACCGCAATCAACGCAGGCGCAGCGGCAAATTCGTGCGTGATCGTGCCAGTCGTGAAGTCAGCATTGTAAATCGCAGAACCACAGTAATCCACGCCTAATCCTTGCACCAGTTCAGTCACCACGGTTTGCAAAATCTGGTTTTCATCCAGCGAGTCCCGCACTTTATCCGTAATCCGTTTGAGCAAGGCTTCAAAGCTGAGTGCCCGTTGCAGCAGGGTGGTGCGTTCGAGGACTTGATTTTCGAGATGGGCATTGAGGCGTTGAACTTCGGTGTAGAGTTCGGATTGATGGATGGCGATCGCCAATTGGTCCGCGATCGTGCGGGTCAATTCCACCTGCCAATCCTGCCAGGTAAAAGGTTGCTCATGATGCAGCAGACTGATTGCCCCCCACACGCTATCACTCACCTGCAACGGCACCTGCAACCAGGCTCCTGGAAATGTTTGCGCCATAATCTGGCTAAATTCATCTTCCAGGGTACTGGCATCATTCACTCGCACGATCGCCCCCTGCTTCAAAATGGTGGTGTGGGGGTTGCCCTGATCGGGCAGTTGTAAGCCGAGATAAATCGCGCTTTGCGTGGGGTTTTCATGGTGGATAGCGAGATAGACCCATACCGCTTGATCCGGCAAATATTTCACGATCGCCACCTGGTCTACCTGCAACAAATTGCCAATTTCGGTCACAGCAGTATCGAAAATAGTACTCAGATCCAGGGAATTGCGAACTGCCTGAATCACCCGGTTCAACGATTGCTCTCGCAAGGCCAGCACTTGCGTCTGCTCATAAAGCTGACTTTGCTGAATGGCAATTGAAATTTTTGTGGTGAGACGGGTGAGAAATTCCACCTCCCAATCCTGCCACTCTCGCGGCGCGGCACACTGCTGCACTGCCATCAAACCCCACAGATGATCACTTTCCAAAATCGGAATGACTAGATTGGCCTGGATTTGAAACCGACTCAGCAGATCGACGAAACAATCGGCCAGACCGGACGTGAGAAGATGATTGATGCGGCTGATGTACCCCTGAGTAAAGGGAATCAAACACGTGTCAGTGGCCAAACAGGGATCATAAATCTCCCGTCCCAGCATGGAAGTCCACCCAGCAGCGAGAGACTCTACAATGACAAAACCGCTCCAGTCAGACTCAAACCGATAGACCACCACGCGATCGGCGTGCAGCAAATGGCGCACTTCGGCGACTGCCGTATTTAAAATGTCTTCCAGTTCCAGCGATTCCCGAATGCGTTGCGTAATCACTCCCAATAGGGCTTCGCGCTCGGCCTGAAGTTGCAATGCCTCTTCAACCTGCTTGCGATCGGTAATGTCACGGGTCACACTCAAAATCGTCTCGACCCGCCCTTCTTGAGTAAATTCAGGCACCAACCGAGATTGGAAATAACGTAACCCCGCCAGTGTCATAGATTCAAACTCAATCGTTTGTTCTTCACTGGTGGTCAAAACCTGGCGCAACTGAGTTTCCCAGAAATCAATTAACACTTCTGGCATCCCCAGTTCTCGATTGGTCTTACCAATGAAGGCAGGCACAGGAATTCCAGTCAAACGCTCAATCGACGGGTTGACATAGAGATGGCGAAACTCTCGGTCAAACCGCACCACCACATCCGGAGAGTTTTCGACCAACGCCCGAAATTCCTGTTCCCGCCGATACAGCAAATCCTCAGCCTGTTTGCGATCGCTGATATCCTGAAACACCAGCACCCCGCCCAAAATATCGCCATTGCGCGTCTGGATGGGGGCCGCCGAATCCCCGATCGCCCGTTCGGCTCCATCTTTGGCCCGCAGGATACAGTGACTCGGTAGGGTGACACGGGTTCTGGCCGCCATCGCTTGCAGCAGAGGATTGGTCATGGGTTGGCGGGTATTGGCATCAACCAGATCCAGCACACGCTCGGCAGAAATCCCGATCGCCTCCGCTTGATGCCAGCCCGTTAGGCTCTCAGCCACGGGGTTCATAAAAGTAATCGCCCCCGCCGGATCAGTGGTAATCGTGCCATCCCCAATGCTGGTTAGGGTGGTGGTGAGCCATTGCTCGGCTTGCTCCAGTTGGGTTTCCAGGCGATGCCGCTGGAGGGCAATGTTGATGCTGGTCAGGAGTTCAGTGGCGTTAAACGGTTTTGCTAAATAGCCAAATGGCTGGGTCGCGATCGCTCGTTGCAAAATTGCGTCTTCAGTATTTGCACTGAGATAAATAATTGGAATTTTGAGCTGTTGATAAATCTGAGCGGCTGCCGTAATTCCATCCATTTCTCCTTGAAGATAAATATCCATCAGCACTAGATCGGGAACTAGTTCTGATGCCCGTTGAATGGCGGCAAACCCAGTCGTTACAATATCCAGGACAAAGTGGGTTGAGGTTTCCAGAAAGGTCCGAACGCTCTCAGCCGCAACGGCATCATCCTCAACGATTAAAATTCTTGCCATATAGATGAAATTTCACTGAAAAAATCAGTAACACCGAGAAAATACTATTCTTGCTATAAATTTTCACAATCGCCTAGAGAGAATATCAGGAACTTCTCCCAACACTGAATACGGACCATTCAATTACTCAATGCCTTCAACACGGTTGCTTGATGACCCGATGTCTGAAATCAATGTTGTGAAGCATGTTGTGAGGAACGTTTCAAGACCGATCAAAAAGTCAGAATTGCGAATTGTAATGCTGACGAAAGATACCCCTGATTCAGGAAGTAAGCACACCAGGAAGGATGACAAGACTTAACGCGCTTAGGCGATTTTCAAGAAAAAATATGCCTTTAGGGTTGGGGCAGGTTTCGCGATAGTTCTGGCGATCAGCCGAGCATTTTTTGCTAAATCTGCCCATACAGGTGTTTTGGTTTCTAAAAATCTCATGTCTGGCTTGATCAGGCATGAGCGGTGTCAAAATCCTAACAATGCCAACCGACAGCGCGAGTCCAGTTCCCTAGCTCCTTAAGAATGCTTAATCTGAGAAAGAAAGAATATACCTATTTCCCAGAATCACCGTCAAGTATCAAGCGGGACAATTTAATCTCCTTAACTTTTTGTCCGCTCAAACCGAATGAGTAAACCAATGAGCACCCTGGATAGGGCTGGATAGGGAATGTTAGCTACTGTGTACGGGGGGCGTTGCTGAATGCAAGGATGATTTGCCCTCATCCCCAACCCTTCTCCCCTAGGAGAAGGGAGCTAAAAATCTTGTTCCCTCGCCCGTTGGGAGAGGGCTAGGGTGAGGGCGAATGCTGATATTCATACCTCAATTCAGCAACGCCGTGTACGGGTGACAAACGTGGGATGCACCCAGGAAACCTATTAACCTTCTGGCACTAATTTATAGGAATAAAGGAAAAGATTAACTGAATTTGCCACTGAGAATTCAATCGCGTCAGTTGAATTTGACGAATAAATTCTCGCAAGTAGGCGCGTCGTTCTGTTTCAGATAAGTCTAGCCAAAACTGAGGAATGGAGAGTGTCTGAGCGATCGCGGTGAGGTCTACAGGTGGTAACTGAGCCAGGGTATTTTGTAATTCGGCAGTTTCAGTGCGTAATTTGTGAGCACGGAGATCAGCCGTTTCTTGATCCAATACTCCGGTTGCAATCAAGTCGGGCAGTTGCGCTAGAATGGCCTGTTTCGCGGCGATCGCCCCCAATACTCCCTGTTTCACCTGGCCGATGTCGGGTAGTTCCACCCCAGCCAGCACGCGGGGCAAGTCTTCGCAAATTCGGGCAATCGTCGCCTGCAACACCTGATCGTAGGGAATTCCAGCACATTTGGGTTGGCGGGGGCAGGTGCGGGGCCGCAGGTAGAGATACTCTTGCTGGCGGTTGTGAGGCTTCACATGGGCGATGGTCATGGCGGATTGACACGCCGCACAGGTGACTAACCCCGCCAGCGATCGCGGCGCACTGGCCGAGCGGGCAGGAATCCGACGGTTTCGCCGCAACAGGCGATCGACCTGGGCCGCTTCATCGCGGGAAATTAACGCCGGATGGGCATCTCGCACCCGTGTGCCATCCTGATACGCCAGATCGCCCCGATACACCGGATTCGTCAACCAGCGTTGCCCCGTCGAAGCGGAAATTTTTTTGTTAAACCGCTTGGCGACATACCGCACCGCACCCCGCACTGACCCATACAACAGGAATTGTTCAAAAAAATCCTTGACCACGGGGGCGGTGGTGCGGTCAATCACATAACCCGTTTTCCCACGTCGATAGCCATAGGGGGCTTTACCCGGTGGGGGTAAGGCTTTGACCCGGTTGCGGGCGTGCCCCTGCCGAATCCGCAGGCTGCGTTGTTGTTGTTGTAAATCCTGCAACCGTTGCAAGATGGCAGCCGGTGAATCTCCCAGATTAAATGCGGTGGGGCTGAGGGCATCAGGGGGGAGATCGGCCAGCACAATCACGGGGATGTGCAACGTTTCTAACGCGGCAAGGCGATCGCTCACCGTCTGCATGGATGCGCCCAACTCCTCCAAACGCCGCAACACTACCCCATCGACCGACCCAATTTCACAGTCCTGCATCAGTTGTCGCCATTGCGATCGCTCCCCATCAGTCCTTTGTTTTGCCCGTTTGCCCTTTTCTGGTGGAGAAAGCGGATGCACAGCCAAGTCTTGATAGATCCGCGCGATCGCCAATCCCGAAAAGGTCAGATCGGGCGATCGCTCCAACAGCGGGTCGATGTAGACGTAGGCAACGAGGGACACAGGAAGCTGGAAAGAAGAGAGGGCAGTTGAGTAAGAGTTGTTGAAAGAATTGTTTAGGAAGGCATCCCTATTTTGCAGAATTGCCCTCCTCACGCAGTGGGGCAAAGCCCCCGCCCAACCCCTTCTCCCAAAATAGGCTACTGTGTCCACAGATCTCGTCTCAACCCGAAGTTTCTACCGGGGGACTTCCCCCCTCCCAAAGCATTTTCTTCGGCAATGCGTCGCAGAAAATACTTTGTCCCCCGCTTCGTGGGGTCCTCACTCCCCCACACCCCCCGCAAGGGATTATTTATATCCCTACTAAGCTGTGGTGCAGCCATTGATCGATCTAAACCACCCTCTGTTGCACTATAAGATAAACCCTTCTGGAGGGGGTGTGGGGGACGCAGCCGTCCTCCACTTCGGGGGGTTTGGGGGGTTGCCACCCAAGCCGCAGAATATTGGGTTTGACCAGAGTTTAGAGCGATCACCAGACTTGTGTGTACACAGTAGCCCGATCTGGGAGAGGGATTTAGAGTGAGGGTTACAAAAGTGGGATGCACCCGTTGTTCCGAGCATTAACGCAAATGGTCATCCTTTCGCTTTCATTTTGCCCGAATCTCTCGCTCCCCGGCCTCCCATTTGCTACCGCATGATCTGCTGCTGCCGTCTGCCCTGGGCCTGCAAGTGGGTGAGATATTGCACCGTGAGGGGATGGGCCGCCGCGACCGTTTGTGCCAGATGGTCCAGCAATCCTGCCCAAGACACTCCAGCCAGGTCGGGCAAAGCCAGGTGAGCATCCTTGACGCGACTCAGTTCACCCACGCCGATCGCCCACATTCCCGCCCGCAAGGCTGCTTCAATTCCAGAAGCCGCATCTTCTACAACGATGCAATGTTCGGGTGCGAGACCCAACTGTTGCGCCGCATGGAGAAAGACATCGGGAGCGGGTTTGGATTGCGTCACACTGTTGCCATCGGCGATCGCATCCATCATCTCGGCAATGCCCAACCGTTGCAGCACCTGCGGCGCATTTTTACTGGAGGAACCGAGGGCAATTTTGATGCCAGCGTGCCGGAGATCCTGCAAGAGATCGGCCACACCGGGCAGCAGATTCTCTGGGGTAATGGTGCGAATCAGGTCCAGGTAATAGTGGTTCTTACGGTCCATCATGGTCTGGAATTGCTCGTCTGTCACCCCGCGACCAGCTAACAAGCGCTGTAAAGATTCGCGGCGAGAAATCCCCCGCAGCGCTTCATTCATTTCGCGGTCAAAGGGTAAGCCTTCCTCATCCGCCAGCCGTTGCCAGCCCTGGTAATGAAATTCGGAGGTGTCCGTGATCACGCCATCCAGGTCAAAAATGACCGCCTGAATTTTTGGCAGTTGGGCAGACATCGGGCCGGAAGTGGGGACGGGCGATCGCAAATCAAACTCGTAGGACTGCCCCCGCCACAGCAGACGGAACTGCAATCGGCTCCAATGGGCGGGCAAACTGGGAGCCGCCACGGGGCCATTTGCCGTGAAATGTACCCCAGCAAACCCAAAAACCACCGCCTGCCATACGCCACCCGCCGATGCCGCATGAATCCCTTCCGCCGCATTGCCGCGCACATCCGCCAGATCCACCAGGGCCGATCGCATGAAATGGTCATACGCCTGTTGAGGATCACCCAGTTCGCAGGCCAGGACTGCATGGACCGCCGGACTGAGGGAGGAACCATAGGTATGATCGGTGCGGGGATTGTAGTAATCCCAGTTGGTTTGAAGAATTTGGCGATCGCGCAACGCATTGGCCCAGGCTTGCTCTGGTGTATCGGCCAGCACCGCATCAACAAAGGCTCCCCGGCGTAGCAAATACAACAACATCAAACTATCGGCCTGCTTGAGCACTTGCCGCTGTTTCGCCCCTTCAATGCCCAAAATCACCTGCATGGATTTTAAGCGTGGCTCGTAAGTTGCCAGATCCACATCTTCCAGATTGAAGAACCCTTCAAATTGCTCAATTAAGCCAGTGGTGGGATCTTGAGGAATCCAGATTTTATCGATCACGGTTGCCCAGTGCCGCAACACCAGGGGCGACAGGTTGAGCGATGTTTGCAGGGCGATCGCCGTTTCAGGATAGTAAATCTCCAGCCAATCCCAGACTTTGAGAGCGGTTTCTAAATGCCACTGTACCATCCGATTGGTAAACGCATTGTTATCGACCCGCTCATGGTACTCATCCGGACCAATGACATCCCGAATCTCGTAGCGATCGCAGCTTTCATTCCACTCCACCCGACTGCCCCAATACATGGCAGTATCGAGGAGCAGCTCGGCCCCACAGCGACACATCCACTCATCATCGCCCGTCGCCTGCCAGTATTGCCAGAGGCCATAAGCAATGTCGGTATTGATGTGCAGTTCCAGATCGCCACACCAGATGCGAACCAGGGCTTTGGGGTCGTAGGCATCGGGTACCCAATTTGGAGTGACTTCATGCCCCGTGTCTGCACTTTCCCAGGCAAATAAAGCCCCGTCGTAGCCGCTCTGTTCGGCTTTGCGGCGGGCACCGGGCAGCGTGTGATACCGATAGGTGAGCAGGTGACGCGCTAAGGCTGGCTGCGTATACACCAGAAACGGCAACATGAAAACTTCTGTATCCCAAAAGACATGACCCCGATAGGCAAATCCCGACAGGGCTTTGGCCGGAATACTGACGCGATCGCTGTGCCGAGGTGCTGCCGCTAGAAGCTGGAATAAGTTGTAGCGAATCGCCAACTGCGCCGCACTGTCGCCTTCGATGATCACATCGCTGGTTTGCCAAACGTCAGCCCAGGCCAGTTCATGCGCGGTGAGCAAGTTTTCGTAGTCTGGTAAATGATTCAACGTCGAGATGGCAGTCTGCACAGGGGTCGCCGTATCCAGCGAGGTGAATAGGGTGACAATTTTTTCGATGCGAACCGTGTGTTGCGGTTGTAGAGAGAACTTCGCGATCGCGGCAGTATGACCATGAAAGGCGAGAGCCTGAGTGTGGACCTGATCACCACCGGACACCTGCAAATAGGCTGCGATCGCCAGGTCAATTTTAGACTTGCGGCTACGCACTTGCAGCCAGGTAGAATGCTCTGCCGCCGCCTGGTCTACCTGTTCCCAGTGCATCAAGCCTTCGTTATCGGGGTAGCCGTTGAGACTGGCATGAATCTCCACCTCACCCGCAAAATCCAGCGATCGCACTGTGCAGGCCAGCGCCGCCACATGGCAATTATCCAGGCTGACAAACCGTTCAAATTCCAACTCAAACCGAAACCCTGCGGGACTGCGCCACCGCACCACCCGATGCAACACGCCCCGCCGCAGATCCAGCCAGCGCTTATAGTCTAAAATTTCCCCCTGATCCAGCCGAAACCGTTCCCAAAGGGAGCTTGTGTGCGATCGCATCTGAATCATCAATGCCGACCAATCGGGGCAATTGGCCAACTCGGTCATCACGACGGGGGCCGCATCGTACACCCCATTCACCAGCGTCGCCGGACAACTTCCAGGGTACCCCTCCTCAAAGGTGCCACGGGTACCTAGATAGCCATTACTGAGCGTAAAAACAGTTTCCTTGTGGTGAAGTTGCGTGGGATTAAACGTACCTTCTGTGGTTTCAATAACCACCCAATCAGTGTCATGCATGGGCTAGGAATCAGGGAAATTGGTCTGCATCTGCTATAGTTCCCTACTCAGAATTAAGGTGACATCCGTAAAAAAATGATGTAGGAAATCGATCAGCTTCTATATATAACTTTAGGAAATGTTGCGCTGTTTCAGGGTGCGGATATCTCACTGGTTGTAAGCAGCCAACCAATTCCAAAACAAGATGGAAATTTTAGGCAAGTTCGCAATTTTGTCGTTTAAGATCGGCAATCTAAAATCGAATTCAACATCAGTCAAAATCAGCCAAAATTTTTTATGAATGCATTTCGAGTGGGTGTGGCAGGTCCGGTGGGGTCCGGCAAAACAGCGCTGGTGGATGCTTTATGCAAACGGTTGCGCGATCGCTTTAATCTGGCCGTGGTGACGAATGATATTTATACCCAGGAAGATGCTCAGTATTTAGTGCGAAGTCAAGCGTTGGAGCGCGATCGCATTTTGGGTGTAGAAACGGGGGGCTGTCCCCATACGGCCATTCGAGAAGATGCCTCGATGAATTTAGCCGCGATCGAAGAATTAGAACGACGATTCATAGCTTTAGATCTGGTGTTTGTTGAAAGTGGTGGAGATAATTTGGCCGCAACCTTTAGCCCTGAATTGGTCGATCTCACGCTTTATGTGATTGATGTGGCCGGAGGAGATAAAATTCCGCGCAAAGGAGGTCCGGGGATTACAAAATCCGATCTTTTAGTGATTAACAAAATCGACCTGGCTCCCTATGTTGGTGCAGATTTAAGCGTGATGGATCGAGATGCTAAAAAAATGCGCGGCACCAAACCCTTTGTCTTTACCAATCTCAAAACATTAGAAGGCTTAGACCCAGTTATTGACTTCATTCAGCACCAGGCCAATCTTTCCACTAGCACTCCATCGTTCATCTAATACGATTCAATCAATTAGTTGAATTTGCAGGAATAAGCAAGTTATTCTCCAGGGCATCGCGCACTAAAATCGGCACACAGAAGCTGGCTGCACTGGACAAGTTTCTGGCTTAAGTGGATTGCCCTGGAGATATAAGGATTGTAGCTTGGTCAAACTACGAAGCGAACTAATATCTTGAATTTGATTACCACTTAGATACAGAGTGTTTAATTGAGTGAGCGATCGCAGCGGTTGAATATCGGTAATTCGATTGCCACCCAAGCCTAAACTGTCCAGTTTCGTCAAAAATTGTAGTGCTTTAACATCCGTGATTTGATTACCACTCAAATCGAGATTGACTAAATTTTGCAACACGGCTAACGGTCGAATATCTGACAACTTTTGAGCCGCCACAGACAGATCCGTGAGATTCTTTAAGCCAGCCAACGGACGCAAATCTTGAATCTGGTTAAAACTTAAGTCTAGTTGAGTGATGGCGGATAAATTACTCAAGGGTTGAATGTCCGCAATTCGGTTAGAGGTTAGATCCACACCAATTAATCGGTTCAACCCAGCGAGAGGAGTGATGTCGGTAATTTGATTACTCATCAGAAACACATAATTCAGCCGAGTCAGCCTGCTGAGGGGGCGCAGATCCGAAATTTGGTTATACCCCAAATAGAGGTGAGTCAGATCGGTCAGAGCGCTTAACGGACGAATATCGGTCAGTTTATTGTTGCCGAGATACAACTGTTGCAAATGAACGAACGATCGCAATGGGTTGAGATCAACAATTTTGGTATCCGTTAAATCCATCGCATCCATCCCATCTAATACCCCGTCTGCGCGATCGCAGTCGGTGGTTTTCGCTAATCGTAGAAGTAGGGCGATCGTGTATTGGGTATCTTTGGGTAAGCGTTCCTTCCGTCGACACAATTCAACAAAACTATTTGCTGGTTCACTGGCTGAGCGTGCGGGTTCGCTGGCTGCTCCAGATGCCACACGCTGCACCATTAAGCAAGCACTGAATAAAATAACCGAAAGAAATTTAGCAATTATTAATTGATATACCATTTCAACTCATCCGGCTGATCATAAAAGACCGCAATCTAAAAATGGGGCATCACAATCACTCACACGCGATCGCGGCTCAAAAATCTGTTTTGGCAAATTGGTTTCGGGTAACAACAGAGTTGTTTCATTATAAAGTGCAAACCCATGAGAGCAACTCATCACTCATTCAAAATTGCATCAACGATTAATCTAATGCAAAGATTAAATTCCATCGGATAAATGTAGCCAAAGCTACAGATTGAACCGAGGTGGAACCTCTAGAGTCAAAGCCGTATCTGCTCTCTTGAATATCTGTTCAGAGACAGATAATTTCTAAGACTTTTGCAATCCTCACCGCAAAAAGTACAGTACTCATTCGTCCTTACAGCTTTACTGTAAGGGCTAAATTTCATAGTTGTTGCATCGTTTGTTGCAGTTTGCCTCAAGCGCTGTGCGATTTTTAGTGCGAAAAAATTGGTGAGCTAAGGAGACGGACATGCCCAAGACCCTGTTTAAGGTTGATCTGACGAAGCCGATGGATCAACAGGAGTTGCCTGGTCACAATCGCTGGCACCCTGATATTCCAGCGGTGGTGTCGGTGAATCCGGGCGAAGTATTTCGGATTGAGTGTAAGGACTGGACCGACGGACAAATCAAAGACAACGATAGTCCAGATGATATTCGCGATGTGGATTTGAGTGTTGTTCATGTGTTGAGCGGTCCGATTTGGGTCAACGGCGCACAACCCGGAGACATTCTCGTCGTTGATTTGCTGGATATTGGTGCCCTTCAAGGCGATGAATGGGGCTTTACAGGCATCTTTGCCAAGGAAAATGGCGGTGGTTTTTTGACGGATCACTTCCCCAAACCCGCTAAAGCCATCTGGGATTTTCAAGGGATTTACACGCAATCCCGTCATATTCCCAATGTGCGGTTTGCCGGCATTACGCACCCCGGTTTGATTGGTTGCGCGCCCTCCCATGAATTGCTGGCCACTTGGAATAAGCGCGAAACGGAATTGATGACCACCCAGCCCGATCTGCGAACTTACGGTGCCGGGTTGAACCTGGATAATGTTCCGGTTTTGGCCGCTTTGCCCAACCCCACCAATGCGATCTTGGGCACGTTGCCAAAATCCGACTATGAGCGAGTCGCCGCCGAAGCCGCCCGTACGGTTCCGCCCCGTGAACATGGGGGCAACTGCGACATTAAGAACCTGTCGCGTGGAACCCGCATCTATTTTCCGGTTTATGTGGAAGGGGCCAAGCTCTCGATGGGTGACATTCACTTTTCTCAGGGTGATGGTGAGATTTCCTTCTGCGGCGCGATCGAGATGTCGGGGTTCATCGATCTGCACGTTGACATCATCAAGGGTGGCGTGGAGAAGTATGGCCTGGTTAATCCCATCTTTAAACCCGGTCCGGTGGAGCCTCGCTACTCAGAGTATCTGGTGTTTGAAGGCATTTCGGTGGATGAATACACGGGCAAGCAGTACTTCATGGATGTGCATATTGCCTATCGTCGGGCGTGTTTGAATGCGATCGAGTATTTGAAGAAGTTCGGCTTTACGGGTGAGCAGGCGTATCTGTTGCTCAGTTGCGCTCCAGTAGAAGGGCGGGTTAGCGGGATTGTAGACGTGCCGAATGCGTGTTGCACCGTGGCCATTCCGACCGAAATCTTTGATATGGATATTCTGCCAACGTAGGCAGATTGTCATCTGAGTTTGGAATTTTTCATCTCCAAACTCAGATACTTAAATAGTTAATTCATTGTTTAATTCATTCCTTGAATGTTAATGTCAATGGAGGTAATTCAGTGCCACTTTATGAGTTTCGTTGCAAATCTTGCGGAGTGTTTGAACAATGGCGCACGATGGCAGAGTCTAGCAATCCGGCTTACTGTCCAGAATGTCAAGCTCAAGGACAACGGATTTTTTCTGCGCCTGCGGTCAATCTTTCGGGAAGTCTACCGTTGTCCAAAGGGTCTCGTGAACCAGAGTTAGTCAAAAAATCGAGCGATCGCGAGCCGCCCAAACCTAAATTCCAAGCGCAATCTTGCGGTCGCCCCTGGATGTTGAACCACTAAGGGCTGATCCAGTCTATTCGTTGTAGGAAAGTATCCGAAGTTACAAGATTGGCGAAATCAAGCCGATAGACTAGATCCGGTCTGGATTAAATCTTGCATGAATCTACACTGACTTTTGTAAGCATTGGAAATCTTTTCCTTCAGTCAGTCTTTCCTTGCATAAGTCAGGGTGGACTGTAATGTTTAATGCGACTTTGTAGCTGCTGGCCGCCCTGCCGTGATTGGGGGTCAGGTAATAAGAATCGTTAGGAGATAGTCATGGCTTATCATGGTGATATTTCTTCCAGTGAAGATGCGGTTGGAGTTGCAGTCGTTAACTATAAAATGCCCCGGCTGCATACGCGCGAAGAGGTGATGGAAAATTGTAAAAAGATTGCCTCCATGATCGATGGCATGAAGGTGGGTCTACCAGGAATGGATCTGGTCGTTTTTCCAGAATACTCCACCCACGGCATCATGTACGACCAGCAAGAAATGATGGATACGGCTGCTGACATTCCCGGTCCCGAAACCGAAATTTTTGCGGAGGCGTGCATTCGCAACAAAGTATGGGGCGTGTTCTCCTTAACGGGCGAAAAGCATGAAGACCATCCCAATAAGGTCCCTTACAACACTTTGATTCTGATCAATGACCAGGGTGAAATTGTCCAGAGATACCGCAAGATTATGCCCTGGTGCCCGATTGAGGGCTGGTATCCCGGCGGTTGCACCTACGTCTCCGAAGGCCCCAAAGGCTTGAAGATGAGCCTGATCATTTGTGATGATGGCAACTATCCCGAAATCTGGCGCGATTGTGCCATGAAAGGGGCGGAGTTGATTGTGCGGTGTCAGGGGTATATGTACCCCGCGAAGGAACAGCAAATCATGGTATCGAAGGCGATGGCCTGGATGAATAATGTCTACGTCGCTGTTGCCAATGCTGCCGGATTTGATGGCGTGTATAGCTACTTTGGACATTCCGCGATCGTGGGGTTTGATGGTCGCACCCTGGGTGAATGTGGGGAGGAGGATTACGGAGTTCAGTATGCGGCACTTTCCAAGTTTGCGATTCGCGACTTCCGCAAGAATGCTCAGTCCCAAAATCACCTGTTCAAGTTGCTGCATCGCGGTTACACGGGCAAAATCAACTCCGGCGAAGGAGCCGAAGGAGTACAAGAGTGTCCCTACGACTTCTACCGCAACTGGGTCAACGACCCGATGAAGGTGAAGGAGCAAGTTGAAGAATTGACTCGTCCCACAGTGGGGACGAAGGAATGCCCCATTGAAGGACTGCCCACCGAGAAACTGGCTGAAACACCTTTAGTGATGAAGGAAAAAGAAGCGGTTTTGCTGAACAACTAAGTCTCTGAACAATCTTCTTGGAATTCTAAAGCTCATGTCCTAAGGCACGGGCTTTTTTTTGCTCCGCGATCGCCCTCGTTTGCCCAAATGGGGTGAGTCTCGACCCAACCGACACGATCAAGCGATCGCACTGCATTCATTACAACCCGGTGAGTCATGGGTTAGTCAATGCGCCGAAAGATTGGGCATATTCTAGTTTTCATCGGGTAGTGAGATGGGGCGTATACCCAGAAGATGGGGGTACAACGGGGCAGATTGCAGGATTAAATGGTCGGTAGAGAGTGATTTGGTGTTGGGTTTCATGCTTCAACCCAACCTACAAGAGCGGCGATCGCACTAACGACCAAGCTCACCGGACGCAGAAAGCCTTTGCCACTTAACCAACAGCTTACGGCGTTCCGCTTCATCGATTTGTGTACGTCCAGCATGGGCGTACACAAATCGATGAAGCGGACAGTTAGAGAGCTTAGAGAGGTTTTCAACGTTGTCTATTGCCGCTTATCTCGGTCGTTATGCCGCAAGTCCTTGGTTGGGACAGTAGCTTAAAGCTTCTTGCAGGGCATTCAAAATCAGAATTACTGGGTATGGATGGCTGTAACGACGATTTGTAGCGACAATCGATTATTGTAGCTGTCGTTTAGTCATGGACTACGAATGGGATGAAGCAAAACGTGTTACTAACCTTCGCAAGCACGGAATCGATTTTACCGACGTTCCAACTGTGTTTGATGGCGATATTGTGACGGTCGAGGACGATCGCTACAGTTATGGAGAGCAGCATTTTGTTACAAAGGCGAGTCATTGCTGTTGTCCACGTAGAGCGTAAGGATAGTACCCGTATTATTTCTGCAAAAAAAACGACGAAATATGAACAACGAACCTACTTCGAGCAACTCTCAAACTGATTGGCAACGGTTAGATGCCATGAGCGGTGAAGATATTGATTTATCAGACTGCCCAGAGATTACACCAGAGATGTTTGCTAAGGCAGTAGTGCGGCGGGGTTTACCTTTTACAAAAGCCAAGGCTCAAGTTACGCTCCGTATTGACGCCGATGTACTAGAGTGGTTTAAGTCTCAAGGACGGGGGTACCAAACACAGATTAATCAGTTGCTACGAGCTTATATGGAAGCGCATCAACAATAAGGTTAGTTGTTTTGTGCTTAAAGGTGATAATTGCGGCAGCAAACAATTCAAATGCAGCGGACGGTTGAAACATGCTGGTGCTGAGTTCGAGGTTATTTACCGCTGCTGATTTGAGTCGTTATACAGCTTCGGTTTTCAGTTGGGCTAGTGTTCCGTCAGGAAAATTTTGACGGAACAAAGACGCACAAAATTTAATCCTCATCAACCACCCGAATTTTGGCGACCTGTCAATAATTGATTGACTTACCACTAGTTCTTGTAATTTGTTTGCTGGTATCCAGTGAAAGTTGCCTATTTACTGCTATGCAAATTCGCAATTGTCCAATCTGTGGATTGCCTTGGGCAGAAGCGATCGCAGAAGACGAAGTGCCTTGCTCATTCTGGATTTGCGATTGCTGTGGATGCGAGTACGGATACGACGACCATTCGAGATATCGTGAAGCATGGATTAAGCGAGGAGCACCTTAGTTCAATCAAAAGGAGCGTCCTAAAAATTGGAACTTAGAAGAGCAGTTGAAGCACATTATCGTTGATTGGAATGTTTGATAGTGTGAATTTGGCTTGAATAGAATGCGCCATAATGAAAAGAGTCTGATTAGCGTTGCCTAAACCTTGATGCAGTTTGAGTGGAATGAAGCGAAGAATCTAGAGAATATTCGTAAACATGAGATCGATTTCGCAGATGTCCCTGAGATGTTTGAAGGTCCAATGCTAATTGAGCTAGACGATCGATTTGAGTATAGCGAAGACCGTTGGTTCGGTATCGGTTTCCTCGGTAGCGGCGTAGCGGTTGTTGTTTGGACAGAACGACAAAATGATGTGAT
Source organism: Leptolyngbyaceae cyanobacterium bins.349 (assembly GCA_033764685.1). Lineage (GTDB taxonomy): Bacteria > Cyanobacteriota > Cyanobacteriia > Leptolyngbyales > Leptolyngbyaceae > JSC-12. The sequence goes on from JANRIS010000020.1 coordinate 28,272, forward strand.
TCGGATCATTTCAGCACGAAGGGCAAACCGATATGAGCGACAAAGACTTGAGCAGTACCTCTCGTACTAATTGGGCAGCATTAGAGGCAATGGATGACGAAGGAATTGATTACTCCGATATTCCACCATTGACAGAAGCGTTTTTTGAGAAGGCTACTTTAAGAATCCCTGCGTCCCAAGCACAGCAGTTAGTCCAGATTGAACCTGATGTGTTGAAGTGGTTCCAGGCTCACGATGGTGAATACAAAGCATTAATCAACTCAATCTTGCGTCATTACATTGAAAGTCAAGGTGAACAGCCAGCCGTATAACAATTCGCTTGGAGCGGACTGGCAAAAACCTTTTTTGAATTCAAGGTTACGTACAGTTGCTCAAGCGAACTGTTGTGCTGCTGAGGCTCTTGGTGAGGACAGTTCTGTGAGGGTTATTTGTGAGGTACTTGGTTTAAGTTTTTGTAGAATAGATGAACCCCAATTTTGAAGGGAGGACGCATCATTGCCTTATCCAGATTCAAGGTGAACCGATTTCTCAAACAATTGTTGGGGAACGCCGCTAGATGACAATCTACTTTTTAGACAGTAGTGCGCTGGTCAAGCGATATATCAACGAAACTGGCTCAGCGTGGATGTTAGAGTTGTCTACTCCAACGCTAAGCAATGAATTTTTTGTGGCAGCGATAACAGGGATTGAAATTGTTGCAGCAATTACACGAAGGGCACGTAACGGCAGTGTTACCGTAGCAGATGCAGCATTAGTTTGTAATCAGTTGAGGAGTGATTTACAAACTGATTATCAGCTTATCGAAATTACAGAAGGGATTATTAATTCTGCTATGGCGCTAGCTGAGACGCAAGGGTTACGTGGTTATGATGCTGTTCAACTAGTGTTCCGTCAGGAAAATTTTGACGGGTCGAAGACCCGCAAAATTTAACCCCAATCAACAACCTGAATTTTGGCTACCCGTCAATCATTAATTGACTGACCACTAGCGGCGGGATGGGCAATCAATGAGCTTTGTATTGCGAACGGGTATGGCTGAAGCCTCCTGGGACAGATTGGATTGTTCTCGAACCCATTGACGGAACGTAATTTCGGCGGTAACTGCATCCGGTAGAGCAGCTTCGAGGACTTGATACAGGTCTGGTTTGGCGATGAGGGGAACGGTGGGAGAGCGATCGCGCCTGTCTTCCCTTCCATCCTTATTCCTCCCACTCATCCCTACGCAGATGGCGCGGTTCCCAGTCATCATCCAGTTCCGCACGGAGTTCTACCCGTTCCAATTGCTCCGGATCAACCATTTCGAGTAGAGGTAGTTCAGTTAGCGCGTGGTCGTCGCCTTCAGCCTCATCCTGGGGAGTCAATTCATCTAAATGCAAGGGTTTCACGACGCGGGTGATGGCTTCCTGCACGAAGGATTTGACAAATTCATCTTTTTTGTTTAGCTGAAATTGCCGCTGGACGACTTCCGTAATGCCACCATCGCCCCAATCCTGGTCATGCCGAAAATATTCAATGAAGCTTTTGCCTGCGATGCGGGTGAGGTAGGCCGCCGTCACCGCCTGAATTGCCCGTCCCACCACAATCCCCCCAATACTAAGTTGCAGGGCCGTGGTGACGACGGTGATCGCGCCTTTGACGATCCCTAGTCCGGCCAACGTTTTCCCCAGAGACAAGGCCAGTTCCCGGCCTCGTTCCATGTTGATGTCGCAACCGTAGACTTTGCCAATTTCTACCACCATTTGGGCGTTGACGGCGGCAGTTGCCAGCATATCGACGACGGGTAAGGGGGTGGCTGCAATCACTCCGGCTCCAATCCACTGAAAGCGATCGACGATTTTGTCGGCCTGACGGCGGCGTTGCCCATCAATTAGCTCACGGGCGCGATCGGCGAGCCGTTGGGATTGCAGCAGAATATTGTCTGCTAGGAGATCTTCGCCTTCGGCCCGCAAGACGGCGACCATCCGCCGGATCAGAGGCATGATGTCGGGATCTGGTTGCAACATTGAGCCATCTTCTAGCCGCACCGATTGGGGATTGGCGGAGACGGCGATGACATCGGCGGCGGGAACCACCCCCCGGACTCGTTCTCGTAATCGTGCCAAAATCAGTTCACAATCGGTTTCCAGGTACAGGTCGGCTTTGTTGAGGATAACCAGCGATCGCTTGCCAATGGCGGCCAAGCCCATCAACGGTTCATATTCTGATTGGCGCAAATCGTTATCCAGGACAAATAACAGTAGGTCGGCTTCGGTGGCCAGCTTGCGGGCAAGTTGTTCCCGTTCAGTCCCGGCAACTCCCGCTTCCAGGATGCCCGGTGTATCAGTAATCAAAATTTCGCGATTCATCCCCTGGAGCGGTAGGGTGTAGGTTTGCCCGACTTCTGTTGTGCCCATTGGTGCGCCTACATTGCCCACCATGCGGCCAATTAAAGCATTGACTAATGAAGTTTTTCCGGCGGAACCCGTTCCAAACACGACCACGCGCAACTCCCCACTGGAGAGAGTTTGTTCAATTTCTCGCGATCGCAGCAGTAACTCCCGCTTGGCAACCTCATCTTGAATTTGGGAGACCTGTTTCCGCACTGCCTTGATATTTTCGCCCGCCGCTTCGGCTTTGGCTGCTGGAATCTTGGGTGCTTGGCGCTTTTTCTTTTGATTGCGGCGCGGCAAAATGAACAGGTAGTAAACCAGGGACGCTACCAACGTGCCAATCAGGGCGATGATGACAAAAATCAGGAGTTGCGACAGGAGCGGGTAATAACCGACTTGCCAGAACAAGCGCTGCAAGGATTCAATCAGCCAGATCATCAATCCAAGAATGACGATGATGCCGATGATGAGGGTGACTAAGCGCGACAGCGGCATGAGAGAACCAGGGGGCAGAGGGTGGTTTTGTCCTATTCTACTGCTCCCATCGCGGCCCTACGGTGCAATGACCTTGATGCCGATTTGTTGGGGGTGCGATCGGGTGCAAGCTATAGCTGATCGTTCCCGTGGTTTGAGGCGTGGGCGAACCTCAATCAAAAATCGAAATGGGTTCAATGATGCGGGGTTCCCCATCCTCTTGCAGGTACTTCGATCCCTCAATTGGGGCGACTAAGCTGTGTTGGGTGGAATGACGCTCAACAGCAGGGCGATCGCCTGAATGGGAGGCCGAAATTTTGCCAGCCTGCTGTCGGCTGGGAATGTGAATCACAAAGGTGGTGTCCTGCTCTGGTGTGGAGATGCACTCCAATTTGCCCCCATGTTTCTCGACAATGATTTGATAGCTAATTGCCATGCCCATGCCCGTTCCTTTGCCAACGGGCTTAGTGGTGAAGAAGGGGTTGAAGATGCGGGATTGCACGGCTTCTGGAATATTGGGGCCAGTATTGGCGATCGCAATCTGAATCCAATCTGAATCAACGACCGATGTTTGAATCGTGATGCGCTGCGCTGGCATTTCATCCATCTCCCAGGCTTTTGATGAATTGATCTGTTCTTCCAGCGCATCAACCGCGTTGGCCAAAATATTCATCAATACCTGATTGAGTTGACCGGGGTAGCATTCCACCAGGGGCAGGTTGCCATAATCTCGAATGACTTCGATTTTGGCGTGATCGGCTTTTGTGCCCAGCCGATGTTGCAAAATCAACAAGGTACTTTCAATCCCTTCATGGATGTCTACAGACTTGAATTGGGCTTCATCCATGCGTGAAAAATTGCGAAGAGATAAGACAATTTCTCGAATGCGATCGGTGCCAGTTTGCATCGACCCAACCAGTTTGGGCAAATCCTGCCGCAAAAAATCGAGGTCAATCTCGTCTGCGATCGCTTGAATGGCCGGGTCAGGATGGGGGTAGCGTTGTTGATACGCATTCACCAAACTGAGTAACCCCTCAGTCGCTTCCTGCACATGGGTCAAATTGCCATGCACAAAGTTGACGGGATTGTTAACTTCATGGGCAATGCCTGCAACCAGTTGCCCCAGGCTCGACATTTTTTCCGCTTGAATCAGTTGGGCTTGCGTTTGCCTCAACTCCACCAATGTTTGTTGTAAATAGCGGGCTTCGGACTCTAGCTGGGCGTTGGCCGCAATCAACTCTTGAGTGCGCTGGGCGATGAGTTGTTCCAATGCCTCGTTCGCTGCCTTTAATTGTGCTTCGGCTAACCGCTGCTGAGTCACATCCCGAATGACTAACACCGCACTGGCGGCATCTTCAGCGGTGGTTAAATTTTCTGCGATCGCAACGAACGACCAGGTAATCTCCAGAATTAAATGCTGGTCAGATCGCTGAAACTCGTAACATTCCTTGCCGACCTGTTGCGTTTCTAGGGCCAGGGTGACCGGGTGGCAATTTGCAGCAAGGCGTTGACCGTCCTGCCATAAGGGGAGTTTCTCAACCAGGAAAGCCCCCAAAATGAGAAGGTTGGGCTGCCCTAAGAAACGTGCCAGTGCGGCATTGCACCATTTGATGCGGCCTTTGACATCTGTCCAAACAATACACTCTTCAACTTTACCCAGGGCAATTTCCATCTTACTGAGGGTTGCCCGCAGTTGACTGACTTGAGAATTGAGGTCTGTCATTGAGCGCAAGACCGATTGATTTTAGGTTGAGGGAGACTCAATCGGACGCAAGGTCGCAGCGAACAGCCATTGTCCGGCGTGTTGCTCTGCAATAATAAAATGCTCCGATTCGATCTCCTGGTTGTCTTTGGTCACGGCCTTGAGGATCAAGGGGTGATTTAGTACGGTAGATTCCCCTGTGGCGGAAAAACGAGCAAAGCCAAGATTGTGGGAATCGTGAAAAAATGGGGGAAGGATGACCGTTAACGATTGACCAATGATTTCTTGAGCACTCCAACCAAAAACCGTTTCAAAGTGCGCGTTCACGTCAACAATATTGCCTTGGTGATTAGCAACAACCACAGGAACGTCACTTTGTTTGAGTTGCTCAATGGATAGGGTTTGCATCGCCCGATTTAGAATTTCTTTGATCGTAACCTATCGACTTTTGTCCTTACGATATCCTTATACAAGTTCAGTAAAATCTTGCAGAGAACTTAGTAATTATGCGGATCGCTGGATGCATGACCAGGAGAGACTTGCATACAAAGACGATCGCCTCCTGAACAGACGCGATCGCCAATATCCGAATATTCAATTGAGCTATACAGCCTTCTGATTGGCTGCTTCCAGGTTGAACAACGTTGTCAGGGTTTGCATGGCCTGCCGTCGGGCTTCAATATCTTGCTGGGCACGCAGTTGCACCATCGGGTCATGCAAAATTTTGTTCACGATCCCGCGCGTCAACGCTTCAATTACTTCCTGATGTTTCTCCGCAAACTCCGTGCCCAGGCGAGATAGGGCTTTTTCTAACTCTTGCACCCGAATGGTTTCGACTTTATCCCGCAAGCTACTAATAGTCGATACCGTTTCTAGCGATCGCCACCACGCCTCAAATGACTCCACTTCCTCATCCAGCAAGGCTTCAGCTTCCATTGCCATTTGCCGCCGCGCCTCATGATTTTGGGCCACCACAGCCTTCAAGTCATCCACGTTGAACGCTTGCACATGAGCCAGTTCGTTCACATCTGAATCCACGTTGCGGGGGACGGAAATATCAAACACCATCAGGTGCAGGCTGGGGTCGAGAATGGCCTCCAATTTGGTGCGATTGAGTAACGGTTCAGTCGCTGCCGTACTGGTAAACACAATGTCGGAATGTTGAATCACCTGCATCATGTCGTCCATTGGATGGAGATGCAAATTGCCGTCTGGAAATTGTTTGGCCAACTCTTGCATTCGAGGCATGGAGCGATTGACGATCGAGATATTCACCGCCCCTTTAGAGAGCAGATGTTGCACTAACAGGCGCGACATCTTCCCGGCCCCAATAATGGACACCCGACAGGCGGCCAGGTTTTGGACCTTGATCTGGGCCAGTTCTACGGCTGCCGAACTGATAGAAACAGCACCAGTGCCGATGCTAGTCTCAGTCCGGACTCGCTTACCGGCTGAAATGGCCTGCTTAAACAATTGATTCAGGGTGCGACCAACGCCCTTGTGTTCCTGTCCCAATTTGTGGCATTGCTTCACCTGAGCCAGAATCTGGCCTTCCCCTAAGACCAAGCTATCCAGACCCGCAGAAACACGCATCAGGTGCATCACGGCATCGTGGTGTAGCAGCACAAACAGGTAGGGGCGCAGGGCGGCAACGGGTAGTTTGCTATGGTCTGAGAGAAATTGGGTGATGGCGCGAACTCCATTTTCAGCTTCATCGGCGACCGCGTAAATTTCCAAACGGTTGCAGGTGCTCAAAATGGCCACTTCTTCAATGTGAGGATGACTACACAATTGTGCGATCGCCCGATCACATTGGGGTTCTGGAATACTTAACTTTTCACGAACTTCGACCGGAGCCGTTTTGTGGCTCAAACCGACAACAACGATGTTCATAAGGATCGGATCTTAAATACCAATTTGTTTTGTAAATCAATCTGTTTCAAGTTTTGAGCATTTGATCGAGAATTGCAAAAATACTTAACTCAAAACCAGGCCGGGATTGGGGGAATAGAACATAGTGAGTAAGGAAAAAATCACCCCTACTCCCGACTCACTATTCTCTATTCCCTCTTTACCCTAGTGCAGTTGAATCAACTTTGGTTGATCAAACATGTGAATCGTGTCTACGAACCGGGCCGTTTTCGACTGGCTAGAGATGACCAGCGTTTGGGTTCTAGCTCCACCCTTGAAGAAGCGTACCCCGTTCATCAGGTTGCCCGCCGTGATACCAGTTCCGGCAAACAGGACGGTTTCACCGGAAGCCAGTTCTTCTGCGTTATAAACGCGATCGGGGTCAGTAATGCCCATTTCCTTGAGGCGGTTGATGTTAGATTCCTTGCTTTCGCCGATCAAGCCTGTTTTCACGACTTCGGGATCGTAAATCAGTTGTCCCTGGAAGTGAGCACCCAGGCAACGAAGAGCCGCTGCCGAAATGACTCCTTCTGGAGCGGCACCAATCCCCATCAGGGCGTGAATGTTGGTTCCGGCAAAACCACAGTTGATCGCTGCGCCCACGTCTCCATCACTAATCAGTTGCACCCGTGCGCCGGCTTCCCGAATTTCTTTGATCAATTCGGTGTGGCGATCTCGTTTCATCACGACAACGACCAACTCGTCAATCGCCCGGTCCAGACATTCCGACAAAATCTTTAAGTTTTCAGTGGCGGATTTTGTGATATCAACATGACCTTTCGCCGCTGGAGGCGCAGCCAGCTTTCTCATATAAAAGTCGGGGGCCGCAAACAACCCACCTTTTTCAGAAATTGCCAATACGGCCATTGATCCCGGCTGGCCATAAGCACACAGGTTTGTGCCCTCACAGGGATCAACCGCAATGTCAATTTCTACTAATTCATCGGGGTTGCAAAATGCTTTGGCATCCTCGCGGGTGCAAATGCCCACTTCTTCGCCGATGTAAAGCATGGGGGCTTCATCCCGTTCTCCTTCCCCGATCACAATCCGACCCCGCATGTGGATTTTGTTCATGCGCTCCCGCATGGCTTCCACTGCCACTCGGTCGGCTTCGTTTTTATCGCCTTTTCCCATCAACCGGGCAGACGCGATCGCCGCCTGTTCTACGACTTCAATAATTTCTAAACCGAGTGTGCTTTCCACTGCCTTAAGTCCTCCCAACTGCTGATTTTGCGCGGTTTTTAAGGGCGCTTCAATGAATCAGTCTATCAAAAGGGGGAGACGCGCTAGAAATAGATTTTCTGAAGTTACTGTGTAAATTTTTGCTGCTGAGGGGGAGGCTGTTGGTCGGCGAGCGTCGGAGAACGAGGGGCGGAGTAGAGCTGATCCCCACCGCAGAAAGGGCTTGAGGCGATCGCGCAATAAGAAATTCTGCCTAATGCGATAAAAATGGGGCAACGTTACAGTGAAAAAGATATTAATCTGCTCCTCTCATGGGAGTAACTAAAATTAATGGCTAGAGAGTTAGAGTTTGATTCTATGAACCTGGAAGCGTTGCAGCGGGAATTGGACCAATTGACCCTGCAAGCGCAAACCGTGTGCCAAACTGAGGGCGATCGCTCCCAAAACTGCCTGCTGGCGCGTCATGCACTGGATGAAATGCAGGCGATCGTCGCCGAACAGCAACGCGCCGAACAAAACCGTACCTTTTTTGAACGTCACTGTGCTGAACACCCCGATGCCCTCGACTGCCGCATTTACGACCTCTAGCGTCCCCCACTTTGCCGAATCCGGCCGGGTGAATCCCAGAACGGCTGCTGATCTGATGGCTGAATCTGACTATGCCGCCGCCTTAGATCATCTGGTTCTCACCTGTGTGGATCTGGTATTTTTGCATCAAAATCAAATTCTTCTGGCGCGACGCAATCGCTATCCGCGGAAAACCTGGTGGGTGATTGGCGGCAGGATGGTGGCGGGTGAGCCTCCCATTGAGGCGGCCCAGCGTAAAGCGGTTGAGGAAGCCGGATTGGCGCATTTAGCGGGCGATCGCTTCCGGTTGGTGGGTGTGTATTCTACAAGTTTCGCCTTTCGGGAGCAGGCACCCACCCACCACGGCTCCCATACGGTGAATCTTACCTACCTGATTGAGCTGACGGCGGCTGAAAAAGCGGCTCTGATGCTAACTAGCGCTGAATACGAAGCGGATTACCAATGGATTGAGTTAGATCAGGTGATGCATTTGATCGATCCCAATGATTCGCTGGATCAGGCGCTGGTTGCGATCGTTCATGATGTAAAGAAGGCTTTGTGAATCATGAACGGTGACTTCCATGTTAAACGCGCTCAATTCCTTCCTGGGACGACATCCCGAACGCAATCAGGCCCACGTTGAGATCTATACCTGGCAAACTTGCCCCTACTGCATCCGAGCTAAATTATTGCTCTGGTGGAAGGGAGTGAACTACACCGAGTACAAGATTGATGGGAATGGTGGTGCCCGCATTCGCATGGCTGAGCGGGCCAATGGTCGTCGGACGGTGCCGCAAATTTTTATTAACAACCAACACATAGGCGGTTGCGATGACCTCTATTCGTTAGACCGTCAGGGCAAGCTTGATCCCCTATTGACAGTGGCAACTGGGGAGTAACGCATCCCATGCCGCCGTTGCTTGATAATCCTGAATACCTGACTCACTGCTATTGGATGGAACGCGCGATCGCCCTGGCGGAAGCGGCGGGAGCGGCGGGAGAAGTACCGGTGGGAGCAGTCGTGGTCAGGCAGGGAGAGGCGATCGCTGAAGCGGAGAATCGGCGGGAGCGGGATCACGATCCTACTGCTCATGCAGAAATTTTGGCACTCCGGGCGGCAGGGCGCATTTTAGGCAGTTGGCATCTGACGGATTGTATTCTCTACGTCACGCTAGAACCCTGTGTCATGTGTGCCGGGGCGGTGGTGCTGTCTCGGTTGGGAACTTTGGTATATGGGGCAGATGATTTGAAAGCAGGGGCCGTGAGAAGTGTCCTCAATGTGCCAGATAGTGGCTGTTCCAATCACCGTTTTCCAGTCATCGGTGGTATCTTGGAATCTTCTTGTAAGCAGCAATTGCAAGCCTGGTTTGCAAAGCGTCGTTTGCAGAAGCGGGAGTCTTCCCCATGACACACCTGAAAGTGTCCCTTGAAGGAGGGCAAGCAACCCAGGGACACCTACGGTAGAGATATTGAGGTTCATCGCATCTAACCGTTTCTCACTTGAAAGACATGAGTTCGCTCAATTCCATGGCTCGGCTCGAATCTACCCTAGACTGCACGCCTGCTGTTGAGGTGGGACCCCACGCCTCAGCCTCCTTGCAATCGCTGGCATCGGAGGAGTCTGATGCTGCGCTGAATGCAACCGAATCTATGCCAGCAAAAAAGGTGGCTGATCCAGTTCCATCCCGCTTTTCCCCCTGGCTCCTGTCGATCGCTTATCCACTGGGTCGATTTGGGCTATTTCCGGCCTACTTTGGTCGGGTCGAGGTGACTGGCCGGGAAAATTTACCCACGTCTGGGCCGGTGATTCTGGCTCCTACCCATCGTTCCCGTTGGGATGCGTTCCTGATTCCCTTTGCGGCGGGGCACCACATCACAGGGCGACACTTGCGGTTTATGGTGTCTGCCGATGAGGTGACGGGTTTGCAGGGTTGGTTTATTCGTCGGATGGGAGGCTTCCCGATTAATACTAAGCGTCCGGCGATCGCCAGTTTGCGACATGGCGTAGAGCTATTGGAGCAGGGCGAGGTGCTGGTAATCTTTCCTGAAGGTAATATTTTTCGGGAGCAAACGGTTCAACCCTTGAAGCCCGGTTTAGCCCGGTTAGCCGTTCAAGCGGAAATGAACCGAGCTGATTTGGGCTTGAAGATTGTGCCGATTGGTGTGCAGTATAGCGATCCCCTGGTTCCCTGGCGTGCTCGTGCCCAGGTGAAAATTGGCCCCGCGATCGCCGTAGCTGACTATTGCACCGGACATTCCAAACAGGATGCGCGATCGCTAACCAGTGTGTTACAAACGGCCTTGGAAGATCTGGTATAGCCATCCGTTGGCTAGGTGCCCAGTAAAAACTCCTGGATAAATTTCACAGTGGCGTAGAACTGGAAATCTACATTGGGTTTCTTAGAAAATCCATGCCCTTCGTCGGTTGCCATCAGGTACCAGACGGGGGTGTTGTTACGTCGTAGGGTGGCGACAATTTGTTCTGCCTCGTTTAACGGCACCCGTGGATCGTTCTTCCCATGAATCACAAAGAGCGGCCTGGTGATGTTGGCGGCGTTGGTGAGGGGTGAAATCGAAATCAGAAATTCTCGCATTTTAGGATCCCGCTCATCGCCATATTCCACTCGCCGTAAGTCGCGTCGATACCCCTCGGTGCGCTCCAGAAAAGAGACAAAGTTGGAAATGCCCACAATGTTGATGGCGGCGCGGATGCGATCGCTGTACTTCGTCGCCACTGCCAGCGACATGTATCCCCCATAACTGCCGCCCGTCACCAGAATCCGATTCGCGTCCAGATCCGGTTGAGTGGCAATCCAGTCCAGTAATGCACCAATATCTTTGACGGAGTCTTCCCGCAGGTAGCCGTTATCCAATTTGAGGAAGGTTTTGCCGTACCCGCTGGACCCTCGCACGTTGGGGTACAGGAGCGCGACCCCCAATTCATTCAGGTAATAATTTTGGCGGCCCAGGAAGCCAGGGCGAGATTGGGATTCAGGACCACCGTGAATGTCAATGATGACGGGACGTTTGCCTGTGAATCGGCGGGGAGGGCGATAGAGGAATCCAGAGATGGTTTTGCCATCAAAACTTTTCCAGCGCACCAGTTCGGCGGCTGAGAAATTTTCAATATTGAGGCCACCCGTTTCGCTTTCGGTCCATCGTTGCAATTGATTCGTGGTTATATCGAGTGAGTAAACATCGGCATTGGAGCGAGCCGAGGTAAAGGTAAAGCCTAAATCGCGATTGTTGGGGTGCCATTGCAAGCCAATGATCAGCCCATTTGGTAATTTTGGAACGGTTTTTTCCTTGCGCGTTTTGGTATCCAGCAGATGCAGAACGCTGATGCCGTCTTCATTGGTGACAAAGGCCAGGTGTCGGCCATCATCTGACAAGGCGACATCCTCTACATCCCATTTGATTTTGTCACTGAGGGGCGTGAACCGCTGGCTGCTCAGGTCTAAGTAGGCAAGGCGTTGAAATTCGGAGTCGCGATCGCTGACCACATACAAGCCCTTACCATCTTTGCTAAACACCGCTCCATCGTAAGCTACGGGTTCCTTGCCCTTGGGAGTCAGGAGGGTGCGTTGCCCGGATTGGGTATCGAATCGCCACAAATAGCTTTCATTGGCTGAAACAAACTGCATGACCAACAGTTGCCGATCATCGGGGGACCAGTCCATTGCCCCCCAACCGCCGCCTTCCAGTTCTGCCAACAGCCGATCGGATTTGGGATTGCGTGGATCGATCAGGTAAAGATCGTTATCTTTGCCAGTGCGTCGAGTAGAAGTATAGGCCATGCGATCGCCCCTGGTGGACCAGACCCCCCGACTATTGCGAGACTTGCCATCGGTGAGCAGGGTGGCTTCTCCCGTGGTCAGGTCATAGCGATAGTTCTGGCTGAACTCGTTGCCGCCTAAATCTTTGCTAAAAACAAAGTAGTCGCCCTGTGTCGGTTGATAACTGGCTCCAGAGGGCGGTTCGCTGAAGAAGGTGAGTTGTTTTCTGGCTCCCAGGGGCGATCGCACCGCATGAACCTGAGGCAAGTTACACAGGCGCGTAGAAATTAGAATCTCGCGTTTGGTGGGATGCCAACTCGCCAACACTGCGCCCCGAAACTCCGTATACCGCTTGACCTGCTCCACCAGAGACAGGGGAATTTCTGGAACCCCTTGAACGACTAAATTCTCATTGGGCGGGAAGGATGCCGCCTGAACCGATGGCATGATAGTCAGACTGAGAACAAGGGCGAGAATCAGGGCAAGCAGAGCACGAACGCGCATTCGTAAACATCACTGAACGTTGCCTCTGACTCTAACGTGAGCCAGTCTTCCCCCGCAACTGCTCTAGACCCAGTTAACGTGCCGCAGCCATTTCCAGACACCGGTATGCCGACGTACTGCTACACCCCGACTCTGTTCTTTGGCCAACGTCATTAATTCGGCTGTCGTGAAGCTGTATCCCAGTTGCTCGATGGTATTTAGGAACTCTTCTGGTGATTGTACCCGCTCAAATCGTTCCCGCAGTTCTTCATCGTGGGCTGCTGCTTCAAGAAAACGAGTTGCACTCTCTAAAGACATTTTGGAGACTCCCTGTTTAGGCGGTTTTGCCGAAGTCGTATCACAAACCTACCGCTATAGTGCCCAAAAGGATTTCGTGATGCATCGTACCCTGGGAATTATTCGATCGCGCCACTCACCGGGAAGCGATCGATCAGTTGAATGGCTCGGATGGCATTGCGTTTAACTGCATCGGGTAAATGGGGTACATGGGGAATTTGGGAAAGAAAGTCGAGGGTCCGCCGCAAAATTCGTACCACATCGCCCTCATCCAGACTGGTGTTCTCACAGAGTTCGGTCCATTCCACTCCCAGTGCCCATTGTTCCACCAGGCCGATGAAGTCGTACTCCAACCAGATTGGCAGCACTACTTGATAGCGGCGTTGTTGTTTGAATAGGCGATGGCGAATGCTCCTCAACCCGCCCAAGGCCTCTTCGACGGCGGGAGGCGCATCGTAGTGAGTCCAGCTATCGGGGCGGGAGACTTCTGTGACCAGAGCGGCACAGGCGGCGGCAAACTCCTGGGGAGCCAGATCATCCAGTTCACCCGATGCCAGGGCTAACCCTAGCCAGAGTTCATTGTCACCCCGAATCGCGGCTGTGATTTGGCCCAAAACGCTGGGTATTAGCCCTTCCAGTCCACCGAAGTGTTGCAGAATATCGATCAAGTCAAGGAATGCTTCCCAGTAGCGATGGGACTGGCGATCGAGTTTGTCGCGGCGATCGCGCAATTCTTCCTGAATGGCTTGCATCCGCTTCTGTCGTTTGAGGATGGTGCCGCGATTGCCCCATTGATGCACCGGGTGATTGTGAAGTTCGGTTTCCACCGCCTGCATCCGTTGCAGTTGGGTATGCACTTCGGGGGCAGCCGTTGCCAGGGGGGGCGCATTGGGAATGCGCTGGGCGATCGCGTTAGTTTCCTCATTCCCCTTGCGGGATTGCCCCGGTTTCAGAGGCATTTCGGGTGGTGGTGTGAGATGGTCTACGGCGGCCAGACGGGGAATTTCGGCCCGCAGGTCCACTACATCAGTCACCATCGTCACGTACCAGCGATTGTCTTGTCCCAGGCACACCAGGTAAGGAAATTGTCCGGCTCCGGCAGTTTTTGCTACTAGCACGGCTGGCAATAAATCTTCTGGATTAGAAGAACGGGGATTCTTCAGGGTCAGGAATGTTCCAGCAACGGCGAACGCTAAGGCCATTGCCATATCCTGTGCCCGGACATCTTCGGCCTGATGTTGCAGAATTTTGAGCAGGCGGCGTTCTTCCTTCAGCCGTTCCTGAAGCTTTTCATACTGAGCGAGCGCATCCCAATCGACAGAGCCAATCTGAGCTTCCAGTTGAGCAAATTCGGCTTCCAGATTTGCGATCGCCTCCTGTTGCGGTTTCAGGTAGAGCGTTGCCAGGTATTGCCCAAAACTGCGCTCGATCAGATCCCTTGCTTCGTCCAGGGTGTGGGTTTGTAGCAGGTTCAGGACCATGCCATAACTGGGCGTAAACTGGCTGACCAGGGGGTCTGCTTTCGCTGTTGCCAGGTAAGAGGCTTCCCGCGCCCCCTCAAACGGCGTTTGTACGGTGACGACATGCCCCAGCACATCCATCCCTCGCCGTCCGGCCCGTCCGGCCATTTGCAAAAACTCAGACGCATTCAACAGGCGATGTCCCAAGTCAGTTCGTTTGGACAGGCTCGAAATCACGGTGGTCCGGGCAGGCATATTGATCCCAGCGGCCAGTGTTTCTGTGGCAAATACGACTTTAATCAACCCTTGCTGGAATAATTCCTCGACTAATCCCTTCCAGGCGGGCAAAATTCCGGCGTGGTGCGAGGCAATCCCCCGATACAGTGGCTCAATCTGGTGCGATCGCCCCGCTTCAGGGTTGCGTTCCAGAAAATCGTCAATCTGCTGTTTCAGGCTTTTCGCTTCGGCCTCATTCACCAGAGACGCATCCCCCAGGTTCGCTACTGCCTGATCACAGCCCCGCCGACTGAAAATAAAATAAATTGCTGGGAGCATGTCCCGTTGCTGCAACTGGCTCAAAACAAAGGCTAGACCGGGGCTTTCCTGGCGGGGTGATTTTTTACCGGGTCTACCTGCCTGCCCTGCCTTTGGCTTGAGGCGAGGATTCATCCGTTTGTTGCTGTCATCCAGTAAGGGGAATAGCCCTTTAGGCATGCAGTAATGAAACCGCAACGGCACCGGACGAAAATCAGAATAAATTAGCTCGGTGGGGCCGTGGACTTGATGAATCCAATCGGTCAACTGATCGCTATTGTCTACGGTGGCCGATAGGGCGACTAATTGAATGTCTCTGGGGCAGTAAATGATAGACTCTTCCCAAACGGTGCCACGCTGGCGATCGTTCATGTAATGGCATTCGTCCAGCACTACCGCTTCTACCCCAGTGAGCGAGGTTCCCACTTCGCCGATCGGCGTGCCATAGAGCATGTTGCGAAAAATTTCGGTGGTCATCACCAAAATTGGTGCATCTCGGTTGATTGATACATCCCCTGTCAGCAAACCGACCTGCTCTGCTCCAAAAATGTCTCGAAAATCCCGCAATTTTTGGTTTGAGAGCGCTTTTAAGGGGGTCGTGTAAAAAACTCGGTTGCCCTGCGCCAATGCTCGATGAATGGCATACTCTCCGATCAGTGTTTTGCCGGAGCCAGTAGGGGCACACACCACAACCGAGTGACCAGTTTCCAGAGCGGCGATCGCTTGCTGTTGAAACTCATCCAGTTGAAATGGAAACAATTGACCCAGGTCAAGCCCAGATTCCGTAGGGGAGTTCACACCCAAATTACTCTTCCTGATCTGCTTTTCAATCTTAGACTGCTTATCTTAAGCTGTGACACTTTTCAACTGCCATTTGGTGAGGTGGCGTTCAAAAAATCCTGAGTTATAGTGGCTAAGGGTTCACTACTGACAGCATTTTGCTGAGATTCTACAATCTTAAATGTTTCTGAAGTAGCAGTTTTACAAAGAGTGACGGCTTAGATTACTAATAGTCCCTCTTTGCAACCCTGGCAGCTTAATTGCTGTTGATTCGTGGGTGGCCTAATCCAGAGCCAGCATTGTTTTGACTGGATGATCTCTGGAGCGGAGGAACCAGTTCATTCGGGGCGAATTTCAGAGCCGTTCTGAAAAAGACACCTTCCAGTCTTAGCCCGTCAGCTAACTCCGTCGGCAATGGAAGGAGTGCCCAAGACTAAGGCTTTTGATAGTCGTGGTCATTGGAGTCTCCTAACAGAGGTTCAACGCAGAAATCTGTGTTTGGGCTATCTGTTCCCTGACCCACCTCTCGTACACCTTACTCGTGAGAGGACAAACCATGGAAATTCTACCGATGTTGGTGCGTCTTGAGAACGCGCTCAATTGTCCTGATCTAGCGAAGCAAATGGTGCTTGTTCCCAGGGCTTCGCTGCCCGTTGTTTCTGAGGATATTCATCTTGTTGTTGGTTATAACGGTTCGGCTCGGAGTCAAACGGCACTCGATCTGACTTTATGGATTGCTCACCAGACTCGACTAGTGACTCAGCGGGCCGTAACGGTGCAAGTTGTCTATGTGGTGGATGGGGATGCCGATCGCCGGACCCATTACGCTGATTATTCTGAGTTTTATTTGGCTCCAACTGAGGTGTCTCCTGATTCAACTGAGCGAGGCTTGAGGCCGCTAAGCGATCGCTGGGAAGCGGTCGAAGCGACGACTTGTGTATCGGCGGCGGTGCGATCGCCGATTGCGGTCACCGCTGATTGGTCAGATGTTTCCCTGCCGGTCCTGCAATCGGTTCGTCATCGCTCTGCTCAACAAATTGACCAGTTTGAAAAAGCGGATCGCATTCTTTGGCAGGCACGACATTTGGCTGATGAGTGGCGGGGGTCTTTGAAAACTCACTTGCGGTTCGGTTCTTTAGTTGAAGAACTGCGGACTGTGGCGTGCCAGGTGCCAACAACCGCGCTGATTTTGGGTTGTTCCTCGGCTTCTGATCCACTTGTGCAGGGATTGGGTCAGGGTTTGCCTTTTCCAGTCCTGGGCATCCCGGCCAAAATTACCGGCTTCTAGCTGCCAACATTTGGTTTTGCAATAACCTCAAAAGACGCGCCAAAGCGTCTTTTTTTATGGAACCCTCCCCGGTCGTCAGGAAAACTCTGTATTCTGGAGTTTATACCTCGTAATATTTTTTCTAATATTTTCAAAAACCTGTGCAAGAAGATTTCCGTTTAATTGTTGATTTGGTAACGGTGTTAGGGGCCGCCGCGATCGGCGGATTGTTCGCCGCGTTACTTCGACAGCCCATTCTTCTGGGTTATCTGATTGCCGGTGTTGTCGTTGGTCCTACGGGGTTGGGGCTGATCAAGGAATTGGTCCAGGTAGAAACCCTGGCGCAGTTTGGTGTGGCGTTTCTCCTGTTTGCGCTGGGAGTTGAATTCTCCTTTTCTGAGTTAAATAAGGTGAAGGGGGTCAGTCTGGGGGGCGGCGCACTGCAAATCACGCTGACCATTCTGGTGACTTCGCTGGCGTCATTGGGGATGGGATGGGTGACCTCACCGCCGCAGGGGGTGTTTTTAGGGGCGATTTTATCTCTTTCCTCCACTGCCGTTGTGCTCAAGAGCTTGATGGAGCGCAATGAAACGGGAACTCCTCATGGTCAAGTTTTGCTGGGGATTCTGGTCGTGCAGGATCTGGCGCTGGGTTTAATGTTGGCGGTGTTACCGGCTTTGGATAAACCCGTTGAAGAAATTAGTTTGGCGGTGGGTTGGGCCTTGTTACAAACTGGGCTTTTTGCGCTGGGCGCGATCGCGGCTGGGATCTGGGTCATTCCTCGTTTGTTACGGATCATTGCCCGCACTGAAAGTCGAGATTTGTTTTTGCTGTGTGTGGTGGCTTTGTGTCTGGCGATCGCATTGCTGACTGAGCATCTGGGCTTGTCGATTGAGATGGGGGCGTTTGTCGCCGGATTGATGATCTCCGATGTCGAATACTCAGACCAAACCCTCACCTATGTCGAACCATTACGAGATATCTTTGCATCCCTGTTTTTTGCTGCGATCGGGATGCTGATTGACCCTACATTTCTGTGGAACAATTTAGAACTGATTCTTGGCCTGGTGGCCCTTGTCTTTGTTGGAAAATTTTTGATTATTACGCCACTGATTCGATTGTTTGGCTACTCCCTCAAAACGGCCTTAATCACCGGATTAGGGCTGGCGCAAATTGGAGAGTTTTCTTTCGTATTAGCGAGTGAGGGGCAGGCGTTGGGTTTGGTTTCTCGTCGAGTTTATCTGTTGATTTTAGGTACAACAGCAGTAACTCTGGTCTTGACTCCATTTGTGTTGCGTCTGATCCCTCAACTGTTTACCTGGGCAGAAGCGATTCCCTGGCTAAAGTTTTTGCTGGAGGGGAGCGACTTGCCACTCGAAGTTTCTGAAGATGCGACGTTGAAGAATCACGTTGTCATCTGTGGCTATGGTCAAGTGGGTCGCACTATTGTTCGCCTTTTACGAGATCACAACTACCCGGTGCTGGTGATTGACCAATCGGAAAGCCGCATTCAGGAACTACGAGAAGCAAATATTCCTTACATTTATGGTAATGCTGCCAGCTTGTACGTGTTGGAAAAAGCTGGGGTCAATGCTGCTAAAGGAATGGCGATCGCGTTGCCCGATCCGATGAGCACCCGTCTGTGCGTGAAGCGATCGCTGGAATTAACGCCTGATCTGGATATCGTCGTGCGGGCCAATCAGGATAAAGATATTGAATTGCTTTATCAATTGGGTGTGCGGGAAGTTGTGCAACCTGAGTTTGAAGTGAGTTTGGAACTGTCTTCCCATCTCCTCACAGGGCTAGGGTTACCCTTGCCTGTGATTCAACGAGAAGTACAACAAATACGCGGCACCCGATATGAAGGGCTACGTTCAGAACGCCCGTCCTACCAGGTTTCACGGGAATTGAAAGAAGCCACCCAGGACATTGGTAATCGCTGGTATCCCTTACCAAAAGAATCTCCTTTAATTGGCATGACCCTGGAGGAAACTAATCTACGGCGGTTAACGGGCGTAAGTTTGATGGCAATCCAACGATCAACGGGTGAAGAAATTGACTATCCAGAAGCGAAATCGTTATTACAGGAGGGCGATCGCTTGCTGGTGGTGGGTCAGGCAGAAGAACTGGCTGCCTTTGACGAGCTTGCTAAGGGAAAAGCGGCAGTTCCTACCGAAAATGCGTCGTGCCAATGGTTATTAGTGCCAGAATCTAGCCCTGTGATTGGCAAGACTCTGGCTGAACTTCATATCCGCCGACAGTTTGGCGTGTTAGTTCAGGCAATTCGGCGCGAAGGAAAGTTTATTGGCTTTCCCAATGGCACCAGTGATTTGCAAGTGGGCGATCGCTTGCTACTTTGCGGCAACCTTTACTCCCTGAATCAAGCCAGTCAATGGATTGCACCCATGCCAAAAATTACTTCCTCGTTGCCCATTCCTTTAGTAAATGTCAGTAGCACTGAGGCATCATGACACTGGGGCGCAAGTAGACCTCGCATCCTTGATTGATACGAGGTTTTGATTGCTTTAACTGCCGATTTCAACGTCTCATTACAGGCGCGGCTTCAAATAAACAATGGCCTGCCGCCACACAATTGTATCCTGGTCATACTGATCAGTCAGAGAGATACAATAGGAATCTTGCCAGCGAATTTTTCCAGCCAGCAAATCTCCTGTCACTAGCTTGAGTTCTACTTCCTTGGTTTCTCGGATTAAGTTCTGGATCTGTCGAATACTGGGTAGACCCGTCTCTAATTCTGCTGTCATTGCTTCTTCCCTGCTAACGAATGGTAGACTGTGGCACTCAGGTTGACGCTGAAGTGCGGAACTTTTGGGTAGACACCAAAGATTCCCCTACACCTTACTTTAAGCGCTCCCTTTTGTATTAGATTGCGAACAAATTATGGAAATTCAGTTCACTAAGTATCATGGGCTTGGGAATGACTTCATTCTGGTCGATAATCGGTCATCTGCAACACCAAAGCTGACCCCCGAACAAGCCGTTAAACTCTGCGATCGCCATTTTGGCGTTGGGGCCGACGGAGTGATCTTTGCTCTACCTTCCCAGGCTGATACCGATTACACAATGCGCATTTTCAATAGTGACGGGTCAGAACCTGAAATGTGCGGCAACGGCATCCGCTGTCTGGCCAAATTTATTGCGGATATAGATGTAGTTTCTGCCCCTCACGCCTACCGGATTGCGACACTGGCTGGAGTTATTAGCCCCAAATTAGAACCCACTGGCTTGATCACCGTGGACATGGGAGAACCCCGATTGCTGGCCGCAGAAATTCCAACCACGTTGGGGCAACCAGACCAGCAGGTGATTGATTATCCTCTGGATGTAGCTGGCGAAACTTGGGCTGTGACCTGTGTTAGTACGGGCAACCCCCATTGCATCACCTTTGTTGATGATGTTGCAGCGATCCCCCTTGAGCATATTGGGGCCCAGTTTGAAACCCATTTGGCCTTTCCGAAGAAAACTAATACAGAGTTTATTCAGGTTGTCCGTTCTGACTATCTCAAGATGAGAGTTTGGGAACGGGGTGCTGGAATTACTCTCGCCTGTGGTACAGGAGCCTGTGCTTCGCTCGTGGCAGCCGTATTAACGGGGCGGAGCGATCGCCGGGCCACCGTCGAATTGCCCGGAGGCTGCCTGCAAATTGAGTGGTCTGCCAGTGACAATCACCTTTATATGACTGGCCCAGCCGAGCAAGTATTTAGCGGTAGCCTCACGTTATAAACTCTCCAATGTAAACCGCCCAATGTAAACCGCACTTCTTGTTTAAGAGTTTTCCAAAGCGCTTCATGTTGCGAATTGATGACTTCACTCTCTCACCAAATCGAATATGAGATTTGACGTGGGAAAAAGGGCAACTTAGAAATAAATTTTGCCTTTAGAGAAAGGTGCATCCAATGGTAACTAAGCGTCGGTTTTGCCTCAGTCTGAGTCGTCAAAGTCAGGGGCCTTTGGCAATGGGGTTTACCCTGTTAGAGAGCCTGGTTGTTGTTCTAATAATCAGTGCTCTATCTGCGATCGCCACTGCTATCTGGTTACAATTAATGACTGTTCTTAACCTGAATACGGCTCAGGATCAGGTGTATCAAGCAATTCGTAAGGCTCAACAGAACGCTCGACTCAGTCGCATCGTTTGGGAATTTGGCATTCGCCAAACGGCTGATGGTCAAGTTCAATGGGCAATTTACCCGAAAGACAGATTGCCTGAAGTTGGACTTTGGCAAAGCTTAGATTCCCAAATTCAACTAGACCCAGAAACAACCCTGGATACGGTCAACAATGTGCGCCGTATTCGCTTTAATCATTTAGGCGCTGTCAACGGACGACTAGGTCGAGTAACCTTATCCTTCAAACGCGGAGGCAGAACGAAACGTTGTGTCATTGTTTCTACATTACTGGGTGCCCTTCGGTCAGGTCACGATCAATCGACGCTGCGTGACAACAGATCCTGTTGGTAAAGTAAACGCCCAATCCAGGCCATAGATTTAAGCAACCTTCTCGGCTTTAGTCTGCAACAGTGGAAAGCCAAGGCTTTCTCGCTGTTGCAGATAAAGCTGAGCAACCTGCCGTGCCATATTGCGAATTCTGCCAATGTAACGAGTTCTCTCTGTGACAGAAATGACTCCTCTGGCATCCAGCAAATTAAATGTGTGAGAACACTTAAGCACATGATCAAACGCCGGTAAGACTAACTGCTGCTGTACAAGCTGATTTGCCTCCTGTTCATACAGCTTAAACAAGGTAAACAACAGGTCTGGATTAGACTCCTCAAAGTTATATTTTGAACATTCAATCTCCCCCTGCAAATGAACATCTCCATAGGTGAGGTGGTCGTTCCACTGAATATCAAATATTGAATTAACTCCCTGAAGATACATGGTCAAACGTTCTAGACCATAGGTGATTTCAATCGACACTGGTCGGCAATCCAGACCGCCACATTGCTGAAAATAGGTAAATTGAGTAACCTCCATCCCATCAAGCCATACTTCCCAACCAACCCCCCAAGCACCTACCGCCGCATCTTCCCAGTTGTCTTCCACAAAGCGAATGTCATGGTCCTCTGGATGAATCTTCAATGCCCTTAAAGAATCCAGATAAATCTCCTGAATATTATCTGGCGACGGCTTAATTAATACCTGGTACTGATAATAGTGCTGTACCCGGTTAGGATTTTCCCCATATCGACCATCTCCGGGTCGTCGGCATGGCTCGATATATGCAACAGACCAGGGTTCTGGTCCAAGCGCTCTCAAAAATGTGTGAGGGCTTTTCGTTGCAGCCCCTTTTTCTGTGTCATAGGGTTGAACGATCAAGCAACCGCGATCGCTCCAAAACCTGTTTAATTCCGCAACAACTGACTGAAAATTCATGCACCACCTCCAATCAACAGCAGTTCTGCTTCATTTTTGCCTAGAAGTGCATTCTTGCCTAGAAGTGAGTGTTTCAGGCAGAGGGAGATCTTGGCCCGAGAAATTTTTAGGAAGTAGTTGACAATCGGATTCGTCTTCCGTATATTGGTAAATGCGGCTGAAGCGAGGCGAAGCGAGAGTGAGTCTGCTGAGGTTGCCAGAACCTAGACAGTGAAATAGTTTGAA
>JANRIS010000021.1:0-42872 GCA_033764685.1 Leptolyngbyaceae cyanobacterium bins.349
CCCGAACTCAGGTGTGAAACGCTCTCGCGGCAAAGATAGTCGGACGGTCGCGTCCCGCAAAAATAGCTCGATGCCAGACTATTATCCCTACTCACCCCCCTCACAATCAAACTATTGTGAGGGGGGTGTCTTATAAGAGAAATTATCGACATTGAAGAATATATGGCTTTGATTAGTGCGCTTAGAATAAAGCCTATAAGCTAAGAAGTCTATTCAAACTCGGTTTACAGCGCCTTGCTTGATTGAAAACTCACACCGAAACTTGCTACATTGAACGTAGTGATGATTATATTTCTAGCAGGGCTATTTTATTCTAAATAAGTGTTTGTGTGTGCTGGACTCAAGGCCAGCACGAGGCTAGAAATGCGGTGAGCGTTTTTCTCTCACATCACATCTTGGACATGATGTACTTTGTTTTCAACTCCTCAATAACCTCATTGCGGTCAGTAAAGACTTCGGCTATTGGAAGGCAATGGCTAGTAGTTTGTCAAGACTGTTTGAATGGATTGAAAAGCCTCAAAACACCCAATAGTTGGCTTTTGTAGATTTGAGTTACCCCAAAATCTGTCCTTATAGACTACCGAGTGAGGCATTTCTAGAACGGCAGAGTTGAAAGCTTTAATACCATACTTGCTGCTTCATTAGAATGAAGTAGCCCTGATACTTCTAAATCGGCAGCTAGCTAACATTGCGTTTAGCCAGTTTTGTATCACAGTCCGGAGGAGCCTTTTCCCGCTGAGTAAGGAGAATGAGGAAAGGTTAATCACATCGTAGGAATTGTTGAGTAACAGCCTTCTGTCATCTTTCAGAAATTGAGTTTCAGACTGATGTAGTTTTCTTTAGACACATGGCTAAGTGACACAGGATTTTCCCTGGTTAACTCTCTGACTTCGTACAGTTAAATCACATTCACTGTGGGGATTGCATGAATCTTCGCATGTTTCCGGTGCATTCACGGAATTCTAGACGGTTGCACCGTGTAGGAGCAATTGCTTGTTCCATGTCTTTGGGAAACGATCGCTTGGAATTGCTTATGACCAATCACAATGAACTAAAAACTTTAGAGGGAGTATACCAACTCGTGAAGGGTACTTCTCGCTCCCATCGTCCTGCGTATTTGAACCAGAGTGACCGGGAGATGCTATTGCGGCAGCGAGCGATGGAGAAAGCTCAACAAGGGGATCCGGCTGCTGCGATTGACCTTTTCACTCAGCTAATTCGTGCCAATCCCAATAGTGCTAGCAATTTCAATAACCGGGGGCTACTTCATTTTCAGACAGGGCAGCTACAAAGAGCATTAATGGACTATCATCACGCCTTAATGCTAAACCCACGCTTGGGGAAGGTCTATAACAACCGAGCAAATTGCTATGCAACTTTGGGTAACCTGGATGCGGCGATTGCAGACTATGAAACCGCAATTGATCTAGACCCAACGGATATTCGCGCCCGCCTCAATTTGGGCATCACGTATCGACAACTGGAAGATTACCATGAGGCAATTGAAAACTTTGATATGGCTCTGCAATGTAGCCAATTTCTGAATACGACAGATGCAATTAGCGTGTCAGTGGCATTGGATGGACATCTGTTTGCTGAACGTGGGCGAACCTACCACTTATTGGGTGATTGGAATTATGCGATCGCTGACTACAACCGCGCACTCGCTCAATTACCCCTAACCCAATCTGCTTTGGCCCCTGCTTATCGCCTGCGTACTCAAGTAAGAACCTGGCTCCACGACTTACTGAGTCCTTTGCAGACAAAATAGCTTGGAGCTTAAAGCAGAATAAAGCTTCTGGTTGAACTTTCTAGCAGATCAGGTGTGATTTGCGTTCAGCATGGTTGAGTATTACAGGTTTGTCTCAGGGGAGCTTACGGTTCTTGAATCGGAATTTCTGTATTAGCCGTTGATTGCGGTGGAGTAATCACGGGTGCAGATTTCCAAATGATCCGCCGACGATTTGGATCGATGCGATCAGTTAGCTCCTGCATATTCTCCCTGGCCTGGTAGGGATCGAAGAAATTTTGAAAGCGGTTTTGTACGCCTTGAACCCGCTCACCCGTTGATTTAAGCGCTGCGTCTAACTCCTGGATTTTGCCCACCTGCGTCGCTCGGTAGGGGAGAAGTTGAGCCAGAGCGGTGACAGCGGCCACTGACAGAACCACGTTCACCATCAACTTTGCGGTTGTTTCGTAAGCGATCGCGCGATAGGGATGGCTACTCTTCCGGGGCTTTGCCTTGCGGGCAACCCGGTTCACCTGCTTCGGTTGTTGAGTGGGCGTGGGGGGTTTCAGTGCGTACATAAGCGGTACTCAATGCGGCTTGAGGTCAGAGTTATTTGAAATATTTAGTTTTGTAGATGTAAAGCTGAAATCAGAGTAGAAACCTACAGACTCAAGTTTTAACCTACTCAATCTACAGGAGGTCAGCAAATTAGACTGTTAACTTTCTATAAAAAACTAACTTTCTATAAAAACAAAGCCTGTTTTGAGTTAGCTGCAATCTACCAGAAAACTCCTGACTAGAGGAAGTATACCCCGATTGATTGTAGAGCCAATCTGCAAAACAGGCGAATTGTTTGCGGAAAAAACCGACGTTTATTTGTAAAGCTCAGTGGACAAGCGCAATGCCAGGATTCCGGGAATCAGGGCAACTACTAGCGCCCAGTAAACTTGAGCATCAGAAATATTCATCGTTTTAAGACTCCTTTATTACAGATGGGTAAGACATCTTGAGAGATCTATCGTTCTTTAATGTCGATCAAAGTGCCAGTTTGGGGAATAACTTGTTACAAGTTGCAACATTCCCCGATGGGAAATGCGATAATCGTTATCTATACAGCGATCAAATCTTCGCTCAATGCTGACGATTAGTTGTCATTAAACTGCGATCCGTGCGGTTTGCTCTAAAGTGCTTGGATGTCTAAAATTACTGGATGATAGACCAACTATTAGATTACTCACCCAATTTTGGACTGGATACGCTCCTGCTGTTACCAGTTCTGATTGCGCTGGAAGCCGTATTGTCAGCGGACAATGCGATCGCTTTAGCGGCGCTAACTCAGGGATTGCATAATCCGATTCTGCAACGGCGGGCCTTAAATATTGGCTTGGTACTGGCTTACGTGTTGCGGATGTCGTTAATTCTGACCGCAACCTGGGTCATGAAATACTGGCAGGTGGAACTGGCCGGAGCACTCTATCTCTTGTGGCTAGTGTTTCAATATTTCTCGTCTGATACTGATGACGAGGGCAACCATTCGCATCATGGGCCAAGATTTGATTCACTTTGGCAAGCCATTCCGATGATTGCGATCACGGATCTGGCCTTTTCGCTGGATAGTGTGACTACCGCGATCGCTGTCTCCAAGGAGATCTGGATTATTCTGCTCGGGGCCACTATCGGCATTGTTACCCTACGGTTTATGGCGGGGCTGTTTATTCGCTGGTTGGAAGAGTTTACCCACCTGGAAGATGCTGGTTATATCACCGTGGCCTTTGTGGGTTTACGCTTGTTGCTGCGGGTTATTAATGATGAACTGGTGCCGCCAGAATGGCTTATGGTAACGGCGATCGCGCTCATTTTTGCCTGGGGGTTCTCGCAACGCAAAGTTGTGGCTGAAGGCACCAATGCTCAGACTAACGAGATTCATGCAGAAATTAAATCGGCTGCCCCCGTAGAAACCCTGGAAGCAGCCGAAGAAACGGTTGAAACGACGACGAAGTAAAAGCAGGAAAATTACTCGTAAATCCAACTGGTGAGGCTGGGTTCCCAACTCACCAGGTCGGCTTCAGTAAACCAAAGCTTAATTTCCTGGTCTGCGGTTTCGGGCGCATCGGAACCGTGAATAATATTGCGACCAACATCCACGCCAAAATCCCCTCTGAGGGTTCCAGGTTCTGCGTTTAAAGGATTCGTCGCACCAATAATTTTGCGGGCCGATGCTATTACCCCTTTGCCTTCCCACACCATCGCAACAACGGGTCCCGACGTGATGAAGTTGACTAGTCCAGGGAAGAAAGGCTTTTCCTTATGAACGCCATAGTGGGTTTCTGCAAGTTCCCGGCTGACGCTCATCAGTTTTAAGCCAACCAGGGTGAAGCCTTTTGCTTCAAAACGACGAATGATTTCGCCAACGAGTTTCCGTTGTACTCCATCCGGCTTGATGGCCAAAAATGTCCGTTCCAAGGTTGACTCCTAAAATGCGCTCATTGTTACAGAATCCAGATTAGCAGAAGAGGGGTTAGGGACTGAGGACTCTTCCGCCCCTGCTGCTTCTGTCTTCGCCAGTACAATAGAGGTTGAGTCCAGGTCGGGTGGTGAATGGCGATGAGAGAGACAGACCCGTTTGAAAATCCAGAGGCGAAGCACCTGAAGTTGTTTTTGTATCTGGTGCCTGTGGTGGGTTTTTTCCCAGCGTTATGGTCGTTGTATTACCGGAGTGGTAATCAACAGGAGAAGGATTTGAGCCGGGTTGTGGTGACGTTAACGCTGGGCTGGTTGGTTGCTTACATTTTGCTGGGGGTCGGGGCAGATGTTGCTGAATCAATGTCTGTGCCGTTGTTGATTTCCAGCAGTGTGGTGACTTCTGGCTTTTTTCTGACGAATCTCTGGCTAATGGTGCGGTTGTGGCAGCGAAAGTCGGTACGGTTGCCTGTGGTGAGTCAGGTGGGCGATCGCTTGCCTTAAATCGCTGTGGCGACGATCGTGCGATGGCGGGGGCTGTTGGCTGTGATGGTGGGTGGCTCGAAGCCAGCCTGAATCAGGGCTTGTGCCACATCCAGGGCAAAGTATTGGTCTAAATAGGGTTCGGTGCTTTTGAGCAGGGTCAGAATATAGGGCGGCATGGTGGCATAAATCTCCGATTGGGGATTCATATCCATCAAGGCAAAGGTGCCACCGGGTCGTAATAGACGACGAGCTTCTTGAAAAACCGCGATCGCGGCAATTTGGGGCAATTCATGAAAGATCAAACAGGCCGATACCAGATCGTAGGATTGACTGGGTAACCCGGTGGCCTCAGCGGCAGCATGAATCCAGGTGGGGGGAGACGCGGTGGCGGTGGTGCCTTGCAGTCGGGTCCCATTGCCAGCAGAACGCATCTCGGTGCGGTACTTTGCGATCGCCAGGAAGTAGGGGGATAAATCCACCCCGGTCACGGTTGCCTTTGGAAAATCGGCTTGCAGGGCGAACGTGCTCATCCCGACGCTGCAACCCAAATCGACGATATCTTGTGGTGTGGTCGAGAGCTGGGATTTGAGCGCGGCCTGGTAACTCTGGCGCAGACGCAAATCGCCTTCCGCTCCAGCATCCTTCCAGATGCGCGCATGAACGGCATGAGCCGCCACTTCCACTTCTAAGGCCGGTTCCCAGCCCAAATTGCCTTCTTCGTAGGCATGGAAGGAGGTGACGTAATAAGCGGGATAGGTCAAATCTGAGTTTTGCACCGTAGCGAGATCTGCACTCCAATTGCGGGCCTTCAGCGCTGCAACTTCTTCTAGCCAGGGAACGCCGATGGTGTTGGCACGTTTAATCATCATCTGACGGGCGCGATGTTTGGCTAGATTTGCCAGAGGTTTAATGGCCAGAATCTGATTGATGATGCGAGTAGTGATCGTTGGTGTAGAGGCGATCGCGGTCATAGAGGCACTGAGAAAATGATGGATTGATGATTTGCCTTTATTATCCCAAGGGTTGTTCAGTTTTGAAAGAATCCAGCGGCCAACAGCATGGTTTGGCTGGATGGTTTAGCTGGGGCGTGATTTAGGTCTGTCCCAACCCAGTACAATACCAGTACAATAAGGGACTCATGAATTTTTACAGTGGAATCCTTTATCGACATGCCCCAGCAATCGTTTGAGCCTGAACCTCGTCATCGTTCGTTTGAGCTTCCCGGTGCGCGTCCTCACTACAACCCCGATCGCCCCGGTCAGGTGGAACACATTTTTCTGGATCTGGATCTGGATCTGCCCCATCAACGGTACCAGGGTACGTGTCAGATTCGGCTGAATCCGGTGCGCACGGGCCTCGATCGCCTCACGTTAGATGCCGTAAATTTGAATATCCAGGCAGTGCAGATGGGGGATGTTCCCCAACCCTTCGATTACGATGGCGAGCAACTGCACATTCAATTGAGTCAGCCAACCAAAGCGGGACACCCCGTGACGATCGCGATCGCCTACCGCATCGACCAGCCTCAACGGGGCCTCTACTTTATCGCTCCCAATGAGCACTATCCCCACAAGCCTACCCAAGTGTGGACTCAAGGCGAAGATGAAGACTCCCGCTTCTGGTTCCCCTGCTTCGACTATCCCGGTCAATTGGCCACTTCCGAAATTCGGGTGCGAGTCCCCAAACCCTTCATGGCAATTTCTAACGGTACGTTAATT
The DNA here is from genome assembly GCA_033764685.1 of Leptolyngbyaceae cyanobacterium bins.349. Lineage (GTDB taxonomy): Bacteria > Cyanobacteriota > Cyanobacteriia > Leptolyngbyales > Leptolyngbyaceae > JSC-12. The sequence continues at coordinate 6,394 of JANRIS010000021.1, forward strand.
AACACCCAGGAGGATGGCGACAGCAAAATTTACCATTGGTCGCAGCAGGAAGTACACCCCACCTACTTAATGACGCTGGCAGTAGGAAAATTTGTCGAAATTCGGGATGAGTGGCAGGGCAAACCTGTAAATTACTACGTGGAACCAGGTCGGGAAGCCGAGGCTCGCCTCAGCATGGGCAAAACGCCGCAAATGATCGAGTTCTTCAGCCAGAAGTTCAGTTATCCCTATCCGTTTCCTAAGTATGCTCAGGTGTGTGTGGATGACTTCATCTTTGGTGGCATGGAAAATACGTCCACGACACTGTTGACCGATCGCTGCTTGATTGATGCCCGCGCCGCGATCGACAACCGCAGTACGGAAAGTTTGGTGGCTCATGAATTAGCGCATCAGTGGTTTGGAGATCTGGTCGTGATCAAGCACTGGTCCCACGCCTGGATTAAGGAGGGGATGGCCTCCTACGCCGAAGTGATGTGGACGGAGCAGGAATACGGAGCCGAAGAAGCGGCCTATTACCGCTTGGGCGAAACTCGCAGTTATTTAGATGAGGATGCTTCACGCTACCGTCGCCCGATGGTGACCCATGTGTATCGGGAAGCTATTGAACTCTACGATCGCCACCTGTACGAAAAGGGAGCCTGTGTTTACCACATGCTGCGGGCCGAGTTGGGCGATGAACTGTTTTGGCCAGCGATCGCCACCTTCGTGAATGACAATGCCCACAAAACGGTAGAAACGGTGGATTTGCTCAGGGCAATTGAGAAAGCCACTGGACGCAATTTGTTATTTCTCTTTGATCAATTTGTCTTCCGGGGTGGTCATCCCGATTACACCGTGGCCTATGCCTGGGATGGAGATAGTAATTTAGCAAAGCTGACCGTCACCCAAACCCAGGATGACCAAGAATTATTTGATTTGAAGATCCCGATCGCCTTTGGTTCCATCGGTCCAAGGGCGGCGCTCAGGCAAGCACCTTCCCCTCAATCGTCAGGCTCGTCGCCCAATGCTGCGCCCCAAACGGGCAAAATTTTCACTGTTCGCATCAAAGAAAAAGAACAGGCATTTTACTTTCCGCTCGATCAGAAACCCGATTATGTCAGGTTTGATGTGGGCAATCACACCTTGAAAACCGTCACCCTGGACTATCCCATGCCTGAACTGAAAGCCCAGTTGCAGCATGATCCCGATCCCTTGGCCCGCATCTTTGCGGCTGAAGCTCTGGCGAAAAAGGGCGGCTTGGAAGCTGTAAAAATTTTGTCTACAGCCTTGCCGCAGGAAACTTTTTGGGGCGTGCGGGTGGAAATCGTGCGGAATTTGGCATCGATCAAGCTAGATCAGGCATTTGACGGGCTGTTAGTCGGCTTGCAGGATGAGGATGCTCGCGTTCGTCGGGCGGCGATCGCCGCGTTGGCTGGAATTCAAACGATCGCCAGTTACAAAGCCATTAAAGCGATCGCTGAACAAGGAGACGCTAGCTATTACACGGAAGCCGCCGCCCTGCGTGCCCTCGGCAGTATTGCGGGGGGCAATTTGCTCCAGGAGAAGTCCGAAAAGGTGTTGAAGTTGCTGAAATCGGCGTTGAAGGAACGGCAGGGCTGGAATGAAGTGGTGCGGTCAGGGGCGATCGCGGCTCTGAGCCAAATGAAAACCTCCGAAGAGGCACTCAATCTGATCCTGGAGTACACGGTACCGGGCACGCCCCAACCCCTCCGGTTAGCGGCGATGCGTGCGCTGGGTGCGATTTCCACGGGCCAAACGAATGTCAACCTGGAGCGCATTCTCAATCGCTTAAAGGAACTGTCACGGGAAAGTTTTTTTCTGACCCAGGTCGCCGTCGTCAACGGGCTGGGCCAGATGGAAACCCCGAAAGCGATCGCCGTACTCAACGGCTTGGCGAACCAGACTGCCGATGGGCGAGTGCGCCGGATCGCCGAAGAAGCCATGCAGAAAGTGCAGAAAAGTGCTGGAGCCGATCAAGCTGTTAAGCAATTGCGAGAAGAGTTGGATCAACTGAAACAGGAGAACCAGAGCCTGAAAAGTCGTCTGGAAACCCTGGAAGCGAAAGCCGGTGAAGTTAATCAGCACCTTTGATGGGAGATTAGAGAATGCACTCCCGCTACTCCCACCCTAACGGAGGGTCTACCAACGTTGCATCGGCTTTGCCTGCTCGCACACCCGCCTTGTCTACGATTTGGACCGTGGTGGCTTGGGGTCCCTGTTCGCCCATCGTGGCCACATAACGAACTCCCGTGCCAACTTCCAGGCGATCGAAATCGTCATGAATCACACTATTGCGATGGAAGTAAATGTCTTCCCCATCGAGAGCCTTGATGAAACCGTAGCCTTGTTCCCGAAAAATTTTCGTTACCAGGGCAGTCGTGTCTTGCGGGTCGGTATTAATTTGAGCCTTCTCAGCTTCTCGTTGTTGGCGAGTTTGGGCCTTCAGTTGCCGTTCCATCTTGCTAAAGGCATCTCGTATCACCGTGTCCAGTGCCACATGCTGGTTTGTGTCACCCGGATTGCTATCGGCCACCAGTTCATGATTGGGCGGCAGGGTTAAATCAATCCGCACGCGATAAGGCGAACCATGACTGGGGCGATCGTGTACTTTTTCGATCGCAATATGGCAACTGTTGATGTAGCTGCATAACCGTTCTAGCTTTGCCAGCTTTTCCTGAATCAGGGTATCGATCGCATCTGAGCGCTCCACATCCCGATAGGTCACTTCCAATCCAACTTTCATTTGTAAACCTCCAAGCTCAATCTGGTTTATTCGTCACGTCCATGCATCGATGCGGGGGGATGCGTGGCTTCCACAGCGGTAAAGGGTTCCAAAATTTTGTAGGTGTGGGCGGCTCCTTCCGGCACAATCCAGGAGTTTCCAGCTTGCAACACGACTACTTGACCTTCCATGTGCAACTCCGCTGAACCTTGAATCACATAGCCCACGGTTTCATAATCCCGTTGCACTTCGGGTTTGGCTTCACCCGGTTGTTCGTTTTCCCACAACCGCATCGAAAGGCTTTTGCCCATTGCTAAATACTTCTGTCCACCCGGTCCTGCGGGCGAATGTTGCGAATCAACTTTGATGATTGTGGTATCGCTCATGATGATTTCCTGAGTGCTGCAATACCCGTCATGGTAAGCATGGCATCTTCTCATGCCGTCTAGCTAACGGAGGTGATGTGCGATCGCTAGCTCAACTCAGGGATAGATTTTTTAGAATTAGAGAAATGGAAAACTGCCAAATACTACATAGTCAGCCCCATCATCCTTTAAGCAAAAATAAGTTTTGGACAAATTGTCCAAAACTTAGATACAGCAGCATGTTCAAAGAGAATTAGAGGGTAAGAATGGAGCTGACGGGAGTCGAACCCGTGTCCGCCCTGGGTATTAATACATCACTCATTCACAGGTTTAGCTGATCTGATCCTCACAGCGGGAACCGTCCCTTATCCCGGACGATGGGATGCTCTGGTAAAGTCTTAGCCAGATACCGACCAGAGGCGGTGGTCTAGCGCATCCGTTGGGGTTTGTCTGTCATGCTTAACGGAGTCACACAACAGACGCTCGAACCGTTAGAGGTGTTTAGGCAGCAACGAGTGCTTGCTTACGAGCAAAGGGTACGATGTTGTTTGCATCTATTTTTTTGAGCCTAGATTCACGAGAGGTGCTCACTCTCGACCTGTATCACAATGTAACGTTCGCCAAAACGTCGAAACCGTTACAGCCCCTTGATCTATATCTCTATATTACACAACCTTCTGCAATGATGTGGGGTTATCTGTGTGATCCATGCGATCGCCACGCATTTGCCGTTTTCTGGAGTTTGCCAATTTTGTTGTGGAGTATCTGGCTAATTTATATCAGTTTTTTGTTTTTTAGCGATTTCCCGCCGGGGGAGTCATTGTTGCATGTGAAACCGGACACCCTGCACGAAGCGATCGCCCTGAGTTTGAATTTTTGGTTTGTGTTGCCTGCATTGGTTCCTAAGCTGGCTCCTGTGCTCCATCCGGCTCTGGAGGGATTGTTTAACCTGACGGTGGCTTGGGGCTTGTTATTTTGGGGCTTCTTGATTGATCGGCGCAATCAACGGTTTCCCACGCTCCCCTTTCTAATGGGGACGGCCCTATTGACGAATGTGTTTTACTTGCCCTGGCTGGCTTTGCGTCGATCGAACCCATCCTTCCATCCAGACTCCGCCCTGACCCCACTAGAACGCTTAACTGAGAGTCGCCTCTTGCCGATCGCCCTCACGGTGGTACTGGTGGCCTCCTTGGGCTGGGCGGCGGTGGCGCGACCTGAATTTGGCAATTTCAGCGATCGGTGGCAGGCTTTGATGGAACTGGTATTAAGTGATCGTTTAGCTTATTCGTTTGTGATTGATCTGGGTGTATTTTGGATTTTTCAATCCTGGTTAGTGACCGATGATATGCAGCGGCGCAACTGGCAGGATGCTTCGGCGTTGTGGGTGGCGCGGTTGCTGCCCTTTATCGGGTTAGTAATTTATTTGTTGCGTCGGCCCAGAATGGCGAAGGGCGCGGGCAGGGGCAGGGTGAACGCTGAATGACACAGAAGGGGCAGGAACAGGATGACAGCAACGGCAGTGGTATTACTTTCCGGCGGGTTAGATTCAGCTACGGCGGCGGCTCAGGCGATCGCGGATGGCTATGAGCTGATTGCCCTTTCCCTCAGCTACGGCCAGCGGCATGAACGCGAACTAGACGCGGCTCGTCAAATCGTGCGCCACTTGGGTATTCAGGAGCATCATATTTTAGCGGTGAACCTGGCGCAGTGGGGTGGCTCAGCGCTGACGGATCAGGCGATCGCGGTGCCGCAGTCTGGTGTGCAACCTGAAGTCATCCCCATGACCTATGTGCCTGGACGCAATACGGTGTTTATTGCGATCGCCCTCTCGCTAGCAGAAGCGAGAGGCGCGGAGGCGATTTTTTTGGGAATTAATGCCGTAGATTACTCTGGCTATCCCGATTGCCGTCCCGATTATCTGGTGGCCTTTCAACAGTTGGCCAACCTGTCGTCGAAGGTGGGAGTCGAGGGCAACCCGATTCGGTTAGTCGCTCCTTTATTACACAATTCTAAAACTGAGATTGTAGAGCGGGCGTTGGCGTTGAGGGTGCCGATTCAAGAGACATGGTCCTGCTATCAGGGCAATGAAGTCCCCTGTGGCCTGTGTGATTCCTGTCGTATCCGAGATGCGGCCTTAACGGCGGCGGGACGGGTGGATCTGGCGTCTCCTGGGGCGCAGAGACAGCAACATCGGCCCGCGATCGCGGCTTCAGGCTGAGAAGTTGACCAATTTCTGCTAGGTTTAATTCTGATTACCAGGATCATGGGTTAAACCACTTGCTTGAGGAAATGGTAGGAATCGTGGCACAAGTTGTTCTTGAAAATATTTACAAAAGCTTCCAGAAAGGGGAACGACAGGACGTTAAAAGCGCTGGGCTAGACGGCCAGACTTCCCCCACAGCAGTGCTGCGGAATATCAATCTGAGCGTGGGAGACGGCGAATTTATGGTGCTGGTGGGGCCATCGGGTTGTGGCAAAAGTACCTTGTTGCGCCTGCTGGCCGGACTGGAAGAGGTGACTGGTGGCAACATTTACATCCGCGATCGCCTGATCAACCACCTCCCCCCCAAAGAGCGGGATATTGCGATGGTGTTTCAGAACTATGCCCTCTACCCCCACATGACGGTATATGACAATCTGGCGTTTGGGCTGCGCCGGACGGGGCAGCAGGCCACAGAGCATCGAGGCGAATCAGAAATCAGAGGTCGGAAGCCAGAAGTGCAACTGCCGCCCTTTCTCTCGTCTTCCCCCCCTCCCCCTACTCCCCAGCCTGCCTCCCCTTCCTCTCCCCTCCCTCTCTGGCTGGAAAATCTACTCATCGAAACAACGCGCCCCTTACCCAAGGGCTTACGGTATCAATCAGCGCGGGAACGGGCGATCGATGAACGGGTCCGGATGATTGCCCAAATTTTGCAAATTGAGGGATTGTTGAATCGACTACCCAAACAACTCTCTGGTGGGCAGAAGCAACGGGTGGCTTTGGGACGGGCGATGGCCCGCAACCCGCAGGTGTTTTTGATGGATGAGCCATTGTCGAACCTGGACGCGAAACTGCGGGCTGAAACGCGATCGCAGATCGTTAAACTCCAACGGCAACTGGGCACCACCACGATTTACGTCACCCACGACCAAACCGAAGCGATGACGATGGGCGATCGCATTGCCGTCATGAATGGGGGGCAAATTCAACAAATTGCCTCGCCCCTGGAGATTTATCATCATCCAGCCAATTTGTTTGTGGCGGAATTCATCGGTTCGCCGCCGATGAACTTTTTGCCCGTACAGTTCAAAGCGCCCCTGCTGATCACCCATGATGAATTTCGGATGACCTTACCGCCGGAATGGGAGTCGGTGCTGCACACTTACGATGGCCGATCGCTGACGCTGGGTATCCGGCCAGAGCATTTAAGCGTGGGGATGCCTGCGCCGAAAAACCTGCATGGGCGGGTGGAACTGGTGGAAGCCTTGGGCAGTGAGACTTATATTTCAATGCGGCGGCTGGATTCCCTGGCGGCGCGATCGCTGACGCTGCAAGCTCGGATTGAACCCGATCGCCCGGTGCGGGTGGGTGAGGAACTGTGGCTGACCATTGCCCCCGACAAAATTCACCTGTTTGACCCCGCCTCTGGTCTGGCGATCGCCCCTGGACCTACCAGAAGTCTGTAATGTCGTAACCCAAATCGGTCAACATTTGGCGTAGCAGCGGCAAACTCAGGCCAATCACATTCGTGTGGCAACCCTCCAGCCGTTCCACAAAAGCGCCCCCCTTGCCTTCCAGCGCAAAACATCCGGCACAGTTGAGGGGTTCGCCAGTGGCAACATAGGCGGCAATCTGGCGATCGCTAACGTGGGCAAAATGGACCTGGGTAATTTGGCAGCGCAATAGGGAGCGGGGCGAGGCATGGTTGGGCAGCAGTTCGATCAGGGCATGGCCGGTGTAGAGGCCCCCCACCTGCCCCCGCATCTCCTGCCAACGGGCGATCGCATCACCAGGACTATTCGGCTTGCCATAAATTTCTCCCTGCAACGCCAGCACCGAATCGCACCCCAGCACCAGCGTGGGTCCAGTAACCTGAGGGGCCAGTTTGCTGGCAACCAGATCGGCTTTCCGAATCGCCAATGTTTTCACCAGCAAGGCCGGATCAGAACTCTGGATCTGATCCTCGTCAAAATGACTCACATGAACAATTGGTTCAATGCCGGCCATTTGTAACAGCCGCCGACGGGCAGGAGAAGCAGAGGCCAGCACAAATTGGGGAGTACCCATCGTTTTAATAAACCGATTAATAAACCGAAAATGACCGAACAGCTTGTTCCAGTTTCGTCTTCATTTTCTCCCACCGATATTCCGGTGTGGACGCATTGAAGGTGTAGAGTTTGCCCCGGCTAAGAGCGACACTGGCCAGATTATGCCGTTCCTGGTTGTCGCTCAATTTCACAGCATATTCCAGCAGGTAATATTGCTTACCATCGACTTCGCGGGCTGCCGCATTCACCAGTTCGGCCTGCCGCCCGGAGCCAGGAGGCGCGATCGCACTTTTTGACAACTTGTAACCGACCTCACCCGGAGTGCCTAAATCACTTAAGCTTTTTTCGCCAGAGACAGGATTAATCACCACGCTGACATTCTCGGTTTGCTCAATAATGTCGTGAAACACCACATCTGGACCATCCGACACCTTAATTTCGAGCCAACCGTTAGGATAAAGGAACTGATAGCCATCTGTGGCATCCATAAAACTTTTGAAGCCTGTTACCCCGATCGCGCATCCTTGCAGGCTAAAGCTGATGACCATCAGCAACACTATTACCAATCGCTTGAGCATCTCTCCACTGTCTCCCGCTAGCCATGTTTCACCTGGGCACCAAATACCCAACGGTTTCCATTCTCCCATTTTCTATCCCTTTTCCAGCCAAGAAACCTCATGCTAAAAACAATTGGTTTAGTTCTTGCGACTGTTTTTTTGACCGTTTTTCTATTTCAAGGCCGTACATCGGCTCAGGTTTCTGTGAATCTGCAAGCGGATGTAAATAATCTGCGATCGCAGGTGAGTCAACTCCAGTCAGAGGTCGCGCAACTGCGTGCCCAACGCGGCATCCCATCAGCTCCTGTGCCAGCAGCACCCCGTCGTGCCCGTTCACCCGAATTAACCGACACCCAAATTGTGGATCGGTTGGCGATTTTGGCGATCGAAGCCAAAGATCGACTCAATGCGCTGGAAAGTCGGGTGGCGAAACTGGAAAACCGGGTGAGATAAGATAGGCAATGCACCCGATAAGAGGCAATTCATGAGTGTCAGCTTATGCATGATTGTGAGAGATGAAGCAGCGGCCCTGGCAGACAGCTTAGAAAGTGTGCGGGAAGTCGTGGATGAAATGGTGGTGCTGGACACTGGCTCTCGCGATCGCACCGTAGACATTGCTCAGGCGGCGGGAGCGCAGGTGTACTCGTTTGACTGGCAGGATGATTTTGCAGCAGCCCGGAATGCAGCCTTGCAGCACGTTACCAGTGAGTGGGTGCTGGTGCTGGATGCCGATGAAGTCTTACTGCCAGGAGTCGTGCCCACTCTCAAAGCGGTGATGGCAGATGAACATTGCCTGGTGGTGAATCTCGTGCGGCAGGAACTGGGAACCAACCAGATCCCCTACTCGCTGGTGTCGCGGTTGTTTCGCAACCATCCCGACATTGTGTTTGAGCGGGCGTATCACGAGTCGATTGACGACAGTGTGATGAAGATTTTGGCGCGAGAACCCCACTGGCAGGTGCTGGAGTTGGCGGAGATGGCGATTCGGCATACGGGCTACCTGACCGACGCGATCGCCCAACGGCAAAAAGCACAACGGGCACGAGTCATTATGGAACGGTACCTGGAGACTCATCCCCACGATGCCTACACCTGCAACAAGCTGGGTGCCCTCTACTGGGAAGAAGGGCAGCGCGAACAAGGCTTAGAGCTACTGCATCGGGGCCTCCAGTCCGAGGGGTTGGAGCCTGCTCTCCGACATGAGCTAAACTACCATCTGGCCTGCGCCTACAGCGAAGCAGGAGCGTTTGACCAGGCTGCCAGCCATTTTCAAGCGGCGGTAGAACAACCCATCTCACCCTATCTCAAACTGGGCACCTACACGAATTGGGGAAATCTCCGGATGCAACAGGAGAACCCTGTGGCGGCGGCAGTGTTATTCCAAAAAGTGGTTGAGAGCGATCCCAATCTGGCAATGGGTTGGTTTAACCTGGGTACGGCCTTGAAAGACATGGGGAATCTGGAAGACGCGATCGCCTGTTACCAGCAAGCGATCGAACTAGAACCCACCTATGCTCAGGCGCATCACGGCTTAGGCATTGCCTGGATGAACGGTGGGCACATTTTTGAAAGTCAAGATTCCTTCCGGAAAGCGATCGCCCTTTATCAACAACAGGGAGATCCGGAGGGCGATCGGCTGCAAAAATTGCTTCAGGAAATGAATTTACTGTAATGTCTCAGCATTTCGCCCAATGCCTCTCCCCGGCCCGTGGCTAAACCTCGCTTTTCAGCAAATTCACCATCTCGGCGTGCATAAAGGCAATATCCGCACTGCGTTGAATCGCCTGATAATACCGTTGTTCTGCTAAACTTCCCACTTCAGAGACGCTCAGTAAACTGTGAGCTTGATCCAGTAATTCTGTCACCTGGGGCCATTGAATCGGTTCTTTCGCCGCGAATAACTCATCAATCTGCACAATGAACTGAGACATCGGACGTAGCCACTCAAACCACTCATGGCCAATCACCAGGCGAAAAAACTCGCCATTGTTGTGAATCGGTCCATAGTGTTGTTCGTAAGATTCCCGCTCTGACTCCAGCAACGCCTTATGCAAACGTAAGAGCGTATGACGAATTGCCCGCAGGCGTTGAATCTCAAACTCTAAAGAGGGACTGTTCGCTGACATAGCAACGGCTCGATAAAGGCTCCCACCCATCTTGCCACAGGTCAGAATCTTGCGGCAGCAGGAAGGGTGGAAGGAGGGAGCGGGGAAGGGGGCTACCGCGTACACACAAATCTGGCGATCGCTCTAAACCTGGGTAAAAGCCAACATTCTCCCTTGGGTGACAACCTCCCAAACCGTTCCTATGGGTGCAAAAGGCTGTAGTTCAGCTCGATTAGCCCACTGAATCCCAGAGTCGTGGGAGGAGAACTAATCCCTTGCGGGGGGTGTGGGGGAGTGAGGACCCCACAAAGCGGGGGGGCGGGGGGAAGTCCCCCGGTACAGACTTTGGGCTGAGTCAAGATCTGGGTACACAGTAAGGGGAAGGAGGAAGTAGAGGTTTAAAGCAAATCATCCAACTCGGCGTAGTCTGGCAATGTTGTATCGATCGCCTGTCCGTTTCTCAAGACGACGCGATCGTGCTGGCTGCGAGAAAAAAGTTCGCTGTAGCGGCGAGCTTTAAACAGCACCAGATCAGCGGGGAGGCCAACCCCAATCCGGCCCACAGTAGGCAAGTTCATTAAGTCAGCGGGGGTACTGGTGATGGTGCGGCACCAGTCGGCATAGGGGCGATCGAGGTGAGCAATTTTGGTGGACCAGGAGAATACTTCAAGCGCATCATGGTCGCCGTAGCCATGAAAGGGATCGCGGCAGTTGTCGCTGGCGATCGCCACGGGAACACCGGCCTGTTTCAACTCATGCAGCAGGGTGACACCGCGCCAGCGGGGCGTGCGATCGGGCTGACGGTCTTGCAGGTACAGGTTGCATAAGGGCAGGCTAACGATGCCAATTTTGGCCTGTTTGACGGCTTGAATGGTTGTTTCCGCAGCGGCTGGGGGTTGGGTCGCCAGACTGCAACAGTGTCCACACACGACTCGGCCTTGATACTGGTAGCGGAGGGTGGCCTCAGCAATGTGACGCAGACAAATAGAATCAGGGGCGTGGGTTTCGTCGGCGTGGAAATCGAGCTGGAGGTTGCGGGCTTGCGCCAGGGCAAAAGTGCGATCAACTTGTGCTTCCAGGTCGGGATTGGCAAAGGCGACACCGCCCAAAATGCCGCCCATGTCAGCGACGCGATCGGCGAGACGTTCTCCCGCTGGAGTCAGGAAATAATCCAACGAAACGAGGCAAACGGCTTGCAACACAAGGCGATCGCGCCATTTGTCCTGTAGTGTTTGCCACACCTCAAAGCTGATGTCTGCTAATTTGCCTGCGGAATCGAGATGGGTACGGATGGCTTTGGTGCCGTAGGCGTAGCTACACTTCAGCCCAAATTCCATCCGGCGATACAGGTCGGCGGCGACCCAATTCTGGTTGGAGTCAGTTTGCACCGTGTTCAGTGCCCCCATGAAGGTGCCGTCGGGATTGGGGCAGCGCTCCCAGATGTGGCCCTTGTCTAGATGGGTGTGTAAATCTACAAAACAGGGGAACACGATGCCAGTTTGCAGATCCAGCGAGGGCGTGTCGGCGGGTGCGGCGGTGCCCGGTGAAATGATGCTGGCGATCGCGCCGTCCCGAATTTCCAGATCAACCCGCACTAACCCATCGCGATCGCGGCTAGTGGTCCCAGTTTGGCTATGGTGCTGCTGATTGCGAACGATCAACGCTTCGGGCACATGAGCATTGCGTAACCAATAGTGGGTTGAAGGGGGAATCATTAGGGAATATTCAGTGATGGATTGTGTTTGCTAATGTATCTGAAAGCGACCTGATAAGGGGCAGAACAACTCCATGAAAATTGCGATCGCCCAACTCAACCCCACCATTGGAGATCTTGCCGGGAATGCTCAACGCATTTTAGCCGTGGCCCATCAGGCCGCCGCCGCCGATGCCCAACTGCTACTCACACCGGAACTTTCCCTCTGTGGCTATCCTCCCCGTGATTTGCTGATGCATCCTGGTTTTGTGGAGGCCATGCAACACAGCTTAAAGCAATTGGCCCTGGATTTGCCCCCGCAACTTGTTGCTGTGATTGGAGTCGTCACCCTCAATGCCGATGCCGGCCTAGCCGGAGGAAAGCCGTTGTTTAACAGTAGCGTTGTGGTGACGAATGGGCAGGTGCAACAGGTTTTTCATAAGCGCCTACTACCCACCTACGATGTGTTTGATGAGGATCGCTACTTTGAACCGGGCGAAGCGCCCAACCACTTTATGCTCCTTTCAACGGCGGCAGGGGCAACTCTGCCAAATCCAGCGGCTTCTCTGCATGTTGGGGTCACGATTTGCGAAGACCTGTGGAATGATGAGGAATTTTGGGGGAAACGCAATTACGAGGTTAACCCGATCGCGGACCTGGCCCAACTGGGCGTGAATTTGACGGTGAATCTTTCGGCTTCCCCGTTTACTGTGGGCAAGCAGGAATTGCGAGAGGCCATGCTGCGCCATGCGGCGACTCGCTTTGACCAACCTGTGATTTACGTGAATCAGGTGGGCGGCAATGATGATCTAATTTTTGATGGTCATAGTGTGGCGGTGAATCGTCAGGGGCAAGTGGTATGTCGGGCGCGGGGGTTTGCAGCAGATCTGGTGTTTGTGGACTACGACCCAGCCCAAAAAGACCTGGTTGCGCTGCCGGGAGCGATCGCTCCTTTACCGGAAAACGAAGATGCGGAAATCTGGGGCGCACTGGTGCTGGGTGTGCGAGATTATGCCCGCAAGTGTGGTTTCTCCAAAGCTGTAATCGGGTTGAGCGGTGGGATTGATTCGGCGCTGGTGGCGGCGATCGCGACAGCAGCTTTAGGCCGCGAGAACGTTTTGGGCGTGCTGATGCCCTCACCTTACAGTTCCGACCATTCCATTCAAGATGCCCTCCAACTGGCGGAGCATCTCGGCATCACCACACACACACTCCCCATTGGTGAGGTGATGCAAAGCTTTGACCAGACCCTGGCCGAGCTGTTTGTCGGGACTGAGTTTGGCTTGGCCGAAGAAAACATTCAATCCCGCATTCGGGGCACTTTATTAATGGCAATTTCCAATAAATTTGGCCATTTGCTCTTGTCCACCGGCAATAAATCTGAAATGGCTGTGGGCTATTGCACTCTTTACGGCGATATGAATGGTGGGTTGGCGGTGATTGCGGATGTCCCCAAAACACGGGTCTACTCAATTTGTCGCTGGTTGAATCAGTCCGTCCACGCTGCTACGTCCCTACGCTCCCACCGTCCGCAAGAAATTATTCCGCAAGAAATCATTCCCATACATATCCTGACCAAAGCTCCCAGTGCAGAATTAAAGCCGGGGCAGACGGATCAAGACTCGTTGCCACCCTATGAAATTTTGGATGATATTCTGGCGCGATTGATTCACAATCACCAAACGCCGGATCAAATTGTGGCGGCGGGTCACGATGCGGCAGTGGTGGACCAGGTAACGCGATTAGTGGCGCGGGCGGAATTTAAGCGGCGACAGGCTCCTCCCGTGTTGAAAGTGACCGATCGCGCCTTTGGTGTGGGGTGGCGGATGCCGATCGCCAGCCAGTGGATCCCCAAAACGGCTCCAACTCATATTTCTCATTTTTCTTAAACCTCCTGGGGATTAATACGAGGTGCTTCCATTTCTGCTATAAGCTATTGACCGTAGCTGAACTGACTACGTTGAGGTCGCAATGAACACCATGACAGGCTCCACTCATACAGGTAATACTCAAGAGTTTTTAGGCAGTATTTCTCCTTTTCGTAGCTTGTCTCCTGAGGCATTAACTCGATTGGTTGCCTCAACTCAGTTATTGCGGTATCGCATGGGGCAGCCGATTATCATCAAAGAAAAAATGCCTGCCCATGTTTCAGTATTGTTCCAGGGGCAGGCCCGGTTGCTGGGATATGACCCCAACAGCCAACTGCCTTCTACCTTACAACGGTTGGAGTCGGGAGCCATCCTGGGATGGGTGAGTTTGTTGCGAGGCGTGGCTTGCGAAACCGCGATCGCTTCGACGGAAGCGGTCTGTATCACCATTCCAGCCATAACGTTTCTGAAGTTGCTGGAACAGGAACCCCAGTTTGCGGCTCATTTTGCCGAACAACCAGCCCTGGTGGAAGTATTTGATCTGTTGGCGATGGGCTTGAAGGAACGGGCCGACAGCGATCGCGTGTTGGCCCATGCAGACGTAACGGATTTACGTCAGTTTGCGCTGAAGGTATGGACCCAGGCCACCGTGGTCAATGTCAATGGGGATGGCCCTCAAGGTCACGGGTTGGATGGCGATCGCCTCTGGCTGATTAGTGGCGGTCGCCCTGTCACCGATTTGCCCGTTGGTCAACCCTACAACCCTAACCAGGCCACCCTCCAACCCACTCAAGGGATGACCCGCCTGGTGGGAGTGGATAAACAACTGCTCCTGCCACCCTCCACCCCCCAACCCCAAATTCCTTCTGCGATTCCCGCCGCCGCCGCCCTGGCCCCCGATATTCCCTTCGCGCCAGACTACCCCGCCGAAGCCGACTACTTAGACAATGGCCCGAAAAAACAATACCCCCATGTATCGGGTAAAGGCCAGGTCGATGCGGTTCTGGCCTGTTTTCAAATGCTGGCTCAACATCTAGCCATGCCGTTCCGACGGGATAGCATTCGTAAGGTGCTGGTGAATCAATACGATCGCATGGGTGCCCTGTCGCTGATGACCTGTGGGGCCGTGGCCGAATTGATGAACCTGAGCGCTCAACTGGTGACGGTGCCTGCCGCCAGCGTGGGACGCTTGCAGGCTCCCGCGATCGTCGCCTGGAATGACAGTTTCGCCGTGTTATACGAAATTAGCGAACGCAATATGGTGCTGGGGGTGCCCCAAACCGGCATTCAACGCCTGAAAACCAGTGAGTTTACCCAGGTGTGGGGGGAGCAGGGGCAGGTGTTGTTGCTGCAACCGACGCAATACACGCCCCAACAAAAGTTTGGCTTGAATTGGTTCTTGCCCTACCTCTACAAATATCGGCGGGTTCTGATTGAAGTTCTGATTGCTTCCTTCTTTGTGCAACTGTTTGGGCTGGCCAATCCCCTGATGACTCAGGTGATTATCGACAAAGTGCTGGTGCAAAACAGTGCCGACACGTTGCAGGTGTTGGGCATTTTCCTGATTGTGATTGCTCTGTTTGAGGCCTTGCTCACCAGTTTGCGAACGTTCTTGTTTGTCGATACCACCAACCGCATCGACCTGGCGTTAGGCACCGAAATCATTAATCACCTGTTGCGCTTGCCCCTCCGCTACTTTGAGCGGCGACCCGTGGGGGAACTGTCTACCCGGATTAATGAACTGGAAAATATTCGCCAATTCATGACGACGACGGCACTCACGGTGGTGCTGGATGCGGTGTTTTCCGTCATCTACATCGTGGTGATGATTTTCTATAGCTGGCAGTTGACCCTGGTGGCTCTGGCGACGATTCCCCTGTTTGCTCTGTTGACGGCGCTGGTGTCTCCCATTGTGCGGCGACAATTGCGGGTCAAAGCCGAACGCAATGCCGAAACACAATCGTATCTGGTGGAAGTACTGTCTGGCATCCAAACGGTGAAGGCGCAAAATATCGAACTGCGATCGCGCTGGAAATGGCAGGAACGCTACGCCCGTTACGTCAGTGCTGGCTTCAAAACAGTGCAAACAGTCACCGCCGCCAGTTCTACCAGTCAATTTCTCAACCAGTTGTCTAGTTTGCTGGTGTTGTGGGTGGGGGCGTACCTGGTGCTGCAAGGGGAACTCACCCTGGGGCAATTAATCGCCTTCCGCATCATTGCTGGATATGTCACCAGTCCCCTGCTGCGTCTGACCCAACTCTGGCAAAACTTCCAGGAAACCGCCCTGTCCCTGGAACGACTGGCCGACATTGTGGATACGCCCATGGAGTCGGATGAGAGCGATCGCACCAATATCTCCATGCCGTTAATTCAGGGCAGTGTCAAGTTTGAAAATGTGTCGTTCCGCTTCAATCCCAGTGGCCCGTTGCAACTTAGCAACATTAATGTGGAATTTCCGGCGGGGGTATTTGTCGGCATCGTCGGCCAGAGCGGTTCCGGCAAGAGTACGATGATGAAACTGTTGCCGCGCCTGTATCCGCTGGAATCGGGGCGGATCTTGATCGATGCCTACGACATCAACAAGGTGGAACTCTATTCCCTACGGCGGCAGATTGGGATTGTGCCGCAAGACACGCTGCTGTTTGAAGGCACAATTCAGGACAATATTTCTCTCAACTATCCCGAAGCCACCAATGAAGAAATCATTGATGCGGCGAAAGTCGCGGCGGCCCATGACTTCATCATGAATTTGCCCAACGGTTACAACACTCAAGTGGGCGAACGGGGAGCCTCCTTATCGGGGGGACAACGCCAACGGGTGGCGATCGCGCGGACTGTCTTGCAAAATCCCAATCTACTGATTTTGGATGAGGCCACCAGTGCGCTGGATTACGAATCCGAACGGCAGGTCTGTCTTAACTTAGCGGAGGCATTCCGGGGGCGTACCGTGTTTTTCATCACCCATCGTCTCAGCACCATTCGGAATGCCGATGTCATCCTGATGATGGATCAGGGCGTGATCGTCGAACAGGGCACCCACGAGGAACTGATGGAGATGAAAGGCCGCTACTACTGCCTCTTCCGCCAGCAAGAAGCCGCGAGTGTTTAATGGCGATTCATTCTATGGTGGGGGATGGCGACTTAGTAATTCCTCTTCGGCTCGGATGGCCAGGATGGTTGCTCGCTTCAAATCGAATGCTGCAACCATTGCTCGTCGCGTAGCAGTCAATCCAACGACGACCACTAAGAAGTGAACTTTTTGCGTGAGCCAACTCTTTACTCTATTAAACTGCCTGTTATCCTCAAGTGGTCGGTGGGGTTACGGTTGAGCGGTTACTTACGGGATGGGTTATCCTGCAAGTAACCGCTAGTGCTTGCTAAAAGCATGATTAAGAAGCTCAGAATGGTTACTGTGGTTGTTCTGAAAGCAAATCTGATTAATTTCAACAATGTTCACTGGTTATGACTCTCGATGATGCACGCAATTTAGCCATCATTCTTGGAACCGTAGTTGCAGCAGCAACACTTGTAAAAGGGCTGATTGAGTATATGCGTCAAAATGCTCAAAAACGAGCTGAGCATTACACTTCAATGCGGGAGAAGTTCAAAGAAAATGACCGTTTTCAAGAGCTATTTGAACTACTGGATAATGACGATCCAAAGCTAGCTGATCTTCCCTATTATAAAAAGCTGGATTTTCTGGGATTCTATGAAGACATTGCATTAATGGTTAACTCTGGTCTTTTGAAAAAGCCAGTTGCCCATTATATGTTTGCTTATTACGCGATAAGATGCTGGGAAAGTGATAATTTTTGGGGCAATCTCAACCGAGATTCTTCGTACTGGCTGCTTTTCAAAGATTTTGTTGAACAGATGCAAAAGGTAGAGTATTCCTTAATGCGAAAGCCTCGCTCCGTTAAACGATATAAACTGTGAGATAGCTAACACTTTAGGAAAAGACTATGTTAGATGAACCAACCCTTGAACGTCGGTTGATAACTCTTGAGCAAGCAGTCTCTGACCTTCAACGAAAGGTTGATAGCAAGTCAACCCCTGAAAATTGGTTGCAAAAATTTATTGGCTCAATTTCTGATGAAGCAGCTTTCCTTGAAGCCCTGGAATATGGGCGTGCTTTTCGTCAAGCCGATCAGCCTGTTAGCGAGAGCGATGAACAAGCGTGAAGTATCTGCTGGACACTGACCATATCAGCTTTCTCCAGAGACGCTCAGGAACAGAATTTGCTCGTTTAACGACTCAGATGGGTCAATACTCCCCAGCAGATTTCGCTTTATCTGTTGTTAGCTTTCATGAACAGGTGCTTGGTGCTCACAATTTTATTAATCGTGCTCGTACAAATACGGATATGATGCGTGGATATGCTCTGTTGTTAGAAATTCTTGAAGGTTTTGCACTGGCTCCGGTTTTACCATTTGATGATGCGGCAATTGCAGTATTTGACGAGATGCGAGGGCAACGGGTTCGGGTCTCTACGATGGACTTGAGAATTGCAGCGATCGTGATGTCTCGTAGCTTGATACTGTTGACTCGAAATGTTAGTGATTTCAGCAAAGTTTCAGGTTTAGTGACTGAGAATTGGACAGTGTAGAATGGAGGGCTAACAATCCAGTTGGAACGGACTGCTGAGAAATCTTGGTGTAGAGATTAACCCTCTAGCTGACTAGAAAGATGACTAGAAAGAGTTAGTAGTTACATCTAAAAATAGAGCAGATCAAGTTCTAAATGACTATCTGGAGAGTGTCAACGCTGATTGTATTTCTAGTTATAGGTTTACAATTTTCACGTTGTCACATTTATCTGTGAAAAGTACCTGTCTTATTCGTTAGTTCAATTGTGTTTTGGATTAGTTCTCGCTTCAAGATTAGGTGGAAAGACTCATTCCACTCACTTCTAAGATCAAATTATTGATTGAATGACTGATGGATCTGTCAATGAATTGAACCACTATGCACTGAGAATTTATAGGTTCCGAAAGGGCTGAAAGCCCAAGTTAATTTACTTAAGTAGGAAATTAACGCGCTCCTGGTTTGATCGCCTCCGATGATGTTCTAAATGATGCAGATGCACATGATCCTAGCTAACAGTCAAATTGACGCAGTTGCTTGAATTTCATTGAGAGTACTGAACAATTATGACGCAAGCGCTATCCTGGACATTATGCGAATCTTAGAAGCTCAAAATCTCAAAAAGTCTTACCGCGATAAGGGGCGAGAAATTGTTGCGGTGCGGGATGTGTCGTTGACGTTATCTCAGGGAGAAATTTTGGCGTTTTTGGGTCCGAATGGGGCCGGGAAAACTACCAGCATCAAAATGATTGCGGGGTTAATTCGTCCCGATGCGGGCTGGGTGCGAATTGGCGATCGCGATCCCCATCGTCAGCCACAGACCCTCAAACTGCTGGGTGCCGTGCTGGAAGGGAACCGCAATGTCTACTGGCGTTACACTCCGGAAGAAAATCTGGAATACTTTGGCATTTTGCGGGGTATGAGCCAGAAAGCGGCTCGCCAGCGAGGAGCAGAACTATTGGAGCAATTTAATCTAGCTCATAAACGCAAAACCCTAGTGCAGTCTTTATCGCGGGGGATGCAGCAAAAACTCGCGATCGCCGTCTCCCTGATGCACCAGCCACAATTACTCCTGCTGGATGAACCCACCCTGGGCCTGGATGTGGAAGCGACAGAAGATGTCAAACACCTGGTCCGGGAAATTGTGCGGCAGGGCTGTGCCATCCTGCTGACCACTCACCAACTGGCGATCGCAGAAGAACTCTCAGACCGCGTCGCTATCATCAACAATGGCGAAATTGTCACCGAAGAAACCACCGATGAATTGATTCGGCAATTTTCCGGCAGTGCCTACGTGATTGAACTGGAGCGCCCATTGGATGCCGCCCGTGTGCGGAAACTCCATCTGTTGGGCCTGGATTTGGACAGTGATCGCACGATTCATGTGCCCGACCCGGAAACGTTGTACGACGTGTTGCACATTCTCAAACCCCTGCCCGTGTTAAACATTCAAAAAGATCAGGCTAATCTCACAGATGTCTTCTTGAAGCTAGTGCGGGGAGAACACGCATGATCCAATTATTTCTAGCAGAACTGCGACGACAGTGGATTCAGCAACGCCGCTTTGCCCTCGATTCCCTGGCTGGCATTTTTGGCATTGCTGTAGCGTTCTACGGCTTGTTTCTCACTACCCAATATGTGGCAGGTCCGGCCTCGCAGTTTGGCGATCGCCTGGATTCTATCGTAGTGGGCTATGTCCTCTGGTCACTGGTCACCTTCATCGTTGCCGATATTGCGGGCGGGCTTGAGCAAGAAGCATTCACTGGCACCTTAGAACAAATCTTTCTTTCTCCCTTTAGTCCAGCTCAAATTCTGCTAACCCGTGCCGTTGCCCGCCTGTCCGTCACCTTGGTGCAAATCTTCGGCATTTTGCTCATTCTCATGATCGTGACAGGGCGGTTTTTGTCATTTTCACCGGGATTGCTCCTTCCCCTGATAACTGTAATTTTGGGCGCATTTGGGATTGCGCTCGCAATGGGGTCGCTCTCATTACTGATCAAGCAGGTTCGACAAATTTTGGGGTTTTTGCCGTTCGGCTTATTTCTGACGATGCTGGTACCCGTGGAAACCTGGGCAATGCCGATGCGTTTAGTGGGTTGGCTATTGCCGATGACTCCTGGTGCTGGAATATTACGGGAATTAATGGCCCGGAATCAAAGTTTGGACTGGGGCCAGTTAGCGATCGCGTTCTTGAATGGCGGCATCTATTTTGCGATCGGATTCGTGCTATTCCAGCAAGCCGAACGCATTGCCAAACAGCGGGGCCGCTTAGGCGGTTACTAGCGGGATCGGCAATCCCTGCATCCAGAGGGATGTTCTCCGTAACTGTAGTTTTATAGGCTGGCGGTATATTAGCAATAGATTGAATTGATGGACGTGAGGCCGACTATGCAAACTCCCCAAACCTCCTACGAAACCGATAAGCGTAAGTTCTTGTCTTCCCTGGCGCACGCTTCTATCTTTTTTAGTGGGTTGTTTATTTCCATCGGCGTTCCGATCGCGCTGTTATTCATTGCGGAAGATGCGGTCGTGAAAGATAACGCCAAAGAAGCCATTAACTTTCACCTCAATGTCTGGCTGTATGGCCTGATCCTGGTTCCGCTGTCTTTCGTTACGTTTGGTTTAGCGGGTGGACTGTGGTGGTTAGTCCATTGGGGCTTCACCATTTGGGCGATCGCTCATTGCCTGAATGTGCCCGACCAACCGTTCAAATACCCCTTTATTTTCCGCCCCTTCTAATACCGCACAAGCAATTTTGTTTAAAAATAAAACTGCCCCACAGTCGAGCCACTGCGGGGCATTGAGGTACAGTTAAACGCTTGTTGAATTTAGTATGGCGGAGTTTGATGATATGGAACGGTTTGGGTGTGCCGCTTGTGCGATCGTCCTTTTCTGGCACAGCGTTGCTAAAACCGTAACCGCGGAGATTCCCCTTGGTCAAACCAGTACTCTAAAACTATCCTCATGCACTGAGTTTGGCAGCCCTCGCGGCTGCTTTTTACTTGCTTTTTACTGATTGAGTTTGCCTTCCGACTGAAGGCGATTCCCAAAAAAATATTCCCTCAGGGTTGGGGCAGGTTTCGCTAGCGTTTTGGCGATCAGCCAATCATTTTTTGCTAAACCTGCCCGTACAGGTATTTTGTTTTCTAGAAATCTCCTAAGCTTTCTGAGCAAAGCAGTAAAAGACAAACGCTGACTGTACAAATTTTAGAAGATAGCATTTGCTGTCCATCCTAAAACCAGACCAGTTAAGGAAACCAGCGTCAGAATCCAAAATGCTTCTGTTCCGGTTAATCCGGCATATTGGATATCAATTCTAGCCAGAATATCAACTGCCAAAATCGTGATGATTTGCAGAAAAATGTGCAGCCAGTACAGAATAACAGCCGCTAGACCAGCCAGTAAAAAGATGGTTAGAAAGGCAACCGTGTCCGACTGAAACCAGCGGTTAATAAAGTTACCGATGCTGGTGAGCGGTGAAATAAACGCCACTGAGGAGACCAAAATCCATCCAACCGCTAGAAGCCCTGCTGGCAAGTTATATTTAATGACAGCAGAACAAATAGTTTGGGTGTATGCGGGTGGCTGGACTGCATCGTCCGTCAGAGAACTTTTGGAAGCGGCTTCGGGTGTGGTTTGCACAGGTGACTCTGCAACAGTTGTTTTCTTCGTTAATTGTTCGCCTTCCAGTTGGGATGACGTACGCTCCGGAGTAAGCGTGGGCGCTTGGGCGGCTTCTGGCATTTGAATCGTTGCAGGAGTTGAAGCGAGCGGTTCGCCAAATATGCGGTAACAGGCAGAACTTAACCAGAGTGGTCTGGTTTTTAGCCCACACAAGTACCAACCAAACCAGGTGTAGCTGATGAGTAATAACGTCAGGGACAGCCAGGACAGTCGGTTGTGCTTCAACGTTGCCATAGGAGGTTTGTCGTTAAGGAGAAGGGACTGTTGGCGCTGTAGAACTCGGTGTCGCAGATTCTGGTTTGGGAGTTTGTAACACGGCAAAGGCGAGCAACCAACCGATCGCAATCCCCAACCCGCCAAACCGCAAAATTTGCCAGAACGATTCCTTCAAACTGCCCCAGGTAAACAAGCGGCTCTCCAGGTTTGTTGCTAACTCTTCAAGCTGGGTTTCGATCGCTGTGAGTTCTGCTTTTAACTGAGCCGAGGGGCGATGCTTGAGTTGCTGTTTGAGGGTTTCCTGACGTTCCTGAAGGTGGGTTTGGGTGGCCTGGTCTTGCTGAACCTGGATATAGCGGGATTTTAATTCCTGGAGCGATCGCTCCACGTTGGCAAGTTCCTGCTCAAACTCCAATTCTTCAGATTGCTGTCCATTGGCATCTGGGGGAGACATAGTACAGTGAAAAGTACGGTAAAAACATTAGCACCTCCAAGGATACCGCTACTTCCTATGCTTAACTCCCCGGTTCAATCCCCAAATGCTGCTCTGCAACAATTCACGGCTGCCGAGTTGGCTCAGGCATTGATGGAAAAGTTGGCCATTACAGATAAAGACTGGCATCGCCTCAAAGCCAACCGCAAAGCCAGAGCTAGCGAACAGGTTGCCGCTGCCCTGGTGCAACTTTTGAAGGACAATCCCGATGAAGCGCTGGCCCGCCTCCAACAAGCCACTGGCTGGCTCGATCGCTCCATCTCTGCGCCTCCCTGCCCCACCCACGGGAAATAAGGCCCGTCACTGACTATTCCCTTACTCTTCCTCTTCCTTGATCTCCTCACGGGATGGCAATGTGAGATGAAACGCATTCATGCCGTTGGTCGGAGCGGTGCTGGTTTGAGAGGCGATCGCGGTGCTGGAATTTTGGCCAGAGTGAGATTGCAGCGCCTGGGCCACCGGATGATACAGCAACGTCAGTAAACAAGAGCAACCCGCCAGCAGGAACAAATCTAGTTCTTTGCTGGTGGGTTTCCGCACTTTTGCCGGGCGATTGGCGGCTGAACGGTTGAATAAGCGATCGGGGGATGGATGGATTGCTGACACTCGGCGTTTACCCGACATGGGTTCCTCTCTTTTCGTCAAAAATTCGTCAAACATGGAGCCGTGATACTTTTAACCCGAACTATCCTAACCCTTCACAGTTGAAATAGTTCTTTAGTATATCTCCACCCTAGATCTAGACTGCCCCGAAAGATTTCAGTTCCGACATGATTAAAATGATCCGTCGGTGGTTCTGTCAGAATAGGGAACGGGAAATTGTGGTTCGGCCTGCAACCTTCCCTGGGCAAGGCAAGGTGTTGTAGGTGGTGAGGGAATCCCCAACCCCCATACATTCATTGAATTTGGAAGAAAAGAATGGCTGAGAATTGGAGAAGTAAGGCGATTACCGAGGGTGTGCAGCGATCGCCCAACCGCGCGATGTTACGAGCAGTAGGCTTTGGCGATGACGATTTTAAGAAGCCCATTGTCGGGGTTGCCAGTGCCTACAGTACGATTACCCCCTGCAATATGGGGATTGCATCTCTGGCGGCCAAAGCGGAGGACGGGGTGCGGTTTGCCGGTGGGATGCCGCAGATTTTTGGCACCATTACTGTGAGTGACGGCATTTCGATGGGCACCGAAGGAATGAAGTATTCCCTGGTGTCGCGGGATGTGATTGCCGATTCGATCGAGACTGCCTGCAATGCTCAAAGCATGGACGGGGTACTGGCGATCGGCGGGTGCGACAAAAATATGCCAGGAGCCATGATTGCGATGGCCCGGATGAATATTCCCGCCATTTTTGTTTACGGTGGCACCATCAAACCCGGACACCTGGAAGGGGAAGATCTGACGGTCGTGAGTTCTTTTGAAGCGGTGGGGCAATTTAGCGCGGGCCGGATCGACGAAGTGCGCTTGATGTCTGTAGAGCGGAATGCCTGTCCGGGGGCGGGTTCTTGCGGGGGGATGTATACGGCGAATACCATGTCTTCTGCCTTTGAAGCGATGGGGATGAGCCTGATGTATTCCTCCACAATGGCGGCAGAGGATGAGGAAAAAGCTGACAACACGGCGATGGCAGGTAAGGTGCTGGTGGAAGCCATCCGTAACAACCTGCGTCCGCGTGATATCATTACGCGCCAGTCAATTGAAAATGCCATTTCTGTAATTATGGCGGTGGGCGGTTCCACCAATGCGGTGTTGCATTTTCTGGCGATCGCCCACTCAGCGGGGGTGCCCCTCACGCT
The DNA here is from genome assembly GCA_033764685.1 of Leptolyngbyaceae cyanobacterium bins.349. Taxonomy (GTDB): domain Bacteria; phylum Cyanobacteriota; class Cyanobacteriia; order Leptolyngbyales; family Leptolyngbyaceae; genus JSC-12. The sequence continues at coordinate 30,718 of JANRIS010000021.1, forward strand.
GGATGACTTTGAAATGATCCGGGAACGGGTGCCAGTGCTGTGCGACCTGAAGCCATCGGGACGTTATGTGGCAACGGATTTGCACAAAGCGGGTGGCATTCCCCAGGTGATGAAAATGCTGTTGAATCATGGCCTGCTGCATGGTGACTGCCTCACCATCACTGGCGAGACCATCCGCGATCGCCTGAAGGATATCCCCGTCGAACCCCGCCCGGATCAAGATGTGATTCGTCCCTGGGACAAACCCATGTACACCAGTGGCCATCTGGCGATTCTCAAGGGCAATCTGGCGACTGAAGGTTCCGTGGCCAAAATTACCGGGGTGAAAAATCCTCAAATCACTGGCCCCGCCCGTGTCTTTGATTCGGAAGAAGAATGTTTAGACGCGATCCTGGCCAACAAAATTAATCCGGGCGATGTGATCGTCATTCGCTATGAAGGTCCCAAAGGTGGGCCGGGAATGCGGGAAATGCTGGCTCCCACCTCTGCCATCATTGGAGCCGGACTGGGTGATTCCGTGGGTTTGATCACCGATGGCCGCTTTTCCGGTGGCACCTACGGCATGGTGGTGGGGCATGTGGCTCCGGAGGCGTATGTGGGTGGTGAGATCGCTCTGGTGCAGGAAGGTGATGCCATCACGATCGATGCTCATGCCCGCTTACTGCAATTGAATGTGACGGCGGAAGAGTTAGAGAAACGCCGGGAAGCCTGGACTCCGCGATCGCCCCGTTACACGACTGGGGTGTTGGCGAAATACGCCAGCCTGGTGTCTACCAGTAGCCTGGGTGCCGTGACGGATTTGCATCTGAAACCATAGTCGGTATTGGGGATGTAGAGATGATCCGCCCGTAGAGATGATCTGCCCGTAGAGATGATCCGCCCGTAGAGATGATCCGCCCGTAGAGATGATCCGCCCGTAGAGATGATCCGCCGGATCATCTCTACGGTGTTATTGCCGTTACCCGCCGGGTTCCAGGCGGATCAATTTGCCGTTCGGTTCATCGGTCAACACGTACAACAACCCATCTGGCCCCTGCCGCACATCCCGGACCCGCGCACCAATGTTGATTTCTTGCTGGCTGACCACATTACCTGCGGTATCTAGCGAAATCCGGCGCACATCCCGCGACACCAGGCCACCCGCAAATAAATTACCCTGCCATTGGGGGACGCGATCGCTCGTATAAAACGCCAAGCCTGAGGGGGCGGTGGCTGGAGTCCAAACGGTTTTGGGATCGACGAACCCAGGGCGCGATCGCTCATCGGTAATTTCCGGGCCAAAATACTCCCGACTGTAGGTCACTAAAGGCCAGCCATGATTGCGACCCGCCTGCACCAGGTTAAGTTCATCGCCACCACGAGCGCCATGCTCCGTAGACCAGACTCGCTGAGTTTTGGGATCAAACGCCAGCCCCTGAATGTTGCGATGGCCGTAGCTCCAAATGCTAGGTTTGGCCTTGGCATTGGCGACAAACGGATTGTTTGAGGGAATTGTGCCATCGTCATTGAGCCGCACAATTTTGCCGAGGCTACTTTGCAAATTTTGGGCTTGTTTGCGAATCAAATCACCATTCAACGATACGGGCGGATTGCCCCCATCCCCGATCGCCAGCAGCAGCGTGCCATCTGGTAGCCAGAGAATTCTCGACCCAAAATGCTGATTACCGGATTTAGTCTGGTCAACTTCGTAAATCACCTGCAAATTCTGTAAAGCTTTGCCGTCGAATTTTGCCCTGGCTAAACGGGTCCGGTTGGCATCGCTGGTGCCGTGGGCATAGGTGAGGTAAACCAGGCCGTTTTGGGCAAAGCGGGGATGCAGGGAAATGTCCAGTAAGCCCCCTTGCCCTTGGGCCAGCACCTCCGGCACTCCAGCGATCGGGGTGGGGTCCAGTACACCGTTTCGCACAATGCGGACTCGTCCGGGGCGTTCAGTAATCAGTTGAGAGCCATCGGGCAACCAGACGATACTCCAGGGATGCTCCAGTCCTTGTAACACGGTCGTTTGCCGGATGGTTTTCACCGCCGCCGCAATGGGAGAGGGGGAGGCGTTCGGAGAAACCGGAGTTGGGATTGGCGAATTCGCTGGGGCGGAGGCATCGGGCGTTGCCTGGGTGGAACAACCGCTAATCGCCAGCATGGCCAAACTGCTGAAGAGGGCGATCGCGCTTCTGGTGCCAATGGCCAGATAAGTGAGGTTTATTTTCATCATGAGCGCATTAAAAGTCGTTCAGGACAGCACATTGCCAGTGAGCAACTTCTTTGACAGTAGCCCATGAACGCCTTTTTGGGGGGTGTTTACCACCTGCGTAATGTGGAAATTGACCGCGAGACTGCATAAAACATAGGCATCTTCGGCAGCGAGATGGGCAAAGGTTTGCAAAAACTCGATCATTTGTTGCAATGCCTGTGCAAAAGCTTCGTCTAGAGTGTGCCCAAACCCCATCGTGATGAAATCGGTGGGTGTTTCGGCAACGGGCACTGTAAACGCCAAATCTGGCCGCAGGATTAGTTGAATTGTGCCATTCATCGAAGTTTCGATCGCCGTTACATTCACCTCCCCATCTCCCTGCGCCGCGTGTCCGTCCCCAATCGAAAACATGGCACCCGGTAAAAAGATGGGTAGAAACAAGCGAGAACCTGCCTGTAGATGGCGATTGTCAATGTTGCCGCCATACACACCGGGCGGAATCGAGGAGCGATCGGTTTCCGGGGTGGCCACACCCAAAATACCAAAGAAGGGCTGCAAGGGAATTTTGATGCCGCTACTAGGAGGAAATTCGGCCACTTGATTTTGTAAATCCAGGGGAATAAAGCGTAGAGCCGGTTCAGTAAAGACATCTGGTAAAGCTCCCCACCCAGAACGAATCGCATTGAACCCCATCGGCAGTCCCGGTGTGATGGCTTCCAACCGCACCTCCAGCACATCCCCCGGTTTCGCATCGTTGACATAAATTGGTCCGGTCAACAAGTGCGACCCTGGCCCCACTTTGCGATCGCTGGGTAGGTGTTCACAAATGTCTCGAAATTGTGCTGGGACGAATTCCTCCGGGGCGCGACGGTACACGCCAAAGCCAGAGAAGGTTTCAATTTGGATGCGATCGCCCGATTCCACCACCAGCGATGGCTGCAACGCCGAGGAGAACCCCCCTAAATGCACCGTTTCACAGGTTGCCCGAAGAATATGTTCCGTCATGTCCGAGTCTTTCGTTGATTGGGTGAAATGAATACATCTAGTGTGGCAGCAATCGTTTCAACGCCTGGTGCTTGAGCTTGCCCTATTCACCGAAAAATTGATCAATGCGTTGCACATAATCGAGTTGGGCCAGCTTGGTCAGAATTTCGCGCCAGTTCGGTTTGTGGGTATTGCCAATGACGAGGTATTGATCCTGGCTACAACGAATGCGTCCTGGCGATCGCGCATACTGTAGAGTTGGATCGATCGCTTGGATTTCAGCGATCGCCGCTTCATGTCTGGGTATGCAAAATTCGTAAGACATTGACCTTAACCCATCCGGTGGCCCGACTAACCCGGCAGGTGAAATGCGAGTCAGATCAATGGTGATTTTGGTCAAAGGCGTGGCCGCTTGGCTAGCTGGAATGGCCAATTCCTTGTTTCCCCCAGCAGCGAACAATGCGAGTGTAACGGTTAAAACACTAAATAGAAACAGTCGTAACATGACAACCTGCAACTTTTATTGGGAGCGTGTATCCGGCAATCAGCTGTGATCCCCATCTGTCATATCGTAAACTTGCCGCAACCAGAGTGGCGGTGTCACAACATTTCCACAATTGGAATTTAGGCTTGAAGCAGAAAATTAGCACGAGCTTCATCCGTACACGACATGACTCACCCCACAACAGTTCCTACTCTGCTGCCGATGTCAATCAGTAGTCCCCAAGTCATTGACCCCGCTATCACAACTCCCTATGCCTCCATGCTGGCGTTGATTGAGGGACAAAATCAGGTGTTAGAACTGATCGCTCAGGGAAAGCCCTTGCCGATGATTCTGGATATGCTGGCTCGATTAATTGAGTCTCAGGCCTCTGAAACGACCTATTGCTCCTTTTTGTTGGTGGATGCAGACGGCAAACGACTCCGACATGGGGCCGCCCCCAGTTTGCCCAAAGCTTACTGCCAACGAATTGACGGGATCGAGATTGGGCCAGAGGTCGGTTCTTGTGGAACAGCGGCCCATCACATTGCATCGGTGATTGTTGAGGATATTCGGCTCGATCCACTCTGGGCGGCTTTTCGAGAATTAGCGTTGAGTCATGGGTTACAGGCGTGCTGGTCAACGCCAATTCTGTCTTGTGATGGGCAGGTATTGGCTACCTTTGCCATGTATCATCCTTTTCCCTATAAGCCAGTGCCCCACGATCGCGAATTGCTGGTCAAAGCTACGTACCTGGCTCGCATTGCGATCGAGCGGCATCAAACGGAGGTTGCGTTGCAGCAGGCGAATGATTCGTTGGAGCATCAAGTGGAGCAACGGACCCAGGAATTGCAATCGGCGATCGCTCAATTAGAAGAACAAATTCAGGAACGACAACAGGCAGAACTGCAACTCCGGCAAAAAGCAGAGGAATTGGCAACCACCCTGGAAGAATTACAAAAAACTCAGACCCGCATGATTCAGAGTGAAAAAATGTCATCGTTGGGGCAATTGGTCGCTGGGGTGGCCCACGAAATTAACAATCCAGTCAGCTTCATCTACAGCAATCTTGAGCCGGCTCGGCATTATATTGATGACTTGTTTAGCTTACTGCATCAATACGCCGTGCATTATCCCGAACCAGTTCCGGCGGTGCAGAGAATGATTGACCAGATTGATCTGCGCTTTTTGCAGGAGGACTTGCTCAAACTGCTCTCCTCGATGCAATTAGGCTCTGAGCGGATTAAACAAATTGTGCTCTCTCTGCGAACCTTTTCTCGGATGGATGAAGCGGAATCGAAAGTGGTTGATTTGCACACTAATCTCGATAGCACCTTGACCATTCTGGATCACCGCCTAAAGGCCCAACCCAACCGCCCCAAGATTGCCATTATCAAAAATTACGGAGCTTTGCCACTGGTGCAATGTTACGTGGGGCAGTTGAATCAGGTGTTTATGAATATTTTGGTCAATGCAATTGATGCGATCGAGGACCATTGGTGCGGTCAACCGTTGGATTATGCACCGGAGATCCGCATCACTACCAGTCTGAGTCAAGCCAACCAGGTTCATATCTGCATTGCCGATAATGGCGTGGGAATTCCAACCCATTTACAATCCCGCTTGTTTGATCCATTCTTCACGACTAAGCCGGTCGGGCGCGGCACCGGGATGGGCTTATCCATCAGCTACCAAATTGTGACAGAACGCCATCAAGGCACCTTGAGTTGTACTTCTCAAGTGGGGGAGGGTACTGTATTCACGATCGCGATTCCCATGCAACAACCAGAATCTGACTAAGTTGGGCGGCAGATGAGAGAAATTTCCCTATTCATGAAGGAACATTAAGCACTAAAATGATCTTCTTGTGGGGAGTTGTGTTCGATGCTCATTCTGGGTCCGGGTAACGACCCTCACATTTGTTTGTTACCTATCAGTACCTCGACAACGTGACCTCAAACTTAATTTCTCGTCCTGTAGCGCGTGAGACCCTGCCGTTCACGCTGCAAGATGTGCGTGCTGCTATCCCCGCACATTGTTTTCAGCCCAGTCTGTGGCGATCGCTCTTCTATCTATTGTTAGATTTTGGGATCGTCGCTTTGCTATATTGGGTGGCGGCTCAGATTGATCGGGCCTGGTTTTTTCCCATTTTCTGGGTGTTGCAAGGCACTATGTTTTGGGCACTCTTCGTCGTTGGGCACGATTGTGGGCATGGTTCCTTCTCCCGCTACCGTTGGCTCAACCATTTCCTGGGTCACATTTGTCACACGCCAATTCTGGTTCCTTATCATGGTTGGCGCATTAGCCATCGCACCCATCATGCCAACACTGGAAACATCGACACAGATGAAAGCTGGTATCCTGTGACCGAATCCCAGTATCACAATATGGGTTGGCTAGAAAAATTCGCCCGCTTCCACTTGATTCTATTTGTTTATCCGTTGTACTTGTTCCGGCGTTCCCCCGGCAAACAAGGCTCCCACTTCATGCCTGAAAGTCCGCTGTTCCGTCCCCATGAAAAGTGGCAAGTGCTGACCAGTACGGTGTGCTGTGTGTTGATGGTGAGCGTATTGACAGCGATCGGGGTTCACAGTGGTTTGGGCTTTTTGTTTAAGTACTATCTGATGCCCTACCTGGTGTTTGTCATGTGGCTGGATCTGGTGACTTTTCTACACCATACGGATGACGACATTCCCTGGTATCGCGGTAAAGATTGGTACTTTCTTAAGGGTGCCCTATCTACGATTGATCGCAATTACGGCATCGTGAACCCCATTCATCACAATATTGGAACACACGTCGCCCACCACATCTTTATCACGATTCCCCATTACCATCTTTTGGAGGCAACTGAGGCGATTAAACCTGTCCTGGGTGAGTATTACCATGTCTCTCAGGAACCTATTTGGAAGTCATTATGGCGTTCTTACCGTAACTGTTACTTTGTGCCTGACACTGGCAGCAAGGTTTACTATCAATCTCCCGAATCTCTTTCTAAATAAGTGATTTTCCCAACCTCCGGGTGCTGCCTAACCTGGAGGTTGGCAATTTGCTGATTTGATCAGTTGCCTTTAGCCTTGGTAACTTTGAAGTTGAGTGCGATCGCCAATGTGGGAATAATACAGACAAGAGATAGAGCCGAAGTCAAATCAACGAACCGTCGATTATCCAACAAAGCAGAAAAATCGGTGAATGACGGTTAAACTAGAAGCGAATCACCGTGACTCATGCTTACGACTGTTGACCCCAAACCACTCCGTTGGCAACGTGCCCGATATTCACCGGCATCTAGAAAGGTGGATATCGTTGTATCGTCTGCTCAACTGATGTTTTATCTGTGGTGGGATAGCAGAATTCCAGGGCAATCCGTTCGTTATCGTAATCGGCGAGCACAATGGCTGGTTGGTACGCTGTTAGATTTAGGGCCAACCTTTATTAAGTTGGGGCAGGCATTATCCACACGCGCAGATCTGCTTCCTCTGGAATATGTGCAGGCATTGGGGAAACTTCAAGATAAGGTGCCTGCCTTTGACCCGAATGATGCGATCGCTATCATCGAAGCTGAACTGGGTGCTTCGATTTACCATTTATATCGAGAGTTTGACCCGGTGCCCATTGCGGCGGCGAGTTTGGGGCAGGTTCACCGTGCTCGACTGCATACGGGTGAAGATGTCGTGGTTAAGGTCCAGCGACCGGGCCTGGAAAAACTATTTCAAATGGATTTCAAAATCCTGCGGCAGATGATCCGGTTTGGCGATCGCTGTTTGCCCTGGACTCGCCAATATAACCTGGATGAAATTTACCTGGAATTTTCCCAAATTCTGCAAAGCGAAATTGACTACATTCAGGAGGCGATGAATGCCGATCGTTTCCGCTACAACTTTAAAGATCATCCCCGCATTTTAGTGCCGCAAGTCTACCCCAAACACACGACGCGGCGCGTGTTGACAATGGACTACTTGCCGGGAATTAAGATTAACGATCGTCAGAGCCTGGAAGCCTGTGGCATCAATGTGAAGGAAATTAATCAACTTGGCATTTGCTGTTACCTGAAGCAACTTTTGCAAGATGGCTTCTTTCAGGCTGATCCTCACCCCGGCAACATGGCCGTGAGCCAGGATGGTTGTCTGATTTTTTACGATTTTGGCATGATGGCGGAGGTCCAGCCCATCAATAAAGATCAGATGGTCAAAACCTTTTTTGCGGTGTTGCGAAAAGATACTGACCAGGTGGTTGAAACGTTGACGGATATGGGCTTGATTGAGCCACTGGCAGATATGACTCCGGTCCGGCGAGTGACGCAGTTTCTCCTGGAGAAATTTACGGAAAAACCGGTTGAACTGCAAGCCTTTGGCGAAATGCGAAGCGAATTGTATGCCCTATATGAGCAACAACCGTTTCGGTTGCCCGCCAAAATGACTTTTATTCTCAAAGCTCTGACGACTCTTGATGGGGTGGCGCGATCGCTCGACCCCCAATACAACTTATTAGCGGCTGCAAAACCCTTTGTGAAAAGCTTGGCCGCCGAAAGAGGGCAGGGTGTCGCAGTGGGAGAACTGGCCCGCCAAGCACGAGATTATCTCATGTTCAAACTCCGGCAACCTAGCGCTGCCGAACTGTTTATGCAACGTCTGGATGAACGACTGGAACAGCGAGATACTCAGCTTCGCCTGCAATATCTGGACCAGGAGCGGGAACTGAAAGACCTGCGCTTGACGCTGAAGAGCCTGATTTATACCTGCATCACGGGCTTTACTGGGTTGACGGGTGCGGTGCTACTGGTAGGAACGTATACGAATTGGGCGATCGCAGCCTTCATCATGTCGGGAATTGCAGCAATTGCCCTGATGCGATCGCTTTTCACCTTAATGATTCGCCATCGCATCAATCGGTTGGGGCGTTAATGTAGGGGCATTAATGGAAAGGTTTCAGCGCAGGGCGAGGGCCGGGGTGCCGCTGGCCAGTAAGATTTCCTGGCGTGCCCATTGATCAGCCGCCACAATGTCATCCAGGGTCGGAGTTGCCAAATTTTTCGTCTGGTAGCGATCGCACACTTGCTCAATTAAGCGAGGAATATCCAGAAAGCGAATCTTCTCTTCCAAAAATAGGGCAACTGCCTGTTCATTTGCGGCATTCAGCACCGCAGGCATACAACCCCCTGCCCGCCCTGCCGCATAGGCCAGTTGCATACAGGGGTATTTCTGGTGATCCGGTTCGCGGAAGGTGAGACTACCGATTTTAACTAAATCCAACGGTTCCCAATTCGTTGCAATCCGCTCTGGCCAAGAAAGTGCATACAGAAGGGGCAACCGCATATCTGCCCATCCCAACTGAGCCAGCACCGATGTGTCTTGCAACTCAATCAGAGAATGGATAATGCTTTGGGGATGGATCACAATGTCAATCTGGTCATAATCCAGGCCAAATAAATAATGTGCCTCAATGACCTCCAGTCCCTTATTCATTAAGGTGGCGGAGTCGATGGTAATTTTGCGCCCCATCGACCAGTTGGGATGTTTGAGGGCATCAGCGACGGTGACTTGGGCCAGCTTTTCCACTGGAAAATCACGAAACGCTCCGCCGGATGCGGTTAGTAAAATGCGGCGTAATCCGCCGGCGGGAACGCCCTGTAGACATTGAAAAATTGCAGAATGTTCAGAATCAGCAGGGAGTAACTTGACGTTGTGTTCCTGGATCAGGGGTAACACTACCGGACCACCCGCGATTAGGGTTTCTTTATTCGCTAAGGCAATATCTTTCCCGGCTTTGATGGCTGCAATGGTCGGCAATAATCCGGCACAGCCCACAATGCCGGTGACGACCACATCGGCTGCACCAAATCGGGCCACTTCAACGATGCCCTCCTCTCCGGCCAGCACAATGGGTTGAGGCTGTAAGTCGGCGATCGCAGCCTGCAATTCTGGCAATTTGTCAGCTTCGCAAATGGCCACAATCTGCGGCTGAAATTGTCGAACTTGCTGCGCTAACAGTTCGACATTGCGCCCCGCCGCCAACCCCACAATCTGAAATTGGTCTGGGTGTTGGGCCGCAATATCCAGTGTTTGAGTGCCAATCGAGCCAGTTGATCCCAGGAGAGAAATTGCTTTCACGATAGCGAATCCTACTTACGTCTCCCCCTTATTTTACGATTGGATGGTAACGGGAATCGTGTCCAGGTTCAAATCTGCTAATAAGCGATCGAAATCAAAATATTGCCCCATCATCTCGTATAGACAGTGGAGCTTGATCGGCTCATGAAACCGCACTTGCCCGATCGCTTGATCTACAATTTCAACCGTGGTTAGTGTGTCTAAATCAACTGATAAAATTGGGATTTCCAAATCTTCGGCACGGCTTAAAACGTCAGGATGAGGCCGCATTTGCCCCGTCAAAATCAGACATTGTGTTGATGTTTCGATGGCGGCTAACTGGATATCGGTGCGATCGCCTCCCGTAATCACGGCCATATTTCGCCCCTTCCGGAAATATTTTAAGGCTGAATTGACGTTCATTGCCCCAATCGACAGACTCTCGACCATCAAATCCAGGCGATCCTTACGACATAGAACTTCCGCACCCAATTTCTCTACCAAATCACGGACGCTCACACTGCGAAGGAGTTCATTGCGGGGCATGAGTCCGAGAATGGGCACATCTCGCTCCTCCAAAAACGGCTTCACCGATGTCTGCACTTCTTCTAGCCGATCTTTGGGAATGTCATTGATAAAGGCCCCCAGTAAGCGATCGCCCAAACGCCGTTTGGCTGAAATTAAGGCCCCTACAATCAGCAAAGAGTGGAAGCGAGCGACTAAAACAATTTTTGCGTCCACAATTTCCGCTGCTTGCTGCAACGATAAATCAAATAAACTTCCCTCTTCCAGATTTGAAGGCCCTTCCAGCAGAACTAGATCAGGTTCCTGCAATTGCAAATACTGCTTCAACAGTAATGGATAGTTCGTCTGATCCTGCCCCTGAATTCGCTTCTGAATTGTCTCATCAGTGAGGGGTAAAATTGTGGGCTGCAAACGGTTCGGCGGTAGCTCAAGAGTTTCGGCAACGAATTGGACATCTTCCTCGATCACCTCGCCCTGCAAAGTTCCCCAACAGGTACCTAGAGGTTTGCCATAGGCAATATCCAGCCCTCTTTTTTTTAGCTGGTAGGCTATTCCCAGGACGGTTGCTGATTTGCCACTATATGCCTCTGTCGATCCAACCAACAGATACTTCGTAGACTTGGGCACGCTTCTACTCCTGGTTCACTCGCTATTCAACATTCAACTCAAATTGATGTGCAACATGTGTGCAGCTATTTCAACCCATTGTAGGGGCACAAATGTGAAAAAACTGGATTTGGTTTTGGATTTGAGGCATGACAGGCATTAACCCAGATTTGACAAGCCTTCCCAAACGTTAGTCTTTGACCAGGCGCATACTTAAGTCCAGCCAGGTCGATCGCGTTACTGGTGCACTAGTGGAAATGTAATCTACACCAGTCTCTGCAACGGCCCGAATGGTCGTTAAGGTAATGTTGCCGGATGCTTCAATCTTGATTCGGTTGTTCGCCTGTCGAATCATCTGAACGGCTTCATGCATCATTGTCAGCGGCATATTGTCTAGCATGATGATGTCTGCCCCCTGCTGAATCGCCTCCTGGACCATCGCTAAATCTTCTGTTTCCACTTCAATGCTCAATGGGTAAGGACTGTGACGGCGGACCCTGGCGATCGCCTCACTAATTCCACCTGCCGCCGCAATGTGGTTATCCTTCAACATCACCCCATCATCCAACCCCAGCCGATGATTGGTTGCTCCTCCGACTCTGACGGCGTATTTCTCTAAAATTCTCAATCCAGGAGTCGTTTTGCGGGTATCCACCAGTTGCGCGGGTAAATCTTTTATCAAATCCACATAACTCCGAACTGCTGTGGCAATCCCACTCAACCGCATCGCTAAATTCAAAGCTGTTCGTTCTCCAGTTAGCAATGCCCCTGGCGCTCCCTGAATCTGCAAAATCAAAGTTCCAGGTTCGCACCATTCACCTTCATCAACTTTGGGGGTCACACAAACCTGCGGATCTAGCAGTTTGAAAACATTGGCAGCGACCAACAACCCAGCAATAACACCAGCCTCTTTAACAATCCAATCCGCACGATACCGGCGATCGCACGAGTTCCCAAACCCGATTAATCCATCCGTCGTCATATCCCCCCGCCCAATATCCTCTAACAGCCAACTTCTCAATAACGGTTCCAAAATTAATGCTGAAGGCAAAGCCGCGATCGAATGCTTCATTTGCTACTAACGCCAAATAATTAGCCTGGACACATCCAACCCTTGTAGTATCCCAATTCATCGGCACCTGAGATCTTGGCCCGAGAAATTTTTAGGAAGTAGTTGACAATCGGATTCGTCTTCCGTATATTGGTAAATGCGGCTGAAGCGAGGCGAAGCGAGAGTGAGTCTGCTGAGGTTGCCAGAACCTAGACAGTGAAATAGTTTGAA
>JANRIS010000026.1:0-2607 GCA_033764685.1 Leptolyngbyaceae cyanobacterium bins.349
TCCAGTTGCGGATTAACTCAGTACTGCCGTTTATGCGCGGCGATCGGAGGATTGTGTCGCTTCAACAAACTTGAGAAAGGCGTATGCTTTGTCTAGAGGGTAGCGAAAACGATTGCCCTGGTATTCAATGATGTAAGTGCCCAAGATTTCTCCACAAGCTGTGCAAGTAACTGCTGACTGCAAAGTGTCAACGCTGAGCTGAAGGATTTGCTCTTTCAGCCATGCCTCAAAAGCAGGCTCGATCGGTGAAGCAGATGTTAGGGATGTCATAGACGATGATTATGGCAATGTAGGGTTCCAGCACAGATTTTAGATCGTTGCATCACCCTATCCTAAACCGCTCCTGTTAATTGACCAAACAACAGCGATCGTGGGAAAAAACGATCGTGATCGCGTAAATTTATCCCTGAAACCTGAAACCTGAAACCTGAAACCTAAACCTCAGTCCTAATGAGCGCTACCACCAACGGCTCGTTTGAACGCCTCATCCAAAACTTCGGAGAGGGTGGGGTGAGTATGCACCATGAAGGAGAGATCGCGCACGGACTGGCGTTTAGCGATCGCATTCGCGGCTTCCTGAATCAAGTCTGAGGCATGGAGTCCGATGATGTGCGCTCCCAATAGTTCACCCGTGTCTTCCCGGAAGATGATTTTGGTGATGCCGTCGGTTTCCCCTTCAGCAATGGCTTTGGAGTTGCCTTTGAAATAGGTGCGGACAGAGTTGACCGTGAAGCCTTCGGTTTGCGCTAATTCCTTGGCAGCGGGTTCGGTTAGCCCAACAAAGCCAATTTCGGGATGAGTGAAAGCGGCAGCGGGAATGCTGCGGTAATCTACTTCGCGGGGACGATCGCAGATGTTTTCCACTGCTGTGATGCCTTGAGCTGAGGCAGCATGTGCCAGCATCATCTTGCCATTGGCATCGCCGATCGCCCACAGATGGGGCACAGGTTGTCCATCCAGCAACACCCGCATTCCCCCATCCACAGGAATGAAGCCCCGACGATCGGTCTCCACACCCACTGATTCTAATCCCAGGTTTTTCGTAGCAGGAATGCGCCCCGTCGCCACCAGACAGGCATCCACTTCCAGCACATCCACAATCTCTTTCGTCTTAGCATCTGCCAGTTCAATCACCACTGGGGAGCCGGGGATCACTCGCTTTGCTAACACACCCACACGGGTTTCAATGTCGCGGGGCTTGATCAGAATCCGCTCGGCAATCTTGGCAATGTCTGGATCAAACCCCGGCATCAGTTGATCTAGCGCCTCGATCATGGTTATCTCACACCCCAAGGCGGAGTAAACATCGGAAAACTCCAGCCCGATATAGCCACTGCCAATGATGGCAACCCAGGGCGGCAGAGACTCTAGTCTCACACCATCATCGCTGGTGAATACAGTTTTGCCATCGATTTCGATGCCAGGAGGGACGAAGGGCACTGATCCTGGTGCAAGGATGATGTCTTTGGCGGTGAAGCTTTTTTCGCCCGCAGCGGTGTCTACGGTGACTTTTTGGGAGCCAGCAAGTTTTCCCCAGCCCTGGATCACATCCACACCCAACCGCTTGAGGCTATTGCCCATGTCACCACGAATTTTGCTGACCAGGTTGTTGGCATGGCTGGAGATCGCCGCCCGATCGAAGTCCACAGCGCCAACATGCACCCCTAATGCCTTCAGGTGCTCCGTAGCCCGCAGTTCCCGCACTCGTCCAGAGGCGGCAAGCAGTGCCTTGGAGGGAATACAACCCCGGTTCACACAGGTGCCACCCATATCCGCTGCTTCGACGATCGCGGTTTTTAAGCCACAACTGACGGCATGAAGCGCTGCCCCATGCCCACCTACACCCGCACCCAAAATTATGAGGTCGTAATCAAATGCCTGACTCACGCCATTCTCCCTAAACAGTCACAGAAACGAACGATCTACTATTCAGCAATGAACAGTGCACTCTATTTTCACACACCAGACACCAGAATTGAGATCGCTCCTGTAAAACGCAGCGTCGATCGTATGACTGAGCACCATTGTAGACAAAGCCCTAAACCGAAGGACACTGAACCTGCTTGCTGATAGTTGCGATGGCATAGTTGGCGACTTCAACTACTAGGGACTTGCAAAGAAATTAAAGACAGTCCGTACTATATCTCAGGCAATTGGGTTTGAGCTAGAGTTTTTCGGTATTCAATGGCTTCAGCAAGCTTAGTGAACTTGATTTCCGACTTGCAGATCTTTAATTCAGAGTCGATCGTCTCTACTGCGGCAACAATTTCTTCTAGGGAGACATGAAAGAACTCTTTTCTCTCGTTGACTTTGTTGAGTCTCGCATGGTCAAAATACCTATGGAGTCTTGCTTCTAGCTCTGGGGCATTTCGGCAATAAATCATGGCATGGACATCAAAGGGAAAAGGGACAGAGGCATCACCCAATTCTTTGACACGATCCATTGGCTCTAAGCGTCGGGTCATACCTATTTTGTAAACATCTTGCCCAAAAGAACCAATGTTTGAGATGACGTAAATATGCCCTGATTTGGTTAGTTGCGCCTGGGAGATTGCACGTTGTCGAATGGCTTCGGCTTCAGCCACTTGCTGTTCTAGTTGGGCAATC
>JANRIS010000051.1:0-17182 GCA_033764685.1 Leptolyngbyaceae cyanobacterium bins.349
GGCGATTCGGGCACCTCTTCGAATCAGTTGAATTGCATTCGGATAGGTTGAAACACAAACTAACACTCGTTCATGGATGCTGCAAAATGGGGCATCTGCTTTTGTTCCATTGGATGCTTGCTCAAGCGCCCCTTCTTCGATATTGTCAGCAACTTCTCGTAATGCCAGTTCCCTTAAAGCAATCAGATTGCGTCGCTGGAAGAAATTTTGCAGGGATTGATCAACTTTTTCAAGGGCATAGATTTTTCCGTCTTTCAGGCGATCTTCTAGGGTTTCTGGTGTGACATCAATTACCACGACCTGATCGGCTTCTTCCAGTAAGCGATCGGGGATTCGTTCACGTACTACTACCCCAGTAATTCGGGCAACCAGGTCATTCAAGCTCTCTAGATGCTGAATGTTGACGGTTGAAAAAACATCAATTCCTGCTGCCAAAACGACTTCTACATCCTGATACCGTTTCTCTCGCTGAGAACCAGGGACATTAGTGTGAGCCAGTTCATCAATCAGAACCAGTTGCGGTTGGCGAGCAAGAATTGCGTCTATGTCCATCTCAGACAAAATCACGCCAGAGCAGTTAATTTGCTGTCGGGGAACGATTTCTAGTCCTTCCGCCCTTTGTGCGGTCTCCTGCCGATTGTGAGTTTCCAGTAACCCAACCACCACGTCAATGCCCTCTTGCCGGAGTCGATGCCCTTCCTCCAGCATTCGATACGTTTTGCCGACACCCGGAGCCATGCCAATGAAGATTTTGTGCTTGCCCCGATAGGCAGGACGGATGTAGGTGCTGTCAGGTGAAGGATTAGAGGCGTGATACATAGTTTAGCGACCTAATGCATCTAGAGCCAGATTGAGCTTGAGGACATTCACCCCTGGCTCGCCAAAGATGCCTAACGAGCGACCATCTGTGTTCTGTTTGATCAAGTCCTCAAGTTGACTGAGTTGTAATCCTCGTGCTGCTGCCACCCGTGCAATCTGTGTTCTAGCGGCTTCGGGTGTGATGTGGGGATCAAGGCTGGAACCAGAGGTGTAGACCAGATCGGCAGTGGGTTGAATGCCTGTCTGTTTTAGTTGTGTCGTAGTTTCTTGAACTTGCTTGAGTAGATCAGGATTGGATGGAGCCAGGTTGCTTGCACCTGACACGCCCGTTTTGAGAATGCCAGCTTCGTCTGCATTCGGGTTAGCAGTGCTGTAGTTGGTGGTGCTGGGGCGACTGTTGAAGTAGCGATCGCTCGTAAATGGCTGTCCAATCAAGGCTGAACCAATAGGCTGCCCCTGAGTATTCGTCAAAATACTACCGTTTGCCTGGAAGGGAAAAGCCAGTTGCCCAAAGGCAACCATCACCAATGGGTAAATCAGGGCGGTGAGAACCCACAGTACTAGGGTTGATCGAATGGCTCGACCGGCTTCGCGTGCAAAACTCATTAGAACTTCTCCGGGACAAATATGACAAAGAATAAATAAACGGAAAGCGCCACCGTTCCCAGTCCTAATAACCCTAGTGACCAAGCTTGAGTGCGAGAGAATTCATTGCCACTGGCAGCATAAACAACTGGAGCAACAACTAGGTTGAAACACAATGTCAGAAACAAGTACAAAGGTAGTTTTTGCCTGCGCTCTTGTGACCAGATCTCTGAAATCTCCTTAAGTGCTTGAGTTACTGCTTGAGATGGTAGAAGGAATGGTTTTAGAGAGTTGAGTTTCATTGGTAGAAGAGTTTTTGAAGGGTTAGGACAATGGCAGGATTAAGTCGATCGCCTTAATTGCAATGAACGGGGCAATAATGCCGCCCAGACCGTAAATCAAAATATTGCGTTGCAGCAGTTGATCGGCAGTGAGGGGACGGAATTGCACACCCCGTAGAGCGAGCGGAATCAGAATTGGAATAATCAAAGCGTTATAAATTAGGGCAGAAACGATCGCAGATTGGGCACTCTTGAGACTCATGATGTTGAGCGCACCAATTCCGGCAGCAGCAAAGATGGTAGGAATGATTGCAAAGTATTTGGCGATGTCATTGGCAACGGAAAAGGTGGTCAATGCGCCACGAGTGATGAGTAACCGTTTGCCGATCGTTACCAGGTCAATCAATTTGGTCGGGTCAGAGTCTAAATCCACCATGTTGGCGGCTTCTTTCGCGGCTTGAGTGCCAGAGTTCATCGCCAATCCCACATTTGCTTGAGCCAGCGCAGGAGCGTCATTCGTACCGTCTCCGGTCATGGCGACCAGTTTGCCTTGAGCCTGTTCGCTGCGAATTACATCAATTTTGTCTTCGGGAGTGGCTTCGGCAATGAAATCATCCACTCCGGCTTCTTGAGCAATCACAGAGGCAGTAATGCGGTTATCACCCGTCAACATGATGGTTTTAACCCCCATGCGCCGTAATTGGTCAAATCGTTCTCTCAGTCCCGGTTTCACGATGTCCTTGAGGTAAATCACACCGTAGATCTCATTGCCCTGGCAAACAGCGAGAGGAGTTCCACCTAAGCGGGAGACACGCTCGTAAGCTTCATCCAGTGTTGAGGGAACTTGACCGCCACGCGATCGCACAAATCCCTTAATTGCATCCACCGCCCCCTTGCGATATTCTTGACTGTCGAGGTCAGTGCCGCTCATACGGGTTCGAGCCGAAAACTCAATGCCCTCTGCGGGTTGCCCATCCAGGTCAAGTCTTGCTCCTAGCTTTTGGGCTAACTGGACGATCGATCGCCCTTCTGGGGTTTCATCAAACACACTCGCCGCTAGACAAACATCAGCGACTTCTTGAACCGAGTGACCATTGACGGGGATAAATTCGTCAGCCAAACGGTTTCCCAGTGTAATCGTTCCAGTTTTATCCAGAACCAATGTATTTACGTCACCACAGGCTTCTACGGCTCGTCCAGAGGTGGCTATCACGTTGAACTGCGCGACCCGATCCATTCCCGCAATGCCGATCGCACTCAGCAATCCGCCAATTGTGGTGGGAATCAGGGCAACCAGCAGGGAAATGAGAATCGCAATGCTGGTTCCCGCTCGTAAGCTGTTGCCTGTTGCGACTCCTGCCAGAGTGTCTAGAAAGCCAGCGATGTAGCCAGAAATCGAGGGAGTTGTGGCGACAACAATTAGAAATACCTGGGTCAGCACTGCCAACAGCACAGTCAGGGCAATTTCGTTCGGTGTTTTGGTGCGTTCGGCTCCTTCTACCAGGGAAATCATGCGATCGATAAAGCCCTGACCTGGATCAGCGGTAATTCGCACAATCAGTTCATCGGATAGCAGACGAGTTCCTCCCGTAACCGAACTGGCAATATCTGTACCGGGTTGCTTTAAAACGGGAGCCGATTCCCCGGTGATGGCTGATTCATCGACTGAACCAAGGCCCTGAATCACCTCACCATCCGCAGGAATCATATCTCCCGCGATCACTTTCACCTGATCGCCTCGGCGTAACTCCGTTGAGCTAACCTCCTGAATCTTGCTATCGGGAAGCAGCTTATGGGCGATCGTGTCAAAACGGGTCGATCGCAGTGCAGCTGCCTGTGCCTTGCCCCGTCCTTCTGCAACGGCTTCGGCGAAATTAGCAAACAAAACAGTAAAAAACAGGATGAGCGTAATGATGCCGTTGAGTAATCGTTGTTGTCCTATATCTGCTTGCACCGTCCCAAACAAATTGGGATTAATGGTAACAAGCAGAGTGACAATTGTGCCCAGCCACACCACAAACATGACAGGATTTCGTACCGCCACACGCGGATTTAGTTTGACAAAGGATTCTCGAATTGCTCGTTGATACAGTCCTTTGCGATCGGCTTTTGGGGTGTGATTGCGATTACCCCGAAGGGGGAACTGCTTCGCACCGCCCCGGCGACCACCGGGAACCCGAATTGGGCGAGAGGTTGTAGATGTAGAAGATCCATTTCTAGTTTTCATAAATCCTCAAAACTCCTACCCAATTCCGTTAATAATTTGAAATGCCTCTGCCACTGGACCCAATGCCAATGCCGGAAAGAAGGTCAGTGCGCCCAAAATCAGAATCACACCAGCCGTTACCCCGGTAAACAGTCCGGTGTCAGTCCGTAGGGTTCCTGCTGTTGCAGGGACAGGTTGTTTGCGAGACATACTATCCGCCAGTAAAAGTAATGCCACAATCGGAATGTAGCGTCCTGCTAACAGGCTGAAGCTGGTACTCAAGTTCCACCAGAGGGTAGCATCACCGAGTCCTTCAAAGCCAGATCCGTTATTAGCAGCCGCAGAAGCGTATTCATAAATCACTTGAGATAACCCATGAAATCCAGGATTGCTGATGCCTGCAAGTTGTTCAGGAAATGCCAGAGTGATGGCAGCCGGAATCAGAATGGCGATCGGATGCACCAGCAGAATCAGAAAACTTGCCAACACCACTTCCCGTTTTTCGATCTTGCGTCCCAAAAATTCGGGGGTTCGTCCCACCATCAAACCTGTCACGAATACCGCCAAAATCAAGTAGGCGAAGAGATATGCGGTTCCCGTTCCCTGTCCACCAAACACAATTTGGAGAAACATATTGGACAGCGTGACAAAACCACCATTCGGCATGAAAGAATCATGTAAGCTGTTCACTGCTCCACACATACTTGCAGTCGTAAACACCGCAAACAAAGCAGACTGTGCCCAACCAAAGCGAACTTCCTTACCCTCCAGATTCGCAGCTTGACCACCCAGCAAGGCATTTACCGCAGGATTGCCCTGGTACTCCCCGATCGCAGTGATGACGATAAACCCAACCAGAATCGCTAGGGGAATGCTATAAACCAACCAGGCTTGCTTCAGATTATTGGCAAAGATGCCATAGGTAATAATCAACGAAGTGGGAACGGAAAGCAGGGCGACCAGTTCAATCAGATTGGTGAAACCATTCGGGTTCTCAAACGGATGTGCTGAGTTAATACCAAAGAAACCGCCGCCGTTCTCGCCTAACTCTTTAATAATCTCGAAGTGAGCCACTGGACCACGGGCGATCGCCTGACTGATTCCTGGATTTTCCAACGTTGGCACAATGGCTGGACCTGCTAGAGTTTCAGGCATTCCAGCGGCAATAAAAACAATTGCGCCCACAATACTGATGGGCAAGAGAATTCGGGTAATGGACTGAATTAAATCAACATAGAAGTTACCCAGCGGTCTGCCTGTTAAGCCTCGAATGAAGGCGATCGCCACTGCAATGCCTGTCGCTGCCGAGGTAAACATCATGAATCCCAGAGCCGCAAACTGGCTGAAATAGCTAAAGGTCGTTTCGCCCGAATAATGTTGTTGGTTGGTATTGGTGACAAAGGAAATTGCTGTGTGCAAAGCCAAATCCCAGGATGGCGCGCTCAATCCTGTTGGATTAAAGGGCAACACTCCCTGAACCATGAAGATCAGGTAGATAAACACCAGCATCGCGAGGTTGCTATACAGCACTGCCCGCGCATACTGCCAACCTGGCATCTCCTCTCTTGCTCGAACTCCACTGAGCGAAAAAAGGGTTCTCTCCAAAGGATTCAGCACGGAGTCAAGAATAGTGCGTTGTCCCATGAATACACGAGCCATATATCGACCGAAGAATGGCGTAATTGCCACTACGATCAGCAGCGTTAATGCAATTTGAATCCATCCTTGCAACATGAGTCATTTAACTCCGACATCAGTAAATAAGTTGTTGCTGAAGTGATGAGTGATTAAGTACGTGAATACTGATCGAGAACTAGCATCTCAACTCTTCAACTGTCCCTACTTACTGATAGTGAAACTCTGATTTAGGAATTACAAGGTATAGAGCAGCGTTTACTGCAATTTTTGGATCAGGGGTATAGTCTGCAATACGCAATGTTTAGGAAGCGTTTAGAGAATGGTAGGGTCAGATCTATACCTGCAAATATAGATTTGCATTTGAACACAGACTGTGTCTCATTTTCAGGTGATTCCACTTGAAAACCGCTAGACTTTTGAGGGTAGGACTGGCTCAACGACCATCTTTTCTGCTTCAGAGGAGCCAAATGCTGCAATACCAACGTGCTTTTCATTCAAAAGACTGGCATTTACGCACATTCTGGCTCGTGGTGGGGCTTTTTGTCGTGGTTTTTTCCCTGGAGTTAGCAACCCCACCAGAGTATGTATTTGGCTACCTTTACATTGGGCCAATTCTGTTAGCCAGTGCCCACTTAAGCCGCAAAGTCACTTTTCAGGCAACTCTGATCGCCTGCGTTCTCACCCTGATCAACGTCTGGCTTCCAGGAATTGCAGTCGTTGAAGTTTCCACGATCGCCAGTCGAGCCATTGCAACATTGGCATTAGTTGTGACAGGAGTATTGAGCGATCGCAATCGGCTGTATCAGCAGACAGTACTCCAACAACAAGCGAAGTTGGAAGCCCAAGAAAAGTTAGACAGCATCCGGGAAGACTTTGCTTCAGCCCTAACCCATGATCTGAAAACTCCCTTGTTGGGAGCCATTGAAACATTAAAAGCCTTGCAACATGGCAGCTTTGGCTCCATTGAACCAAGCCAGCAGAAGGTTTTGGCAACGATGATGCGGAGCCATAAAACAACGTTGCAAATGGTCGAGACTTTGTTGGATGTCTACCGCAATGATAATGAGGGATTACAACTTAATCTTGCCCCAGTTAATCTTGTTGAAATTGCCGAAGCGGTTAAAGCAACCATGACCGATTTGGCAGCTAGCCGCCGAGTTCACATTTCCCTCCATTACGGAACCTCCGATTTCCGCCAGTTTCTGTGGGTAAAGGGAGATGCTCTACAACTTGAACGGGTTATGGCAAATCTACTCACCAATGCAATTAACCATTCTCCCCGGGGTGAAAGGGTTGAAATTGTCCTAGAAGCAGGACACTCGTACCAAACAGTTAAGGTAGAAGATCGTGGAGCAGGCATTAAACTAGACGAGCTTTCGCACCTGTTTGAACGGTTCTATCAAGGGCAGAGCGATCGCCAAGCAAAAGGATCAGGTTTGGGGCTTTACCTATCTCGCCAGATTGTAGAAGCCCACGGCGGTACAATTTGGGCAGAGAATCGGCAACCCACCGGAGCAATCTTTGCCTTTCGATTACCGACTTTCCCATATAATCCCTCTCTTTCTGTTTAAGATGGCATCTTCACCGCTCAAAATTCTTCTAGTTGAGGATGATGAACTCTTCCGTCTCGGCTTACGGGTACGGCTAGAGCGAGAGTCAGGGCTAGAAATTGTGGCAGAGGCAGAAGATGGGGAAACAGCGATCGAAATCGTTAAATCCCATTCGCTCAATATCGTCGTTCTCGACATTGGGCTACCAGGACTGGGGGGAATTGAAGCCTGTCGGCAGATCAGGCAGTTGGCTCCGAATCTTCCAGTTCTGGTGCTGACCTCGCACACGCAAAAAGCATTGATTAACCGCATCATCGAAGCTGGCGCACAGGGCTATTGCCTCAAAGGTGCGCCATCCCAGACTCTCATTCTTGCCATTCAATCAGTTGCAGCCGGAGCCTCCTGGTGGGATTCCGCTGCGACAAATGAAATTCGGGCTGCTTTTGAAAGTAATGTCAGTACCACACCAGCCAGTGATTCAGATAAGTCAACCCCTGTTCTGACTCGGCGAGAACAGGAAATCCTGGCTTTAATTGCGGATGGCAAAACGAATCAAGAGATTGCTGAAATGCTATACATCGCTGCAGGCACGGTACGAGTTCATGTCCATGCCATTTTGCAGAAGCTGGACGTGCGCGATCGCACTCAGGCAGCGGTCATTGCCATTCAAAAAAATCTAATTGACCAACAGCTACTATCTAATCCCTAAACTGTATTCCAGTTCACTGATACCGTCCTTATCCAGCAGGAGGTTCATGGGTGAGTTTCTCCAAAATTTGCTGAGTCGAGAACCCGCGTCGATAGGCCACGGCGATCGCAGCGAGTTGATTGGCTTGATGTTAGCAGCGGAAAAATTCTGGTCGTTATTGAGGTGCCAAAGGCAACTGTCCCATTTTCGGCGACTGGGTGATCAAACACTAGAAGCCTAAAACGGCGCAAAATCGTTCTTTGCAATTTGGAGTGTCCCATTTATGACTCAAAATGGGACAGTTGAAGGCAATAAGTATCTAAATTACCCACCCGCTAGAAGCTTTAGTCAGTAGACTTTTCAGCCTTAACGACCATTTTTTGACCGTTGCTAAAACTAGGCCAACAAGTTCGTGAAATACGGATAAAGATCCGGATGTTTCCCTTCTTCAATAGCAATATTCTCTAAACACACTGGCTATCCCCTCACCTAAACCATGTTGACAATAAAACTCCCTCTTGCTCTAAGTTTGGCTGTGCTTTCGCTAGGATTCTCTAATTGGGCCTTTTCATTTCCTAGAGACCCTAATTTCCTTTGCTTCCGGCGTTTGCCCAGTGGAGCCGTTCAAAACCTCGAACCGATGTGTCCTCAGAGAAGCTTGGGGAGCAATCAAAAAAACTCAGATCCAAAAGCCCCCGGTAACAGTCCTGCTCGAACGGGGAAAAAGGTTGAAATCAACAATGCAGTTCGCAAAGAACTCGAAGTCCTGACGGCTAATTTTGACGGCACCCGGCTTGTTGCCACCTTCAAAAACAGAAATAAACAGACTTTAAGGAATCTTTCAATTAGCTACACGGCTCGTAAAGGCAGGCAAACTGTAGACACTGGCAGGATCAGAGCGAATCGGGATGAAATCGGACCCACTGAAGAGGTTGGCTTCAAAACTACCTTGGACCAGGATGCCGACGTGATAGAACTTATTGCCGTCGATTCTAATTAGCACCCTGGTTACATTGGCAACAGAGCAATGAGCTGGAGTTTCGTCGGTGAAGTGTTAGGAATGGATAAGTAGGATTCCCGCTTCAGTACCAGCAAAGTTTTCCTTGTTAAAACTTCTAGCGGAGCGGACGAACTTGACTGCTATGAATCCATCCTCCACCACAGGCTTTAGTTGAGTACCATCCATTCCTGGGTTCCACATAAACCTGAATCACAGTCATTTGATCAATGGAACATTTAACAGCACCTCCTGGTGAAGACCGGACATTAGAAGGTGGGTCAAAGACAAGGAGCGTTCCCATATCTTCAGAGTCTTCAGCACTTCCGATAGAACAAACAATGCTGAGCATGTTACGAGTGGCTTGAGATTGAGGTTTATAATCTTTGCCCTCCACGGTCCACAAGCCTCGACCACAATGAGCACCTGCATCAAGGCGTTCGTTGCCCAGGTAATAGGTAAATGCAGCAAAAGTACCTGCGGCATGTCGATTGGTTTGAATTGAATTCGTATCGAGCCGGGTGGTTTGCCCACCAGATGCTTTGCCCAGAACTAGCATTTCGGCGTTAGCGGATTGGGTCAACAGGAGAGATGCTGTCGCGATCGCGATCGCGGTGAATCGAGTACCTTTCATTAAGTAACTCCAATGGGGTAAATAGAACTGCCTCAATTAGAATTCCCGTGTTTTACGAAGATTATTTTTTCTTTGTCAACGATTCAGGGGTTTGTGGATAGAACTGAGTAGGGTGTTGATGGAACAGGATACATAGGCGGGTTCTTCTACCTAGTATCGGTTCCACACCACTTTGATTGGATTGTTAACCGTTAGAAGTCCCGCATGGCGATTAAAAAGACTGAACTCTATAGCTCCCTCTGGGCCAGCTGCGATGAACTGCGGGGAGGCATGGATGCCTCTCAGTACAAGGATTACGTCCTGACGCTGCTGTTCATGAAGTATGTCTCTGATAAATACGCAGGTGATCCCTACGGCATGATTGTGGTGCCAGAAGGGGGTTCCTTTCGGGACATGGTGAAGCTCAAGGGTGATAAGGAGATCGGCGACAAGATCAACAAGATTATTAGCGCCTTGGCAGAAGAGAACAACCTCAAGGGTGTGATTGACGTTGCCGATTTCAACGATGAGGATCGGCTGGGTAAAGGCAAAGAGATGGTCGATCGCCTCTCCAACCTGGTAGCGATCTTCGATGGGCTGGATCTGAGTGCGAACCGGGCGGAAGGGGATGACCTGCTGGGGGATGCCTACGAGTACCTGATGCGCCACTTTGCCACGGAGTCGGGCAAGAGTAAGGGTCAGTTCTACACACCAGCGGAAGTGTCGCGAATTCTGGCGAAAGTGGTGGGGATTACGGCAGAGACGCGCCAGGATCAAACGGTGTATGACCCCACCTGCGGGTCGGGTTCGTTGTTGCTGAAGGTGGCAGATGAAGCACCGCGTGGGCTGACGATCTATGGGCAGGAGATGGACAACTCCACTTGGGCGTTGTCGCGGATGAATATGTTCATGCATGGCTACCCTAGCCATGAAATCTGGAAGGGCAACACGCTGTCTGATCCATACTGGAAAAATTCGGATGGCAGCCTGAAGACCTTTGACTTTGCGGTGGCGAATCCGCCTTTCTCCTACAAGTCCTGGAGCAATGGCGTGAACCTGAAGGACGACCCATTTGGGCGGTTTGAGTACGGCACGCCACCGGATAAGAATGGGGACTATGCTTTTCTGCTGCACATCCTGAAGTCGTTGAAGAGTACGGGCAAGGCAGCGGTGATTCTGCCGCATGGGGTGTTGTTTCGCGGCAATGCGGAAGCGCGAATTCGGCAAAACCTGGTGCGACAGGGCTATATCAAAGGCATTATTGGCTTACCGCCGAACCTGTTTTATGGCACGGGTATTCCTGCCTGCATCATCGTCATCGACAAGGAGGATGCCAAGAGCCGCACCGGAATCTTCATGGTGGATGCCAGCAAGGGCTTCATGAAAGACGGCAACAAGAACCGTCTGCGGAGCCAGGACATTCACAAGATTGTGGATGTGTTCAACAACCAGATTGAGCGATCGCGCTACAGCCGCATGGTGCTGTTTGAGGAGATTGCCAAGAACGACTACAACCTCAACATCCCGCGCTACATCGATTCCAGTGAACCGGAAGACCTGCACGACCTCAACGCCCACCTGAATGGTGGCATCCCGGATGCGGATATTGATGCTCTGCAAGCCTATTGGCGGGTGTTTCCCAACCTGCGGCAGACGCTGTTTGCTGCCAGTGGACGGGAGGGGTATAGCCGCAGTCTGGTGGAAGCCAGTCAGGTGAAGGCGACGATTCTCAATCATGGGGAATTTGCGGCATTCTCAGACCGATCCCTGGCGCTGTACGAGAACTGGCGCAAGGATCATGAGGGGCGGCTGAAGGGCATTGCCAAAGGGGACAAACCCAAAGCCTTAATCGCCACTCTGTCGGAAGATCTGCTGGCGCGGTTTGCCGAAGCGGATTTGCTCGATCGCTACGACATTTACCAGTTGTTGATGGACTACTGGGCAGACACGATGCAGGATGATGTCTATGTGCTGGTGCAGGATGGTTGGCAAGCCGGAAAGGTGCTGCGGGAACTGGTGGTGAAGAAGGGCGAGAAGTTAAAGGAAACGCCGGATCTGATTATCGACAAGCAGAAATACAAGACTGAACTGATTCCGCCGAGTTTGATCGTGGGGCGTTACTTTGCCGACAAACAAGAACACATCGACCAGTTGCAAGCCAACCTGGATGCCATCAGTCAGGAGTTGGAATCGCTGATTGAGGAACACAGTGGCGAGGAAGGCTTGCTGAGTGATGCCCAGACGGATGCAGGCAAGGTGTCCAAAGCCAGCGTGACGGGGCGGTTGAAGGAGTTGAAAGGCGATCGCAGTGCCCCAGAGGAAGTATCGGTGCTGAAGCAATGCCTGACGCTGTTTGACCAGGAGGCAGAGGCGAAGAAAGCGGTGAAAGAAGCCCAGGACGCACTGGATAGGTTGGTGTTTGCCCAATATCCAAAGCTGAGCGAGGACGAGATCAAAATGCTGGTGGTGGATGACAAGTGGCAAGCGACTCTGAAAGCGGCAATTCAGGCAGAAATTGAGCGGGTGACGCAACAGTTAGCGAACCGGGTGAAGACCCTGGAAGAACGCTATGCGGAACCCTTACCGCAGTTGATGCAGGATGTAGAGGTGTTATCAAGCCAGGTGGATGAGCATCTGCGAAAGATGGGGTTGGTATGGAACTAGAACCCGTGGATGGATACCAGCGACTGTTAGGACAGATTGCCGAGGCATACACGCAGGGGCGTGCTCAAGCTTTGAGGGCTGTGAATACGCAATTGATCGAAACCTATTGGCGGATTGGTCAATACATTGTGGAGTTTGAGCAGGAGGGGAAAGTTAAGTCAGCCTATGGGCAGCAATTGCTGACAAATTTGAGCCAGGACTTGAAACGCCAATTGGGAAAGGGTTTTAGCCGCAGTAATCTGGTCTACATGCGGTTGTTATATCTCCGCTATCCAATTGGTCAGAAGCCTTCTCACCAATTGAGTTGGTCTCATTATGTGGAACTCCTGAAGATTGATGACGCTCTGGAGCGGAGTTTTTATGAAAAACAGGCCATCGCTGAACACTGGTCAGTGCCAGAACTGAAACGCCAGAAAGAAACGGCACTATTTTTGAGACTGGCAGCAGGCAAGGATCGAGCAGGGATTCTCAAACTGGCGCAACAGGGGCAACAGGTAGAACAGCCGAGTGACCTTCTGCGTGATCCTTATGTGTTTGAATTTCTCAAAATTCCGGAGCCTCACCTCCCGTCAGAAACGCAGTTAGAGACGTTGCTGTATGACCATTTGCAGCAGTTTTTGCTGGAATTGGGCAAAGGGTTTACCTTCGTCGGACGACAGTACCGCATCACCATTAACAACAACCACTACCGAGTTGATCTGGTGTTTTATCACCGGATTTTGCGCTGTTTTGTGTTGCTGGATCTGAAGGTGAACGAGGTGCAACACTCCGATATTGGGCAGATGAATCTGTATATGGGATATTTCGCCAAGGAGGAAAACGTTGAGGGCGATAACCCACCGATCGGGATTATTCTGACCCGGAATAAGGATGAGCTATTGGTGGAATACGCCACCTACCAGATGAACAGCCAGTTGTTTGTGCAGAAGTATCAGCTTTATCTGCCAAATGAGGAAGAACTGCGACGGGAGTTTGCGTTGATTGGGCAGTTGGAGGCAGACGATGAATAATGATCAATTGACCACTGACAATGATCAATTACCAAAAGGGTATAAGCAAACCGAAGTTGGCGTAATTCCTGAAGATTGGGATGTCTGCTATTTACATCAGATATCCAAAAAAATTACCGATGGCGAACATGCAACGCCTAAAAGGACTACCGAAGGCTATTACCTACTATCCGCAAGGAATATCCATGACGGTCGAATTGATTTGATTGATGTAGATTTCGTTGGAGTAAATGAATATCAAAGAATACGAAAGAGATGTGATCCTGATGCGGGTGATGTCCTAATATCTTGTTCTGGAACTATTGGGAGAGTAGCTGTTTTACCTGCTGGACTTGAATGTGTAATGGTTAGAAGTGCCGCACTTATTAAACCAGACAGAAGTAAAACAGATGGTTACTTTATTCAATATGTTTTGCAATCTAGGGTTGGACAGATTCAGATTGCACAGACCTTAAATCAAGGTGCTCAAGCAAATTTATTTATTAATCACATTGAAGGCTTAAAGGTTCCTTTCCCTCCCCTTCCAGAACAACGATCGATCGCCCAAGCCCTATCCGAGGTTGATCGCCTGATTGCCGCACTGGAAAAAGCGATCGCCAAAAAGCGGGCAATCAAAACCGCCACCATGCAGCAACTCCTCACAGGCAAAAAACGCCTGCCGGGATTCGGTGAGGGGAAGGGCTACCAGCAAACTGAGATTGGTGTAATTCCTGAAGATTGGGATGTCAAAAGCCTCTTGGAATTATCTGAAAGGATAACAGTAGGAATTGCCAGCGCAGCAACACACGCTTATAGAACTAGAGGCATTCCCTTAATCCGCAATCAAAACATCAAACCTAACAAACTTGATGATGATGATATTTTATACATTTCAGAAGAATATGAACTCCGCTTCAAAAATAAACGTCTTCAGAAAGGTGATTTATTAACGGCAAGAACTGGTTATCCAGGTACAACTTGCATAGTCCCTGAAGAATTTGAATTGGCTCAAAGCTTTACTACATTAATTACTAGACCAAATCATGCCAAAGTCGATTGCCAATTTCTAAGTTTTTTCATTAATTCTGATTCTGGTCAAAGTTTCTTTGAGCAAAACCAAATTGGAGGAGGACAGAAGAATGTTAATGCTGGAACACTAAGAAATTTGCTTGTACCACTTCCATCTTTAAAGGAGCAAAGAGCGATCGCCACTGTCCTCTCCGACATGGATGCCGAAATCGCTGCCTTAGAAACCCGCCTCGCTAAAACCCAATCCATCAAACAGGGCATGATGCAAGCACTCCTCACCGGGAGGACACGCCTGGTATGAGCACCAGAGACATCTTCCATGAAGCCGTCAGACGCGGGCTGGAAAAAGAACAATGGCAAATCTCCAGTGATCCTCTGGAACTGGAATGGGAAGACGTTAAAGTCAAAATCGACTTGGCTGCGGAGCGGCTGATTGCTGCCGATCGGGGAGAAGAGAAAATTGCTGTTGAGATCAAAAGCTTCATCAGCCCCTCACCCATCAGCGACTTCCATACCGCCCTGGGGCAGTTCCTCAACTATAGAATCATGCTAGAGGTGAAAGAACCGGAGCGACAACTTTACCTGGCAGTTCCCCTCGACACCTACGACACTTTCTTTCAAAGTCCATTCACCCAATTTGTGGCAGAACGCTACCATCTCAGATTAATTGTTTACGATCCAGTAATTGAGGAGATTGTGCAATGGATACGATAGATTACTACCGCACCTGCATCCAATCGCTGTTAGAAAAACACAGCCACTACAGTTCCTCCGACCCTGATGTCGAAAGTGAGCTTTTTTTTGATCGCGATCGGGATCACTACCAACTCATGCGGGTTGGTTGGGACGGCTTAAAGCGCATCTATCACACCGTCCTCCACTTCGACATCAAAGACGGCAAAATCTGGCTCCAGCAAAACACCACCGACATCGACGTAGGGCAGGAATTGCAAGACATGGGTGTTCCCAAAGAAGACATCATCCTGGGATTACACCCTGCCTACAAGCGCCCCTACACCGGCTATGGTGTAGCTTAATTTGGCTATGAAAACCACGAATAGCCTCTGTGCTTTAACCGAAAGCGGCTGTTATAACTGAGTCGTCCACCCATTGCAAGAGATTTCATTGTCTGGAATCTCAAGAAGGAAGCGTTGCATGAGTACTGTCGGTCAGCGGGAACGAATTACTCAAAATCGGGTCGTGAAGCTGTTTCAGGCGCAACTGGGCTACACCTACCTGGGCAACTGGGGCGATCGCGACAACAACCGCAACATCGAACCTGGCTTACTCACTCAATGGCTCAAGCAGCAGGGCACCAGCGATATTCTGATTAACAAAGTCCTGCGGCAACTGGATCAAGCAGCAGCTTTGGGGGAAGGGCAAAACCTCTACGATGCCAACAAAGCGGTTTATCGGCTTCTGCGCTACGGGGTCAAAGATAAAGAGGGAGCCGGACAGCAGAACCAGACCGTCCGACTGATCGATTGGGAGCATCCGGAGCAGAACCAGTTTGCGATCGCCGAAGAAGTCACCATCAAAGGCGAAAACTCCAAACGCCCGGATATCGTCCTCTACGTCAATGGCATTGCTCTGGGTGTGCTAGAACTCAAACGCTCCAGTGTTTCGGTCAGCGAAGGCATCCGCCAAAACCTGGATAACCAGAAAAAGACGTTCATTCGTCCCTTTTTCACCACCCTGCAACTGGTAATGGCGGGTAACGACACTCAGGGACTCCGTTACGGCACGATCGAAACGCCCGAAAAATACTACCTCACCTGGAAAGAGGAGAACCCAGACTACACCCCCCAAACTGGCGATCGCAGTCAAAAGTATCTCTCCAGTTCTGATTGCGGCATCTCAGACAATCTCCTCGACTGCGCCCTGCTGCGTCTCTGCAACAAAACCCGCTTTCTGGAAATCATCCATGATTTCATCGTGTTTGACTCCGGCATCAAAAAGACCTGCCGCCACAACCAATACTTCGGCATCAAGGCGGCGCAACAACACGTTCATCAGCGTGAGGGTGGCATCATCTGGCATACCCAGGGTTCTGGCAAAAGCCTGACAATGGTGTGGTTGGCAAAATGGATTCGCGAGAATGTCACCGATGCGCGGGTTCTCATCATTACCGATCGCACCGAACTCGACGAACAGATTGAAGGGGTCTTCCTGGGCGTAGATGAAGACATTTACCGCACCGAGAGCGGAGCCGACCTGATCGACACCCTAAACAAAACCACGCCCTGGCTCCTCTGCTCCCTGGTGCACAAATTCGGCGGAAATGAAAGCGCCTCAGACAAAGCCACCGACGAATTCATTCAGGATCTCCGTAGCAAGATTCCCAGCAACTTTGCCCCAAAAGGTAATTTGTTCATTTTTGTGGATGAGTGCCACCGCACCCAGTCCGGCAAACTCCACAGTGCTATGACTTCAATCCTGCCCAATGCCGTCTTGATCGGCTTCACAGGTACTCCCCTATTGAAGACAGACAAACAAAAGAGCATTGAAGTCTTTGGTCGCTACATCCACACATACAAGTTTGATGAAGCCGTTACCGATGGAGTCGTGCTCGATCTGCGCTACGAAGCCCGCGATATTGACCAGTATTTGAGATCTAAACAGAAAGTAGATGAGTGGTTTGAAGCAAACACTCAAGGACTATCCGAACTTGCCAAGACCCAACTCAAACAGAAATGGGGCACGATGCAGAAGGTGCTGTCTAGCCAGTCACGACTGGAGATTATTGTGAGCGACATTTGGTTAGACATGAAGCGCAAACCCCGCCTGATGGATGGGCGAGGCAATGCCATGCTCGTCTGTTCCAGCATTTACCAGGCGTGCAAAGTCTACGAACTCTTCAGCCGCACAGACCTGGCAGGCAAATGTGCCATTATCACCAGTTACAAACCCTCAACTGCGGATACAAAGGGCGAGGAGACGGGGGAAGGGCTAACCGAGAAGCTGCGCCAATACGAGATCTACAGAATTCATGTAAGCCGTGGGGAGGGGAACCCCCGATAATCAAAACCAAACCCCTACCTTTATCCCCAGGAGGTATCCATGAAAATTCTAGGCATTGATTTGGGCAAATACAAGTCTGTGGCATGTTTATTCAATACTGAC
>JANRIS010000034.1:0-26691 GCA_033764685.1 Leptolyngbyaceae cyanobacterium bins.349
CCGCTTTGTCGAGTGGATGCCCTCGGTGCTGTTCGCCTTGTGTGCTTACTTGCGCTCCTGCTTTGGTCGCTGTAGTGGCATCAGTTTTGTTGATTCCACCAGTCTCAAGGTGTGTCACAATCGCCGCATCAAAGGACACAAGGTGTTCGACGGGTTAGCTGCACGCGGCAAGACCTCAGTGGATTGGTTCTTTGGCTTTAACCTGAATTATTCACAAAGCAGGAAAAGAAGGATGAGAAAAAGAGCTTGAAACCGAATAGAATCAAGCTCTCTAACATTTTTAAGCGTCTTCATTTTGCCATGACAGAGTGTGATTCAGATCTGCGCTACGATTTTTATTCACATCGGGATCTCGTGGTTCGCTTTTCGGACTTAGAATTGAGTTCGGATGCTGGGATTCTACTCGCCCGCCAAGCGGAACAACAACTGCGGGTTTGCCAAGGGATAGCCGAGTGTATCGAGGAGTGGCGAGACCCGGCCAAAATTCAGCATAGTCTACATCAATTAGTCAGCCAGCGAGTGTATCAGATCGTGGGAGGCTACGAGGATGCGAACGATAGCAATGTGTTGCGGCATGACCCAATTTACAAAATTGCCTGTGACCGCTTGCCGTTAGCCGAACAAGAACATTTAGCCAGTCAACCGACGATGACTCGACTGGAGAACCATGTCGGCAAGCCGGAAGTCTCAAAGATCCGCAGCCGCCTGGTTGATGGTTTCATCAGGCAATACCAACAAGCCCCGGACGAAATCGTGTTGGATATGGATGGTTGGGATGACCCCACGCATGGGCAGCAGCAGTTGAGCTGTTTTCACGGGTACTATGAGCAACCCATGTACTTCCCAGTATTAATCAATGAAGCTAAGACGGGTTATCCCTTGGTGCTGCAACTGCGAGCCGGCAATAGTCATCCGGGTAAAGGGGTAGCGGGTATTCTGCGTTGGTTATTCTGGCGCTTGCAACGGGCTTTTGCGGGTGTTCGGATCATCCTACGAGCGGATGCCGGGTTTGCCCTGCCGGAAATCCTACGAGTGTGTGAGCGCTCTGGAGTCGGTTATGCCATTGGCTTTGCTCGCAATGCGGTCACTGGGCGTAAAATCGCTGACCTGCTAGAGCAAGCACGCTTGCAATTCTGCAAAACCGGAGAGAAGGCTCGCTTGTTTGATGATGTCTACTATGCGGCGGCTACTTGGGAAGCCCCACGACGGTTAGTAATGAAAGCCGAATGGTTACCGAAAGGACCCAACCCTCGCTTTGTGCTGACCAACTTGGAAGACCCTGCACAAACGTTGTATGACGGCTTTTACGTGCATCGAGGGGCTGATAGTGAGCATCGCGTCAAAGAATTCAAACTCGGCATTCAAGCGGACCGCCTCAGTTGCCACACCTTCATCGCCAACCAGTTTCGCTTGTTGCTCTCTCAAGCCGCTTACATCCTCCTACTAGCGATTCGACAGGCAGCCCAAGGAACGCAATTTGCCACGGCTCAAGTTCCACGCCTACAAGCGATGCTCATCAAAGGTGCCGCCAGGGTGAGAGTCTCTGCAAGACGAGTCTTGGTGGAATTAGCCGCTTATTGTCCATTTGCTCAAGAACTACGTCAAATTACCCAACGATTAGTGTCATCAGCAATGCTGCTCTGGGGCTAATTTTGGTCTTGTCGTAGGAGTAGTGTGTCTATTGACCTGAATTTTGGGCTATTTTAGCCCTTACTGTGGCTGTTTCTTTACCTGATCAACTGCTTGTTCCTAATTTGAGCAACTTTTGGTTAGTCCAAACTCATTTGTCTGTCGTCTCCCATCCCTCATGAATAATGCAGGTTAGACTTGCCTTGTCATCCGTTAAGCCTTAACTTAGTACATGGTATAAATCATCGTCGTTTTTGCCTGTCAAAAATCCTTGGTTGAATGCGATCGCACCTGAGTGGATTCAGCCAAACGGGTGATCGCTGAACCTCAAGGCAAATTGACTGCACAACAGTTCAAATTAGAGTTTTCGTTTATCTTGAGTGTCCTTTTTAAAACTGCTTGCAAAAGGTTTTCTGAAGAGGCACTAAGGACAAAGTGTTTGTTGTATTTTTAAGTTTGGATTGGTGTGTAAGTAATCTTGTACCCAGGTACAACTGGATTGAACGATTTGGTTTTTATCTAGTACCTGATCAAGTGACCAGAGAATGACCAAATTATCTAAACCTCCCGATACCAGGAGCGGCTTTCCACCTTGGGTAGCAGGGTAGAAGGCAACATCCAGGACGCGTTCCTCGTGTCCCTCCAGGGTTGTGAGCAGGGTGCCATCGAGCTTCCAGAGTTTGATCGTTCTATCCCAACTGGCAGAAGCAATGACCGTACCCCAGTCCGCAGGGAGTCCAGAGTCAGGGGGAATAAAAGTGACTGCATTAACGCGGGCGGTGTGGCCCTCGAAGGTGTGAATTAATTTGCCATCGATCGCCCAGAGTTTGAGGGTGTTGTCTTCACTGGCGGTGGCGAACATCCGACCATCAGGGCTAAAGGCAACATCCCAAATTGTGCCCGTATGACCTGTGAGTTTGAGTTGCGGTTGCAGTGGAAATAATCCCTGCCGATTGCGCTGCCAGAGGCGAATGATTTTGTCCAGACCAACGGCTGCCAACCACTGGCTATCTGGACTAAAGGCAACCGCATTGATGCGATCGCCCAACTGATCGGAGGATTCGCGGTTTTTCTTCAGTGCTTGCATCAGCGTGCCATCCTGATGCCACAGCTTAATCGTGCCATCCCAACCGACAGAAGCAATGTGTTGCCCATCGGGGCTGAAGGTGACATCAAAGGCAGTTTGCTGGTGAGCCTTCACCGTTCGGAGCCGTTTACCCGCCCGATTCCAAAACGTGAGGGAACCCTCTTCGCTGGCAGCCACCAGGGTTTGTCCATCGGGGCTGCTCTCCACTGCCCAAACTTCGCCTTGATTCACGGATAAGGTCTGCAAAATCTGACCTTGTGTGTTCCAGCGTTTGATCGTGCCATCGGAACCGGATGAAATGACCGTTTGTCCATCGGGCGTAAATTTGGTACTCCAGACGGAGGCCCGGTGCCCTCGTAAAACGGTTAAAAAGTCTCCAGAGAGCCGCCACATCCGGACCAGCCCATCTTCACCGCCCGAGACGAGCCGTTGCCCAGTCTCCTTCAAGGATGTGCCACGAGCCGGACTAAATGCCAGCGTCAGTGTTCCACTGGGATGTCCGTTCAGGGTGCTCAACACGGTGCCATTCCAATCCCACAGCTTGATCGTGTTATCCCAACTGCCTGAAGCCAGGGTTTGCCCATCGGGACTGAGTGCCAGACTGACGACTCCATTTCGATGTTCAGAAGTGGTGTTGATCAGGGTGCCATCTTGCTTCCACCAGAGGATGTTACCGTAGGTGTCACCAGCTACAAGGGTTTGTCCATTCTGACTAAATGCCACACTCAAAAGCCGATTTTCACCTTTATTCGAGATGATTGGATTTTTGAATGTCCGAATGATGCTGCCATTGATGTTCCAGAGCATCACCGTATTATCTGCACTCGCCGTTGCTAGCGATCGCCCGTCGGGACTAAACGTGACTTTCCAGATGGGTTTCTGATGGCCTCTCAAGGTGCGGATTAGAGTTCCATTCATACTCCAAAGTTCAATCAAATTGTTATTTCCTGATGCCGCAATCCATTTTCCGTCTGGACTGATGGCAACCGATATGACTCGGTCTTGCTTGCCTTTGAGGGGTGCCAACGGCTGTCCATCTCGGTTCCACAGGCGGATTGTCCCATCGTCCATGCCCGCAACCAGCGTTTGCCCATCGGGACTAAACGCCACCTCACGAGCCTTGCCTGGAAGGGTATGCTGGATTTTGCCATCGCTGCCCCACACAAGGATGACGGGTTTATCGTAGGTTGCCGCGATGCGTTGTCCATCAGGACTGACTGCAATTCCCCGCACCCTGCCCTGATCTGCCCTGAACCGATTTTGCTCGACAACCTGAAACAGGGCGCGGCTTAACTCATGCTCAACCCCGGTTGTTAATGCGATCGGCACAGACTGCAATTGTTTCAGGCGGGACTGGGCAATCATCGCAGACACCAGCGCATCCAGACGATTCCCGGACGCAAATTGAGCTTCTGAAGTGTTGGCGATCGCTTCAATTTCGCGCAGGTTTGCCTGACGGTTTTGCGTCCAGCCATAGATTCCCGCTGTACTGGCGATCAGGAAAGCGATACTGACCGTTGCCAGCAACCCTTTTTGCAACCGACGGGCGCGTTGTTCTTGCTGTAGCCGTTTTTCAACTTCTTGCAACCGTTTGAGTTCTTCCTCGCGCTTCAGGGTATCCAGATCGGTGCTGGTGCCAAACCATTTCACCACTTGCCCACTGGCATCTCGAATGGGTGTCGCACGATTGAGAAACCAGCGATACGTTCCGTCAGCAGTTTGCATCCGCACTTGCACTTCATAAGGTTCGCTATTGTCCCTGGCGTGTTGCCATGCCGTGAGACTACCGGGAAGATCCTCTGGGTGAATGATGTCAACCCATTTCCAGGCTTGGATATCCGTTAGCGATCGCCCCAAGGAGTTGCTGACTTGCTGGTTGGCATAGGAGAGCGTGCCATCGGTTTCGGCAATCCAAACAATCTGGGGAACCGCTTCTGCCAGTTGGCGAAAGAACCGTTCGCTCTCTTGTTGTGCCTCCAGTTGTTGTTGAATTCGTTGCCGGTCCGCATCCTGACTGGCGGCTAAAAACTGATAGTCCACATCACTGAGGCTTTTATCCTGTGCCCACAGTTGGGCATCCAGGAGCGATTGATCGCGCAACAGGTAAGTCCGGTCCTGCCGTTGGGATGCCAGCCAACCATTAATCGCCTCGGCATAAGGACGGAGCTGGTTGAGTTGTTGATTGACCCACTCCGCGTTAAACACATGGCGATAAATCGGATTTTTAATCGCGAGTTGATTACCCTGACGCACGACCAATCCCGATAACAACAGTTCAATCTGTTCGCGGCTGTCATCGAGCGGCACGACCTCATCCTGGAGCAGTTGTTGGTAAATCCCTAACAGTCGTCCCGTCCGGTTTGCGTTCCAGAACAAGCGATCGCGAATGGTGCGGAGATGCACAGGTTCATCCTGGGCTTCCCAATGGTCTAACACCTGAGTTTTCACCAGGTCATCTACCCAAAAAAACTCCATTCCGGGGGGAATTTGCAAGTGGGTGATTTTGCTCTGTTCAACCGTTTGAATGACCTGTTGACACAGCTTTTGAGTCAGAAAGGGTTGCCCCCCGGTCCACTGCAAAATCCCTTTCAGGATAGGGAGGGGCTGGGGAACAACGGGTTCAAATCCTTGACTGAGCGGCATGGCTTCTGGCACCGTGAACCCATCCAGGTGAATCGCCTGCCCAATGTTAAAGGGGGTGCGCTGTTTATCGGCAATCAGGTCAGCCGGGGTGGTCACGCCAAAGAGAACAATATTCAGTCGTTGATAACGGTCATCATGGGATCGCTGGTTGTAACAAGACCGAATCCAGGCAAAGAAATCATCAACGGGAAATTCTAGACTCAACAAACTATCAATTTCATCAATAAAAATGTAAATCGATTCAACAGGAAACTGTACAAATGCTATCTCCTCAATGAAAACGGTTAAGCACTGAATCGGAGGCAAATCAGAATAGGTGTTAAACCATTCGCGGTAATTGACTTTGCCCAGGAGTTGCAAACTTTGCAGGAGGCTGACCATCATGCCGCGATACCACTGCTGGGGAGTGAGGCGATCGCTGCCCAAGCGAGTCATATCCAAATACGCACACTGCGCCCCATCATCCTGAAGTTGCTGTTTCACCCGCACCAGCAAGGACGACTTGCCCATCTGACGAGCGTTAAACACATAGCAAAATTCACCCGCTTGCAATGCCTGATACAGATCCCGGTCTGCCTGCCGCACCACATAGGTCGGCGCATCCGCCTGTAAGCATCCACCGACTTTGTAGCGAAACGAACTCATAGGGCGCTATGGGTTGAAGAGATACGTCTGAAAATACTCCTGGTAGAGTTTGCAACTCAACTGCCAGCCATTGGGGGTTGGCTGAATTAATCCCAGACCCTCTAGTTTATAAGCCAGGATGGGGTTCAGCCTGATCCGGGGTCGCTCATCCGCCGAGTTGATTGCGGCATTGTGGGCGAGTGCCTGGATCTGTTCTACCCATTGTGGATTCGTATTAATTTGCGCTAATAATCGTTGTAAATGATTCCGATAAATGCCTTCCGATGAAGCCACCGATCGCAGTAATTCATCTACCGACATACCTTCATGCAGATGGTAAAGCGCCAGATTAATTAAGGTGGGGTTACCACCCAGTAAATCCAGCAGGCGATCGCAGTCAACATCATCCCAGATTACGGCGAATGCCTGCGCCAGTGCCTTTACTTGTTCGCGGGTAAACGGTGGTAGGGTTAAGGGCAACCCCACATTAAACGGCGATTGATTAATGTCGAGGGGTAAGTAAGCGTCAGTAGAATAGGAAACGACCAGTCGGAGCCGTTTCCAGACTTCATCATGCTGTGCCTCTTCGTGCCACGATCGCAGCAGGGGTAATAAACTTCTGGCAGTCTCAGGATGTTCAAAGACTCGTTCTACTTCATTAAACACCAGCACCAGGGGCCGATCCAAACCCGACAAAATGGCTTCCCGCATGTATAAGGTGGTGCTGAGTTTGCTCCCTAACAAGTCATCCCAATACTGATCGAGACTCGTTCCACACTCTAATTTGCGGCACAACACGACACAAAACCAGCGCAAAAAAGCATGGGACTGACTCAAGGTTTCAATATCGGCTTGTTGCAGATCAATCGCAACGGTGTGGTAGCCCTGTTGTTTCGCCTGGTGTAATAATCGCAACAGCAAAGACGTTTTGCCAAAGCCACTGGGGGCTTTAATCCGAATTACACAACCGGGTTGCAAAATTTCCTGCAAGGCGCGATCGTCTACCTCTGGACGGCGAATGTAGCAGTCAGAACCGATTGGAACAGGTCCACTCGGGTAAGGCAGCGACGATGGAGTGGAGGTTGACTCTATCCAGGGTTGAGATAGGGTTACTTCCGTATCCTCCGGGCACTGTTGCAAGTCGCTATCCAGAAGATCGAGCTTAAATGCGTTAAACAGTAAGTGCAGTGTGCGGCGATCGACTCCGGATCTGGATGCCCACAAGCGACTGAGGGTGCTGGTGGAGAGGCCACAGCGTTGACTCAACTCTTCCGCCGTAAACCGCTTTCCCTCGTTTTCAGTGGCTTCTGCTGCTTGAATCGCCTGATTTAGTCGCCGCAATCCGCTGGCAGTCAGTGCAACGCCACGTTTCCGTTTGGCAGAGGAGTGAGGGTTGGAATTCATGCGCTGAGACAGGGGGATGTCTGCCAGGAGATGAGACAGAACTGGAGTCGAAGGATGATTAAAAGAATTTTAACCAGAATTACCCTGTTAAACCCTGAATGACCAGAATCTGCTATTGCACCCATCCCCTAACTGACTTAATTGACAGGTTCTCAAGCACATGAATTGCCTGTCTTCAGTCAACAGCAACATTTTGCTGACGGATTATCCTGAAAAATTAAAGACTTTCTTTAAGATCGCTTAATTGATTTATTTTGAGATATTTGATTTCAAGTCAGCCGCTTAATTCGTTTTTCTACCTCAATTCGGTCAATGAGTTGCTTGTCTCTGAAAAACGTTTTGCTATCTGATTTAAGTGAATTTGAGCCATTAAATCTGGGTTATTGGCAAATGAGATTTTGTTCCTTTTTCAGTTTATGATGCATTTTGTCAATCCATCTCAAGCCTGATTTCACTGGGCTGTTAGAAAACTGGGTGTTGATTGAGCCTCTCAACTTCAGAGCCAGCAAAATCCGGTTTGATTTTTCGAGGTTGTCCTTTCTGAGGTCGGTTTCAAATTGCCCATCCAATCTTGCCAGGACAGTCCAAAGGGGTTCGCTCCTTGCGATTTCATGATTTTTCGGTTGTATTCTCCTGTCTTTAGAAGACTTTCTCATGATGAACATTTCAAAATCGTTTTTAGTGGCTACTCTCGCGATCGCCTCTCTTACCCTTGCCGTCAGTGCTAAAGCTGATACGGTGCAAGCTCGCTGTGATGTATATCCGAAAGGACAAGACCGCGCCACTTCTTCGGGTCCTTGTACCTTTTCACAGCGTCAAGGGGCAGTCGGGATTCAATTAAAGAATGGCAAGCGCTATGACCTCGTTCCGGTGGGCAATAATCCTGGAAACTACCGCGATCAAAATGGTCGTGCCGCTTATCGTCAGTCTGGATTGGGCGACAAAGGGCAAATTTACCGCCTCGCCACTGAGTCAATTTACGTCTATTGGGAGCCGGCTCCCTATACTCAGCAAAGTAGTCAGCAAAGTCCCCCGCCTGCACCCAATACCACAGCGAAGTCACCCACACCCCTCACCTACATGACACCGCAAGGTTCCAATGCGATCATGGCTCAAATCACTGAGGGAGAATTTAAATTTCGCGGACTCTTGCGCCGCACCTCTGGCAACATGTTCAGCGGTGAAGATGGTCAAGTGCGGGTGATGTACGACAAGGGTACGAGCCGCGTTGTCGTGATTAATAAGGTTACGGGCACAGAGTTTTATAACTACTTCTTCTCCACCGCTAACGAAGGTAACTTATAAAGATCTACGACTTCTTGAAAAAGTTTTGAAATAAGTCATAGATCTGTCATAGAAGTCGTAGATCTGAGTTACGATGCTTTGTTGATAAAAATTTTGGAGGAGTTTTCACTATGTTAAGACGGAGTTTTTCCGTTGTGCTTGCCGCGATCGCTCTTGTATCCTCAATCTCCCCAGCACTGGCGCAGCGGGGAATTTCTACCCTCACTGCCCGCAATCCCAACTCGCGAATTAATGTGCGATCGCAACCCACGGTTAATTCGTCTTCGCCGCACTACGGCTTACCGGGAGACAAAGTACGAGTGATCCAATGTGTACAAGATCAGGATCGGCGGGGTAGCGATTTGAATTGGTGCAAAGTGCAATTTGTGAATTCTAAAGCGATCGGTTGGATTCGCAGTGACTTCATCATCTTTGCCGACGGTGGTGAATAACTCTGGGTCAGTCAATCTATCGCAGTTTCAAAAAGTTTGTTGAGGAGTTTGTGTTGTCATGCAATTTAAGTCTGTTTTAAGAAATGGGGCGATCGCCGCGATCGCTGTTGTTGTTGCCTCGCCGCTCGTAGCAGAAGCCATTCCCCAGCGATCGCGGACTGCTTGTATTCAGCGCACCGCAGAAGAACTGGGAGTCCCGGTCGGCAACATTAGAATTACCAACGTGGGTCCGGTGAGTGCCGAAAGTGGTGCGGTCACGGTCAATCTGGAGAACCGCACCAATGGGCAAACCGCCGACTGCCGCGTCAACACAATTGACAACACGGTATTGTCAGTCACACCCACCAATACGGGGGGCAGTAATCCAGGCAGTGGGACTGTGTCGGGGCAGAATCCTGAATTTTGGGTGGCATCGACCCAAACCAGATTCAGGGAGAAGCCGGGAATTTTTTCCAGAGTGGTCAAGGGTAATGTGCCGAAAGGAACCGTTTTGCGGAACCTGGGTTGTCAGTCCACCCGAATGCCTACCTGGTGTCAGGTGACTTATCGAGATAATCCTGAATTTAAGGGCTGGGTATTGTCTTCAGATCTGGAAGCCTATCAAGCCAACACAACCAGACCCACAACCCCATCCAATAATCTCCCCTCTACTACGACGGCCCGACCAGGCGATCCTGTCCCTGGTTTGAACGATCTGGTGGGAGCCAGAGCCGGACAGGCGGAACAGACCGTTACCCAACGGGGCTATGAATTTCGCAATAGCAGACAGATGGCGGACAGCAGTTTCACCTATTGGATGGAAAAGGGCACCGGCAACTGTGTCGCCATTCGGACCACTGAGGGACGGTACGGAGCGATCGTTTATACCAGCGATCGGGACTGTAACCGCCGTTAGGTTGCTTCGCATTTTGCATAGGGGCGAACGACCGTTTGCCCCTACTTCTTGCATCACACACCATTTTTGGCTCAACCATGACATCGACTGACATTGGGAGAACGCTCTATGGCTCACCGTTGAGCCGTCCTAAAGTGACCAAATTTGCTGTCATTGCCCTGGCAGTGTTAGTGGTCATCTGCACCAGCTTCATCGTCAAAGATATTCTCACACCCCTCACGCCCGATGCCCTGCGAGTCTTCTTCCTGGCGTTGCTGTGGGGCGGCTTACTCTCAATCATTCCCCTGGCAGTTTTGTGGTTTCTGGATCGGCGTGAGCATGAAACGATTTGGCTGTATGTTTTGGCTGTTTTATGGGGTGCATTGATTGCCACAGCGATCGCTAAACCGATTAATGATCTGATCTTTAACGGGGTGTCCCAGTTTCTCACCGTCCATCCTGACATCCAGCAAATGCTCGGTGATAATGCCAAGATAGCGATCGCGGCTCCCCTGGCGGGTCCGATTGTGGAAGAAACGACGAAGGGACTGGGGCTGCTGCTGTTGTTCTGGCTGCTGCGATCGGAGTTTGACAATGTGCGCGATGGCTTCATCTACGGTGCGCTGGTTGGGATTGGGTTTAATTTCTTAGAAGCCCCGTTCTATGTGGCGAAAGTTTTCACGGAAACGGGTGTCGCCCCGTGGGGCGGGCAACTGGCGATGCGTCACTCCCTGCTGGGGCTGGGTGGTCACGCGCTTTACACGGGGCTGTTTGGTCTGGGGCTGGGATTGTCACGGCAAACGACCCGCCCGTGGTTACGCTATGTTGCCCCCGTAGTTGGCTGGCTCCTGGG
Source organism: Leptolyngbyaceae cyanobacterium bins.349 (assembly GCA_033764685.1). GTDB lineage: Bacteria > Cyanobacteriota > Cyanobacteriia > Leptolyngbyales > Leptolyngbyaceae > JSC-12. Next base: position 10,851 of record JANRIS010000034.1, read on the forward strand.
ATTTTCGGCACACCTGGTCAACAATGGCATTGGGCTGCTGGTCACCCTGATCATTGTTTTGAGCGGTGGCAAGGCGGCTGCCAGCACCAAAGGCGTGGTTCCCATCGATCCCCCGGTTTGGGTGGGCTTATTGCAGGGCAGTCTGCAAAACGCAATTCTGCTGTTCCCTTTTGTGCTCATCACGGTGGTCATGCTGTGGCAAAGCGGCATTTGGGAACGAACGGTGATTCGGGAACAGCTTGCCGATGAGACAGAACCCGTGATTACGCCCGAAGAGTACGAGGGAGTGAAGGGCGATCGCATTTTCCGCACCCGCCGCATTCCCGGATACACCCGCCGCATCTCCACTGCGATCGTCAAAGCGCAGGATGAACTGGCGTTTCGCAAATGGCGAGTGCAGCAACAGGGGCGGGATGTGAATGCCGACGCGCTGGTGATCTCCTGGCGCGATGAGTTAACCCGATTGCGGGAGACGAATCAGGCGATCGCAACCGGAACTGGAACCATTGAACGGAAAGGACTCTGAACCCGTATGGACAAGCGTGCATCGCCCTCAAAACCTCAAATCGCAGTCTTAGCGGCATTCATCTATACGGCAGTGATGGGTGTTGCCATGTTTTACATGAAAACCTTCCAGGGCATCACCTATGGCGACCCGGAAATGATGACTGTCTTTTGGATCGTGTTGCTGGGGCTGAATTTCCTGAATGTGTTTTGGGTGACGCGCTATTTTAGCTGGCAGGCGATCGGCTTTCGTCGTCTCGATCGCAAGCAACTGCTGTGGTTTCTGCCTGCGATCATGATGCTGATTGCCCTGTGGGTGGTCTTTCTGTCGGGGCTGGCGCGAGCCTCTCTCAGTGCCGCCCAATGGCAGTTGTTTGCCCTGGTTGGCTTCACCACCCTGTTAGTCGGACTGGGGGAAGAAATCATGTACCGGGGCATTGTGTTACATGCCTTTTTGACCACCCGTCGAGTCCGTTGGGCGATGTTAGTGAGCGCGATCGCCTTCTCCCTCCTCCATGCCGTCAATGTGTTTGGGGGAGTGCCTTTACTAGCTGTCCCCATCCAACTGCTGAATACCTTTCAGTTTGGCTTTTTCTTTGCGCCGCTGATGCTCAAACTCAACAACATCCTGCCGTTAATTATCTTCCACTGGCTGTGGGATTTTGTGCAGCTTGTTGCACCGCTGGTCGATGAACAAACGACCACGGCGATGAAACCGATCTTGCAACTCCACGATCCCATTGAACTAATTGGGGGCATTGTAATGTGGTTGCAGATCAAGCAAGTACCAGAGCGGGCGATCGCTGATTTTCCCAAACCTCTCAATTTCTGAATTAATCCGTTCTGCCACAGTCACTCATGCTGAACCCTTCCGATCGACCCGCATCTCTATTTTTAGCCGTCACGGTCTTGCAATCAATCTATGGACAGCCCAGTCAGGCGGGGTTTGGTAGTGCGGTGTTTCATGAAGTGCTGGAGCCTGGGGCAGACTTAGAAGCGGTGGCGTTGCGATTTTATCAATACTTTGTTGGCAAGCTCTGGGAACAGTACGGCGAAACCGCCTGGATGAGTCCCTGGAAACAAGTGTACGTCCGTCCAGCGGGAACACAGCCCGATATTGTGGCGGAACTGAGGGCGATCGCAGACCCGACAGCCGCGAACTACGTCCCGATTTTGCTACTGGATGAAACCGCTGATCAGGTCAAAGCCCAACAAGCCTTAGCTGCCCTTTTCGATGATCCTCAGGTCACTGACTTGAGAGTGTATGCGATCGGGGATGGTGCCGCGTTGTCAGGGTTACTCCTGGTTGGTAGCCGGATCACCGACGAAGCCACGATTCTAATTTCACTCTTGGATTAACACTCAGGGCAATTCCTTATGCACTTACGGCTGACTCATTTTTGCTCATTCTCCATTCTCACGATCGCGGCTGTCATCGCCAGCAGCAGTTCAGTCAATGGCGCGACCCCCAAGCGTGCCAGCTTTGGTGCGGCATGGCAAACCGTTGACTGCAAAACCTTTGACGTGCCTGCCGCCGTTGCTGCCCAGTCAGATTGTGGCTACGTCACCGTCCCCGAACAGCACGCCCAACCCCAGGGACGCACTATCCAACTCGCTGTCGTGCGTACCCGTAGCACCAGCAAAGCCCCTGCTGCCGATCCCTTGTTTGTCGAACAGGGCGGCCCAGGTGATTCCACCATCGGCGTGATCGTCGATTGGGCTTTGCCGACTCTGCCCGAACTGCAAGCCGTCCTGAAGAGCCGTGACTTGGTCTTCGTCGAGGAACGGGGCACACGGTATTCCAAGCCTTTCCTGTCCTGCCCGGAGTACGATGCCAAGAATATCGCTGTCGCCAAAGGGGAGATGGGATACACCGACCCAAGCTGGTTCAAGACCTGCCACGATCGTTTCAAATCACAGGGCATCAACCTCAACGCCTTTAATACCCGCGAAAACGCAGCCGATGTCTACTTCGTTGCAGAGACTTTGGGTTACCGGACATTCAACTACTATGGCGTTTCCTACGGCACCTTGTTGGGGCAATATGTCATCGCTCAGGCGGACAAGCACAAGGCGAAACTCCGCAGCGTGATTCTAGATGGCGTGGTCAGACCGGATGTTGATTTTAATCTGGCAGCGGGTCACACCTTCAGCTATGCCCTGCGAAACTTGTTTCACGCCTGCGCCCAAGATCAACAATGCAGCTCAGCCTATCCCAATCTGGAGCAAAAATTTCTGGCGATCGTCGATCAACTCAACCAGAAACCGGTGCCCCTGACCCTGACCATTCCCTCCAGCAAAAAAACATTCGTGACCCAACTCGATGGCAATGCCTTTATGATTGGCCTCGAATCTTATTTAGTTCGACCCTATTCCGGTAACACAGCCCGTGGTACTTCTATCCCCAAGTTCATCCAGACCGCGAGCCAGGGCAACTTTGATTGGATGGCAGAAGGCCTTTCAGGGGATCTGGAAAGTAGTGATGGCAGCGCCAAAGGAATGTATCACACCGTCCTCTGTGCCCGGGCGAAATCGTTGCAAGTGACGCCCGCCCAGGTGCTGCCGCCGCCCTATCCGCAACTGATCCCCTTGGGCATCCGCGAAGCTGAAGCGGTGACGAAGGTTTGTGAAGTTCTCCAGACCGAGCTGAAACCACCCTTTGTCTACGAAAATCCGGAGATTCCCACTCTGGTGTTGAATGGCGCTTACGACCCGGTTACGCCTCAACCCTACGGGGAAGCCGTGGCAAGGAACCTAAAAACTGCCTATGTTTACACCTTCCCTGGCCTTGGGCATGGGTCGTTTTTTCCACCACCAGGTATGCCAGCGACAGCCTGTGTGATTCAGATTGCCACCGACTTTCTTGCCAACCCCAAGCAAGCGCCCAACAGCAGTTGTCTGACTCAGATCAAGCCGCTCTTTGTGGTGGAGTAACTCTGCTGTTTGGCATGACGTTGAGCGATCGCATGAATCACCAATATCCGTTATGCACTCGATAGAAAAGGGAACATCATGATCAAAAGACTCTATCAATTCGCACTGGCGGCAACCGCGATCGCGATCGCGCCATTCTTGCAACCATCTTCAACTTTCGCCAAACCAACAACGCCCTATCGCAATACCCAGATTCCCTGCCCAACCGCAATCGCGCCGGAAGAAATTGACGGCAAAACGACGATTTGTGGCGTTGTCACGGTGCCCGAAGACTACAGCAAACCCAACGGGCGGCAAATCGAAATCACCTATGCCCTGCTCAAAAGCAAGAGTCTTTCCCCCCAGCCCGATCCCCTGATTGCTTTGCATGGAGGTCCTGGAGGCAGTGACATCTCGGCAATCCCGTACTTTACGATGCTTTATAGTCAGCAGCGCCAGAACCGAGACGTGATCCTGTTTGATCAGCGAGGTTCTAGATATTCGGGGGCTTTGCTCTGCTCCCCCACCGCCAATATTTTGGAAACTGTGATCAAAGCTCCCGGCAATGCCTGGGGCAAGAAGTATGCAGCCCTTGCCAAACGGCTGCAAGGTAAGTCTGATCTAGATGGTGAAACGCTTGCCCTGTTTGCCCTGTGTCCCAGCGTGTTGTCAGCTCATGGCTTTGATCTGAACCAGTACAACACTGCCAATAACGCCCGTGATGTGATCAGTCTGGCATCGGCACTGGGTTATGACAAAGTCAACCTGTATGGGATTTCCTATGGCACCTATTTAGCTCTGCGGGTGATGCGTGACTATCCCCAGCACCTTCGGAGCGTAGTACTGGACTCGACAATTCCCCCGAATGTCTTGAAGTACGAAACGAGTCTGGGAATTTTTGAGACACCCGCATTGAACCTGATCGAAGACTGTCAAAAGGATGCTGCCTGCGATCGCGCCTACCCCAATCTCAAACAACGGATGGCTTCGCTGCTGAAACGTCTCGATCAACAACCCATCCCGCTATCCAAAGCCGATGCCGAATTAGTCAAATCCAGTTCAGGCAAGGTGGATGTCGATGCGATCGCAGAATTATTCAACTTGATTAATGTCGATGGACGGGTTCGGATTGCTCAATATGTCCCCTTGATCGTGTCTGAGTTGGAGCGGGGCGTGACCACGACCTATGTGGGCGTGGTGTCTGGCAAGATCTTTCCGACTCCGGCTCAGAAAACCATGCCTCTGGGCGATCCACAAGGACTGCTGGCGAAAGCCGAAGAAATGCGAGCAAAGGCGCGGCAACTGTTGACTGAAAGGATTACCCTGGCAGAAAATCGTCGTCCGTCCCAACAGTGGGTGCAGCAGGTCTTGAATGCGATTGAAACTTTGCCGGAAGCCGATCGCGTTCTGGCACGGGGCAATTTTTACGGTGTCGGTTTCTTGCAGGGACAACCCCGCGATCGCGATACCTTAGCCGCCATCATCAACGAGATTCTTCCAGCCAATCAGCGACAACCCCTGATCCAATCTCTCAACACCCTATCCCCGGCTGAAATTCGGCATACCTATGAGGTGATTCTCGGCATTTTGAATAAAGCTGTGACTTGGGAGCAGGGTGTTAGCCAGGGGGCGTTTCGCAGCATCGACTGTCAGGATTTAGTCACTGGGAGTGATCCTACCCGCCTGCAAGCACTCCTGAAGCAGATGACGTTGCCAGAATTAGGGCAATCTGCCCTCAATGCCGGGAAGCAAGCCTATGCAATTTGCCGGAACTGGGGGGTTAAACCTGCTCCAGACAGCGATCGCGCCGCCGTGAAAAGCAAGATTCCCACTCTCGTTCTCCAAAGCCGTTATGACACCCAAACCACTACTACGATGGGCAGACCGTCCACGGTCGGGTTAGAAAATGGCATTTTTCTGGAATTTCCGAATGGAGGGCATGGCGTATTGCAGTTTTCCCAATGTGCCAGAGATGTGGGCGTTGCCTTTGTGAATAACCCCACCCGTCCGCCCGCTGCTGAGTGCCGCGCCAGTTTGAAGCCCAAGTTTGTGCTGCCGACACCCCCCTAGCTTCACGAGGGTTCAGGGGGCGATCGCGTACAACGGAAAGAACCCACCCCCTGCCACCGAAACCAACAATTTTGGACTGACAAACACGTTATAGGCGATCGCCAATGCTGTGAGTTGACTGCCAGTATTGGCACCAAATTGAGAGGCTAGTGGTCAGTCAATTAATGATTGACGGGTAGCCAAAATTCAGGTTATTGATTGGGGTTAAATTTTGCGGGTCTTCGACCCGTCAAAATTTTCCTGACAGAACACTAGGATATTTTGCTCAAGATTATAAGAAGATGTTTGGCGAACTGCCTTCAGCAACGTTGAAGCGAATCAAGTAAATTCTACTTTCCAAGTCTAACGCCCATACACCCGACCGCCGAGAGGTTGCCTGCTGTCCGGCATGAACCAAAAGCTTTGCAGAGTTTGCCTTTGAGCCGCAATATAGGCTTATTGAAGGTCGAGGATATTTTTTCTGACGAAATTCTGACGCACACTCCTCTAGCTAGTTATAAAATCTGAGGAAGAACAGGCAATTTAGGGGTCAATCATGACTTAGGCGCAATGGCTTCAATCTTACAAGTCAAATTGTTAGGTGAGTTTTCTGTCACCTATGAAGATCGCCCCGTTGCAAGTATTAGCTCAGCGCGATCGCAAGCATTGCTGGCTTATTTGATCCTTCATCGACAGTTGCCACAACCGCGTCAGCGAATTGCCTTTCATCTCTGGGAGAGTTCAACAGATACCCAGGCGGGCTCCAATCTTCGCAAAGAGTTGACCTACTTGCGGCGTGCTTTGCCCAACCCTGAGCAATTTTTACTAGTTGAGTCGAAAACGCTGCAATGGTCGCCTATGGCTCCATGCAGCATAGATATCCTGGCGGTTGAGGATGCTATAAAAGCAGTAAAAGGGGCTGAACCTCATGCAATACAAGCCTTACTCGAACAAGCGATCGCACTTTACAGCGGTGATTTGCTGCCAAGCTGTGAGGATGAGTGGATCGTTTCTGAGCGTGAACGCTTTCAGCAACTACATCTCAGTGCTTTGGAACAATTGATTGACCATTTGCAGCAACAGCAAGACTATCGTGCTGCCCTTCGCTATGCTCAGCAACTTCTACGAGTAGATGTCTGCAACGAAGCAACTTACTGTACGTTGATGCGGCTCTATAGTCGGAGTGGTGATCGCGCTAATGCACTACAAACCTATCATCGCTGCATGACCCTGTTGCGGGAGGCGTTGGGAGTCGATCCCAGTGCCAGTACCCGTAAGCTCTATGAGCAGATATTGCTAGACGATGAGGTGGCGCAGGCCGCGCCAGCGATAGCAAAGGCTTCAACACCTCTACCGACGATCGCTCCGATTGCCGCAGCATCCCCTTTGGTTGGACGAGAGCGGGAGTGGGCGACGGTTCAGCACTGGTATGACTGCGCAGCAAATTGCGCTGAAATGCTGCTGGTTGTTGGTGAACCCGGCATTGGTAAAACGCGGTTGCTAGAGGAATTGCGATCAACTCTAGCAGAGCATCAAATTCTTTGGGGACGCGGGTTTGCGGCAGAAATGGTGCGACCCTACGGCATCTGGACGGATGCGTTGCGCTCCTTTGGTGTCGGGCAACCTCGATCTCCTATGGTTCTAGTTCCACCGGAATTAGGCGTATTGCTTCCAGAACTGGGAGTATCCGGTCAGGCTCTCCCAGATCGCAGCCATTTGTTTGATGCAGTGGTGCAACTGTTCGCGGCACAGGCAAATCATGCCCCGTTCGTCGTGGTTCTAGATGATATTCAGTGGATTGATGAAGCTTCATCAGCACTATTGCATTATGCAGTGCGCTTGTTAAGCCATCTTCCTATCAAGTTTGCTTGTACGGCACGGGTTAGCGAGTTAAAGGAAAATGCAGCGATCGAGCGAATGTTACAGGCACTTAGGCGGGAGCAACGGCTACGAATTCTAGAGTTACAGCCGTTCGATCGTGGACAAACCGCAGACTTAATTCGCAGTATTCCAGGTAGTATTCAAGCGATCAATGCATCAGATTTATCCCTTGAATTGGTGGATCAAATCTTTAGTGACAGCGGCGGCAATCCACTCTTTGCGCTGGAAATTGCTCGTGCTTGGTCGCAAGATCGAGTGGCGCATGGAGACAATTTAGAAGCCCTGATTCGCGATCGCTTGCAGCGTCTCGATCCATCTGCACGAGAACTCCTTCCCTGGGCGGCGGCATTGGGGCGCAGCTTCAAACCGACGACGGTGGCGCAGGTTTCAGACTATGCTCTGCCACAACTGCTAACGGCGATCGAGCAGCTTGAACAACAAACCATTATTCGCCCCAGCATTTCCACAAATAATGAACCAAGGTACGACTTTGTTCACGATATTGTTCGCCAAACGGTCTATCGGCAATTATCCGAACCGCGTCGTCAGTTAGTCCATCTGCAAATTGCTCACAAGTTAAATCAACAGCTCACTGCTGATAGTGTATTGGTGAGTGATGTAGCACACCATGCGGCGTTGGGGGGCGACCACGAGTTAGCGACCTTCACTGCTGTGGCCGCCGCCGAGCGCTGTCTGAAACTGTTTGCTTATGCAGAAGCCGCGAAATTGGCGATTCAGGGAATTCAGCACTGTCAACCATTGGATCAGCGAACTCGGATTCGACGGCAGTTGCAGTTACTACGGGTTGTTGCACTGGCGGGGGTAACCGGCGATCGCGCTGTTCAGCTAGAAACTGAGGTGAATCAGTTGATGGATGAAGCCAGACAATTGGGATTAAAGGATGAAGAGGCGATCGGGTTAGAAGCAATTGGGCTAGTCTATTACAGTCAGGGCAACTTCATCAATACAAGAGAATACTCCCTGCGGGCAGTTGAAATCAGTCAGTCAGCAAGCCCTGCGACAGCAGCCCGGTTGCTGGCATATAGTGGTTCTTGTCTCGCTGAACTGGGGCACGACATTGTTCGGGCAGAAGCATTACTGCTAGAAGCCCAATCGCTAGCCGCTAGAGTTGGCTTAGAGCTGTGTGATATTTATAGCGGACTGGGCGCAGTGCATCTCTATTGGGGGCATTATGATGAAGCGCGATCGCAATTTAAGCAAGCCTGGCAACTTTCCTTAGTAGAGCAAGACCACTGGCGCGAATTCTATTACCTTAGCTACCTCGTCATGCTGGAGATAGAAGCGGGTAATCTGGCTGATGCCTTAACGTTCTGTCAGCAAATGGCAATTGTCTCGGCTCAGATTCAGGGCGAGGGCAGCGAAGGAGCAATTGCAGCCGCACTAGAGGCTCTAATCAACTACAAGCTCCACCATCCTGAAGCAGAACCCCACTTTCAACAGGTGGTTCTTCGACTGCAACAGGTAGATGCCAAGCGCATGCTGTCTTACATACTGATTGGCGCGGCTGAGGTTGATTTGGAACAGCGACGCTGGGAGTTAGCATCCGCCCGCGCCGAAACTGCGATACAATCTGCTCAAATCATGCAGCATCCTAACGAAATCGCTTTGGCTTGGGCAGTGTTAACGCAGGCAACTTTAGCATTGGGACAACCAGAACGAGCAACACAGCTTGCCACTCTACTTGAGCAAATCGATCGCCATACCCTTAGTTTTCGTGCCCAAAATGCGGTCAATCAAACCATCCAGCAGCTACAAGCCACTTCCATTTAAACAGTTCAAATTTTGCTAAAGGAGAACGATGATGTCGCTCGTAATTGTTGAAACTGTTGCCGAACAACCGTTGACCGACGACATATTAGAAGCGGCTACTCAATCGATCGCCCCCTGTGTACAAGCCCGCAATGGAACATGGCTTTATTCGCTGTTATGCAGCGATCGCCATCGTATGATTTGTGTGTATGATGCACCCGATGCAGAATCAATCCGAGATGCCTATCGCCGAGGCGGGCTTGCTCCCAGTCGAGCCTGGACAGGGTATGTTGTTGAGCCAGAAGGGACTTCACCCACATGGAATGAGTCCACCCTCAAGATCCAGGAAAGCACTTATCCGACAGGTCTTACCGATGAGCAATGTAGTAAAGAGCGACAGCATTTACTTCCCTGTTATGCAGAGTACGGCGTGGAATGGATTCGCTCCTATGTGTCGCTCGATAGAACCCGTGTGCTTTGTGAACTGAATGCACCCGATGCCGAAGTGATTCGCCATGCCCACCGTCGGTTTGGTTTTCCCTGCGATCGCGTCTGGTCAGCTCAAGTTTTTGTTCCTTAAAATCCGCTTTGGCTCCATGTTTCAGGGAGAGAGCGATTTGGGAGCGGTTTGAGAGCGGTTTGAGAGCGATCGGCTTGCTAACTTGATTTCAGATGCAAGAACAGCATCCCAATCAAGTTAGTAAAGGAGTCAATCATGACTACGCAAACTCTCGATACGGATAAAACCGAAGCATTCGCCGATCGAATGCTAACTATTCTCAACAGCGGCGCACTGGCTCTGATGACTTCGATCGGGCATCGCACCGAACTGTTTGACACGATGGCAGAACTGCCGCCTTCCACCAGCCAGCAAATCGCCGATGCTGCTGGACTGAATGAACGCTACGTCCGCGAATGGCTCGGCGCAATGGTCACAGGTCGGGTCGTGGAGTGTGACGCGATCGCTCAAACCTACACCCTGCCCCCAGAACACGCCGCACTGTTGACCAGAGCAGTCGCTTCAGATAATATTGCCGTCTTTACGCAATACATTCCGCTGCTGGGATCAGTCGAAGAGCAGATCATTAATTGCTTTTACAAAGGTGGGGGGGTTCCCTATTCTGAGTACAAACGCTTTCATGCGGTGATGGCAGAAGATAGCGGTCAAAGCCTTGTCTCTTCGTTATTTGAGCATGTGCTGCCTCTCATCCCCGGACTGACTGAAGCATTGCAGCAGGGGATTGACGTTCTAGATGTCGGTTGTGGCAGTGGACGGGCGTTGAACACAATGGCAGAAGCTTTTCCTAACAGCCGCTTTACAGGCTATGACTTCTCTGGAGAAGCCATAGCCAATGCGAATGCTGACGCTCAAATGCGAAGGCTCAATAATATCCAGTTTTACATCAAAGACGCAGCCACGATCGAAGAGTGCGATCGCTACGACTTCATCACCACGTTTGATGCCGTTCACGATCAGGCAAAACCCGATGTGGTGCTGCACAACATCTGCCGTGCCCTGCGTCCGGATGGGGTTTATCTGATGCAGGATATCCATGCTTCGACCGAGGTAAGCGGCAATCTTGACCATCCGATCGGCTCATTGCTATACACCATTTCCTGTATGCACTGCATGACCGTTTCACTGGCGTATGGCGGCATGGGGTTGGGGGCAATGTGGGGCAAGGAAAAAGCCCTGGAACTGCTGGCGAATGCAGGCTTTAAGCAGGTTGAAATTAAGCAACTCGCCCACGACTTCCAGAACGACTACTACATCATTCGTAAATCGTAGTTGGAGGAACACGAAATGAATCCTGCCACTCGAACAACTCAAACAACTTTTCGTTCAGCAACTCGTGACGACTGTTACGCGATCGCCCAACTCATGAGAATTGCATCCGACGGAGTTTCAGATTATGTCTGGAGTACCCTAACGGACGAGCATCCAGGGTTAACCCCGATCGAAATTGGAGCAAGGCGTTACGCCAATCCAGACAGCCTGTTTAGCTATAAAAACTGTGTACTGGCAGAGCAAGCGGGTGAAATCATTGGCATGCTGTTGACTTTCCCGTTTGAAGAGGCTGAAGCAACAGGATTGGATCACACTGTTTCTCAGGAAATTCCTCCTGCGTTAACGCCTGACGTTTTAGAAGCATCTGAACCGGATGTATTAGCTCCCTACAGTTTGGAAACCCCTGGAACCTGGTATATCTGCGCCCTTGCGCTCTTTCCAGCGTTTCGGGGTCAGGGAATTGGCACCCAACTTCTCTCGATCGCCCATCAGCAAGCCGCAAAACAAGGTTTCTCGGAACTCAGCTTACTGTGCTTTGAGCAGAATGTTGAAGCATTGAAGCTTTATCAGCGTCATGGATTTAAGGTGATCGATCGCAACAGAGTCGTGCCCCATCCGCTCATTCATCACACGGGCGATGTTCTCCTCATGACTGCTCCCGTTCAAGTCTAGTTCGCAAAAATCTAATTCGCAAAAATCTAATTCGCAAAAACAGCTATGTGTAAACTCTGTGCATTCGCAGCACGGTATCCCCGTGTTCGCCAGGATTCGCTTGTCTTTGATCTCAGTCAGTTTGCAACGGCAGTTACAGCAAAACCCGTGACTGATCCCCCCCAACCCCAACTCACATCATTTTGGAGCAGTAGCAACGATGCTTAAAACACAATTCGATGTAAATCTGACCAACGATTACGGTGTCGCCCAACTCAATTTGAAGCCTGAAGACAATCGCTCAAGTATCTTCATCGAAAAGATTCAATCTGTTGCAGCCATTCTTGCCAGAGCCTTTGTGGATGATCCGATGTTTGAGTTCATCTTTCCAGACGACACAACCCGATTGCAAACCTTGATGGCATTCTTCCGACCCTTTGTAGCAGATGGCATTAATCGGGGCAAGGTTCTCCTTGCATCGGCAAATCAGGGAGTCTGCATTTGGTATCCCGCTGAGGTATGCGTCTTTGACGATGAATTTGAGGCTGTTATCAATCAAGCCATCGCCATCAGCACGTGCTTTGGTGGCACAGAATCTGGACTGCGTTGTGAACACTTAGCAAATCAAGTAGGAGCTTATGAACCGAGCGATCCGCGTTGTGAAGTGCTGTGGATTGCTCTCCTACCTGAAGCTAGAGGACAAGGTTTAGGTGGGCATCTACTACAGCCAGCCCTGGATACTGCTGATGCTCAAGGTCTGGGTTCCTACTTGGTGTCATCTAATGTTCGCAATCACTCGTTTTATGAACGGCATGGGTTTCGCAAAAGAGATGTCATTCAAATTAGTCCTGGCTATTTCATGACCGGAATGTGGCGTGCTCTCAGTCCAACTGAAAATTAGCGAATAGACATTTTAGCAATTTTGCTAAAAATACCCAAAAGTCTTTCCGTACAAGCAATTCAGCAATTTTTCTCACCATTCCTAACAGGTCAAATATACGGTCAAATATACACACTATCAGGAGGACATTATCATGTCTACACAGCAAGATTGGAATGCAGAACTGTATTCAGAACTTTTGATTGCACAGGATCTAAATACGGATCAGTTGGTTTCCATTATTGGGACATTTAGACGAGACTTTCTTGTGGGAGATGCGATCGCTGAAGAAATTGTGGGAGACACCTCAGAAGATATCAGCGGCAATCGTAAAGCGGGAAGTGATCTGATTTTTGCTAAGGATGGAGCAGATAAGATCTATGGCGACACCAGTGCCCGTCTGATGGAACGCGCCAAAGGCGGCAATGATTTAATCAGTAGTGGAGAGGAAAACAATAGTATTTATGGAGATGCTCTATTTATTCCTTGAGTGTTGCACTCTCGCTGGAGTAAAAGGGCTGTTTGGATTGCGATGGTAAATCGGATAATGAAAGGGGAAGGTTGAGTCGAACTGGGAAGGGGGATGGATGCAATTACCGATTGTGGCACCTGCTCCAATAGTCAGCGCTCATGCCCAAGCATTTCGGCATCTATTCAATGATGTTCGCCAGTTTGAACATTTCCAGAACTACCTGACTGGACTCATAGTTTTGGAGAACAAAAGCCTTGCTAACATTAGCCGATGCCTTTTAGAGAGTGCAGACAAGACGAATCTATCGCGGTTTTTGAGTGAATCCCCCTGGCAACCGCAGGCGGTGAACAAATTTCGCATTCAGTATGTATTAGCGCAGACCGTGACCATTCGACCTGAGGCGAAACAGGGATATTTGATTTTTGATGACACGTTGTGTGAGCATGTGGGCAACTTGTTTGAGTATGTAGAGCGCCATTACGACCATTGTGATGGGACGTATCCCTTGGCTCATAATCTGGTTACCAGTCATTACTTGAGTGGGGCAGTGCGAATTCCCATCGATTTTGCCCTGTATCGTCGCTATAAAGAGGTGACGCAATGGGAGTGGTTCGTTCACCAGCACTTTCCAACGCCGGTGATTCCGTCTACAGCGCGAGAACGGCAGAGTTTGCACAAGCAGTTAGACCAGGAATTACTCAAAGACCCGAAGTTTGCCGAGTTACACGCCCAGTTTTCCACCAAAATTGAGATTGCCCAGGCACTGCTCACGCAAGCGATTGAACAGGGTGTTCCGTTTACAACGGTATTGATGGATAGCTGGTATTTATCGGCTCAACTAGTGGCAGCACTCGCAGAGGCAAACAAAGATTGGGTGAGTCTACTCAAGCGTAATCGTAAGTTAGAAACTCATAGTTTCCAACTTAAAGATGCCACAGGGCAACCCCTTGTTTTGCCCCATCCACACATTAAAGTCGAAACCTTAGTGCCCTTGATTCCTGCCTCAGCTTATCGTCAAGTCAAGCTCACTGGACAGTCCTACTGGTGTTTTAGCTTTTGTGTACGGCTTGAGGGACTCGGCAAAGTTCGTCTGGTCGTCAGCTTTGATCATCGTGACCTCACAGGCACTTATGCCGTGTTAATCACGAATTGCACCCATTGGTCTGCCAAACAAATTCTCGACCATTACTTGCATCGCTGGCCCATTGAAACCTTCTATCGAGATAGCAAGCAACTGCTGGGATTAGACGAGTATCGCACCCGGACATACGCGGCCAACGAAGCCCACTGGTGTTTAGTGTTCGTGGCCTACTCTTTGCTACATCTCGGCTGTCTGCCGCCACCTTCGAGAGCAGGGAAGGGGAAACCCTCAACCATCCCTAACAAAACCATTGGGGAACTTTGTCGTCAGCAAGCGCAAGCGGTGATTGAAGAGTTGATTCTCTTTGCTCACAGTCTTCTCCAGCAAGGATGCTCAGCATCTCAACTGTGGCGCAAACTATTTGATAAGCAAACCAAGGAGGTTTTAGTTTGATGTTGCCTGCTCAGTACTCTATTTTTCTCCCATGACACCACAACACTCAAGTTCTTCTATGGATCGATACTAATGCAACTATTAGGGGTGCTTAACACACTAGCAACCGAATGACCCAAAGTGGACACCGTTGCCCACGCTTGGTACGAAAGTCTTCAACTGGCTACTGGGCTTCAATTGATGTGACAGACACAACATAGCCAAGACAGCCAAATTGATTCCCTCCTAAATTTTCTACTGCCATATTGAATTCATCCTATCTTATGAGGCTCCAACTTCTTTAGTTGGCGAATTAGTACGCTTGGCCGTGAAACGGATTTTTGAACCGCTCCAGGATCGAAATGGTTTGACATGTCAAACCATTTCGATCTATTTCTCTCAATCCCGCATTCTGCTTATGTTTCACGGATTTTCGAGAAAAAGTTTACTAAAAGAGCGTTTCTAGAAGCCAGTGATAGCAAGCGTTTCAGAAGTCTAGGATGTGGGGCGAAGGAATAAAGGGGATCTCACGGCAAGAACCCTCAGGGGCTAAAACTCTCTCGAAACGGGCTTTCGAAGCAGTTTTGTTAAGTAATGAACTTAGACCATAACGCAATTCTATTTGGGATCGGACTGCGCGGTGGAATTTTTCCACTCAGAGTACATGTACTGCTTTTGCCTGCTTTTTTTGTTCAAGAGAGTTTAAATGTTCTGTGTCTGTTATTTAATTTACCAAAAGGAACTACGTTGAACATCTCAGGGCACTGAGCTATGGTTCTATATCCACAGCAGAAAAGGCGAAAATACCCGCCCTCTGCGATGAAGCTCTTAAGGTCTTGGTTTAGTAGCAAGCAACTGTGTTAAGAAGATTGAACTTTGACCTAGCTTATACTAACTTTGACCTAACTTATACCAACTTTGACCTCACCTCCAGTAGTAGAGATAACGGGTACTAGCAACTCTTTCATCACAGGTTTAACTTTGCTCAATCTCACACTCCAGAATTTTTCTCTTTGAAGCAATTTAAATAAAATGCGAAGAGAGCAGCCACCTTCCCTCTGACTAAGACGCGGTGCGACTATCCCCTGCTTTAATCATCTCTCACAATAAGTCCGAAACCGTTTGGTCGTATGGAGCTTGTATAAAGGTATACAACGTGTTATTTGTAAACGATTGCGAGGCAATAATAGTTCAACATAAATTTTTTCTTATCATTCCAATTTTGGGAAAAACAAGCCAAACTCAGTTCGAAAGTTGGTCACTAACAACTGTTTATTCATAACCCTCTTCGGTCACACTGACGAGAGGAATTTAGAATAGGAGCAGACCATTTGAGAGGGTGTCTACCGTCCTATGCCAGCGTCAAGAGAGGCTCGACCAACCGTTCGATTTGTCGATGAGTACTGCCAACTGTATGCC
>JANRIS010000035.1:0-128127 GCA_033764685.1 Leptolyngbyaceae cyanobacterium bins.349
CAGGAGATTCTGAATGCGTTCCCATTGGTCATCCCGTAGTGCATAGCGGCACGTCATCTTGGTACACCTCTCGTGAAGCTTGACTGAGCACAGCCATCGATTCTACCTTGGGTTGATAGTTAATTGATGACACGCCCTAGCAGGTGAGGAAACAGAGATTTTGATTAATTCTGACGGAACCTGGAGACTTCTATGACGCAGCCAGACTTTCAAGCGATGAATCGGCAGGAACTGAGAGCTTATGTGTTACAGCACCGAGATGATTTACGGGCTGTTCGAGCGCTGATCGATAAATCTATAGCGGAGTCCTCTGGAGTTGTGTATCCAGCACCCCAGTCAATTGATGACCTCAGCCACTTCTCCCAATTGTTGAAAGAATCCGGGCGAGAACAAAAAGATTCATAACCACTGCCAACTTCGGAAACGCGATCGCGTCTTTCGAGGGGCGATCGCGCTTTTGTGTGAACATAAATTTGTTCTGGGCCAACAGGGTTAGCTGCGGCCTGACTAGGGAGAAGCGGCCAATGCGGCCATTCCCTGGTCAAAGAGGCGTTGGGCGTAGTCTGTCCATAGACCTTGCCCCCAATAGCGAAAGCAACTGGTTTGCAGCACCAAGTTGTGGAGAAGGGCACGCCGATAGGCTGGATTGCGGGTTAAATCAGGTTGCGCCGACAATTTTGCATCAAAGGTTTCATGGAATTGGGCGCTGAGGCGGGTCATGGGGGTCAGCACGTTGTCATAGCCCTGCACCCAGCTAATGTGGTTAGTCCAGGAAGCGCCTTCCATGTGAAAGTTGGGGTTGGTTTGCCGGATGGCCGCGATCGCCTCCGCTACTGTTCCACTTTGTTGCGCCATCTGTTGCCAAAGTTGGAATTGGCCCACCGGCTGACAGGTTGGCAAATCTTCCGGTTGCACCCCTGCCGCTTCAATCAGTTCCAGATATTCCGTCCCCGTCATCGCAGTCGTGCGCGACTGTCCCATCATTTCATAGGTGGCTTTTTTGAACGCGGCGGGAAACTCGTTCATCATCACACCGCCATTCTCTCCATCAGCAATTTGGGTGACGAGAGAGGGCACCGATCTGTTACCTAAGGTCGGTTTGGCAGACTGAGATTTGGCTTCATAATAGGGCTGCATTTGCCCCACCAATTTAGTATCAGATCCCTGAGTTTTAATCAGGACGATGATGCTCGTGGTTTCACCCTGAGCGTTGCGGGCGATCAGGCGATGGGGAATGTGTTTATCACTGAGGGGCTGACCTGCCAGCGTTTCGACGGTGTGTTCCTGCACCATCATCCAGCGATAGCCGCAATCATTCAGGGCTTTTACGAATTCGTAAAGCGTGTCGGGATGATTGGGCAAGTGCATTTCTGGTGGGGAGAAGCCTTTGACGCGGGCCAGTGCTTCCCAGCCGAAGATGGCTGCAAAGTGGTGTTGCCATGCCTGAATGTGAAGTTTTAGATCAGGAATGGGCGTGGAAGGTACAACCGCATGGCCCCACATGGTGCCCAGCCATTCGACATAGGGCTGATAAGTCGGGTCACAGGTGATGCGTTTGAGGTTGTCCAGCACATCGCCGCGCCCCATTTGCCGCAAGCCCCAAAGCAAATTACCGGAATAGTCCAGCATGACCCGGGGATTGGCTCCATTGCCCACCAGTTCGGGAATAAAGTCGGCCATGCGAGAGTAACACCAGGCAAACGCAGCAGCGTTGTGGTTGTCGCCTTCGCCCTGATGCTCAAACATATATTGCAGGTTGTTGATCAAGCCGCCATCCCAGCCAGCGGGGACAGTGGGCTGGTGCATATGGAGCGCGATCGCACAGGCAGAATGCACCTGATCCAACGGCACATTTGAGTTGGTTAAAAACACAGGTGCAGAGCGACGAGTGACTGTGGTAACGGCATCTTCCCATCCAGAAATGTTGGGTAATCCATCTATCAGTTCTGCTAACAGAGGAAGATTGACCAGTTGGGGCGTTAACGTTGGAGCCATTGGGCAAGCCTCGCCAGAAGATCGCCTCATGTTAGCAGAAACACTTGCTACTTCCGCTCTGGATGCTGAGAATCTTCAGGTTGTTGCTCTGTGCCGAGGCGGTTAATCACACCGATCATCTGATATAACCGTCCGAGGTCATGCTGGTTAAAGTGTAGGAGCAGACGGGCTTTACCAATCGACATATCTTGCGCTTCCTGGGGGAGGGCGTGGCTTTTTTCGATCCGGCCTCTGGTTAAAATATCGCTAAAGTTTTGGTTGAGTTCTTCGACGGCATCGTCGGAAATGTCGGTATTCAGGCGAATCACCAGCCGATTGCCAATGTAACGGCAGGAGTGAAAAACCCGGTAGAACTGGGCGATCGCGTCGCAGGCTTCATCCAGTTGATCGGTAATGGTAAACAGGTTGAAATCCGCCGGACTGATTAAACGTCGTTTCAGCAGTTGTTTTTCGACATGTTCCAACCAATCGTGCCAGTAGTGCCCACCGGGGCGATCAATCAGCACCAGGGGCATGGGTAAAGATTTCCCGGTTTGGCTGAGGGTAAGACATTCAAAGGTTTCATCCAGGGTGCCAAAGCCACCGGGGAATAGGGCCAGGGCATCGCTTTCTTTCAGGAAGAATAATTTACGGGTGAAGAAGTATTTGAACGGAACTAGCTTGCGATCGCCCTCGATAAATGGGTTTGATCCCTGTTCAAAAGGCAGTTGGATGCCCAACCCAAACGATTTTTCCCGTCCGGCTCCTTCATTGCCTGCCTGCATAATGCCCGGTCCGGCGCCAGTGATCACCATAAACCCCAGGTCAGCGACGCGGCGGGCAAATTCCACAGCCATTTCATACTCTGGGGTGCCTGACGCAATTCGAGCAGAGCCAAAAATGGAAATTTTTCGTACATGGCGATACGGGTAGAAAGCCCGGAAGGCCCGCTCCATATCTTGCAGGGAAGCATTCAAAATTTTCCAATCTAGCCGATCAATCTCATCCTCTGACATCCGAACAATAGTCGCCAGTGCAAGCTGAATTAACTCCCCATGTTTCATGGTGGAAGCGCGATCGAGCAGCCGATTCACATCTGTACGGAGAGCTTCAGAGGGGTCAAATGATGGCGATGTGGTCATGAAATCCTCCTGACTGGCAGCATTCTATTATCAACCATCTCCAGACCTTCTGTGTAGACAGCTTGAGCATTTGCTGGAATTTTCTTGGCCCAACAAAAAGGGGGCGATCGCCCCCAATGAGTGTCCTTTCAATTGATGCCAGAGGATAACGCTAATTCAAACCCAGTTAGAACAGCAGGGTCAGCGGCGTGGAATTTAGATTCAGGGTGTAGTTCGCGGCACCGCTGTACTGCATCACCTGAACGTAATAGATACCCGCCGCCAAATTCATCGCGATCGCTTCAGGTCTAAAACTACCATCGGTTTCAGAAATTCTCATCCGTTCGCCCATATCAATCAGGCCATTGCCATTGATATCTTGGATCAGATACAGGTCAAAATCGGCGGAATTGGCGGGCAGATTGATATTGACATTACTGAGGCTATTGAGGGTGAACCGATAGGTATCAATGCCATCCTGAGAACTGAGGTAATCCGTGAAACGGGAACCAAAGCCGCTCAAGGTGCCAATGTTGCGAGCGGTGGCTAAGGTCGAACCTGCCGCATCACTGGTGAGGGAAAGGGTGTAGCCCGTCGTGTTGCCATACCCGCGAACTCCCACAAAATAAGTTCCGGCGGCTAATCCAGTAACGGACAGGGATTCTGTCAGGGCGCGGGGTGACATGGCGTATTCAATCACATCGGTGCTGTCTACGATGCCGTTGTTGTTGGCATCTCGAATCAGAAACAGATCGGCGTTACGAGTCAGCCCGGTAAGGGCAACTTGCAGATCGCTGGTGGTGGTGAGGCTGAAGCGGTAGAAATCTTCTTGATCCAAGGCGCTCAGGTTATCAATGACGGTGCGTTGCCCGCTGAGGGTGCCGAGGTTGGTCGCTGTTGTCAGCAAATTACCAGGATCGGGACGAGTGGCCGCGAAGGAAAAATTGAGTTTGTAATTGGTGTTGCCGCTGTACTGATCGACTTGCACGTAGTAGGTGCCCGCCGCCAGGTCAACAAAGTTCACACTATCAGGACTGTTGCCACTCAGGGTAGAGGCGGCGATGATTTCATTGGGTTCCATCATGCCGTTGTTGTTGATATCGCGGATCAGATACAAATCAGCATCGGCGGTCATGCCATCGAGCCGCAATGAAAGAGTACCTGCCGTGGTGACGTTGAAGCGGTAATAATCGATCGCGTCGGAGGTGCCAACAAAATCATTAAAGCTGCGATCGCCCGTGAGGGTGCCGATATTCCGCGCGGTGGTAAACGTACTGCCCGCACTATCTGCCGTCAGAGTCAGGTTGTAATTGGTCGCCCCTGTAAACTGAGCCACTTCCACAAAATAGGTGCCTGCGGCTAATCCGGTTAAGCTAATTGTTTCATTCACCAAACCATCCAGGCTGGAGCGGCCAATATCTTCACCAACGTCCCATCTGCCGTTGTTGTTCAGATCACGAATCACGTACAGGTCAGCATCGCCGGTGAGTCCGGTCAGGTTGACTTGCAGATTGCTGGTGGCATCTAATCTAAAGCGGTAGATATCACTCAGATCGACCGTCATCATGCCGGTGTTGACCATTTGGGGAAACCCCACATCGCCACTGATGGTTTGCTGTCCGGTGAGTAAACCCAGATCAGAGGCGGTGGCCAGGGTGTCTCCGGCATCCCCAGGGGCGACGGCATAGGCCAGACTATAGTTGGTATCGCCACTGTACTGAGCCACACCAATAAAGTAGGAGCCAGCCGCCAGGTTTTGGGTAAACACAAATTCGGGCGTGGTGCCTGCATTGATCGATTGTTGCAAAATGTCCCCATCATCGACCAGCCCGTTCTGGTTGAAGTCTCGGATCAGGTAAAGGTCGGCATCATTGCCCAATCCACCCAGGGAGAGCGAAAGACTGCTGGAGTTGGTCAAGCTGAAGCGGTAAAAATCCACTGGGTCGTTGAAGCCGACAAACTCATTGATCACGTTACTACCGCTGAAAACGCCTAAATTTTGGGCGGTGAGGAGGGTGTTTCCGGCGGTGTCGAGCAGGGCGGGAGTGAATGGGCGCAGGGAGTTTTGAGCATCTGCGATCGCAGAACTAGAACTGGTCAGGGAACTCACCTGGAGGGGATCGATCAGGTTGGCTGGGGCGATCGCGGTGAGAGAAGTGGTGGATGAAATCGCCAGGGGAGATTCCGGAATTCCAGTAAGAGACGATGAAGCCTGAGGTACAGCAGAAAATGTCATAGAAATTTTTCCTAGTGGTAGATCACAGACACCAGCGTGTTCGAGAGACTGGGGCCACCAGGGTCATTGCTCCTGGCGTTGACTCTTCATCTCTGACCAGGGAAATTACGCAGATTTTCAAAATTGAAGAGAAAAAAGTGTGCGGGAGCGGCTGCAAAACACCCTGCCATTGACCTGTTCTTGCGATGGATGTTGAGACTTACCAGACGGATTACCGTTAAAACTGTCGAACGTTGAAACGGGAAACAAGCATGTTGAATTCCTGGTTAATCATTGGCGGTGTCACTTTTCTAGTTGCGTTTGGGAGTTTCCTGTTTCGCCCACGGGATATTCCCTGGGCAGTAAAACTCGATCGCCCCAACTGGTTATTTTTTGAACCGGCGATTCCGTTGATCTGGATGGTTGCCTTTTTTTGTGGTGCCTGGTCAGCGGGAATTGTATGGCAGGATGAACCAGGGAGTTTGAAAACCTGGGGGCTGATGGGGCTTTATCTTCTGGTGGAATTGGTCACGGTCGCTTATATTCCCGTGACGCTACGATCGCGGAGTCTGGCGATCGGTACATTTTTGGGTGGGTTGGGCGTTGTGCTGGGTGGTGTGCTGGCGGCGCTGGTGGCACCGCGATCGCTGGAAGCAGCTCTGTTACTATTGCCTTACCTGCTGTGGAGTCCTGTGGGGACGTATACCACTCGCCGGATGATTGACCTGAATCCCGAAGCGGTGTAGCCCAACGGTGCAAAAACCTTTATCTTCTCCGTCTCCCTATCCCAAACCGACTCCAGCCCAAGTGCGGGCGGCCTACGGTCAAACCCTACCCGACATCATCGCGCCCAATTTGCACGTTTTATTTTGTGGCATTAATCCCAGTCTTTACAGTGCCGCAGTTGGGCATCATTTTGCTCGTCCGGGGAATCGGTTCTGGCGATCGCTCCATGCCGCTGGCTTTAGCGATCGCTGTTTGAGTCCGTTTGAAGATCAAGAGTTATTGTCACTGGGGTACGGCCTCACCAATATTGCTTCCCACGCAACCGCCCGCGCCGACGAACTCACCCCCGCAGAATTGATCACTGGGCAACAGCAATTAGCCGCGAAAGTCCAACACTATCAACCGCAAGTGTTAGCGGTGTTGGGGATTAGCGCCTATCGCGTTGCCTTTAATCGTCCGAAGGCGGTGATGGGTTTGCAGGCGGAACTATTGCATGAGACGCTGATTTGGGTGTTGCCCAACCCCAGCGGCCTTAATGCCCATTATCAATTGCACGATTTACAGCGGGTGTATGGCGAACTGTATACCAAAATTTTTTCTTAACCGCTTTCTAGAATTTCAACCGAATGAATTTTGCTCGTTGTTCGCGCTTGTCTGGTGCTGCAAAATGACTTGCATCACTTTTGTCACGCTCTGGTCGATCGCTTCCACCTGGGTATAGCAAATCACTTCAGGGTTCATCGGTGCTTCATAGGGATCATCAATGCCAGTAAATTGTTTAATTTCTCCCGCGCGTGCCCGTTGATATAATCCCTTGACATCTCGCTGTTCACACACTTCCAAGGGGGCATTCACATACACTTCGATGAATGCCCCGATTTGTTGTCGTACTTGATCTCGAACTGCACGATAAGGTGAAATCGCAGATACCAAAACAATCACATCATTGCGAGTTAGCAAATGGGCAACAAACCCAATGCGACGAATATTTTCTTCTCGGTCTGCCTGGCTAAAGCCTAATCCTTTGGTAAGCGTTTGCCGAACTAAATCACCATCTAATAATTCAACTTTGTAACCGCTGGTGTATAGAGATTCGTATACATGCTGACTAATGGTTGTTTTACCAGCACCACTTAATCCCGTAAACCAAACGGTTAAACCTAATTGTTGTCGAGATCTGGAGGATGTGGCAGTAGGGGCGCTAGAAATCATGGCTACACATTAAGTCGATTGGAGTGATTTGGCCGATTGAAATTGCTCGAACTGTTCGCGGTAATGCAGGTAGTCGGTGGCATCGAGCTGGTGCAGACGCAGGCGATCGTAGTAGTTGTCGATCAGGGGAAACCCAGTGGGAACGATGGTCTGGTGATGATATTGGGAGGGTTGAATCACCGATGTCGCAGCAGCGATCGCGGCTCGATCCAACGCAAAAAACTCTGCCAGTGCCTGCACCTCTGCCTGAGGATCTGCCATCAAATGGTCATAATTCATCCAGTAGGTGGAACAATGGCGGGTGAAATAAATCGCTGCCAGGTTGAATTGCAACCAGAAGTTTAAGTGACGTTGATCGGTCCATCCGGCCCAGTTATGAAATAACTTTTTGTTGGATGCTAAGAAACCAGATGGACAGCGAAAAGCCAGAATAATGTTGAGGCGATATCCTAATGCTGTTAACACCCGTTGCCACACCGAAAATGTTAGAGAAAACCGTGGATCTTTAAGGGCGATCGCGTCACAATTTCCCCATTCCTGCAACACAAAAGCTTGAATCTTTTGCTCCAAAGCGGCAAACTTTTCTCCTTCAAAATCCAGTTCGATGGGCAGAAAAAAATCAATGTACTCATGCCCACTCTGTTGCACAATTTGATTGTTAATATCATTCACCCAATCCAATTCAAAAAAGATAGGGTTGTGTTCGCCTTGAATAAATCGTTGTGGATTGCCAAAGTTGATCCCAAACGTGGACAAAACGTGACTGATGACAGAAGTGCCACTGCGCTGCGCCCCCAAAATTAAAAATGCAGTCTTCATGAATGATCAGTCGAGGTAGTGTATCGTTCCATATCATTCAAAACCTGGTCCTATAAAAACATCCTCTCTCCGATAGAAATAAAGAATGAACGGCATGATTTGAGTCATCTATATGACAGTTTGATTTGACTTCATCCGATTGGGTGATTCAGAGGGATGATGCCCCCTTGGGATTTCATGTAGTACTTTGTTGCTACGCATTGTAAAATTTTGCTAATGGAGCGGCTAGCAATCTGAATTCGTTTAGTAATTGTTGTTTTTTAGTTGAGTCCGTTGGATTGAAAAATATTGGAATTTTACACTTAGCGCGATGCGACGAATGATGCTTCATTTCGTTGCCTGATCTGGCAATTGATTCCCTGACGGTCTGTGAGAGCTTGATATGAGTGGCAACGATACCAATTCTCCATCTACAGTCCAATCCCCTGTAGACGACGATTCCGCCCAGCCTTATTCCACAAGTAGTCCTGCGACACCCAAGCCGCGATCGCGGCGGCGGTTTTTGGTTCCAGCCCTGATTGCCCTGGCGATTTTGGGCGGTGTGGGTTGGATTGTATTTAACCGAATTATCTTTCCGATTCTGATGTTCAGTCAGATGAAGCCTCAGTTTACAGCAGTTGATCTGGCTTCGCCGCAATCAACCACTCTGGAGGATGCATCTGAGTATGCGGCCAGTCTGGACTCCCGCCAGTCGGTCACGTTGCAGCCACGAGTTAGCGGCCAAATTTCTACGATTTACGTCCGGGCGGGCGATCGCGTTCAGCAGGGGCAACAACTCTTGCAAATTGATGCAGCGGAACAACGCGCCCAGGTTGCCAGCCGGACGGCTGCCGCTGAAACGGCTGTCGCTGAGGTGGAAGCCGCCAGAGCCGATGTGGCCAATGCCAGTGATACTTTGCGATCGCTCCAGGCCCAACGAGCCTCAGCCCAGGCGAATGTCCAGCTCAATCAGCGGGAATACGAACGCTACCTCGACCTGTACAACCAGGGGGCCAGCAGTCGGCAAATTCTGGATCAACGCTTAAATGCCTTGCAAACGGCTCAGGCGGCATTGAATCAGGCAGAAGCCAATATTCAAGCGCAACGAGCGGCGATTAGTCGGGCGCAGGCCAATGTCAGCCGAAATCAGCGTGCCCTGGAGCAGGCCCAGGCGAATATCACTGAAGGTCAGGCCCAGTTGCGGTTTTACACGATTTCGGCCCCGTTTACCGGAGTGATTGGGAATATTCCGTCGAAGGTGGGTGATTTTGTCGATACTTCTACCCCCTTGCTAACGTTGACCCAAAACAACGAACTAGAGGTACAAATTCAGGTGCCGATCGAGCGGGCCGCTGATTTGCGGTTGGGGTTACCCGTCAAATTACTGGACAGCAGCGATCGCGTTCTACAAACCGGGCAAATTTCCTTCATCGCCCCCAATGTTGACCCGTCTACCCAATCGGTGCAGGCGAAGGCGAGATTTTCCAACGCCGGACAACTCCGCACGGCTCAATTTGTCCGCACTCGGGTGATTTGGGCCACGCGCCCCGGCGTTACTGTTCCGACTACGGCCATTTCCCGCCTGGGTGGGCGAGATTTTATCTTTGTCGCGCAACCGTTCCAGAACTCTGGCTGTAAAGAACCCGCCGCTGGCCAGGGTGGCCCCCCGGTCAAGGTGGAACCCGGCCAACTCACTGCCGTTCAAAAGCCGATCAAGCTTGGCAAAATCATTGGCAACAATCAGGAAGTGGTCGCCGGGGTGACGGCAGGCGATCGCATCGTCACCTCTGGCATTCTGCAACTGCAAAACTGCACCCCGATTACGGCTGCTCGTCGGTAGACGGCCCCAGGCTCCTCGTATCCCGTTCCCAACACCTTTTTATGATTCTTTCCATCTCCGATTTCTTCATCAAACGTCCGGTCTTCGCCACCGTATGTTCGATTGTGATCACCTTATTGGGATTGGCCTGTATTCCCACGCTGCCGATCGCCCAATATCCCGACATTGCCCCCCCGCAGGTAACGGTTACTTCCAACTATGTGGGAGCCAGTGCGGAGGTGGTGGAATCGACCGTAACCAACATTCTGGAACGGGAACTGAATGGGATTCGGGGGGTTAAGTATATTTCCTCCACCAGCGCGAACGATGGCACCAGCAGCATTAACCTGACTTTTGATCTAAGTACCAATCAGGATATTGCTGCGGTGGATGTGCAAAATCGCGTGTCTACGGTGCAATCGCGCTTACCGGGACCTGTGACCCAAACGGGGGTCCAGGTTTCCAAAGCCAATAACAACTTTTTGCTGGCGATCGGGATCTATTCCGATCGCGAAGGGAACGGGGAGAAGGACATTTACGATGATATTTACCTAAGTAACTACGCCGATCTCTACATCAGTGATGCGCTGAAGCGGATCAAAGGTGTGGGCGGCGTGCAGATTTTTGGGGAACGGAAGTATGCCATGCGCCTCTGGCTGGACCCAGAACGGTTGGCAAGTCGGCAACTCACACCGCAGGATGTCATTGCGTCTTTGCGATCGCAAAACTTGCAGGTGGGGGCAGGGCAAATTGGGCAACCCCCGGCCAAGGAGGGCCAACTTTATCAGTACGCAGTCACGGCTCAGGGCCGACTTCAGAGTATCGAAGAATTCAACGATGTGGTGGTGAAAACTACCAATACCGGCACCTTAGTGCGCCTGAAAGACGTGGGACGGGCGGAACTGGGGGCCGAAAACTACAGTTCGGTATTGCGCTTTACGCCTCCCGATGGGGTGACGCACCAGGGCATTGGCTTGGGAATTACCCAACAGTTTGGCAGTAATGCGCTGGATGTGGCCCAGGCCGTGAAAGCGGAGATGAAAGTGCTGGAAGCCAGTTTCCCGCCGGGAATGCGCTATGCTGTCGCCTTCGACACCACCAACTTTATTGAAGCTGGGGCCGAAGAGGTGGTAGTTTCCCTGTTGCAAGCGATCGGCCTGGTGATCCTGGTGATCTTCCTGTTCCTGCAAAACTGGCGGGCGGCGCTGGTGGTGTCTATTGCCATCCCAGTTGCGTTTATTGGCACCTTCATTTTCGTTAAAGCCTTCAATTTTTCGATCAATACCCTGACGCTGTTTGCCTTGACCCTGGCGACAGGGTTGGTGGTGGACGATGCGATCGTGATTGTGGAAGATATCAGTCGCCGCATTCAAGAAGACGGGATGCGCCCCGTCAATGCCGCGATCGCCTCGATGAATTCCCTGTTTGGAGCCGTCATTGCTACGTCTCTAGTGTTGATCACGGTGTTTGTGCCAGTCGCCTTTTTCCCAGGGACGACCGGGCAACTCTACAGACAATTTGCCCTGACCATCGCCTTTGCGATTGTCGTATCTACCTTCAATGCCATCACCTTTACGCCCATGTTGTCGGCGTTATTGTTGAAACGGGGCCAAACTCCCAACAACTGGTTTTTTAATCGGATTAATCGCGCGATCGATCACACCCGCGACGGCTACAGCAACAATGTACGCGGCTTTATCAAACGCAAAAATCTGGTGTTGGGGGTCTTTGCGGCGCTGCTGGCTCTCACCTACTGGGTATATACGATTGTGCCGGGTGGATTTTTGCCAGAAGAAGACCAGGGTTACTTTATTACCATCGTGCAAGGCCCAGAAGGCGTTTCCCTCAACTACACCGAACAAGTGTTGGAGCAGGCAGAAACATTGCTCAAGGCGCGGCCTGAAGTGGCCAGTGTCTTTGCGGTGGGTGGGTTTAGTTTTAGTGGGGCCACTCCCAACAATGGCCTGATTTTCACTCTGCTCAAACCCTGGGAAGAACGACGCGGCGCGGATCAATCGGTGCAGTCGGTGGTGGGAGGATTCTTCCCCAAACCCTTTGGGCTATTTCCTCAAATGCTGGCGATCAAGGAAGCCACGGTGATTCCGATCGCGCCACCTTCCATTCAAGGGTTAGGCCAATTTGGTGGGTTTGATTTTTACCTGCAAGACCGCACTGGCTTAGGCTTCAACACAATGGGCGAAGTCCTGGGTAAATTTATGGCCAGAGCCTCGACCTATCCATCGGCCCAAAGTCCTCAGTTGACGGGCTTGCGTCCTACCTTCAACGCCAATACGCCCCAGATTACGGTAGAAGTCGATCGCGTGCGGGCCAATCAATTGCAGGTATCGGTCGAAGACGTGTTCAACACGTTGCAAGTGTTACTGGGTTCGACCTATGTGAATGACTTCAACCAGTTCAATCGGGCTTACCGCGTCTATGTGCAGGCGGATAGTCAGTTTCGCTCCAACCCGGATGATATCAAACGGCTCTATGTGCGATCGCAAACGGGTCAGATGATTCCCCTGGCTAATCTAGTGCGGGTGACGCAAACCATTGGCCCGTCGATCATTCCCCACTACAACCTGTTCCGCGCCATCAACATCACGGGTGCCCCTTCTCCAGGGGTCAGTTCCGGGCAGGCCCTCAAGGCAATGGAAGCGGTGGCAGCAGAAACTCTGCCCAAAGGCTTTGGCTATGAATGGTCTGGCTTATCGTTGGAAGAAATTCAAGCTGGTAGCTCATCGTTCATCATTTTCGGGCTGGGCATTGTCTTTGTCTTCCTGACGCTGTCGGCGCAATACGAAAACTACATCGACCCCATCATCATTATGCTGACGGTGCCGTTGGCGATTTTGGGCGCACTGATTGCCGTCTTGCTGCGCGGTACCGCCAACGATGTGTATACCCAAATTGGGTTTGTGATGCTGATTGGCATGGCCAGTAAGAACAGTATTTTGATTGTGGAGTTTGCGAATCAGGGGCGGGAAGAGGGTTTGAGCGTAGTTAAAGCGGTGATGGAATCCTGCCGAGAACGCTTACGCCCGATTTTGATGACGGCGATTTCCACCATTATTGGCGCGGTCCCGTTGCTGATTGCGACGGGTGCCGGAGCGGCTTCACGGCAATCGTTGGGCACCGCCGTTGTGGGTGGGATGGTCGTGGCAACGATTCTCAGTTTGTTTATTGTGCCGGTGTTGTATGTGGTGATTAAGTCGTTGGAAGAACGGTTCCAGCAACGCCGCAAACCGCCCACAAATCCCCCAGGCGATGAATTACATGATGGTAATGGGGGCATCGTTGAGCGCGATCGCGAACCTGTTGTTTCTCAATTCTCAGCCGAGAGAGAGAGTCCTTCGACGACCTGAGCTGGCCTACGACCCAAAACACCACTGCCGCAGCAGGGTCTATTTTACCTTTGGCAAATTATATTGAGAAATGTTTTAGAAACGGTCTTTCGGGTGCCGCACTGTTTCTTAAAAGGTGGTAATAGTGAATACTACGATCATCTGTCTTGATCGCAATCATGGCTACGCATCGCCAGCATTTGGGGCAATTTAAGGTGCACCCTGAACATCTCCTGGAAACGTTAGCGGCAATTACCCTTCAGCTTCATCAACAACCCTCTTTGCCAGAGGTTTTGCAAATAGCTGTTGGTCACGCTAGACGTTTGCTGGATAGCGATCGCGTGCTTGTGTATCAACTGCTACTGGACGGCGATGGTGTAATCGCGGCGGAATCGGTTAAACAAGGAACGCCTCCCCTTCAGGGGCAGTTAATTTATGATCCGTGTCTTCCGGGTCAATGGGATGCGCTTTACCAGACAGGTACGGTTAGCCTGATTGAAGACATCGAAACCAGCCATTTTACGCCCTGTTACATTGAATTTCTTAAACAACTGCAGGTGAGGGCCAATCTGGTTGTCCCCATTTTCTGCCAATCGTTGGATGGGGCAACAGTTCTACCCCACGAGTCTGAGGCATGTTCCCCGCGTCCGCAATTGTGGGGTCTGTTGATTGTTCATGACTGTTGCAAGCCTCGTTGCTGGCAAGCAATCGAAATTCAGATGCTTCAGCACATTGGCATACAAGTTGGAATTGCCATTCAACACCTTCAGCAAACCCAACGCTTGCACTACTCCAACCAAAATTTAACCCGCACTCTGGAGCACCGGAATACAGCATTACACCAGGTGCAGACCGAGCTAGGGTGGCAACAAGCGCTCCTCCGCACAATGACCGATGCCGCCCCCCTGGCCTTTTTCGTGGTGGATAATCGCACCGATGAAATTTTGTATTTCAATCAGCGCTTTTGTGAGATTTGGGGAATTGAGCATTTAGCCGCCCAGATCCGTTGTGGCAAGCTGAAGAATCGGGATTTGATTCCTGCGTGCTTACCGTTGATTGCCGATCTTCCAGCCTTTGCGGCCTCCTGCAAACCCTTACAGGATGAAGCGAACCGCATCACGATCGAGGACGAAATTGCCTTTGTGGATGGCCGGACCATTCGACGGTTTTCTGGTCAAATTCGGGATCAAAGCGATCGCTATTTTGGCAGACTGTATATTTTTGAAGATATTACCGCTCGCCAGCAGGCAGAAGCCAGACTGCGGCAAAGCGAGGCTAACCTGGCCGCCGCTCAACACGTTGCCCAGATTGGTAACTGGGAATTTGACCTGAACACGAAAAAAATTACCTGGTCTGCCGAAGTTTTTCGGATCTTTGGCATGGACCCGACGCAGGCAGCACCGACCTACACCGAACTCGTCAGGCTGCACCACGAGGAGGATCGAGCGAAGTTGATGGAGGCGGTCGAACAGGTGATTGCGTTCCAGAAACCTTATGAATTAGACCTGAGAATTGATCAACCGAATGGGGTGATGCGTCACGTTGAAGGGCGAGGTAAGGCGATCGTCAATGCCGAGGGGATCGTCACTGGGCTGTTTGGCACTGTACAGGATATTAGCGATCGCAAACAGGTGGAAGCCGCCCTGCATACTTCGCAAGCGCGATTTGCCGGGATTTTAGAAATTGCGAATGATGCCATCATTTCGGTCGATGACCAGTACCAGATTACATTGTTCAATCAGGGAGCCGAAAAGATCTTTGGGTATACGGCCTCCGAAGTCCTCCACCAACCTCTACATACCCTCCTGCCCGAACGGTTTGCATTGCGTCATCAGCAACATGTCAACGACTTTGCGAGTTCTACGGGGAAGGCCCGCCGCATGGGCAGCGATCGCAGTGAAGTCTGTGGGCGACGGAAGGACGGCACCGAGTTTCCGGCGGAAGTCTCAATCTCCAAGTTGCAACATGGAGCCACCACCCTCTACACCGCCATCCTGCGAGACATTACGGAGCGCAAACAGGCTGAATTCGCGCTTGCAGAGTCCCAGAAACAATATCAGAATCTAGTAGAGAACTCTCCCGATATTATCGAGCGATTTGATTTAGACCTGCGACACTTGTACGTCAGTCCATCATTGAGTGCAATAACTGGAATTCCAGGTAGCCAATTTTTAGGGAAATCTTGCCGTGATCTGGGGATGGACGAGGGCATGGTTAACGCCTGGGAAGCGGCGGTGGCCAGACTACTACACACTGGTCAGAAACAACTCATAGAATTTGATACCCCCACACTACAGGGAGTGCGTTCGTTTGAAATGGCGATCGCACCAGAATTTTCTGACTATCAAACGATTGAGTCCATTCTGTGTATTTCCAGAGATGTCACGGATCGCAAACAAACCGCAGTTGCCTTGCGGTTGCAAACTGAGCGAGAACGGATGATTTACGAGATTGCTCAAGACATTCGGCGATCGCTCGATACCTCCAGCATTCTCAACACTACGGTGGCTGAAGTCCGGCGATTTCTGCAAACTGAACGGGTAATTATTTATCAATTTGAACCCGATTGGAGCGGTGTAATTGTCACAGAATCCTTAGCAGCGGGATGGCAATCGATTCTGGGGATGCAGATTACTGACTTCTACTTCGTGGAAACCCACGGGCAGCAGTATCAATTAGGGTATGTCAAAGCCATCGCAGACATTTACACCGCTGGATATTCCGATTGTCATGTGCAATTGATGGAGCAGTTACAGGTTCGCGCCAAATTGGTTGTGCCGATTCGGCAGGGAGAACGCTTGTGGGGATTGCTTGTGGCCCATCAATGTAGTTCGCCTCGCCAATGGCAACTCTTTGAAGGTGAATTGCTAACCCAACTGGCGACCCAACTGGCGATCGCAATTCAACAAGCAGAACTACATCAACAGGTACAACAGTTAAATGAAACGCTAGAACGACAGGTACAAGAACGTACCACTCAACTGCAACAATCACTTGAATTTGAAGCTTTGTTGAAACGGATTACAGACAGCATCCGAGACAGCCTGGATGAGGAAAAGATTCTTCGTCAGGTGGTGCAAGAATTAGCGATCGCCTTAAAAGCTGATGTTTGCGATACTGCGATCTATAGTCATGATCAAACAGTTTCTACTATCCAATACGAATACACCAATCATGGCTTTGTGAGCATTGACTGGAGCTGTTTAATGCAGGATAGTTCTGACCCTAATTTGTATAACCAATTGTTGCAGGGGCAGTATTGCTTATTTTGCTTGGTCGGCCAAAACGTGCTCCGACCACATCAACCATCTCAAACGATTTTGGCCTGCCCGATCGCGGATGATCAAAGCGTGTTGGGTGATTTGTGGTTGTTCAAACCTCACGCAGAGACGTTTAATGGCCAGGAAGTGCAACTGGTGCAACAGGTTGCCAATCAATGTGCGATCGCCCTGCGGCAATCGCGGTTGTACCAGGCGGCTCAAGGGCAGGTTCACGAATTAGAACGGCTCAACCAATTAAAAGACGACTTTTTAAGCACCGTTTCCCACGAACTTCGCAGCCCGATTGCCAGTATCAAAATGGCCACGCAAATGCTAGACATTCATCTGCGTCCCCTGGGTCTGCTCGCCGATCCAGCCGCTACTATCAGTCGGTATTTTCAAATTTTGGTGGATGAATGTCAGCGAGAAATCCAACTGATTAATGATTTGCTAGACCTGACCCGGTTAGACTCTGGCTCCGAACCCTTAACGCTGACTCCGATCCAACTGCCTGTTTTTCTACCCCACATTGCCGAACCCTACAGCACGCGCTGCCAGCGGCAACAACAGGCGTTGGTGATGGATCTGCCAGCGGATTTACCAATCCTGAACACGGATTTGTTTTATCTGGAGCGAGTGATAACAGAATTACTCCTTAACGCCTGCAAATATACCCCCGCGGGTGGTGTCATTACCATTGCAGCGCACACCAGCAGCGTCCAGGATGTTCATTTTCGATCGCCCACTTCCTGTCCTCCCGCAAAACTGTTACACATTCAGATTCGGAATTCCGGGGTAGAAATTTCTGCACGAGAACGCGATCGCATCTTTGATAAGTTTTACCGCATCCCCAACAACGACCCCTGGAGATACGGCGGCACCGGCTTAGGCTTGGCACTCGTCAAACGACTCACCGAACTTCTGGGCGGTACTATCTCCGTTCAGAGTGGAAATAATCAAACCTGCTTTACGCTAACATTCCGCCTCTAACTTCGGCGTTGCTGAATTGAGGTATGAATATCAGAATTCTCCCTCACCCTAGCCCTCTTCCAAGGGGCGAGGGAACAAGATTTCTAGCTCCCTTCTCCTGGGGGAGAAGGGTTGGGGATGAGGGCAAATCATACTTGCATTCAGCAACGCCCTAACTCCTGGCACGGCCTTTCCTCCGGTTCTCCTGCGCCATTCCCCTACGGATCTCCTCCTGCTCAGGTCGGTAAACCGTCTTCAGGTGGGATTAGTACCACTTTTGCAAGGGTTTTCCACACCAGATTTTTCTCAGCGAATCAGTGAGGATAAATATAGAAATTGCAGGAGTTAATCAATGAAACGGTCATTTGTGAGGACATTTACGAACTGGATTTATACCGCACTTCGGTCTGTGATTCGCCATCCTAAATATCGCTGGTGGGCGATCGCTGGCTCGTTGGTGTATCTGCTCAACCCGTTTGATATTGCTCCTGATGCTCTACCCATTGTGGGATGGATTGATGATGGGTTGCTTGCCACCATAGTAATAACAGAAGTTTCTCAACTGTTGAACGATCACCGGAAGGCGCAAAAACATAAAAAGACCCAATCCGCAGATGATGTAGCGGTAGTGGATGCTGAAGTGATGCCCTTGAGTTAGTTGGGCTGTCTCTCTGGTATTGGTTGCATGTGTCGGTTAGTCGTGTGTTCGAGTTGATGAGTTCCCTGATTGTTGAAAGGAGATGGGATGATGACGACGGAATTCAAAGAGCGGATTACCGCAGATCTGGAAAAAGCGAAGCAAGAAGGCGGCCTGAGAAGCGATCGCATTCGTGAAATTGTAAAGACGGCTGTGGCTCAAGCGGTAGGCGAAATTAAGGTCGGTTCTGGTGAGATTCGCACGATCGCCAGAGATGCGATCGGTGCAGTGATTGAATTAGTCAAAGAACGCGGTCAAGAAGCGAAAGCGGAAATGATGGCATCGGTAGAGGGGGTGGTAGATGGGATTCGGGAATCGCGCCAGACCGCGATCGCCGATACTCAGTCTCAAATGGACCAACTCCAGACGGAACTGGATGCCCAAAATCAACAACTTGAAGCGGAGGTGGATGGCGCACTGGTGGCGATCGAAACGGAAGCCAATCAATCCTCTTCCTCAGATGTGAAAACCGTTTTAGAAAGAATTGTTGAAACTGTGCGTGACAGTAAACAATTTGCGGTGGTGCAGGAACAATACACCAAGTTAAGAAGTCAACTAGCGGTTTTGGATGAGCGGTTAGCGGAAAAATACGGCGATCGCTACGACCAGGTCAAACATCAGCTTGAAAAATACTGGGATACGGCTAAAATTTGGTACGAGAAAAATCGAACTGAAGTAGAAGCTGGTAAATCTGATCCGATTGAAAAAACTCAAGTGGGACTTGGCGAAAAATTCGCTCAAGCTGGTTCCTTTGTAGCCAAGAAAGAACAGGAAATTAAAGCCAAGATTAAGGACGCTCTCCACACTGAAACTCGTTAACGTGGAATGTCATAACAATTTATCTTTCTTAGCAGCCTGACTGCTTGAGTCAGGCTGTTTTTCTTGATTAAAGAGACCATGAAGTTATCGGATTTCTGGATGTATGGAGTGAAAGAAGAGTTAACTATGGTCTTTGTATCCTTATCCCATGCTAGAAGCTAAAAGCGATCTTGTTGAAAGTGCTAAAGAAGGGAATCCAAAAGCACTTGAAATATTAATGAATCGGCAACTTCAGCCGAGAGGGGTTACCGCAGCAGTGAGCTTTAAAGATGGCTGCTTGCGAGTGACACTGACATCTGATCAATTAATAGAACCCAAAAGTTCTATCGAATTTATTTTGAATGGATTGTTAAGGCTGCAAGTTGACCGCATTAAAAAAATTCAAGTTTATGCTCGTAAATCTGAACGCAAAGCTGCCGATTGGATTGAAGTGTATGAACTCCAATCCTTAGACGGAAAGATTCTGCGCCCAGAGATAAAAACATCACCAATCAAAAAATTTAGAGTTAGTAGTAAAAAAAGAAAACATATTTTATTGAAGCAACTTTTAACCAGTAAACGGTTTAGGCTGATTACAATTATTGTTGTTACTCTATTTGCATTAATCTGTACTCCTTTAGTATTGGCATTGGTTATTTAGAATTGTGAATTTAAAGGCGATCGCGGCCTCACTTGGAATCGCGATCGCCTTATTTTCTTGCTACAAACGGTGTTCCGCTTCACAATTATTGTGCTGGGCGAGGTGTCGTGGTTTGCGGATTTTGGGAAGCGGGAGTCCCCGTGCCGTTAAACCGTTGCGGCACTTGAGCAAAGCGATAATTGGTCAGGGAACTGGCGGCGGCAAAGTGTTGATTAATGATTGGTAAACCACTATTAGCCAAACGAACCAGGTCAGGATTTTGACCAAAAGCGGCCTCCCGCTGGAAGGTGGCGGCATTTTCCAGGTGAGCATTCACCCCCCCTTCGCTCAGGTATGCCTGATCAAATTGCTGGCCAGACAGCCGCGACAATTGACGCAAAGCCGCTTGATACTTAGGGCTAGGTGCGGTGGGCAAAGAAACCTGAACCTGGGGTGCGATGCGCTTTAATTCAGTAGATACGGCTTGTTGTTCGTTGATTTCTGCTTGAGCAAACTGTTTTACCTGGGAACTGGTAGCCCGCTGCAACGCCAATTGTCCCATTTGGATATTGGCAATGCCTGCTTCCGCTGCCGTCATCATGTAGGCGCGATCGATCTCATTCAATTGGCTATTCGTGGGCGATACCACAACGGGACGATTCGTTTGAGCGATATTGGTTTGAGCGGTATTGGTCTGGGCCATCTCGGTTTGGGCCATCTCGGTCTGGGCCATCTCGGTTTGGGCAACATTTGGTTGGGTTACGTTGCTTTGAGCCACAACGGATGAACCTAATGCGATAAATAAGCCAAACACAGCCAGGGCGAGGGTTACTGCAACTCTTTTCAACATTATTCGTTTCCTTTCAAGCTGAAGACGGGCTTTACACCTACTTCAATCTTGCTGGGATGCTGTGTAACTCCCTCCCTCCTGAGAAGGGACTCGATCGCGGGGTGATTGTAGTCTCGCCAACCCTATCGAGCCGTCGATCGCGATCGGGCAATCTGCCAACTGAGCAGCATCACGGGCACCAACCCTACTAGCATGATCGCCAGGGCCGGGGCCGCTGCTTCCTGTAACCGTTCATCGGAAGCAAGATTGTAAACCCGAATCGCCAGCGTATCGAAGTTAAACGGACGCACAATTAGGGTGGCAGGCAGTTCCTTCATTACATCCACAAACACCAGCATGGTTGCGGTCAAAATGCCGCTCCACATTAAAGGCGCATGGACCCGTACGAGCGTACTGGTGGGGGTATGGCCCAAACTACGGGAGGCATCATCCAGGCTGGGCTTAATGCGGGTCAGGCCAGCATCCACACTGCTAAAAGACACGGCCAGAAAACGCACCAGATAGGCATAGACCAGGGCTGTAATCGTGCCACTAAATAGCAACCCGGTAGAAATGCCAAATGTCGATCGCATCCAACCATCGATCGTGTTATCCAACAACCCCAGAGGCACCAGAATGCCAACGGCAATGACTGAACCGGGCACTGCATATCCCATGACGGAGACTTGAGTGGCCAAGCGAATCGCAGGGCGCGGGAAGAGGCGCAATCCGTAGGCCAGCAGAATAGATAAAAGCACCGCGATCGCGGCAGTCAGCAGAGCCAGCGTAAAACTGTGGTGGGCGTAATTCCAGAACTCACTCCCAGGGCTGGCGACTGCTCCACTATTCGCAAAATCACTGGCCCCAAAATCACTGGTCCCAAAATCACTGGAGCCATCATTCTCGGCACTGGCCGGAGTGAGGGCCATTTGGAGCAACAATCCACCCGGAATCAACAAGCCCAACAGGACTGGCAGCAGGCACGTAAAAAAAGCCGCGATCGCTCGCCAGCCGGTTAAGCGGTAGCTGGAAAGTTGATGAATGGTATTGGCCGTTTGGTAAAACTTCGCCCGTCCGCGCGACCAGCGTTCCAGCACGATTAGCCCCAGCACAAACAGGAGCAACATCGCCGACAACTGCATCGCGGTGGACCGTTCCCCCATGCCAAACCAGGTGCGGTAAATGCCCGTGGTAAAGGTATCCACCCCAAAATATTGCACTGTCCCAAAATCGTTTAAAGTTTCCATCAACGCCAGAGACAATCCGGCAGTAATCGCTGGACGAGCTAAAGGCAGGGCCACGGTGAAGAAACTGCGCCAGGGACTACAACCCAAATTACGACTGGCCTCTAACGTGCAGGTGGATTGAGCCAAGAAGGCGGTTCTGGTCAGCAGATACACGTAGGGATAGAGCGTCAGGATCAGCATCAACGCCGCCCCCCAGAGCGATCGCACATTGGGGAACCAATAATCCTGTACCGTTTCCCAGCCAAACCACCCCCGCAGCGTCGTCTGCACAGGACCGTAGAATGCTAACCATTCGGTATAAACGTAAGCCAGGAGGTAGGCGGGTGCAGCCAGCGGCAGCAACAGTGCCCATTCAAAGATGCGCCGACCGGGAAAGCGGCACATGGTCATCAGCCATGCCGTACCCACCCCCACCAGTAACACCCCCACCCCAACCCCCAGCAGCAGCAGGAGTGAGTTTGTCATGTAGGTCGCCAGGACTGTGGCGGCGAGATGTTGCCAGGTCCCGGAAGAATTAGTCAGGATGCCTGCTAAAATCACCAGAACTGGGGCTGCAATTAGGGTGGCGATCGCCAACACGGCTCCAGTCCAACTGCCGGGGAGGAGCGATCGAGTCAGAGCTGCACCCCGCGAACGGGACGCACTGACGGGGGGCGATGTACCTGCCATAAAATCCTCGCTGCTTCCTTCGGCGAACTCGATACCCAATTGAGAAAGATTCCGATGTCTACTTTACTATAGTCGTGCGACTATTGATGATAAATTGCAATAAAGCAGTTTAGCCTCATCACAGAATTATTCAGGATAGCAATGGGTCAAGCCGAAATTTTGCAACTGAAGCAGATTACTAAGCAATACACCAAAAACGGTGTTCCTGCGGTTAATCAAGTATCGTTTTCACTCCAGCAGGGAGATTTGCTGGGTTTGCTGGGTTCATCGGGATGTGGTAAAACGACTCTGCTGCGAATGATTGCGGGGTTCGAGTCGCCTCAAGCGGGCACGATCGCGCTAAATGGAGAAATCGTTGCGAGTGACACTACCTGCCATCCACCAGAGCAGCGAGATGTGGGAATGGTGTTTCAAGATTACGCCCTGTTTCCCCATCTAACGGTAGCCAAAAATGTAGCATTTGGACTGGCTAACCAGGGACGCAAAGGAGCAAGACGCTTTACCCCCCGGCAAGTTGAGGATTTGAGCACGGAAGCGATCGCCCTGGTGGGTCTCCAGGGTTTGGAGCAGCGGTATCCCCATGAACTTTCTGGTGGGCAACAACAACGAGTCGCCCTGGCCCGCGCTCTGGCCCCCCGTCCGGCGCTGATTCTGCTGGATGAACCCCTGAGTAATCTGGACGTGCAGGTGCGTTTACGCTTGCGGGAAGAAATTCGGACGGTTTTGAAGAAGACAGGTATCTCTGCCATTTTTGTCACCCATGACCAGGAAGAGGCACTGTCAATTTCCGATTGGGTGGCAGTGATGCGACATGGGCAAATTGAGCAATTTGGTCGCCCAGAAACGATTTATCAAGAACCAGCCTCCCGCTTTGTGGCCGAATTTGTCACCCAGGCTAACTTCCTGCCGGCCAGTTTGAAGGGCAACACCTGGGAAACG
Source organism: Leptolyngbyaceae cyanobacterium bins.349 (assembly GCA_033764685.1). GTDB lineage: Bacteria > Cyanobacteriota > Cyanobacteriia > Leptolyngbyales > Leptolyngbyaceae > JSC-12. The sequence continues at coordinate 23,258 of JANRIS010000035.1, forward strand.
GAAGTGGGTTGTTTCATCCCCGTCTGCCCCGCGCCTCTGGCTTCCCCTACGGCTGACCTGATGATTCGCCAGGAGGACTTGCAACTGGAACCCGATGAGGCCGCCCCCGTGGTGATTCGCGATCGCCAGTTTTTGGGCCGGGAGCATCGCTATTGTCTGCTGACTCCTTCTGGGCAAGAACTTCATGCCCTCAGTACCCAGCCCCAAGTCCTGCCTGTAGGAACCCGCGTTCGGCTTTCGGTGGCCGACTCAGCGTTGCGGGTCTTTCCCCGACACTAGCCCGTTTATCCGGCTGGCGTCAGGCGTTGTTCCACTTCATCCTTACTCAACTGGGTTGGGTTCAGGATGTAGACGGTGCCTTCCAGCGTTGAAAATAGGTGCAGGTAGTACTTCGTTGCGCCGCTTTTGGCAATCTGGCTGACTCGAAAGCCGGTGTCATCCTCCAGTTCCAGTTCAGTGACGGTAAATCCCTGCGCTGTAAACTGTTGCTGAACTTTGGCATACACTGCCCGCCACTGGCTTTTGTTCGATTTCCAACAGCCTTCGACCCGTTGACAGGGCTGCGTATCTGGCAATTGCGCCAGGTTTACCACGAGATCATCCGGGGCGATCGCGGATTTTGGGGTGGGTTTGGGTTTGGGGGGCGTTGGGCCAGTTGGCGTAGGGCGGGCAGCGGTGGCAGTTTTGGCTGGCGGTTGCGCCGCTGCTTGGGTGGGAGGTGGGGGCGAGGCGGGACGCGGCTTTGGCTGGGTTGCAACGGGGGGTTTACGTTTGGCAACCACCAGGGATGACGTAGAGGGGTTGGCGATCGCCGGAGTCGGTTTGGCCGACGGTGGAGTCTTGGGCGCTTCAGAAATGTTCATTAACCGAACTTTGCCCTGCGACGAAGATTTTGCCAAATTCGATGCCGGGGACAGCGGCACAAATAACAACAATCCATGAATTCCCGCTGCCACCAGCCAGGGGAGCAGGCCCGAACACCATCCTGGTACGCATTGCTTCAATGCTGATCCGTCCTCGGCGAAAAGAATACCACTAGAAGAATTATCACTAGAAGAACATGAATCTATTTTTCAATAGATGTTTGCCTCATCCTATAAATACTTGAGAATATTAGTCAATAACTTGCGGTGAAATTGCATCCTGCCATCGCTGAACGGCTTCCCCCAAGCGGCCTTCAAGCCAACTGTTGTAATGGCGATACACAGGCAATCGCGGGACGAGTTGCCAGTCAGCGATCGCCAACTGAGCTTTCAGGTCGCTACTGGATGGATGCGGATAGTCCGGATTTACTTCATCATGGGGGCTAATTCCCCCTAAATCGCTCGCTCCCGCTTCCAGACAGGCTATTAACATGGGGAAGTTTTGAATCAGGTTGGGGGGCACCTGAAGCGTAATGTCATCGGGCAAGATTTGCCGCGCGATCGCCACCCAATCGACCAGTTCCGTTGGGCTTAACGCGGCCCCACTCCACACCTCACTACTGCCAGGACTGTAGGGCTGCAAAATCACTTCTTGAATATGCCCAAATTGGGTATGCAGTTGGGCGATCGCAGCGAGGGTGGCGCGGCGATCCTCATCTGTCTCCCCAATGCCTAACAGCAGGCCGGTTGTAAAGGGAATCTGCAATTCTCCTGCCCACTCCAGTTGTTGCAATCGCAACTGGGGATCTTTGCTGGGCGCATGGCGATGGACTGTCTCCCGCAAGGTGGGCGTGAGTTGCTCTAACATTAGCCCCATTGACACATTCACCGTTTTTAACCGGGCCATTTCCCCTCGGCTCAAGGGTCCCACATTGGCATGGGGCAAAAATCCTAAAGACAATGCCAGGTCACAAAGCTGGTAAATTCGCTCCAACCATTCCTCACGACGGGCACTTTGCGGATGCACCTCGCCACTGAGAATCAAAATTTCAATCACGGGCAACGGGTTGGCAACGGGCAGCGATCGCAACCTTGCTTCCGCTTCTGCCAGCGTCAACCATCGATCCTGACCCGGATCAACTCGAAAATTGCAGTAGACGCACCGATTAAAACACTCATAGGTAGGAACCAGCGTATAAGCCGGACTGTAAGTTACAAGATTGCGAGGGGCCGTCATCATCAGGGTGCAGATCGCGAGAAGGCAGGTACTACACCCTCCACCCTACACCCTATACCCCTCACCGAGTCACCTCATCTCCCGCTACCCATTAACACCAAAACTTCTCCTTACCCTGACAACTGCGCCGTTTGGCGTATACATTTTTGACGTGGGTTTTAACAGTATTCAAACTAATCTGTAGGGCCTGCGCAATCTCCTGATAGGTTAACTCTTGCCGCAGCAACATCCAGATTTCCGCCTCGCGATCGGTAAAATCGTACTTTTGCTGCTGAATCCGCCTTTCCTGTTGCATCACTTCATCGCAATTTTCCAGGAACACCACAATGAAGGACGGATGGCCGAGAGGTGCAGAATCTTGCAACGTGGTATAGGGTTGTGCCAGCGTCTCACTGATACCCACCAGGTTCAACAACTGAGCACGAACTCGGACTGAATGACCCGTTGTGGTACGGCATTCCACGATTAAGGCCGATTGCAGTGCTTGCTGGTTCCGCATCACACCATAACAGGCTTCTGAAACGGGGCGAGGTAAAGCTTGATCAGCCGTGTGATTGGGGCCTAGTGCCTGACACAGAGTTTTTGCTTTTTGGTTCCAGTACAGGGGTTGCAGGGTCCGGGAGATGATAATTACGCCCTGTGGTAGCGCCTCCAATAGGGACTTCCAAACCAGATTGAGTTCTGGCAGTTCTGGTCGGGTCGTTCTGGTTGTGGCCGAACTGAGTTTTTCAACCGTGGGCTTTCGTTGAGGCCGATGCGTACGGGATGCGATCGGTAAACGAGGCCGATAACCAGACGATTCAAATGATGATTCAAAGAAAGAGGATTCAAAGCAAGAAGATTCAAAGCAAGATTCAATTGTCCCAGAATCTAAAGAACTGACGAGGGCGGGGGCTGTCATAGATTCAACTCCTTAAGTGCTGCGCCCATTCTCCAGGGTTGACCAATGAAGGCACAATGAGCGTCCTGTAGTTGCCCCAACCCAGGTGAACCCGACTCAGTTAGATGGAAGTTTTATGAAGCACACTGAAGCGAGGTGAAGTTTTTGCATGAAGTTCTTCACGAAGGGCGCAAGATTAATGAATAATAGGGAACAATTCAGCCCTGTCTACCACGCGCTCAATCAACTCGCATCTGCAATTTTCTGCTGAATTTGAGAGAACGTATTCACCCATTTGAGTCACTTTCCGCTCTCCCTGAAACAAGTTCCGCTCCCACTCAAACCAATTGTTCCGGCATTCTATTGACGAAAATTTGGTTGTTCACTTACTTCGCCCTTTGCAATGAGCCAGTCCCTACCCCTCCCAGATTCGTTTAGCCTGGTAGATCCTGAAAGTCTCGATCGCTGGTTTGCACCCCATCATCAGGCGACTTATGTGTCTATCCTGCAAGGTCGAGGTGGCTTAACGCGACGGCGCGCAGAATATTTTGTGCGGCTGTGGGCCTATTTGTTGCTGAAACAGCACAGCCTCACGCAGCAACCACTGCAACCGCTCACGCAACTGTCACCCACGGATAGCCTTATTTCCTGCACCCATCGCGAGGCGGCAGCGCTGTTCTATGGCCAAAAGGAGCGGGGCAGCGATCGTGCCGCTGGTATGATGATCGACCAATTTTCGGCGTTGGGGTTGCTGGAAAAACGCTTTGATGGGCAAACCCTGTGTTTACGCATTTGCCCTTTACCGGAACTGGCGATCGAGCCTAAAGCAGAAGAGCCAGTGCAACTGCAAACGGATCAATTTAATCCCCGCACTGATGCGATCCCCGTGGCGGGCTTGATTCGCCAAACCTATGCCATGACTGCCGATGAAACCGCCATTTCAGTGCAGCGCATTGCCCGGATTCTGCGGCAGTGGGCCAATGATTACCCCCTGGGATTGCGAGTGCTGCGCCGCTGCGACAATCACAACCCGGTAGGTATTGCTCTGCTGTACCCCACCGCCAGCGAATCGGAACATGTTTTTTCGCGTCCTCCCGCCAAAAGCTTTTACCTCACTTCCAATGTGGACGTAGATCCGGTAAAAATGGCGACTCCGGGCGATGAGCAGTGTATGTCGGTGTATGTGCGGGCGTGGGTGCTAGATGTGACGTACTTAAAGCCAGCCTACATTTGCCAATTTCAGCAAGATACCCAGGCCACCTTACGCAAAATGCAGGCGGATTTTCCCAACCTGTGTGACATTTATTCTCCGGTGATCCATCCCTTGTATGAAGAGTTGCGAATGGTACTGGGCTTTCAGAAAACCTGTGAAGAACATCGGCCTTTTTACTGGGTGTATCTGTCGTTGGACCGATACCTGACGCTGGATGTTGAATCGGCGATCGCCAAACTCAAGATGAGTGCAAACTGACCTTCACGAATCTTTAGCTTTTCTGACTCTCAGGAAAGGATTGCCTAGAATAGTGGCATGGTCATGGTAGGCAGGGTGATATGGATCTGGACGTTGAACAGGGATACGAGCAACCGGAATTTGTGAATCAGGTCGATGCACCCAGTGATGACCTTACCAACAATATTGTCACTGTGAGCTTGTTGCAGGTGGCCCTACGGGCAGAAGCACGCCGGATGCAGGTGACGTTAAATGAATTTGCTGAAACCGCCGATACCACCACCTCGGATGGTTTATTTGAACTACTCCAACAAAGCTCTCGCCTGCTGCTGGATTATTCCCGCTATTGGACGCATGTGTTCGCCACATCCCAAACGGTGAATAGCATCGAGGAAGCGGAAGCCCTGTACAACCGCTTGCTCAACCAGGAGCGGAGCAAATTTAATGTGGAAACGCTTTCCAATGTGAATGGGCAGGTGCGCCGACAACCCGCGATCGCCCGTGGCAATCCCGAACAACCCGCTTACATTGTGGTGACGTTGCTAATGGGGACAGCAGATGATCAGCCCCTATTTGATGAAATTTACTCAGCTTCCATGCTACGGGACACCTTAGACAATATTCGCTTCATGCAACCCCGCTACTTGCTCATTCTGGAAACGCTGTGGACTCCCCAAGACCCAAATGACAGCTTAACTGAAGCCGAATTAGCCGCAGATTATGAAAATTTGTCGGCGATCGCTTAGTCTCCCGGTTTGAAGGGGCGGCGAATTTCAAATGAAATCGGTTGGGTTGATGAAGCTTTCGCCCTGGCTTGAAAGGGTTCCTTGGCGGCTGGAGTCACGCTTTTCGGTGGTGGTTCTGGTTCCTCATAGTCCAGATGAAACGGCAGGTTTTTTAGCTTGTCATAATTAGATGCGATCGCCAAAAATACCCCGCCCAACACAAAAATCGGCATCGGCAAGGTTAATTCACTCGCCCACTGATACAACTCCGCCGCCCCAAACAACAAAATAAAACTAATCAGCCAGACTCTCATTACAAATTCAACAGCTACAACTCACCTACCTGGCAGGATAGCCGATCTTCCTCAATCTGGGACATGTAAATCGACGACCTGACCTTCGACCCGTTCAACTCGCTGCGGCCATGTCATCGGCTTAGGTCATAGCCATCGGGGATGAACTGATTCCAGTGCAAAGTAACATATTCAAAGTCGTCCTCAACGTCATCCTCAAAGTAATGTTGATATTGATTACGGCCAGAATTTTTAGCCTGATATAAAGCGACATCCGCATGATGGAGTAAGGCATGACTGTCTAGACCATCGCGGGGATAGACGGCAATGCCAATGCTGGCGCTGATGTGAAGGCGATGGTTTTGCAAGAGAAACTCGGGTTGAAGCACCTCAATCAGTCTCCCCGCAATATCGCTGGCATCTTGCGGACGGCGGATTTGAGGGAGGAGGAGCACAAATTCATCCCCGCCCCACCGAGCAATCACATCCACTTCCCGCAGGCAATTCACCAAGCGATGAACCACCTGCTGCAACAACAAATCGCCCACCGCATGACCCAGAGTATCGTTCACCTGTTTAAACCGATCCAGGTCCAGAAACATCACAGCACCCAGTTTTGCCCCACCTACGGCCTCAGTTAGGGTGGCAGTCAGTTTTTGATTAAATAAAACCCGATTGGGCAGATTGGTAAGGGCATCGTGCAAGGCTTGATGTTGGATGATTGCCGTCATTTGCTTCGCTTGAGTCACATCTCGAAAACTCAAAACTCCACCCATACTCTCACCTGCCAGTTGGTAAGGTTGTAAGTAGTACTCGATGATACTGCCGTTTTGGAGTTGCAAAAAATCGTGTTTTTCGGTGTCCACTCGTGCAAATAAGGCTTGAAATTTGGCAACATCGGATGCAACTAAGCGTGCCAAAATAGCATCTAGTAATCGATTTTTATCCTGAGTTAACTCTAAATCCTCAAGTTGCCAAATGCTGAGTAATTTGCGGTTAAAGCTAGCGATCGCCCCCAGATTGTCTAGGACGAGCATACCATCGGCGGTGGCTTCTAAAGTCGCTAACAAGAGCGATAAAGAGTTTTCGAGCTTGGTATTAATCGTCTTCAGTAACTCATTTTGTTCGACTAATTGCTGTTCCTGTTGAAAGCGGCGCAGAGCTTCAGTGACTGTCAGAATCAGGTCGGTTTCGTCCCACGGTTTACGAATATAGCGGTAAAGGGCCGCTTGATTCACCACGTTACCAACCGAATCGGCATCGGCTTGACCTGTGAGCATAATTTTCAGCGTTTTGGGATAAAGGGCATGGAGTTGAATCAATAACGCATCTCCTTCCATACCCGCCATTCTCTGATCCGAAATGATGAGCGCAATGTCTTTCCCTTCCGCTTTTAGCTGTGCACAGAGGGAAAGGGCTTCTTCACCACCTTCGGCAAGTTCAATGTCATAAGCTTTGCCAACGTTACGCCGAAGTTGATCACTCAAGGTTTTGAGGATATTCCACTCGTCATCAACACAAACAATTACCGATCGCATCGTTTAATGTACCTTAAAACAATCAATTTAATGCGGTGCGAATCACTTGTTGTAACTCTTCCTCTGCCCAGGGCTTGTAAATGCAGGCATAGAGATTGGCCTCCACACGGGCACGCGCGATCGCAGTTTCATCTGCTTGCCCAGTCAGCATTACAGTGATAATCTCTGGAAACCGTTGGTGAACCTGGGCCAAAAACTCATCTCCTCGGACATTGGGCATCAACCAATCAGAGACAATGATCAGAATTCTGATCCCTTCTTCTTCAAACTCATCAATCACCTCCCAGGCTTCCTCAGCACTTTGGGCAACTTCATAAACATACTGATTGCCAAACGAACGTTTTAGTTGTTCCTTCAGTACTTTCAAAATAGCAACTTCATCATCAACACAAAGAATTGCAGCATCAGACATTGGGTTATCTCCTCGTTAGTCGGGTGTAGCTTCAATCGGTAGCCAAACACTAAATTGAGTATGCCCTGGTTGGCTCTCTACCTTCATATTTCCATGATGTTTATCTAGAATCTTTTGGCTAATGTATAGACCTAAGCCACTTCCTTCGCCAGCAGGTTTTGTTGTGAAAAAGGCATCAAAGATCTTTTGCTGAATGTCTGATGGAATGCCTATTCCCGTATCGGCAATGCTAACTTGAACCTGATCAGGTTGTTGCCGCGTGGCGAGCGTTAGCGTCCCGCCGTTTGGCATGGCTTGAATGGCATTGTGAATCAGGTTGGTCCAAACTTGAATTAGTTCATCGGGATAACCCCAAATGGCCGGGGTCTCTTGATAATCCTGCACGACTTGAATATTGCGTTTGAGTTGATTGTGATAGATTTCAAGCACAGTTTCGAGACCATCAGTGATTTGCACCAGTTGTTTCTTGCCACTGTGATCAAATCGGGCATAGCTTTTGAGGGCAAACACGATTTTAGAAGAGCGATCGACCGCCCGAAGAATAATTTGATTGTTGACAAAAGGACAAATCAGATTGTAGGCAAATTGGAGTGCCCATTCGCTATGGGCACTGGTTAAGATTGGGGATAAACTTTCTAGATCATCCCTTACGCCCAAATCAATTAGTAAATCGGCACAGTAGCGAGCCTCTTCAATTCCATATTCCCGCAGTTGCGCTGCTATTTTGCGTTTCAGTGCCCGACCTTCTTGAGAGTCGATGAAGGGTTGATCATTTAGGGCATGATTAATCAGTTGAAAAAAGCTGGTTTGGGCTTCAGGATTCAGCCGTTGATACAGTATGGGCAATTCGGTGAGCGCTTCCTGCACAGCCTTATGAGTATTAGTTGCTGATGCTTTGATGGCACCCAGAGGATTATTAATTTCATGTGCAACTCCCGCAATTAATTGCCCTAAAGCTGCCATTTTTTCCTGCTGAATGAGCTGATGTTGGGTTTGCTGGAGATCTTTGAAAGCCGCCTCTAAATCCTGGTTCTTTTGCCACAGCTTTTTACTGAATTGATGAAATAAGATGCCAATGGTAATAGCCGATAGAATTAAAGCAGCAGTGGTGCCAGAATCCGCTAAATTTCGAGTTTTCACCTTCTCCTGCACATATCCTTTTTCCAGCGCTGAAACTTCTGCATACAACTCGTCATAGAGTTCATCAATGCCGTCAGCATCGATCGCGATCGCTTCCTTGACTTTACCTTGAGCCACCAACTCTAGTGCCTGGTTAATGGCAGCTTTGTAACGAGCATGAAGTGCAAACATCTGATCTAGACTGTCATTATTATTTTGCTGATCAATTTTTTGCAATTCGTCCAGAATAGCTTTAGTACTTTGCTGATTCTCCGCCAGTTCTTCAGTCAAATCTTCATCAATTTCACCTTTGGAAATGCCTTCCCATTCCAGCGCATTCAACCGACTCACCTGCTCCTTAACTTGGGTGAGCAGTAATCGCGTGTCATTGCTTTGCTCTGCCATCTGGTTCAGTCGATAGATAGCTGCCGCGCAAGCGATCGCAACCGTAATTGCCGCCAATAGGATCGTCCATGTTGACCACTTGGCCTTGAGTTTACCTGAAGCCTGAGTAAACTGAGCTTTGCATAAAAAACTGGGGCGGTTAAGCATTTGTCTGCGTCCTGCGAAGAAACATCGCGGCAAATGATCGGCAACAAGTTGCTAGTCACGTCTATCTAAGGAAGGATGACAAACCCTCCATCTTCACCGACCATTTCGCTATCACCCTATAATTTAGGTTTGAAATGTGACATTATCGTGGCAGTCGGTCGCGATCGCGGCTTGGCGGTGCTTGGCTCAGGTGGTTCGGTAATCTGGACTGGGGAATGTGCAATGGGAACTGCAAAAATTGCGGGTTTCCGTCATCATAGATGGGTAGTGCGAATGACCTGACCCCGACTGCCAACTGAGAAGCGACTATGCCACAGTTTCAGATTCAAGCCCCGTTTGAGCCAAAGGGAGACCAGCCCAAAGCGATCGCCCAACTCACAAAGCATCTGCAAGCCGGACACCGCTACCAAACTCTGTTAGGGGCGACCGGAACCGGGAAAACTCACACCATTGCGCGGGTGATCGACAAAATTGGCAAACCCACCCTGCTGCTGGCGCATAACAAAACCCTGGCCGCTCAGTTGTGTAACGAGTTGCGCGAATTCTTTCCCAACAATGCGGTGGAATACTTCATCAGTTATTACGACTACTACCAGCCCGAAGCCTACATTCCTGTCACCGACACCTACATCGCTAAGACCTCTTCCATTAACGAAGAGATCGATATGCTGCGCCACTCCGCTACGCGATCGCTATTTGAGCGCAAAGATGTAATTGTCGTCGCTTCCATTAGCTGCATTTATGGGTTAGGGATTCCGTCGGAATATCTCAAAGCCTCGATTCCGTTGCGGGTGGGGGAAGAAGTCAACTTGCGGGGGGTGATTCGGGATCTCGTCTCGGTGCAGTACAGCCGCAATGACCTGGAACTGGGCCGAGGCAAATTCCGGGTGAAAGGCGATGTCTTGGAAATTGGTCCCGCTTACGAAGATCGGATTATTCGCGTGGAGTTTTTTGGCGATGAGATTGACGCGATTCGCTATGTCGATCCGGTGACAGGGGCGACCCTGCAAAGTCTGGAAGGAGTTAATGTCTATCCCGCTCGCCACTTCGTCACCCCTGAAGAACGGTTGAAGGAAGCCTGTGACGCGATCGCAGTCGAATTGAAAGAGCAGTTAGAACTATTTGAAAAAGCAGGCAAGCTGCTAGAAGCCCAACGGCTGGAACAACGTACCCGCTACGATCTGGAGATTTTGCGAGAAGTCGGTTTTTGCAATGGCGTGGAAAACTACTCTCGCCATCTGGCCGGACGCGCCGCCGGACAAACACCCGAATGTTTGCTCGATTATTTCCCGCAAGACTGGTTGCTGGCGATCGATGAATCCCACGTTACCCTGCCCCAACTCCAGGGCATGTACAACGGCGACCAATCCCGCAAGCGCGTCTTAATTGACCACGGCTTCCGCCTGCCCAGTGCTGCTGATAACCGTCCGCTCAAGGCCGAGGAATTCTGGGAAAAGGTGAACCAGTGTGTGTTTATTTCTGCTACTCCCGGCACCTGGGAATTGGAGGTGTCGGATGGCAAATTTGATGTCATCACCAGGGACGACAAAAAGGAAATCAAACGCTACAAAACCGGAACGGGTCGCGTGGTCGAACAGGTGATTCGGCCCACGGGTGTACTCGACCCTGAAATTTTCGTGCGGCCCACTCAGGGGCAGGTAGATGACCTCTATGGTGAGATTCAGGAGCGGACCCGCAAAAACGAACGCACCCTCGTCACCACCCTCACGAAGCGAATGGCGGAAGATTTAACGGAATACTTCCAGGAACGAGGTGTCAAGGTCCGCTATCTCCACTCGGAAATTAACTCGATTGAGCGGATCGAGATCCTGCAAGATTTGCGGCAGGGCGAATTTGATGTGTTGATCGGGGTGAACCTGTTGCGGGAAGGCTTAGATTTGCCGGAAGTGTCGCTCGTGGCAATTCTTGATGCTGACAAAGAGGGTTACTTACGAGCAGAGCGATCGCTGATCCAAACCATTGGCCGCGCCGCCCGTCACATTGAAGGGCAAGCCATCCTCTACGCCGACAACATGACCGACAGCATGGAACGCGCCATCTCGGAAACTGAGCGTCGCCGCGCCATTCAGATGAAATATAACGAAGCCCACGGAGTTACGCCCCAGCCCATTGTCAAACGGCAAAATAATTCGATTCTGGCGTTTTTGGAAGTATCCCGTCGCCTCAAAGCTGAGGAACTCGACATTGTGTACGAACACGCCAGCGATATCCCAATGGAAAACATTCCCGAACTGATTACTCAATTTGAGGCCCAAATGAAGGAAGCGGCGAAAAAACTGGAGTTTGAGAAAGCCGCCGAATTCCGCGACAAGATCAAACATTTGCGAGATAAGCTAATTGGTCGTTAGGGACTTGCGATTAAATAATATCCCAGTCGTAAGATGTGTTAAGCGATCGCCGTAACGCATTCTCCAACTACAACTGGGCCATTATTTGATTGCGCCTCCCTGAGTTGAGGCATCTACCCATAGGTTTGAGGTTGCCCTATGGGGATTTTGCTGAGTGTGGTAATTCTATGGACTAAACTTTTTGCTCAAAGCGATCTTTCATCCTGATTTCATTTTTCTGTGAAAGACTGGAAAGCAAACGGTTTCCTCTTGACTGTCCAGTTCACTGGAGAGATCATAATCAATTAAGTTATTCTCAACCTGCTCAATGATCATGAAGCGAATTAACTTAAAGGCTGGTTTTTTGGAGGTGGTGCTGGTAGCGATCGCGGCTTCCGTCACGGCCTGTGCCACCGACGCTCAAACCCAAACCCAGGCATCTGGTTCAACCGTTGCTCAAACCGAATCTAAGCCCTCCATGCATCATGGGGGGATGGATCACAGCATGATGGAGTTAGGCCCTGCCGATGCCGAATTCGATTTGCGCTTTATTGACAGCATGATTCCGCATCATGAAGGGGCCGTGACAATGGCGCAGGCGGTTCTGCAAAAATCCCAGCGTCCGGAACTGAGAACCCTGGCTCAGTCCATCATCAAGGCACAGAAGCAAGAAATTGCTCAGATGCAAGGGTGGCGTAAAGCCTGGTATCCGCAAGCACCCAGCCAACCTGTAGCATGGCACGCGGCTATGGGGCACTCGATGACCATGTTTCCAGAACAAATTAAAGCATTGCGGATGGATGTCGATCTGGGTGCCGCAGATGCCGAGTTTGACCAGCGCTTTATTGCTGCTATGATTCCTCATCATGAGGGGGCCGTCGTAATGGCAAAAGATGTGTTGCAAAAGTCTCAACGGTCTGAAGTATTGCAGATGGCAAAAGCCATCATTTCATCGCAACAAGCAGAAATTGAGCAGATGCAGCAATGGCGTAAAGCCTGGTACGGCAAGTAATCTATCACCCATCGCCCCGTCCACCCATCCACCCCAATGCTATGACTGCTCATTCTTCCCTTCGGTTTTTGTCACTACTCTTCGCCTCCTGCCTGCTGCTGTCTCCTGTGAAAGTAGTTGCCCACCCTGGACATGGCGATCATGAGTTTGAAGCCACCGGAACGGCAGGCACGCCAGCGGCAGTGCAGGTCGATCGCGTGACGGGCGATCGCCTGGGGATTCGCGTGGCCCCAGTCTCCCGCCAGCGATTTTCCCAGGGAATTCCGGCAACAGGACAGATCGAAGCCTTGCCAGATCAGCAGGTGCGAGTCACAGCCCCTTTGACGGGAACGGTGGTGAGGTTGCTGGTGAAACCGGGCGATCGCGTCCAGCAGGGGCAGGCACTCGCCGTCCTCACCAGTCCAGATTTAGCGGGCTTGCGAACCGAGGCGCTGGATCGTCAAACCACAGCCAGGGGCGCGATCCAAACCGCAGAGGCAGAGTTGCGCTTGGCTCAACGGAATTACCAGCGTCAGGGACAAATTGCTAATGCGGCAATTCAACAGGCTGAAACCGAATTTAAGGTGGCCCAGGAGCGCTATACCCGCGATCGCGAGTTGTTGGCCCAGGGAGCCATTCCCAATCGCACCGTGTTGGAGTCGGAAGCCCATCTCTCAGTTGCCAGAGCCGCCCTGACCCAGGCTAAAAGTCAGCTTTCGGTCTCCGACGCGGCGGCCCAGGTCGAGAAGGCAAAATCTGCCGTCCAGGTGGCGCAATCCCAACTACAACTCAGTGGAGATAATTACCAGACTCGATTACGCCAATTGAATGTGAGTTCAAATCAAGAGGGTTTAGTCACTATCAAAGCACCCATTTCTGGCATCATCGCAGACCTAACCATTACAACAGGTGAATCGGTGACTGAACCGGGTGTGCCCTTGATGGCGATCGTCAATGGCAATGGCGTTTGGGCAACGGCAAATGTCTATGAAAAAGATTTGTCCCGTGTGGCTCCAGGGCAACAAGTCAGGGTGAGTGTGACGGGTGTGAAAGAGGCGTTTACTGGCGCGATTTCCTACATTGGGGCAGCGGTCAAAGGCGAAGTGCGAGTCGTTCCGGTCAAGGCAGAATTAGCCAATCCAGATGGGGTGTTAAAACCGGGAATGTTCGCTCGCTTGGAAATTTTAACTGGCCAAACGACTGAGACTGTTTTGGCTGTGCCCACTGCCGCGATCGCTAATGCCAGCAGTGGTCAACCGCTGGTGTATGTGAAGAATGGGCAGAATTACGAGCCAATTTCGGTACAACTGGGGCGGGTGGATGGCGATTTGACCGAGATTACCAACGGCTTATTTGAAGGCGATCAGGTGGTGGTGCAGGGTGCGCCATTGCTGTACGCCCAATCCTTGCGGGGTGGTAATTCGCCGAAGGAAACCCCTGCATCAGAAAATTCTCCCCAGTCCAGCAGCGCAGCAGTGCCGTGGTGGATGGTTGCTGGCGGCGGCGCGATCGCCCTGAGCACCTTTGCCGCCGGACTGGGCGTGGCTACCTATCGCCAACGGAAGGGAATGGGCAATGCTTAGTGCCATCGTTCGTTGGGTGATTGATCGTCGCTGGCTAGTTGCGATCGCAACTGTCCTCCTTACCCTCTGGACCTTCCACACCATTCCTCAGATGCCCCTGGATGTGTTTCCGCCCTTCGCGCCACCGCAAGTGGAAATTGAAACCGAAGCACCGGGACTGGCTCCGGAGGAAGTCGAGTCACTGGTGACCTTACCGCTGGAAAGTGCGATGAATGGGATGCCGAGGGTGACGGATGTTCGTTCATCATCAGCGATCGGGATCTCAGTTGTGAAGGTGGTGTTTGAATGGGGCACCGACCTTTTTCAAGCACGCCAATTGGTGACGGAGCGATTGCAACAGGCCCAGGGCAAATTACCGGATGGGGTAGAAGTGCCGCGCATTGCTCCCCCCAGTTCGCCCATTGGCACGATTCTCAAATTTGCGTTGACAGTCGCACCAAACCAGCCACCCCCTGTCACCTCCATGATGGATCTGCGCACGATCGTGGACTGGAAGATTACTAACCAACTGCTAGCCGTTCCCGGTGTCAGCCAGGTGACCGCCTATGGCGGCGAAATTCGCCAATTTCAAGTGCTAGTTGATCCGGCGAAGTTAGCCGCGTTCGATGTGTCGCTGGAGCAAGTCACAATCGCTGCCGCCGAAGCCAACGCCAACGCACCAGGAGGTTATTTAATTACCCCCGATCGCGAGACGATCATTCGCGGCATTGGACGCATTGAATCCATTGAGGACTTACAACAGTCGGTGGTAGTGAGTCGGGCAGGCACACCCGTAAGACTGACGGATGTCGCAACGGTGCAAATTGGCGCAGGCGTGAAACGCGGCGATGGCAGTTTGAATGGTCAACCTGCGATCGTCGTCATGGTGAATAAGCAACCCCAGGCAGATACGCCAACAGTTACGCGGGCCGTCGAAACAGCGATGGACGAGATCAAAGCCGGATTGCCTGCCGATGTGAAGGTTGATGTCACCTTTCGTCAGGATAGTTACATTCAAGCCTCCGTCGATAATGTGCGATCGGCATTGTTAGAAGGCAGTTTAATCGTCGCGGCAATCCTGATTCCTTTCCTGATGAATTGGCGTACCCTGACGGTGTGCTTACTCGATTTTTTTCTGACGCTATTGTTTGCATTGCTGGTGTGTCACTGGTTGGGCTTGGGACTCAACACCATGACACTGGGCGGGTTAGCGGTGGCGATCGGGACTGCTGTGGATGACGCGATCGTGTATGGCGAAAACACCTATCGCCGCCTGCGGGAAAATCGCTTTGCGGCACAATCAAAACCCCCGCTGGACATTATCTTTGAGGGTAGTCAGGAAGTGCGAGAATCCCTGTTGGGGGCGATGTTGATTGGGATTGTCGTGTTTTCTCCCATCTTCACGCTGGCTGGCGTGGAAGGACGCATCTTTACCCCAATGGGCATCGCCTACCTGGTGGTGGTGTTAGTGTCCAGTCTGGAATCCTTGCTGATTTCGCCGGCGTTGTGTGCGATTCTGCTGCCGCATGGTCGCTTAACTGCCGATGAACCCTGGATAGCACGATGCTGTAAACGGGGGTATGCGCCGCTGTTGCACTTTTCTATGCAGCGATCGCCCCTCATTTTCACGCTGGCAGGTGCTGCCATGGTTGCATCATTAGTGATTGTGCCAAATTTAGGACGTAGTTTCCTCCCAGAGTTCCAGGAGCAAACATTGGTGAATACTCTAACACTCTATCCCGGCACATCACTGCAAACCACAAATCGAGTCGGACACGCCTTGGAACTTGCACTCAAAGATGACCCACGCTTTACTTATATTCAAACTCGCTCTGGACGCGCGCCGGGAGATGGCGATGCAGGTGGAGTCAACTTCGCGCATCTGGATGTCACCTTGAGCGAAGCAGGGCTGGAAAATCGGGTTGCCAGTGTGGAGAAGTTGCGGGAAGAATTTGCTAAACTGCCTGGGGTGGCGACTGGCATTGGCGGCTTTATTTCGCACCGGATGGATGAAGTTTTGTCCGGGGTGCGCAGCCAGATCGCAGTGAAGATTTTTGGAGCCGATCTGCACGAGTTGCGATCGCTGGGGCAGCAGATTGAAAGCCAGATGCAAACGGTGGAGGGCATTGTCGATCTGCAACTTGAACCGCAGATGCCGATCGATCAGATTCAAATTACCTTTGATCGGGAAGCCGCTGCCCGTTATGGCCTGACGGTGGGTAAGTTAGCGGAAGTGGTTGAAACGGCTTTGAATGGGAGAGTGGTTTCGCAAGTGTTGGAAAATCAGCAAACCTTTGATCTCGTCGTCTGGTTACAACCCGATTCCCGCAATAATTTCAATACAATTGAAAACCTGTTAATCGATAAACCGAATGGCGAAAAAGTGCCCCTTAGTCAGGTGGCCAGAGTGCGTAATGGCACTGGTCCCAACACGATTAATCGTGAAAATGTCTCTCGTCGCATTGTGGCATCGGCAAATGTGAGTGGGCGCGATTTGCGATCGGTGGTGCAGGAGATTCAACAAAAGGTCAACCAAAATGTGCAACTTCCCTCTGGCTATTTCATCCAATACGGTGGACAGTTTGAAGCCGAAGCACGGGCAACGCAAAACATTTTGATTTACAGCGTGATTGCGGCAGTGATCATCACAGTGCTGATGTATCTCTCGGTGAAGTCGATCGCGTCTACGGCCATGATTATGATCAACCTACCGATCGCGTTGATTGGCGGTGTGATTTCCGTGGTGCTAACGGGTGGGGTACTATCAGTCGCAGCCCTGGTCGGGTTTGTCACCCTGTTTGGAGTCGCGACTCGGAATGGGTTACTCCTCGTCGATAACTACAACACCAAGTTTGCTCAAGGCATTCCGTTGCACGAAACTCTTATCAAAGGCTCCATGGAACGCCTCAACGCCATCCTCATGACAGCCCTCACCTCAGCCCTAGGACTGTTACCCCTGGTTATTTCCGGCGGACCCGGACGGGAAATTCTGCAACCACTGGCGATCGTCGTTCTAGGGGGACTGTTCACCTCCACGGCCCTCACCCTGCTGATTATCCCCGCCTTGTATGCCCGTTTCGGGAAACGCCTGATCCCGCGCAGTGCCCGGTTCGCGATGCCGCTCCTCGCAGATCCCACCCATCCCCCTGTGAAACCCACTGAAGTCTAAAGGAGAATTCCATGTCATTTGCAACTCAAAAATTGATTCCGCTGGGAATTAGCGTATTGGCGCTGAGCGCCTGTGCTGCCAATACGACATCTACTGCTCAATCGACTGCACCCGCCCCGGCGGCGGCTCCAGCTTCACCCACAGCGACAAAATCCCCGCCAGCATCAATCAAACTAGCGAAAGCCGCAGGAGCGCAACATGGCGGACAGGTGGTGGAGATGGGCGATTACCATCTAGAATTGCTGGCCGCACCGGAAGGGGAAAAGATTCACGTCGATTTTTGGTTGTTGACGGGTGCTAATCATGCCGCGATCGCGGATGCCACAGTGGTTGCCAATATCCAATTCCCTAACGGCACCCAAAAATCCGTTGACCTGGTGTATGACCAGGCGGGCAAACACTACAAAGCCCTGGTTCCTGGCTACGCAGCGGGAGATTATCGCGTTGTCGTCCAGACCAATCCCAAAGGCGAAAAGGTGAATGGGCGATTCAATTTCAAGCTGTAGAGAAGCCAGAAGTCAGGAGTCAGAAATGGCTACAATGCAGGAGCGATTGAGTGCATCCCAATTTTGCAGAATTGCCCTCTTCACGCAGTGGGGCAAAGCCCTCACCCAACCCCTTCTCCCCAAATAGGCGACCTTGTCCACACAAGTCTCGCTGAATCCGACCCTTGGGGGCAGCCCCCCGCACCCTCTTCAGACGAAAGGTCGTGAAAACCCCACAAAGCGGGGGACAAAGTATTTTCTGCGACGCATTGCCGAAGAAAATGCTTTGGGAGGGGGGAAGTCCCCCGGTAGAGTCTTGGGGTGAAGTCGAGATCTGTGAACACAGTCGCCCAAAATAGGAGAAAGGGAGCCAGATTGGCAGTCCCTCTCCCGCTCTGGGCAAGGATTTAGAATGAGGGTTACAAAAGTGGGACGCACCCCGGCGTAGTGAGTGCTCAAGCAGATAATGGCAAGCGAACCTTGATGGGAATAGCGGTCTCAGGCAAAGTATTTGTGCCAAAACCCTGGAAATTTCTCGGATTTGCCGTAATACTCTTTCATAGCAGGCTGTGTTAGGTTTTCAACCAGTGAGTGTTGTGAGGAGAAGTTTCGATGACGGCAACTCTACCCCCCGTTGAACAGGGATTCCCGGCTGACTTAATCGCTGAACCGGGGCTGCGATCGCACCGTACCCCCTACGTGCCCCGCAACCAACGCAAAATCCTGTGTGTGTTCCCGAAATACAGCCGCTCGTTTGGCACCTTTCACCACGCCTATCCCCTTATGCGCCATGTGAAAGCCTTTATGCCACCTCAGGGGATTTTGGTCGCTGCCGCCTATCTGCCGGAAGCATGGGAAGTGCGGTTTGTAGACGAGAACATCCAACCTGCGAAGAAAAAAGATTACCAGTGGGCCGATGTGGTGATTACCAGCGGTATGCACATCCAGCGTCCGCAAATTAATCACATCAATGAAATGGCGCACAAGTACGGCAAAATTACGGTTGTCGGTGGCCCTTCGGTGTCCGGTTGTCCTGAATACTATCCCGACTTCGACCTGCTCCACATTGGCGAACTGGGCGACGCAATGGATCAGTTGATCGAACATCTGGACAACACGATCGCCCGTCCAGAGCAACAAATTCGCTTTGAAACTTGCGATCGCCTCCCCCTCGATGAATTTCCGATTCCCGCTTATCATCTGCTCAACCTGAATCAATACTTTATTGCCAATGTCCAGTTCTCCAGTGGGTGTCCCTATCGTTGCGAATTTTGCGACATTCCCGAACTGTATGGGCGCAATCCTCGCCTCAAAACACCGCAACAAGTAATTGCCGAATTGGATGCCATGCTGGCTTCTGGGAATCCAGGAGCGGTTTACTTTGTGGATGATAATTTCGTCGGCAATCGGCGGGCGGTGACTGAGTTGCTGCCGCACCTGATTGAATGGCAGAAGCAAAATGGCTATCCGGTGCAGTTTGCCTGTGAAGCCACGCTCAACATTGCCCAGAGTCCTAAACTGCTGGAAATGATGCGCGAAGCTTACTTTGGAACGGTCTTTTGTGGCATCGAAACCCCCGACCCAGAAGCACTCAAGTCGATGGCAAAGGATCAAAACTTGAGCATTCCGATTTTGGATGCAATCAAGACTTTGAATGGTTATGGCCTGGAAGTCGTCTCCGGCATCATTTTAGGATTAGATACAGATACGCCGGAAACCTGCGATCGCATTTTAGAATTCATCCGTCTGTCCAATATTCCGATGCTCACGATTAATCTACTTTACGCCTTACCTAAAACTCCCCTCTGGCGACGCTTAGAACAAGAAGACAGACTTAACTTTGAAGAAGGTCGCGAATCGAATGTGGAATTTCTCATGCCTTACAATGATGTACTCAAAATGTGGCAGCGCTGCATCACGACGGCATACGAGCCAGAATTCCTATTTGAACGGTTTGCTTACCAATGCGAACACACTTACCCCAACCGCATTAAACCACCCAAGAGTGCTGCTCGCGTCAATAAAGAAAATGTCCGCCGAGGCTTAACCATGATGGCGAAACTCTTCTGGCACGCAGGAGTGATCAGCAGCTATCGGGATACCTTCTGGAAAATGGCAAAACCAGAGATCAAAAAAGGTAAAATCGAACGCTTGCTCAGTATCGGCTTAGTTGCCCATCACCTGATCGAGTTCACGAAGGAATGCTCCAGAGGTATCGAATCAGCCTCGTTCTATTCCCAGAAGGTGAAAAAACAGTAAACACAGCAGAATCAGTTGATTACAACGCTAATCATACTGTTCTAATTAAGAACCAAGTTGAAAAGCTAGAAGAAGAGTGGTATCTAGTTGCTGTAGATACTGCATCCCTAGCTTTCCCAGTCGTTTTGCAATCAGTTGTTTGTTTAAAGTTGTGAGGTGTGTAACTCTAACTTTTGAGGAGGTGCGAAGCCCAGTTTGATAAAAGTCTGAATCTGAGTCAAGCATGGCAAATTCTGTCTCATTTAAGCGATCGACGTGCTGAAATGAAATAAAGCAGAGTGTGATTTTATCCCCATACGATCGCTTCTCCATCTGCGATCGTATATAGGTCAGGTTCATCTTTGAGAAAGTCGAAAGCAGTACCCTGTTCGCTGAGATGGGCAAGCTCTGAATTGGAGGGATAGGGCATCTCCCCATACAGTTTGGCATCCAAGAGGGCGCGCTCCTCGGCGGATAGTGCATGGATGGTTTGGACGAGAGATTCTACCAGTTGCGTATTCATGTCTGATTTCTGCCCATTATTTTAGATCTCGCTTCCCTGATCATGGCTCACATTGAAACCCCGATCGCCCTCCCATTTTAATCCGTCGCCTCACCCCAGCCGCGATCGCATCCTGGCAAACTTTGCTGGTTTGTCGATGCGAATTCTTAAGGGTCAGTGCTGGCCGGTTGAAATATGGACATCTGATTAAAGGGATTGCATCATCGCTTGAAGAATTGGCTTCAGAAGTGGCAGATCCTGTGCCACAACTGCCCAAACAATATCTAAATCAATCTCAAAATAGTTGTGAGTCAAAATGTTTCGCATCCCAATGATGTTTGACCAGGGAATATCTGGGTGCTGATCTCGTAGGTTAGAGGAAAGCGATCGCGATGCTTCACCGATAATTTGCAGGTTTTGAATGAACCAGGTTTGAATCAGCTCGTTTTGTTCAAAAGATTCTCTGCCTTGAACTGCGTATCGTTCAATCCGCTCAATTGCCTCCAGAATGTCTTGTAGCTTTTCACGATCGCTTCTCATAGTGGAATTGCTTCACTTAAAACACGGTCGCGGATACGTTGTCGCAGCCCTTTTTCAGTTACCACATCCACCGAACATCCCAATAAGTCTTGCAATTCCATTAATAAACCACCCAGGTCGAGCAAGCTACGGTTGGGTTCCAGTTCAACCAGGAAATCTACATCGCTTTCTGAATCTGCTTCGCCTCGCGCAACAGAGCCGAATAATCGAACGTTGTAAGCACCATACTTGGCAGCGATCGCCAGAATCTCGCTCCGTTTCTCCTGTAACTGTGCTTCAATCCTCATGATTTCTCACTTTTGACCTTCGCGATCGCCCTCCCATTCTAATCCGTCGCCCCACCCCAGCCGCGATCGTGAGTTCTATCAAGAAAATTTTGTTTAATCAAATAATTGCTTCAATAGCGCTTCTCGCTCTAGCCCAAAGTGATTTTCAACATCATTGACGATATGCAGACGAATCAACTTGGGGCGGCTGATGGGATCAGGATGGTGACAATGAACGGCATCCTTCACCAATTCGCGCAATTCCGGCAACGTGTCAGCCTGCGTAAAGATAGATTCACCCACTGCCCTTGCCAGGTAGTCACCTTCGGCAGCTTCCTCGATCCAAAAAATAATTTCCATCCCGCCAGATTGCAGGCTCGTTGTCTTTTGTTCGCTCATAGTGTTGGCGGCAGTTAGATTTCACATAGCATAACTCATTCGCTTGTTAAACCCAATTGCGGAGCCATCCTACAAAAAATAAATGACTTGAAGAAGAGATTAAATCTAAGGAAGAAGTAGTCAATTGCAAGCTATTTTATGAAAGATTTCTCTACAAATAGCCCTCCAAGTTTGAGCAATATGGCAGTTCACATTTTTGTACTGAACCAAAAGAACTTCACAACCTGTATACAAAGAGGAGTTGCTGCCATACCTGATGCGGAACGCTCACACATTAATGACCAACTGATATCTAGGATGGCATCCATTCGTCGCGGAGACCTCATCTTATTTTATGTTACTGGCAAAAAAGAAATTTATGGGGTTTACAAAGCTTTAGATAAAGCATTTTATGATGAGTCTAAAGTTTGGGAATCTGAAGATTCTCAAGTTTATCCTTTTCGTGTCCGCATTGATAACACGAACTATGTTTTTGAAAAGCCTATTCTTCTGAGTGATATTTATGATCTCCGAGACAATGGAAGAATTTGGACGTTTGGGCTAATAAGTCCAACTGGTCGGGTAAATAGTATGTTTTCGATTTCGGAGATTGAGTACGAAGAGGTTCTTCAACTTTTCCTAAAAGCAAATCAAATTTTAAAAGAACCTATTCATATTAGTGAACCTTATAGGCATGTTGAGCCAAATATTCTATCTAAATTGACCTTTGATGAAAAACAACAACCCAAATATGAAGCAACCTTAGCATCTCTGTTTTTAGATTCTATTTCCCGTAAGTGCCACACCGAAATCTTTGGAGAATATTCTGATTACTTGTCATACATTCCAACAAGTTTTCAAAAAGAAATTGATGTTCTTCTTTTGCATTCCTATCCAGGCAAGAAAGAATTAGTTTTTGCTTATTCAATCATCGAATTGAAGAAAGATAGCTTTAATGAGGATGGCTTGTCACAGCTACTTAGGTACGAGGATTGGTTTCTTAAAAAACGAGTCAATGGTGATTCTAGATCAATTCGAACAGTTGCAATTGCGCGTACATTTCATAATGATGTAATTCAATATCTACAAAGAAGAGAAAAGTTGGAGGGTAAACAAGTCACTTTACTCAAATATAAAGTTCTAGAAGGCAAGCTAAATTTTGAACAGCAGATTGTTGAATTGATGCTTTAATCTCTGGCTCAAGTAGAATTATCTCTTTTTTAGCAGAGGAATTCCAGTTTTGCGATTATCGGCTGTCATCCTCCAACAGCATTTCGATGACTTCTTTGAGATTAGCCTGCAATTCGTCTAGCGTTTCGCCCTGAGAATGTGCTCCAGCAAATCCAGGCACATACCCAACATAGAGATTCGTATCGAGGTCTCTTTCAATAATTGCCGTGAAGATCTTCATGGTCTTAACGATTTATTAGTTCTGCTCAAATCATAGCCTTGAGTCCCTTTGGGTGCAGTGATATTTGTCCATCCACTCACTGTTCCATCCATCTCTTACACTAGAATCGGTTTTAAGCGATCGCCAATCGCTGGCATTAAGTTCAATGGTCAAATCAGGTCATAAATATTGCTACGATGACCAACGCGATCGACTGTGATAGTTTGTTCTGGGCGACTAAATTCGTAAACAACCCGGTAATCTCCAACTCTCAATTTGAAGAAACCGGATAGGTTATTTGACAGCGGTTGAGGCGTGATTTTGTAACTCATTCACCCTTTAAACCCAAGCGCCTAGCTACTTCTGTGGCTGGAATACCAGCAACTCCCGCTGCCCGACGTTGGCGAATAGCGAGTAAGCTTTGCTCAAACTCTGGTTTGACGGAGAGTTCGGCATCAGGGTCAGGTAAGAGTTCTTCGATCGCCTCTAGCACCGTTTCGCGGATCAGTGCTTTCAGTTGGTCAGTTGTAAGGTCTTTAACGTGCATGATGATCTGCAAACAAGGAGGGTAAATCTAGTGTAATTGATCGCCTTTCCTCCCTCCACTGATTGACTTGTCCCCCGACCCCACAGCCTGTTGCAATCATCAAGACTCCCTTTACCGACTTTCTCGCCGATTCTGATCGCCCCTTACACTAAGATTGGTTTTGAGCGATCGCCCCTTGGTCGTCGTTGTGCGTGGAGAGTGTGAGGATGCAGGCAGAACAATCATTACCAACGTTTTCGATCATTTTGGAAACGGAGAATTTAGCGAATGCGGATCTAGCCGGATTGGTGAATTCATTAGCGTCTCTCGTGAATCAGGAGGTATCGCCAGAGCGGGCGAACGAGGTGTTGTTGATTGACAGTGGGGATGCGCCGCCGGATTTGTTGCGGCAACTGTGCGATCGCTATGCCTGGATTAAAGTGCATCCGGCTGCACCTTCTACGGGATACTACAAAGCCAAAATGTTGGGCGCGAGTTTGGCAACCGGGGAAATTGTCGTTTATGCCGACTCTGATTGCATCTACGAGCCGCATTGGTTGCGTACTATGTTGACCACTTTTCAAAATCCAGATATTCAAATCGTGGCGGGCGAAACCACTACGCGCGGACGCGGACCGTATGGAACGGCAATGGCACTCACCTACATCTTTCCGCAGTATTCCGGCAAAACCGAGGTGATGCCAACCTCCCAATATTTCTTGAACAATGTCGCCTTTCGACGTGAGTTTTTGCTGCAAAATCCGATTCCGGCTGAACTGCCTTTATACCGTGGCAATTGCGTCATCCACATTGATCAACTCAAGCACGACGGTCACACTATCTGGCTGAATCCCAATGCCAGAGCGACCCATGCCCCGCCCGATGGCTTCTCCCATTTCTTTTGGCGCTTTCTCCTCATCGGACATGATTATTACTGGCAAAAACGGTTAATAGCACCCACCCACCCATCCACTCCCCACTCCCCACTCCCCACTCCCCCCGATCGCGATCCCACTGTCTCCGGATTGGGCGAAAAGCTGCAAGTCGGGCGCGATCGCATGGCGCGATTATTCATCAATCAACCCATGCACGCCGTGTATTTTCCCTTAGCAGTGCCGATTATGCTGGCATCAGTCGCATTGATCTCAGCAGGCTATTGGATCACGCGGTTCCAGCCCAGTTATTTGCTCAAGACCTACGATCGCCTGCTGGATGCCTGACGCTTGCCGCATAGTAGAAATAGAAATGATTGGTGATCTTGCGATGGTTGTCCCTCCCCCTTCCCCACCAACCCCGGCGGCGCTGCGTCCCATCGGTGAACAGCGCGTGCTGTTTCACGACTTAACTTGGGATGCTTATCTCCAACTGTTGCAATTGCTTGGAAACAATCGCGCCTCACGTCTGACCTACGATCAAGGAACGCTTGAAATCACGATGCCCCTGGAAGATCACGAATTTGCGGTGCGCTTAATTGAGTTGTTCATTCGCATTTTGGTTGTGGAATCGGGCTTAGATTTGAAAACAATGGGGTCAACCACCTTGAATCGTAGGGATTTGCAACGAGGCGCAGAGCCAGACAATGGTTTTTATATCCAGAATCGATCGCAGGTAGCCGGTCGCACTGTGGATCTGATGCAAGATCCACCGCCGGATTTGATTGTGGAAGTGGATATCACGCATACCGATATCAACAAATTCCGCCTGTATGCCAGTTTAGGTACGCCGGAGTTTTGGCGGTACAACGGGCAGGACTGGCGGATTTATCAACTGCAAGAGGAGCAATGCGTTGAGGTGGAAACGAGCCCCACGTTTCCCTTTGTGCCGAAAGCAAAGCTATACGAATTTTTGGAACAGGGTCAGCAATCTGAGGCAGCCGCCGAGAAAGCTTTGCGTGCCTGGGTGCAGGGTGTCAAGCTAGATTAATATCGGAATCCTAAATTTTTAGGAGATATCATTACGGAGCAACTTCACGGATAATCAAACTTAGTCCTTTGTTGCAAATCCCATGTCTCAAGAAAGTCACGTTTACCCCGTCATCTGGTCCGACAATCATGTGCGGTTGATTGACCAGACGCGCCTGCCCAATGAATTTGATTGGGTCGAAATTCGTCGCTATGAGGACATGGCAATGGCGATCGAAACCATGATCGTGCGGGGTGCGCCAGCGATCGGGGTAGCCGCTGCCTATGGCGTATATCTGGGGGCACGGGATATTCCAACCGCTGACCGAACTGAGTTTTTAGCTCAACTGGAGCAAGTGGCAGAACGGCTGCGGGCAACCCGTCCGACGGCAGTCAACCTGTTTTGGGCAATCGATCGCATGATGAAAGTCGCCCAACAAACCCTTGGTTCCGTGGATTATTTGAAAGAAGTCCTATTGGAAACAGCCAAATCAATCAATGCCGATGATATTCGCACATGTCAGCAGATTGGTGATCATAGTCTGGCTGTGCTGCCCACGAGTCCAACAAAATTGCGCTTGTTGACCCACTGCAATGCAGGCGCATTGGCAACCGCAGGCTATGGTACAGCGCTGGGTGTGGCGCGATCGGCATGGCGAGAAGGTCGCTTGGAACGGGTT
Organism: Leptolyngbyaceae cyanobacterium bins.349; assembly: GCA_033764685.1. Taxonomy (GTDB): domain Bacteria; phylum Cyanobacteriota; class Cyanobacteriia; order Leptolyngbyales; family Leptolyngbyaceae; genus JSC-12. The sequence goes on from JANRIS010000035.1 coordinate 49,303, forward strand.
TACGCCGACGAGACCCGGCCCCGGTTGCAGGGAGCCAAGTTAACGGCATGGGAATGTGTGCAGGAAAAAATTCCCGTCACCATCATTACCGACAATATGGCCGCCCATTGCATGAAACTGGGCATGATTGATGTGGTGGTTGTGGGTGCCGATCGCATCGCCGCAAATGGCGACACCGCCAACAAAATTGGCACTTACAGCGTGGCATTGGCTGCCAAAGCTCACGGCATTCCCTTCTTTGTTGCAGCGCCCCTCTCCACGATTGATTTTGCGATCGCCGATGGTTCCCAAATCCCAATTGAGGAACGCCATCCCAGCGAAGTTTATCAAGTCGGTGACACAATTCTGTGTCCCCAAGGCGCAGAATTTTACAATCCGGCTTTTGATGTCACCCCCGCAGAGCTAATTGCCGCCATCATCACCGAACATGGCGCGATCGCCCCCCATGAATTGAGTGCTAAATTACAACCTTTAGCGGTTGGTTAAAATTGAAGGCACAAAATATAAACGGGTGTAATCAGTCCTGATGAGAACTTATCAGGACGCTTGCTAAAGACAGTGAGAGAAAACAAGATCACTCAGTTCTTTCTGTTGCAAAGTCATTAGTTCGTGTATACTGCTTGTCCAGAGTTAACCTTGGACCGGCAAATGAGCAAAGTCATTGCTTTTGGATGGTATGGCGGAAAATTTAATCATCTCAATTGGTTACTTCCCTTGTTACCCGAAACGACCCACTATTGCGAACCATTTGCTGGGTCTGCCGCTGTCCTCCTTAACCGCAAGTCATCTCCAGTTGAAACTTACAATGACATTGATGGAGAGGTTGTTAATTTTTTTCGAGTCCTGCGTGATCGCCAGGAGGAATTAATTCATGCTATAGGCTTAACACCATTTTCTAGGGAAGAACTCAGAATTGCGGTTGAAGAACCAATTGAGGGACTTTCAGAATTAGAGAGAGCACGTCGCTTTTTTGTTCGTGCCCGTCAAGTGAGAACTGGGTTGGCGCAAACTGCAAGTGCTGGGCGGTGGGCACATTGTAAGCTCACCAGTCGAGCCGGAATGGCAGGGGCTGTATCCCGTTGGTTGGGAAGTGTTGAAGGACTTTCTGAAATTGTTCAAAGACTTTTGCGAGTGCAAATTGAAAATGCACCCGCGATTGAGGTGATGCAGCGATACGACAGTGAGGAAACGTTATTTTATTGTGATCCTCCCTATCCTCATGACTCACGGGGTGATAGTCGTGCTTATGGCTATGAAATGACTGATGACAATCACCGAGACCTCGCCGAAGTGCTAAAAAGCCTTAAAGGTAAAGTAGCTTTGTCTGGTTATCGGTGTGATCTATTAAATAATCTCTATAAAGACTGGAACTGTATCGAATCTCCCTCAAAACAGTGTTTATCGGTCAAAAAACCCCGAATAGAGATACTTTGGACTAATTATGATGTTCCGATGGATATGGGTGAATGTCAGAACCAAATGCAATCCTCGATGCCGCTCTTCGACACGCTCACGCCAACCTAAGACAATCCCTTGTTGATAATCAGCAAATCAGGGAGGATGTTGACTATGTTGCCCGGAACCTCAAAAATCGAGCTGGCGTGCGTTTGTTGCTGGCTTGTTTGCTAGCCAAGCTTCACCGACCTGATGTTGATATCAGGAAACCCTATACAGAAATTGGCGAAGCTGACACGTTTTCAGGTAGAACCTACGATGAACGTTATATTACGCCTTTTATCAATGCCCATAATCTGCCATGCAACAGCACAACTGCTTTTCTCACCCCTGCGCTACGCAATCGAAATACAACATTGACAAGAAATGTAAATCTTGTTGGTAAACCACCAAAGTTATACCAGGCAGTTCTTAGATTGCTGGATGATGTGCATTCATGTCGAGTATCACCTGATGTGCTAATGACCGAGATTGTCAGACTTCTTCTGGTGGATAGAAACGACCGACAACAACGGATCGAAGCATTAGTAGCAACGCTGAATACTATTGAAGATAGCCTGTCGTTGTCATCTGAAGGTATTGTCAGCTTGATTGAAAAACATATGAGTCTTAGGGGCACAAGCCGTTTGGCTGTCCTTGTTGTTGCCGCAGCTTACCAAACTGCGGAGGAGTTTCTGCGCGAAAAAGCTCTCATCCTGAGAGCACACAATGCGGCTGACTTCCAAACTGGTGCTTTGGGTGATGTTGAAGTTACGTTAATTGCGAATAATGAAATTACAACCAGCTACGAGATGAAAAATAAGCGCGTCACTCATGAAGACGTAGATCGCGCTTTACAAAAATTGATTCTTAATGATAAGCGAGTCAATAATTACATTTTTATTACAACTGAACCAATTGATGATGCAGTGCAAGAGTATGCAAAAGCTTTATACATCGAAACGGGCGGTATTGAGTTTGTAATCTTAGACTGTATTGGATTCATTCGGCATTTTTTACACCTTTTTCATAAACTTAGAAATCGATATCTTGAAATTTATCAAGCATTGATTTTGGCAGAGCCTCAAAGTGCGGTGAGCCAGCCCGTGAAGGAAGCTTTTTTAGCAATGAGGCAAGCCGCAGAGACAGGGATAGAAGAAGGAGAAATCTAAGATAAATCTTACTGCTTCAGCAGCGCGATCGCCAATTTCATTGCTTGTCCCACGGTTGAGCGATCAAGGGTGGTGGATTGGGTCGCCTGCCATTGCAGCAAGTGTTCCCGGAAGCCGCGATCGCGTTTTGCTCGTTGCACAATCGCCTGCCCAATCACTTTGCGTTGAATCTCAGCCGTAGAAATACCTTCGCGGTTGAGATAATCTAGTAAGCGCTGCACATGGTCCACAATCTGATCCGGCGATTGGGTCACTAGAATGTGCTGAATCTGGCGAACAACTTCCTGATACAGCCGCGTGTGTCGATCCGGTATGGGTGAGGGCGATCGCGGTGCAGCGTCTAGCTCAGAAGTGGAGACTGGTTTGTCTGGAGGCAATTGGGAGAGTTGACCTTTTAGTAAGTCTAGAATTTTCTGACGGTGGGCCAGCAACCGACGACCAACTTCCGGGTAAAGCTGAAAAAAACGTCGTGTTAGTTGTTTGCCATTGATGGGGCGACTGGTGGCCAACTTGACTACAAAACCGTCTTCCATTGGCTCAAACCCCTTAATCGTCAGAGTCAGGTTTTGTTCCTCCGCTTCAATCTGAGCCAGGGTAAACACTACCGCTTCCCAGTTCAACGCTTCTGTAAAATACACATCAAGGATCGAGTCGTCGGATTGATACTGCCGCTCCAGTTCTCCGGGTTCAAATTCGCGACCCTGAGGCAGGCGATCGCAGGGTTTTTTCTCGGTAGGGTTAAACTGCGTATAAACATACCGACATCGCACAGTAGACAAATCGACTGAGTCAAGTTGCCAGTTGTAAATACAGCATCCCGTCAAATCCGCACTGTCTAAATTGGTATGCACTAAATGAGTTTGCAGCAGGTAAGCATCACTCAGATCCGCCTCACTCAGAATGGTGTGGTTCAGGTAGGCTCCACTCAAATCAGCCCGTTGTAAATTTGCGCCCCGGAGATTAGCCTCACTCAAATCGGCCCGTAACAGGTACACATCCTGGAGATCAGCCCGCAACAGGTGCGATCGCCGAAAACTCACCTTCAGAAGATAAGCACCCGCCAGATTCGCTCGACTTAAATCGGCCCCAACCAGAATGGCCTCACTCAAATCAGCGCTCGACAGAATCACCCGATGCAAATCGGCTTCCGTCAAATTGGCCTGTCGCAGGTAAGCCCCCACCAAACTCGCCTCATTCAAATTTGCCCCCACCAAACTGGCTTCCCGCAAATTCGCCTCATCCAAATGCGCTTCGCGTAAATTGGCCTGGTTGAGATTGGCGCTGGCCAGATTGGCGCGGCGCAGATTAGCTTCCATCAATTTTGCCCCCTGGAGATGGGCACTGTTCAATTTCGCTCGTTCTAGATTGGCCTGATCCAGGCTGGCAAATTCTAAATTCGCGCCGCCCAGATCCGCTTCTGGCAATGTCGCCCAATTGAGATCTGCCCCCTGGAGTTGAGCCAGCCGCAGATCGATTTTGCTAAGGTTTGCCCCATTTAAAACGGCATTATTTAACTCGGTGCCACTCAACGAGGCACTGCGTAAATCTGCCTTGCGTAAACTGGCTCCGGTCAGCTTGGCCTGATTCAAAAAGGCCCAACTCAGGTTTGCTTCCGTCAAATTGGCCCCCGTAAAGTCGGCTCCCCGCAGATTGAATCCGCTCAAGTTGGCTCCGCTGAGATCACTATGGGAAAAGTTACGTTCTCCTTGACGGTATCGGTCTAATAGTTCTTGGGGTTGCATTGGGGAGGGGAGTAGGGAGTGGGGAGCAGGGCGGCGTTGGGTGGATGGGTCCTACGGCAACCAACGAGGGCGCAAACCAGCAATGGGCAATGCTTCGGGCTTCAGGGCGGTGAGATCGCTATTGATGGGAAGAATCCAGAGTTGACTGTTGACGATCGCTTTACCGCCACGGGATTGGGGCGAGAGCGGGTCTACTTGTTCGGTTTCGGTGGTTTGGTCAAACAGGAGCGCTAGACCGTCAGGCGAGAGGCTAACCTGAACATCGCGTTGGTTGGGCAAGGGAAGCAGCGGCGTGAGGTTGCCTGTTTTCACGTCAATAGCCGCCAGGAACGGTTTCTCCTGGTAGGTTTCCCCAGGAATCAGTTCTGATAACAGGCAATAAAGAACTTGCTTAGCCGGATCAAATTGCGCCGAGAAGATCGAACCCGTCGTGCGTAAAAGTTCTTTTTGGGTGCCCTGACTGCTCACCAGAAAGAGCGAACGGGTGCGATCGCCATTAAATTTCACCATGGCTGCCAGTGCGCCATCCCTGGAGAAGTTCAGCACCACCCCAAACTTGGGCAAAAAGTCGAGCGGTTTGGCATCGGGGTACAGTGGCAAAATCGCCAGTCCCTGCCCCTGAGCGATCGCCAGTGAATCACTATCGGGTGTGATTAAAAAATCGCCTCCGGGTTGGCCCTTCAACGGTTTTGGGGCTTCTCCCTCCTGCAAAATCCAGGGACCAAAATCGGCTGGGTCATTGCGGTTGACCCGTTGCAGCACAATGATTCTGCCATCGGCAGACAGGTCAAACTTGAGATTCTGGTAGGTATCGCTATCTAATACCAGTTCCATCTCGGTGGCGGGTTTGGGCGATGGAGTCGCCAATGGGTCTGTGTTCCCTTGCGGATCAAGCTGGATGGGAGGATCGATCTGAATGCCAGTCGAAACTCGATACAATTTTTGTTCCAGCAATCCTTTTGCCTGTCCGCTGCGGGGCGTTGCGCCCAGTAGGATGCGATCGCCCAGGGGGTACGGCTTAAATTCATTGACGACCAGATCCGGCGGAGTCAGAATTGTGGTTTGGCCTGAGGTCAGGTTCACCAGCACCAGGCGACCGTTTTCCTCTCCCTGCACACCGATATAGGCGAAGGCGCGATCGCGGGTGCGAAAGGTAGCATTAAAGGGTTGGATGGGTACCTGTTCAGCGCCATTCTGGCTGAAAAAGTCTAGCGCGTTTTGCAGCTTGATTGTGTATGCAGTGCCGTAAGGAGCCGGGGCATTGAGGGTGTAGGCCATGCGCCGCCCCGCCCAACTGACTCGTCCTGGGAGATTGGGTTCAATCTGGAGATTTTGCTTCACGCTGTCCTGATCCATCGGACGGCTAAAAGACAGGACAAAGGCTGTATCGTCTGCACCAATGTGTTTGCCCTGCCAGGTAAAGTAGCGGACGCTCGGCGCAATGCGGTGTCCTGTGAGCAGCAACCCCCCAATCAAAAGCGCCAGGAGCAGCATCACGGCGATCGCGAGTTTGTCGAGGGGTTGGGGAAAGGAGGGCGAACGGGTGGCGGGCGATCGTTGCATAGCGTTAGGGAATAGTTACAGAAGGCGGGAATTGATCCATCCTAGGAGGAGATCAATCCACACAGATCGTAGCCTCAACAATTTAAGTCATTCGTGGGAGTATGCAAACCCGTGGGACACGCCCTTCAAGATTTTGGCTCTGACATTTATGTGATCGAGCAATTATGGGACCCGTCGCTCTGCCAGCATGTGGTTGAAGTCGCTAATTGTGGTGAGTTTTTGACTCCGCCAGCGGGATCAAGTTTGCTGGGGGAACTGCGCAGCAATGCAGTGTTGCCGTTGCATCAGCCATCGTCGCTACTGGAATCAACGCTGCAATTACTTGTACCGGGTTTAGCGATCGCCCGTAACTTGCTAGAAAAACGCTATGGCGTAACGTTTTCCCACATTGAACTGTACGCGATCGAGCGCTTTCAACCGGGGCAAACTCACAAACGGCATCAGGATGGGCTGATTTTGGCAAATCGTTACGCCGAACTGGCACGAGGCTTACCTGCCCGCGATGTCAGCATCATCGGTTGCTTGAATGACGGCTTTGAAGGGGGCGATTTATTGTTCGATCGCCAGACCACCAAAGTCAAACTCAGCATGGGCAGTGTTGTGCTGTTCCCCGCCTGTTACACCCATCCTTACCAGGCGTTACCAGTGCTCCGAGGGCAGAAGTATTCCCTCACCAGTTGGTTGTTGCATTAGCCCTTCTGGACCAATTCCCTCAGGGCGATCGCCACTTGCTGGCAAACACTGGCCCAATCTCGGCGGTGTGGTTGCCGAAACAGCCGCGCCGTAGGATACCAGGGGCTATCCGGGCGTTGCATTAACCAGCGCCAATCGGCCGCAAAGGACAACAAAATCCACACTGGTTTACCCATCGCTCCGGCCAGATGGGCCACGGCAGTATCTACCGTGATCACCAGATCAAGCTGTTCGATCACGGCGGCGGTATCGGCAAAGTCATGCAGGCGATCGCTCAGATCAATCACCTTAGGATGAGTTAATTCCGCCTGATGCGGCCCCACTTGCAAACTATAAAATTCCACATTGGGCACACTCAAAAAGCGCTGAAATTCGCTGAAGGGGCAGGAGCGATCGCGATCGTGGAGATGATCTGGATTCCCACCCCACACAATCCCAACTTTGGGCTGTGAGGTTCCTCCTGCTGCTTGCTCTTGCCGCTTCAGGAAATTAGTGGCCGCGATCGGCTCTGCCCGCAGGTAGGGCATCTGGTTGGGAATCGTCTCCAGCGTGGTGCTGAAAATGCGTGGCAGACTCAGCAAAGCCGCCTGCACGCTAACCTGCGGTCGGGGTTCTCCCGGTGCAATCACCTGGCTGACCTGGGGCAGCGATCGAAATAAACGCACCAGCGGCAGCGGACACTCGACGATAATCTGCCCCCCACACTTGGCCACCAATGGCACATAGCGAATAAATTGCAGACTATCGCCAAACCCTGCCCCGGCTTCGGCATACAGCAGAATGGTTTGTCCCTGCAACTCACATCCATCCCAATCGGGTGACATCCATGATTGGGGCTGAGGCGCGATCGCTAACCGCCAGTGATCGTACTCGGCAAACCCATCCCGGAGATTTCCAGAAATCAGTAAGGCGCGAATCCGACTCCCATTCAACTCCAGATGATTGGGGGCAAAGGCGAGGGCCAGATCGTAAATGTCTAATGCGTCTTGCAAGCGTCCTTGCTCCTGGAGCGCATCGCCTAACTCGCGGTAGGCATCCGGATTAGTGGGCATGAGCTGGCGAGCCGTGTGATAATGCCCGATCGCCGGGTCTAACTGCCCCAGTTCTTTTAAGGCGTGGCCTAAATTGGAGTGGGCCACCGCCAGGTTGGGTTGTAATTGAATCGCCGCTTGATAGTGGGAGATCGCAGCGGCAAATTGGCCTAATTGCTGCAAAATCACACCCAAGTTGGCATGAATACGGGGATTGTTTGGAGTCGTTTGGAGCGCAGCACGATAATGAACTGTGGCTTGCTGGAGATCACCCTGTTGCACGAGCAGTACACCCAGATTGTTGTGGGCATCGGTGTAATCGGGTTTCACCGCGATCGCCTGTTGATACCACCGAACGGCAGTATCCAGACAGCCCCGTTGATGATTCACCAATCCCAACAAATACAGCACATCCGCCTGATTGGGTTGCTGAAGCAAAATCGCCTCATACAACTGTTCGGCTTCCACCAATCGCCCCGCCTGATGCTGCTGAATGGCAGCATTAAAAAGGTCAGAGGGGGATGACATACGTTACGAATCAAATACAAGCATGGAACACAACCACAATGCAGGCTAATGGTAAACAAATAAAGATATGTAACAAATTTTTCGCGGTTTCTTTATCCCAGATTCATATGCCGTGGCTTTTACCGATCATCCAATGGCGGCGGAAGAAGCGGGAAAGGGCTGACTCCTCCAGCTTTAAACAGATCGGTCGTCCGTGAGGACACGTATGGGGATTGTAAGTTTTTTGCCAATCAGATAATAAGGTTTGCATTTCTACTAAGGTCAGTGGTGTCCCGTTGCGAATTGCGCTCCGGCAGGCGATCGCTGCTTGGGCCGCCGACAAATCTCCTCCCCAACTCAATTCGATGAGGGCTTCTGCACAATCGTCTCGATTGGCTAACAACGTTGGCACTAACCGCACGATCCAGGCCGTTTCCCCAAATGGCTCCAACTCGATGCCAAGCCGTTGCAGTTGCTCTTGTTGGGCTGTTGTCAACTGGTTCAAAACCAGGGGACTGCTGAGGGGCACCAGTTGCCAGCGATCGCGTAAGGTCTCATACAACACGCGCTCATGGGCAATATGCTGTTCAATTAACCAGATGCCTGTCGGATGTTCCGCCAGGATGTAGGTGTTATGCACCTGAGCCAGCGCTTTGAGGGGTGCGGAGGGTGCTGGCTGGCGTGGAAGTAGTTCCGCTTCAGGTTCAACCCCGTAGGCTCCTCCGGCTTCGGCGGTTTTCAGCAACGTGCCGACTCGATCGGTGTGGTAAGCGTCGGGCACACTACTGGGCTGGAGTTGCAATGCTTGGGCGATCGCCTGCGTTACAGTGGCTTGCCACTGCGGCAAATGGTGCAGGTAAATTGCCGTTTTAGCTGGATGTCGATGCCAATCAATCTGCTCGGGTGGCACCTGTAAATACACCAGACACACCGGATGGCGATCGCGGGGGAGCGTCCGGCGCAGTCCGGCAAAAATTGTTTGCTCCAGCTCTGGCATCTGGACAAAGCGCCCATTCACTGCCACTTTCACCCAGTCGGGTCGGTGCCGATGGCAGCGATCGGGCAGTCCGAGGAGCAGGTAGACGGCAGCAAGCTGTACGTCCTGCAAATCGCTAATCTGGACATCTCGCAAAATTTGAGGTAGTACCTGTCGGGGGGATGCGCCAGGAAATAGAGTAAACCAGTCGCGATCGCGATGCTGGACCTGCCAGGTGACATGCGGGTGCGTTAGAGCGAGTTGATGCACAATCCGCTGGATGGCCCGTAATTGTTGCGCGGGGGGTGGCAATCCCTGCCGTCGGCCCGGTAGGGTCGCAAAAATGTCATCCACGATCACAATAGTTCCAGGCGCGATCGCCGCCGGTTCTAAGTGGCTGACGTGGCCATAAGCATCGTAAGTGGCCAGCCAGCCAGCGGCTGTTATGCCTTCATGGGTGGGGAAAAGTAAAGGGTCAACGGCTCCGGGCCGACTGGCAATCTGCAAGTTTGCCAACTGGGCCAGACTGTGAAGGGCTTCACCTCGAAATCCTAGACTTTTGATTTGCCAGAGGTCGCTGCGATCGCGAATTTTGCTGGTACTGTGAGCCGTCGCCGCCTGCTGCAAATCCTCCACCGTCATGCCAGTGCCGTTATCAGCGACCCGTACCCGCCACTGATCCAACCACAGCGCGATCGTGATGCGGGTTGCGCCTGCATCCAGCGCATTTTCGGCCAGTTCCCGCACGACAGCCGCCAATGAGTCAATTACTTCACCTGCGGCAATCAGATGAACAACGTCTTCTGGTAGTGAGGCAATCCCCTGTGACATAGCTCCAGTGTAGGCCAGGAGCGAACTAATGGGCGATCGCGAGTTAATTTCGAGTGGCTAACTGCTGCGGATTCGGAGACTCCCCATTCAAGGAATCTAGATTAGAAGCACTTTTGCCGAAGGTCTTTTCCTGCACATCCCCTGGTTGACCCAGAAGTTGAGGCTGGCTTTCGTTATAACTCACCTCTACTGCTCCGGCATCACCCGCCCGCACAGTCACTTCGTTATTTCCCAGCCAGGTCCGTTGGGCACCTTGAGCCAGCATCCCTTCAAATTCAGTTTCGCCATCTACCATGATCCGCAGCCAGGATTGTTGGCCTTTTACCGTCAGGCTAACACGCACCGGCTTATCGGATGTTGAAATAGGTGGTTTTGTTCTGTTCGGTTGTTCCGTCGGCACCCCAACGGTTTGACCCGGATTGGGTGGCCCATAAAACTCACCGATCGCTTGAGGATTGGCCGCATTGCCGACCTGGGGCGCAACTGCATAACGGGGAGGTTGCCCTGCGGAGCGATTTAATAAGTAGGACAAGCCACTAATTGCACCCACCACCAGCAGGGTATAAAGCAAATACAGGTGAACCGGACGCAGTTGGGCTTCAATGTTGCCGCGCCAGGACGATTTATGACTTTTGAGGATGGGGCTGGTGGGAAACGCATTCGCAAACTCTGTCCCATCGACCCCGATCGCGTCTGCGTAGCGCTTGATGAAGCCCTGGACATAAACTGGCTCAGGCAATCGTTGTAAATCACCGGCTTCGATCGCCGATAACGTCCGCACAGGAATTAAGGTTGTGGATGCAACGTCCTCCAATGACATTTCCTGGTGCAGCCGCAATTTACGCAGATAAGCACCAATTTCGATCAGGAGTTCTGCTTGTTCATTCACTAATTGAAGAGTTTGCTCATTCATACCTTGCACTCCTCGCGGCGTTCCTGCTCCATATTTGATGTTAGGTCAAATCGGGAGTTCAAGAAACAAATCTCAAAATTTGACAGGTTGCGGTAGTGACCTATCGGCAATTTGGCGGACCCCTTGGCCTGCAACTGAATCGGCCCGATCGCTGTCCGGTGCAGGGTGAGAACTGGATGACCCAGTTGTTCAGCCATTCGGCGGATCTGGCGGTTGCGCCCCTCGCATAGCACAATTTCCAGCAGAGTTTTGGGTTGGGGATGACGTTGTAGAACCGTCACCTCGGCTGGTTGAGTCCGGCGATCGTCCAGGAGAAGGCCCTGTCGCCATTGCTGCAAAACAGCTTCCGAGGGATAACCCTCCACCCAGACTCGGTAGGTTTTGGGAACGTGATGGCGAGGATGGGTCAGGTAAAAAGTGAGCTTGCCGTTATTGGTTAACAGTAAAGCCCCGGTTGAATCCGCATCCAACCGCCCCACTGGGTGAATGCCCTGGCCCTGGCGTAACTCGTCTGGAAGGAGATCTAAAACTGTCCGTGGCGCATGAGGGTCGTCACAGGTCGCAACGACACCGGCAGGCTTGTTCATCAAGAGGTAGATGGGTTGGGGCCGCTGGGCCGCCCGGATGACAACACCATCCACCGCAATCTGGTCATGATCCGGATCAATCCTTTGCCCCAGGTGTGCCACAGTTTGATTCACAGCCACCCGGCCATCCACAATCATTTGCTCTGCATGGCGACGGGAGGCAATGCCCCATTGAGACAAGACTTTCTGTAATCGTTCCAAGGTGCGATCGCCCATTCAAATTCATTCAACTCAAAATCAATTGATTTGAAGCATCATTCCCACCTTAGCAAGTCCCTCTTTAGAAGAAAAGACTTTAGTTGAGTGGGTGCCAGGGCAAAAATACCTGTAACCAGGCTCCTCCAGTGTCAGGATGGTTGCTGGCGGTGACCATGCCTTGATGGGCATCGACAATTTGTTGGACGATCGCTAATCCTAGCCCATTGCCGCCACTCAATTGCGTTAACGGTGACTCCAACCGCCGTCGTTGCCGGTCAGAGGATGACACGGTTTTGCCAGCAGGAGTATTTTCATCAGACCCAGTGAATCCCGCCGCAGGACGAGTACGAGACGGATCAACCCGATAAAATCGCTCAAACAAAAAGGGAATCGATTCCTCCGGAAAGCCACCTCCGGCATCAATCACCTGGATATGGACACATTGCGCTGCCGCATCACGGGGATCGCTCGTTAGCCCCACTTCTACCCGGATAGATTGGTGTGTTGGGCTATATTTAATGCTGTTATCCAGTAGATTGAGCAAAACCCGATGTAACCGGGTCTCATCTGCCTGCACTAGCATCCGTTCTGCGCCGTGATAGTCAAGTTGGAGATGCTTCTCGCGGGCCAGAGGTTCCAGAATGGTCCAGGCCATTTGGATCATGCTAACCAGATCTAACGTTTTCAGGGTCAATCGCGGATTCGGTTGGGCTTGCAGTTGGTTTAAATCCAGTAAATCCTGCACCAGGTTGCTCAGTCGAATGGTTTCTTTGAGCAAGCGTTCCACCCATTCGCGGGCAGGATTTTCCAAGCGGGTTTGCAGCGTCTCGGCCACAAGTCGAATGGATGTGAGCGGTGTTTTGAGTTCATGGGCGACGTCAGAAATCCAGCGATCGCGCTGACGTGCCAGCATCACGGTTTCTTCACGGCTTTCTAAAAAGATGGCAACACAACCCTGCGCCATTGGCAGGCCGTATCCCCGCAAAGGTTGAGACTGCTGACGAGACAACTTAGCAAAATCCGCATCGACCGGATGCAGCAACCACTCACTTTGGCAGGGACTTTGGGCATGGCGTGTTTGCTCAACCAACGCATCCAATTCGTACGATCGCACCAATTCCAGCAGCAAGCGCGGCTTTTCCGATTTACAGGTTTCCAAATTCAGAAGTTGGCAGGCTTTGACATTGCAAAACAATAACTGATTCTCTTCATCCACCTGCAAGAAGCCAATCGGCGCATGTTCAAACAAATACCGCAGGGTTTGCAATTCGGCTAACAAAGATTGATTGATTTCTTGGTGAGCGGCGATCGCCCGCGTCAACCGGGACGAGCGAGAAAATGGTCTTCTCCCCGGCTCTGGACCTAATACCTGAAGTTGCCGCCAAAACACTGATTCCCGGCGGAACCAACAGCCGCTAAAAATGATTATTCCAACCAGGAGGCCCAGCAAAAACCATGCCATAAGCTCAGCAACCAGTCCCCAAGCACGACCAGGTAAAAGACGAGCAAAATGGGTGCCAGTTGGCTAGAAAGAATCACACCGTTCGCTCATTGCCTTCACGGTAATCGAATCATCCTGAAAATGCCAGATGGAATGATGCCAGTTAACCCAGAATTGCCCCTTACCCAAAGCGGTAGCCGAACCCTCGAACCGTCACTAAATATTCGGGGCTGCTGGGATCAAGTTCTAACTTCTCACGCAACCAGCGAATATGCACATCCACCGTTTTACTGTCCCCAATGAAATCAGGCCCCCAAATCCGCTCTAGTAATTGCTCCCGTGACCAGACCCGCCGGGGATAGCTCATAAACAGTTCCAAAATCTTGAATTCTTTGGGTGAGAAGTTAACCTCTTCTCCCCGCACAATCACGCGACATTCTTGTGGGAACAGCGTAATGTCTTGAAATTTTAACAGGGGTTGATCGGGTTCTAGCTCAAATTGGTAATGCCGACGCAATAACGCCCGACAGCGGGCGACCAATTCTCGCATTCCAAAGGGTTTCGTCAGGTAGTCATCTGCCCCGACTTCCAACCCCACGACTCGGTCTGTTTCACTGCCCTTGGCACTCAGCATGAGGATGGGAATATTGTTGCCTTCCCGCCGAATGATCCGGCACAAATCCAAGCCATTGACGAAGGGCAACATCAAATCCAAAATCACCAGGTCAAATCCTCGGCGTTCTGACGGTGCCGATGGTGAAACATGACCTTTTGTCGAGCGCTGATCGGGTGCGGCTTCATCAAAAACTTGATGAATTAAGTCCAATGCAACCCGACCGTCTTCGGCAGTGATGACATCGTACCCCTCTTCCGTGAGCGCCAGGGAAATCGTTTCCCGAATCAATTCTTCATCTTCAACAACCAGAATGCGACCCATTCGCAATCCTTTCTGAGCTTTCGTCTGTTCTGGTGTCAGCGTAAGCGGCATGATGTAGCTGGCTCCTACTTGTCCAGGGAAATTTTAGCATCAAGTCCTGTTTCAGTAAGCGAGACTACTTTTTATTTTCATTTTGCTCAGTCTTAAGGCTGATTTCTTGGCGGAAGGAAAGTGTTGCTGGAATTTACTCCAAGAGAAGAATGCTGCTTTGGCGGCACCCATACCTTCCCTGGCCAGAAGCGTGAATGAACGCTTCATCCCTGAATTCGTTACAAAATTTGCCAGTCCTGAATGCGCCATTTGCCATCTTTTCGGACCAGGTTGTATTGCACCCGTAGTTGCTCGGTTTGCGGCGCACCGGATGGCTTGCTATCGCGGTAAGTTTCTGTGGTTTCTGAAACGTTGGCAATCACTCTGGCCTGATCCGCGATCGCGCCATTCGTTGCCGGACTGGGTGAGGGCAAGCCCAACTGGTCTGGACTGGGGGACTCCGCTGGCGTGGTTCCTGGTCCTGCCGACAGGGGGGGCGTGGTTGCTGTAGCGCCGGGGGATGGGCTAACAGTGGGACTGCTAACCGCATCGGGGGAGGGTTGCGAGACGGTATCGGTTGGGACAGTATCGGTTGGGGCGGTGGCGGTAGCTGGAGTGGAGGCAGTCGAGATGACTTGCCCGGTGGCCGATGAAATTAATTCGACTGATTCGACGGTGACTTCGTGTTTGTACGTGCGATACCAGCCATCCCGCTTGGCCTCTTCGGCGGTAGTCCGCCACTCTGCCAATTTAGGATCTGCAAGAATTTGATCCAGCGGGGCCACCTCATGGGTTGATCCCATCGCTTTCGCTTTGGCCGCCAGCCAGGTTTCAATCAATTGCTTCCCTGTCGCTTGATCAATGACGGCGATCGCCGTGGGATCAGTCGTGTCATCCGTTAGCGTAAGGAGTGGCCGATCCAGTTGAACCAGCAATGGTTCAGTGCCACCGGAGGCCGTTTGAGGTTGGGGCTGGAGTGCGCGGAATACCCAGGCGGCCAGGGCGCCCAGCAGGATAATCCCCAGGAGGGCACTAGCCGGAAGTAACCAACCAGGAGTACTGGTGGAGCGAGCTTTTGACGGGCGATCGCCCACTTTTCGAGCAGCCATAACGTCTGAACTTTCTCCATTTTTCAATGATTCACTGCTAGGGCGAGACCAGGGTGCGCCTGGTTGAGACGGCAGGGGCGGATCTTGATCAGACTCTTGATCAACCCGTTCAGCCGTCGAAACATTCCCCGCAAATCGGCCATCTGCCGCCATTGTGGTGGTGTTACCGCGCGCGGCAATTCTGGCTCTCGCCGCGGCAATCAGGGTGTCATGGTCCATTGATCTGGCCTGATGCTCATGGGCAGGATGGTGGGCAGCGACCAGTTCCAACGATTCTTGACTGGGCGGGGATGCCGCATAGGTGGGGACTCCAGCACGAGCGGCAAACTCATTAGGAAGCTTCCCGCGATCGCGGTGGGCTGAATCGACCCATCCGTCTGCGTCACCGGGGAGGGCTTCCAGGTAATTTTGCACCTGGCGATCGGCAAAATATTCCTTTAAGGAAATGCGACAGTGGGCCAGATCCCGAAAATGGGGGAAGACTTCATCGTGGAACCAGCGCTCCGTGTAGAGACATAACCCTGGTAGCAGATCGGGCGAATTAGACGAATGCTGCTTGATAAACCCAATGGATTCTTGCTCCTGGCTTTGCTCTAGCGCTTGACTGGCGGCTTCGGTTTGCCCCAACAATAAAGAACAAATCGCCTGCTCCAGATGCACGTCCTGACGGTTATTGAGCCGGGATAAAAACTGTTTTGACTGACGAATCAGTTCAGGTTGTCGCTCGGCAAATCCTCGCGCCAGCAACGCATACACCGTCAAATACGTCGCCACGGCAGAGGGGCGGGCAGCTTCCTGCTCAAATAAGAACTGCTGTTCTGCTGCCGTCAAATAACTTCGGAGTTGTTGAATAAACTTGAGGAAATCATCAACATTTAAGCCAGATTGATCATTCTGATTGCCGTCAATCCCGCCTCGTTCCTGAAGCATCTCCTGCAACAGATCCATGCCCATGCGGCGCTCGTTGACATAATCTTCCGGGGCAGACAGCAATTCTAAAATGCGGTAAGGGCGTAGGCGATACAGGTCCGATTGGATTTCGCCTCGCACATTCACAAAGAAGCCTTCCCGTAGAAGGAGTTGTTGTCCGGTTTCCAACGCTTCGGCAGCATTTTCGTACTGGCCTTGTTGCCACTGTTCGCGGCCCAACTCCAGACAAGCCAGGGCGACGGTTAGCACAATGTCAGAAAAGACGATCGCCGGATCGCCGTAGTGATGATCTTGCAGGCTGGCACTGCCGCCCGTCAGGAAGGGTCGCCCCAGTTTCAACACCAGTTCATATTCACCCAGTTCTTGCAAAATCAGCAGGGCACCGATAAATTGGTCGTCCTCAATTTCGACACTGGGTGTATGGGGATCAACCAGAATCGCCGCATCGGCGGGGGTATCTGGGCTGGGCAATGCTTCAGTGGCGGCTGAGTCCGGCCCGATATCGTAGGTTTTTGCCAAAAAACCAGAGTCATACTGTCGCCGCTGGTCGGAGTTGGCTAACACCGTGTAGGCCTGGTCTAGAAGCTGTTTACGGGCAGCGATCGCCGCATCGGAGTATTCCCGTCGGGGAAGTTGGAGAGTGCGATCGCGGTGAGCCTGTCGCAACTGGTCACTCGTTGCCTGAATGGGTAGCCCCAAAATTCGATAGTAGTCAAGCGGAATACGCACGGTACACTTCCCCAACGGTAAGCAGTAAGGTTAAGCTATGGTAGCGTCTCATCCCAGTCTGTCAAGCTGTGATGTGCCAATCATTGTTTGCCAATCGTTGTTTAATCACGTGTTGGTTGACAATTCGTTGTTTGACAGTGTGGAAGTTTACACCCAGGATAAGCAAAAACTTCCAGTCAGCAACATAACTTCTAGGAAAATTTTGAAAGCTGAGGTCAGGACAAATAATGGTTCAGGAGAGAACAGTCCCGGTGTTTCAAGCGGCTACCGCCAGCATTACCAGAGAGAAAGGGTTGTTGCTCTACGAGGACATGGTCCTGGGGCGGTTTTTTGAAGATAAGTGTGCCGAGATGTATTATCGCGGCAAGATGTTTGGTTTCGTTCATCTGTACAACGGGCAGGAAGCCGTTTCCACCGGTGTGATTCAGGCCATGCGACCGGGGGAAGATTTTGTTTGTAGTACTTATCGTGACCACGTCCACGCTCTGAGTGCCGGAGTTCCCGCCCGCAATGTGATGGCAGAACTGTTTGGTAAGGCGACTGGATGTAGTCAGGGGCGCGGCGGGTCGATGCACCTGTTCTCCGCCAAACATCGGTTACTCGGCGGGTTTGCCTTCATTGGGGAAGGTATTCCCGTGGCGACGGGAGCCGCCTTCCAGAGCAAGTATCGGCGAGAAGTATTAGGTGATGCGACGGCGGATCAGGTGACGGCGGCGTTTTTTGGAGATGGCACGACAAATAATGGTCAATTTTTTGAGTGCTTGAATATGGCTGCCCTCTGGAAGTTACCCATCATTTTTGTGGTGGAGAACAACAAGTGGGCGATCGGGATGGCTCACGATCGCGCCACGTCTCAACCAGAGATCTACCAGAAGGCCAGTGTGTTTGGCATGCCAGGAGTTGAAGTGGATGGCATGGATGTGCTGGCGGTGCGGGCTGTAGCTCAGGAGGCTGTAGCCCGTGCGCGGGCGGGAGAAGGGCCAACCTTAATCGAGTGTTTGACGTACCGCTTCCGGGGGCACTCGCTGGCGGATCCGGATGAATTGCGATCGAAAGCGGAGAAAGAGTACTGGTTTTCTCGTGATCCGCTCAAGAAGCTAGCAGCCTATCTGGTTGAGCAAAATTTAGCGACCCAGGAGGACCTGAAGGGGATTGAGAAGAAGATCCAGGCGGTGGTTGATGATGCGATTCAATTTGCGCTGGAAAGCCCTGAGCCTGAAGCCAGCGAACTTTATAAGTACGTGTTTGCCGAAGACTAAATGACGTTCAGGAAAAATGACGCTTAGGAATGAGAATTGAATAAACCCGAATTGGGTAGGATAGCTGAGGCGATCGCCGTAACGTATCAGCTTTGGGAATTGATGCATGATGCTGTGCCACCACATCCTACCCAGGATTTCGGACGACGCATGTAATCGCTTCGGGTGGCTCTGTGACCTAGACAGGCAAGGTGCCCTTCGCATCAGAATTACAGCTTGGTTAAGCGTTCGTTTGACCAGAGAAAGTAATGTTAAGATTTATTCAGACATGTTTGTCTGGCTATGGTGTGTCACGGTTTAGCGGCATCACAAAGGTTTAGGATGGAGTGAAAAGACAAAGCCTGGGTCACTTTTACGCTCTTACATTATTGAAGTGGCTCTCGCCGTATCGAGTGTTTCGATGCACATCGGCGATCGCAGGTCCTTCCCAGGTAATAAGTTTGTTCTTTCTCTGTCAGTCTTTTGCGTACCGTGATACCTTAATGAATGGCGCGAATACTTCAGCACAAAAGCTTTGGGGTAAGATACACAAGTTGACTCAGTGGGTAATTGTTCCTTCCAGCGATGAAATGCGCCCAAAACTCGCCTCTTACCATTGGCAGCGATCGCACGACATTATTCATAGAATTTATGATCTTCAGGTATCTACAGAGTGTGTCAGTGAGATCCAGGGAAGGAATTGCTTGATTTTAATGCTGTATTTGAACTGGTGGGTGTCTAGACAAGACGTTTAAAGAGTTTCTCGTGAAATCCAATTCTGGAGGTATCGTTCATGTCCGTTCGTCTGTATGTAGGTAACTTGCCGGAAGAATTAAACCGTCAAGACTTAGAAGCTGTTTTTGTGGATGCTGGTGATTCAATTTCGACCAAAATCATCACTGATCGCAAAACTAATAAGTGCCGTGGTTTTGCCTTCGTCACTGTGAAAACGGATGAAGAAGCAGATGCCTTTATCGAAAAGTTTAATGGTGCTGTCGTAAAAGACAATGCCATTAAAATCGAAAAGGCGTTGCCCCGCACTAAGGAGAAGGGAGATGACCAACCTGTGACTGAAGCACCGACTAACACCGGTGGTGGTAAGCGCAAGGGCGGTAACAACAATAAGGGCGCCAAGCGAACTGCAAATGCGTCTTCTGATGTTGAAAGTGTGCAACCTGATCCTCGTTGGGCCCAAGAACTGGAAAAACTGAAGCAACTTCTGGCTGCTCAAACCACAAATTCCTGACCAATTGTTCACAGCATCGCGGTGGATGCCAGCTTTTTACCGCCGCGATCAACGGACTCTGTTGTGTGTAGCGCGTTCATGGAATGATGCTTCCAGAAAAGCTATTGATATTCAGGCTGTGGGACGTTCCACAGCTTTTTTCATGGGTGAACACAAGTGTGAAGGATGTGGAGTGTGGATTTGGATTCAAGAACATCTGATTCCGTTCGCGTGTTATTCGACCGGATTGCGCCCGTGTATGACCAACTGAATGATTGGCTCAGTTTAGGGCAACATCGCATTTGGAAGAAAATGGCCGTGAAGTGGAGTGGAGCCAAACCGGGAGACACCTGCCTGGATGTGTGCTGTGGGAGTGGTGATCTGGCCCAATTGCTGGCAGCACGAGTGGGTAGAACAGGGCAGGTGGTCGGAGTGGATTTTTCGACCGAGCAGTTGGCGATCGCTCAGCAACGCCCGCCCGCTCAAGGCCCGATCACCTGGCTACAAGGGGATGCCCTCTCCCTGCCCTTTCCTGAGCAGCACTTTGATGCCGCGACAATGGGCTACGGCTTGCGAAATGTCACCGACATTCCTCAATGTTTACGGGAACTGTATCGCGTCCTCAAACCGGGTGCGCGTGCTGCAATTCTGGATCTGCATCGTCCGACCAATCCGTTCGTTCGCGACTTTCAACAATGGTATTTAGAGACCGTTGTGGTCCCGATCGCCACTCGCTACGGCTTTAGTGATGAATATGCGTATCTGGCTCCCAGCCTGGATCGATTTCCCACCGGGCGAGAGCAGGTAAACCTCGCCCGTCAGGTAGGGTTTTCCACCGTCACACACTATCCGATTGCCGGGGGTACGATGGGGGTATTAGTTGTGCAAAAGAATTAGTTGTTGAGTGGTTGCCTTGGAACTCTCTACCCTCTGGCTATTTGTAGGTCCGCCTGTTGTAGGCGGCGTGATCGGGTATTTCACGAACGACATTGCCATTCGCATGTTGTTCCGTCCGTATCGGCCCTACTACCTGGGCGGTAAGCGAGTTCCATTTACACCGGGGTTAATTCCGCGCAATCAGGAGCGATTAGCCAAGCGGATTTCGGACACGATTATGGGGTCATTGCTCACCCCTGAAGAGTTACAAAAACTGGCGCGTCGCTTACTGCAACCGGAACGAGTCCAGTCGGCGCTGTTGTGGTTGTTGAAGCTGGCACTTGATCAGATGCAGGGCGATCGCGAACAGAAAACCGCCAAAGTAGTTGCTAACATTTTGCGCGACTTGTTTGGGCAATCGTTACCGCGCTTGTTGAAAGTGCTGGCACGACGAGAAGATTTTTTAGAAACACAACTGAATCAGATTTTCGATCGCATCCTGCTAGAATTCCAACTTTCGGAAGATCAGGCGACTCGCTTAGCCGATTGGATTTTACAGGTGGTGTTGCCCCCGGATGTGATTCGACAAGCATTGATTGATTTTTTGACCGATCGCAACATTCAGGTCATCGACGAAGGCTTTCGGGAAAAAACCAGTGGCACCTACTGGGTGATCGCCAACTTGTTTGGAATGCGAAATACGTTGCTGCGGTTGCGGGCTTTTTGTTTGGATGAGCGGGAAGCTTGCAACCAGCGATTGGCCGAACTGATTATCTCGCTCAATGTCAAGTCGCGTCTGAAAGAACTGTTGCAAAACTTATCTCTACAAAATTTACCCGTTGCTACGGTCCGCCAGTTGCGAAAAACTTTAAGGGACACGGTGCGGAGTTACATTCAGCAGGAAGGGACTGGCTTTTTACAGGACTTGAGTCAATCCATTGATTGGGAAAACTTAGCGACTGTAATTTTGGGGCGGTTGCGGAGTTCCCCTGTTGTGAATGACTCCTTAGAAACTGTGAGTTGGGAACTGGCGTTGATTTTGGAGCGCTACCTGGAGCGGGATCTGGAGAACATTGTGGCGCAAGCCATTCCGATTCTCAACATTGATCAGGTGATTATCGAACGGGTCAAAGCGACATCTGCGGCGGATCTGGAAGCGGCAATTAACGGCATCGTGCGGAGTGAATTGCAGGCGATCGTCAATCTGGGCGGCATCCTGGGTTTTGTCATCGGGTTAATTCAGGCGATTACGCTACTATGGGGACGGTGATTGAGTTCTGCCTGCACGCGAATGAGCCGCTGGACGCTGACGAGGGCGCGATTCAGTTCATGGGGGCGGCGATCGGGCTGTTCCAGATAAGCCTTCTGTTCGTCTTCAATCATGGGAATGTCTTGTTCCACCAGACCTGCCAGGAGGTTTTGCGCGGCATTGAACAGGCTATTTTTGACGAAGCGCCGAAACGGGATGGGTAGTTTGTGTAATCGGTGGAAGGCATTTAATGAGGTGAAGTGGACCAGATAGGCGCGGGTATGCGTTTCGCTCACGGGGCAAAATAAACAAAAGATTTTGAAATCATCCCCCAAGCGCGAGACCCAATTAGGGTAGACATAGCTGACATCCAACGGTTCCGGATGGAGTCGCCGCAGGGCTGGAAAGAAAAGCTGGGAAATCGACCAGATTTTGTCAATCCGGTAATAGCTTTGTGCCAGGTAATGAGCATCCACGCGATCGCCACTCTCTTCAATGGATTGCAATTCTGCTGAAGCCCACGCCTGTAAGTCCTGATGCAAATGACCGTGGTACATATCCATCAGGTTTTCGATCAGGTAGGAGAAGTGCGCTTCTGTGTCGATCGTGGTGACGGAGGCAATGTAGTTGAGATGGTCCCATTCCGGCAATCCCATTGGCTGGATGGATTGGGCTGCTAATATCTGCACATCACCGGGATAGAGCCAGATGAAGCCGTTGAGTTCCTGGACTGGGTAGCGCCGAATTTTACCTGTGGGTAATTTCTGGTTGTCTTCCAGGTAGGGCACACAGGTACATTGGCCTTCCGCCCCAATCCGCCAACCATGATAGGCACACTCCAGATCATCGCCTACGACAGCCCCCCGACTCAGTTTGACGAAGCGATGGGGGCAGCGATCTTCCAGCGCCTGAATCTGTCCCTGTGAATCACGATACAGCACAATTTCCTGATGCCACAGGACAACGCCTACGGGGCGATCGCGCACTTCACTGGCCAGCGCTACCGAATACCATAGATTGGGATTAATTCCCGCGCGTCGCACATCAAACCGTTGGGGAGAAGAGGCTGTAACCGGAGTATTCATAATGCAAATCGAGATACCGAGACGATTGTAATCAGAAAATCAGGAGCGTGGTTCTCCTGTGGATTCAAGGACTTTGCCATAGCAAGTTTAAAGGTAGACCGCTGCGATGAGAACGGGTGGCTCGTGATTTGTCACCGTTGCCACGCCGCAAGCGATTATTTGCGGCTCACTCTTTGGCAAGCGATCGCCGGATGACGCGATCGCCCAGAGGTTGCAATGGCCGAGCATTCTGCGGAAATAGGCGGGCGAATTGTTGGATTTGTTGCACAGACAGGGAAATGGGTTGGGCCATGATCAGCCAGAGTACCGCCTCAGAGCAAGGGGGGGTGGTTAAGGAGCCTTGATATTCGTAGAAGCGGCGATCGCGGGGGAGCAAATCTGTCGCATTCACCAGGGTGGTTGCCTGCCGCAAGTCTTGCAAGGGTTGTGTAGGCATGGCCTTCCAGATGGGTTGAATGGCCGAGTTCAATGCTCCAGCCTGGGCCAAGATGCCAATCACAGCGAGTTTGCCCGTGGGGGCGCGATGCACCAGGTGAATTTCCAGATCAAATGCTTGCCCAGCGAAGTGATGTTCACTGGGGTGATGAAAATGAAATTGCAGCAAAGCAAACGAGTCGCCTTTGAAGGTGAAAAAGCTACCGGATTGATAGTTGACCTGGATGGTGCGGCCAGTATTGGCGATCGCGAGGGGGGTGGGTTGATAATGAATGTCCAGCGATGCCGCTTCGATCGTTGTTGTTGGGCCTAGATTGATTGGGGTTTGCTGCTGTCCTGTTTGACAAAGTTGAAACTCTGGTGACAGTTCGCCCCAATGCTCCGGGCTATTGTCTCCCCGGTAGCCCCAACGTTGCGGCAACAGAGTCGCAGCGGCAGCGGGATTGGTGTAGAAAGGGGCGATCGCTGTGCCAAACAGCTCAATTCCTAACAGTCTCAGCAGCGATCGACGTTTCATATGAATGAGAGCGTAACAATGTAAGTAATGAGTTATAAAAAAGATTTATTGAATGCTATAGGGTGACAATTTATTGCTATTGAAAGTTTCAAGTGCGATCGCTTGATTTTGTAAGCGGCGTTAGCCTCAACGTAATCTCTCATCGGTCGTGGTCTAGATTCATGAATGCCAATCCTGGCAACTCCCTGAAGATACATCCTTTCTACTTCCTATTCTTCTCCTATCTATTTTAATTTTTTGCTTTTTGTCAAGTGTTTATATTTGTTCCTTTTGTTGCTGACTTTTTCCAGTTTCGAGGCAGAGTAAGAAATAGATAGACATTTGGAGTCGATGCGGGCACTATGCAAACTCCCATTTCCCCGGTTGAGTTGACCCATTCCTTTCAACAATTACAACTGCAATTACAAACCCTCTGGCGATCGCTAGACTCACTCGATAACTTCGATCCGAGCGATGCCGATATTGTCGTTGTGCCATCCCTCAGCCTCGACCAACGCGAACTGCAAAAGATTGCAGGATCTCACCACTACGAAGAACGCCTGCTGTTCTCTCTCATCCGGTTGCGAAACCCCCGGACCCGCATGGTTTACGTCACCTCTCAACCCCTCCACCCCAGCGTCATTGATTACTACCTGCAATTGCTGCCCGGAATTCCCTTCTCCCACGCCCGCGATCGCCTGCTGCTCCTGTCTACCTACGATTCCTCCCTCAGCCCCCTCAGCCAAAAAATTCTCGATCGCCCTCGTCTGATGGAACGAATTCGCCGTGCCGTCCGCCCGGATCGCGGCTTCATGATCTGCTACAACTCCACCGCCGCCGAACGGGAACTCTCCGTTAAAACTGGAATTCCCCTCTTCGCCCTCGATCCCGCCCTGCTCCAATGGGGCACTAAGGGAGGCAGTCGCCAGGTTTTTGCGGAAGCAGACGTACCACACCCCGACGGTAGCGACTCAGTGTGGTCTGTCGATGACTTAGCCAATGCCGCCGCAGACCTTTGGGAACGGCAACCTCACCTGAAACGCATGGTCGTCAAGCTGAATGAGGGCTTTTCGGGGGAAGGCAATGCCCTGTTAGATGTGCGGAACATTCAGGAAGTTGTGCCCGGTCAGGCTTCTCACGCCGCCAGAGTCGATGCCTTGAAAGAACAATTTGCCTGTATGCGGTTTGAAGCTAAAGGCGAAACCTGGCAAAATTTTGGCAGCCGGATTCCCGAATTGGGGGCAATTGTCGAACTGTTTCTGGAAGGCGACAAGCGATCGCCCAGTGTGCAGGGGCGCATTACCCCTCTAGGTGACGTAGAAATTATTTCTACACATGACCAAATTTTGGGTGGCCCTAGTGGACAAATTTACCTGGGTTGTCGCTTTCCTGCTGATGAAGCGTATCGTCTCCGGTTGCAGGAACTTGGCCTGAAGATTGGCCGCAACCTGGCCGACAAAGGCGCGATCGAACGCTTTGGGGTAGATTTTGTCGCTGTCCACCAGCCGAACCGATCAGGCAAACCCGCATGGGACATTTACGCGATCGAAATTAACCTGCGCAAAGGCGGCACCACCCACCCCTTCATGACCCTCAAATTCCTCACCAATGGACGCTATGACCTGAGCAGTGGCCTATTTTACAGTCAACAAGGACGGGCGAAATACTACATCGCCACCGATAACCTGCAAAAAGACCAGTACCGGGGGCTGCTGCCCAACGACCTGATGGACATCATCGCTGATCATCAGTTGCACTTCGATACTGGCACCGAAACTGGTACCGTGTTTCACCTGATGGGCTGCCTGTCCGAGTTTGGCAAGGTTGGAGTCACCAGCGTCGGTAACTCGCCTCAACAAGCCGAAGACATTTACAACAAACTCATCCATGCGATGGACGACGAAACGCGATCGCTCCCTGAAGGGCCTGCCGGTACCCCTTTGTATTGGAGCGGGCGCTACTAAGCGTTCTGACCAAAGCTATATTTCCTGCCGTTCGTCTTCCTACTCATCCTTCAGCAAAGTGGTGTAGGCGTAAGGCGGGTCTGTAGGAATCGAATCTAGCAGGAGTAAGGTATGGCTGACGGGGGGCAAGTCTACGAGATCCGTTTGATCCAGAACTGAATAAACATTCACGGGCGGCGGGTCCGTGGGCACCGCAGCACTAATCAACAGCGTTTGGCTGGCTGGTGGATGGTCAGCAGAAAGCGCACTATCTTTTAGTAGCGTGTGATTCACGTTGGGTAGATCACTGGGAGATACCGCAGAACCAATCAATAAGGTTTTAGAAGATTGGGGTGGCAATTGATCGTCAAATTCTGGGTTCATATTTGCTGGGTTCATACGGTTCTCCAGGGGGTGCAATTTAGCGAAGTGAGGCGATCGCGTGAATCTAGACCAAATATAAAGCCTTCTCTGCTGTTCTGGTGATGTCGTTCTATGAAGCAGTCGTTCTATGAAGCAACAGATCCGTCATCCGAAAGAACTGGGAAATAGCCGGAATCACCACAATTGCAGAGTGATTCAGCCCTATCAATTCAGCATACTGAGACGGAAGTTCCGTATAGTGTGCAGGGCGAGATGGAAGTCAAACATCAACCAACATCCCAACGAATTGCCTGGTTAGAAGGGGTGCGTATGTTTGCGGCGGTGATGATCCTGGTGTATCACGCTCAGTTGCTCATTACTGATTATGCCTACACGCCTCAACCCAGCGGCCTGCTTGCCAATGCGCGATCGCTTCTGGTTGCCAATAACCAGTTAGGATTAAGTCCCTGGTTGGCGATCGCATCTCTACCGGGTTGGTTCAGCTTTCAATTTGTTGATGTGTTTGTTTTAATCAGCGGCTTCAGCTTAGTCCTGTCTTTAAAGGGGCAACCCTTGAAGACAGGAAGTTTTCTTAAACAACGCTGCTTACGAATTTTGTTTCCCTTCTGGACCGTGGTGTGGTTGTCCTACCCTGTTTTGTGGCTGGTGGGTACCCTCACCCACAGTTACATTCCCGATCTCTGGCACTTCTTCGCCGCTGCCACCTTTCCCTTATTGTTCGATTATTCAGGTGAATTGCTACTACCGATCAGTGGCCCCTGGTGGTTTGTCGCCCTGATCCTCAGTTTCACCCTGGTGTTTCCCTTTCTATGGAAGCGATTACAACAATGGGGAGCCAAAAACTTGTTCCTCGCTAGTCTGGCGATCACCTTGATTTATCGGACCCTCGCCGTTTATGCCTTTCACGGCCATCCCACCTACGTCATCTCTAGCACCGCCGCCAACTGGTTTCCCTTTCTGGCTCTGACCGCCAAACTGAGTACTTTTGTGTTAGGGATGATTGTGGCTCAGGCGTATTTGCAGCGGCGGGGGCCATTGTTCTGGCAGCCTGGAACAGCAATGGCGATCGGGCTGCCCATTTACCTCACTGGCTTCATTTGCCAATTTTACGCACTCGGCTGGATTGTGGCTGATCTCCTCACCGCGATCGGGTTGACCCTCTGCTGCATGGTAATCTTTCAAGCCCTTGCCAAATTTGCCAATACCAGGTCCATTCTGCTGTGGTTGGGTGCCCACAGCTACAGCTACTTTCTAATTCATAACTTTGTCGTCGATCGCACCCTCAATCTATATGTCCAGAACAATCTGCCGCATTACTACCTGGCCTTACCCTGGATGATTCTGGGCACTTTGTTGCTGGCCGTCTTCACAGATAAATTGGTGCCTCAGTTCAAACAAGGCTTAGAACGGTTGTTGAAAAAGCTCGACACCGCGCTAACTCCCTCCTCATCGGGTTGGGGCAGATCGATGAGCAAAAACCTGTAGAAACCCATAAGTCCCTACAGGTAAAACTGAAACAACCTTGCATCGACAACTGTTGATCATCAACGGCAACATCAAATCAACGGTAATGCGCTTCGACTAGCCCTTCTTGGCTAAACGCCGCCGCGCCGCAATAAAGCTACCTGCCGCCAGTGCCCCAAAGATAGTGGCAGGTTCAGGCACTGCCGTCCCGTTAATACTGGCTGCACCCACTTCAGCCCCCGCTAATCCAGCATTACCCAGTACACCTGCCAATTCTGGAGAAACGAGCAAATCAGCCACCAAGTCTAATTTCAACGTTTGTTCGTTGAAAGCCAAACTTTCTGGCGCGGCAACATCAAACAATGCGGCCCCTGTGGTGATGGTGTCTCTCACAAAAAAGCCACTGGCACTTCCAATGGCGCGAGCAGGGTCAAACCCGATGGAAAAGTTGCCCACCGTCAGCGCATTATTGAACGTCACAGAACCACTGTGCTCAATCGTGCCGCTCACGGGCGCAAAACCACCTGCTGTCGTAAACGTAAAATTAGTTGGAGGGGTGATGGTGAAACCAACTAGAAAATCACCCGATACCGGGGGAACCGTTCCACTGGCACCGGTCAAGTTCAAACCAACACTTTGGAGCGTTGGCAGATCCAGGAAAACACTGGTGACACCAGTTTCTAAGGTAAAAGTTGCTGCTTGCGTCTGCTCAGGCGTAGCCACAACAGACACGATCGCCGCAGTCGCGACTCCAAAAACAGCCGAATATGGGTAGAGCTTCATGCGTAAACTCCAGTCTAATCAAGGAGAGAACATTAAAAGGCTTAACAAAAATTATTAAGCTTTATTAATAAAGATAGCGACTGGAGATTAAATTGCAATAAAGGACCCCGTAAAACTACGGCTAAAAGTCATAACTTCATAAAAACTTTAAATTACTCTCAGGACGGCAGGACGTGGGAGCGGTGAACTGCCGTCTTGCATCCTAAGTACCATTAAAGATCAAAGCTAAGATTGATACCTTTCAACGAGCAGTAGGTCGATTCACTTTTTCATCTACAAAGTGTCATCAGTCCTCAAAGACATGAGGCATCGCCACGATCGCTGCTCGATTTCCTTCTACCACTTTTGACAGAACACCAAACCGAGCTAATGAATTTTCCAGGCGGTCAACCCGTTGATCTAGCAGTGTCATGCTTTGCTGAAGCTGGATGACCTTTTCACTTAAGGAATGATGCGGGTGCAATTGGGATTCTAATTGCATGAGACGCAAATCAAACAAAGCGATCGCATCGTTAGATTGATGCAAGCGTTGAGCAAATTGTTGATTTTGCTCAATTAACCCATCCACCTCGAATACATTCACTCGTCCCGCTAAATCTTCTACTCGAATCAATCGCTGACTCAATCGATCAATCAATTGCATCGCTTCCCGCAGTTGCCGTTCTAATACCTCCTCCCGAGTGAATGCCGCCTCCACTTTTTGGAGTCGCTGATCTAAGGGAAAAAGCTTTTGGTCGCGATCGGATAACTGCTCAATCAGCGTGCTGAATTTTGATAACAATGCTTCGGTTGTTGTTTGTGGCGGAGTAACCGATTCGGGTGTCGGCTCCGTTGGCGTGACTGGCTGGGGTTGAATCGTATGATTCACCAAATTTACGAGCCACTGGGCCACCGCCATAATGGTTTCTTCGGCCACCACTTGCATCACGGTGGTCGCGGGTTGCTTGGGTGCATTTGGGGTTGCGGCGGTTGAAGTGTCTGAGGGAGCCGAAGTGGGTTGTTCTTGACCAATATTGCGATTCAAAAATTTCAGCCAAGCCATGATCATTGCCCCTGTGCTCCCATTTGTACATACTGATTTGAACTACGATGCCCGCTGGTTCGGCTCATTCCGTTGGTTCGACCGGGACGAGCTTGTATAGGGTGTCTTGATCAGGCGATATGATGGGTTGTTCCTCCGCCGAGGTGATGCCCTCGGTTGCCGCTTTCACACCACTGACGGTTTCTTGCAAGGTTTCTTGCACTGTGCCGTTCAGTTCCGTTACGGTACTACGCACTGTCTGCACAGTATTCTTCACGCTGCTATTGACATGGTCAGCCGTTGAGCGAATCGCAACCCCAACATCTTTTGTGGTATCCGTCACATTCGTTGTGATGGTAAACACCGCATCGCCAACTTCCTCTACAGCTTCGTTCACCTGCGATGTGGTTCGCTTCAAAGAATTGCCGATGTCCTTCACCGTTTGATTGATGCGATCGACAGTTTTTTTGTCGGCTAATGCGCCTGCTAATCCACCCAACGTTGCGCCGATCAAGCTCCCGATCGCGACCTTGATCCATGCCTGATTCTGACTGGCATGGCCAGAATTAGACGTAGACGCAGCATCTGGCATAGACATAGAATCGGACGTAGAAGTAGACGCAGAAGTAGGCGCAGAGCCAGGGTTAGAACCATTGAGATCAGGTCGATCCTGAATCAAACCCTGATTTTCGCTAGTCATCAGTTACTCCTTTGATGATTTTTAGAACGGTTGAAACTACTTGGAGCCAAGTTCTTTAATCCATCATGGGAGTCATTTCTTCTACTAACTCAGCATCACTCATCATGATTGCCTCGGCCTGTAGATCGCGTAGACTTTGAGTGACTGGATCTGCGTCCATCCCGCTATCCACGACTTTATCGCCTTCCACTGCATCAATTACGGCTTGTTTCGTGTCTGCACTCGATTCCTTAATTGTATCGGTTGCAGTTTGGACCCGATGACTCACCGATTCGGCAGTTGCTTGCATGGTTTGAGAGACTGTTTCAGCGGTTGATTGCACAGCTTCTGTCGTTGTGGTGGTGATTTGTTTTGCACCATCAGCAAGACCCTGAGCGGCCTCTACGGTGCCACCCACCACGGCATAGCCGACACCTTCAGCCACACTCTTCACCGCCTCCCCGATGCCTTTACCTGTCTGGTTTAAACCACCCCCTACGGTTTTCAGCGCGTTACCTACACCTTGCTTAGCGTGATTCAAACCGTAGGTGGTTTTGCGACCTGCCAGCGCCCCGGCCAGTAGCCCTAAACCCGCTCCAATTAATCCACCCATTAAAGCTCTTGATACAGTTGGATTCATGCGATCGCTCTGGGGTTTGACCTCTGGCTGCGGCGGCGCAGGCATCGGTTGTCCGGGCACATCACAAACGTTTGAATTAACGTTAGAGTGAGAATCTACTGGCATTGAAACCGACGGTACGGCATTAGTTGCTGTGGGCTGCATTGGCTCACTACCACTGGTCATTACGGGTTGCTGCATTGGTTGCTGGTCGCCTGTCATCATTGGTATTACCCCTGTGAAAAATAATTAAATCTGGTCTGTGACGCGAATGGGCACTCGATTAATTTCTGGGCTAGAGGTTTGCTCACACTCAAATGTAAACACGCTGAATCAAGAACTGTTACTCATCATGTAATCAGTTGCAGACTCAGACTAAATGAATCCACAGAAGGACATCCCGCCAATCCACTGATCTATCAAAGGTGGGAACTTGGGCGATGACTGGTATCTGTAGTGGCATTGGTCTGTAGTGGCATTGGAATGATTGGCAATGCTGCAATCAGTACCCAGGCCAATGCCATACTGCCCATGCCTAACCGAATTAGCGTTGTGATAGGTCAATCCTCACTCAAGGAAATTTCAAGCTGTCATCTTTGCGGCGATCGCTGAATCTTGCCACGGGTTTGGGGGCTTGATTCGCTGCCATCCTCACCGTTGACTCGAACTGTGGCTCCAATCTTCTGGTATCTGCCACTGGGGGCACTGCAATCGAGCCTGTCCTGGCTGGAATCCGCAGCGCGATCGCGTTAACCTAGTGTCCTATCCTGATTTCGCTATCCCGATTCCTGCTCATGTTAACTTCCACCAACTTTAGCGGCCTGTTCAGCGATCGCTTCTTCAAAAACTTCTTCCCGCTGCCCGCCAGTAACGAACTTCGGTATGGGATGCTCACTCCAGACTTTGAATTACCCGACATTACCAATGGCCAATTAGTCAAGCTCTCCCGTTACCGAGGTCAACAAGCTGTTGTCCTGGCCTTTACTCGCATCTTCACCGAAAACCAGTATTGCCCTTTCTGCTTTCCCCACATCAAAGCCTTGAATGAGCAGTACGAGGAATTTCGCGATCGCGGCGTAGAACTCATGATGATTACCAGCACCGATGATCGCCAGAGCAAAATCGTGGTACAAGACCTGGGCTTAAAAATGCCGCTGCTTAGCGATCCCGCCTGCCAAACGTTTCGCGCTTACCAAACAGGGCAAGCGCTTGGCGCACCCCTACCCGCCCAATTTGTGCTCGACCCCCAGGGGCGGCTGCGCTACAAGCACCTTTTTTCATTTTTGGATCATAACGCCAGTCCTGATCTGTTGCTGCAAAGCTTGAGTCCGACCAAAGGCGATCGCTCGACAACAACTCAGCGTGCATAGATTAACGTGAGATTATTCCGAACTCGCGTTAGCGGAGGGGATGTTGCTGAATTGAGGTATGAATATCAGCATTCGCCCTCACCCTAGCCCTCTCCCAAGGGGCGAGGGAACAAGATTTCTCGCTCCCTTCTCCTGGGGGAGAAGGGTTGGGGATGAGGGCAAATCATCCTTGCATTCAGCAACGCCCGTTAGCGGAGGGTGGCCAGGAGCCGTAACGCTTCTGGATCGTTGGGTTTAAGTTGAAGTGCCCGTTGTACAGACGCGATCGCATCGGCTGGTCTGCCCATGACGCTCAACGTTCTGCCTTGAAGAATCCAGGCGACAGTGAGGGTTGAGTCTAATTGTAGCGATCGCGTAAATGCCGCCAATGCCGCATCGTATCGACCGAGTTCATGCAAGGCTCGACCTTTCCCCATCCAGGCATCGGCAAAATTAGGATGAATCGTCAAGGCGCGATCGTAGGAGGCGATCGCCCCCGGATAATCGCGCAAATCCTTATTGAGCAAATTGCCGCGCATATACCAGAGGACAAAATCATCTGGTTTTAATCCCGTTGCGCGGTCAAACGAGCCAAGCGCCGCATCAAATTTGGTTAATACGGCCAGCAATACGCCGCGATCTCGCCACACACTGTACAAATCGGGCTTGAGTTGAATCGCGCGATCGTAGGAATCCAAGGCTTCAAGGGGACGCTGCAACGCAAACAACACATTGCCGCGATCGTACCAGGCCGCATGGAGAGACGGATTCAACTGAGTGGCTTGATTCAGGGCGAGCAATGCTTCCTCAAATTGCCCCAAGCGGTAAAGTTGATTGCCCCGATTCACAAATTCCACAGCGCTGGACCCAGGACTTAACGGGTCTGGTAGGTGGTGTGGCTGCTGAAGCGTGACCTGGGGTGGCGGTACCGTGTTGAGTTGTAATGAGAGGCGGAGGCCAGTTTGCCCCAGCCGATTCAAAAAGGTGGAAATCGGGATACCCGAACTAAATCCCCGTTTAATTCGGGTGATACCCCGTTGCCCATCGTTGATTTCTTCCCCTTCGGCCAACCCATGAATCCCAATCACCCGTCCGCTACTGTCCAGCACCGCTCCGCCACTCATGCCCACCTGAGTCAGGTTGCTGTAGAACAAATCATAGCCGTCCTGCCGTAAGCCCTGAGTCAAGGCCAGGGCAAAACTGCGATCGCTCAAAATTCCGGCGGTAAATATGCGGGTGCGATTTGCCGTCCAACCGGCGGTGTACACATTGCGAAAACTGGCATCGTAAGCGTAATTGGCCAGGGTGGCGACGGCATAAGCACGCCGACTGGTAAAAGGCACAATCGCCAGATCGACTCCGGGCAACCGCACAATTCGCCCATACTCCACCGGAATGCGATCGCCCGATGGGGTCACAATTGTGTAGCTGTCAGGCGTTCCGACAACATGACGAGCCGTTAACACGTAATAGGTTGCACCTTCCCGCGCCACAATCACCCCTGAGCCAGGATTAATGCCATCAATGAGCACCGTAAACCCTGCTGCCAGTTGTTGCACCTGATTGGCAGACAGGGCCACAGCGGGATGAGGTTGAATTAGGGCGATCGCGGTACCAAACAGGATCGTGGAAAGAAAAGTGGAGTGAGACATGGGTAGGGAGAATAGAGGGATGGGGGGATGGGGGGATGGGTGAGTGGGGCTACTGGTTGACGATCGCGCGAAATGTATCAATCGGGACGGCCCAACTGGATTGAACAATAGTTTGGCGTTGAGAGCGGGGAGGTTGAGAGCCATCCTCAAAGATGTAGGGATCGCCCCAGAGGGGGTAAGCGTGCAGGCTGTTCAGGCCGATCACCTGGCCGCGCAGATTGAGGACGGGACCGCCACTCATGCCCTGATAAATCAGGTTAGTGTAGCCAATCTGGTATCCCCCCTGAAATGCCTGATGGGGCAGGAGGGAGACTTTACCGACGCTGATGTGCAAGGCAGGGCCAGACGCGGCGGGTAGGTCTAAGGGAAAGCCCGCTGCGATGACAGGTTCCCCTTTGGCTAGATGTTTAGCAGTGCCCAGGGTGGCGATCGCATATTTGCCCCTGGCCCGAAATTGCAGCAGAGCCAGATCATTGCCACGAAAATCAATATTTTTTCGCAAAGTTGCCGGATGCGATCGCCCATCCGGTGTTTGTATCACATAGGGTGCGCCCACGGTAGTAACGTGGCGATTGGTTAAAACGGTATACTGTTGTCCCTGGCGTTGAATTAAAATGCCAGACCCCCCGTTGCGTCCGGTTTTGATTCTTACCGTAACTGCCTGCGATCGGGCATACAAGGAGTCCGTCGTCTGCTGATTGAATGCTAAATGAGTCACTTTGGACGGAGTGATCAATGGATTCACAACACAATCTGTTGAAAGTGCTGATAAAAATGCTGATGGATCTACTGAAATTGGTGCTAACCAATCGCTGATACAAGCCGTAAAAATGAGTGATAATCCAATCACGATTGGACTCCATCTTCTATTTCACAAATCATGAATATCGATTGTTTCATTTCATACGCATCGATGTTCTGTTCCGATTTCCGCACATCTTGCAGTGTGTGTGCGGAAAAGGCACGGGCAACACGACCAGACCAACCAACTGAGGAGGTTGCCCTGTGCTTCTTTGCACAGCGCTTGTTAGCGATTGGCCTGAATGGCGCTGGTGTAGGGTCTCATGTCTACATAAATGCGCTCTTCACTCTCAAACAGTGGCCCAGCAGCACCCGCCCGCACATCAAACAATTGTTGAATTGTCCGAGTTGCGCTTTGCCCTGGCTTCAGCGTAAACAACACGCCAGTGCAGGGTCCGCCCATTCTGCCTGCCACGCAGACAACCGGCTGATTATTCACAATGCCAGTGGTCACAAAATTCAAAATCCCCTGATTGTAGAACCGATTAAAGCGTTGCGAAACATCTTGACAACGCACTTCTGGCGAATAACCGGAATGTTCAAAGAAATGGGATACCCAGCGGACCAGGGGAATGTTACCGGATGGGGTGTTCACGAAGGTGGTGGGTAGCCCGTTCGATCCTCTGCCACAGAAGAAGTAGTCTTTGGCGATGGGTTGGGGTTGGGCGCAGGGCGTGGGCGCACCGGGGACACAAATCAGCCCACCGGGAGGGGGACCACCCGGAGCTGGCGTAATCGCACCACCTGGAACGGCTGGCACCACGGGCACCACGGTTGCGCCGGAGTTGCCGGGAGTAGTGGTGACGGTGACTTTGGGTCTGGCTTCAACGGGATGTTGTAGCGCGATCGCCGCACTGAACGCCACAACTCCCAATCCGAGGGGCTTTAAGCACGATGTTAATTTCATGCTGATAGTTCTCCAAGTTAAACGGTGAAGTGTGGGTCCACCCATCAATGGAGTGTTACTGATGCGTAGTCCTTGCAGCCGTAACACTCCTGATGGATAACCCACGCTCCATTTATCAGAAATGGGAACATCTATCCGGATAAAGCCGTCTTTAAAATCCGTTGTTTAACCACCCAACCGCAGCAAACGCTTGATGTTGCGAAGTTTCGTCAGCATCGCCAGGTTCACAGGTTTGCATCATTTTGTAAAAGAGGGGCGGAGCGGCGTAGTTGCGGGGGTGCTCATTCTGCTTCCCGCAAGCGCTTCAAATAATCCCACCCGCGTTGAGGCCAGACATGCGATCGCCCCGTTTTTTCCGCGATCCATTGGGCCACCTTTGGGCCAGACCAATCGCCGCCATCTGGGGCGGGAAATTGTAGGGCGTGTTTGAGTTCGTGTTGTTGTTCGGCAGAGAGAAGCGATCGCGGCGAAACTTGCCGCTTTTGACTCCGCAACGGCATCGCATCGGGACCATTCTGGTTGTAGCGACGAATAATCTCCTTGGCGTAATCATAATTCAGGTCAACCGCTTGAGCAGCCTGTTTGATCGTCCAATTTTGCGCGACCAGGTGAATGAGTTGCCAACGACGGGCTTCAGACGTATCTCGTGCTTGCCGATACCGATTTTTTAATTCGTCTGGCGTGAGATACGCTTTCAACTCTGCTTTGGGTGGCATTCTTCTGGGTTGTAATTTTTGACGGCTAATGTGACTTCTGACTTTTCTCTTTCTGCTTGCTTTTCTCCGACGTTGCTGAATTTAGATGTGAAATAGGTGCAGTATGCTCGAAACTTTGGTTCGATTCATACTGCTTTTCAGCAACACCTTTCTCCTGCCTTTTTTGCTTAAAGCAAGTACTCTGGTCGCGCGATCGCGTAGTACGCATAGTGATAGGCTGGCGCATCGCGGCGGTAGGCCCGATCCAGATCAGGAAGCTGAATGCGCGCGTCGCTGTAGGACCAATCGTCGTAGTTGGAGTAGGGTTCGTAGGTATAGTCAGCCGCATAACTGGGCTGACTGGCGATCGCAGAGACACCCACTGCGATCGCAGTAGCGGGAAACAGGGTAGTGAATGACTGAAACTTCATGACCGGATCAAACTTAAGGGCAACATACGTACCACTTATCGGATAATCTCTCAACTTTCCGGATGAAATGGTTGCCCCTGCGAAAAATCTTCATTTACTGGAGGCAACGGCCCGCAACTCTGCCCGCCCCAGAATGAATTGGGACTCGCGGAACCGTTCACCAGGGTTAAAAGACTGCTCGGCCTGTTGCACATGCAGGACCGCAGGTGCAGTAGGAGTCGGGGGAGACAGCAGGGCACGCAATTCTGCTAATTGCTCCCGCGCGATCGCGTACTTAGGCGTACCAATGGGCACATTTTCCAAGGTGGCGATCGCGGCGGCAATTTGCCCCTGTTGGACCTGCCGTTCGGCGGTCTGAAGCCAGACTGCAATCTGCTGATCAGCCACTTGAGCCGCCATCTCAAGCTGCCCATCGACAGTTTGAGCCACCTGCCTATTCGCCACCCTGGAGCTGGCTGAAACTAGCCACATCTGATCTGGTTGGGTTGCTGTAGAGCGGTTAGCAATGGGTTTGGCCAGGAGGTCGCGCTTTTGTTTGTACTCGGCGATCTTGGTCTGGGCCGTAGCGAACGCTTCTGTTCCTTCAGGGATCTGATAAAGATAAGTTAATGCGGTGGCAAAATCGCGAACAATGGCGCGATCGTAGGCCCGTTGCAAGTCAAACCAGGCTTTGATATTTTGCTTCTCTCGATACTCCTGGATCTTCGCTTCAGCGACGGCGGCTTCTGGGCTGTCGGATGGAATTTGTTCCAGTTGAGCCAGAGCCTTGGTAAACTCCCGATGGTGCGCGTGCTTAAAAGCCGTATCTAATTGTTGGAATGATTGGGCACTTGCCTGCTGAATCAGCACCTCACCCTGCTCTTTCCAGTAAGGAATATCCGGCATCGTGGTGACTAATTGCTTGGCTTTGGCCCATTCGCCTTGATTGATTGCCGTTTCAGCCTGTTGAAAGGTGCGAGTGGCCCGTTGCCATTCCTGCCGCCACTGGCTGTTGGAAGCGGTGACAGTTGAGCGTTTGGAGTTGGAATTCGTATCGGTGGCTGTGGTGACGCGCTGCCACAGGTTACTCGTCTGCTCCGACCAATCGACGGAGTTGAGCAAACTCCAACCTACGGCGGCAAAGGTCGTGGCGACGACGACTCCACCTGTGCCAATTTGCAGGGAAGGGTTGGCGATCGCGGCTTTCCACCGTTTCTTGATCAAGTCTCTGCGCGTTTGGGGGGAAGGGGAGACGGGCGCTGCCATCATGCCCACAACAGGTTCGGCGGGCACAAACGCCTCTGGCAGGGCGGCAGATCCAGTTTCTAGCACCTCCAGCACCTGGGCCGACTCTGCCACATCAAACTCTGGCGGCACTGGCGACACCAAATGGGCCGGAACGGTCGCCTCCTGGGATGACAGGCACTGGGAAAGCTCCTGTAGGGCAAGCAAGACCTGATCGGCATTGGCATAGCGATCGGGTAGCTCCCATTGCACCATGTTCTCCACGATCGCCACCAGGGCTGGCTGCCAGGGCGACGTTGACGGTGGCAAATGCGCTTGCCACAAAAACTTAATTGGATCGGCACTGACTTCTAAATCAACCGGCTGGATGCCCGTCCAAGCCTGGATTGCGATCATTCCCAACGCAAACACATCACTGGCGGCACAGGGCAATTCCTGGATTTGCTCCAGGGGGTGATATCCAGCTTGGGCAGCGGCTGCGGGCGGCACATACAACCCATGCGCGGCCATCAACGTACGTTGCAACATCTCCATGTTGTGCAAGTCGATCAGCATTAATTGACCGTCTTCCGTGCGGCGCAACAGGTTATCTGGTTTTAAGTTGCCATGAATGCTGCCGTGTCGATGAATCCAGGCTAGAGGATCGAGGACATCATGCAGCAGTTGTAAGATCGCCTCGGCGCTCCAGCGTTGCGCGGGTTGTACTTCTAAACTCAGGGGCTGCCCATGCACAAATTCCTGCACCACATAGAAGCCTTGCTCATCCTCAAACCAGGCCAGGAATTGAGGAATTTGGGCATGAGTGCCAGCGGCTTCTAGCGCGATCGCCTCTTTGCGGAATAATTCCCTCACGGTTTGGCGATAATTCGGCACGATGGGAATAGATTTGAGATGATGAATGACGCAGCCCGTCAGGCTAGGGCGACGCAAATCTTGAGCCAGATAAGTCCGCGTCCAGAGCCGCGCCGATAAAACTTCTATCACCTGGTAGCGTTCATCTAGAAGGATGTTAGGCTCGGCAAGAGGCGGATCAATCTGGGCAGCCGTGGTGATCATGAAAACGCTCCAACTGGGATAAACTGAGGGCTTGTGGTGCTAGTAGAAGGCGGAATGATCGGCGATCGCGCCATTTCACCCCTGCATGTCACTATTCGATTTGCGCTCAACAATCTCCGGAACAAGCCTACTAATTTCATCAACTTCTGTTGGTTCTAAAGCTGGCCCGTCAATCTGGCCCGTCAATCTGGCTTAACAGAACAAATCCTGGTCAGGCAACCAGCGGTTCGCTCTGACCAGGATTTTCAGCAGGTTGGGCTAAACTTACACAAATTCGCCCCGTTCTAAATTTCTAAGTTTATGCACCTGGAGAAGACAGTTCACTGCTGACTTTTTCTTTAACGATATTGGGTTTGACAAAGCCCATGTAGCCCGCAACGATCGCGGTTAAGGCATTCAGCCAAATGTTATTGCCATAGATCGGCATCAGGCCAAAGGTGGTGTTGGTGGCGGGAAGTAAGCCCATTAACACAATCAACACATAGGCCACGGCAAACCCTTGATGGAAGGCGATCGCGCCAGTCAAACTGGTTGCGGCGGCAATGCCTAATACCCCAACGGCAATATGCACCGCATTATGTAAAAAATTGGTGGGGAACAGTCCTAAAACATATCCATAACCATCATCAAAGCTCAATCGTGGGGCATCCACCTGGACATTCGGTGCGGCAGCGGGAAGGGTCATCAAATCAGGCACAAATCCAGCAATACCAACGGCCAGAAACAACACTCCCAGGATCAGGGCGCTGGCTCGTTCGGCAGTATCGAAACGTTTGAAGACATTGGCAATAGATGATTGCATTCAGAGTCGCCTCACTCAAAAACTAAGATGAATATGGGTCGCATTCCGTTGGAAAAAGAGGTGCCATTACTGGGCGTTTTGGCAAGCTCAGATCTATTCTTAATCTTCTGTTACAGGCTCAAACTTGCGTCTATCACAGGGTGTAGATTATGGCTCTGCGGTGTCGGGCGTTTCCTGTCTACTCGTAGCGCCAAATTTTGATGGTGCGATCGCTGCTGGCACTGATCAAGGTTTGATCATCCGGACCAAACAAAATCGCACTCACCGGATCAGCGTGTCCGGGTTCGAGGATCAGTTTTTTGCCAGAAGGGAGATTCCAGAGTTGCAAACTATCACTGGCGATCGCCAACTTCTTGCCATCGGAGCTAAACGCGATCCCATTCACCCGGCCTGCGTTCACCTCCAGAGTCCGGTGGCGGCGACTCTTCAGGTTCCAAAGTTTCACGGTGCCATCCCAACTACAACTAGCCAGGGTCAACCCATCCGGACTGAAGGCCAGCGCCGAAATTTGATGGGTATGCCCTTCCAGCGTGCGAACGGCGGCCCCACTTGCCACATCCCACAGTTTAATCGTGAGATCGCCGCTACCACTGGCCAGCATCAACGACGAAGATTCACCCTGATTCAAGGCACTTCCCTGATTTAAAGCACTGAACAGCGGCAGATCGTCCGTTGCCGAGGGGGCAGGCGGCAGGGACCGGAACGCCAGCGCATCCACCCGATTGGTGTGGCCGGTCAAGCCATAACGTTGATAGCCATTGGCAAAATCCCACACTGTGACGGGATCATAAAAGCTACTGCTGGCAAGATATTGCCCATCCCCAGAAATAGCCAGGGCCAGAACCGTATCCGAATGCAACGCCAGGTTAGAAATGCGCCGTCCGTTGCTCACATCCCAAATTGCGATCGCTTTGTCGGCACTGCCACTGATCAACAATCGGCCATCGGGAGTGAAGGCGATCGCTGGAATGATATCCAGATGACCCGTCAACGTGCGCAGTGGCTGTAATGCGGCAATATCCCAGAGTCTAATCGTGCTGGCGCTGGTACTGGCCAGAATGGGAGCCGTGGGGCTGAGGGCCAGCGCATAAATGCGGGCAGGACTCTCAAAGGTTTGCACACATTGCCACGCAGGCAGCGATCGCCGACGAGATTTGAGCGCGATCGGGGGAGCTTCCACAGGCATCGACACTGGCGCTTGGCTCACGGGTGCAACAACTTTGGGGCGGCGAGCAATCCGAAAGGAGGGTTGCAGGGAGGGGGCAGGCGCGATCGGCGGAATCGCCGGGGCCGGGAGCGGCAGGGGCATGGCAGGCGGGGGAGCCAGGGGGAGCGGCGGAATGGGAGTAGATTTGGGCGGGGGCGCAATGGAAGATCCTTCCAGGTCTTGCAGGACTTCGGCAGCAGATTGATACCGACGCGCGATCGCTCGTTCCAGCAGGCGATCCAGAATGTAACCCAGATGGTCACTCAGGGGAGCCGTCAGATAATTCCGCCAGACCCAGGCATCCGTCGCCGGATCAAACAAGTCATAGGGCGAAATTTGGGTCATCAAGTTAACACAGGTGACCCCCAGACTATACAAATCACTGGCAAATACCGCTTTGCCACGGGCCTGTTCCGGTGCGACATACTCCGGACTGCCGATCGTCGTTCCGGTTTTCATCGGTTCCAACGCTTTCAATGATTTCGCCGCCCCAAAATCCACCAGCACCAACCGCCCGATCGCCAGTAGTCCCTGCCGGGGTTCGCTCACCTGCTGTAACTCATACAACAAGCGACTGGCATCGGCCACCAGATATTGCCGTTGCACCGTGGGCAACCCGCCGTAGCGCAAAAACTGTCCGGCCAGGTGCTGGCAACGAGTATAAAAAGCCGTTGGCACCTCGCGCGGGGGCTGAGATAGGCTAAACCCCAGCAATTCATGAAAGCGATAGGAAGGACTGACGAAATTGCGAAAGCCTTGATTGGACTCGATCGCCAATGCCTGCTGGAGCAGATGCCAATCCCACTGACCAGAACGGGGCAAACTCATGCCCAACTGCGTTCCGGTGATG
Source organism: Leptolyngbyaceae cyanobacterium bins.349 (assembly GCA_033764685.1). Taxonomy (GTDB): domain Bacteria; phylum Cyanobacteriota; class Cyanobacteriia; order Leptolyngbyales; family Leptolyngbyaceae; genus JSC-12. The sequence continues at coordinate 90,597 of JANRIS010000035.1, forward strand.
ATGATATTTGCTGGCTTGATATCTCGATGAATGACATTATGAGAGTGGACAAAATCCAGGACCGGCAGCAGTTTGGCCAAAATTTCTCGAATCTGGCTCTCGATTAATGCGCCCTGCTCCGTCAACGCATCGGCCAGATTTTTACCATGAATAAATTCTTGAATCAGGTATTGGTTGCCTTCCTGGCTGAAGTAGGCCAGCAATTCGGGAATTTGGGGATGGTGGCCCAATTCTTCCAGGCGCACGGCTTCCTGCTGAAATAACGACAATGCCTTTTTCAAATTGCGCTGATTTTGGGCCACGATGGGCAAAAATTGTTTAATGACACAGCGTGGCTTGGATGGCTTGTCTTCATCCACAGCTAAAAACGTGCGGCCAAATCCCCCTTGCCCGATCGCCGCGATCGCTCGATAACGGTCTTTCAGGATCAGGGTAGCCCCACAACTGCGACAAACCTTCGCGCTGTCGGGGTTGCGCGGCTTGGGACAGTCAGGGTTGAGGCAGTAGGTCATAAACCGAAGATGCGCCAGGTAACGCTTATGATAGCCGTCTCTGCTGGACTGGCATGACCAGGATACCCGAACACCGTTACGACGATTACGACGATGATGCAAAATCCGCGATCGCCTCACCTCCTCCAGGCCTGGGAACAATTTTTGACCACGCCTCTAGAAACCGCATTGCAACGCCATCTTCAGGTCGATCCTGCAACGATGCGGCTGGCGCAATTTCATGAAGCAGTAGCCACGGTGCCCGCCTACGCTGCCTTTTTGCACTCTCAGCAGATCGATCCAGCCACGATTCAAACAATCGCCGACTTTGAGCAATTGCCCCTGACCACCAAAGAAAATTATCTGCGGCGCTACGCCCTGGCTCAACTTTGTCGGCAGGGCCAACTGGAGAGTTGCGATCTGATTGCCGTCTCATCGGGTTCCACTGGGCAACCGAGTTTCTGGCCGCGATCGCTACTGGATGAATTACAGATTGCCACGCGCTTTGAGCAAATTTTTCATGATAGTTTTCAAGCCGATCAACGTCGGACTTTAGCTGTCGTCTGCTTTGCCCTGGGTACCTGGGTGGGGGGGATGTATACCGCCAACTGCTGCCGCCATTTGGCCAGTAAAGGCTACCCCATTACGGTGATCACTCCCGGCACCAACAAAACCGAGATTCTGCGGGTCGTGGCAGCCTTGGCTCCCCAGTTTGAGCAGACGGTGTTGCTGGGCTATCCGCCCTTTTTGAAGGATGTGATCGATAGTGGCCTCGCTGAGGGCGTGAACTGGTCCTCTTATCAGGTCAAATGGGTGATGGCTGGAGAGGTCTTTAGCGAAGAATGGCGATCGCTGGTGGGCGATCGGTTAGGGTCCACTGATTTTTATTTTGATTCCGCCTCACTATATGGCACTGCTGATGCGGGGGTACTGGGCAACGAAACACCCCTGAGTATTTGCATTCGGCGCTGGTTGGCCGGGCAGCCTGATGTTGCGCGGGAATTGTTTGGCGAGTCTCGCCTGCCGACCCTGGTACAATACGATCCCCTCAGTCGATGGTTTGAAGTTCAGGATGGGACGTTGCTATTTTCGGGTGACAATGGCATTCCCTTAATTCGCTATCACATTTCGGATCAGGGCGGTTTAATTCCCTATGCGAATATGCTGCAATTCCTGGCAGCACACGGATTTGAGCCGCTCAAGCAACTGGAGGGGCAGCGCGGCGTTCATCCGTTGCCCTTTGTTTATGTGTTTGGGCGATCGCACTTTACGGTGTCTTACTTTGGGGCCAATATTTATCCTGAAAATGTCACGGTGGGCCTGGAGCAAGCGCCCATTTGCGACTGGGTGACGGGCAAATTTGTAATGCAGGTGCAGGAAGATAGCGATCGCAATTCCGCTCTGGTCATCGCCGTTGAACTGGCTCCCGGCACAATCGCAGATCCCGCAAAAGCGCAGGCGATCGCGGCGGCGATTGGGCATCATCTCAAACGATTGAACAGTGAATTTGCCAACTATGTGCCAGCCGCTCACCAGAGGCCAAAAATCGACCTGCGACCCACTGGCGACCCGGAATATTTCCCGCTTGGGGTCAAACATCGCTATACCCGCAAAGGCTGATCAAGGTTGATTAAGGAGATTTCTAGAAAACAAAATACCTGTACGGGCAGGTTTAGCCAAAAATTATCGGCTGACAATCAGAACTTTAGCGAAACCGGCCCCAACCCAAAGGGAATATTTTTTCTTGGAAATCGCCTCATCACTGGCTCAATCATTATGCCAATCTTCCGAAGCGACTAAATCACCAATGCGATCGCGCAACAAAAAGTTATTCGCTTCCAACTCTCGTTCAACAAAAACCCATTCCCGCCCCACAAAGTAACGCGCCAGAATGTAAATCGGTTGGTGGCGATCGACGGCCCCCCGGTCTAACAACTGGCGTACTTCATTTTGAATCAACAATAAAGTCTGAAGAGACATAGATTGATCTCCAATCGTACTCCCTACAGCTTTATTCGATGAATTCGCTACGGCAATGAAATAGGTTAGAACAATGAGTTGATAGTCAGTGGTAATCCAGAATAACTGAGTGTAGCAAATGAGTTGAAACTTGCTGTAGGAAAAGGGTTTTCAAAAAAACTAAATCAATGCTTAGTTCAAAGATAAATAGTGGTCGGGGCGTGTACAAAACGCCCCATCTCGTAACTTGCCCCACACCAGAAGACCACCCGATTAATTACCCACAAATGCAGGATCGAGTATCCAAATTAAATTTGTACCCGTGAGGCAGAATGTGAAGTTTCACACCACATAACGCCAGGGGTTCATCCTTCAACAACTGGTCGATGTTGTTGTGCGTCAGTTCAGAAACATCCACGATCGTGACAGAACTTTCCCCAATCACTTCCACTTCATGGGTGTTGATCGCGATCGCGGTATTTTCATCAATGCCAAAACCCAACACTGCCGGTTGTTGGGCGACAGCAGAAAGCAATCGTCCTAGCCGACCCCGTTGGGCAAAGTGTTGGTCAATCACCACACCGGGGAAGAACCCCATGCCGCGATCCATCGTCACTGTATCCAGTTTCGGATTATTTTCCGATTCTCCTTCTACGATCATCGTGTCGGGCATCATCGCGGCACCGGCACTGGTTCCGGCAATCACCGCCCCTTCCGAGAAGCGCTTATGCAGTGCGGCATCCAGTTCGGTATCTTTGATGCATTCGGTAATGCGTGCCTGGTTGCCACCCGTAAAGAAAATTCCCGTTGCTTGCTCGATGTTGGCGATCGCTTTGGGGTCACTGGCATGGTCACGAGTTGCCGTGTCCACTACGCGCACATCTTCCACACCCAATCGCTCAAATACATTCATATAGGTTTCGCCGACTTCTCCGGGTAGCCCCGTAGCCACGGTCATTACCACGACCCGCGCCTGCAAACCGCCTGCCCGTCGCACAAATTCCCGCAGGATTTTGCATTCCCCTTCCTTATCTTCGGCTCCCCCAATAATCATCAATTGTCCATAGGATGCAGGGAGTGCTACATTCTCAGGATCAATATTTTCAGGGTCCGCGATCGCGCTCATTCCCTCAACTTGAGTTTCCATAGCGATTAAAAGCCATCATAAAATCAGATAACTTCAATCATTCCTGACATTCCCATAGGTTTGAACTTTCCAAAGGTAGAGATTGATACAGATTTTTTTCAAGAAATACCCATCGCTGATCGGGTTGGGGCCGGTTTTGCTAGAGGTTTGGCGATCAGCCCATAATTTTCTGCTAAACCTACCCGTACAGGTCTAGCCGTGGCCATGTGAAACGTGGCAAAGGCGCGTCAGACCACCGACCCAGAATCGACTTCTCAGCCATTCGACTTGGCCCAAGTGTTCTGACCAAAAGTGTTCTGACCAAAGCTATATTTGGGTTTCCAGAAATCTCCTTATCCCTCGGCGGTGAGTAGCTCCCTCAAAAAATCGTGGGCTTCCTGCAACGAAAAATGTCTCGGCTTCCCCTGGTAGACAATTTGGTATTTGTTAGGATACTCGCCGTCTCCGTGACCCGAAATCAAATGCTGATGAAACGCGGCTTCTGCTAACTGATGCACGGCTACTCTTAACTCAGTTTGGTTGTTTGGGGTCGTCCGGTGATTCATGGTTGGCCGACGCATGGTTATCGTCTCCTGAGTTGCTCATCCCTTCAATTTGTAGCCGATTTGACGAAAAGCTTCCCCTCTCGCAGGGGCTAATCTCACCACCATGACCTGATGGAGCAACCGATGAAGCATCCTGCGATAGATGTGCCGCCCAACAGGGTCGCTTAGAGTAAGCCTGGGTGATATGGGTCAATTCTCATGCTTCTAGAAACTGATCAATATACAAGCCGTGTCAATGCCCGCAAAACGGATGCTTTTGACATTTTCAACTTTAAATATTTTGCGGGGGCAAATCCCTATCTGAATCGGGGTGCCTATGTGTTTGATGTCGCGTTAACCGGGAATAGTGACCCTCTAGCGATTGAACAATATCTGGAGGTGATAGGCGATCGCTATCCCCATATGCTGGAGGCCACCTACGAATCCTATGCGCACCTGTTTGCCTGCACTGTGGTAGAAGTAGGCAAACTGGACATGGACTTGCACTTTACGAATTACATGGTGCAACTCGGCCCCAACCATTGCGATCGCGTGGCCGTCCAAACCCTCCACGCTCGGACCACGCGGGCGGTCATTTTTGCTGTATGGGATTGGTTTGAGGCCATCACCCAGGATCGCAACTTCTACATCGACGACCAGATCGAGGTGATCCAACCGCTGTTTCGGCAGTCGGCGTATGGTGGTCCCACGGTCTATGCCTTACTCCGCACCGCAGATCACCTGGGCATTCCCACGTTTTACCTGTGGGATGAAGGATTGATGCAGTATGGCTATGGCAAGAAACAGGTGCGCGGTATCGCTACGACGTTTGACAGCGATAGCCACATCGACTCAGACTTCACAACCCGCAAAGATGACTGCAAAGCCTTTTTGGAAACGATGGGCTTCCCGGTGCCCCAGGGCAGAATTGTGTACAGCTTCAAAGAAGCGCTGGCGGCAACGGAACGTATTGGCTATCCAGTAGCGGTCAAGCCGGTGGTGGGGCATAAAGGCATTGGGGTAACGGCAGATGTGCAAACCGATGATGAACTGGAACAGGCTTACGATCGCGCCGTAGCCGCGATCGCCCCCGACCAAACCCCCCGCATTATCGTGGAACAGAGCATTTCGGGCAAAGATTATCGGCTGCTTTGTGTAAATGGGCGGTTTGTGGCCGCGACAGAACGCCGTCCGGCTTGTGTCACGGGAAATGGCGAGTCTACCATTCAAGCCCTGATTGACCGAGAAAATCGAACGGCGGCGCGGGCCGACACGCCCACCTCCCCAATGGGCAAAATTAAGACAGACGAGGCGATGCAGTTATACCTGGAGGAGCAGGGTTTATCGTTGCAGAGCGTGCCAGAGCGCGATCGCCTCATCTATCTTCGGAAAGTGGCGAACTTATCGGCAGGGGGGTTGAGCCTGGATGCCACCCGCAGCATTCACCCAGATACCATCATTCTGGCGCAAGACATCGCCCAACACTTCCGCCTCACCTGTTTGGGGATTGATGTGATTTCTCCTGACCTGTCTCAATCCTGGAAAGATGGTCACTTCGGCATTTTAGAAATTAATGCGGCACCGGGCATTTATATGCATCTCCGACCAGCGATCGGAGACAGTGTAGATGTTCCCTCGCACATTCTCAAGACCTTTTTTAATGCGGGTGAGGAGGCTCGCATTCCCACCATTAGCCTGAATCAAATTTCGGTTGTAGACCTGCAAGAAATTATTGATCACATCCTGTTACAGCATCCCGATTGGACGATTGGCGCAGTCTGTCGCGATGCCGTATTCATCAATCGATCGCAAAAGCATCGCCACCCCGACTACAACACGAATGTGCAAAACTTACTGCGTCATCCCAAACTGGATTTACTCATTGCTGAATACCCGGATGATGTATTAACCAGCGATGGGATGTTTTACTTTGGTAGCAATTTAGTAGTGTTGCAGGATCCCACCGATGCGGAGATGATGCTAGCCAGAGATGTGTTTGAGCATTCCACGGTAGTGATCAAAAAGCAAAACTCAGTTTCGATTCAACGCCGGGGCTTGTTTGAGCAATACACCTTGAGCGAAAACGAACCCTTTAGCCGCGTGTATCTGAAGGAAATTGGCACCGTTTTATAAAGGCCATTCAGACCAGTTCACGAAAGTGGACTGGAAGGCTACACTGACTTGTTCATTTCCGGCTCGTCTGCCAGTTGGGGGGAGACTTCTACCTGTTCCCATCTACTGAGGAGGAGGGCATTGGAAACATTGCCGATGATATTTAACACCGTTTTGATGCCATCGGTAAGGCGATCGACCCCAGCCACGATCGCCACTCCTTCCAGCGGTAATCCGGCGGTTGTCAACACTGTGGTCATGGTAATTAGGGCAGAACCGGGCACACCGGGCGTACTGAAGGACACCAGCAGCGTACTGGTGGCGATCGCCACCAGCAACTCTGTCGTAATCGGCACATGAAAAATTTGCGCGACAAACAGGGCATTAAACCCCTGCAAAATGGCGGACCCGTCCCGTTTGATCGCCGCCCCAATGGGAATGGCAAAGTCGGCAATTTCTTCCCGTAAACCGTATTCTCGGCCATTTTGCAACACCAACGGCAGCGCGGCGATAGAACTGGCCGTCCCAAATCCCAAAGACAAGGATGGCGTAAAACATTTCAAAAAGTGCAGCGGTTTCCCCTGCAAGATAAACAACGCCACGACATAGAGGCTAATCATAATCGTCGTGGCAATCCACAGGCCCAACACGTACAGCAACAAATTCGACACTAGCTTGAAGCCCTGCGTCGCAATCACCGAGCTGATCAGCGCAAACACGCCCACCGGGGCCAGATACAGAATCACCGACAACACCTTCTCGCTGATCACATAAATGCTTTCCATCAACGCCACAAAGGGAGTTGCCTTTTCGCCCGCCCGTTGAATGCCAACCACCAGCAGCGCCGCCGAAAAAATGGTTTGAAGTAAATTGCTGGTGCTTAAGGCTTCCAATGGATTGATGGGAATCAGGCTAATCAACCAGTCCAGAATCGGTTGGGATTGATGCGGCATGGAGCCATTCGCGATCGCCAGTCCTTCGATGCCGCTCCCTGGTTGCAGGAGGAGGGCCGTGGTCATCCCCAGCAGCACCCCCACCGAACTGGTGAGCACGTAACAAATCAACAATTTGATTACATAGCGTCCTGCCTGGTTCGCGTCTCGAATTCCCGTGAGGCCCAGCACCAGCGATGAAAACACAATCGGCACCACCACAAACTGAATCAGGCGTAAAAATGCCTTACCAATCGGTGATAGCACATACCGATCTAACGGCGGCACGAATTCGGGAAAGTAGAGGTTTAGCACGACCCCAAACCCAATGCCAAGACTCAAAAAAATCAAAATCAAGGAGGACAGACTGAGCGATCGCGGTTTGGTCACAGCTTCCATGCGAGTGTCAAAGATGGTCAATCAAGCGGCTTGCGGCACTATTTTATCCTTCCAGTAGCCATTGCAACTGTTCAGGCAGTCGCTTTGCCAGATCGTATTGCTCCTGAATCGTTGCGCGGGCCTTCATTCGCAAAGCCGCCATGCGATCGCGGTGGGCAAACACCTCATCTACGCGATCGGCGATCACTGCCGGAGCAAAGAAATCGACCAGCAAGCCATTCACCCCATCCTGAATCACTTCCTGAACGGGGGGGGTGCTGGAACCCAACACCAGACATCCCGCCGACATCGCCTCCAGCATCGACCAGGACAACACAAACGGGCGCGTCAGATAAATATGGACCGATGAGGCTTGTAACACTTGTAAGTACTGGCTGTAGGGCAATGGCCCGGTAAAATGCAACCGCGACAAATCCAGCGGCAAAGTTTCCAGCATGAGTTGTTTGTACGTTTTGCCATCCGGTAGGGGTTTGCCGTAGGCCACCCGGTCTTCTCCCACCACGACCACATGGCACTGGGGGCGGCGCTTTTGGATGATGGCAACCGCTTCCATAAACTGAGGAAACCCGCGATAGGGTTCCATCCCTCGCCCCACATAAGTCACCAGCTCATCGACCTGAGACAAATTGAGATTGAGCGTGGGCAGCACTAATTTCGCGCCGGGGTTGGGCTGAAAGAAGCTGGTGTCCACGCCATCGTGCATCACTGTCAGTTTGGGCTGAAATTCTGGGGGAAATTGCTGCCGTTGCCAGTGAGTAGGGCAGAGGCCGCGATCGCAACTCACGAGATCTTGTAGAATTGGCGCATTTTTCAATCGAATCCGCAACTCGTCATCAAATTGCAATGGTTCGCTGGGGTCAAAGTCACAATCTGACCCGTGCGCCTGGTAATACCACTCGAAGTAGCACAACAGTTTCGCCTTGGGGAATACGTCTTTCATAAATAGCGGCGGTCCCCAACCGGAATGCCCATAAATCACATCGGGTTCAAACCCATTCGCCTTTAACCCCTGCCCCAGGCGACACACGGCCTGCCCCTGCAACACCGCACTTTCTAGCGATCGCACATAATGATGGGTTTGAGGCGACACATCGCGGGCTGGTTTGTAAAGTGCCTTCTTCACCCCCGGAATGGAGCCTTCTGGTCGCATGGTGCCAAAGACCACCTCATGGGCCGGATCATTGGCCAGCACCGTTGCTAGATGCCGAAACTGCGCCGGAAAGTTGGAGTGAAGAAACAGAATACGCATGGGAAGCCCTGAAGTAGATCAAACAATCGGCTTCCAAGATAATACACGGGACAAGGAGGCAGGAGCGTAAAGGGAGGATGGCAGGCCAGCAAGGTCGAGCGTGGGGAAGGAGCAAAGGCATGAAAAGAGGCAGCTACGGCTTCCTCCGCTTTTACTCCCTCCTGGCTGTTCCCAGTGGTCTGTCAAGCCTGTTCTGATGGGTTGAAAACCCTTAAAACAGGCGATGATGGGATGTTGTCGATTGGAGTTACGCCTCCAATCTAGCTGGATGGACTACTAGTGTTCCGTCAGGAAAATTTTGACGGGTCGAAGACCCGCAAAATTTAACCCCAATCAACAACCTGAATTTTGGCTACCCGTCAATCATTAATTGACTGACCACTAGGCTACTAGGCCCGATCGCAAAGCTCGAACGGCTGCCTGAGTCCGATCTTCAGCACAGAGTTTGCTGAGGATGTTGCGAACGTGGGTTTTCACCGTACCTACAGTGATGTAGAGTTTGTCAGCGATCGCCGCATTGCTATAACCCGACACAATCAGTTCCAGGATTTCCAGTTCCCGTTCGGTGAGGGGGTAACTTTCCAGCACTTGCTCAAACTCTGGGTCCATCGCACCAATTTCGACGGTTTTGGTCGCATGGGCCGCCCGTCCGTTGGGAGCGGATTGGCGAATTTGATGCAGCACCACATTCGCGATCGCTGGATCAATCCAAGAACTACCCGATTGAGTGGCTTGAATCGCTTCTACCAATCGCTCGATGCTGACATCCTTCATGCAGTAAGAATCAGCCCCTGCCGCAAAAGCTGCCAGCACTGCATCCTCGCTGTCATGCATGGTTAAAATCAAGATTTTCGTCTTGGGATTTTCTTTTTCGGCCTGTAGTTGTCTAAACCGTTGGGTGAGTTCGATCCCATCCATATCAGGCAAACCAATGTCTACCACCGCAACATCGGGTTGCTTCTCATCCAGGACCTTCAAACCTTGCGTTGCGTTGGCAGCTTCGCCCATCACCTGAATACCAGATTGCTGCTTCAACGCGGTTCTTAAGCCAATCCGGGTTAGGTCGTGATCTTCAATTAAGACTACATTTATATCGCTCATATCTCACGTCCTTAACTATACGAAAGATAGAATCTGTACTTTTTCTACCTTTATCGTTTTATAGAGTGTTTTCTGGGAAAGCACATCCACCAATAGATAGACGGGTCTACACCGAAAGCATTAAATCTTATGAATGATTTGCTTATCAATGTTAGCTTGATAGAGTCGGGGTTTTTTGTTGACGGCAAAGTTGTTTGGCTAGAATCTATCACCTTTTTCCCGTTCACAAATCTGGTGTCGGTTGCTAGAAACATGGCTCGGCCTGAGACTGTGTGGGATTGACCGTTTATTTTGAGGATTGATTGCAGAGCGAATGTTGAATGACCACACTGTGAACATTCTCCTCGTGGAAGATGATGAGGTGGATGTGATGAATATCCGGCGAGCGTTCCGGCGAAATCAAATTCAAAACCCGATCTATACGGCTTCTGATGGACTGGAAGCACTGGCCCTACTGCGGGGAACGGGCGATCGCTCCATAATGCCCCCAACCCGTCGCATTGTCCTGCTGGATTTGAACATGCCTCGTATGAGTGGCCTGGAGTTTTTGCAAGAATTGCGCTCCGATGCTCAACTGCGGACAATTCCGGTAATTGTGCTCACAACTTCCAACCGAGAGCAGGACCGCCAACAAGCCTATCATTACAATGTGGCAGGCTACCTGGTTAAACCGATCGCCTTCGACGCATTTTCTGACTTGATGGTGGCTTTCAACCATTATTGGATACTCAATGAAATCCCTTAGCGCAGGAATGAGATACCCGCCCAACAGCGTAAGGTATTCATCCCAGCGATCGCTTGCAGCTTGTTTCGGGTTCTATTAGAATAGAACATATGTACTAAACAATCAAGTTCTCGATCATGACTAAGCATTTCATCCTCAGTCTCGATCCAATGGCGAAATACGAGTGGGAACGCTGCACCCTGCGCGACCCGATCACGGCTGAACATCCCGCTCTGGCTGATCTGGTGGCCAAAGCAGTAGGCGATCGCGCGGGGTCTTATCTCGTCGCCGTTCGGATCGAAGTTCAGGTTCTAGAAGAAGCAACCGTTCCCGTCCATGCGACACCTAACCTGGTCGAAGTTCCCCCCCGTCAACCGCTTCCTCAACTGGCCGAAGTCGCCTGACTCGTCGCTTTTCCCGGCTTCTGTTTTTCCCCTCCCTTTTCTGCCTTTTCTCTTTGGAGATTCTCGTCATGAAACTTAGTCTCAGCCAATATCCCAGCGCGATCGCGCAAGCGGCCCAGGCGATGAATGATATTGAGCATCAACTGAACGAAGCTCGGCAGCATCTGGCGCGGCTAGAAGGTAATGCCGATCGCGTGGTGGCCTTTGAAGCCAATTTGAAGAATGATAATCAACGCCGCGCCCGTCGCTTTGAAGTGTTGCAGGCCAATCTAGAATATCGCCATGCCCATGATGCCCTTAATCGCCTATCCACTGAAAAAGCCAACGCCACAGCCCGACTAGAACATTTGCGGAACGAATTTAGCGTCGCCAAACTGGAAACTCAACTGGCGATCGCGCAAAAACTGGTAGGCATCGAAGCACGAGAACTGGTGGGCTTGTAAGGGCCGAAATAAGGTTAAATGGGATAGCGATCGTGCGTAAAACTTGCAATGTCCATCATCTTATCGTTAGAAGAAATTGAATTTTATCGATCTGAACTGGCGGATGCCCCAGAGGCTCTGGCCGCATTAGATGTTTTAGCCGATTGTGAGGGTGATCTGGAAGATGCAGCGATTACCCTCGCAATTCAGTCTGGGCAAGAACCCACCATTTCAGAACGGTGGATTGATGGACTGGCAAAACGCTGGCGACACATTCTGTGTCATGCAGAAATCCAAGAAGCCTTAGAGGATGGCTTGTCGGGAGAGGTGTTGTCGGTTATTACCGCCAGCACCAACCTACCCATCCGATTAGCGACTCCCGTTGCCATCTTTGTCCTCAAAACCGGCGTAGAAACCTTTTGTAAGCCACTAGCAGAAAAACTGGGCTAGTGGTAAGTCAATCAATCATTGACGGGCAGCCAAAATACAGGTTGTTGATTAGGGTTAAATTTTGCGGGTCTTCGACCCGTCAAAATTTTCCTGACGGAACACTAGCCTGGATAATTCACAACCCATGCATCCGTAGGGGTAGGTCTTGTGCCTACCCTCCGCGATCAGGGCACCCACGAGAGGTGCCCCTACACCCGAAAATACAGACTGTTTTTTTGAGCGATCGCGGTATCGCTGATATGCAAGCGGTTTCGAGACTTTCCCTCAATTCTCATGAATAATGCAGGCTAGTGGACATTGGCGCAAATAGACCAACCATTCGTAGTGCGGCTTCTAACCTGCGCGGTCATCTTGCCCGCCCTACGGTAGCCAAAGCGCCCAGGTCTTGCAAGTAAGCATTTTGTTTGTATACAAACTATTTTGACAAGAATAATCCGCTACGTTACTATCTAGTTAACGCTTTTTCAGAATGTGCTAGAGGTCAATGATGGCAACTCCTCAACCCGTGCTTAGTTTGCGCCGGAAAGATGTGACATTGGCGTATGTTCTGCTTCGTATCCTGTTTGGTATTGGTTTCTTGATCATTGGGCTAGGCAAAATTGGCAATATTGGCGGTTTTGCGAATGCGATGGCCGAGCAATTTAAGGCGACTTTTCTGCCGGCTGATTTGGTGCGAGCAACGGCGGTGATTGTTCCGCCCCTGGAGGTGGTTGTGGGGCTGTTGCTCATTTTGGGATTGTTTACCCGTGGCGCCCTGATTGCCGGATTCATCTTGATGATGATTTTGCATACGGGCGTAACCTTGCTGAAGGATTGGAACACTGCCGCGAATCAGCTTGTCTACTGCATTATCTTTTTTCTGTTGCTGGCAGGTGCAGGGTTTAATGCTTTTTCCATTGATCAATGGCTGGCCCGGAAGCGTCAAGATTCAGACTCGTCTAACACGCTCACGTCTGATATGAGCAGTTTCACGCAACAGATCGGGCAACAGGTGAGGCAATTGATCCCTGGTCAATGGTTTGTGCGAAAGCGATCGCGGAAGCGGTTGCAGACTTCCTCCAATATTCGGCACTAATCTTGGGAGATACACTCAAATCATGCATACGGCTCCTGGGTTACGGCGAAATGATGTGGCGATCGCTTATATCCTGCTTCGCATCATCTTTGGGATTAACTTTTTCAATCATGGGTTTACTCGTTTGGGCGACATTGGCGGCTTCGCGCAGTCAATGGCAGATCTGTTCAAAGATACAGCTATGCCTGCCAATCTGGTCTGGTTGGTAGGGGCGATCGTTCCGCCTGTAGAACTGATCATCGGCATTTTGCTGATTTTAGGATTGGCAACGCGCGGCGCACTGGTGGCAGGTTTTGTGTTAATGATGGTGTTGCAGGGTGGCGTCACCATTTTGAAGCAATGGGATACGGCGGCCAGCCAACTGATTTACTGCCTGGTGTTTTTCTTGCTTCTGGCCAGTCTGGGTTTTAATGCGTTCTCACTGGATGCAGTTTTGCGTCGTCGCAAGCAACTCTCACTCACTGAAACAACTGAAACAAACCTATGAAACGGCCTCAAGTGGTTGTGGTTGGAGCTGGATTTGGCGGAATGCAGGCGGCGCGATCGCTGATGCGTTCCGGTGTGGAGGTATTGCTCATCGATCGCCACAATTACAACACCTTTGTGCCATTACTTTATCAAGTTGCATTTGCTCAACTGGAACCAGGGTTGATTGCCTACCCAGTGCGAACGCTGTTTCGGCGTTATCGCCGAGTGCGATTTCTAATGGATTCAGTTGAGCAGATTGATCTGACTCAAAAGTGGGTCAAAACGACTCACGAAACAATCTCCTACGATTACCTGATACTGGCAACTGGCAGTCAGGCGCGAGTGGTCAATTTACCCGGTGTGGCTCAACATGGCTGGATGTTGCGAACTTTGGATGAAGCGATCGCCCTCCGCAACCACACCCTGACCTGTTTTGAACGGGCGGCCCACGAAGTAGATGAATTTCAGCGCCAACAACTGCTGACGTTTGTGATTGTGGGCGGCGGCGCTACGGGCGTGGAAGTTGCCGGAGCATTAGTGGAACTGTCCCACAGTCTGATCCGGCGAGACTACCCCATGCTGCGCCGCTCCGATGTACGAATTGTGATGTTGCAAAGTGGCGATCGCCTGCTGCCCGATCTGCCGTCGGTGCTGGGCACCTATACACTCAAAAAACTCCGGCACCTGGGAGTTGATATTCATCTAGAAGCAACGGTAACTCAGGTGACAGACCAGGCGGTTTACCTGCACAATCGTCAATCGATCGCCACCGAAACCGTGATCTGGACTGCCGGATTGGAGGCCGCCCTGCCAGATGTGGTGGGAACGGTAGAGCAAACCAACCGCCGCAAACTTACCACACTGCCTACGCTACAATTAGCAAATTATCCAGACGTTTACGCGCTTGGAGATGTGGCGGCAGTCCAGGCCACACCACTTACAGGAGTTGCCCCGGAAGCACTTCAGGCAGGGGTAATGGTTGCCCGGAATATTCGGCGGCAGATCAAAGGGCGATCGCCCAAACCTTTCCATTACTTCAACAAAGGGCGATTAGCCATCATTGGCTGTTACTCCGGAGTGGGGAAAATTGCCGGGATGCCCTTTGGTGGTTTTCTGGCCTGGTTCATGTGGTTGGCGGTACATCTGATTTACCTGCCGGGATACCGCAATCGGTTGTTGGTGCTCCTGAGTTGGGTGCAGGCATTTATCTTGGGCGATCGCGCCGCTCGTACTATCGTGCCAGTTACCACTCTGAGTCACCTCGGCCCGGTGCGGAACCGCGAGACGAGCACCGGAATGGGAGCGAACGTGTAAAAATTAGGATTCACACCCCGTTTAGTGATTTTCTTCTGGTAATGCTAAATCTTCCTCAACACCTGGCAACCGAACTTTCCCTCAAGCCGTTTCAAGTCGCCAATGCCCTGGAACTCTTTGCTGAAGGCTCCACCATTCCCTTCATCGCTCGTTACCGCAAAGAACGCACCGGCGAAATGACCGAAACCCAACTGCGGGATTTGTTCGATCGCTTCACCTATCTCACCGAATTGGAAGAACGCAAACAGGTCATCCTGGACTCGATCGCGCAACAAGGCAAACTCACCGACGACCTGAAAGCCAACATTGAAGCCTGTTTACAAAAAACTGAATTAGAAGATTTGTATCTCCCCTTCCGGCCCAAACGCCGCACCCGCGCCACGATCGCCAAAGAGAAGGGGCTGGAACCGCTGGCAGAATTGATCAAATCCCTCAATACATTGAGTGCCAAACCCCAACCCCTCGCTGCCGCAGCGGCGCAATACGTATCTGAAGAAACAGGGGTGAAGACTGCCGAAGCAGCCCTGGCCGGAGCATCGGATATTTTGGCCGAAGCGATCGCCGAAACGGCTGAACATCGTACCTACGTGCGAGATTTTTTGATGTCGGCAGGCGTGTTAACCTCCCGCATTAAGGACGATCATCCCGAAGGTTCCACCAAGTTTGAGATGTACCGCAACTACCAAAACCAGGTGAGCAGCATCGCCCCCCACAACCTGTTGGCGCTCTACCGGGGAGAAGCCGAAGGCATCCTCACTGTAGAACTGGAATTTGATGACGATGCCGTGCTGATGTATTTGGAATCTCACGAAATTCGCACCAAAAACCCAGAAATTCGCACTTTTTACCGCACCATGCTGAAGGATGCCTTCAACCGTTTGATGAAAAATTCTTTGATTGGGGAAGTGCGAACGGCGAAAAAACAGGAAGCCGATATCGAATCGATTAGAACTTTTGAAGCGAATCTGCGCGAACTCTTGCTGGCGGCTCCAGCCGGGATGAAGCCGACGCTGGCGATCGACCCTGGCTTTCGGACGGGTTGTAAAGTGTCTGCCCTGGACCAGACCGGAAAATTTCTGGAATACCAGACCATTTTTCCCCACCAATCGGCCAATCAGCGATCGCAGGCCGCCCAGACGCTCAAATCCTTCATCACCAACCATCACATTGAATTGATTGCCATTGGCAATGGCACCGCCGGACGCGAAACCGATGAATTTGTCCGGGAAGTGCTGGCCGACCTGGAGCGGCAACCGATCGCGGTGATGGTGAATGAAGCTGGGGCTTCCGTGTATTCTGCCAGTCCCGTAGCGATCGCCGAATTTCCTGACCAGGATATCACCGTGCGGGGTGCCATCAGCATCGGACGACGCTTACAAGACCCATTAGCGGAGTTAGTCAAGATTGATCCAAAATCTATTGGCGTGGGGCAATATCAACATGATGTAGATCAGAAACTACTCAAGAAAAAATTGGATGAAACGGTCGAAAGTTGCGTGAACTACGTTGGCGTAGACTTAAACACGGCATCCAAAGAGTTGCTCACCTTTGTATCCGGTATTACTCCTGCGATCGCCAACAATATCGTCACCTTCCGCAATCAACACGGAGCCTTTAAAAACCGACGACAATTGCTCAAAGTACCCAAACTGGGACCCAAAGCCTTTGAGCAGGCCGCGGGCTTTTTACGCATTCGTAATGGAGAAAATCCGCTGGATAATACGGCAGTTCACCCGGAACGATACAGCGTTTTAGAAGCGATCGCCGCCGATCAACAGTGTTCTCTCGCGCAACCGACCCAATTGGCCGAACGAATCAAAGCCACGGGATTAAAAAAATACGTGACGGACGCGATCGGTGAACCCACCCTGCGAGACATTTTGGCGGAATTGGAAAAACCCGGACGTGACCCCCGCGCCGAATTCAAATACGCCACCTTTAAGGCAGGCATTAAAGAAATGAACGATCTGCAAGTCGGCATGGAGTTGGAAGGCGTAGTCACTAATGTTGCTAACTTTGGTGCTTTCGTCGATATTGGCGTGCATCAGGATGGGTTAGTTCACGTCTCTCAGTTGGCCGATCGCTTCGTGAGTGATCCCAAACAGGTGGTAAAAGTGGGACAGGTGGTGAAGGTGCGTGTATTAGAAGTAAATCAGGCATTGAAACGCATTAGTCTTTCCATGCGGGCTGATGCTGGAAACAATTCGCCATCGTCTCAAGCCGCTGCCTCCCGGCCACACACCAAACCGCAAAAAGAAATAACCAAATCTGCCCCACCAGAATCCTCCACCAAAGCCCCTACCCTGGAAGATTTACAGGCGAAATTTAAGAAGCGGCGCTAAATTGAGGTCGCCAAATTGAGGTCGCTAAATTGAGACGAATGGGGTGAACAAAAACCGATTCCGGCTTGATGGAGATCCCGCCATGCCGGATGGGAATCCTAGGTCCAAGTATCTACCAGTGCTCCATCTGGCTTCGTCATGAATCTAGCTCTTTCAGCGTCTACCCCAGCCCCGGATGCGATCGCGTCCCCGTCACCCACTCCACCCCTGACTGTGTTGCTGGTAGACGACCAGGCGACCGTCAATGAGGCCGTTTACGCCATGCTGGCCGCCGAACCCAACCTCGTTTATCACTATTGCTCCAGTGCCGCTGCCGCACTGCAACAGGCGATCGCCCTGGCCCCCACGGTCATTCTGCAAGATCTGATTATGCCCGATACAGATGGCATGACTCTGGTGCAACAGTTCCGGGCGCACCCCGAAACGAGCGATATCCCCATCATCATGCTGTCCACCAACGATGACCCGGCCACCAAAGCCGCCGCCTTTGCGATCGGGGTGAATGATTACCTGGTCAAATTGCCCGCCCAAATTGAACTCGTGGCCAGAGTCCGCTATCATTCCCGCGCTTACCTCAACCGACAGGCTCACACTGCGGCTCTGGTTGCCCAGGCCCATGCGAAGGAACTGGAACAAACGTTAGCGGAATTACACCGCACTCAAACCCAACTGATTCAAACCGAAAAGTTATCCAGTCTAGGGCAAATGCTGGCTGGTGTGGCCCACGAAATCAATAACCCCATTGGGTTTATTTTTGGTAATTTGACCTATATCGACACCTATGTGCAAGATCTTTTGCACCTAATGAAGTTATATCAAGACTATTATCCTGAACCAGCGAATGACATTCAAACTTATCTGGAAGAGATTGATTTTGATTTTATTCAAGAAGATTTACTGAATACATTACGGTCTACTCGCGTTGGTGTGGAACGAATTGTGCAAATTGTGTTGTCATTACGCAATTTTTCTCGCCATGATCACACAGAAATGAAACCTTCCAACATCCATGAGGGAATTGATAGTACGCTACTCATTTTGGGACATCGGTTGAAACAGGGAATTGAAGTCATTAAAAACTATGGAGAGCTGCCCCTAATTCATTGTTATCAAGCTCAATTGAATCAGGTATTCATGAATATTTTGAACAATGCGATCGATGCGCTAATGGAGCAAGACCAAATGGATAAACATATTGCCATTCAAACTTTTTGTAGTACGGCTGATTCCAGTAGCAGTAATAAGCCCAGCCGCATCGAAATTCGGATTCAAGACAACGGCCCTGGAATGACGTATGAAGTCCAGGAGAAGTTATTTCATCCATTTTTTACGACAAAACCCGTTGGCAAAGGAACGGGATTAGGGCTATCTATTTGCCAGCAAATTATCAAAAATCATCAGGGTAGTTTGCGAGTGGTTTCTAATCTCGGTCATGGCACAGAATTCATCATTCAATTACCCATCCAACTTTAAACGTTTTGATCTTTCTATCCCTTTTGACAGAGGTTGATGATCTACCTTCGGAGGCTAAGATTTCTGAAAGTCGCCCTGTTAGTGTAGCTCTATACTAAATGCTTTACAGGAGACTCTTATGGCTGACCTCAAGGCGGATGCCCAACCGGATTTTGACCATACCGAAAATTTTGATGCCGAAGTGATTAAGGAAGCGATCGCAGAAGGTGACGAAAAAGCTCCTGAGGTGGATGTTGCTGCCGACTACGCGGCAGCGCAACAAATGAGTGGGGGCGTTGTAGACGCAGAGACCGCTGAACAACTGGTGCAGCCTCAGTTTGAAGTTGAGCGTCCTGAAGATGTGGTCACTGGTGCTGAACCCACCAGCCAATCCGCTGACTATTTAGAAATGGCAAAAGACATTCATCCGACCCCCGGCGGCAGTGGTAACGTCACCGATGATCTGGTGCAAAAAGCGATCGCCAAAGGCCAACCTGGCAACTAACGATAGCGGCAGACTCGATAACAGCACACTCGTCTGAAACAGCCAGGGCATTTGAAGAACTGTCCTGGCTGTCTTGCTAATTGCGGCTAACGTGGCTGTTTCTGTTGACGTTGGCGAAACACCATCCCATAACTAATCGCCAATCCCGTTCCCACAAGCGCGATCGGTTCGGGTACGGCTGCCGAATCAATGTCTTCGGTTGAGCCAAAAGTACCTTCAAAATTGTCGATAATATAGCGTCCGTCGTCGCTGCTAAAATTAAAGAGACCGTAAGCCGCGATCCCCGCAAAGCTCAGTTCAATTTGCCCTTCTGGATATGAGCTAATGGATTCATAGAGGCCAGCTTTTTGAACTGCCCCTAATAAATTGCCACTGGCATCAAATACTCGAAAGTCAGTAAAAGTATTCGGACCTTCGACCAAACTGTTGAGGGCAAATCCAAATCGGATCAAGGCCGCCGCCCCTTTCAAAAAATCAACCCTTAAATCAGGATTGAGGAGCGATGTACCTTCCAGGCCGGGTTCGTTCACGTACACCTGATTGAATCCAGGTCCAGTAGTGCCAAACCCGAAAGGGTCGGTGGTCGTGAAAACAACATCGTTAATTCCATCGCCATCGCCATCAAAGCCGAACGAGGTTGCGCCCTCGACAACCTGGCTAAAGTTAACCACGGCAGCAGGAGCGGGATGGCTGAACAGCAAAGGTGCAGCACCAAGAACGGCAACACCAAGAAACTTCAGGATGAATGACATAAATACCTCAACAAAACTTAATACGGTCAAATCAAAGTTGAACTCGAACAGTTGTTGGGTCGATCGCGAATAGTCTATCTAAACTCTAACGTGAACGAAATGTAATCAAGTATACTTAACGCTGCAAATGCGCTTGCCATCGAGAATTTGCAAATTTGGAAAAATAAGGAAAAAACTCATGAACTGGATGAATTTTCTATCCCCAGTGCGATCGCCAGATGCTTTTTCCATCCCAATTTTTTGACTGAGATCGCAATTATTGCGATCGCAAAATTTCCTGCCATCCTGCTGGCCCAAATTCCTTCTGAAACTCACTGATCACCCAATTCAGGGACTTCCTTTGGCGTTTGGCAATTTTGCTCAAATACTGCTTGTAAGCCTGTTTATCCTCCAGCGTGGGACTCATACCAAACGTAGAACCGAAACACCAGGAATCTTCGGGTAAAAAGCCATATTTGTCGTAAAAGAAGCGCATCGCCATATCCGGTGCAATCCCATCCTGAAACATCCGACGACGCAAAGACCAAAACTGGGCCAGCATCGCTTCCTGACTGGGCAGTGCTAATGTATCCCGCGCCTCACTTACGACTTCTATCAGGTCATCGGTATACAGCTCTGGTTCCATCACCAACCACTGATGCCCACACTCTGGGCAGACCAAGGCTGCCGCCCACACCACCCGCGCACAGACCGGACACAGTTTTTTCGGCGCAATTCCCGGTTCATCTGGTTCTGAACTGGTCGGCAGCGTGTAACCCTGAATATCCTCCGGGAAGCCCAAGCGTTGTAAATTGCCCGCCTGATCCACAATAATGCCGTGAGTTTTGCCCGTTTTGGGCGAGATTCGCATCACTCGGCCAATTTGTTGCTGGTGGAGTGCCCGCGATTGAGTCGGTCGTAACAATAACCCAACTTCCACGCTTGGTTCATCAAACCCGATGCTAATCACATTGCAGGAAGTCAGCACCAGAATCTTCCCATCTCGCAAATTTCTGTACCGTTGCTGGCGCTGCTTAATTGGGGTGCTGCCATCCACGGCATCGGCGGGAATGTCAGCCGCCCGAAAGGCTTCGGCAACGTGCAGTGCATGTTCTACATCAACACAAAAGGCAATCGTGCGGCGATCGGGGGCAAGGCGTTGCCATTCTTCAACAATGCGCTCTACGAGTTCGGGGCGATCGCACACGTTCTTCAATTGCCGTTCATCAAAATCCCCGGCCAGCGTTTGCACTCCTGCCAAATTCACCCCTTCTCCGGCAGGCATCCCGTAGTATTTCATCGGCGCGAGGAACCCCATGCGTTGCAGTTCTGCTGGCACTGGAGACGTGACCAGGGTTTCCAGATGATCCCCCAATTGCTCTTTGCCCAGGCGATAAGGGGTTGCTGTCAGCGCGAGATGAATAGCGTGCCGATGGGTTTCGTATAGTAATTGCTGCCCCACCTGGCTAAAAACCGTCGTATGCCCCTCATCATACAGCACGATATCGGCGTGCCAGGTTTGCCACCAGGTCCGTTTCAGCATCGTTTGCACACTGGCAATTTGAATCGGTGCGTCTGGATCTTCCCGCCACCCCGCTTTAATGAAGCCGCAGGGTAAGCCAAAGGCTTTCATCTTGTCGGAGGTTTGCCCGACCAGCACATCCAGATGCACAAGGAATAGGAGCCGCAAACCCCGCGATCGCGTATCGGCACAGATCTTTCCGGCGATCACGGTTTTTCCGGCTCCCGTTCCGGCAATGATCGCAACTCGGCGATATCCCTCGTTCAATTTGTCGTATAGATCCTTAATCAACTTGAGCTGATAAGGCCGCAAGGTTGGCGGTTTCAGGGGAGCATCGGTAGGAGAAGGCGGCGAAGACATGGATCAATTGTACGAGTCGATCGCCGTATTCGGTAGCCTCTGAACGATTAGATTTGCCAACCTGGTTGGAGCTAGATTGCAGCAGGAGAAAATAAATTCACCAAATGTGCATTTTAACAGCCTTAAAAACTCGCAATGGGGCCAGCCGCTGGCTCACCCCACCGTCACGCTGCAAAACTAGTGGGTCATGTGGCATGAGTATCGCCATTGCCCTCATCCCCCAACCCCTTCTCCCTAAGGAGAAGAGGGGCCGGAGCGGAAGTTCCTCTCCTTTGGGGGAGAGGGATTTAGGGTGAGGGTAAAAATGGCTACCAGCATCGCAAGTGACCCACTAGTGGTCTGTCAAGACTGTTTTGCTGGGTTGAAAACCCTCAAAACGCCTGATAATTGGGTTTTGTAGATTTGAGGTACCCCTCAAATCTATCCTGACGGATTACTAGCTGTAATTCTCAGCTCTAGCTGCGATCGAGGGTTGCCAGAATCTCATCCAAAATCTCCTGAGCACCCTGCTGCCGCATTCGTTGCGCCAAATCGGTTCCCAGTTGTTCCGCTGTGGCCGCCGCCCCAGAAATGGCATCTTTCACCAGGCGTTGACCATCCAGACTGGCCACAATTCCTGTCAGGGTTAGGGTATCGCCATCCAACTCAGTGTTCACCCCAATTGGCACCTGACAGCCCCCCTCCAATTCCCGCAAAAACGCCCGTTCGGCATAACAACGATACGCTGTGGGCTGATGTTCCAGGGCTTTTAGCAGAGTCAAAATTTCTTCATCCCCAGCCCGACACTCAATCCCCAATGCGCCCTGCCCTACCGCGTGCAGAGAAATTTCCGCCGGAATCACCTGGTGAATGCGGTCTGCCATATCCAGCCGTTGTAACCCTGCCGCCGCCAAAATCAGAGCATCATAATCCCCAGCATCTAGCTTGGCCAAGCGAGTATTTAAGTTACCCCGTACATCCTTAAAGCTGAGATGGGGGTAGTGATGCCGTAGTTGCGCTAATCGACGCAGGGAGGACGTGCCAACCACAGCCCCTGCTGGCAACGTATCTAATTGTTTATCGTTGTGCTGCTTATGTACTACCAGGGCATCGGCGGGGTTTTCCCGCTCAGTGACACAGCCTAATACCAAGCCTTCGGGTAAACGAGTTGGCAAGTCTTTTAAGGAATGCACTGCGAAATCAGTATCGCCACTGAGCATTCCATCTTCTAGCTCTTTGGTGAACAATCCCTTATCGCCAATTTTTGCCAGCGCCACATCCAAAATTTTGTCGCCCTGCGTGTTCATGGTTTGCACTTCAAACTTGAGGTCAGGAAATGCTTGTTCCAGTTGAGCCTTGACCCAATAAGTTTGAACTAAAGCAAGCTGGCTTTTGCGAGAACCAATCCGGATGGTGCGAGTGGAACTGGGAACGGTAGGCGACGCGGCTAGGGACATATCGCTAATCTAAAACAGTTTTGTAAAGTGACTTTTCCCACATTACCGCAGTGTGTCCCTCAACTGCTGATGTTTCCAGCCTTTCCACTGTTACAGATGATTAAGCTTATGATGACTTTGTCCCAAGCTCTTTGACCAAAGCTTCAACGAATAAACCCGAATTACTCAATGCGACAAAACCGCTAAAGATCCAAAGAATTGAGAGGTTTTGCTGATTCTAACAAACATAAATTCAACAATCTGAAACGTTTTACCTGGCATTGGGGCATCACAGTGCAATGCCCCAATGCCAGAAATTCGACTGATGAAGCCACTCACCTAAGCACTGACTCGTGCGGTTTTGGACGTGGAAGACTCATCCATCAGTTGCAGATAGAGGTCGGCTAATTGGGTTGCCACTCCCTTCCAACTGAATTTTTCTTCCACATGTTTTCTGGCGGCTTGCCCTAATTGATGTTGCCAGTTGGGGTTGAGCAGGATGCGATCAATCGCGTCTGCAAACGCTGCATCATCTCTAGGTGGCACCAACAAACCAGTCTGTTCGGATCGCACGGTGAATTGCAATCCGCCGACATCACTGGCGATTACCGGAATGCGACATGCCATTGCCTCGATCGCCACCAGCCCAAAGGGTTCGTAATGGCTGGGCACGACGCACACATCTGCTGCCCCAAAATAGGTGGGCAACACGGTAGGGCTTAAGCGTCCCGGAAACTCGGTAAATGCACCAATTCCCAGTTCCGCTACGATGCCCTCAATCCGCTCTCGCTCAATGCCATCGCTTTGCCCTGGCCGACTGCCACCCCCAATGATTAATCGCAGTTTGCCGCTGTCCTTAAGTTGAGAACGACCGATCGCCCTAACCAGAGTGTCGATGCCCTTGCGTGGGTCAAACCGTCCCACGTAAAGGACTACCTTCTCATCGGGGGCAATCCCTAGTTTTTCCCGGCCTGCTTCCCGTGACACCGAACCAAAGTGGTCGATATTAGTCCCACAAGGAATGACATCGATCGCACCTTTGGGGGATACCAGCGATCGCATATGTTCCTGCTCTTGGGGGCTGGTCGCTACAATCCGTTCTGCCGTTTCCAAAACCATTTTCTCCACATCAAGACGAGTGGAAGCAATCAGGGGAACAGTTGATACCGATTGATACTTCACCGCACCTAATGAGTGGTAAGTATGCACCTGAGGAATGGCCAGCGGTTTT
This sequence comes from Leptolyngbyaceae cyanobacterium bins.349, assembly GCA_033764685.1. Lineage (GTDB taxonomy): Bacteria > Cyanobacteriota > Cyanobacteriia > Leptolyngbyales > Leptolyngbyaceae > JSC-12. The sequence goes on from JANRIS010000035.1 coordinate 114,926, forward strand.
TTCAGTTGCATTCCTACCCAGGACGACAACCAGTAATTCGTATGCAACACCTGATACTTAAGGCCGGATTGCCGCTGAAATTTCAGAAACCCCTGCACAAAAGTAGGTAAGTATTCAAATAGCTCATCCCGTGGGATAAATCTTTTTGGCCCTGCTTCAATACGAATTGTCCGACAGCGATCGCTATGCTGCACAATGACTGGCTGCTCGGCATCCGCTAACCGTGTGAACATATCCACGTGCCACCCCTGTCGAGATAGCGCTTCACCAACCTGCCGCACATATACATTTTGTCCACCCGCTTCTTCCTTACCAATTTCAGCCGATGGATCTCCATGAACTGAAATTAAAGCGATGCACTTCTGGTTTTTGGAAAACATAATTGTTGCTTGATTGACTGAACAGTAGATTGATCAACAAACTCCAGAAAAGCGTGAAAAGCTAAACGATTCCGTTGTTAAATATTCTGTACAGGTTGACCCAAGCCAGCTCCAACTTATTTCTTTAAGAAATAAGTTTGAAGACATAGCTATCAATTTACTGGCACACAAACATCAATATCACCACCCTTTAGCCATATATCGATCGATTTTCCAGGGATGATTTTGATGAGATACGCAACAGGGAACTAATTCTCACGGAACACTCAATCCAGATCACACCAAACATCGAAAATCAAAGCTCTTAGGAGATTTCTAGAAACAAAATACCTGTACGGGCAGGTTTAGCAAAAAATTATTAGCTGATAGCCAGAACTCTAGCGAAACCTACCCCAATCTTCAGGGGATATTTTTTCTTGGAAATCGCCTTACCTGAACACACCACTTGAGTTGGCATAGGAAATGCTTAACCCAACTAAATTCACTCAGTCAACCCGTAAAGAATAGAACGTAAAAGAATTCACGCATGACTAACAATCAATTTCTAATATCGTTCAGTTAGACTTCAAATCAGTTAGCTTGCACAAAGAAGTGCTGTACTAATACTGTCAGAGGAACAATCTAGAAAACTAATTGTGTTTGCAATTGTGAATGCCTGAACTGTACCACACCTACTTAATTATTTTATTCTTTCAACGCAAGGAATAGATAGCCCTGGAGTGTAAGTTTGTGTATAATCGGCAACCTTTCTGTAGGACGAAAGCAGTAAACCGATAACAGCTGCAATTGGAGTTATACTCTGATTTCAAAAGCTGATGATAAGTTTTGTGCAGTTAAGTGGTCCTAATGAAGTACGGGTAGGATAAAGTCCTGGTAACAAAATATACTGCAATTAACCCTGTTTTTTTATAAGAAAAAACTATAGATTTTTGATGTTTTATTGCAAAATATAATGATTCATCGACTCAAAGCAGGAGAAATGGGTAGCGAGAAATACCTTCTTCCCACCATCAAAACTCTATATCCATAATGACTACAAATGACAACTGTTCATGGCAGCACTAGCAAAATAGACATCAAGAACCTCACATTGATCAAAATGGTGAGGCTCAGACTTGCTATTTAACCGCCAAAACTTGAACCGCTAAGACTGGGTAGACAATCTAACTTAACCCCCGTCTTAGGCACTAATATAATCGCCGCAAAACGTAGTCTGTCAACTTAGCCAGGGCCTGACGCGATGAGGAGGGAGGTAAGCCTTCTAAACACTGTACGGCTTGTCCGGCGTGATATTTTGCCAATTCTCGCGATCGCTCAATGCCTCGACTTTCCCCAACCAGGGCGAGAGCCTGCTCCAGGTCTCCGGGTTGAGCAAATTCCCGTTCGATCAAAACTTCCAGTACGGGCTTTTCTTCAAGCGCATACAACACGGGCGCAGTTAAATTTCCACTTCTCAAATCTGATCCGGCGGGTTTGCCCAATTCTTCAGTTGACCCCGTGAAATCTAGAATGTCGTCCACAATTTGGAAGGCGAGGCCAAAGTGCCGTCCGTAGCCATATAACGCCTCTGTAAGAGTAGGCGATACCTCACTCAAAACTGCCGCCGCCTTGGAACTGTTAGCCATTAAAGTCGCAGTTTTAAAGTAGCTCTTCTCTAAATAAGCCTCGATCGACAATGCTGTGGAAAAGCGACTGAGGCCCTGCTGAATCTCGCCCTCAGCCAGATCCATAATCACCTGGGATAGAAGCTTGACCACTTCCAGGTTGTCAAGATTCGCCAGATACCAGGAGGATTGAGCAAAGAGAAAATCTCCCGCCAGGACAGCAATGCGGTTGCCAAAACTGCTATGAACAGTGGGCACACCCCGCCGCAGTTCTGACTCATCTACCACATCATCATGAACCAGACTGGCCGTATGAATCATCTCGGTGATTTCGGCTAAGCGGCGATGTCGCGCGGTGATCTCCTGCTCCTGCATCGTCGCTTTTGAAACCAGGAGCACGATCGCAGGCCGAACTTGCTTTCCTTTCGCACCGAACAGATGCTCTGCTGCTGCATACAAAATTGGATGGCGTGCGCCGATCAAGTTCTTCAGATTCTCTGCAAGCAGAGTTAAATCATCTTCAACGGGTGCAAATAAGGATGTAGCTGAAGTCATGGAGTTCCGACTCAGACAATAAAGGTTACGAAACTTTAAGTAATCTGTTCCTATTTTAAGGGATTACCTCCGGTGTACGACAGAAAAATTCATCGAATTCATTGAAAAAATTATTCCCTCGGATTCCCACGCCACACAGGTTGTGTGTTATCTTTGAGGCAAGCATTTGAAAAACTAAATAGGCGATCGCATACAAGTGGTTGGCTAAGGTTGATCGGACTCGATCATTTCTAACCCGTGAGCATTGTGCCTCTCCCTGTCAATAGCTCGGACGAATCGAAAGGTATTCTTTTGGTCAGGCTTGGTTCAAGATAAGGAAGGCACGTAGGTCGCTCCGATTTGGGCTTAAGCTAGTTGATTTGTGTGATGTTCGTGGGATGGCTTTACTTAGGTCGCAATCCACGATTTCATTGCCACAGTCAGCCTTGCGTTCAAGTAAGGCTCTGTTTGCCAAGTGGGGTTGATTTTGTCCTGATTCAGGACAGTTTAGTCATCTCCAAGAGGCACGGTTTTCTATTGCTTATTCTTATAGCGATCGCCCTGGGCAACGCGGCAGGGGCGAGTCAGGCAGCCTAACTCAACTTGGCTTTCCATCTGCTCACCTTGGACTCAAGTTTTGACCCAAGCGAATTTTCTATTTGTATTACGCTCCGCTACCGTATCATGACTCCTACACCGATTCCCATTATTATTTCCCTCGCAGCGGCAGCTTACCTGGCCGTGGTCTATTTGCTGCTGACTGTTGCCCAACGGACCCGCAAGATGCCTCGCTCGTAGTTTTTGTTCCCACATTGAGGGCAATGAATTACGGCAATCCATACCAGGTGGACCGAGGCGATTCCGTCCGGGCCAGTAGTTTGCCCTGAGAAACGACATAACTGACATTCGCTCGACGGCGGATGGCATCATAGCGATCGCGAGCATCCAGCACGATCAGGTTGGCCGGTTTGCCCACCTCTACTCCGTACTGCTCCGCGAGGTTTAATGTTGTGGCCCCGTTCCAGGTCACCATGTCGTAGCAGGCATCAATTTCAGTGGTGCCAGTCATCTGGCAAACATGCAACCCCATTGAGGCGACATCCAGCATATTGCCAGTGCCTAGAGAATACCAGGGGTCTTGAACACAGTCATGCCCAAAGCTGACGTTCATCCCCTGCTGCCACAACTCTTTGACGCGGGTGACGCCGCGCCGCTTGGGGTAGGTGTCAGTTCGCCCCTGTAGGGTGATGTTAATCAAGGGATTGGCAATGAAATTAAGTTGGGTCCGGCGTAGAAACCCTAGCAGCTTGAAAGCGTAGGCATTGTTGTAAGACCCAAAGGCTGTTGTGTGGCTGGCTGTCACTCTGGCTCCGAGGTCACTCCGAATGGCACAGGCCACTATAACCTCCAGAAAGCGAGATTGATCGTCGTCGATCTCGTCACAGTGGATGTCGATCAGGCGATCGTACTTTTGGGCCAGTTCAAAAATTCGATGTACTGATTGAACGCCATCTTCACGGGTCAACTCGTAATGGGGAATGCCCCCCACCACATCGGCCCCCAGGTCCAGTGCTTTTTCCATCAAAATTGCATTTTGGGGGTTGCCATAAATTCCATCTTGAGGAAAGGCCACGACTTGGAGGGTCATCCAAGATTTCACCGCTTCCCGAACTTCCAGCAGGGCTTGCAGAGCCGTCAAGCTGGTTTCACTGACATCGGCATGGCTCCGAACGAAAAGTACACCCTGAGTGGCTTGCAGTTTGAGGGTGTCGATCGCCCGTTGTTTGACATCGTCCAAGGACAGGTTTTGCTTCCGCTCTCGCCAAATCTCAATCCCTTCAAATAAAGTGCCGCTTTGGTTCCAGCGCGGCTGCCCTACAGTCAAGGTGGAGTCCAGATGAATGTGGGATTCCACAAAAGGAGGACTCACCAATTGGTGGTGAATATCCAGAGTGATTTTTGCAGGAGTTGGCAGTTGCGGGGCGATCGCGACGATGCGGCCATGCTCCACGCCAATATCCACCTCGGCGATTGTACGATCGCTTTGCAACAAGCGGCACTGACGCAGGAGCAAATCGTACATAAGTTATTCCTTCACCTCATCCGCAAAACTTGCCACCCGCACAAATTCAAATGGCCCCGCCACTGACCCCCAGATGTGCTCGTCTGTGTCAGGATCTCGACCCCGATCCAGGCTAATAAATCGCTCGGCATCAATTTCAAACTCACTATCCAGGTAAGTCGTTTTGCCTTTACGAACGACCATACAGGCTTTACCGGGCTGCACTTTTCCCTTAAATCCTGTGCCTGTCCATTCCACCTGCATATTGCAACCGGGCAGTTTCTCCAGGCGATCGCGGGTCAAAGCTGGCAATCGCTTGGGGTCGCGGGATGCCCCAAAAAACTCCTGCTCATTCGTCACACAGTAGTTTTCAATTTCAATCTGCCCATTGATTGAGATGAGTTTTAACACTCGCAGACGGTAGGGATCATTGATGTTGTAATCGTAAGCTTGTTCAACCAGAAGGCTTACTCCGTCCAGCAATTCCCACGGCAGGGGACGCATACACACGCGAATGTGAGCAAAGAATGGAGGATTTTCAAACGCCTGAGCCTGGTTACTGAAATCCGCTGCCATCCAGCGAGCAAGGGTTGCAATATCCGTGGAATGAGTCATCGATGCTTGAGGAAAATATATCCAGTTATCCTACCTTTCATTTTAAGGGGTTGCCACTGTTGCTCGACAAAGCAGAACTGGACAGGGCGCGTAATGAATCACGTAATCTTCCGTTACACTCAAGCGGGTATTTCTCAGAATGGGTCGGGGTTGATCAGCCGTTTCCCTAACGGCAGAACGATTCTGGTGAGATTGGCGCATTGCCTGGAGCGGAGCCAGCAGCGATCGCCGAGTCGGGTCACTTCCCATCATGATTAAATTCGCGCCGATCGCTTCCGCCACCTGACAAATACTGGGTCCGGTATCTCCCGTGTGAAGCTGGGTTTGAACCGTCAGGTCGGGTATTGCCAAGGCCGTCGTAGCAGTTTGCAAAATCTGCTCACCCTGCTCTCGTTGCGCCTCTTGTAGCGATTGGGTCAGTTGCCAACTGGGAGTGCGCGGAGTAAACGGGGCTACTAGATAACTGGCATTTAGGGGGGGTTGAATATGGAGCAGGGTGATTGTATGGATGCCGGCTGGGGCTAACTGGCGTGTCATGGCAAACGCTTGCTGATCGTGGAAAGTGGCATCAACCACCAGTAAAACGTGGCCCAAACCGACGGCAACTGAATGATTGCGAGTGCGAGCAATTAAAACACTGCATGGCGCATACCGGGCGATCGCGGTAGATACACTCCCCAGCAGCAACTCACGCACCCCGCCCACGCCTCGATGACCAACCACAATCAAGCTCGCGCCAATGGTCCGCGCACAATTCAAAATTTCTGTGGCGGGTTGTCCCTGCCGGACCTGAACGGATAAGGGAAAGTCCGACGGAAAGTCAGCCTGAACCAGTTTGGTCAATTGGTCCAGGGATAACCCTGCTGCCCCCCCTGCCCCCGTCGTCGCGCCTTCAGGCGCAGATCCCGCCAGGGCGGGGTCGGTGGCACTGGAATCTGCATCCGCCGGTTGTCCGGCAGGCTTTTTTCCTACTAGCTTGAGCGATCGCGTCACACGTTTGCGGGGCCGAGGTTGCACCGTGACCACGGTTAGTACCGCTGTGGGTGTAGCATTTTCCTGAGAGGCCTGAAGCGCTTGCAACAATTCAGCGATCGGACGAACCATCGTCTGAGCCATATGGGCACCAGAAGACCCATCCGTAGCTAATAGCAATGGTGGTGATAGAACAAAAGTCGGCTGTGTCATGGCAATACTGCGTATCCACCCAATCTAACAGAGACCAACGATTCCCACGCTCTTTCGCAACCAGGAGTTACATTCCATCCGATGCTTACTCGTCCACGTCTTTGATCTCCGATTTCCCCATTTCCCACTCCCCCCAGTTTGGGATTAAAGTTGAGTAAGATAGGTCAAACATCGAGATTAGGATTGATGAAAGTTCTCGTACTCGCTTGGGAATTTCCGCCTCGAATCGTGGGCGGGATTGCTCGACATGTGGCAGAACTTTATCCGGAGCTAGTAAAGCGGGGGCATGAGATTCATCTGATCACCGTCGAGTTTGGTCAGTCGCCCCGGTATGAACTGGTTGAAGGGGTGCATATCCACCGCGTAGAGGTCGCTTCCAGTCACAACTTCTTCCACTGGGTCGCCAACATGAACGAAAGTATGGGCAGACACGGTGGCAAACTGATTTCCGAAGAAAACTCTTTTGATCTGATTCACGCTCACGATTGGTTAGTCGGAGATGCCGCGATCGCCCTCAAACATACCTTCAAGATTCCCCTGGTGGCAACCATTCATGCCACCGAATATGGCCGCTTCAACGGCATTTACTCCGACCAGCAACGGTACGTCAGTAGCAAAGAAGGACAACTGGCCTACGACGCATGGCGCATCATTGTCTGCACAAACTACATGCGCCTGGAAGTCGAACGAGCTTTAGGCGCACCCTGGAACAAGATCGATGTGGTTTACAACGGCATTCACCTGGAAAAGAAACAATGCCAACCGTTTGATGAAATCACCTTTCGTCGAATTTTTGCGGCTGACGACGAAAAAATCGTTTACTACGTTGGCCGCATGACTTATGAAAAGGGCCTGACCGTCCTCCTCAGTGCCATTCCCAAAGTGTTACGAGAAATGAGCGGAAAAGTGAAGTTTGTTTTGATTGGCACAGGTCGCCTGGATGATTTCAAGCGCTTCGCTGGTGAATTGGGCGTTTGGGACAACTGTTATTTCACTGGTTTTCTGTCCGATGAGGACCTGAACAAGTTTCGAGTGATTGCTGACTGTGCTGTGTTTCCCAGTCTTTATGAACCTTTTGGGATCGTGGTGCTAGAAAATTTTGCCGCTCGTGTGCCAGTGGTGGTGTCCGACACGGGAGGGTTTCCCGAAATTGTGCGTCACTCGAAAACTGGCGTAGTCACCTGGACAAACAATCCCGACTCTTTGGCCTGGGGCATTTTAGAAGTATTGAAAAACCCAGATTACGCCCTATGGCTGGTTGAGAACGCCTATGAAGATCTGGAACGGCGTTTTGATTGGGCGCAACTGGCGCAACAAACCGAAGCCGTCTACGGCAGAATTTTGCATGAGCGTGCTCAAGTGACCTGGTAAACACTTCCTTTTTTTTGAGAAATTAATCGTCTAGACACTGGCTCATCTCAGCAAAACAGTGTAGAAATAGAAGGAGCAACTGAGTTGATTCAGGTAACTCTCTGATTCAGGTAACTTTTTATGTTCAGTTGTCATTACGGTTTTTGAGAGGAGTTGATTTAAATGAACATGCGAATTTTGTCCGTCATTGGTACTGCTGGGATGCTGGCAGCTACGTCTTTGCCTGCGGCAGCAGTGCCCAGAGCAGTGACCCCCGTTCTTCCCCGTGAATCTTTTGTGGGTACTCCTTCCCACACGTTGCCTACTCCTCCTGTTCATCCAGCTCTGTTCACGTTGCCGATTGATGTGCAAGTTGCGAAGGATGAGTCTCTGGCCGCTAACCCCATTACCGATAAGTACGGTATTGGTAGCGACATCAAGGTTTGGGCTGAGGATATCAGAAAGTGTATGTACGCTCGCCCTGTTCTGGTCCGTGTGGCTGGTAAGGATTCTGTTCCCTTTGTCATCAATGGCGATAAGGGATTGATCAGAATTGGGAAGGGTAACCGCGCGGTTTGCTCTATCTACTAAATTCTCAGTTTGAGCGAATTGGTCAGGTCTGTTAGGGAGCCTCAAGTCCACAAAATTGGGTCAACCAGTTTTTTGGATGAGAGGCTTTCACATTAAGATTTTTCAAATTAAGAGGCATTCACATTAGGATTGAGCATTTTGATGAGGATATTGCTTCAGTTCGCAGAATGTTACAGGTAATGTCGGAAAGCTAGTGATTAGGCTGTAGCTGTGGTATGGATGAACCAGAAGCCTGCGATCGCTGTTGCCTGGAGAACCTAACTGATGGAATCATCCCCCATTGAGTGGCTGCGGCAAAACACACCTTTTGCCGCGTTATCAGAAACTGGCTTGACCGCGATCGCGCAGACAGTTCAGCAGCGCACGATTCAGGCCAATCGCCGCCTCGGTCTGGAAGACACGCCGCCCGATGCCCTCTACATTCTCAAAACCGGACAGTTAGAAAGTTATCGCACCAGCCCCAATACCCTGGCTCAAACCGTTGGGTTATTACCAGGGGCCGTGTTGTATTTAAAAGAATTGTTACTTGATCAACCCGCCGAACAAACCGTCATCACCCTATCGGATGCCGTTCTCTGGATGATTCCACGCGAGGCTTTTTTGCTCCTGGTCCAGCACCATCCTGAAATCTCCCAAATCTTTTCGCGCCAACTCGCTACAGAGTTAACCCAGGTTTCGACTCAACTGGCTTATGAACGAGAACGGCAGGCCGTGTTACGGCCCTATCTGGTTCCCAAGGTCAAGCGAGGCATTGTTGGCACCAGTCGTTATGCTGTCCGCCAGCGGCAGGAGATTCGTAAAGCGCAAGGCGATCGCGCATCAGTGCTGGTGTTTGGTGAACCCGGATTAGGCAAAGACAACACAGCCGCCCTCATCCATTTTGGGTCACGCGATCGCCACGAACCGATGATCAAAGTCAACTGCGATACCCTTCAGGCCAATGGTGCCGAACTGTTTGGGCGGGCAGGTGGCAAACCCGGCTTACTAGAATGGGTAGGGCATGGTAGCGTTTTGCTGAACAACTTGCAGGACTTGAACCCTGCGTTGCTCAATAAACTTGTGACGCTATTGCAAACGGGGGAATACACTCCCGTCCCCCGCGACGGTGAGTCTGCTCCTGCACCAAAACGGAGTGAAGCCCGAATTTTAATGAACTCTGAACGAGTGCTACCCGCATTAGAACCGAAGGGTTTGGTTGGGCATATCATCAAGGTTGCTCCTCTGCGAGTTCGTAAAGCGGATATTTTGGCCCAGGCAGAGTACTACCTGAGTTTATTTTGTCGGCAGCGGGGCATTGCCAAACCCACCATTACCCCAGAAGCTCTGCGTCGCCTGCAAGGATACGACTTTCCCGGCAACCTGACAGAACTGGAAAGCCTGGTAGAACGGGCGGTGATTCAACTCAGTGGCGCATCTGAATTAACGGAGGAAGTCTTCTGGGCCACCAGTCCCAAAAGCAAACGATTTCGGCTCAACTTGCTCAATGCTTACCCCAAACTGCGCCAGTTCCTTCGGAGTGCCTGGTATCCCGATCGCCTGAACTACGGCATCACTTTTGGCTTATTTGCCCTGGTTGTTTTGGTGCTGATGTTGGGACCACAAAGCCGCGATCGCAACTTCGCGTTGAATCTCTTTTGGGCCTGGTGGTGGCTGGGTGTACTACTGACATTTCCCTTTGTAGGGCGTGTGTGGTGTGCGGTCTGCCCCTTTATGATTTATGGCGAAATTGCCCAAAAGGTGTCTCTGTGGCTTTCCCCCCGTCAATTATTACCCTGGCCGCGGCGGGAAGCAGAACAATGGGGCGGTTGGTTTTTGTTTGGTCTATTTGCCCTGATCCTGCTGTGGGAAGAACTGTGGAATCTGGAAAATACCGCTTATCTATCTGGTTGTTTACTGCTGTTAATTACGGCTGGAGCGGTCGTCTTTTCCCTCTTATTTGAGCGGCGGTTCTGGTGTCGTTACCTGTGCCCCATCGGGGGAATGAATGGCCTCTTTGCCAAACTCTCGATGACCGAACTCCGCGCCCAACAAGGCATCTGCTCAGCAACTTGCACCACGTATCAATGTTACAAAGGTGGTCCCCAGAAAGGCGAAGGACAAGAGACAAACGGCTGCCCCCTCTATTCTCACCCGGCGCAATTGGAGGATAACCGGGATTGTGTGTTGTGTATGATGTGTTTGAAAGCTTGCCCTCATCGCTCCGTTGAGTTTAACTTGCGCCCACCGGGAATTGAGCTTTGGACCACTCATACCCCGCACTATCACGAAATCTGTCTGATGTTTTTGCTGTTGGGTGCGGCGTTGCTACATCGGCTGCCAGCAATCGAGGCCACGTTTCATTGGTCTCTGGGGCTGGAACAATTTGGTCCGCATTTTGTGGTGTCTGTGATGGTGCTGGCGTTGCCAGGGGCGATCGCGCTGTTGGCTCATCAGTTGCTCCGACTCCTGAACCGCACGCTCAAACCGCGCCCCTTTTTAGAACTGGCCTATGGCTATCTACCACTGGTGCTAGGGGCAAATTTAGCCCATTACCTCCACCTCGGATTGACCGAAGCCGGACAAATTTTGCCCGTCACTATTGCCACCTTTGGCCTGGAACCCGCCAACTTACCTGTGGCGATCGCCCATCCAGCCGTAGTTTCCTTTCTACAAGCCATTACCCTGATTGCCACCTTTTGGCTGAGCGTGATTCTCACCCAAAAAATTGCTCGTCAACCCCTGTTGAATCTGCTCCCGCAACATATTACGATGCTTGGCCTTGGCTCTCTAGCCTGGAAAATCATCGTTGGCTAACGCAAGGTAGGCAATGCTCAGCAAACTGTACGGGCGGATTTGTCAGACTAATCTGCATCCTGCAATGGATTTGATCGCAAAAATCGGCGTTGCTGGATTGAGGTATGAATATCAGAATTCGCCCTCACCCTAGCCCTCTCCCAACGGGCGAGGGAACAAGATTTCTAGCTCCCTTCTCCCTAAGGAGAAGGGTTGGGGATGAGGGCAAATCATCCTTGCATTCAGCAACGCCCAAAAATCCGCCCCTACCCAATATCGAACTCATTGATAGCCCTAGCCATGTGAAACGTGGTGAAGCGAGTCAGAACACCTACCCAGAATCGGCTTCTCAGGGATTTAATAGGTCCTAAGTGTTCTGACCAAAGCGATAAGCCCCATTCCTAAGGCTCCACCTTCAGCAACCCCATTTGCAGGCGATCAAGCACATTACTGACTTGCTTCATTTCGGCAGTCGTCAAAGGTTCTTCTGCTACCATTGCCTTGAGGAAGAACTTCTCATCAGCACGAGTAATCTTTCCCGTCTTTAGAATTCGCTTCACAACTTGACGCACTGTGATGGTGTTTAAGGGGCTGACATACGCAATCATTTTTCTTAACCCTCATTGGGCTTTCACTCTCGATATATCCAGATTCGTCGATCGCCCCCTGCTTTGACTCCCTCTTATTAGATACTTCAATGTCACCCACTTGAATGAACTTAAAGGTTTAGTAAAGATGACTCCATCGGCAACCCCTTCTGTTGATGTTCAACCCAGCATTTATCAAGGACAATTTGGCGAATTTACCATTACTGAGCACGATCGCCAGGAAGTCAGGATCTACCGTGGCGGTTTGGCCGTTGCCGCCCTGGCCTTTGTGGCTGCAACCGCGATCGCGCTTTGGCAACCGCTAAATGCTACGAATTTAGGACTACTCAGCCTGCTTTATTCAGTCTTTTGCTTGGCTCTAGGGGTGAGTTTATTAACGATTCACATCTACATGCAATTGCTGCATCGAGTATTGCAAGGGTTCTGGTTGATTGGCGTGCTGGCCGCGATCGCGATCGCGCATCTTGATCCAGATCTGTTTATCCTCACTGTTTACCGTCACCCCCTATCCATTCTTGGCATTGGATTCACCTTTGCCGCACTTACAGGCATTTTCTTTAAAGAAGCGTTTTGCTTCAATCGTCTGGAAACCAAGATTCTGACTCCCCTGGTGCCTGTCTTGTTATTGGGACATTTGTTTGGCCTCTTTCCCGTCGCAATTGAGCGCTATCTCCTACTGGCTTGGGCGTTCTTGTTTGCTATTTTTGCCTTCCGGAAGGTGATTCAACCGATTCCGCCCGACATTGGTGACAAAAGCGTTTTCGCCTATTTGCAGCAAAGCAAGGCTTAAACAATACCGATCGAAGCGCGGCACCAAAGTTTGTTGGGGTAACGTGTTAATATCTCTGGGTTATCCGCTGACCAGACCTACCCATGTCTAATGTTGATGCTGCTACCGCACCATCCCACCAGCGCCGAGCCGTTGCCCTGGCGATTCTTCGGCAACAGGGGCGGTTTTTGATGCAACTACGGGACGATGATCCGAATATTTTGTACCCCGGACATTGGGGCTTTTTTGGTGGACATATAGAACCGGGTGAGACTGCCGAAATTGGGGTGCGGCGAGAATTACTGGAGGAGATTGGGTACTGTCCAACTGGCCTCAATCTGTATGACTCGTATGAGGATCATCAAGTCATTCGTCATATTTACTACGGTGAATTAGACGTAGAGGTCAGCAGCCTGGTATTAGGCGAAGGACTTGATTTGAAATTGCTTGCACTTGAAGACATCCAACGAGGTGAACACTTTTCCGAAAAGGTGAATCAGGTGCGGCCCATTGGCAAACCCCATCAACAAATTCTGCTGAACTTTATTCAACAAAATTCTTAACCACAAAACGAACGAACGAGGTCGAAAGATATGATGTCCCCCATAAACTGGACAAAGCAATAAGAGAGAACCGCTGCACAATGGGTCAGAGAAAATACTGAGTGGTAGAAACGATGCAGCGAAAACAATACAGTGCCGAATTCAAGACGAAGGCCGCCCTTGAAGCCAT
>JANRIS010000056.1:0-208550 GCA_033764685.1 Leptolyngbyaceae cyanobacterium bins.349
ACTTTGTCCCCCGCTTTGTGGGGTCCTCACTCCCCCACGCCCCCCAAATAAGAGTTTGAGTGGCACGCACGGGCCTGGGTTTGAGACAGAGTTGGGGCAACCTTGGTTGTGATCGGGGCATCACCCGACAACGGCTCCATCTCAGCACCATTGCATCGCCCCAGTCGTGCCCTTGCCCCAGTTCACAGGGCTAGGGCTGTAATCCTCAGGGGCATTACGAATGGCCACTCGCGCTAGAGCCGAGAATAATCAAGCTGGCAAGGGTGCCGCTGTTCCAGAGGCCATGCAGCAACATGGAAGCCAGCAGGTTTTGCGATCGCGTGTAGACAAATCCCAGCACCATGCCCAATACCGTCAGCGGCAATACTTCCGAGAGGCTGAGGTGCGCGATCGCAAAAATCAAACTGCTGAGGGCGATCGCGCCCCAAATCGAGGTATAACGAGTCAGAGAAGGCAACAGAAAGCCCCGAAATAGAATTTCCTCAAAGATGGGAGCGGCGATCGTGGCTGTCACAAAAAAGATCAGCAACGCTACAGTATCTCGCTCCTGGAGGGCAATGGGCAAAATTGGGTTGCTGCCGCCCTGCCCCTGCCAGATTTGCTGATTGATGATGGAGATGAGGATGACCAGCGGTAGCGCCGCCAGGTACCCGCCCAACCCCCACCAAAACCAGTTGCCCTTCAGCCGCACCTGAAACCAGCCCTCTGGCAGGGGCAAAAAGGGCTTGATCGACAGGTACAACACACTTAAACCACCCGCCGCCAAAGCCAAGTAATTGATCAGAATCAGCAAGGCTTTGCCGCGATCGCTGGCCCCCACTACTGCGAATATTGGAGTTTGGCGGAGAATCCCCAGCCCAATGGGAATCACCACCTGCCCAATCAGAAAAAAGCCAAAAATTAGCACTTGCCAGACCATTTCTCCATCCCAGGGGGTGGTCCAACCTGTCATCGACTCCGCCGACAACAAGGCTTGCTTGCGCTGCACCAGCCATTGCCCAATTAGAAACAGGAGAATGCCAGCCCCAATCAAACATCCCAGGACCGGCACCCCGGTAATAATGGCCAAATTTTGAAAGGCTTGTTCTGCCGCTTGCTGTTGTGCCAATTCCAGGTTTTGTAAAGCATCCTGACGTTGTTGCAACTCATACAAACGGGCCAGCGATCGCGTTTCAAACCAGCCGTCTAAATGCTGCTTCAATACGGACTCTGCATCAGGGAAGAGTTGGGGCGGTGTACTCCAGATTCCCGTCAGCACATTAGCTGTATTTTCCAGTTGAGGAGATAGCTTTCCCAGTTTGACTTGTGGGGGCACCGTTGCCCAGGTTTTGATGGCCGTCTCGACCCGCTCCTGCTGAGTCAGTAGCACACCAATGTTCAAATCCAACTCTGCCGTTAATTGCGTCAGTTGTTGCTGGGTTGCTTGCAACCGCTTCACGGCTCCCGGATCAGCCTGCTCTGTCTTTGTGGTCAACAGCGTTTCAGATTTATGCAGATTTTTTTGGGCTAGATCTCGAACATCCTGGTACTGCTGTAATGCGGTCTGAATCGGGTTATTCCCCACCAGTGCCTGGGATGTGGCAGTCAAACTAGAATCCGGCGATCGCAACTCCGTCGCCTGCAACAGCAAATTCGTTTGGTAAAGTTCTAGCCGACTCTGAATTTGGGGTTGATTCCAACTGCTGAGTAAGTCCTGTCCAATTAGCCCAACCGCAAAAATAGTCAGCACAATTAGAATCAACCGTTTAATCGTCATGAAAACCTCAGGTGGGGAGTGGGTGGATGGGTGAATGGGAGAGTCGGTGATTTAACTCCTGTGTTCTCTCTGCTGTCTTCTGCGGCGTTTAACAAGATAAAATGCTTCTGCGTCCTTAACCCTCCTATATCCTTTTCCCTAACTATGGTTACTCGTGTCATTTTAGTTCGTCACGGTGAGAGCAGTTTTAATGTAGAACGCCGTGTTCAAGGGTACTCCGATTTGTCTACTTTGACTGAATCCGGGCGTGAAGCTGCTCATCAAGTGGGTGCAGCCTTGAGCGATATTGCCTTTGATGCGGTGTATAGCAGTCCTTTGCGGCGAGCTAAAGACACAACCGAGATTGTTTTATCCTGCCTGAAGCAGGCTCCCAGGCAACCCTGCCAAACGATGGAAATGCTGAAGGAAATTAACCTGGTGCTGTGGGAAGGGCTGCTGTTTAAGGATGTGGAGCAGAAGTATCCGGATGAATTTGACCAGTGGAACCACCGCCCCCATGAGTTGAAAATGGTGATTCCGACGGAGGCGGGAGTCAGCGATTATTTTCCAGTTTTGAATTTATATGAGCGGGCCAAGCAGTTTTGGCAGGAGTTTTTACCCCATCATGCGGGCCAAACTGTGTTGCTGGTGGCCCATAGCGGCATCAATCGGGCGTTGCTCAGTACGGCGATCGGGCTGGGGCCAGATCATTATCAGGCGGTGCATCAGTCTAACTGTGGCATCAGTGTGCTGAATTTTGCCGGAGGTTGGGGCGAGGGCGTGCAAATTGAGTCGATGAACCAGACGGCCCATTTGGGAGAAGTTTTACCGAAGACAAAGAAAAACTATACGGGGCCGCGGTTTTTGCTGGTGCGGCATGGCGAGACGGATTGGAACCGACAGAAGCGGTTTCAGGGGCAGATTGATGTGCCACTGAATGACAATGGGCGATCGCAGTCTAATCAGGCGGCAGCCTATCTCAAGGATGTACCCATTCGATATGCCGTTACCAGCCCGATGTTACGCCCGAAGGAAACCGCTGAGATTATCCTGCAACACCATCCGGATGTGCAATTAGAACTGGAGGATAATCTACGAGAGATCAGCCACGGCTTGTGGGAAGGCAAACTGGAAGCGGAGATCGAAGCAGATTTTCCGGGCGAATTGCAACGCTGGCAACAAATACCCGCCGCTGTGCAAATGCCAGAAGGCGAAAATCTGCAACAGGTGTGGGACCGAGCGATCGCAGCGTGGGAGACGATGCTGCAAACGGCGTTGAATCGGGCTGAACCGGGAATTACCCTGGTGGTTGCTCACGATGCCGTGAACAAAGCCCTGCTTTGTTACCTGCTGGGTCTCGGTCCTGAAAACTTCTGGAGCTTTAAGCAAGGAAATGGGGCGGTCAGCGTGATTGACTATGCGGGAGCCAATAGCCAACCCGTTCTCACCTGTATGAACAGCACCGCCCATTTAGCGGGTGGAGTCCTCGACCAAACTGCCGCAGGAGCGCTTTAATATGCCCGAATTGCTTCAACAGGTCCGTGTGCTCGATCCCGTCACCCAAACGGATCGCATTGCTGATGTGCTGATTGAAGCTGGAACCATTCAGGCGATCGCGGATCAGATTCGCGATCGTCCCCCCAATACTACGGTCCACGCGGGTCAGGGCCAGATCCTGGCCCCCGGACTGGTGGATCTTTACAGTCACTCTGGCGAACCCGGATTTGAACAACGCGAAACCCTGGCTTCGCTGGCTCAAGCCGCTGCTGCCGGAGGGTTTACGCGGGTCGCCATCCTGCCCAACACCGTCCCCGCAATGGATCATCCCGCCAGTATTCGCTGGCTGATTGACCGCCAAAAGGAACCGCCCCACCCCCTCATTTCTCCTTGCCCCCGGCTGCTACCCTGGGCAGCGCTAACAGTGGATGTGCAGGGGCAACAAATGACGGAACTGATGGAACTGGCGCTGACGGGTGCGGTGGGCCTGGGGGATGGCAAGCCGATCGCCAATTTGTTGCTGGTCCGGCGGATGCTAGAGTACCTGCGGCCTGTGGGGAAACCCATTTTGCTTTGGGCCTGCGATCGCGAGTTGGCCGGAAATGGCGTGATGCGCGAGGGGCAGGATGCCATTTTGTTTGGCTTGCCGGGAATTCCCGCGATCGCAGAAACAGCCATGCTGGCGGCCTTGCTAGAGTGTGTCGCCGAGATTGGTACGCCAGTTCATTTCATGCGAATTTCAACGGCTCGGAGTGTGGAACTGATTCGGGCGGCCAAGGCCAATGGTTTACCCATCACGGCCAGTACCACCTGGATGCATCTGATGTTAAACACCACCAGTATTCAATCCTATAATCCCAATTTGCGGCTGCATCCGCCCCTGGGGACTCCAGCCGATCAGACGGCCCTCATCCAGGCAGTACAGGAAGGAGTGCTAGACGCGATCGCGATCGATCACAGCCCCTACACCTACGAAGAAAAAACGGTTGCCTTTGCCGAAGCTCCCAATGGCGCACTGGGCTTAGAACTCGCTCTTCCCCTGTTATGGCAAACCTTTGTGGCCACTCAGCAGTGGACACCGCTAGAGCTGTGGACGGCGCTAAGTCTGCGACCCGCTCAGTGTTTACATCAGTCGCCCCCCACCCTGGCACCGGGCAAACCCGCCGAAATGGTGCTGTTTGATCCACATCTGCGGTGGACTGTTGACTCGCGATCGCTGCAATCCCTGGCAAATAATACATTTTGGTTTGGTCAAGAAATTGCGGGTCGAATGATCAAAATATGGTGTTAAATAAGGGCAGTTCACCGGAAAAAATGCCTGATGCAAGGTTTGTAAATATAATGGAGAACGGTACGGTCCCTATCAATCATTGCCTTGGCGAACGTATAAGATTTGTTTAAGATAATGCTGACATCAGCAGACTACCTACAATAGCGAGTAGATGTCAGTGTAGGCTCGGGTGCTAAAGCGATTCACTGCTGGGTGACAACGCAAAGCAAGAGAGTCGCTAAATGCAATTTTAAGGATCAACAGTTTATATCCAGGAGTAGGTGAGTAGCGCAGCATGAAAGAAACCAGCACCGGAAATCACAGACGATTGCTCCTGATTGACGATGACCCAAACTTGATTTTATTAGTGAAGGACTATCTAGAGTTTCGGGGCTACGAAGTTGTCACCGCAGAAAATGGTCGGGAAGCTTTGGAGCTACTGGAGCATGAAACCCCAGACATGATCATTTGTGATGTCATGATGCCAGAAATGGACGGCTACTCTCTAGTGCGGCACGTTCGTGAAGATGCCCGCACCAGTTGGATTCCGGTTTTATTTCTGTCTGCCAAGGGGCAAAGCCAGGACCGAGTCAAAGGGCTGAACACGGGAGCAGATGTTTACATGGTGAAGCCGTTTGAGCCAGAAGAATTGGTGGCGCAAGTCGAATCTTCCCTCAAACAGGCGGCTCGCATGTCAGAACGGACGGGCAAAACGGCGGATAGCGCTCCCAAAATTCAGGTGCCATTTGATGTGGAACTGACCCCTACCGAATTAAAGGTGGTGCAGTTTGTGGCACGCGGCATGGCGAATCGAGAGATTGCCGATGAACTGAATGTGAGCCAGCGCACGATCGAAAGCCATGTCAGCAATATGCTGGGCAAAACAGGTTTGCACAACCGAACTGAACTGGCTCGATGGGCGATCGAAAATAGCATGGCTTAGGTCTACTTGGCTTTGTCGGCGCAACAACACATCCATTGAACTCGCTGGATAAGCGATCGCACAATTCTATTGTGCTGGCTCTTAACTGCCTGCTCCCGCCGCAACTTTGCCTAGCCCTTACTTTACGACCCGACCATTTGTTGTTAAGCTTAAACAGACCGAGTGGTCCTTTTTTGTTAAGTCTAAACAGACCGAACGGTCTTCTTTAAATGTCAAAAGCCCAGGAAACCAGGAGTCGGATTATTGAGCAATCGGCAGCACTGTTTAACCAGCAAGGTTATGCAGGGTCTTCGATCGCTGATGTGATGCGTGTCACAGGGTTGCAAAAAGGGGGCATCTACAACCACTTTAGTAGTAAAGAGGAATTGGCCCTTGCCGCCTTTGACTTTGCGGTGCAGCGGATTCAGCAACAATTTATGGGGGCGTTGAAGGGCAAACGTCACGCCAGCGATCGCCTGATGGCCATCCTGGGGGTGTATGAGCAACTGCTCCAAAACCCGCCCATTCCCGGTGGTTGCCCGCTTCTCAATACCGCGATCGAGAGTGATGATGCTCACCCCGGTTTACGGGCGCGCACCCAGCAGGCGATGAATGCCTGGCGCCACCTGATTCATCGCATTGTAGTCAAAGGCATGGGACGGGGGGAATTACACCCTGCCACTCAGGCTGATACCGTGGCTACGATTCTGATCGCCACCATCGAGGGCGGTTTGATGTTGAGCAAGCTCTACGGCGATGAAACTCACTTGCGGCGGGCGTTGACCCATTTGAAAACCTATGTGGAGTCACTCACCCCGGCAGGATAGATTTGAGCAATAGCTCAGTTTTTTTACCCCAAAACAGACCGATTGGTCTTTTATTCAATTTAGGAGCTTCCACCATGCTGAAACTGTATTATGCTCGTCCATCCTTATTTGCCCGCCCTGTCTGGTTAGCCTTGCTGGAGAAGCAATTGCCGTTTGAGTTAATACCCGTGAACTTGAACGGTGAGCAGTTTGAACCAGACTTTCTGAGGCTGAATCCGTTTGCCCATATTCCGGTGTTGGTGGATGATGATTTTCGGGTGATTGAATCTCTGGCTATTCTGGATTACCTGGAAGCGAAGTATCCTCAACCCGCTCTGCTGCCCACAGAACCCGCCGCCTTAGCTAGAGTGCGAATGGTGCAATTGGTGGCCTTGAATGAATTACTACCCGAGATCGCCAAGCTAATCATGCACCCCCAGACGGACACCGAGCACGAGTATGCCCAGGTCCGAGCGCTCAATACCCTGAATTTTTTGGCCGATACGTTGGGCGATCGCGCTTACTTCGCAAACGACCAAGTGACGCTGGCCGAAATTGTCGCGGGGACGTTGATACCTGCCCTGCCCGATTTAGGCATGTCCCTCACGCCTTATCCCGGCTTAGCCGCCTGGTCAGAACGATTGCTCAGTCGTCCGACCTGGCAAGCAATTGAATTAAGCCATACCGAGTGGAATCAATTCCAACGCCAGTTGCGAGTGTTGCCGCGACTCTGGCAACGTCGCCGTCAGCAGCGATTGAATGCCCTGACTCTGGGATAATGGAGTGAATCTCTTTTCTAATGCGACCCCTTATGTCCGATGAATTCCTGTCAACAAGTGAGTTTGATGTGGTGACGGTTGATGCACAGGGTCGAATCAAAGAAAAGGTTCAGAAGACTGCTCCGAGTTGGCTGGAATTGCTCAAAGATGGCATTGAGTTAGAACTGGTGGCAATTCCGGGGGGAACCTTTGTGATGGGAGCGCCCAAACTGGAGGAGGGTTGGCATCCCAATCAGAGTCCGCAGCATGTGGTCACTGTTCCGTCCTTCTGGATGAGCCGTACTCCGATTACTCAAGTGCAGTGGAGTGCGATCGCCACTCTCCCGCCAGTGCAGCGGCGGCTTTCCCCCAATCCCTCTTGCTTTTCAGGGGCCAATCGTCCAGTTGAGCAAGTTTCCTGGCAGGATGCCATTGAGTTTTGTGCGCGGTTATCGGCCTTTACCCAACGGCTTTACCGATTGCCCAGCGAGGCGGAGTGGGAATATGCCTGTCGCGCCAGACCAATGCCGGCGGCTACTTTGGCAACCGAAGACATCTGGTCGTTGGCGGAGGTGTCCGCACCGTTTCACTTTGGGCCGACGATTACTACCGATCTAGCCAACTACTCCGGCGTGAATTGGGAATTTGACGGGCGCTTGTGTAGCAAAGGCTTTTATGGCCAGGGACCCACGGGCTGCGATCGCCGCGAAACCACTGATGTTGCGAGTTTCGGCATTGCCAACGCCTTCGGGTTATGTGACATGCACGGCCTGGTGAAGGAGTGGTGCGCGGATCACTGGCATGATCACTATGATGGTGCACCATCTGATGGATCAGCCTGGACCACGGGGGGGAACCCGACTGTCCGCGTGCTGCGGGGCGGTTCCTGGAATGGCGGTCCCAGGGTCTGTCGGTCGGCTTTTCGCAGTAAAGCGGATCAGGATAGCAATTTGTACGACATCGGTATTCGAGTGGTGAGGGAATCGTAGTAGCGTTTGGCACCCCCCCACCACGACGTGGCCCTACCGCACCGGATGACGGAGCGTGACAAATTCCTCGGCAGCGCTGGGATGAATCCCCACAGTGGCATCAAAATTCGCTTTCGTGGCTCCAGTTTTAACCGCGATCGCAATCCCTTGAATAATCTCGGCAGCGTTGGGGCCGACCATGTGAACCCCAATGACTTGATCGGTGGAGGATTGCACCAGGACTTTCATCATCGTTTTTTCGTCTGCCCCCGCTAGCGTGTAATACATGGGGCGGAACCGGGTGTAAAACACCTTCAGGTCATCCCCAAATTTCGTTTTGGCTTCGGCTTCCGTCAGGCCAACCGTTGCCGCTTCTGGGGTGGTGAATACGGCAGTGGGAATATTTTCGTAACTCATCACTCTTGGAATCCCACCAAACACTGTATCGGCCAGGGCACGCCCTTCGTTAATCGCAACGGGGGTGAGGTTGACTTTATTGGTGCAGTCGCCCACGGCATAAATGTTTTCCTCTGCGGTTTGGCTATACTCATCCACCAACACGGCTCCATCCCGACACTTCACCCCGGTATTTTCCAGGCCCAAATTGTGGGTATTGGGTTTGCGTCCCACTGCTGCAAGGCTGACGGCATCGACAATTACCGTATCAACGGTATCCCCCGCCCCGACCGAAACTGTGACTCCATGATCCGATTTTTCAATGGCGATCAGTTGTACACCCTTAATCAAGTTGATGCCGTGGTTGATCATGCCTTGTTGAATTTCGCTACGGATGTCTTCATCAAACCCGCGCAAAATGCGATCGCCTCGAATAATCTGCGTGACTTCGGTGCCCAGGCCATTCAGAATGCAGGCAAATTCGCAACCGATATAGCCACCACCTAAAATGGCGATCCGTTTCGGTTGTTCTTTTAAGTGAAAAATATCATCTGACGTAATGGCGTGTTCGATCCCCAGAATGTTCGGTAAAAATGGTCTGCCACCAACCGCAATCAGGATTTTATCGGCTGTGACTTTGCGATCGCCCAGGTCCAGCGTATGCGCGTCAATAAATTTGGCGCGAGTCCGAAACACTTCCACTTTGGAGTTATCCAGCATTTTTTGATAAATGCCATTCAAGCGATCAACTTCACCATTGACCGCCGTAATCATTGTTTGCCAATCCAAAGAACTCTGGACCGCGCTCCAGCCATACCCCCGCGCTTCCTCAAACAATGCGGGAAAATGGGAGGCAAACACCATCAATTTCTTGGGAACACAGCCCCGATTAACGCAGGTGCCGCCCAAGCGATCGGATTCGGCAATTCCAACCCGTGCGCCATATTCCGCAGCTCTCCGCGCGGTGGCAATGCCACCTGAACCCGCCCCAATCACAAACAAATCATAGTCGTAGCTCATAGTTCCCCCAATATGTGATGCGTAGATGTGTGGGTGAGTTAGGATGATTTTCCCCTCTACTCATCCACACATCCACTCGCAATCCCGTTTTCCTCTATGCTACCGTTGCTGGTTCAGATACTTTGACACTCTTCAAATAAGCCAGCATCGTGTCCGCATCGGAAACTTCAAACGGGTCAGTGGGGCAGTTGTCACCGTATTCCGGTTCGATGAAGATCTTTTCAATCTGGCCATCATTGACGACCATTGAATACCGCCAGGAGCGCATCCCAAACCCCAGGTTCGATTTATCCACCAACATGCCCATTTTGCGGGTGAACTCGCCGTTGCCATCGGGCAGCAAGAACACGTTGCTTGCGCCCTGTTGCTTGCCCCACTGGAACATGACGAAGGCATCATTCACCGAGATACAGATCACCGCATCCACCCCCTGCGCTTTGAATTCCTCGTACAATTCTTCGTAACGGGGCAGGTGACTGGTGGAGCAGGTGGGGGTAAAAGCTCCGGGCAAAGAGAACACCACAACTCGCTTACCACCGAATAAATCTTGCGTGGTGACATCTTGCCAGCGGAAGGGATTGGGACCAGGAATGGACTCATCCCGGACGCGAGTTTTGAAAACGACATTGGGAACGTGTGTTACTGCTGCCATAGAACCTCTCAAGTTAGGTGATTTGGGAAAATCTTCGAGAACGCTAAATTTTGTTCGCTGCAAATCAGAATAATTCTGATTTAGGAATAAGTCAATCAAAGTAAATACTTAGCGACTAGGAATTATTCTGAAGCCGTTATTCCTCCTGAAAGAGAAGCTTTATAATCAAGGAGATGCGTGAAGGCATGAGCGATGATGAGCCAGAAAGACATGATTGTGCAGGTGCTAAAAGCAAAAGGCTTGCGGGTGACCCCTCAGCGATTTGCCGTGTACGCCAATTTGCTATCACGGCAGGATCACCCCACGGTAGATCAACTCCTGCATGATTTGAATCAGGAATTTCCGGTGTCTTCCCAGGCAACGATTTACACCTCTCTGCAAGCGCTGCAAACTGCCGGATTGGTGCGAGAGGTGCTGCTAGAACCGGGGGTGACTCGGTATGACGCGAATGTCGATCGCCATCATCATTTCCGCTGCCAAACTTGCGGCACGATCGAAGATATCCCCTGGAACACATTTGAGACACTCGACCTGAACCAGGTGCGTCAGGGGTTACGAACTGATGGCTATGAAGTGACTGTATATGGGGTGTGCGATCGCTGCCACAGCGGGTCACCTAACTGAATTGGGGCGGCAGGATTCACTTTATGAACGGCAGTAAATCAAATTCTTGCCAAATCTCCAGGAGTGGACGATCCAGGAGAGCGTGAAACTCCTGGAAGGGGACTTTTTTAGGGCGGTTACGAGTTTGAAACCAGAGTGCAGCCAACTCCGGGATGAGTGCCGGCAAAACCCTTAGTATCGCTCCATCGCTGCTCCACCCTACCCCACCCACGGGAAGTAGTTCTTCGTTGGGCAACGTCTAGAGCGATTGACCTTTAGGTGATAAGGAGCATTTCACCGATACTTCCAAATTGCAATCGGCAGAACCTTGCGTGATGTAAGGAATGCCCGTGCTGGCACTAATTTTCAAACCAAATTTGAGACTGATTTCTTCCACATTAGCTCCGCCTAAATCGCGGAAGGCATTCAGGGCATACAGCGTATAGCCCCGGATCATCTTTTGGGCATCCTGCATTTTGATGCTGATGTCTTTCGTGAAGCCCATGCCGCCCTGGTCATCGTCATCATCAAAACCAATGGGATTTTCGGCAGACGGTTTGGTTTCAATGTAAATCTTGAAGTCTTCACCGTTTTCATTGAATTGGAATTGCTTCACATCTGCCATGCGATCGCCCCTATAGAAATTTAAACTTATGAGAATTTTTTGCGTGAATTCCGAACCTCCCCAGTATAGCCGCGTAGCTTAGAAGTGCTGCATCCCTTTCGGTGTCTACCCTATGGCTCGCTACGCTCTGGTAATTGGCATTGCAGAATATGGTACGGGTTCATTCCGCAGTTTAGATACGCCTGTTCACAATGCCAATGCGATCGCCGCTATTCTCGATCAACATGGTGACTTTAACCAGGTCAGGCGGCTACCGTTTCGGCGCGAACGCGGTCAACCAGAACTGGGTCAAGTGATTCGCAAACCATTGCCCCACGATCAGTTGGTGCAGGAACTTCAACAATTTTTGGATGATGCCGATGGTAGCGATGTGTTGATCTACTACAGTGGGCATGGATTTACCAAGGTGGATGCCCTCTCCCAAACGCCAGAAGGGTATCTCGCTCCCTCCGACTGTCAACTCGAAATCAATGCCGCTGGACAGGTGATTGCCCAAAAGAATGGGGTGTCCCTATTTGGCTTGAATGAACTGATCAAACAACATCGGTTTAGTAGCCTGGTGGTGATTCTGGATTGTTGCAACTCCGGTGCCTTTCTGGAAAGTGCGATGGTACGGCGAGATGCTACGGTGTTTGGCTATCAGTTGGATTATTACCTGATTACCGCCTGCCGCAGTTCCAGCAAATCCTACGAGGGGGAAGAATACAGCCTCCTGACTCAGGCCGTACTCAAAGGCTTAGCGCCTGAGAATGCCTTGCCATTAACGGGACGGATCAGCGGCGATCGCCTGTTTGATGTGATTGGCAACGAACTCCACAACAAGCGCCAGGAACCAATTCGCATGGGTTGGGGCCGAATGATTACCCTGGTACGGTATGCGCCCCAGTCTCCAACGAGCGAATCGCCCACTGTCGCATTCAATCCCGCCAATCCTTACATGGGGTTGAAGCCCTTTGACCGCGACCAAGCCGACTACTTCTTTGGACGCGATATTGCTGTGCGCGCTCTTCTCGATCGCCTGAGTGAAAATCGGTTTCTGGCGGTGCTGGGTCCCTCCGGGTCGGGCAAATCATCCCTGGTGCGAGCCGGTCTATTCCCAGAACTGGAGAGCGATCGCCTTCCCGGTAGCCAGACCTGGGCGCTTGCAAGCATCACGCCGGGGCAGTATCCCCTCCAGGAATTGAACCGGGTGCTGGATCAACATCGCCATAGCGATCGCCCACTGCTGCTTTTCGTCGATCAATTTGAGGAATTGTTCACCCTCTGCCCGAATGAGGCAGAACAACGGCAATTCATTCAACGCCTGGATCAAGAAAGCAGCCGCACCGACACCCAGACCCGGATCATCATTGCCATGCGGGGCGATTTTCTCGATCGCTGCGCCAAGTTTCAAGAATCTGCTGATTTAATCAACAGCACCGCTCCCACCACTTATATGGTGACTCCGCTGACAGAAGCCAGACTGGTGGGCGAACTGGAAGAAGCGATTACCTGCCCCGCCAGCTTACATGGGGTGAGTTTAACCAGCGATCTCACCTCTCGCATTGTGGATGAGGTGATCAACCAACCAGGTGCCATGCCCCTGTTGCAATATGCCCTGCGGGAATTGTGGGAAAATTCCATCTCTGCCAGTGGTGCAAATCGCCAATTGACGCTGGCAGGCTATGCGGCGATCGGGGGCGTAAAAGGAGCCTTGCAACGCTGGGCGGATCAGTTCTATGAGAATCTCTCCCCAGCCGATCAAACCTTTGTGCGGGAAATGGTGGGCGAACTGGTGCAAATTGGCGATGAGGGCGAAGTCACCCGCCGCCGTGCTTCCTGGGAACGTCTGCGCGAGATGGCAGCATCCTCCCAGCAACTCGAACGCATTGCCGGACAACTGATTTATCAACGTCTGCTGGTTGCCGATGACAAAACCGTAGAAGTCGCCCACGAAGCTCTCCTGCAAGAATCTCGCCTGATTCAAGGCTGGATTGAAGATAACCGCGACAGCATTCGCCTGCAACAACGTCTGGAAGCCTACCGCCGCGAATGGCAGGAACATGATCACTCCGAAAACTACCTCCTCGATGCCGGACGACTCGCCGCGATCGACGACTGGATCGCTAACAAACAACCCCGATTGATCAAGATTGATCAGAAGTTCATTGAGCAAAGTCGGGAGAAGCGCGATCGGCTGTTCCAGGCTCAACTGGAACAAGAACGCAAACTCAAAGAAATTGCTGAAGCCAAGGCGAAAGCGGAAGAGGAAGCCCGTCAAAAAGCAGAAGAGGTTGCGATCGCGGAATCTGAAACTCGCAAAGCCACCGAAAAATCTTTGCAAGCAGAACAAAAGAGATTGCGTTCCGAAAAACAACGAACTCGATTTGCGATCGGCTCTGCGATCGTTGTTGCTGCGATCGCCACACTTGCAGGCTATCAATGGCGTGCGGCTGACCGAGGACAAATTGAAGCTCTGATCACCTCATCTCAAGCGAAGTTCAGTTTGAACCGAGACACAATGGACTCGCTCATCGAAGCAATGCAGGCAGGGCAACTGTTGCGCCAATCCTTCTGGTTCCGCAATGATCCCCAATTGCAAACGGATGTCATGGAAGTACTAGCTCAATCTTCCTACTGGGTACGAGAACGCAATCGTTTGCAAGGACACACTAATTATGTCGGTGGAGTTAGCTTCAGTCCCGATGGACAAATAATTGCAACGGCAAGTGATGATAAGACGGTTAAACTTTGGAACTTAGCAGGGCAGGAAATTCGTACCCTGACTGGACATACAGAACCTGTTGTTGATGTGAGTTTCAGTCCTGATGGCCAAACCATTGGAACTGCCAGTATGGATGGTACAGCTCGATTATGGGGGCAGAATGGGAACTTTTTACGAGAGTTAAAGGGACATACAGGTACAGTTTGGCAAGTGAGCTTCAGCCCCGATCAACAGACAATTGCCACTGCAAGTTCAGATCAAACAGTCAAACTTTGGGATTACCAGGGAAATCATAAAAACACGCTACGAGGTCATACAGATAGGGTTTTCACGGTTCAATTTCAACCACCCAAAGGAGAACTCATTGCTACGGCAGGTAGGGATCAAACCATTCGGTTCTGGACTTTGGCAGGTCAATCTTCCCCTCCCCTGAAAGGACACACCAACTGGATTTTTAAGGTGAATTTTAGTCCCAATGGACAAACCTTAGCTTCAGCCAGTTATGACAAGACCGCAGCACTGTGGGATGTCGTCACTCGCTCTCGCCAAGCCGTCTTAAAAGGGCATCAAGCCGAAGTTAGTAATGCAGTGTTTCTGGCTGATGGCCAAACCCTCCTGACTTCAGGATTAGACAGCACCATTCGGTTATGGAATCATACAGATGTTCTGGCTGCAGCCGTTAAGGGTCATCAGGGGGGAGTGATGAGTGTAGCGGTAAGTCCAGTTCAATCCAATCGTCCTGGATTGTTCGCATCAACAAGTTATGACAAAACAATTAAACTTTGGCAGAGAAGTCCCTGGCTTAAAGTTTTTACTACTTACCAAGGTAAAGTTTACAGTTCCGATACAAGCCTGGATGGACGATGGATTGTAGCTGCTAAGGATAATCAGGTCGAACTTTGGAATATTCAAACAGGGCAAATTCAATATTCCCTGAAAGGGCATGACCTGGCTGTAGGTAGTGTTAGTTTTAGCCCTGATAATAAAGTCGTAGCATCAGCGAGTGACGACGGAAACATCAAGCTTTGGAATGTTCAAACAGGGCAACTATTACACATTCTTGTTGGTCATCGGGATGCAGTTAAAAAGGTGAGTTTTAGTCCCGATGGCACAATAATTGTTTCTGGTAGTAGTGATAAAACAATTAGACTTTGGACTCCAAATGGAGTAGCGATGGGAGTGCTTGGACAGCATGAGACTACTGTTTCTGGTATTGCAATCAATCGAGATAGCACACTGATTGCAACAGTCGATGAAAGTGGTGTGGTCAAATTGTGGAAATGGGAGGGTAAGCAACAAAAGGGTTGGCAATTACAACAAACTTGGCAAACTTATCAGGTCAGTATTCGTAATTTGCGCTTCAGCCACGATGGAAAGCTAGTTGCAACAGCCGCTGAAGATAATACAGTTAAGGTATGGAACCTTGAGGGCCAACAATTAGCGACTTTAGAAGGCCATACTGCTGGGGTTTGGGGACTTGCTTTTAGCCCGGATGGCCAAATGATTGCAACGGGGAGTGATGACCACACCATTAGGCTATGGTCTTACACTGGCAAACTGCTGGCAAGATTAAATGGACATCAAGGGGCAGTTAACTCTGTTAACTTCAGTTCTGATGGCAAAGCCTTAGTAAGTGGTAGTTCTGACCATACTATTGGTCTATGGAATATAGAAAATATGACCTTGAATGGTTTGATGGGTCGAAGTTGCAATTGGATATATGAATATCTAAATACTAAACCTCAAGACCTACCTTCCCAAACTACAGACAGTTTAATAGAAGCCTGTAAAAATCTAAACGGATAAATGAAGATTCAGATCTAAACTTTAAAGATTTGAGGCTGAACGATTCAAAACCTTTCTGGAGAAACACAGATGAGCACCTACGATAATTCCCAGAGTTCACAACCTAACTTTAAGAAGAAAGGATTAGGGTGGAGTCCTGATTATCCAGATTTAAGAGATTACACCCTTGAAAACGATCAGATTCAAGTTAATGGCAGGTTAAAGCGATCAGATCTAACAGAAGCGACTGAAAATTTGACTAGTACCTTGCTAAAAACGTTAATTGCGTTTCGTGATTCCGGGGACCAGAGTAATGAGTGTAACGAAAAGATAAATTTTCTAGATCAACGTATTGAAGATTTAGAGAGTCAGATATTTGGCAATATCTACTTTGTGCCGATGAAAGCACATAAAATGCTTCGAGAAGAAGTTAAGAAGCTTGACGTGCCTGCTGTTGTCAGAGAAGTTACACAAGAGCAATCTTTCAAACAGATTGCCGAGTTAAAACAATATCTAGCTTTACTTGTGCTGAAAGGTAAATTAAAACCTTTAGAGTTTTCAGAAAATGAACTAGAGGAACTGAAAAGAAAAAATCAACATAGAAGGGAAACAAAAGAATCTCAAATAATTACCAAGGCTGATTTTGAAGGTGAAGGTTTAGAGAGCCTTGTAAAGTGGTTAAGAAGTCCGGAGTTTGATGAGGTTACGAAGCAACTCGTGATGTTATTTCAATGCCATGCCAATCTTTTAGTTGATGGAGTGGTTGGGTTTCAGACCTACACAGCATTAAATGACTGTTTTCTGAATTCAACTATTTTAGGAAGTGAACCAAAATACGAGGATTGTCAAGAGTATTGCAAAAACCTTCTCTTAGGAAAACCACTCACCCAGGACTCCAATAAATACCAAAATTCTAATATCTTTAAATTGACTGCTATTCCTTTAATTATACCAGAAACTGTTTTTGAAGCGATATTTGAGATTGCGAAGAAAATTAGTGTAGACCAAATTATTAAAGAGTTAAGTTCTGATGGTGGGATAGAGAAAGTTAAACAAGCGCTCTTCGAAAAGGAATTTTTGAAGAAGGTGAAAGAGAAAAATCCTGGTGAGTACTCTAACTTCAATGAAGAGCTTTTTGAAAAACTTTTTACAGGCTGTTTTCAAGAAGCGGATCTAGAGAAAGTAGTAAGCTCAAAGCAACAAAATTTAGAGTCATATATACATAATTTGTTAAATGATGCTTTGAATGCCCATGAGCTTACGGAAACTAAGGGATTTTCAGCCCTTTTTAATCAAGAGTTTTATGTTATTGAGCCAATTGTCTCTGTTCTTCTCAAACACCGTGTCCCATTAGCGAAGTTTAACAACAAATTGCTTGAAGAAATTATTGTTGAACGTTTATTGAACTTGAAAAACTTAATTCAAAGTGCCAAATCAGAGCTAAGTGATATTCAAATCCTTAAGCAGGAAGATCCAGGCGCTTTAGCTCGGGCTGCACTTCATGCAGTATTTTACTCCTTCTGCATAGGAATTCAGCTTATTGTGAGTGAGAAGAGTTGTCCCGAATCAAAAAACAAAATTCTTTTCTTTTACTTTTTACTGAAAAAACTATTAAATTCCTTTTCTGATTGGGACTTAGACAGCCAAGTAGAAGCGGCAGTTGGAAGGAAAGCTAACATTTTTAACAAACAGGAATTGCTTGAGTTTGATCCTTCCTCAGTATCCACCATTGACAGTTCATCAGATTCTAGCTCTAGTAATCAGCATTCATCTTCACTTTTTTCCACCCTTACACTGCAAGTTCCATTCAGCCAAAGCCTTTTAAAGCTACTAATGAAGAACTGTATTAAAAGTAATGGCAGTCAAGCGAATAATGGTGTTCAGAAAGTCAAGAACTATTTGTATTTACCAGGAGTGGTAGACCTGAGTTATTGGTGCTCTGAAATTGAGGATCAAGGGGCTTTAAATGCCTGTACAGCTTTTGCGGGAGTTGCTTTAGTTGAGTATTTCGCGAATCGCAGCCTTGGGCAGCACACTGATTTATCCCCTTTATTTCTGTATAAGGTTGCTCGTACATTAATGAATGTAGAGGGGGATGTAGGCAGTTCCATTCGAGAAACGATGAAAGCGATGGCTCTCTTTGGCGTGCCACCGGAAGAGTCTTGGCCTTATATAGAAGGTAACGTGGGTGAAGAACCACCTCCTTTCTGCTATTCCTATGCTCAGAATTATCAGGCTTTGAAGTACTTTCGACTGGACTATGCCGGCATGGCAAGAGAAGAACTTCTACTTCAGATTAAAGTTATGCTAGCGGGTGGTTTTCCCTGTATGTTTGGGTTTACGGTCTATACATCTATGTACGAGGGAACTAATCCCACCAAAGGCTATATTCCTTTTCCGGATCTTCAGAAGGATCGTGTAGTGGGAGGACACGCTCTAGTTGCTGTCGGCTATGACGATTACAAGGTGATTCGCTGTGCGGATCGAAAAACTTACTCAACTGGAGCTTTCATCGTCAGGAATTCCTGGGGAGTAGATTGGGGAAGAGATGGCTATGGGTGGTTGCCCTATGACTATGTGCTAACAGGGCTGACAGGGGCTTGGTGGTCATTATTAAAGTCAGAGTGGTTTAATGGAGATAATTTTGGGTTAGGTGGTGAAGGAGGAGAAGGGACACCGCGTGGATGAGTTGGGTAATGCTCCCCCGGTTAATTGCTAACAGCCCGATCGCCCCTCTCCTTTCAATGCACGATCGCCCCTCTAATTCCACTTCAGGGATTGATTAAGTCAGAAAATGAATAATCAATGGGTAAGTAAATGGAACGTTTGGGCGTTTAAGGCAATGAATAATGGCAATTAGGGGAAACAAAATAATCAGGAATGGCAACACGAATAATAGGATTATTCCGCGCTCGTGCAATACGACAATGATAAGAATGAGCAGAATCAGACCATAAATTAACAACGAAATTTGTAAATTCAAAACTTCTTTGGCATTTTTCTGGATCACTCCATCCTGTGAAACTGCTAACAGCACAATTGGGACGATCACAGAAGCTCCAGTAGAAGCGAAAAAGAAACTGCCATGCGCCAGCATTGATAACCAACGGCGAGTATCTTCTTCGGTTCCGTATTCCCACAGGGGAGGGGGTAGATCAAACGGTGCATCAAACGGCACTTCACTCGATCGCTGACCCTTTCTCGGTTTGTCTGACCAACCACACCTCATGCAAACCTGTCGCCCACTCCGAAGGGGTGTTCCTAGCTTTTTAGAGCAGCACGGACAGGTTTCGAGTGCCATCGTGACCTCCCAGGTGAAATCTTTTGGTTGCCCTGAAGTAATGCAATAATCGCGTTTGTGTCTAGTAAAAAGCGATTACCATTCATTTCGGAGGCTGCGCTGTTCTGCAACTGCGTCACCTTGCCAAGTTAGTTTGCCAACTAAATCTGAAAAATCATGGCCATTCGACAGCTCAAAGGACACTTTGGGCTGGATTACTAAAACCAGTTCTACTTGCCCTGGTGCTAATTGAGTGGGTACGTCTAGTCGAAGATGACCATCGGAGTCGATTAGACCAGTTAGGGTAAATGTTTCCATCGGTAGAAGGTTAACTCTAAATACCAATCACTGTAGCATTTGGGAAGTTTGCCGTGATCGCCCCTCCTATCCTTTCAAAGCGCGATCGCGCACCATTTGGGCCACTGCTGGGAACTGCAAATCTATCATCCGCTCAGCCAAAAATTATTCAGCGATCGCCCCGAGTTCACGCCAATACCTTAAGCCGATTGAGCACCTGCAACACGGTGTAAAGTTCATTTCGGCGGCGATTTAGGGAAAAATCTTCCGAGAAGTCGTATTGAGCGCCATGCACTTTCACAAACATGGAATAGGCTCCATTGCTTACCAACCCAAACGTGGGCTGTGCGACTGAAGGATTCGCCGCCATATAAGCTAAAGCCTGGGGCAACGCTAACTCAACACTAAATGACGTGCGTTTCGCCTCTACCAGGACGATCCACAAATGTTCCTGCAAAATGAGGCTATCAATCCGGCCTTGATAAATTTTTTGCTGCTCATCTTCCACCTCCAACCGGATTGATGTCTCCGAGCGAAGTTGGTAGAGCGGATCGTAAAACTCAGCCATTTCTAATAGTGGGGCAATCACAATAAAATTAACTGCCCCTTCCCACAAATGGCCATACTGGCGATGGTAAAGATAGCGCTGTTTAATTAGATCTAATCGCTGCTGTTCTGCCATGTCCAGGGCTGGTAAATCACCTGTCCACTCTGGGAAAAATGCCGGATCATCATTGTGAGATAGCCCGAACTGGGCTTCTGCTGCCGCCAAGCTATTGATATAGTCCGTCACCGCCAGGAGTTGAACCATGAAATTGCTCATAATTACCTCTTTTCATTTTAAGAGGCGACTCGGAATGATGGTGGGACGGTTACTTCGTTGAGTGAGGGTACGATCGCGCGATCGCATCCTTCGCCCTAACCAACAGACGATTGCGATCGCCCTAAATAATCCCCCACGCGATCGCTCAAAGCCGATCTTGTGCTAAAACATCGGGTGAGTTGTTACCTCCACAGATAGTGTAGACTGTGAATCTTCGTTCCTACATTTAGTCATATGCCCGTCTCATTCCTCCAGCATTAGCGAGATATCCCTATGGTTCGAGAGCTTGAATCCATTCGTCTTAACAACAACACTAATTCAGTGGTGGCAGCCTCTGTTACGTCTGCTACCAGTCCCTTCCCTGAAACGGCTCCAGCCGCGAATCCGGTGTTTTATCGCACCTACAGTCGTCGCACCGAGGCTGGACGAGAACCCTGGGCGGATGTGGTGCGGCGGACGACTCAAGGCTTAGTCAAACTGGGCCAGTTGACTCCTCAGGAGGCTGGCTTAATCGAGCAGATGCAGGAGGAAGTGAAAGCTTTGCCTTCTGGCCGCTGGCTCTGGGTAGGAGGAACGGCCTGGATCGAGAAGCCCGAAAACTTTTCGGGGGCGTATAACTGCACCAGCACCAACGTCATTGATTGGCGGGCCTTTGGGCTGATGATGGATTTGGCGATGATGGGCTGTGGCACTGGGGCCATTTTGGAACCCAAATATATTAACCAATTGCCCGTGATTCGGAATGCGATCGCGGTCCAGGTGGTGGGGCAGGTGGGCACGACTCCAGCCGCACAGCGACGCGATCGCACCGAAGTGATCATAGACAACAATCAAGTCAACATTTATGTGGGGGATAGTCGCCAGGGTTGGGTGTATTCCTATCAAGCATTGCTGGAACTGGCCAGTGACGATCGCTTTACAGACGAAGTGCAGGTCACGGTAGATGTCAGCGATGTGCGGCCCGAAGGAGAAGTCTTAAAAGGGTTTGGCGGCGTGGCGAATCCGATTCGCCTATCTGGGTTGTATGCTCGCTGTGCGGCAATTTTGAACAAAGCGATCGGTCGCCAACTCACTTCTGTAGAGTGCTGCCTGCTGATTGATGAAGCCGCTGCCACCGTTGTGGCCGGGAACATTCGGCGTAGCGCAGGGATGCGTCAGAGTGACAGCGAAGATGCGGCGTTTGCGGTGGCTAAGGACAATCTCTGGCAGCAGGGCGAAGATGGCAACTGGCGCATTGACCCCGAACGGGATGCCCTACGGATGGCGAACCATACGCGCGTGTTTCATCACAAACCCACCGAGCAGGAATGTGTCGATGCCGTTCGCAAGCAATTCTATTCCGGTGAAGGGGCGATTCAGTATGCGCCAGAGGCGATCGCGCGATCGAATGTAGATTTACTGACAACGCCTGCACTCCGGGCTGAATTTTTCACCCATTACATCCAGGGCACTGCCCCGGATTGGTTGAAACAGCACGATCCCCAGATGTCACAGGCTGAAGTCGAGCATCGGTTGGGGCGTTATGGCTTAAACCCGTGTGGAGAAATTCTGGGAATTAATTTTCACTGTAATTTATCTGAGGTTCACCTCAATCAAATTGATCCACAGGATACAGTTGCTCAGGAACAAGCCTTTACGGCAGCCGCGCTATCAGTTGCAGCCTTGCTGAATCATCACTTTACAGAACCACGGTATCAGTATTCCCGTGAGCTTGACCCGATTGTGGGCGTGTCGTTTACGGGATTGTTTGATTTCTTTGTCCATGCTTTGGGAGTGGACTGGTTGCGCTGGTGGGAAGCCGGTAGACCCGATACGGTCAAAGGTCTGGAGTTCCGCCAACAGGAGCAGGCGTACCTGTCTCGCTGGAAGGAAACTGTACACCGGGTCGTATGGGAGTATTGCGATCGCCACGGCTTGAAGCGGCCCAATCGCTGCACCACTGTTCAACCGGCGGGCACCAAATCCCTACTCACGGGAGCCTCTCCCGGTTGGCATCCGCCCAAAGCGCAACGGTTCATTCGGCGGATTACCTTCCGCAAAAACGATCCGGTAGCAATGGCGTGTTTAGATTATGGCTATAGCATTGTGCCGTCTCAATCTGACAAGGATGAACAGGGCAATTTATTGAATGACCCGTTTGATCCACGCTGCACCGAATGGTTAGTCGAAATTCCGGTGGAAGTCTCCTGGGCCAACTTACCCGGAGCCGACCAAATTGAGATTGAAAAATTTTCGGCCCTGGCTCAATTTGATTTCTACATGCAGGTGCAGAAACATTACACCGCTCACAACACCAGTGCCACGATCGAACTCACAGAAGCAGAAATCGAACCCCTAGCCCAGCGCATTTACCAGGCGATCGCCCACGATGAAGGCTACATCAGTGCGGCGCTGTTAGCTCGTTTTGATGCGCCCTTCCCGCGCCTCCCCTTCGAGAAGATCGATAAAGCTACGTTTGAATGGTTGCAGCAGGAAGTCCGCGATCGCCAGCGCACCCCTGATTTTTATGGTGCCCTCAGTCGTTATGACCTGGGATTTAGTCTGGCTGAAGGTCCGGCAGGCTGCGACAGCGACAAATGTATGTTGCCGGAACAGAAAGGGTAGCGGTAGGTCTGTGAGCCAATGAAAAAAGTCCTGGAAGCATTTTCAGGACTCATGTCTAACGTTGTTTCAAGGCACTAAAAGGAGTGGAGTGATGAAATTCAGTTATCCACGCACGCGCAGGTAAGATGCACCCCGGTAGGTGAGTGTGGCGATCGCCTGGGGTTGAGATACCCCCATTGGGGTTGCAAACGTGATGGGCGCACCCCGATATTTGCCGATGAGTTCGGTCGCAGGCATTTCCACCTGGGTTGGACCGGGAGTATACGTAGAACCGCGATAGACGAGTTGCATAAGGGAAATAGTCCTAAGGGGCTGACACTTTTGATCATCGGTAATTTCCTAAATTTCTCCTATGAGAGGGATCATTCATTTCGGTGATATCCGACCCTTACAGGTGTGATTTATATCGCACTCTCCGTAAAATCTCCCTGATTCCAGGGAAAATGTAATTCCTAATACAATCTGCCACTGTAGAAGCCGTTTAATAACGTTAGTGCTGTGATCGCGATCATTGTTTGAGAACAGCTTCAGTGACTACCTGACTGACAAGACAGGCAATAGCTCATGTGCATCGTTAGGATAGAAGCGCTGCCCCTGGCTATTGTCTGCTTTTTATTTCAGCCTGAATGAGGCAGAATACTACGGGTATCTGGAAGGAGGGTGTTAGGTATGATGACTCAGTTCAATCGGCGTCAATTTTTAATGACAGGTGCCGCCGCGATCGCGGGTAGCGTCTTGCTCAAAGCCTGTGCCAATCCCTCCCCGCCACCCGATACAGCAACTTCACCAGGGGCCTCGCCCGCCAGTCCGGCGGCCAGCGATTTCAAAGTAGCCATCATTTTGCCCGGAGTGATCACCGATAAAGCCTGGAATCAGGCGGGATACGAAGGTCTGAATGAAGTCAAGAAAAAACTGGGGGCTGAAACGGCCTACGTGGAGAAAATTGGGCAGGCCGAACAGGCCGAAGCCTTATCTGACTTTGCCCGTCGCGGCTTCAATCTGGTTTATGCTCACGGGGGCCAGTTTGATGCAGCCATTCAGCAAGTGGCGGGCCAGTTTCCCAAAACCTTTTTTGTGGGGGTGAATGGGGCAGCATCGGGTGCAAATATTGCCGCATTACGCATTGATCATCTACAAGCCAGTTATTTGTGCGGCATGATCGCGGCCAGTTTGTCGAAATCGAAAAAGATTGCCTATCTGGCAGGGCAGGAGTTTCAAGCAACCCAGGAAGAACTACGGGGACTGCAATTAGGGGCAAAATCCATTGATCCGGCAATTCAAGTCAGTTCCAGTTTTACCGGGGATTGGAATGATGCCGCCAAAGCCAAGGAAGCAGCGGAAGCGATCATTTCTTCAGGGGCAGATGTGATTTACCAATGGCTGGATAATGCGGCCCCAACGGTGCTGCAAACGGCCAGTGATCAGGGAATTTATGCGTTTGGCAATACGGCAGATCAACTGGATGTGGCTCCCAAAGCAGTACTCACCAGTGCAGTGAAGCGGATTGACCTGGCGATCGCCAAACTAGCCGATCTAGCGGCCAAAAACGAACTCAAAGGGCAGGTGTATACCCTGGGCCTGGAAGAACCCGAAATCTTGTACCTGGGTCAGTTCAACTCAGCCGTTCCCACTGATTTGCAGAACAAAGTGAAAACCACGCAGGACGCAATCTTGGCGAAGAAAATCACCTTTGAAACCTGTCAGGATGGGGGCAAGGAAACCCGCTGCGTCAAAGGTGCGGCTTAAAGGTTTTGGCTATGACAGTCTCCCCACCGCCTTACCTGCGCCTCGATCGCATCACTAAACACTTCGGCTCCTTCGTGGCCAACGATCACATTTGCATGGAGGTGCAGGCCGGCTCAATTCATGCGTTGCTAGGCGAAAATGGGGCAGGCAAATCCACGTTGATGAACATCCTGTGTGGGTTATATCAGCCCACAGCGGGGCAGATTTACTTGAACGAACAGCCGATTCAGATTACTTCGCCAAACGTGGCGATCGCGCAGGGCATTGGCATGATCCACCAACACTTCATGCTGGTGCCCCAATTAACGGTCGTGGAAAACATCATTCTGGGCACAGACTTTTCCTGGCGCTTGAACCTGGCCCAAAAAGCCGCCGAAATTGGCCAAATGGCTCAGGCGTGTGGGTTGCCCATTGATCCGCTGGCGATCGTCGGTGAATTGCCCGTGGGCACCCAGCAACGGGTCGAAATTTTGAAAGCGTTGTATCGGCGGGCCAAACTGTTGATTTTGGATGAACCTACGGCAGTCCTCACGCCCCCAGAAATTGAGCAATTTTTTACCGTGTTGCGACAACTGGCCGCCAACCAGCACACGATTATTTTCATCAGTCACAAACTGGAAGAAGTGATCAATCTGTGCGATACGGTGACGGTATTGCGGCGCGGCCAAGTCGTTGCGAATACGACCACCCGCGCTAGTACGCCGCGCCAATTAGCAGAACTCATGGTGGGGCGAGAAGTCGTGCTGCACCGGGAAAAGCGCGATCGCGTTGCCACATCGGTAGTGCTGCAAGTCAAGCAGTTGCAAGTGCCGGACGATCGCGCCGTCCCCAGAGTGCGCGATGTGTCGTTTGAATTAAGAGCCGGGGAGATTTTGGGGATTGCCGGAGTCGATGGCAACGGGCAGCGGGAACTGGCGGATGCGATCGCCGGATTGCGCTTACCCAGTCGGGGCACGATTCACCTCCAGGGGCAGGAGATTTCCCACTGGACTCCGCCACAACGGGTGAAGCAGTTAAAGCTGGGCTACATTCCGGAAGATCGGCAAAAGATGGGCCTGGTGATGTCTTTTAGTATTGCCCGCAATTTAATCTTAAAAGCCTTTCAAGTTTTGCCGTTTTGTCGGCACTGGTGGTTGCAAGCAGGCGCGATCGCCACCCATGCAGATACCGCGATCCAAACCTTTGATATTCGGGCCACCAGTGGCCGAGTCAAAGTCAGCCATTTATCCGGGGGGAATCAACAAAAGGTCGTGTTAGCGCGAGAATTATCCGGGCAACCCGATCTGATCATTGCCATGCAACCGACGCGCGGGTTAGATGTGGGTGCCACCGAATATGTGCAGAATGCGCTCCTGGCCGAACGAGACCGGGGTGCCGCCATTCTTTATATTTCAACTGAACTGGAAGAAGTGCTGACCATGAGCGATCGCCTTGCCGTCATGTTTGAGGGGCGCTTTGCCGCCATGCTGGAGGCCAAAACCGCCACCCCCGAACAACTGGGCTACCTGATGGCGGGCGGGTCGCAGGCCATAGCGGAACCTTAGGGTGGGAGCCGATGTGCCGAGCGGGGTGGTGATCCGCCGCTCATACCTGGCGAAATCTGCCCGTCCAGGGATGTTGTTTTTTGGCGTTGCTGAATGCAAGGATGATTTGCCCTCATCCCCAACCCTTCTCCCCCAGGAGAAGCTACTGTGTACACAGATCTCGACTCAACCTAAAGCTTCTACCGGGGGACTTCCCCCCGCCCAAAGCATTTTCTTCGGCAATGCGTCGCAGAAAATACTTTGTCCCCCGCTTTGTGGGGTCCTCACTCCCCCACACCCCCCGAATAAGAGTTTGAGTGGCACGCCCCCGACTGGGTTTGAGACAGAGTTGCGGCAACCTTGGTCCCAATCGGGGCATCACCCGACAACGGCTCCATCCCAGCCCCATTGCATCGTCCCAGTCGTGCCATCTGGAGGGGGTGTGGGGGACGCAGCCGTCCTCCACGTTGGGGGCTTGGGGGGCCGCCCCCCAAGCAGAAGAGGTTGGGTTTAACCAGAGTAGAGTGCAATCTCAGGACTTGTGTGTACAAGGTAGCCCAGGAGAAGGGAGCTAGAAATCTTGTTCCCTCGCTGGTTGGGAGAGGGCGAGGGTGAGGGCGAATGCTGATATTCATCCCTCAATTCAGCAACGCCTGTTTTTTAGCACTCGCCGGAAGCTTGCCGTTCAGTTCCATGATCCAAATCCCATATCGCGATCGCCGTATGGCTTTTGTCTATCCTGAGGCAGATTCTTCCTACACTCAAACCAGGTTTGAATAAGGAACCATATATGTATACGGATAACTCATGAAGCGGGATACTGCGGGCAAGTTTACGCGGAATTGGGATTCGGAGACAAAGCAACGAGTCAGCATTACCCTGACGGCCACCGCATGGCAACGATTAGACGAGGCCGCCCAACAACAGGGGACTTCCCGCTCCGAAATTATCGAAAATTTTGCCCGCAGTCTGGGCGATCGCCCATCTCCCAGTACCGATGAGGCGTGTCATTCGTCGATGAATGCTGCGATCGCCCAAGCACCCATCGACACTTCCCCTGAACCTGACCCGACCTGCACCGAGTTCACCCGCCAACAGGTTGATCAAAAAGTTGCAACGATTTTAGAAAGTATTAGTGATGCCTTTGTCGCCTTCGATCGCGACTGGCGTTATACCTATGTCAACCAGGCCGCCACGCGGATCTTGGAACGCACGCGAGCAGAACTGATCGGCAAACACGTTTGGAATGAGATTTACCCGGATCTGGTGGGGAAATTACCGTATCAGGAGTTGCAGCGGGCTGTCGCAGAGCAGATCTCGGTTGCGTGGGAGGAGTGGTCGGAACCCTTACAACGCTGGCTGGAAGTGAGCGCTTACCCATCAGCAGAAGGAGTCGCGGTTTATTTTCGCGACATTAGCTACCGCAAACAATTGGAAGCGGCTCAACAACAGATTGAAGCACAAATGCGGTTAGCGTCGGAAGCCGCCCAGATCGGCATGTGGCATTGGGATGTGGCCAGTGACACCTTGATCTGGACGGACCAGGCCAAACGCTTATTTGGCTTGCCGCTAGACCAGGCGATGACCATGCAGGTTTTTATGAAGGCAGTACATCCCGCCGATCGCCCCCTGATTCAAGCCACGATCACCCAACTTCAACAAGCTCAAGCCATTCAAGAAATTGAGTATCGAACCAGATGGCCGGATGGCACCATTCGCTGGATTTCTGCCCGTGGCAATGGAGTTTACGATGCCAGCGGACAGCTTATTGCCACACGCGGAGTATTAATTGATATTACTGATCGCAAACAGGCGATCGCTGACCTGGAGCGGAGTGAAGCCCGGTTTCGGCGCTTGGTAGAGGCCAGTATGTTTGGTGTGGCGATCGGGGACTTTAGTGGTCGCATGGTTTACGCCAACGATGCCCTCCTCACCATGATTGGCTACAGTCGGGCCGAACTGGAAGCCGGACACATTAATTGGCTGGCCCTGACTCCACCCGAACAAGTCCATCTTGACTTAAAAGCGGGCGAAGAACTGCGGCAGCGA
Organism: Leptolyngbyaceae cyanobacterium bins.349; assembly: GCA_033764685.1. Lineage (GTDB taxonomy): Bacteria > Cyanobacteriota > Cyanobacteriia > Leptolyngbyales > Leptolyngbyaceae > JSC-12. Next base: position 28,064 of record JANRIS010000056.1, read on the forward strand.
GGCGTGGCAACTCCCTTTGAGAAGGAGTACATTCACAAAGATGGGCATCGGGTGCCGATTTTGCTGGGGGGCGCGTTGCTGGCAGAACCCTTCTCAGAGCAGCAACACATCATCGGCTTCTATCTCGACTTAACCGAATTGAAACGCACAGAATCGGCTCTGCGGGAACAACAACTGCTCCTGGAAACCATTTTGAAGCAGGCCGCCGATGGCATTATTGTGTGCGACGCAAGCGGCAAGCTCACCTTTGTCAATCGGACGGCCCGTCGCTTAGCCCAGCAAGACCCGGAGGGAGTCTCCCTGGATTTTGGGCTGGAATCCTGGGGAACGGCTTACAATCCAGATGGCGATTTGATTCCGCTAGAAGAGTACGCCGTGACGAGGGCGCTGCGGGGTGAGGTTTGCAGTGCGGTAGAGTCGCGCATGGTTTACGCCGATGGCAGTTATTACGATATTTTGGTGAGTGCGGCTCCGTTACGCAATCACCAGCAGCAGATTATTGGAGCCGTTGGGACGTTTGTAGACATCAGCGATCGCAAACGGGCGGAAAAAGCCTTACGACAGAGTGAAGAACGATTGCGAGTGGCCTTAGTCAATTCTCCCATCACTGTGTTTAACCAAGATCGGGAGTTACGCTACACCTGGATTTACAATCCAGCCCTTAATTATCAAAGCGATGAATTGATTGGCAAACAAGACCATGAATGTTTTCCCACCCCAGATGCTGAAGTTTTAACTCAAGTTAAACGGCGCGTTTTGGCAACAGGACAGGGCCTAAGGGAAGAAGTCAAGCTTGCTCCACAGGGAAAAGATTACTATTACGACCTGACGGTAGAGCCGTTGCGTCATCCCAATGGCGAAATTGTGGGCATTACCTGCGCGGCGATCGACATTACCCCCCAAAAGCAATTGTTACAGCGGGAACAGGCGGCGCGGGAGGCGGCGGAAACGGCCAACCGGATTAAAGATGAATTTTTGGCGGTGCTGTCCCATGAGTTGCGATCGCCCCTGAATCCGATTTTGGGCTGGGCCAGACTTTTGCAAACGCGCCCATTTGAGCCTGAGCAAGCCAAACACGCCCTGGCCACGATCGAGCGCAATGCCAAACTGCAAACCCAGTTAATTGAAGACCTGCTGGATGTGTCTCGCATTCTCCAGGGCAAAGTGAACTTAAAAATTGGCCCGGTCAACCTGGTGACGGTGGTGGAAGCGGCGCTGGAAACAGTCCGACTGGCGGCTCAGGCCAAAGGCATCGAGTTGCAGTTTACGGTTTCAAATCCGGCAGTTTTAGATCCGGCAGTTTTAGATCCGGCAGTTCCAGATCACCCCCAGTCCCCTGCTACCACCCACCCGCCCATCTGGATTTCGGGGGATGCCGCCCGCCTGCAACAAATTGTTTGGAATTTACTTTCCAATGCCGTCAAGTTCACGTTAACTGGTGGCCAAGTTAACGTGCGCCTGGAAACCCACCCCGCCACTCCCACCCTCCCCCACGCTCCTAGCTACGCCCAAATCACCGTTACCGACACTGGCAAGGGCATCAGTCCAGACTTTTTACCCTACGTGTTTGATTATTTTCGGCAGGAAGATGGTTCCACGACCCGGAGATTTGGGGGGTTGGGGTTGGGGCTGGCGATCGTCCGTTATCTCACAGAATTACACGGGGGGACGGTGCAGGCTGAAAGTCTGGGAGAAGGGAAGGGTGCCCGCTTTACAGTTCAGTTGCCGTTGCTAAACCCATCGACGCAAGTGGTTGAAGTGGCGACGCAGTCGCCACCACGCGCGAACCTCAGCCATCTGCGGATTCTAGTGGTGGATGATGAACCGGATATGCGCGACCTGATTCAAACGATTTTGGAAACTCAGGGGGCAACGGTCACGATCGCCACGTCTGCCATTGAAGCGTTGCAATTATTTGATCAGCAACTGCCCGATATCTTAATTAGTGACGTTGGGATGCCAGAAATGGACGGATTTCAATTGATCCAACAAATTCGCCAGCGATCGCCAGATCAGGGGGGCAAGGTGCTGGCGATCGCCCTGACAGCCTATGCCAGAGAACCCGACCAGCAACGCGCTTTAGCGGCAGGGTTTCAAACACATTTGGCCAAACCGATTGACCCAGAAGCCCTGGTGAGTGCGATCGCGGCCCTCTGCCAGGAGACCATCACCCCTGCGAATTGACTCAATCCTCACTGGCTGCAATTCTGAAATTATGCAATTCTCATGACCGAAGCATTCACACCCGTCACACCGCCTGTGCAACTCCCCGCCAACGAACCAGAACGGTTAGCGGCCCTCCGCCGCTACAACATTCTCGACACGCCCCCCGAAGCGGCTTTCGATCGCATTACGGCGCTGGCCGCCCGCCTCTTTGATGTCCCCATTGCCTTAGTGTCTTTGATTGATGAATCTAGAGGTTGGTTCAAATCCGCCTATGGCTTTGACCTGCGGGAAGTGCAGCGAGATGACACCATTTGTGGTTTAGCCATCCTCTCAGACGAAGTCTTGATGATTCCCGATACCCGTCTGGACGATCGCCTCGTTTGCAATCCGTTTGTGCAGGCAGAAACCGGGCTGCGGTTCTACGTGGGGGCACCGTTGCTTACCCAGGAACGGTTCAACCTGGGCACCCTGTGCCTAATCGACACGCAACCGCGATCGCCCCTCAGTGAGGAACAACTCACCATGCTCACCGACCTGGCAGCCATGGTGATGGATGAACTGGAACTGCGACTGGCCGCCCGTAAAGTCGCCCAACTAGATACGGCCCTGCTACAAGTGACGCAGGGAGTCTCAGCCGTCACAGGGGAAGCCTTCTTTGCCGCGCTGGTGCGTCATTTTACCCAAGTGTTGGGAGTTGATTATGCCTACATTGGCCTGATCACAGGGGATGATCAAGACACCATCACCACGATCGCCGTTTGTTCTCATCAACAGGCCAGCGAAAACTTTGCCTACCACCTGCAAGACACACCCTGCCAGGAGGTGATTCGTCAGCGCAAGCTCTGCTGTTACCCCTGCCGCGTGCAAGCCCTGTTTCCCCATGCGCCGCTGCTGGCCCCTTTGCAGGTCGAAAGTTATGCCGCCGTCCCATTTTTTGATGCCAGCGGCGCACCGCTGGGCCTCCTGGGGGTGATGGGTCATAACCCAATGGAGAATGTGCAACTGGCAGAATCGTTACTGACCATTTTCGCGCTGCGAATCGTCACCGAACTGGAACGGCAACAGGCGGAGGAACGGCGCACTCAGATGCTGCTGCGGGAACAGCAGTATAGCCGTCAGTTGCATGGCTTAACGCAGGCCGCCCTGGATATCAACTCCTCCCTGTCGATTGAAGAAGTTTTGCAAGTCATTACCCGTCAGGCTTATCGGATTATTGGGACACATCAGGCCGTGACCAGTCTCACGGTTGACCAAAACTGGGCCCATTCCATTCATGCGATTCATTTGTCCGACAAATACGCGCAGTGGCGGGATTACAACGAGAAGGCCGATGGCTCCGGGATTTATGCCGCTGTTTGTCATCTTAACCGTCCGATGCGGCTGACCCAAACCGAACTGGAAGCCCATCCTCAGTGGAAAGGCTTTGGGGCCGCCGCGGAGCAGCACCCGCCGCTGCGCGGTTGGCTGGCGGCTCCCCTGATGGGACGAGATGGGCATAATATTGGTCTGATTCAGTTATCGGATAAGTACGCCGGAGAGTTTACCGAGGACGATGAAGCGATGCTGGTGCAACTGGCGCAGATGGCCTCGATCGCCCTGGAGAATACCCGCCTGTATGAAGCCGAGCAGAGTGCCCGCGCCCAGGCAGAATCGGCCAACCGCATGAAGGATGAATTTTTGGCGGTGTTGTCGCATGAATTGCGATCGCCCCTCAGCCCGATTTTGGGCTGGGCCAAGTTGTTACGCACGAAAAAAATGGACGAGACCAAAACGGCCTATGCACTGGAGGCGATCGAACGCAATGCCAAACTACAAACCCAATTAATCGAAGACTTACTCGATGTGTCCCGGATTCTGCTAGGTAAGTTAAGCCTGAATATGCTGCCAGTGAATCTGGTGTTGATTATGAAAGCCGCACTAGAAACCGTTCGTCTGGCCGCTGAAGCCAAGTCGATAGATGTACGATGGACCATTATCGATCCAGGCTTAACCGCCGCTCAACTGACCCTGGAAACAACGCTTGAGACTTCAACCAGACCCTTTCAATCTACCGTGGAACACTCAACCCTGAAGGTGTTGGGAGATGCCGCCCGCCTGCAACAGGTCATCTGGAATCTGCTGTCTAATGCGGTCAAATTTACGCCGGAGGGTGGGCAGGTTGACATTCGCCTGGAACTGATCAGCCAGGAGTGGGGCATGGGCTGTGAACCAGCCTCAAACAACGCCCAACCGCCCCCGCCCCCCACCTCCGCCCATGCCCAAATCACCATTCAAGATACGGGCCAGGGCATTGCACCCGAATTTCTGCCCTACGTGTTTGATTATTTTCGTCAGGCCGATGCCACCACGACGCGGAAATTTGGCGGGTTAGGGTTGGGGTTGGCGATCGTTCGGCAAATTGTCGAATTACACGGTGGTACTGTTTGGGCAGAGAGTGACGGGGAGGGTCAAGGGGCCACGTTTACCGTCAAATTACCTCTCCTCAAACCAGAGCGTTCCTCTGTGCAGCCAGCTACAGATGCTGCCAGTTCGCGGGCGATCGCCAATCCGCTGCATAATGTGCGGGTGCTGATTGTCGATGATGATGCAGATGTGCGGGAGTTGGTGAAATTTATGCTGGAGCAGGCTGGAGCCATGACCGTGAGTGCGTCCTCTGTGCTGGAAGCGCTGGAACTGTTGGCCCAGGCCCAACCCGACATTCTCCTGAGTGATATTGGGATGCCCGAACAGGATGGCTACAGCTTTATTCGTCATATTCGCTCGCTCCCGCCCGATCGCGGCGGCCAAATTCCGGCGATCGCGCTGACGGCCTATGCCGGAGATGTCAACCAGCAACAAGCCTTAGCCGCAGGGTTTCAACAACATCTGGCGAAACCAATTGAGGCGGATTTGTTGGTAAGTGCGATCGTGAAATGGGTGCGATCGTGAAATGCGTGCGATCGTAATTGTTGTAATTGTTTTGCTGATTTACTTGCCTCCTGTAAACGTCACGCCTTGAATAAAATAGCGATTGAAAAAGGCATAGATGGCCAAAGCCGGTAGGGTAAAAATCATAGATGCCGCCATGATGTAGTTCCAATAGCTGATGTACTGCCCTTTGAAGGCGTTTAATCCTAAAGGTAGGGTAAACATAGTTGGCTCAGCCATGATTACGAGGGGTAGTAAAAACTCATTCCAGGACCCCATGAAGACAAAGATCATTTGAGCGGCGAGAGCCGGTTTTGCCAATGGTAAAACAATCCGAAAGAAGGTTTCGATGCGCCCCAAGCCATCTAATGCCGCCGCTTCTTCTAACTCTTTGGGGAAGTTAATAAAAAACTGTCGCATCATAAAAATAAACGTGGCATTAATGGCGCTGGGAAGAATCAATCCTTGATAGGTATTTAACCAACCTAGAGACTTGAGAATGAGAAACTTGGGTAACAATGTGACTTGCCCCGGAATCATTAACGCCGCCAAAATCAACCAAAACCAGAGTTGCTTCCCTGGAAATCGAATCCGAGCCAGCGCGTAACCGGCCATCGAGTTAAATAAAAGATTCAATAGGGTGACACAAATCGCCGCGATCGCGCTATTGCATAACCAGCGGCCAAACAAGGGTTCCTGCACAAAAATGGCTTTGTAATTGGCCAGGGTAAATTCTTGGGGAATTAGCTGCACGCCACCCGCCGCAATTTCGGCCAACGGTTTGAATGAGGCAGACAGCGCCCAGACAAACGGGATGACCGTCACCCCGGCATACCCCATCAGCAAGACGTACAAGCCAACCAGCGACCAACGGAAAGGTTTCATCTTAATAGGTTTATCTCGCTTTGTTGCATTCATTTCGCTTTACGGCATTCCTCTCGCTAATCCAGCGATTCTTCTTTAAACAGGCTGCGCTGAATCAACGTTGCCAGCATCAGCACTACCGCCAGCATCAAAGTCAGGGCCAGGGCATACCCCATGTCCAAACTTTTGAACGCATATTGATAAATTAGCAGCACGATCGTCAGGGTGGAATTATTGGGTCCGCCCGTCCCGGCTGAGAAAATGTAGGATTGATCGAACAGTTGGAATGTCCCAATCAACCCGACAACGAGGACAAAAAAAGTCACGGGTTTGAGCCAGGGTAGGGTAATGTGCAGTAATTTCTCCCAACGGTTTGCCCCGTCAAGGGTTGCTGCTTCGTAGAGAGACTCTGGAATATCCTGAAGCGCGGCTAGATAAATCACCATAAACAATGGGGCAGTTGACCAGATATTCATTATCATGATGCCATTTAAGGCAACAGCGGGATCACCCAGCCAGTTATACGTTGGCAATCCGAAAAAACTCAACATCGCATTCAATAAACCATTGGTATTATAGATCCACATGAAGATGAGGGTGAGGACGGCAGAAGAAGTTACAGTGGGCAAAAAGAAAATTACCCGAAACCACTGTCGTCCTCGAATTTGACTATTTAACAACAAGGCTAACAGCAGGGCTAGAATGGTTTGAGTGGGGACAACGATCGCCGCATAGCGAGCTGTATTTCCCAACGCTATCCAAACTCGTTCATCCTCCATCATTCGCAGAAAGTTTCTGAAGCCAACAAAGCGAAAGTTCAGTTCTCCCAATAGCTGCACATTGTAAAACGACAGCGCGATCGCAAACAGGATCGGCAAAATCAAAAATGCTGCGGCAAGCACCATCGTGGGAGCCATCAAGCCGTAGCCTGCCACAGATTCTTGAGTTGTTTTTTTGGCCCAAACTTGTTGCAACCAGTTGTTAAATGTCATAGTCAGATTAACCTGGCAATAAAAAGACATTGCATTTCGATGTAGGGTTGCTGTTAGCGTCAGCGTAACGTACCGATCGCCTGTCGCTAATGCGTTACGGCTGTCGCTTAGCACATTCTACGCAATCAGGATTGACTAAAATTATTCGCTACGACTCCAGTATATTTCCCGGTTGGCGGCATCCTGAGCGCGTTGCATGGCCTGAGTCAGGGATTGTTCACCCAACAGGGCGCTGATGAATTGGTTGTTGAAATGGGTGCGGAGGATGGGGAGAGTGTCTGCGGCCTGCCAGGTGGTGCCGTAGGCGGCCCCCCGCACGAAGGGCGCGTACAGGGGATGCGTCTGATACCCCAGGTCTGCCAGCAGCGATCGCCGACTGGGTAGCACTAAGCCTTGCTGTGCCCAGGTTTTCATGCCTCGTTTGCTGGTCAGGTAGGCAATCAAACTCCACGCCGCTTGTTTGTGTTGCGTTTGGCGATTCATCACATAGGCAACGGTATAGGTCATCGTGCTCTGTTTTCCGTTGACGGTGGGCACTGCCGCCGTCCCAAACGGCAACGCCGGAAAGGTTTCGCGCAAGTAGGGAATCGCCCACGGTCCTTCGATCACCATTGCGGCTTTGCCCTGGCCTAACATTTCACTGCCGCTGGAGGTGCCAACATCAGTCGGTTGGGCGGCGGTGCGATCGCGGCGATATTGCTCAACTACAAGGTTCAAACCCTGCAAACTAGCGGGTGAGGCAAACATAGCCTTGCCTTGTTGATCTTGCAACTGCCCACCAAAGGCCCTGATCATAAAAGTTTGCCGTGCCAGTTCGGGAGCAATGCCCAACCCAAACTGATCCGGTGTGCGATCGCCATTGGTATCTATCGTCAATCGTTGAGAAAATTGGCGTAACGCTTCCCAGGTGTGCGGCGGTTGGGTAATTCCGGCCCTGGCAAAAGCTTGTTTGTTGTAAAACAGCGCCAAGGTGGAAAAGTCTTTGGGCAATCCATACAGGTTGCCATTGTGCTGAAAGGCTGATAGCAAAGTCGGTTCAAAATCGGCCAGATCAAAAGTTGCGGGAATATATTGATCCAACGGCTCCAGAACTCCATATTTAATCAGTTGGGGCGCTTCAAAGGCATCCAAATAAAACACATCTGGTGCTACATCGCCAATCAACCGGGTACGAATCACATCCATGTATTCACTGTTGATGGCCTCGTACTGCACCTCAATGTGAGGATGTTCCGCTTCAAACTGCTGGATTACCTGTTGCAATAATTTCCCCTCATTGGGATTACTTTGCCAACCGCTAAATCGAAGGGTGATGGTGGGTTTTGGGGCAGCGGCACTTTGAGTATTTGAGGGTTGCATCGTGCCACACCCCCCCAGCGCGATCGCCACGCCAATCAACAATCCCCATCTCGCTTGTTGCATGATCCTCTCGTTGCCCAGTCCTCAATGTCTGACTGTGGCTGTTGCCAAAATTTTAGTCTTTTTCTCCGCTATGGTGGCGCGATCGCAAAGTTCTCAACCTTACGGTAACGATATGGTCCCATAAGTGCTCCCCACAAAGCTTTACCAGTGTTTGGGTCAATCCCTTTGTCATAGGTGAGAAATTCATCTGGATTGATTTCCAACCCAAGGGACACCTGCCCAATCTTGCCATCGTAAGAAAATTGACAGCAGGCATCGGTGGGAGGGGTTGCCACAAAATGCGTTCCCCTGGGGTGCGATCGCCAACTCACCAGCAGTACACACCCCGGCAATTCCTGCACCTGATCGGCGGTGAGGGCTGCCAGTAATTGGGGTTGCTGGCCTGCACCTTTAAAGGCCGCAGGCTGTTTGAACCCGTAGTACTGCACCTGAAGCGAGTCCGGTTGTGCGGGCGATCGCATCACCCGTATGAGCCGCTGTCGGTAAGGCTGATCCGCATTTATCACATTTGCCTGTTCTGCAAACAGCGTCACACTATCCCCTGTTGAATCTGCTGCAAACACCTGTACCGGATATTGCCATAGCCGTAACGAGACATACCAAATCGGTTCCGCGATCGCCTGTTCACGGTTCTCGAAAATGCCAGCTAGATACTGAGCCAGGGTTTGGAGGGGGGAAGGCATAAGGGGGAAGAGGAGAGGGAGGAGAAGGAGAGGGGGGAGGCAGTAAGCTAGACTGAGAGACTCGGTTTTCACGACTTATCTACCCATCCACCCATTTACTCCTATCATCCCTCAATCTGGTAATCGCCTGACTTGCCGCCGGTTTTACTGACCAGGTGAATGTCTTCGATGCAGATAGACTTTTCCAGGGCTTTGGCCATGTCGTAGAGGGTGAGAGCGGCAATGGAGACGGCGGTGAGGGCTTCCATTTCCACGCCGGTTTCGGCTTTGATTTTAACGGTGGCTTCAATTCGGTATCCCGGCAAGTCCGGTTCGGGCAAAATTTGCACTTCCACTTTTTGAATGGGGAGGGGATGGCAGAGCGGGATCAAGTTGGCGGTTTGTTTGGCGGCCATGATGCCTGCCAGTCGGGCGGTGCCTAATACATCACCTTTGGGGGTGTTGCCTGCGGCGATCGCCGCAAAGGTTGCCTGAGTCATCCGCACGCGCCCCGCCGCCGTTGCCTGTCGGACGGTTTGCACCTTGGCAGACACGTCTACCATTTGGGCCTGCCCCTGCTCGTCCAGGTGGGTTAAGGGGGGTGCATCGGGATTTTGAGGATTTGAGCCAAAAAAGTTTTGCGTCATCACGAATCCTGTGTTACAGTAATAAAGCTTCAAGGGCGTGTAGCTCAGTGGACTAGAGCACGTGGCTACGGACCACGGTGTCGGGGGTTCGAATCCCTCCTCGCCCGTTTCTAATAATATTTTGAAGGGCGTACTTGGTTACGTCCTTTTATTTAGGGCCTCGGAAGATGCAATACTCAATTCATCTGCCCACTCCATTCATTCATCAGCATACGCGAGAGTTGCTACCCGATTGGACCTGTGCAGTTGGGGCTGTGTTGATTGTGCTGCAACGGCCCACCTGTGATCTGATCACCCGCACTCATACCAGCGAAACGCAGAAAGATAGTCTGCGGGAAACTTTTTTGCACTGGGGACTGGCGATCGCGGAAGAACTTCAGCACAGAGGTTACGCTACGGATGTCTTTGACCCCAAAACGGGGCAACCCCTCTGCTCCACACCCGGAACGCTGTGGTTGGATGATGTGGCGGTGATTCGGGCTTGTTTGGGGTATCCCTCGATGCAGGTGGAAGGATGCTCGGTGGTGGTGCATCCACTGTGGGGCAGTGCCGTTTATCCATCGGTGCTGATGTCGGCAGCGACACCGGGGGTCGTGCGAGACGTGGTCAGTTCTGTGACAATGGGCGGTTCACAGGTCAGGGATGCCGGGTGGCGGACGCGATCGGAGTACCACCATTCATTCAGTGGTTGAGGCATCTTAACCCAGTAGAGCGTTAAAAAAAGTGGCTCGATCGAGGCGGCGGTGGTAAAGCAGCGATCGCCCCCCTGTTCTAAAATTTCTACGCTGTAGGTGGGATGGCCGCGCGTAGCCATATCTAGCACAAACCGTTTGCCAATGCGTCGCCAACTGGGTTCTTTGCCGCGCCACTGGATGCGGCAACAGGGGTAGGGCAGTTGTTCCCGGTCAAATAACCGACAACAGGGACCAACCACCCGGTAGTTGAAGTGACACCCAGGGCTGGAAATCAGTTGACCATGTTCTAACAATTGAAGCATGGCTGTGATCTTGCCACAGTTGCGATCGCTTGCACCAGTCCTGAGTCAAAATCCAACTTGATTCCCTATTAATAAAGATAAAGTTTTTGTCAAGTCCTCGTGGCTACGCATAAACCCTCCAGGGGCATCTGTAAAGACCCTAGAGCATGGATGCAACCCAACCCAAGCGGGCGAACTCCCTGGTCTACCGTCCTTTCACCCCCAAGAGGTAACCCAATGTTTTCCAATCAATCTCAATTGTTTGATGGTTTTGCGCCAACGTCTGCCGCTCCCGTCCAGGCCAATGCGGCATTGTTGCCCACTGCAACCGCCACTGCTTATGGCTTGGGTGATCCATTAGCACACTCTCAAATGTTGGGTTCGAGTGCACCGCTATCCAGTGACCTGAGTAATTCGTTTGATGTAACCAACAATATCATCATCGATCGCTCCTTTACGCCTCTACCCATATTTATTACCGATAATAGCTTAGGCACCGCCAACTCGTTAGGCAATTTAACGGGTACCGTGAGCCGCACTGGATTTGTAGGCAGTAGTGACTTAAATGATTACTACAAGGTGAATCTTACTGGTGCTGGTTCTACCAATAGCCTCAATATTACCCTGACTGGCTTATCCGCCGATGCCGACCTGGAGTTGATTCGCGATTTCAACAATGATGGACTGATTGGCACAGGAGAACGCATCTCCTTTAGCAATCGGTCTGGATTCAATGATGAAAGTATCAACTTGCATAATTTAGCGGGCGGAGAGTACTTCATTGGGGTGAATCGGTGGTTTGGCGATACCAACTATACTCTACGTCTCTCCAATCAATTCGTCAGCAATTTACTCGCAGTTGAAAGTAATGTTGGCACCCTGGTCGGCACTCAATACTTCACCAATCCCAGCCCAACAGAAGGAGAAAACAGCGATCGCCGCAGTGGACTGGCTCCCAGCGATAGTTCTGACTTTTACCGCTTCAGCATTGGTAGCATTCGCAACGTTTCCCTGGCTCTAACGGGCATTGGCAATAGTTCAGATTTTGACCTGCGCCTGATTCGTGACTACAACAGCAATGGCATCGTGGATGCAGGCGAAGAGTTGGCCACCTCGACCCATAGCTCTAACTGGAATGAAGCGATTAACAAAAACCTGGAAGCAGGAGATTATTTTGTTCAGGTGAATCGCTGGAGTGGCGACTCTAACTACAGCCTGAAACTCACAGAAGCGGCAGCCCAGGTGCGCTTTACGGTCAACCAACTGGTGGCGATCGACAATCCTGATTCGGGCGTGTTTGGTGATGATGCTGATTATTACAGCCGGATTAGCATTAATGGTACACCCTGGACGAGTGGTGCCATCAGTAATGACAACAACATCAGCCCCAACTGGCAATTCACCCAAAACGTGAACAGTCGCTATGTCAACATCGAAGTGCAAGTGTGGGATAGCGATGGTGGATTCGCTGGTGGCAACGACCACATTGATATTGATGCCCGTGGTGGTTTCCGCAATCTAGATCTGACCTATGACGTGATTACCAATCAGATTACGGGAGATGTGACGGGGTTGGGTGGACGAATGCTTTCGGTGAGCGGTGGTGGTGATGGCGATCGCGCCCGGATGAACTTCACAATCGACAGCGGCGACTGGTACAACATGAACCTGCGCGATGCCGACATGATTGATCTGACCCGCAGTTTTGCCGCAGATGGCACCCTGGACCGCAATGACATGATCGCCATCCTGCGCGACACGAAAGACAGCAGCGTTGTTGATGCGACCGAACTCACCGACCTGCGACGAATCGTGAATGATCTGGGCTACCTCATGCCCGCCCATGTCAAAAATCTCTCTGGCAAAGTGGTTGGTAGTGACCCAGCCAATGGGCGATCGGGAATTGGCGACCTGTTTGTCGGTAGCAGCGCCACCCAGATGGAACGGCTGATTGGCAAGTGGTTCCTGGGGAACGATCGCCCCGTGGCCGCAACTGGCACCGTGTACCGTGAAGTCAGCGGGCAACTCTACCAGGGTGGCATTAGCGTCAACGACATTGATCAGGGTTCTTTAGGCGACTGCTATTTCCTGGCCAGCTTGGGTGCCTTCGCCCACGATCGCCCCTCGGTGATTCAAAATATGTTCATCGACAATGGCGATAACACCTTCACAGTGCGCTTCTTCAAGCCCGATGGCTCGGCAGATTATGTCACGGTGGATCGATTCTTGCCAGTGAACACGCTCACCAACCGGCTGGAATATGCTGGCCGAGATCGAGAAGGACTCTGGAACAGTGCGACGAATGAATTGTGGGTGGCCTTAGCCGAGAAAGCCTATGCTCAGGTGAATCAATCGGGTTACATCGGGCAGGACAACACCAACACCTACGCCGGGATTGATAGCGGCTGGATGGCTCCAGTGATGCAGCAAATTACGGGTGCCAGTTCCGGCGATCGCAACGTGACCGCGATGACGGCCACCGAACTGATCAACCTGGTCAACTCCGCCACCACACCCATTACGGCAGGGTTCGTGAGCGGGGGCGGATTTGGAGTCGTGAACAGCCACGCCTACACCATCACCTCCTACAATGCCACTACAGGGCAGTTCCGCCTGCACAACCCCTGGGGCAACACGCACGCCGATGTCACCTACAGCCAACTGCGATCCTTGAATGCGCGCATTCAATGGAGCAACGTCTAAGAACTGCTGAATCGGTGTTCTGACTTGTCTGCGCCACGTTACACCTGGCTACGGCTATCGCTCTCAAGCCTAAGCGGTTAAGTTGTTGAAGTTGATGAGTTCATTGTTGCTAAACTGAATCGCGTTATCGTCGGGATGTTCTCTATTGGGAGCATCCCGATGAGCATGAATAGATGCGATCGCCAGCATGATCGTAATTACATGATTTTGATGACATATTTTAGTGACATAGTTCTAATTACATGATTTTAATTATTTGAGACGCTCAATCAAATGTTCCCCCACTCGCAATGCATTGGCAATGACCGTTAGGCCGGGGCTGACGCTGGTATTGGAGGGGAAGAAGCTACTATCTACGACATAAAGGTTGTCGATGTCGTGGGTGCGGCAATGGAGATCCAGCACCGATGTGGTAGGGTCTTCCCCCAAACGACAGGTACCGCATTGATGCGCCACGACCTGAATCGGCATATCGCTGCGGGGGTGGGCATTCCGATTAAATTGCAACGGTTGAGCGGCCTCCACTTGTTTTAAGGCATCCACCCAGCGATACACCAGGCGATCGTGCGCTTCCACATTATTCGGCGTATACTCCACCCGCAAACGATCGCCCACAAAATATACCCGATTGTCTGGATTGGGCAAATCTTCCGTTTGCAGCCACCAGCCCAGCGATCGCGTCGCCAGTTGTCGCAAACCAAAATTCGGCACTACTCGCGCCACGGCGGATAAAATCGGCGGCGCTTCGGAAAACAATACATCTTGCAAAATGCCGCCAGAATTTTGAATGTGACCCATTGGGTAGGTAAAATCCTTGTCGCCCCAATAAAAATCATTCACACTCACAGTGCGCTGAAATAAACCAGAATGAGGATTCGTCGTCAGTTGTACCACCACCGACATCACCTGTTTCATCAGGTTGCGGCCCACCTGTCCAGACTGGTTCGCCAAACCGCTAGGATGCTTTTCATTGGCAGATTGCAACAACAGGGCCGCAGAGTTTACCGCGCCACAGGCCAGCACAATCAAATGCCCTAAGAATAAATAATCCTGCTCACCCACCTTAGCCTGAACCGCTTTGATTTCCGTCCCTGTTGGATTGGTATGGAGCCACATCACTCGCGCCGCCGTTTTCAACGTGACATTGGCTGATTCCATCGCCGGAGTCACCCCTGTGTCTTCGGAATCGGTGCGGCCATGTTCACCTAAACCCAGCGGTAGGGTCGTTGGATGCAAACCTTGAGTCGTCAAACTTTCACAAATGCCCTGCATCAACGGATCATGAGCCACCTCAGTAAACGGATAATCCTGACTGTGCTGGGGTTCGGTGGGGTCGTTGGCGGTGTTGCCATGCACCTGATAAAGCTGCTCGGCTGCTGTGTAGTACGGTTCCAAATCTGCATACTTCAGCGGCCATTCGGGTGAGAGGCCATCCTGGTGAGGCACGGCTGCAAACTCCCGTTCTCGCATTCGCATTAACACACCACTCCAGATTTTCGTGTTGCCCCCTACGGTGTAATTCGTTTGGGGATAGAACGGCTCTCCGTTTGCGTCGAACCAGGGATCAGTGGCGTGAAACTGTTCTTTTTTGAATACTTCTGTGCCCCTGAGTTCGGAACTTTCTTTGTATACCAGTTCGCCGCGATCGAGAATCAGGATCTTCTTACCAGTGGGAGCTAATTTACGCGCCAGCGTGCCACCCCCGGCCCCCGATCCAATAATAATCACATCATAAAATTGATCGTCAATAATCATGAGTACACCTCACTGCCAGACATACAGCAGCACAAATAAGACAATCCAAATCACATCAACGAAGTGCCAGAAGAGAGAGGTGGCCTCGACTCCAAAAAAAACATTATCGTAGTTGCCCGGTTTGAACGATCGCGCCAACATGAGCGACTGCAAAATGATGCCTGTCAGGACGTGTAACCCATGAAATCCAGTGAGGAGATAAAACATTCCCCCGAATAAGCCAGATTGATAGCTGAAGGGCAACCCCCGCCACTCCACCGCTTGCCCATACAGGAAGTAACCGCCCATCAGCATGGTGGCAATCAGAAAGAAACGGAAGCCCCACAGTTTTTTGTCGTGCAGGTAGCGCTCGGCCACATAAATCACGAAGCTACTGGAAACCAGCACCACGGTATTAATTGCTGGATCGCGAGTTTCTAAGCCGGTGACACCAGGCGGATACCAATCCTGAGTAGTGGTTTTGTAAATGTAATACCCCACAAAAAAGCTGAGGAAAATGACACTTTCCGAGAGCAGGAAGACAATGAACCCAAACTTACTGTTTCCAGCTTCGTCGTGTTCCTGGGTATGCCGCACCTCGGCTTCAATATTTTGGGCGATCGCTTGTTCTGCGGTCATGGGGTCTCCTTCTACGCTTCTAATGTGGCTTCCTGGGTGACAGTGGTGGCAATCAAGGGGCGATCGCTGCCATAACCGTAAGGAGGTGAGATCACCGTCGGAATCTCTGCAAAATTCTCGACGGGTGGGGGAGATGTAGTCAGCCATTCCAGCCCGATCGCCCGCCAGGGATTGTCACCGGCTTTTTCACCCCGAATCCAGGAACTAATCATATTTAGAATGAACGGGAGGGTAGACATGCCCAGCAGAAATCCGCCCAAACTCGCCAGCACATTCCAATAGGCAAACTCTGGATCATAGGACGCAACACGGCGCGGCATCCCCATCAAACCAGCCGGATGCATTGGCAAAAACGTAAGTGCCGTACCAGCCACCGTTAGGAAGAAATGTAGTTTACCCAACCCCTCGTAATACATCCGCCCCGTCATCTTGGGGAACCAGTGGTAAAGCGCCGCATAAATGCCAAAGACGATCGTGCCATACAAAACGTAGTGGAAATGACCAACCACGAAATAGGTATTGTTGACATGAATATCAATCGGCACAGACCCTAACATCACGCCTGTAATCCCGGCAAACAGGAAATTCACAATGCCGCCCAGCGCAAACATCATCGGAGTTGTGAGGCGAATCTTCCCACCCCATACTGTGGCGATCCAGCCAAATACTTTGATGCCCGTCGGAACCGAAACCAGCATGGTTGTAATCATAAACACAATCCGCATCCAGGCAGGCGTGGCGCTGGCATACATATGATGCACCCATACCACGCCACTGATGACAGTGATCAAAACCGATGACGTAGCAATGACTCGATAGCCAAACAAGGGTTTGCGGGCGTGAACGGGTAACACCTCGGAAAAAGTGCCAAACACGGGTAACACCATCACATACACGGCAGGATGGGAATAGAACCAGAAAAAGTGCTGATACAAAATGGGATTACCGCCCCGCTCTGGCGCAAAGAAACTGGTGCCAATGGTGATATCAAGCAGCAGCATGACCGCCCCCCCGGTGAGAGCAGGCAATCCATACAACTGAATGAGTTGAGCCGCCAACACCGACCAGACAAAGGCCGGAGTGCGATACCAGGTCATCCCCGGTGCCCGCATTCTAAAAATGGTAGTCACAAAATTTACGGCTCCCATAATGGAAGACACGCCAGAAATGGCCACAGCCAACAACCACAAAACCTGCCCATTAATCAGGTTTCCCGTAGGGTTTTGCAAACTAACGGGGGGATACGCCCACCACCCCGATTGAGATGGCCCACCAGGGACGAAGAAACTGGCAATCATCAAAATTCCCACGACGGGAATCATCCAAAAGGAGACGGCATTCAGGCGGGGAAAGGCCATGTCCCGTGCGCCGATCATTAAGGGCACCAGGTAGTTGCCCAGACCCACCAGGACGGGGAAGGTCCACAGGAACAGCATGATAGAGCCATGCATGGTGAACAGGGCATTGTAAGCAGTGCGATCGACCAGATCGGCATCGGGAGTAATCAATTCACCCCGCATGATCATGGAGAGGGTGCCGCCCACCAGAAAGAAAAAGAAGGCAGTGACGATGTATTGGATGCCAATCACTTTGTGATCGGTGCTGAAGGTGAAAAACCGTTTCCAGTTATCGGGCGCACCCGGATGCGGTTGGGCACGGATAACTTCTGGTGCTTCGAGGGAGAGGTTTGCCATAGCAGATGTTACTGAGGGGATGATGCGGAGATAGTCAGTGAGCGATCGGGTGGGGTGGGGGCGTAGTTGACGATGGGGGGAGGAGCAGGGGGGATGGTTTCCCAGCCCCGAACGGCGACTTTATCTTTGGTGTTTCCCCCGATCGCGGTTTCATATTCATAAGCAGCCTGGTTAAAGGCTGGGGCGGGAGGCCGTTCTGCGGCTTGAGCCAGCCAGCGTTCATAGTCGCCCAAAGATTCCACCACCACATCCGCCTGGTTTGCGGCAAAGTAAGTGCCGCTAAACATGGAATCCCGTAGGCGATAAGTGCCTTCCCGAATCGGCGTAAACTCCAGATCGATCTCGTGATTTGGCACGACATCCTGCTTAAGGCGGAAGGCAGGGACGTAAAAGCCGTGAAGAACATCGTCTGAGTGGAGGGTGAGGCGCACGCGGCGATCGCTGGGTAGATGTAATTCCGTACTGGTGACATTTTGCTTGGGATAGTGGAAGATCCAGGCCCACTGCCGGACATTTACATTAATTGGCTCAACAATGTCGCTTTCCAGTTTGTCGCCAACAATCGGTTCGGCGTAGGCTGGTTCCATCAGGGCAGGGGGATGTAGATGTACCAATTCCATCGGTCCCGCAATATTCATGCGGGTGTAGGTGTTGTAACTGGCAGTCACCAATCCCGCCACTAATAGGACTGGAACTGCGGTCCAGATCACTTCCAGTACAGTGTTGCCTTCGATCGCCGGACCATCACTCATGTCATACTTGCCCGCCCGATGAAAGATGAGGGAGTAAGTCAGGGGAATGGTCACGCCGAAGAAGATGAACGTTCCCAACCCAACAAAAATGGCAAATAAATCATCAAATAATTTGGCTTCGGCGGCGGCCTGGGGGGGAAACCATAAATAGGACTGTTGCGCCATCCAGTAGCTAAAAAAAGCCAGTACAACAGCGAGAACAGAAAGTGTGAGAATTGCCCGAATTTTCATGATTGTTGGTATGGATCATTACTGATGGGTCATTACTGATGGGTCGTTGGTGATACGTGAACGCTGATCAGTGGGTGTGGAATAACGGACCAACGGGTGAATACCTTGAGTACAAAATAGGTCCTTCGCCTATGCCCTAAAGTTGAGCATTTGGATCTTCACCTAGGTGGAGTAATTGGTCTGCGGTGACGTGAACCCCAAACTCACCGCCGATATGAGCGCCCAGCGTTCCCTGGAGAAACATCAGCAGAAAAATCACGAGTCCAGCGGCCAGGTAGCTCCATTGCACCTGACGGGCCATATCCTTACGCCAAACAAACCGCTGAAAGCCGCGCCAGACCGCCATCATAATGATGAGAGACAGGATTAAGATGCCACCCACCCCATGCAGAATCATGGTTTGGAGCGCTTGCAGACCCCAGGCACTTTTGACGGTTGCCAGCGGTACAGCCAGCAACATTTCGTACAAACCAGCGATCACGGTGAAGGTGGTGATGATGGCTGCACCGACAACGTTGTACCAACCGACATCAAATAAGCCAGAGCGAGTGGCGGGTAACGCCAGGAACTTGAAGACGGCTTTTTCGACCGGGAACAGCGCACCGACAATATCAAAAGCGATCGCGGCGATAAATAACCCCAGAGTCAAATGCACCAGACCCGGATGAATTGGCACGGGGTAAGGCAGGCCGTTGGCACCAAGGCGATCGCCGAACTGTTCTAACAAATCGGGATTCATGACAACCCCCCACTCTTGATCGCTTCCACCACGGGAATGGAATGCAGGCCATACACCCAGACCAGCAGCGTCCCCAGGTAAGATTGAGCCAGCACCACACCTCCCAACACCACACTGGCCACCAGGTAGGAAACGGGAAGGCGGGGTTTTTCTTGTAGCCGAAGCACGTACCGCCAACCTGTGATCGCCGCTAACAGTCCTGCGAGAGACCAACCGATGATGGTGTGTAAATTCAAGGTTGAGACTGAGGCATCGTAGGGTTCGGCCAGTCCGGCTTCAATCTGGCCGAAAATGACAGCAATGAAAATGGAAACGGTGGCAAAGGCTAAATTCCACCAACTGGCTTCGTACAGGCGCTTGTTATTGGTGAAGTATCCGATAAAGTCACAAACGATCGCAAACAGTACCATTGCAATCACGAAATGCACCACGATGGGGTGAATGGTGTCTGGATAAGGCAGATTATGCTCATTGAGCGGCGGAAGATACTGATACACAAGTCACTCTAGCTGAACAACAAGTACGGTCAGTGTCGCGGCGATCGCGAAAATGAAATTACACAGCGAACAACCTCCTCCAACACCAAAATAGGCTCTGCCAGGACCATATCTCAACTTTCCCCCGGAGAGAATCTGTCTTAAGAGGGGGATGTCGCTCCAAACCGCGATGTGACCAGAAACCGCTACGATGACAACGGAAACATTTTGATGATTCTACACGCTGTTCCATTGGTAAGTTGTGGCCTATGCTGGTTTGGTTTTTACATGGTGCCTCTGTGCGTCGCCCGGAGTACGCTGATCCGCTGCGATCGCGATTGATCATGGCGTTTACCGAGCGGGATTTACCTTTGCCAGAGTTTTATTCCAGCTACTGGGGCGATACGCTGGGGAACACAGACGAGATCTGGAACTTTGTGCAGCAAGATCTGGAAACTTTTAAGCTAGATCATCCCATTGTGGATGTAGATGACATTTTTCATTATCGCCAACGCCGGGAACAACTCATTAGTGGCTTTTTTAATGACATTTTCAAGTACTTAAATACTCAAAGTGGTAAAGAGATTCGTCGAGCGATCGCCCTGCAATTTCTTAATTTTTTAGCAGACAATCCCTTTGAAGACGATTTGCATATCGTCGTGCATTCCCTCAGTGCGGTAATTTTATGGGACATTCTATTTTCGCAAGATTACGATGCAGGCGATGCTTCAACCTACATTCGTAGTGCAATTAAAGGGTTGAGTCCCGCCAGTGAAGGCCGCAAAGTTAAACTGCGTAGCATTACGACGCTGGGTTGTCCGCTGCTGATTTTCAAAGATCTGGTCAAGGTAAACGCTACCCCATTAAAGCAGTTCGCCAACCGTTATCTAGAGACACCTCTCCGTTGGATCAATGTGATTCATGCCTCAGATGTGTTTGCTTATCCATTGCGTTCCACCTTCGATGTAGATGATTCCACCCTATTTCTGCGGGATCATTATCTGGGTGAACGCAACTTTTTAAAGAAGAGTTTGGGAGATGTCACGATGGCCCTTGGGTTAGTGACAGATCATAGTCAATATTGGCGCAGTAACCGAGTCAGCCAATTAGTGCTGGCTAATTGGCTGGGTGAGATAGATACGCTCTCTAACTATTACTCCGTACTTGAGTTTGGTGAGTTTGATTAATGGATTATACTGTTGCGATCGCCACGCTCAAAGCGGCTGATCCAATCTTGGCCACAGTGATTGATCAGGTTGGTGCTTGTCAGCTTGCCCAAAGTCAACAAACTGGGGATCTACTCGCCTCTTTAGCCAAGGCCATTCTGTACCAGCAATTGTCTGGCAAGTCGGCAGCGGCCATTCATCGACGGTTTCTGGAACTATACCCTGGTCAATGTCTCACGGCGATCGAGATGCTGGAAACCCCAGATGATGTATTGCGATCGGTGGGCATTTCGCGGCAAAAAATTTTGTACCTCAAAGACCTGGCGCACCACGTTCAAACGGGCTTACCCTCCCTAGACGTTTTGGCCACAATGGACGATGAAGCGATTATTCAAACCCTGACTCCCATTAAGGGCATTGGTCGTTGGACGGTGCAAATGCTGCTCATCTTTCGGCTACATCGCTGGGATGTGCTGCCGCACGACGATTTCGGCATTCGCTCGGCCATTCAAAAGCTGTACCAATTACCCGAACTCCCGAACAAGAAAACTGTTGAGACCTACGGCATCCCCTGGCAACCCTACCGGGCGATCGCTTGTTGGTATCTCTGGCGTAGTTTAGATTAATCTCATCCAACCTCTCCACTAACCGTCCACCCTGATATAACCCTTAGCCCTTTCTCGATAACACCCCAACAAAGGGAATTAACCCGACAGCGCCCGTATAAGTTGTTAACTGGATGCCTGTCTAGGTAAGTAGGTGAGCACAATTATTTACACGCATTGAGGGAGAAGTTGAATAAGCTAGTTTTGCTGTTGCCTCAAGGTCAGAATGAAATTTACACGACAAATTTTTCTTGAACCAGCACGAATGCTGCGACGCTTGTATCGGCAAAGTGAACATTATCAGGTGCGACAACGAGCGCACTGCATCCTGCTGCGGAATCAAGGCTACACGATTGAGCCTTGACTCCGTAAATCGTGTACCGTAAATCGTGTACTTTTACCTATTGACTATTCTTCCCTGTTCCTGACTTGTTAGGGATGGATAGGCACGGTCGGTTTGCTGCCGCTCTGTCAAGGAGTTGAAATTCGGCAGATTGGCGTAAGCAATTGAAGTTAGGACTAATAGTTGAGCGAATCTCCCAGGCTTGCGCTAGAGTCATTGAAGATTTTTGCGTTCAAAGCCCGCCATGACGGATTCTGCCTTTTCTGAAAGCCTCCCCCTGACCGACCCACTCCTGAGCGATCTGCCCGAACGACTCGTCAAATATAAAGTGCGCCATGCCCATCACCGAGATGTGAAGCGGGAAGCCCTGACTCCGATGATGCGGCATTACGTGGAATTGAAGGATCAGTATCCCAATGCGCTGTTGTTGTACCGGATTGGGGATTTTTACGAAACTTTTTTTCAAGATGCGATCGCTATTTCCCGTGAGTTGGAAATTGTGTTAACGGCAAAACATGCGGGAGAAGAAATTGGACAGGTGCCCCTGGCAGGAATTCCCCATCATGCGCTGGATCGGTACTGCGCCCAGTTAGTAGAGCAGGGGTATGCGGTGGCGGTGTGTGACCAGACGGAGGATGCGACGGCAGCGCAGGGCCGCCTGGTGCAACGGGAAGTGACGCGAGTGATCACACCGGGCACAGTGCTGGAAGAAGGGATGCTCAATGCCCGGCGGAATAATTTTTTGGCGGCGGTGGTGGTGGCGGGCACACATTGGGGACTGGCCTATGCCGATGTGTCTACGGGGGAGTTTCTGACGACGCAATCTGAGGCGTTGGAGCAACTGACGCAGGAATTGATGCGCCTCCAACCGGCTGAAGTGCTGGTGCCGACGGATGCGCCGGATCTGGTGAGCTTGTTGCGTCCGGGGGAAAAGTCCGAGCAGGTGCCAGATTATTTGCCATCCCAATTTTGCTACACGCTGCGATCGCAGACTCCCTTTGTCCTGACGGAAGCTCGCTATCGCTTGTTGCAACGCTTCAAGGTGCGATCGCTAGAAGGCATGGGCTGTGAACAGTTACCGCTGGCGGTGCGGGCGGCGGGTGGCTTGCTGGAATATCTGGAGAACACTTCGGAGCGTGGGGTGGGGGAGACGGGGAAACCGGGGGAGAAGAAACTCCGAACCCCCCACTCTGCCTTGCAACCTGTCCCGCTGCAACCGTTGTGTACCTACACCCTGACGGAATACCTGACGATCGATCATCAAACTCGCCGCAATCTGGAAATTACGCAAACCGCGCGGGATGGCACTTATCATGGCTCTCTCCTGTGGGCGTTAGACCGCACCGTAACGGCAATGGGGAGTCGAGCGTTGCGGCGCTGGTTGTTGCAACCGCTGCTAAAAATCGATGACATTACTGCCCGTCAAGACACGATTGAAGAACTGGCCTGCAACAGTTTTTTGCGGCAAAATCTCCAGAAATTGCTGAAACAAATTTATGACCTGGAACGATTAGCCGGACGGGCTGGCTCTGGGACAGCCAACGCGCGTGACCTGGTGGCGATCGCCGATTCTTGTGAACGCCTGCCCGATCTGGCGGCGGTTACAGCCAAAGCGCAATCACCCTATCTCAAAGCCTTGCAGACGGTACCGCCGGAGCTGGAAGCTCTGGGCCATCATTTACACGCCCATCTGGTGGAAAATCCGCCGCTGACGCTGACGGAAGGTAACCTCATTCGGTCTGATATTCATCTGCAATTAGACGAGTTGCGCCAACAGGTAGAAGATGATCAGAATTGGATTAAAAATCTGGAAGCGATCGAACGCGAACGGACGGGCATTCCCACCCTAAAAGTGGGCTACAGCAAAACTTTTGGCTACTACATCAGCATCTCCAAAGCTAAGTCCAACCAAGCGCCCGCAGGCTACGATCGCAAACAAACGCTGACCAACGAAGAACGCTACATCACCGTTGAACTCAAAGAGCGGGAAAACCGCATTCTCACAGCCCGCGAAGCCCTCAACAAACTGGAGTACGACATTTTTGCGGAATTGCGGGTGGGTGTGGGCGATCGCGTGGAATTAATTCGCTCGGTTGCTCGTAAGGTTGCGGCGGCTGATGTGCTGTGTGGGCTGGCCGAAGTCGCTGCCATCCAGGGGTACTGTCGGCCCCAAATTACCCAAGGACGGGAAATTTACATCCTGGAGGGTCGTCATCCGGTTGTGGAACAATCGCTCCCGGCAGGATTCTTTGTGCCCAATTCAACCGCATTGGGGCCGCAAGCCGCCGATCAGGGCGACGACCTGATCATTCTCACCGGCCCCAATGCTAGTGGTAAAAGCTGTTACCTGCGGCAAGTTGGGCTAATGCAACTGCTGGCGCAGATGGGTAGCTATGTCCCAGCACAGGCGGCGCGGTTGGCGATTTGCGATCGCATTTTTACGCGCGTGGGCGCAGTAGACGACCTGGCCACGGGCCAATCTACCTTTATGGTCGAGATGAATGAGACGGCCAATATTTTGAACCACGCCACCCCGCGATCGCTGGTGTTGCTGGATGAAATTGGGCGGGGAACGGCAACCTTTGATGGCTTATCCATTGCCTGGTCGGTGGCAGAATACCTGGCCACGGAAATTCGGGCCAGAACTATTTTTGCCACTCACTACCATGAACTGAATGAGTTAGCCTCAATTTTGCCTAATGTGGCGAATTATCAGGTAACGGTGAAAGAGCTGCCCGATCAGATCGTGTTTTTGCACAAGGTTCAACCCGGCGGGGCCGATCGCTCTTATGGCATTGAAGCCGGACGACTCGCAGGACTGCCTGCATCGGTGATTCAACGCGCGAAACAAGTCATGACTCAAATTGAGAAACATAGTAAGATTGCGATCGGACTACGTAAAACAGGTCAGGAGAAATCGGTAAAGGAGCAAAATAATAAGTCCTACAGTGAAGCCAATACCGCCATGGAACAACTGGATATTTTTAGGGAGTGATAACGTGCTACCTGGCTCATTTTGCGGCCTCATCCATCGCACTGCGTCATGCTTCGGCTCCAAGTTTTGATCCGGAACCAGTTGAGCCAGAATCAATTGAGCCAGACCCAACGAGCATCAGTTGAACTCAAGCTACTTGTAAAGATTTGCAAACAAATTTAATATTAGGTTGAGTTTTTCCGTTGTGATTTTTCTTAGGGAAGATATTATGAGCACAGTAGTGACTGACCTCTCCGTCAAAACCATTGACGGCCAAGACAAAGCCCTGAGTGACTACGCTGGTAAAGTGTTGCTCATCGTCAACGTGGCCTCTCAATGTGGCTACACTCCCCAATACAAAGGATTGGAAGCGCTGTATCAGCAATACCGGGAACAGGGCTTAGAAGTGTTGGCCTTTCCCTGCAACGACTATGGTGCTCAAGAACCAGGCAGCAATGCCGAAATTCAACAGTTTTGTGAAACTCGTTATGGCGTGACCTTTCCCTTATTTGATAAAGTCCATGCCAAAGGTGCTGAACAACATCCACTGTATGCGCGACTCACCCAAACGGCCCCGGTTGGAGACGTAGCCTGGAACTTTGAGAAGTTTTTGGTGAGTAAACAGGGAGAAGTCGTAGGACGCTACAAGAGTTCTGTTGCGCCTGATTCTGCCGAACTCATACGGGCGATCGAGCGAGAGTTGGCCGCGTAATCAACCCGGCTTAATTAACGATTTCTTAAATCCGTGTAAAAATCCCTAATCTGTATCGGCTTTCCGGAATAGACTGAACGTTACGCCAGTGAGCACCATGACTTTAACTGTCGTAACGTTCCTCCATTCTCCTCAGATTAGGAGTTTTTTTATGCCCATTGCAGATAATGTGACTGCTCTCATCGGAAAAACGCCCCTGGTTCGCCTGAATCGCATTCCTCAGGCCGAAGGCTGTGTAGCGCAGGTGGTTGCCAAGCTGGAAGGGATGAATCCGGCGGCATCGGTGAAAGACCGGATTGGGGTCAGTATGATCCAAACGGCGGAAGCAGAAGGCTTGATTGCCCCCGGAAAAACAATTCTGGTGGAGCCAACGTCTGGCAATACAGGCATTGCGCTGGCGATGGTTGCCGCCGCCAAAGGGTATCAGTTGATTTTGACCATGCCGGAAACCATGAGCTTAGAGCGACGGGCGATGCTGAAAGCCTATGGTGCTCAACTGGAACTCACCCCCGGCGCACAGGGCATGAAAGGAGCTATCCAGCGAGCCGAGGAATTAACGGCTGAGTTGCCCAATGCGTTTATGTTGCAACAGTTCGCAAACCCGGCTAACCCCAAAATTCACCGGGAAACCACCGCCGAAGAACTGTGGGCCGACACTGAAGGCGCGATCGATTTTCTGATCGCGGGTGTGGGCACCGGGGGCACGATTACTGGCGTGGCCGAAGTGTTGAAACAGCGCAAGGCAGATTTTAAAGCGATCGCCGTTGAACCCGTAGAAAGTCCGGTCCTCTCCGGGGGGCAACCTGGCCCCCACAAAATTCAGGGCATTGGGGCGGGATTTGTACCCCAGGTGTTGCGGCCAGACCTGATCGATGAGGTCATTCAAGTCAGTAGTGAGGATGCTGTTGTCTATGGTCGGCGGTTAGCGCGAGAAGAAGGGCTACTGTCAGGAATTTCTGCTGGAGCTGCGCTCTACGCCGCCATTCAAGTTGCCAAGCGGCCTGAAAATGCTGGCAAGCTGGTGGTCTTCATCCAACCCAGCTTTGGCGAACGCTACCTCAGTACGGTGCTGTTCAAGGATCTGCCCGATGTGGAGGTGGCGCAGTTGCATGGCACGCCCCGCGAATTGACCCCGGTGAATTAAATTCATCCCAGAGACGTTCCGGCCAAATGGTTTCCCGTAGAGGCGTTCCGGCCAAATGGTTTCCCGTAGAGGCGTTCCGGCCAAATGGTTTCCCGTAGAGACGTTCCGGCCAAATGGTTTCCCGTAGAGACGTTCCGGCCAAATGGTTTCCCGTAGAGGCGTTCCGACGGAACGCCTCTACGGGAAAACGGAATTACACCACAACCCGCCGCAAATGATCCGCCAATCGGATTGCCAGGGCAGCCAGCGTCAACGTCGGATTCGCCGCCGGAGACGTAGGGAACACCGACAAGTCACAAGCATACAAATTGTTGTAGGCATGAAACTGGAGATTAGGATTCACTACGCTCGTATTGGCCTGAGCACCCAAGCGTAGTGTTCCTACTTCATGAGCCACCCCACCCAATCCGGCTTCATTCAGGTTAAGGTTACCACCGGGTAAGGGAACACCACCCAACGTGCTGATCATGCGGTCTTTAATCGCGTTCATATCGCCCCAGAAGGGATCGGCTACTGGACTGCGTTGCATCGTCACCTGGGGTTTGACATAGGAAGCACCCACCTGACGCACCGTATTGTTATTCATCAACGGCGCATTAAACAGGAAGACAATTTCGCACAACATCGTGTTGTTTTTTAGTTGCTGGTGACGACGCAGCGAGTCATCATCCATGAAACGCCCCTGGTTAAAGTCAGCACCTAACTCCAGCACAATGTTGAAAGCGTGATTTGTAGCAGAAATATTGCGATGATGACAAAGAATTTTGCTGCAACCGAGGGGATCGTAATAGGGCGAGGTGGCCGGAATCGCAAAATGGGTAAAGTAGATGGGATGGTCGGTGATGCCTGTGCCGATTAAGTTATTAGGATTTCGCAGATTACTCATTTGAGCAATTTTGGCGCTCTCGATCGCCCCTGCCGCTAACACCACAGCTTTAGCCCGGTAGGTGCGATATTTCTTCGCGATCAAATCATAAGCTGTTACCCCTGTTACATTATCTCCATTAGTTTGAATCTGGGTGACGACATGATTAAGATTGATCGACAGCGTTTGATTCCCAGAAGGCCCATTCGTCAGCATAGATTCCATCAGCAGATCCGCCGTAGAAAACATCCCGGTGGGAATGGTGCTGTAGCTGCCGTGGGAGTATTGCACCGCCACAGGCGCATCCAGATAGTTGTAATCGGGCAGGGCACGCCGCAGCGATCGCTTGATGTTGTCGTGGTAGGTCGAGGGGGGGAGCATACTTCGGTTCATCAAATCTTCGGCCAGGTCGTAGCCCGCTGTTTCCAGGTATTGCCTAACTTCCGGTGCCCAAAAATCCATTTCCCAGGCCATCATGCGCGGAATTAGCCCACCCCAAAACAATGACCGCCCCCCCAGGTTAAATGCCTGTCCACCGATGAAGTTAGAGTTAGCCGTGTTGGTGTAATTGTTGACTTTGAACTCATCATACAAGCCCCACACATGCTTGCTAAATTGCCCAACCTGATGTTGGCGGGGCAGATTGGCAACGTGAGTGGGGAACAAGTAACTGCCTGCTTCCAGGACCAGCACATTCAAGCCCTGGTCGGAGCATTGATCGGCCAGAATGCCACCCCCTGCACCCGACCCAATCACAATCACATCAAACAGTTGGTTTTCGTTCAGGTTGGGTGGGAAAAATAATTGTTGCACATGGGAGTTTTCTACCACCATTTCATCAATCAAAGGAAACTGCACTGCTGTTTCATTAAAGATGAAATTGGCATTTGCTGTGGGAAAAATTTGTAAGTTCTGGCCATTCATCCAGTAGTTGCTTTCCAGCACAAACTTCAATTGCATTCCCTGTCCATATCGAGTCTCAGACAAGTCAAATCGCCATTCATCATTCTCGTAAATTCCAGTAATATCCTTATCCCAACCATCAACGTTATTACGCAGCGTAATCAGCAGATCGGGACGATACTGAATCGTTTGAAAGCGAATTGTAAACATAGAGAGTTGCGTCCTTAACAGGTAGTGCGATTTTAGATGCGAGGCTAGTTGCAAAGGGGCTATTTTGCAACTTAATCATGAGTCAAAATGAAGTTATCTACAGTGGGAACACGAATTTTTGAGTTGTTCTATTCAAGGAAACCAACTTCGAGGCAGGCGTTCCGGACGGTTGTGGGGAGATGTCAGCGATCGCCCATCTTTGTCGCTTGCACGCACTTTCACCCTCTTTTGGGTGAGTGCAATGGGAGAAATCTGGAGCAAATGGGCACTTTAAAGAAACCAGACGGCAATGTGTAAGGACACCAAATGGCGAAGATTCACCCCTTTAGGATTTAGCCTGTTCCAGGTTCGGTTTTGCTCATCACCTACTTGGAGGAACTCCCTACCGATTTAGATGAATGGAGTGGACGAAGACACAGACTAAATTCAAGCTTTATGCTCTGGATGTGAAATAAAAAAGTCCCTGGTTAACGTGACTGTGACTTCAGCACAACAGGTGGAGACTATCACGCATGTTGTGGAGATTGACCCCAAATGACTCGTATCAATTCCCAAATCAAAGTGTTAATTGCGGAACGCGCATTGAGTGTGGCAGATTTGATTGCCAGAAATCTGAAAGCTCAAGGGTACGCGATCGCTGGCATTGTTAATTCTGCGGAAAAAGCGATCGAATTTGCCACCATTACCGTTCCCGACATCGTATTGCTGGATTTACCCATCCCCGGTCAGATGGATGTGTTTACGGCAGGCTGGAAAATCTTGAGCGAAATTCAATGCCCTGTGGTGTACATGACCACGCAGGAACGAGATGTGTTGACTCCAGCCCTATCTTTGAATCCTTATGGCTTTTTGCTGAAGCCATTCACTGCCGAAGAACTGAAAACCACCATCGATCAAACCCTGGAACACCATCGGTTTCGACACGGCGATCGCCCCACTCAGCGACCGGAACTGAATACCGAACCAAACACCATCCTGGATCAATGCCTGTTCAGCATCTTTGCAACAGCCAGCCGCATGACCCCCATGCCACGGATTCTATTTAGTGGCGATCGTTTGCTCATTTACAGCAGCAGCCCGAAGGAAGCCGCAACGCTGCAAGAGGTTTGCCAGCAGTGCATTGTGCCGCTGTCCTACCAGATCTTGGCCTGGAACTGGGAAAGGGGGGAATATCAGGTGTATGCTCAGGAGCTTTAAGCGCTGAGTTACTCTAAACGATGGATCACCTTCCTTAACTCAGCGCATCGGAGAGGTAATCTGCCGCCGCTTCTACCAGGGCGATCGCGTTTTCGTACATCATGCGAGTTGGCCCTAACACACCCACACTGCCAACGGGAACGGACCCTTTGCAGTAGGTGGAGGAGATCAGGGTGCAGTAACGCATCGGTTCTAAGGGATTTTCGGCCCCAATCCGGATCATCACCCGTTTGCCAAATTGGTCAAAGGCGGTAGGTTCAAAGATCAGGGGTAGGAGTTGATCCTGCTCATCCTCCAGTAAATGCACAATGGTTTGAATTTGCTGCACCTCTGAAAATTCCGGTTGCAGCATGACTTCCGACAAGCCATTTACCATCATTTGGGTGGAGGCAGGAGCCTGAGAACGGCGGCTTAATTCGGTCAATACGGTTTTCAAAAAATCGCCGTACCGTTGAAACTCCCGGTCCAGTTCGCCCCAATCCAGGGTGGACAATTCCGCGATCGCCCGACCCCGTAATTCACGATTCAAAAAGTTGGACAGGAGTTGCAATTCTCGCTCCAGCAGTTCGCGATCGGGTTCGGTGCCATCTGGGGTGTGGGGCAATTCCATCAGCGTCGATCGCGTTTCGTAGTCATCCGTCACAAAGATCAGCATGACGCGGCCCGGATCAACCATCACCAGTTGAATGTGGTGCAGCCGCGTGGTGTAGGCTTGAGGCAGAGTGATCAGAGCAATATAGCCGCTCACGGTTGCCAAAATTTGGGCCGCCCCCCGCAGCAAGGTTTCCAGGTTACGGTCATCCCGATTCAGGCGATCGCTGAGCAGTTGCTCGATTTGGGCGGTCAACACACTGGAAGGCGTGATCAACTGATCAACATAAATGCGGTAGCCAGAATCCGAGGGGACTCGGCCAGCGGAGGTATGGGGTTGATACAACAAGCCTACTTTCTCAAGCACTCCCATCGCGTTACGAATGGTCGCCGAACTCACGCTTAAATTATATTCTTTAACCAGAGCTTCTGAGCCAACGGGTTCAGCGGTAGCAATATAGTGCCGCACCGTCGCCCAAAGCACTTGTTGTTGACGATTGGTCAGTTTAACCGGAGACATTTTTAAAACAAACGTGCTAAAAGGGTTTGGAATCAAGTTATTCCACTATACGGTTGAAACCCAACGTTTGTTGTACTGCTTTGAACAATCAACATGAAAAGCGGAGCCTTATCCTTCTTGCCGATGGTCCTGAACGGCCTAGTGGGTCACTTGCGATGCTGGTAGCCATTTTCGCCCTCACCCTAAATCCCTCTCCCACTAGGAGAGGGACTTCCGATCCGGCACCTCTTCTCCTTCGGGAGAAGGGGTTGGGGGATGAGGGCAATGGCGATGTTCATGCCACATGATCCACTAGCGCGGTTGCTGGAGCCAATCCTGCCCCAGTTGAATGGTGACATCCGATTCGAGATCGCCGGTGCTTTCGACTCGCACTTCCCCCACTCCCAACAGCGATCGCACCCGTTCAGCACTCTGCACATCACCCTGTTGCGCCACGATCCGCGTTGTGGTTAAGGGTTCGCCCAGCGGATCAACCACGATGCTATTGGTAAACCCGGCCTGCTCAAGCCGAGTGACGATCGCCGTTGGGGTGGCGCGACGAGTCGTATCTTGCACTGAAACCCGAATATTGGCTGGATTCAGGTCATTGGTTGCGGCTGAACCGAGATTAAAATATTGAGCCGATAAGGCTTGAATGCGATCGAGATGAGGGAGCCAATAACTGGTGCCATAAGTGCTGATATCCCCATACTCACCGGGCACAATCAGCATTTGCATATTGGAGCGATCGATCGCCGTTGCAAATCCTACCAGCGCCACCAGTTCTTCGACCGTGAGATTCGTATCAATATGAGATTTAATCACCGACAAAATTTTGGGCAAGCGGGCCAGGGTTGCCGGGTTCAATGCCTGCTCTGACAGGGCACGCATCACCATTTGTTGTCGCTGCACTCGTCCAATATCGCCCAATTCATCATTCCGAAAGCGCAACAGTTGGAGTGCCTGATTGCCATTGAGATGCTGCTTTCCCGCCTTCAAATTGACGTACAAATGTTGGCTGTCATCCTGATATTTCATATCTTTGGGCACGTAAACCGTGACACCGCCCAGCGCATCAATTAATGCTTCCACACCCTGGACATTAATCGTGACATAGCGATCGATGCCAATTCCCCCCATCAAATCACTCACCGTTTGAGCACTCATCGCCGGCCCACCCAATGAATTAGCGGCATTAATCTTATTCGCGCCATGACCCGGAATTTCCACCCGTGTATCGCGAGGAATTGAAAGCAAAACGACTTTCTTTGTTTCGGGATTAAATCGTAGCAACAGCATCGTATCGGTCAATCCATCGAAGGAATTGACCAGGGCATGGTAGCCAAGATTTGGTTGACCCGCCCGCTCGTCCGACACATCACTGGTGAGGACTTTGGCCCCCAACACCAAAATATTCACGGGGCGAGTCAGTCCAGGGAGGTGCATATTCCCCGCCGACAGATCCCCCTGCGAGAACACCGCCGCCTCAGCAGCAGACAATTTGCGCTGCATCAGGGGCGTACTGGCCATCGTCATGGCTAAAAATGCGCCCGCCGTGGCCGAAACGACGGCAATTCCACTTAAACCTGTGATTACCCATAGCCAACGATACCCTCGCCGGGAAACTTTCTTAAGCGTGGGGCGAGAAGCTTTAGCATTAGCAGGGATGGGTTTTTGAGGATTCACAGGCGTTTCAATTGCGTCCTAGCAAGCAGCATAGTAACAACAATTTCAGAAATGCGCCGCAAATTTTTGGGAATCTTTCTAATAATTGTTAATTGGTTGTTAACAATAGTATTAAACAGCCCATCGCCAGGTGGGTTGAGGGCAAGTTTCGCAAGAAATGATCGGCGATCGCCAGAACTCGCGCACAACTTGCCCCAACCCGAAGGGGATATTTTTTCTTGGAAATCCCCTTAAGTCGCCTTACATCCCCTTATATCGTTATCGCCTGGTTATCGACGCGGCGAATGGCGACAACGGCAGGTTTCGGGGGCTGATTGGCTTGTTTGCTGGGCCAGTTGGACCCGATCGGGACTTTGCGTTTTTGCATAAAGGGTTTGCCATCGGTCGTGAGCAGGGAAAATTCTCGCTCCTCGGCGGCCATGTCTTGACGGATGCCATTGACTTCACCGGGGTGCTGAACCGCCAGGAACAGGGTTTTGGCATCGGGGGTGAAACAGGGGCCAGTGGTTTCGCAATCCATCGGCCCCAGACCAAACAGGAATGCCTGTCCCGCCCCTTCGCCTGACATCGGCAGGTACCAGATGGCATTGTTACCAAAGACACCCCGCAAACTGGATTGATTCAGGGGTACGCCATTTTTGCGGCGATCGCGGGGAATGGCCTGGTTCATCTTATCGGATGACATATCTGTCACCATCCAGAGATGGCCTTGGGGGTCGAAGGCCAGGTTATCCGGGTTAGCAAAGCCCAGGCCGCCAGCAGCGGGTTCGCCGCCTGTGGCCATCATCTCCCAGCGAAAAGTTTTGGCCTCTGGAGCATTGTCAGCTTCACTCAATTTCATGATCCAGCCATACTCGTAGGCGCTGTTGCCATCGGGGCCGCGAAAGATGCGGACATCAGGGCTACCATCCTGTTTGCTGATGCCGCCCGATGTAAAGGTAATGTACAGTGCCCCATCTGGCCCAATTTCCGTATCTTCGGGCCGAGCGGTACAGGTGGCACCTGCCGCATTGCCGGCGTAGTGGGCATCGATCAGAATGGCACCCTGCTGTTCTGCGGCGTTCCCCGTGTACAAATCTCCCAGGGTTTTGAATTTTTGCTTAAAGCTGGCGACTTCCGCATCGGCCTGGGCCTGAAACACGCCTCCCTCTGGTCGTTGCGGGAGTGGCAGCATAGAGCCAGCCAGGAACGCGGGTGAAATTGGGTCAACCGGGGTGCTGGGGGCGAGGGGAATCCACCGTCCGGTGCCGTCCTGGTTGAACTGAGCGGCATACAGCATCCCAGCTTCCAACAGTTTAGAATTGGCTTTGTCTTGGGGATTGGTGACAGTGCCCTTGCTGACGAATTTGTAAACGTGCCCGCCCCGGCGATCGCAGCCAGAATAGAAGGCCAGTGGCTTCCCGGCCACCACCCGCACCCCCACTGCTTCATGACGGTAGCGTCCCAGCCAGGTATGTTTGGTGCCGTAATCATCGGGATTGGCCGGATCAATTTCCACCATCCAGCCGTACTTATTCCCAGCCAGCCCAAACACATTCCCCAGTCCGGTTAATTCTTCATCGGTAATGTTAAAAGGGCAATGGACCGGGTCGAAGGAGGTGCCATCGGCATAAACGGGTTCTGGCACCTGCACCTGTACGTTTTCCTCGGCACTGAAGACGGTGCCCCAGGGGGTTTGGCCGCCCGCACAGTTCTGGAAGGTGCCGATGATTTTGTCTCCCAGTTGATCGACGTAGCCCTGTCCCTGGGTTTTGCGGAAGATGGCGACGGCAGGCCCAGTGGTTTTCAGGTAGCGCCCATCCGTCAACCCAGATACTCCTGACACGCGGCGATCGCGAGTGGAATTCGTGCGCTCCCATTTACCATCGGCATTACGTTTGAGGGAAATTACTCCCAAACCCTGGTCTGCCAGTCCTTCAAAACAAATGGTTTTGATCTTTTCCTTCAGCGGATCGCCATCTTTCAGGGTAAAGGCATTTAAGCCAGGGATGCGATCGTCCGGAATGGCCTTGATCGCTTTGCGAACGGCAGGCTCCACTTCGGCAATGGGGAGTTTTTTGCCGATCACTTGCTCAAAACTTTGTAACCAGGGTACGGCACTGATGTATTCAAAGTTGACAGTGAGCAGTCCTTCGTTGGCACCTGTTTCTACTAAAGCCAGGTAATCATTGTTGTAGCCAAAGCGGGAAGTACCAACCTTGTCGCCCCATTGAGCAATGACATCGTAAGTAAATCCTTCCGGCAGCACGAGATCATCCACTACTTCGTAATAACCATACTCGTTCACCTGCTGCTCAATTGGCATTGGGTTGAAGGAGACGGTTTTGTAGCCCGCACTGGCGGTTGGTTGCTCCGAGTTGGCTGCACCTAGCGGTAGGGGAATGGGACCTTTGATCGGCTGAAACGCGAGTTGGAAGGAGGCTGAGTTGGAGGACTGGCTCAAGGGCTGGAGTTGCCCGCAGGCCGCAGTGCCAACGGTCGCACCCAAAAACACAAGAAAGTGACGACGATTCAGAGTCATAACGAGTGAGGAGGATTCTTACTACAGATAGATGGCCGTAGTCATGACTCTAGCCCAGGTACTTTAAAGATTGGTAAAGTCGGCGGTGTGGGGTGTGGGGAAAAAGCGCACAGGGAGTGGGAACTGGGGATTTAGAGGGTGGCCGCGATCGCGCGAATGGCGACCTGAGCTTCATGCCGTAAACCTCTGGCGATGCGGAATAGTTCTTCCCCGGTGTGCAGATAGTGTTCGTCGTAGTTGGCGGTGAAATACTCCAATTGCTCAATGCCGTCGGCCAGTTGATCCAGACAGTAGAACAGATTGGCCGCTGCCCCCGCCACCAGGGTCGGGTTGGGGAGCGATCGAAACATTTTTTCGGCCTGCTCTAACCAGTTGCGGCAATCATCCAGGTAATCTAAAAAGTCCTGCATGAGTTCATCATCAAACGGGTCAGCCGCCAGATCATCAATCTGGTCTTTCAAGGGGTTGATAATTTTGTACAGCAACCGATTCACGGGCGTATAGACCTGCTTAATCCACTGTTTCAGGTCATCTTCAACTTGTTGCCCGGTTTGTTGGTGCTGACGATAGCGTTCCTGAGCGGAAGCGGTCCGTTGCTGGCGATCGCCATTGCGGCTCACCGCCACCCCCACCGCTTCCAACTGGTCATAATACCGCCGCTGCTGATCGTAAGTTCTCCGGCTCTGCGGATCGCCTAACACCTCATAGGCTGCATTGAGTCGAGCAATTTTATCGTGATTAGAAACTTCCTGGTTGCTGTCCGGATGGAACAATTTGGCCAGACGGCGATAGGACTGCTTAATCTCTGCATGGGTCGCCGTTGGACTTACCTCCAGGGTCCGATAGTGATCATGATTTGGCATGGCCATATTGTATCGTTTTGGTCGCCCGAACTCCCACCTGCTGACTCACTGCCCGCCTGTGCCCGCCGCCCTCCTCCCCGACTGGTCAGTCAATCAAGCATTGACGGGTAGCCGAAATCCAGGGTTGATCAGGGTTAAATGGTGCGGGGCTTCGACCCGTCAACATTTTCCTGACGGAACCCTATCCCAAACTCAAAATCTGGCTCAAGCCCCTGGTCAACCGCTCAATTCCTGCCAGTGCCGTTTCTTGGGGGAGTGCGCCATAGGCAACGCGCAGGTAACAGCCCTCAATCCCAAAGGTATCGCCGGGTAGGGCCGCGACTTGATGTGCTTGAATCAGCCGTTCAATCAATTGCATTGGGCTGAGAGTTGAGTGAATTTTTAGCAAAAAATAAAAAGCTCCGGCGGTGGGGGGAATGGTGCAGAGATGGGAGATGTGACTGAGTTCTTGCAACATCAACTGGCGAACTGTGGCGATCGCGGCCAGATGCCCTTTACAATAGCTCACACCTGCCTGTAATGCGCCGAGTGCGGCATATTGTGAAATCACCGAGGGACAAATCACATTGGTATCTTGAATTTTCATGATTGGCATCAGCAGGTGAGCCGGAATTACCATGTAGCCAATACGCCAACTGGCGAAGCCATACGCTTTGGACAGGCTAAACAAGGAAATGGTATGTTCCGTTCCGGTGCTGATACTGCCCGGAGCGAAGGCTTGCACCCCATCGTAGGTGAAGTATTCGTAGGCGGCATCATGGATGTGATAGATGCCGTGGCTGCGACATATTTCATTCACTTCCCGCAAGGCTGCTTCCGGGTAAACGGCCCCGGTGGGATTGTTGGGAGAAATGGTGACGATCGCCCGTGTGCGCTCTGTCACCGCCTGCCGGATCGCCTCTGGGCGCAACTGGTAATTGTCATCGGTGGCCACCAGCACCGGCTGGCACCCCGCGATCGCGATCGCCATCTCATGGTTGAAGTAATAGGGCACCTGCAAAATCACTTCATCCCCAGGTTGAGTGATCGCCAGCACCGCATTCAAAAAGCCCATATTGCTGCCTGCCGTGACGACGATCGCCCGTCCGTTGTCGGTGTCAATGCTGTTTTCGGTCTGCAACTTGGCCGCGATCGCCTCTAGCAAGGGTGGAATCCCCTGGAGCGACTGGTATTTGTGGTTATTGGGGTTGGCAAGGAATGTGGTGATTTGGGCGATCGCTTCTGGTGGCGGACCGTAGTACACCACACCCTGACCCAGAGAAATCGTACCGGGATGCTGCCGGATCATCTCCCCCACAATCGGAATCACCGGACTTTGCACCCCATCCATCCGCGTTGGTCTCACAATCATCGAGCTTTGACACCCATTTTGCGACGGTAACTATACTGTCCATATACGCTCACCAGATAGGGCATTGCATAGGTCAAAAGGACAGAAATCCAGCGTTCCTGAGTCATATCTCCTCGGAAAAGAGCCGGACCATGATTGATACAAAATAGCAGCGAACCGACCACCAACGCCGTTTTTAACCCCGTTGCGATAAAGTCTGGGTCAAACAAACTGGCCAGGTAGCTTCCCACATTTTTCAGTGTCGTTTTCATCATGTCTCAAACTATCTCCCACAATGCAATTTCGCTCAACGCCCTGGGGCACTCGATGCCAATCAGTCAGCATACCTTTGAGCCAGGTATGCTTTCTGCCATTCCGGAGACGGCTCAACAGTATTTGACCCACGCGATCGCTTTGACCAGGGCGAATTCTTCCGCGTTACTGTGGATCAGGCCATTTATCGTTAAAACGGCGATAGTTAAGTGTTGATCCAATCCTTGAGCGAAATCGGGCTGATGCTGGAATGTCTCGGCTGAGAGTGGCAGAATAGCTATACGATTTCAGACTGAAAATTACCATGAGTATTCTTTCCTCGTTGGAAACAGCCCTGACTGAGGGTCGGGCCTTGAAAGTGATTAGTGGACTGAACAACTTCGATCGCGATCGCGTGGCATCGGTCGTCAAAGCGGCAGATCAAGGGGGCGCAACCTTTGTCGATATCGCTGCCGATCCAGAATTGGTCAAAATGGCGAAGCAGTTAACCCATCTGCCCATTTGCGTGTCTGCCGTCGAACCCAAATTATTCGTCATCTGTGTGAATGCGGGCGCAGACCTGATTGAAATTGGCAACTACGACAGTTTCTACGCTCAGGGTCGGACGTTTGAAGCTGCCGAAGTGCTGGCTCTGACCCAGGCCACCCGTCGCCTGCTGCCTGACATTACCCTGTCGGTGACGGTGCCCCACACCTTGCCCCTGGATCAACAAGTGCAACTGGCGGAAGAATTGGTCAACGCTGGAGCCGACATGATCCAAACCGAAGGCGGCACCAGTAGTCATCCGGCCCATGCTGGCACCCTCGGCTTATTCGAGAAGGCGGTTCCGACTCTGGCGGCTGCCTACGAAATTTCTCGCGCCGTGAATGTGCCGGTGTTGTGTGCTTCTGGTTTGTCTAGCGTGACGGCTCCGATGGCGATCGCGGCAGGTGCGGCGGGAATTGGTGTTGGTTCTGCGATCAACAAACTCAATAGCGAAGTCGAAATGATTGCTGTGGTCCGGAGTTTGGTAGAAGCGTTGACCAGTCGGCCCGTCAAAGTGAAGTAGGGAGTCGGGCGGCAGCGGGTGAGTGGGTGAGTGGATGAGCGGGTGGGTAGCTGACGATCGCCCATCACCGCGCGGCTCTTTTCCGGCGTTGCCACCCCTGCCACCCGCTATTGTTCACAGTCCGCATCAACTATCTCATTTGGCCTCCGGCCTAACCCCCATGACTGCTTCTCAATTCACTCCTGAAGAACTGCATCAATGGCAACTGGCGCTGGCAGAGGCCAATCGCCATAATATTTGGTGTCATTGCAAACAGTGTGATGCCGAATGGGTGTCATCGGATGAAGCCGCGATTTGTGTGAAGTGTGGCAGCGATCGCGTGGAATATATTCCTTGCTGGCAATTCCCCGACGACTAATTTGAGACTTAGTGATGCACCAGTGTTGATGGTCATTCATACTTGATCTTTGTGGTAATAGTCTTTGTGGTAAGTGGTAGCAAATTGTTGATCGTCGATTTGCTGGTGTGAAAGTCTTGCTGCTGTGAAAGTAGTGATGAAGCAACCTGTGACTCGGATTTAGGGGTTCAAGTTCCCAAAATTGTGATTGGAATTTGCAATCGGTAGCCGACATCGTTTCATCCGGATTAGGGCGTGCGGTGAGAGTTGATGACGAAAGTAACTACTTCTCACACGCATCAATGAACATTCTCTCTCCCTTGCGATTGGCGATGATGACCGCGATCGCGCTCAGTCCGTTTGGCGTGATGCAAACCGCACTGGCGGCTCCCGGATCGGTTGTCGTACCCACGCTGCCCAGTTCTGGGTCGTCATCTGGAACCTGGCCCACAACGTCACGACCCATCGGCCCATCGGTGGTGGTGCCGGTTTACACGCCCGGAAGTGGCACGACGTTTCCAGTCCCATCGCCGCCCCGCCCCACCAGCCCTCGCAATCCGGTCACGAATCCTACCCGCTTGCCGACGGTACCTACGTCTCGCCCGATCGGCAATAATCCGGTGATTTCGCCGCCCAGTAGCGGTGGCACGATTTATCGAGTGGTGGTGTTCGACAGTTCTGAGGCAACTCAGCAACAGGTCAGAGCCGTTGTGCCGCAAGCCTTTCGGACTTCACTCAATGGGCGATCGCTGATTCAGGCGGGTATTTTTCGAGAGCAGAGCAAAGCAACTGAACTTCAGCAAACGTTGAGCCGCAACAATTTGCAGGCCAGTATCTTACCCGGATCAGCCAGCGATCTGCCAGCACCCTCGCCCCGGGTAGACCCTCCCTCACCAGGGTCCAATTCCGCTCCGTTGCCCGCAGTGCCACAGACGGGAACGCGAGTCGTGATTGACCCCGGACATGGTGGCCGCGATCCGGGTGCTATAGGAATTGGGGGGCTGCGGGAAAGCGAAGCAGTGTTGGATATTTCTCGCCAGGTAGTGGCGTTGTTGAAGCAACAGGGCGTGGATGCCACCCTGACCCGCACCCGCGATGAAGAAATCGAGTTAGAACCGCGAGTTCAGTTTGCCGAACGGGCGGATGCGGATGTGTTTGTGAGTATTCATGCGAATGCCTTTGATGCCAGACGCACTGATGTCAATGGGATTGAAACGTTTTACTCCGCAGGTGGCAGTGGGCAACGATTGGCCCAACTGGTGCAGGCCAGTTTGTTGCAAGAATTGGGTGCCCGCGATCGCGGTGTCAAAACAGCTAACTTCTACGTGATTCGCTACACCTCTATGCCTGCCATTCTGGTGGAGACGGGATTTGTCACCGGGACCGAAGATGCGGCTCGCCTATCGAGTGCGTCTGGTCGCAACCGCATTGCCAGAGCGATCGCCCGTGGCATTTTGCAATATGTGGGCAAGTAGATCGACCTAACCCATCACGGCACTGGGAAATTGGGCTTGCAAGACCGGAAACACTGGACTGGGTTTGCGATCGTCCACATTTTCGGGTTTATTCCAGGTAAAGGGAGCCTGGACGGCGGCAGACATCCACAACAGCCGCTTAGCGCGGGTCATCGCCACATAGAGCAAGCGAAATTCTTCTGCCGTTTTCAGGTTTTGTGCCCGCTCCCAGGCGGATTGAGTGTCCGGGAAGGTCGATTGTTGATGCAAATAGGTGCGAATTTGGGCGCGGGCGACTTCTG
Organism: Leptolyngbyaceae cyanobacterium bins.349; assembly: GCA_033764685.1. Classification (GTDB taxonomy): domain Bacteria; phylum Cyanobacteriota; class Cyanobacteriia; order Leptolyngbyales; family Leptolyngbyaceae; genus JSC-12. The sequence continues at coordinate 68,691 of JANRIS010000056.1, forward strand.
CCAGGGTAAAATCGCCCAAAAATTGCCCCTGGGGTGGGGTGCGAAATCGACCGGGGATGAAACTGTCGTGCAGGAAAGGAATAAACACATAATCCCAATCCAGTCCTTTCGCTTTGTGCATGGTGATGATGGTGAGTTGTCCCGGTTGGGTATAGCGCTCGTCGTTGTCGTCTGCGTTCACGGGTTCAAATCGCTCGGAACTGACAATATCATTGAGGATGGTGATCATGGCTGGGAGGGTGTTGTCACCCTGGGTTTGCTGGCTGATGCGATCGCTGAGTTTGTCGGCGGTAGCCAGTTCGTTTTGCTCATACCCCAGAGTGTAAGCAAAGAACGGAAGCAGTTGGTAGGGGGGCAGTGCTAAGCGAGCTTGCAGTAAGCTGGTGCAAAACCGACGCGCCTGCAAAACGGGTTCTTCCTGGACCGGATCGAGGGGACCAGGATACAAAAACTGTTCGGGAAAACTGGTGAGAGCATTTAAATCTTGGGTGGGAATCAGTTTGCGATCGACCAGGGTAGAAAGAGCCGCTTTCAGGTAATCCGGTGAGTGGGGGCGATCGCAAAATTGCAGCAGCGTCAGCATTTCTCCCGGAACGTGGGATTGCCGTTCTAACCCGCCCACTTCGTAGAGGTTGAGTTGTTCGCCATACCAGCGAAACAATTCCCGCGCCACGAATTGCCCCTGTTTATTTTCTCGCACCAGAATCGCCGCTGTTGCATCGGGCTGGTGTTGGAACAACTGCACCGCCCGCTGCCCCATTAACTCGACGGTTTGATAGGTATCGGCTGGGGTGTAAAGTTCCAGGCCGCGCCCCGTGGCGGATGGGTTGGGTTGGGGATCTTTTGGCCCCACGGGCTGAATCAGTTGAAAGCGGAAGGGTGCTTCGATGCCCGTGAGTTTGGCGGCGTTGGCCCATTGCAGAATGAAATTTGCGGCCTCCATCACGGGACGGGCACTGCGTCCGGCCTGGGTCATGGTGGCAAGGCGGCGGTGTTGGCGGCAGCGATCGCAAAATTCGCGAAAAAAGATGGGGTCGGCAGGGGTAAAGGTGGAGTTAATCGCCTGGTTGGGGTCGCCCACCCGCACCAGATTTTGCTTGGCTAAATTGCCGGGTTCTTCTGGATCGGCGGCCAAAATTTCCAGCAATCGAGTTTGCAAGGGGCTGGAATCCTGCGCTTCATCTTCAAACACGGCGAAGACTTGAGTTTGCCAATAGTGACGCACTGCTGCATCATCTAATACGTGCAATGCCGCCAAAATCATTTCGTCGTAGTCCATCCAGTTGCGGCGGCGCAGTTGCTCCTGATACAACTCGTACAGGCCAGCCGCGATCGCCAGCACGCCATAATCATCCGTCATCTCAGGGGCTAATCGCCGCAAATCAGCGGGCAATAAACCTGAACTTTTGGCCTCCCGAATCACGGTACTGGCCAGAGCGGGTAAGATTTCAGTGCGTAACACCGATTGTCGCCGTAATCGTTCAGTTTCTTCGCCGTCAAATTGTCGCCCTTCGAGTAACCGCTGATATAAACGCGAGTTTGTTGCAATCCATTGTTCGACACAGGCGCGAATCAGCCGATTGTTTTGGGTGGGTGTGACTAAGAGACTTTCATTGTTGAGAGGCGTGAGTTCTAAATGAGTCCGCGCGATCGCCCAGGCCAACCCATGTAGAGTGTACACTTGAAATCCCTGTTGAGGCAAACCCAAGTCTTGCAAATAGCCTTTAATTTTGGCTTTGATGTTGGCTGCTGCCGATCGCGTAAAAGTCACCACAATCAACTGACGCCGAGCATGAAGTTGATGCCGAGCAATGGCGATCGCGGCGGCCACTGCCATCCCTGTAGACTTTCCGGCACCCGGTACCGCCGATACCGCCAATGCGCCCCCCTGCCAATCGGCCAGTTCTCGCTGCCCCGGGCGCAGTCGCTGTCGTAAATCGTCAATCGTTTTTGGTGGCGTAGTTGTCAGCATGATGAGGAGCAGTTTAATGAGGAGCAGTTTAGGCGAAATTCTCAAACAAATCTAACGGCAAATGCCCAAACGTTTCATTCACATCCTCATCGTAAGCCGACTGGCAAGATACCAATACGCCACGATGCTCTCCTTCATAAGGTTTGAGATAACACAACCCAGTTTTTGGGTTGTACTTCAGGTAAACCACCCCAGCGATCGCCTCCGGTTGCGGTAACTCAGAGAATCCAAATGCCTTTAAATAAGAATGGAGAGCCGCGATCGCGACGGCAGCAGTATCAGCACAAATCCCCAAAATTTGGTAATCCGAATGGTCGCGCATCAGCAGAATTGCCTGTTGCACCGTGGCTTTGGCGGGCATTCGCTCCACAGGCATCTGGTCAATACAAATAAATTGCCGCAATAGCGCGATCGCCGTGTGGCGATTCAAAATGTCTGTTTCAGGATTCATAGAGCGTGTAAATCGGATTTTAGCTAGTTCCTATTAGAGTGCATCCCAATTTTGCAGAATTGCCCTCCTCACGCAGTGGGGCAAAGCCCTCGCCCAACCCCTTCTCCCAAAATAGGAGCAGGGGAGCCAGATTGGAAGTCCCTCTCCCGCTCTGGGAGAGGGATTTAGGGTGAGGGTTACAAAAGTTGGATGCACCATCCTATTATCCCTTACCAATTCTATTTGTTTGCTGCGCTTCTGTTTGCTGGCGCTGGCGAATTGTCTTACTGTGGAAAACCATCAGTTTTCAAGTATATTTACTCATTCATTCATCAAATTGATCGCAACCGGCCACCCCATTTTTTGCGATCAACTGCATGAGAAATGACTTCAGAAATGACTATAAGCCGAATGAGATGAAATGTATCACCCCCTACATTTGGCTGCCAATTGAATCTGTCGGAAGATAGCTTTTCCGGTTTGAGTAGCTCTTAAAGCCTATACCCTTTGAGGGTTGTTTCCCTATTTTCGTAAGACTAATGTATTAAAACCCGAGTCAACATTTAAGGGGATTTCCCATTCTTCAATCCATCTGCGATCGCAGCTTAAAAAGAAGAATCGGCTTTACCTTTAAATGTAAAACTTAGCCCAATTTAATCTATTGCAATCTTTCTTAAATAGCCATACTTTTAATCTCTTCGCCTGGTTGCTAATCAAAAAAGAATAAGGTGATCACCACCTGTTCTAGGGATAAAGCGTGAACCATTGACACGATTTATGTATGCATTAGCCGGATGGAGAATGATCTGTTCGGTTTTCAAGCTTTGTTTTTGTTCAATAACTTTTCCATCCAAAGCATCGGTTGAACAGCAAAGAGTCAGGCTATTAAGAAGTGCAGTGTAGATGCTTGCTTGATTTTGTGATGCGCTATTAGCTGTATGACTCATGTTGTACTTTGAAATGTTGAAATGTTGAAACAATTTTTAACCCGTCTCCTGGCTCGATGGCGATCGCTGCGTTATCTGAGCCTGGGAATTGTGTGTTTTCTCAGCATCGTTTTAGTGAGTTGGGTGGTGATGGCCCAATCGCGGCCCGTTGTGCTACGGATGCTCATTCCGGCACCCGACTCACCCCCTCTGGCTTCCATCGTCAAAGCGTTTGAACAGCAGAATCCCAACATTCGGATTGAACTGGTGGAAGGACCAAATTCCACCAACTTAGTCGAAGATTTATACACCTCAGCCTTTTTGTTGGGAGATTCTCCCTACGATCTGGTGAATATGGATGTCGTCTGGACTCCCAAATTTGCGGCGGCAGGCTGGTTAATGGACTTGAGCGATCGCGTTTCCTCAGCAGATCTCGCTAAGTATTCGCCCGTCGATGTGGAAGGCAGTCGCTATGAGGGCAAACTGTATCGTTTACCCATGCGATCGGACGTTGGCCTGCTCTACTACCGCAAAGATTTGCTAGATGCCGCCGGATTGCAACCGCCCGAAACCTTCGACGACCTGATCAAGGCTGCTAAGACTTTGCAGGAACAGGGGAAGGTGCCCTGGGGCTATGTCTGGCAGGGGCGGCAATATGAGGGAGCCGTCGCCATGTTTGTGGAAGTCCTCAAAGGGTACGGTGGGTTCTGGATTGACCCCAAAACCGACGCGATCGGCCTCGATCGCCCCGAAACGATTCAAGCCATCAACTTCCTCAAAAACACCATGAGTGAAGGCGTATCGCCTCCGGGTGTAACCACCTACGTCGAAGAAGATACACGCCGCTTTTTCCAAAGCGGACAGGCGGCATTTCTCCGAAGCTGGCCTTATGTCTGGACTTTAGCCAATGACGACGAGTCGGAATTGAAGGGCAAAGTGGGCATCCAACCGATGGTACATGCACCCGGAAAAGAATCTGGCGCGTGCCTGGGAGGTTGGGGCTTAGGCATTTCCAAAACCACGGCTCACCCCCAGGAAGCCTGGAAAGCGGTGCAGTTCTTCAGTAGTGTGGAGCCTTTACGTGACTTTATCCTCAAGGAAGGCTACACACCCAGCATCCGCGCCTTCTTCAACGACCCGCAAATCGTGGCTAAATATCAACATTTTCCAGCGATGCAGGACGTTGTAGACAACGCCGTACTGCGGCCACCGATCGCCCAATACGCTCAAGCCTCCGACATTTTGCAACGGTATTTGAGTGCCGCTCTGACCAATCGCATGTCTCCTGAAGACGCGATGCAACGAGCTGCCGGCGAAACTCGACGACTTTTAGGTGTGGAGGGCTAAATCATGGTAAAACTTGACCCCATTCGGCAACGGGAACAACGCACCGCCTGGATGTTGATGATTCCCGCCTTACTGCTGTTGCTGTTAGTCTTTGCTTACCCAATTGTGCGGGCCTTCTGGTTGAGCTTGTTCAACAAAAGTTTGGGCACACAATTGCAACCCGTTTTCAGCGGCCTCGATAACTATGTTCGGTTGGTGGGAGATGGGCGCTTCTGGCAAAGCTTTTGGACGACCATTCTCTTCACCACGGCTTCTGTGATTCTGGAGTTGATTTTAGGGATGGCGATCGCCCTCGTTCTGCACCAAAAATTCGTTGGGCGATCGCTGGTTCGCACCTCGGCCCTGGTTCCCTGGGCCTTACCCACAGCCCTGATCGGTCTGGCCTGGGCCTGGATCTTTAATGATCAATTTGGGGTGGTGAATGATATTCTGCGGCGAGTCGGAGTGATTGATACTGGCATTAACTGGTTAGGGAATCCGACCCTCGCGTTGATTGCCGTCATCATTGCCGATGTGTGGAAAACAACTCCCTTTATTAGTATCCTGTTGCTTGCCGGATTGCAGTCCATTTCTGATGACTTATACGAGGCACATTCCTTAGATGGCGCTAATGCTTGGCAAAGTTTTTGGCGAATTACCGTGCCACTGTTAATGCCTCAAATTTTGATTGCAGTTTTGTTCCGCTTTGCTCAAGCCTTTGGTATTTTTGACCTGATTGCTGTCATGACGGGAGGTGGCCCCGGTGGTGCAACGGAAGTGGTTTCACTTTATATCTATGCCACCGTGATGCGGTATCTCGACTTTGGTTACGGTGCGGCTCTTGTGGTCGTGACCTTCTCGTTGCTGGTCCTCGCTGTGGCGATCGCCAGCTTCCTCCTGACCCATACTCGGAAACGCACCCAAGCCGCCTAAAAATCGAGATCGTCATTTGTGACGAATCAAGCCAAGCCCAACGAACGACCAATGCTCCCCCTTTAAGTTCATCCCCATTTCCCCTTTCCTACCATGACTGCTACCACTCCCGATCGCACCTTCGTCACGCCCTCACCCCCCAAACGGCAAACCGACCTCTCCTGGGTGAGAAAAGTTTTGCTGACCTTAGCGGTGATTGGTGTTTTACTCATTAGTCTGGCACCAGTGCTTTGGCAAGTCCTGACTTCCGTCAAAGTGAATGAAGATATTTCAGCCGTACCCACTATTTATTTTCCCACTCGGTTTACGCTAAATCATTACATCGAACTGTTTACACGCCGTCCCTTTTTCCGGTACATCTTAAACAGTGCTTTTGTCTCGATTACGTCAACCCTGGTGTGTTTGGCCATTGGGACTCCCGCCGCTTACGCCCTGGCCCGACTCCGCCCCGTGGGCGGCAAGGCCATCTTAGCCGCCGTCATGATTGTCACATTGTTTCCCGGTATTTTGCTATTCCTGGGCTTAATCGAAGTGGTGCAAGCGCTGCATCTGGGTAACAACTACCTGGCGCTGATCATCCCCTACACCGCCATCAACTTACCGCTCACAATTCTGGTGTTGCGGAGCTTCTTTCAACAATTGCCCAAAGATCTGGAAGACTCTGCCCGCGTCGATGGCTACAACACCTGGAGCATGTTGTTGAAGATTTTATTGCCCATGACGATTCCTGCGATCGTCACTACAGGCATTCTCGCCTTCATCTCCGCCTGGAATGAATTTATTTTTGCGTTGACCTTTATCACCCGTGAAGATATGAAAACCATTCCTGTCGCAGCCTCCCAACTCGGCGGAGCCTCCGTTTTTGAGATTCCTTATGGACCGATCGCCGCTGCAACTGTCTTAGGTACTCTGCCCCTGGTACTGCTGGTTCTCTTCTTCCAGCGTAAAATTGTTCAGGGCCTAACCGCCGGAGCCGTTAAAGGGTAGCCGCACGCATCCCCCATCCCCCTCTTTTCCCTGCATCCCACCCTGCCCATTCCCATTCCCTATTCCCATTCTGAATCATGGCTAAACTCGAACTCAAACATCTCAACAAAACCTACACGCCGAAAGTGATTCCTGTGAAGGATGTGAGCCTAAGCGTGGAAGATGACGAATTTCTGACGCTCCTGGGTCCATCAGGCTGTGGTAAATCGACCATTTTGCGAATGATTGCCGGACTGGACCAACCCACTCAAGGCCAGGTGTTTATCGGTGGGCAGGATGTCACCAATGTGAGACCTGGCGATCGCAACATTGCAATGGTGTTTCAGAGTTACGCGCTCTATCCTCACATGACTGTGTTCGATAATTTGTGTTCTGGCCTGCGATTAAAGAAAACTCCCGAAGCCGAAATTCGACAACGGGTGGCCAGCGCGGCTCAAGCGCTGGATTTAGGTGGCCTCATGGATCGTAAACCGGGGCAACTCTCCGGTGGGCAACGACAACGGGTCGCTTTGGGGCGAGCCTTGGTGCGTCGGCCTGATGTATTTTTGCTCGATGAACCCTTGAGTAACCTGGATGCATTGCTCCGTGAAAAAGTCCGGGCCGAGTTAAAACAATTGTTTGATGCTCAACAAGTTCCAGTCGTATACGTGACTCACGACCAAACCGAAGCAATGACGCTATCGAGTAAAGTTGCAGTGCTAAATCAGGGCTGTGTGCAACAACTAGATGCCCCGCATCGGATCTACAATCATCCTGCCAATTTGTTTGTGGCTGGGTTTGTGGGGAGTCCGCAAATGAATCTGCCCACCTTGCCCTGTGAAGGTCGGCAAGCTATTTTGGGTGATTTTCGCTTACCCCTACCGGATACGGGCGTGGCTCCTCCCAATAGTGTGGTGATGGGCATTCGACCCGAACACATTCGCTTGGCGACTCCCCAGGATGAGCAAACAATCCAGGGTAAAGTATTTTTGGTAGAAAATCTGGGAATGCACAATCTGGTCAGCATCCGAGTGCAGAATTCGCGCAACGAGCAACCTATAATTCTGCGGGCGTTACTTCCACCCAATAACAACTGGCAAAATCAGGTTCTCACCCTGGCACTGCCCTCGGAGCAGGTGCATTGGTTTGATGTCGAAAGTGGTAAAGCGCTGGTTCCAGGGGTGCGAGAGCAGATTGCGTTGCGGTAATGCAAACAGGATGATGGAGGGTTTGATATTGCTCGATTTTGCTATCTTTCGATCTATGTCTACGGTTTGCCATCATCCTGCTTGCGCTAAATTTGCCATCATCTTGCTTGCGCTAAATTTGCTGTCATCTTGCTTGCGCTAAAACAGAGTGCAGCAAAATAGGGTCAAACGGTTGGCATCAAATCCTTTTCTACAACAATTTTTCATATTCCTAATCCATTGCAACCTTTACGATAGGGACAATTCGCAATTCAGCGATCGCGCCTGATTAAACTCATGGAAATATAACTTTATTGAATGCTCATTCCTTAGAACACAGGAACCTGATTGATGTCAAAGAACAGTTGGGAGAAACCAGGAGAATGACCTCTACACTGGTTAAGAAACCATCCTCCGTTGTCCTCAAGGCTCCACTATCGGGTTGGTTGGTACCCCTCGAACAGGTGCCTGATCCAGTCTTTGCTCAGAAAATGGTGGGGGATGGCGTATCAATTGATCCGACCGATCGCCTCCTCATGGCCCCCTGTAATGGAGAAGTGATTCAACTTCATCCGGCTAATCATGCCATCACCCTGCGCACAGAAGACGGGTTAGAAGTGTTGATGCACATTGGCTTAGACACGGTTGGCCTGAAAGGACAGGGGTTTACCCCCCAAGTGCGAGTGGGCGATCGCGTCACGACGGGTACCCCTCTGATCGAATTTGATCCCGACTATGTAGCGCTTCATGCCAAAAGTTTGTTAACCCAGATTGTCATCACCAACAGCGATCGCGTTTCCCAATTTTTGCCCTATACCGGCAACGTCACAGTTGGGACCAGCGTCATCCTGGAAATGGCAATGGCGGGGGGCGAACTGCTGACCGAAGCCCAAACCGGGGATACCATCACCTCTGAACCAGTCGTAGTCCCCAACCCGACTGGTCTACACGCCCGTCCGGCTGCCGTACTTACCAACTTAGCCAAAAAATATAAGTCTGATATTCGCCTCAAATACGAAGACAACCAGGCGAATCTGCGCAGTGTCGTCGGCATCATGGGCTTATCCATCAGCAAAAATTCTCGGGTTCAGGTCATCGCCACGGGACCAGATGCCAGAGAAGCCGTAGCCGAACTCTCAGAAGCGATTCGCACAGGTTTAGGCGAAGAAGGTGCCATCCCGGTGCCCGCCCTCGCCAGCGTGGCCCATTTAGAATCGGAAGAACCTGCCCCGCGCCCCCGCTCTACGGACCCCAATATCATTCTGGGAGTAGCGGCCTCTCCGGGTGTGGCTGTGGGGCAAACTTACCGCCTCAATCGGCAGGAAATCAAGGTGCCGGAGGTGGAGGGTACTCCCCGAGAAGAGCAACGCAAGCTGGATCAGGCGATCGGGCAGGCGACACTGGAGATCGAAGCGCTCCGGGCTAAGGTTCACGGTCAGAAAGATTCGGGCAAGGCGGCGATCTTTGCGGCCCATCTGGAATTACTGGAAGATCCAGAGTTGATCGAAACGGTGGATAGCGCGATCGCCAAAGGCAAAAGTGCCGCCTATGCGTGGCAGCAAACCTATACTCATCAGGCCAATCAACTCGCTCAACTCAAAAACGAACTGCTGGCCGCCCGCGCCAATGATCTTCGGGATGTGGGGGGGCGGGTGCTGCGAATTCTGACCGGCATAGCAGAACAACCTACCCGCTACCCAGAACATTGCATTTTATTAGCAGAGGATTTGAATCCTTCGGACACTGCCACGATGGATCAGGGCAGGGTTCTGGGCTTTTGTACGGTGGGAGGAGGCGCAACCTCTCATGTTTCGATCCTGGCGCGATCAATGGATATTCCCGCGATCGCTGGCTCTGAACCGCGCATCATGGACCTACCCAACGGCACCCCCGTGATTTTAGATGGCAGTAAAGGCACCCTGCGCCTCAACCCCTCTCCTGCCGAAATGACGGCCATCCGAGAACGGCAGGTTCGTTTGAAGGCCCGTCGCCAACGAGAACTGGCAACGGCTCATGATCCGGCCATCACGCAGGATGGAGTCCGGATTGAAGTGGTTGCCAACATTGGCAGCAAAGCCGATGCCGAAAAAGCAATTCCACTGGGCACCGAAGGGGTCGGTCTGTTGCGGTCCGAAATTGTTTTTATGGATCGCGCGATTGCCCCCACGGAAGACGAACAGGCCGAGTTATACAGCAGTGTGGCTCAAGTCATGGGCGATCGCCCCCTCATCATCCGCACCCTTGATGTCGGTGGTGATAAACCCCTCCCCTATCTCCCCATCCCCCATGAAGAAAATCCCTTTCTGGGTGAGCGGGGAGTACGTTTGGGGTTCGATCGCCCCGAAATCATGCGAACCCAACTGCGAGCCATTCTGCGGGCTTCCCGGCTGGGTCAAGTCAAAGTGATGTTTCCCATGATTGCCCGCCTGGAAGATTGGCGCATGGCCAAGGGCATGTTGGATGAGGAAACTGAGAAACTCGGCATTCCCCCGATTCAGGCCGGCATCATGGTAGAAGTGCCAGCCGTCGCCGTGATGGCCGATCAATTTGCCAAAGAGGTCGATTTCTTCTCCGTTGGCACCAATGACTTGACGCAATACACCCTGGCGATGGATCGGGGGCATCCCAAACTAGCTGCCTTTGCCGATGCCCTCAATCCGGGCGTGTTGAAATTGATTGGCATGGCTGCCGAGGCCGCTAACAAACAGGGGAAATGGTGTGGCGTTTGTGGTGGAGTTGCCAGCGATCCCCAGGCGGTTCCCATTCTAATTGGCTTAGGAATCAAGGAACTCAGTGTGAGCATCCCCACGATTCCCAGCATCAAAGCTCAGGTGCGGGAATTGTCTCTGTCGGCCTGCCAGCAACTGGCCGCAAAAGCAATTTCGCTAGACACCGCAGCCGACGTGCGGGACTTATGTGTGGGAATCGAAGATTAGGAGGCCAACGGCACAAGAAAGGAGAAACGACGAAAGAGCCGGAACGCGAAACGACGAAGGAAGACAGGAGATAGAAGCCAAATGTGGAAAAAAGCCTTTGCTCTCCTCCAGCAGATGGGAAAAGCCTTAATGCTACCCGTCTCGGTGTTACCTGTAGCCGGATTACTACTTGGTTTAGGTAGCGCTCGGTTGATTGAGCTGCAAAACATCGCCAGTGGCAAAATTACCAATGCGACGTTTTGGTGGTTGCCGGAATGGTTGGCGACGATCATGAAAGCCTCTGGAGATGCGATTTTTGCGGCATTGCCATTGATTTTTGCGATCGCCGTTGCCATTGCCTACACCGGCAACGATGGAGCCTCGGCGCTGGCGGCTACCGTAGGATTCATGGTGTTCATTGCGGCGCTGGGGGCGGTGGGTGTTTCCCGTGGTTTTGTCACCGAAGAACAGGTCAAAACCTTGATCGAACAGGGCCAACCCGCGCCCAACATCTGGATGAAGCCCGTCTTAGGCATTCTGACCCTGGATACGGGCGTATTTGGTGGCCTAATCATGGGCTGTATTGCGGCCTACTTGTTCAACCGCTTCTTTCGCATCAAGTTGCCCCAATATCTAGGCTTTTTTGCTGGTAAGCGGTCAGTCCCGATCATTACGGGCGTGGTGGCGATCGCTGTTGGCATGGTGATGAGCGTGATCTGGCCGCCGATTGGGGGAGCCATTAATCAGTTTGCCAATGCCGCCGCCAGTGGGGCCAATATTCCCGTCGCCGCCGGCATTTACGCCGTGGTGGAGCGATCGCTCCTCCCCTTTGGTCTACACCACGTCTGGAATGTGCCCTTTTTCTTCCAGATTGGGGCCTTTACCGATCCCGTCACCGGGCAACTGGTGCGGGGCGATATCAACCGTTTCTTTGCCGGCGATCCCACCGCCGGCATCTTAGGCGGTGGCTACTGGTTCAAAATGTTTGGGCTTCCCGCCGGAGCTATGGCCATCTGGCAATGCGCTAAACCCAAAAATCGGGCCGTGACCGGCAGTTTGATGGTGTCTGCGGCGCTCACATCATTTCTTACAGGCATTACCGAACCGCTAGAATTCTCCTTCCTGTTCGTTGCGCCCCTGCTTTACGCCATTCATGCGCTAATGGCCGGGATCTGCGATTTTCTCTTCGTCTTTTTGGGCGGGCGGATGGGCTTTACCTTCTCCCAGGGCTTCATTGATTTCATTCTGTTCAACCAGTTAGGCAACTGGAACGGACAACCTGGAGTGTGGAAATTAATTGTGGGGGGTGGGATTGTCGCGGCAGCAGTTTACTACTTTGTTTTCCGGTTTGCGATTCGCACCTTTGATCTCAAAACACCGGGTCGGGAGGAGGACGATGGGGAGAGCGATAGTTCTCCTGTCGCTGTGGGCAGTGGCACCGAAATGGCCCGCGAGTTAGTCCGAGCATTTGGCGGTCGGCACAACATTGCGGTACTCGATGCCTGCATTACCCGCTTGCGAATTACAGTTAATGACAAAAGTAAGGTCAGCAAAGCCCGCTTAAAAGCACTGGGTGCTTCTGGTGTATTGGAAGTGGGAGATAGTGTGCAGGCAATTTTTGGTCCCCGCTCTGAGAACTTGAAAACGGACATGATGGACTATCTGAAGGGGGCTGGCCCCGAAGCCGATGAGGTCTATCGTGCGGACCCTGCTGAGGTCGCTGCGGCTGAAGCCGAGGCGGCAGCAATGCCAAAATTACAGCGTGATCCAGAAGCAACCCAAAAAATGCAAGCCGCGATCGCCGCATTAGGCGGTTCAACCAATATCCGCGAAGTTGATGAGGTCGCTTTGACTCGACTCCGCCTCCAACTAGAGAATGATCAAAACATTGATGAAGAGGCTCTCCGCAAAGCAGGCATAGAAAATCTAATGTATCTCCCCAATCACATCATTCATCTCATCGTTGGACTGAATGCTGACCAATATGCAGATGAGATGAAGAAACAACTCCCTAAAGCGGGATCGGCAGTCAGTAAGTAGGGGTAGGAGCCGGGAACCAGAGCCAGAGCCAGAGCCAGAGGCAAGAAACCCAGCTTCTACCGACCCCCTATGTCTCAAGGTTGACTTTTGTTTTTTCTGACACTAAATAATTTCCATCCAGGGGTTGATAGAGCGATCGCGGCTTCCAGGGTAAAACAGTTGTATCGCTTCCGACAGAGTTCAAGAAGTGATCCGCTTGTTTACTAGATAACAAGTTGTAAAACTTGGAGGAAATAACACCATGACAGCTAATTTTTATGCAAAGATTCTGCGCCCGCTACGGTTTTTAGTGGTTGCTTTTACGTGTGCGCTTCTAGTTTTTTCTAATGCAGTTCCAGCTCTGGCCGCCGGGATGACATCCCAAAGCAAACCCTCTGATGGGGAAGTGCAACTGAAGAAAATTTATGATGAGTCCGAAAAATCTTTGAACTCCGGCCTGGATTCCATGCAGGAAGTGTCTGAACGTGCTCAACGAGGGGTCAATGAAGTACAGGGCGGTGCAGATCTGGATAAGATGAGCAGCCCTGACAACTCTCAGGATGCCACTACTTTTAAGGATCAGGTCAAGAAAGCCCTGGATAAAGTGACTCCTGGTAGCTAAGACTGCATGAGACCTGACCTGATCAGCGATCGCGCGTCGGTCTTGCAGATGCTTTTGACGTTTAATTGTTGCACCCGAAAGAGTCGAAGGAGATGTTTCCTGCGGCTCTTTTTCTTGTAGTCCAATTTCTTGTAGTCCAATTTGATGAAAAACCGCAATTAACCTCGCCAAAAGGCTGTAGGCTAAACATCTGAATCTTACGACTGGCAATTATGGAAACGATCGCAACTGATGTGCTTGTGGTTGGCGGTGGCACTGGGGGAACTGCTGCTGCTCTACAAGCCGCACGACGGGGCGCCAACACTATCTTAGTGAGTGAATTTTCCTGGTTGGGAGGAATGCTAACCAGTGCAGGCGTGTCGGCTCCCGATGGCAATGAATTATTGGCTTTGCAAACAGGTCTGTGGGGTGCCTTTTTGCGCGAGTTGCAAATCCGCCAACCCGAAGGATTAGACCACGGCTGGGTCAGTTTCTTTACCTACGATCCCAGTCTGGGTGCCCAAATTTTTGCCGATTGGGTAGCCGCACTGCCCAACTTAACCTGGATCAAAGGGCAGGTGCCTTTAGAAGTGATCAAGCAGGGACAACAAATCACTGGGGTCCGATTTGCCGATTACCTGATCCAGGCCAAAATTACCCTGGATGGCACCGAATTAGGCGACTTACTGGCGCTGGGAGAGATCCCATATCGCTGGGGTTGGGAATTCCAGGCTGAATTTAATGAACCCAGTGCCCCTCCTCAGGCCACACCCCTGACCCAGACCTATCCTATCCAGGTGCCCACCTGGGTGGTGGTAATGCAGGATTTTGGCGCGGGCAACATTGCGCCTGAAATTCCGTCTCCACCCGTCGAAACAATGGGCGATCGCTTCACTGGAGCCTGGGAGCAGTACGGTGGTGAGCAGTTTTTGAATTATGGACGACTGCCCGGAAACCGCTTCATGATTAACTGGCCCATCCACGGGAATGATTACGGTGAGGGTGTTCAGCGTTTGATTGGCAGCCCAACCGACCAACAGGAATTTTTGCAGGAGGCCCGCTGGCATACTCAGAGTTTTGCCCGTTGGATTCAAACTCACCTGGGTCGGCGTTACGGCTTGGCCGCAGGACTGTTTCCACCAGATTTACCCTGGGGTGGAGGGGCCTATGCTTCCCATCCTTACTACCGAGAAAGCCGCCGCCTGGTCGGGATTACAACAGTCCGAGAGCAGGATCTATTACCGCTGCCAAAAGGATGTGTCGCGGCATTACCCTTCACTGTTGTGGCTCAGGGGTGTACCGAAGCCGCAACCCAGTGTGATGCGATCGCGATCGGCAATTATGTCAACGATCACCATTACCCCAGTGGTGACATTCCCCTGGCTCCCAAAGCCATGCGTTGGGGTGGCCGCTGGACAGGTACACCCTTCACAATTCCCTATCGTGCCCTGGTCTCAAACTCGGTGGATGGTTTTTTAGCGTGCGAAAAGAATTTTTCAGTTTCCCACATGGCGAATGGTGCAACTCGCTTACAGCCGATTGTGCTGGGAGTGGGGCAGGCCGCAGGAATGGCCGCCGCCCTGTGTGTTGAACAGGCTTGCCAACCGCGTGATTTGGATGTGCGATCGCTGCAAATCGCATTGCTATCCGATCCATCGGCCCCTGCCGCTGTGATCCCCCTATTGAACTTGCCACCGAGCCATCCTGAATGGCAATCCTGGCAACACTACTACATCTCCAATCCGGAGAATTATCCAGGGAATGGCTACTGCCCCTTACCTCATGACCCTGCTCACTCGTCCGACAATCTCCAAACGTCGATTCCGCCGTCCAATTCGGCGTTACCAGCTCAATCGCTCACTTTAACCATAACAGGCACATTCATTAAGACCGGTGAGCAGACCTACATACTCAAGAGTTTTGAACCACAAACCAATGGTCAAACCAATCTCAACGTGGTGACTCTATGCCCTGCGGTAAACGAACAATTGATGACGCTCCACACTCATCAGCAACTCGAAGTCAAAGGTAAGGTCAATCGGTCAGGAAATTGGTTCCTGACCAGTGCAATTCGAGCGCTCAACCTTAGTTAGGACACGGGACTGCTGAAGGATGGCGTCACCTTACCTCGCAACTCCCCCACATCGTCAGAGATGGTGAGCCGTTCGGGTTTACAGCGCTTAACGACGACGGAAATCCCTTGAGCATCCTCTGACTGAAGATCCTCAACGTATCCAGGTTTTGCCGCTTCTGCTTCTGCATGGGATGAAAACGGTCCAAAGTAATAAGTGCAGCGAGGAGCCTCCGTCGTGATCTCAACCCACCAGGCAAGACCCAAAATATCCAACAAACTGGTTAAAAATTCCTGCATTATCTACCTGCCAATTTTACCGATGGCTTGTTATCGACTTAGCCGTGTTGAAACAAGGGGATGCTCCACTTGCTTCATGATTTGTTATACTCTGATGCCTCTGCTTTTTTCAACCACGTTGAGTTTAATCTGTCTAAATGAAGGGGTTTGGACTGCCGCTGCCGATAAATTTCGTAAATGGCCATTCCCGATGCAACTGAGGCATTTAGGCTAGGTGTTTTGCCTGCCAGGGGAATCGAAATTAGATGATCACACGATTTTTGGATGAGCAAACTTAACCCCTCCCCTTCTGCCCCAACGATGAGAGCGATCGCTCCAGAGAATTGCACCGTGGACAGCGATTGAGTTGCTTCTGCCGCCAAGCCATAGGTCCAAAACCCCGCCGCTTTCAGGTCTTCCAAGGCTCGGCTTAAGTTCACCACCCGCGCAACAGCAAACGTTTCCAGGGCACCCGCGGCTACTTTTGCGACGGTGGCGGTGATCCCAACAGCGCGACGCTGGGGAATCACTAAACCCTGTGCGCCCATTGCCTCCGCCGTCCGAATAATCGCGCCCAGATTATGGGGATCTGTGATGCCATCGGCCACAATCAGCACAGGCTGTTCAGACTTGGCTTTTGCCTGTTCGATCAAATCTGCTAGTTCTACATATTCGTATGGTGCCACCTGAGCCACTACACCTTGATGGTTAGCACCTTCTGTAATCTGATCCAGTCGCCGGGGATCAACTTCGTCAATGACGGCACCATTTCCTTTGGCATCAGACAGTAGGGAATGAAAGCGCTCATCGTACCGCAGTCGGGTCGTAATCCAAATGCGATTGAGGGTGCGACCCTTCTCTAATGCGGTTAGCACCGGGTGACGACCGTAGATGAGTTCTGGTTCGTCCTGCTCCACCACTTCGATGGGGGTATGGGCTGGAGAGGTATGGGCTGGTTTGACCTTGGGAGCAGGTTTGCGATCGCGATCGACGGCGATCGGTTTCGCAAATTGCCGGGATCGGGGATGTTGGCCAGATTTGTCAGATCGCTTAGGCTGAGGACGCTCTGATCCCCCGGCCCGTCTGGGCGATCGCTGAGAAGAGTTTGATTTGGGTTTCTTATCATTCATAATTTGTCACCAGAGACGTGAAGGAAATGGCGTGCCACGACACAGAAATGGAACTAAATTTAGGCGCATCCCGATCAGGGAAAACCAGACGAATTCAGAAAATAGGACGCATTTAGATGGATGATTGAGTCGTTTCGACAGACGTTAGATGGAGTAAATTCAATAGCTCCATCAATCGTTGAGCATTGGTGAGATAGAGATAACCGACCAGGGCTTCTAAACTGGTGGCTTGTTGATAGATGTCAGGATCAACTCGTCTCGGACGACCCGTCGCGGCATTCCGCCCCCGCTTGACCCACTCCATTTCCATCGGGGTAAGATGGGGGATCAGCATTTGCAGATGATGCGCCTGAGCTTCAGCTCGCACTTGAGCTACTACCTGTTGATGGTAAGACTGAATCCGCTGAGGCGGCGTAAGAAAACAACGTCGAATAAATAGTTCGTAGACCGCATCTCCGATATACGCAAGCGCTGCCGGGGAGAGTTGTTGAATCTGAGCCGTGGACAACCTGCGCGACTCAAACCCCTGCACCAATAATTGCCCCTCAGAGACCACATCGGAAGGGCAATCACCACTGGTTAATGAATCAATATTTGTGGGCACTGGTAACGCAACCGCGATCGCTTTATTAACTTAAGGGGTGAAAGACCATTATGAAATAAACTTTTGTCACCTTAAGCGTCACTACACTCCCAGCCAACCATTGCACAACATTAAAATTTTGGCGATTAAAATGAGTCAACCCGCAGAAATGACACTGCAAATACTGCTTAAATAACGCTGTAACGTTCCTTGGCCCAGGGATCACCACGATGATGGTACCCGTTCCGCTCCCAAAATCCCAGATCCATTTGAGCCAGAAACTCTAACCCATTAAGCCACTTAGCACTTTTCCAGGCGTATAAGTGAGGGACAACCAGACGCAACGGTCCGCCATGTTCGGCTGGTAGAGGTTCGCCATTCAGGGTGTGCGCGAAAAAGTTCTCTTCCCGCAAAAAGTCATCCAGGGAGAGATTGGTGGTATAGCCACCATAGCAATGTTGCATCAAATGTTTGGCCTGGGGATCAACTTCAATGTGTTGCATGAAGTCGGTCACTTTAATGCCGGTCCATTGCACATCTAATTTTGACCAGGTCGTGACGCAGTGAAAGTCTGCCGTGAAATGACTTTGTGGCACTGCCATCACATCATTCCAGGTAAACGTCTTTTCCTGCACCAGCCCCCAAACCCGCAATTGCCAGGTGGCGGTAGTGACCTCAGGGGTATCGCCATAGGTGAGGACGGGAAAACCACTGGCAAGATGCTGACCGGGAGGAACGCGATCGCGCTGACTGGGGTCCGGTTTATGAAAAAACTTTGCCATCGCCTGACTCCTCCCTTGCAACGTTTTCAGTCAAACCAGGTTTACTGAATCTTAGGCTTCTTCGTCTTCGTCCTCGTCATCCTGAGGATATACGAAGCCTTCTGCCCGTCCAGTCAGGATTGATTTACCAATAGACAATGCCTTCTGAGCTTGGGCAGCCGCTTTCCGCTTCCAGGTGGCACGACGCATATCGCGCTTCGATTTTGAGGTTTTCTTCTTAGGAACAGCCATTGCCGAACATTTTTCGTCACAACCTTTCTATTCTAATCTAAGAAAACCACAGGAATACAAATAAAATCATCCAGCCCGGCCTCACTCTTTTGTGACCGAGAATTATGCTGTAAACTACGAAAAACCTACCAAAGAACTGTGGTTTTCTCCCGCCTTGACTGCTGTTCTATCTGGGCAAATTTTTTACCACCAAAGGGATGTACACTGTGGGCATTGTTGTTGAAGATGTATCAAAGCGGTTTGGCAGCTTTGAAGCAGTCAGCCAGGTCAACTTAACGATTAAAAGTGGCTCGTTAGTGGCGTTATTGGGGCCGTCGGGATCGGGCAAATCGACACTATTGCGGTTGATTGCAGGCTTGGAAGAACCTGACACCGGGCGCATCTGGTTGACTGGTGAAGATGCAACCCATCAAACAGTGCAGGATCGCAATATTGGCTTTGTGTTTCAGCATTATGCGTTGTTTAAGCATCTCACAGTGCGGAAAAACATTGCTTTTTCTCTAGAAATTCGCAAAACGCCCTCGTCCAAAGTGAAAGCACGAGTCGAGGAGCTTTTGGAACTCGTGCAACTCCAGGGATTGGGCGATCGCTACCCCTCTCAGCTTTCCGGCGGCCAACGCCAACGAGTTGCCCTGGCTAGAGCCTTAGCTGTAGAACCGAAAGTACTCCTATTAGATGAACCGTTTGGGGCCTTGGATGCCAAAGTGCGAAAGGATTTGCGGGCCTGGTTGCGACGATTGCACGATGAAGTCCATGTGACGACGGTGTTCGTTACCCATGATCAGGAAGAAGCGATGGAAGTTTCGGATGAAATTGTGGTGATGAATAAGGGCAAAGTGGAGCAAATTGGCTCTCCGGCTCAGATTTATGACCATCCGGCCAGTGCTTTTGTCATGAGTTTCATTGGGCCGGTGAATGTGTTGCCCAGTACAGCGGGCATCTTTCAAGCCAATGGGTTTGATAGTCCCCATCCAGAGGTTTTCCTGCGGCCACAAGATATTTTGGTGGAAACGGCCCCTGGTGATTCCTCGGTTTCCGCACGGGTAAGCCGGATTATTCACCTGGGATGGGAAATTCAGGCCGAACTCACGCTGGACGATGGGCAAGTCCTTACCGCTCACCTGACCCGCGAACGGTTTGATGAGTTAAAACTGGAACCCCAACAACGGGTGTTTGTCAAACCGAAGGAGGCTCGTGCCTTTCCGCTCTATTACTCAATTTAGGAACGCGATTTCAGACCGCGATTTCAGACCGCAATCTAAGAGCACGATTTAGGAACGCGATTTCAGATCAATCTAAAATCAAAGGAGTATCGGCAGAAATGGCATGAAACAGCCCTGGTTAAAGGTGCTGCTCTCGTTGGGGAGCGGCATTTTGATGAGTTTGGCCGCAGCGCCGCTGAATGCCTGGTGGTTGGCCTGGATCGCCCTGGTGCCGTTCTGGGTTGTCGTCAGTCGATCGCAGGAGTCCGGACGCTCGCGGCGATCGCTCCTGTATCCGTTGGCCTGGGGATTCGGGTATCACGGCCTCACCCTTTCCTGGATTTTAGGGCTGCATCCTCTGACCTGGATGGGGCTGCCGTGGCTGGCAAGTGTCGCGATCGCGGTGTTCTGTTGGGGCTTCATTACCCTCTGGGGCACCGCCGCGAACTTAGCATGGGCCTGGGTCATGGGGTGGATCAGCCGCCGCCCGCAACGAGAAGCGAGAAGCCAAAAACCAGATGGCGTAGAGATATTTCGCCAGACCGCGATCGCACCAGAAGTTGGCAAGTCATTTCGGAGCACGTTGACCAAAATTTGGGTAGGAACGGCCTTGTGGTGTGGGTTGGAGTTTGGCCTAAATTTGACTCCCCTCAGTTGGACTTCGCTGTCCTTCACCCAAAGTCCAGGAAATTTAGTCATTCTGCATTTAGGGCGGTTGTCTGGTCCTTTCGTCGTCACGGCGGCGATTGTGGCTTGTAATGGGTTGTTGGCAGAAGCGTGGATGCAGCGTCAGGACAACGCGCGATCGCCGCTAACCCTCGTTGCGATCGCGGCGGGCTTGCTACTCTCGGCTCATGCCATTGGCTATGGGCTGTATCTTCAACCCCTAGCCGATACACCAGCTAATGCGCTCACCCTTGGCATCGTTCAGGGGAACATTCCCACGCGGGAAAAGCTTTCGCCGGGTGGCATTCAACGAGCGGTGCGGGGCTATGTGGGGGGCTACGAAACGTTGGCGGCTCAGGGCGTGGATGCAGTGTTAACGCCTGAAGGATCACTGCCATTTCTATGGGACGCATCCCGTAATCCGTTTTATCAAGCGGTGGTCGCGCAGGGGGTGCCCGCCTGGTTAGGCATCTTCGTATCCGATGGAGAAAGTATCACCCAAAGTTTGCTCTCGATCGCCAGCAACGGGGAGATCGTGGGCCGTTACAACAAAATTAAATTAGTGCCGTTAGGGGAGTACATTCCGTTTCAAGCAACGGTCGGTCGCTGGATTGGTCGATTGTCTCCCATCAAATCCAGCATGGTGCCAGGGCGGACGGACCAAACCTTTGATACCCCTTTTGGTCGTGCGATCGCCAGCATTTGCTATGAATCGGTTTTTCCGGAATTGTTTCGGGCACAGGTGGCGACGGGAGGCCAGTTTATTCTCACTGCGTCCAATCTTGATCCCTACAGCGAAGTGTTGATGGCCCAACATCAGGCCCAGGATTTAATGCGAGCCATCGAAACTGATCGCTGGGCCGCTCGCGCCACCAATACGGGCTATTCTGGCTTTATCGATCCGCATGGTAAAGTCATCTGGCGATCGCAGCCCCGCGTTTACCAGCTTCACGCCGAGACCATCTACCGTCGGCACACTCAAACCCTGTATTACCGTTGGGGCGACTGGCTCACTCCTACGCTTCTGGCTACAGCCGCCATGCTACTCATTTTTCAGCAGGTCAAAAATTTACATCCTTAGCCTCTACTTTCTGAGGAGCAGGCACGATAGGATGCTAGTTGCCACCTCGCTGAGTATCACCTGTTTCCACCTATCCGGCTATGAGCATACCCTGTGTGACCACCCACCCCATCAGCGCGATCGCGCCATCCACTGCCCCCACTCGGTCTAGCCAAACGATTGGCCAACAGTATCCCAATTACAAAGTGATCGTATTGAACGATGACTTCAATACATTTGAGCACGTTGCAAATTGTTTGTTGAGATATATTCCCGGCATGACCCCGGATCGCGCCTGGGAACTGACCAATCAGGTCCATTTTGACGGGCAGGCGATCGTATGGGTGGGGCCGCAAGAGCAAGCCGAGCTTTACCATATGCAGCTTGACCGGGAGGGACTGACGATGGCCCCCCTGGAAGCGGCTTGAGGTCAATCATGGAAAAACCAGCCAGAGGTCGCGTTGTGCTCAATCATTCCACTCACATCCCTGGACTGATTGCCCTACTAGAAAAGTTGAGTTTCCAGGAAGGCATCCAAACCATTACGCCCGGAGTAATTGGGGCGGTGCGATCGCATACGCCTCGCCTCACTCTGAAGATCTCAGTCCCGATTCGGGGTGGTTTCAAGGTGATTGCGCGTCAAGGAAAAACCGTCCAGGAAGTGTTTGTCATCACTCAACAGTCCCAGCAGGAACTCACCGATGCGATCGCTCAACTTTTGAAAACTCGCTAATCTCAATCGTCAACTAACCTGATCACCTCAACCAGCCTGAGCAAATCAGTCTGATTCAAGTAAATTATTCGGTTTGACGCACCGATACTCGATTGAGCGGCAAACTCAGAACACAACTAGCCGTTAATAAAAACGAAATCACACCCGTTAATTTCACACTTAACACGGCCACTTCCCAATCAGGAGAAAGCACCTGTTGCACAGCAAAGGCAATACAGTACACCAACCAATACACAAAGCTCATCAGCATCAGCATTTGATCAGCCGCTTCCATTTCATCTTTGGCCGGTTGGGGAGCAACCTTCAGCAAAGCCACCCCTGAGATCGAGGCAAAGAAGGAAAGAACAAGTAACCAGTCGTGCCAGGAAAGATTCACCATATCCAAATCAAAGCAGTTTTGAAACGACACTTTAGAAGTGAAATTCAGTCTAAAGGATGAGTCGTCTTGAAGGGCAGAAATCCTTACAAACAGCAATATTTATGCCCCAAACTGTTAAAGAAACTCAACGAAACCCGACCTTCCTTTACAAAGAAGATTCTAGCTACAGTCTCAAATCACCTTACAGCGTGCTACTGCCACTGCTCTGTGCCCTCTTCACTCTGCTCTCTTCTGTTTGCCCACTTTTCTTACCGTGGCGAAGGCACCAGGGGCGAATTAATCTCAATCGTGTTCAAGCGACTGGGTCTCGTTTCCACAAATCGGCCATTTCTCCAGGCTCCCTCCACCCGAGAACCATTCGCCATAATAAAAACCCCTTTCCCGCTTTGCTTGCCCGCCCGAAACTCACCCTCATAGCGCATACCTGAAGGGTAGGTACACACCGCAAACCCGTTTAACCAATCGCTGTCAAACACACCCTGACAGCGTGTGCCATTCGCCAGGGTTAAAGTACCACGTCCTTGCTTTTTACCATTCTGAAACCCGCCCTCATACCGATTCCCACTGGGATACGTACAACTTCCCGTCCCCTGCAACTCGTCATTCTGGAACGTGCCCTGACAGCGAATACCACTAGCAAATATAAAAGTCCCCTGTCCGTGACGTTGACTATTGCGAAACTCCCCTTCGTAACGATTGCCACCCAAAAACACGCAAACTCCACGACCATTCAATAGATCATTTTGAAACATGCCTTCACATCGGGTGCCATCGGCGAAGGTAAAAACTCCATTGCCCTGCCGCTTACCATCCCGAAGTTCCCCCGTAAAGCGATTGCCACTGGGAAACTGACACTCGACTCGGCCCTGTAGCACCCCGTCACGGGTCTTACCTTCACAATAATTACTAGCTGTGGAAAAAGGTGTGTTTGCCGGGGCGGGGGAGGGTACACTAACCAAAGCGATCGCCCCAGCGATGGCCAAACCCATTGTTGAGGCCGCATTCAAGCCGTTTGTTAGAGGATGTGCGATCGCGTGAGGATCGGCGATCGCCTGAGTGCGATCGTGAGGTGTTCCGTGTAGTAGATGTAAAAATTGTCGCATTTTCGCCTTAACCATTGGGGGTGTCAGGTAAATCAGTTAGAATACTGCGTTTGGAAGGATTGTTAACGAAAGAATATGCCAACCTGCCACAACTGTCTCATCTCAATGCTCTCAGCATTCAAGTGCCCCAAGCATTTGAGTTCCCTGAGTATTCATTAGTCTAATGACTCTTGGAGACATTTCGGTTCATCTTGAGGGACATCTACCCGCTTTGTGACCTCATACCACTGGAGGATGACAGGAAAGAATGGTTTCTGGTTCCCATTTCCATTTACGATGACCTTTGGGCTTGTTTCGTTTTGTGACGAGATAAGGTTCAAGTCATTCTCTTTCAAAACGAGAATTTGTCAACCCGGCTGCTGTCGTTGTTGACGCTCAACTGCTCACCTCCATCTTGCATAAGGCACCATGCTCCGGCTGAAAGATGATTACCTGTCTTAACATCTCAGCAAACCTTGCAGGACGTTCAACGAATTTATTCATTGAAGGCTCACTTAAACAACTCGATCCACCCGCTATGCTACCGCTTCTCCCGATTGTCACTCTGGCACAAGCCCTGCCGACTTTACCGACCTCACCGCCCAGCCAGATTCAACCTAAAATTCCAGCTCAGGAATTAGTCATTCCACGCGAATCCCTCCCCGCGCAAGAAACACTCCAAACCCAGGAGATTTTTCAGCCGCAGGAGGTTCGTCCACTTCCTGGCCAATTAGATGCGGTGCCGGTACTCAACAGTAACAGTCCAGAAGTGGTGCAAACGGAGGGCATCCTGATTTCTACCTTTCCAGCAGTGGGTAAAAGTGTCCCCGCTGCTCACCTGAATTACCCATTTCAGGGGCGATTCGACTTCTTCTCTCACCATATTGCCCGGATCCGCACGGGTCCTCCTCGGACGCTCTTTCATGGGTTGTTGCTGAATAATCCCACCTCTCAACCGGTGCGGGTAGAGGTGCTTCAGGGCGCAAGCTACATGACCCGCCCGGATGCGCTTTTCGTTTCGCTCCCATCCTACGTAGAAGACCCCCTAGGAACTGTTTATGCTGGCCCCGGTAGCCGCGTGGTGAATGACTTGTTGCGGGGGCGGCGGCAGGGTCTCCTACCCCGGGAAATTATCTTGCAACCGGGTGAGAACCAGATGTTGTTCAATTTTCCCATTCCTGTAGCGGGTGCTCCCGGTTCTAATGGGCGATCGACGCTACTTCGGTTACGCAGTTCAGGGCCAATCTATGCCGCCAGTCTGGCGATGCATGCGCCTTTAACCGACGGGCGGGAACGTGCTCCCACGATTGAGGAATGGCAAACCCTATTAGTTCGAGGCGGATTGGCGGGGCCGCGAGATATTCCTCCGACCACCCCTGGAACCAATGTTGTTCGAGTTTTTTATGGTCGAGTCGCTGGGATTGCGGTGGGTTCTCAGTGGGAAGCCAAACTGACGGATACACCCAAGAGCGATATTCTGACAATTCCCAAACGAGGCCGCGCTTTTTCCTATGGATTAAGTACCGTATACCGGGGAACTTTGGGCACAGGACAAATTCAAAGTGCCAAGCTGTTGGCTCGTTACCCCGATACGGCGTACCAGGCTCACGGCAACTACGGAATTCAGTACAGCCTGACCTTGCCGTTGCATAACCCCAACAAGCAACCGCAAACGATCACTCTAGCGATTCAAACTCCCTTGAAGGACGATCGCAACAAGGGTGGATTACTCTTTTTCAACCCCCCCGAAAACCGTGTTTTCTTCCGTGGTCCCGTCCGAATCCGGTATACCGACGATAGCGGCACCGTGCAAACCCGCTTTATTCACGTCACGCAGCAACGGGGGCAACGGGGCGAACCCCTAGTGACGCTGACCTTGCCTGGAAATGCACGACGCATGGTGCAAGTGGATTTGTTGTATCCGCCCGATTCAACGCCACCCCAGGTTTTGACCGTACAAACCTTGGAGCAAGCGGTTGGCACAAGTGGGACTCCCGATAGTGCCGCGTCTTCCCGGTAAGGCCCGATGAGGCAGGATATACGGGAGTCAGTCTCGGTTAACGCCTGGTTGTACTGGTCATTACTGCCGATTCATCGCTTGTTTGTGAGCATTTACTTCCGGCAGATCGTAATCCAGGGGATTGAGCATCTACCTGTCAACGGGCCACTGGTGCTGGCTCCCAAGCACTTTAGCCGTTGGGACCCGGTGGTGCTGGGATTGTTGAGTGTAGAGCCACTCTGGTTTATGACGAATGCTAACCAGTTTGCAGGGATTCAAGGTTGGTTGATTCGCCGTTTAGGGGCGTTTCCCGTCGATCTGGCGCGGCCTCAGCTATCAAGTTTTCGCACCGCGATCGCCCTGTTGCAAGCAGGCAAAAAGTTAGTGTTGTTTCCAGAGGGGGGAATTGTCCGGGACCAGCCAGTACGTACTCTCAAAACTGGGTTGGCGCGTCTGGTCCTGCAAGCAGAAGCGACGCTGGAGGGGGAGGCGATTCCGGTGGTGCCGATCGCCATTCGGTATCAACCGCGTGATCAGCGGTGGGCCGCCATTACCATCCACATTTGCCCACCGTTGTATGCTCGTGATTACCAGCAACTTAACGATAAGCGAACGGCTGAAGCCCTCACCCAGGCGCTTCAGGAGTCGATGCTGGCAGGACTAAAGGCGATCGGGGTGGGAGAGGGGTTTGACCATGCCTAACGATTCGGTCTGGTAGCCCAGATGTTGATACAGCTTCAGGGCGGGTTGGTTGGTTTGAAAGACCTGTAGCCCAATCTGGCGATCGCCACGGGCCAAGGCCCACTGTTCAGCTTGCTGCATTAAGACGGTGCCAATGCCCTGACGGCGGTGCTCCGGTGCTACATAGAGCAGAAAAATATGGGCATGGCGATCGCCAGAGCGTTGATCAATTGCGGTTCCCACCCAGAGACAGGCAATTGGGTGCAGGGCCACCGGAGACGACGGCAACGCGGCCACCGGGGCAGTTTGGTGCATGGGCCAAGTCACCCACCAGATGGGCGTGTCTTGGGAAAAGTACTGCTCAACGGTTTGCGCCAGATGAGACAAATCCCCCTGCGGTGCAAGCTCCAGATAGGTGAGATGCATAAACTTAAGCAGCTTTGCCCGATCCAGCGTAGACCCCTGCCGCATCGAGTAACCAGGCGGTAATGAAATCAGGGGCGATCGCTCCACAGGGGTCACTGCTTAAAGGGCCGTATCGTCTGGCAACCCATTGATCAGGGCTGACAGGGAAGGGGGCAAACTAGAAACCTTGCCTGAGGTAGAAAGAGCGGCATTTTGCGGAGCCATTTCTTCAATGGGGGCAGGCGCGGCCATATCATCCACCAGGAAAATCCGGGAGCTAACCGCCAACAGCGCCACCAAAAATACCAGAACAATCAACAGGGGTGCAACGTACTGCCGAAAGATTGCCATAGGAGCCAGTTTAAAAGTTTTGTTATGACGAGAGAGAAGTTTTCTGAAATCTTACTCAAGATTTGTGAAGTTCTCTCATTTCATCCTACATTGAATCCTGGGAATCCTGATCAGCCTCCTGGTAAATCCACGGCGATCGCCCATGCCACGGCGCAAAGAAGGGCAACAGTAGCAGGCCAGGGAGGGCCGCCGCCAGCGTGATCAAGAAAAACAAAGCCCATCCTTGTTGGGTTGCCCCTGCTAACCAGAGGGGAGTATCGGCTGAGATGAGGGTCGGTAGCCGTTGGGCCAATTCTCCGGCAGCAGGGCCAGCCAGCAGATCTCGCCCCACCGCCATTAAGCTAGAAAGCAGCGCAAATTGGGTAGCAGAAAAGCGGGGATTACAAAGGCTAATCAAAAATCCCACAAACCCAGCCGTACCCAACCCGCTACAAAAGTTCTCGACGTTAATGGCCAGCACCATGACCGTTAAGTTCTGGCCCACCACGGCCAGGATGTAATACCCCAGGTTGCTCACCGCTTGCAATCCACCGAAAATCCACAGCGATCGGTTAATGCCGAGCTGACTGAGAGCGGCTCCTCCGGCCAGAGTCCCAACAATGGTGGCAATTAACCCCATGCCCTGGCGAATGGTGCCAATCTCAGCATCGGAGAAGCCTAACCCTTTGCCCCCCAGAAACGGCACTGCCATTTTTGCCACCATCGCATCTCCCAGGCGAAACAGGATGATGAAGACCAACGTGAACAGGGCTTGTTTCCAACCAAGCCGCTGCATAAATTCTTGAAACGGCTGCACAACAGCTTGCTGTAAGGTTTCGGGGGGGCGATCGCGATGAAGCGGTTCCGGTGCCCAAATCGAGGTGATCACCCCCACCCCCAGCGAGGCGGCCATCAGGCCATAAACCCAGGGCCAGGTGATGCGATCGGCCAGATTGAAGCCAATCCACCCCGTCAGCAAGAGGGCAAGCCGATAGCCCAGAATACTGAGGGATGCCCCCGCGCCAGTTTCGCGGGCGGTCAGCACATCGGCCCGATAGGCATCAATGGCAATATCCTGAGTTGCACTCAAAAACGCCAATCCCAGGGCTGTAAACGCCAGCAGTTGCAGACTCCACCCGCGCTGGTCTGGTGTGAGGTTGACGATCGCCGCCATTTGCACCGCGAGCGTCAGGATCATAACCATCAGGCTAATTTGAGTGACCACCATCCAGCCCCGTCGTCGGCCCAGAAAGGGTGGAATGTAGCGATCGAGCAACGGTGACCAGAGAAATTTGAGTGAATAGGGCAGACTGACCAAGGTAAACCAGCCAATGGTGCGGAGGTCCAGTTGAGCTTTGGTCATCCAGCCGCGAAAGGCATCATCCGTCAGGGCGAACGGCAAGCCAGAGGCAAACCCCAGCAGCAGAATCGCCGCCATTTTTTTACTTTCAAAAACTTTCAGGAAGGACGGGGAGATTTTCACGGGAATATCGCAACAAACATCACTTTCACTTAGGAGTCTGGCATAGCATAATAAGGCGTTTAGGAATCTCTAACAGTTAAAGTATGTCTCTTTCTTCTGCTCAACCGGCGCTTTTAGTTCTGGCGGATGGTTCCAGTTACCAGGGGTGGTCCTTTGGCGCGACCGGAACGACCATCGGCGAAGTGGTGTTTAACACTGGCATGACGGGCTATCAAGAGGTGTTGACTGACCCTAGCTATTGTGGTCAAATTGTGACTTTTACTTACCCAGAATTAGGCAATACGGGGGTGAATCCCGATGATGAGGAGTCGATGCGGCCTCAGGTGCGGGGCGCGATCGCCCGTAATATTTGTGCTCGTCCCAGTAATTGGCGATCGACCCAGTCTCTTCAGGATTACTTGAAGCAGCATCACGTTTTAGGCATTTATGGAATTGATACCCGCGCCCTCACTCGCAAACTGCGATCGGCTGGCGCGATGAATGGAGGCATTTCCACCGAAATTCTCGATCCGATTGAGTTGTTACAACAGGTGCAGGATGCCCCCAGCATGGCCGGCTTAAACTTAGTCCGTGAAGTCACTACATCTACGGTTTATGAATGGTCGGAGTCTACCGATCAGTGTTGGGAGTTTAACCCTACGGTGGCAGGTGATAGCGAACCTTTAACCGTGGTTGCGCTTGATTTTGGCGTGAAGCGAAATATCTTGCGTCGCCTCGCCAGTTATGGGTGCCGGGTCATTGTTGTGCCTTCCACCACCCCACCAGAAGAGATTTTGAACTACAACCCGGATGGCATTTTCCTCTCGAATGGCCCCGGCGACCCGGCTGCGGTCACGGAAGGAATCGAAACGGCGAAGGCATTGCTGACCAGTAACAAACCGATGTTCGGCATTTGTATGGGGCACCAGATTCTGGGCCTGTCGATGGGAGCCGAAACCTTCAAACTCAAGTTTGGGCATCGTGGATTGAACCAGCCCTGCGGTTTGCAGCAACAGGTAGAAATTACCAGCCAGAATCACGGCTTTGCCATTAGTGCCGACTCGCTACCCGATGTGGATGTGGAAATTACCCATTTCAACCTGAACGATCGCACCGTTGCCGGACTGCGCCATAAGAATTTGCCTGTCTTCTCGGTGCAGTATCACCCCGAAGCCAGCCCTGGCCCTCATGATGCCGATTATTTGTTTGAGAATTTCGTGAAGACCATGCGCGAAAATCGGCAAGTCAAAGTTTAGCGTCACTGTTGTTAAACGATGGTGATAAAATATCGAAACTTTAGCGTATCCTTGCGCTGGTCAACCAACCAGTGTGAGTGTATACTAGAGCGTCGATTGACGACGATAACGGAATCAAGCACTATCACCGCTAGGAGGGTTCTATCGCTGAGCCGCTAACCCTGACTGTCAGCTTGCGAGGCACACGCGAAGTCAAGGATGATTACCAACTATTCCGCCTCACAGGTCTTTTGGATGCCTTCTCCGAACCGAAGTTTCGTTCGGTGATGGGAGGGTTTGTCGATGAAGGTCCAAAGCACTTCATTTTGGACTTATCCAAAATTGATTTTGTCGATAGTTCTGGTTTAGGAGCTTTGGTGCAACTGGCCAAAAAGGTGCAGTCTGCTGGAGGCACACTCCAGATCGTGACGAATCCTCGTGTCACTCAAACCGTTAAGCTTGTCCGACTGGAACAATTTCTCTCTCTGCAAAACTCGGTTGAGGTGGCGATCGAGAATGCCACCAAAAAAGAATAGTTTCAGTTCCACCGGGGGCTAAAGGATGATACGAGGCGATCGCACTCCTGCTGGCTGGATACATCATCTGACAAAGCTTGCTGGTATGCTGGCATTGGCATTGGTGCTGGAGTTTGGGCCGATTGTTCCCGCGATCGCCCAACCCATTCACCGTTTGAATTTTGGATCAGCCAGTTTACCCTCATCCCCTTTACAGGTATTTGCCATGAGTGCCCCGCTTCTGTCAGCCAATGAATTAGATACCGCCCTCGCCCAACTGGAGGGATGGACCATTCAAAACGGCAAATTGCATCGCCAATTTCAGTTTGCCTCCTTCATTGAAGCCTTTGGGTTTATGTCCAGCGTGGCGCTGGTGGCCGAGTCGATGGGTCATCATCCTGAATGGTTTAATGTTTACAATCGCGTCACGATGGATTTGACCACCCACGATGCGGGAGGCATTACGCAAAAAGATGTGGACCTGGCCCAAAAAGCCAATCAGTTAGCCCAGTAAGGCAATGTTCAAAATAAAAATATCCTTTTAGAGTTGGGGCAGGTTTCGCTAGAGTTCTGGCGATCAGCCAATAGTTTTTTGCCAAACCTGCCCGTACAGGTATAGCAATTTTCAGATAAGAGCCTGTATGCTACCGAGTGATCTACTCATGCATCGGTTCAATGGCGAAGAACTGGTGCCGAAGCGGTTAGCGATCAATACCGCGAATCAGGCGATCGCGACTGAATTGATCGAGGTCTTCCAATCGGCCCAGGGTAAACCGCGCGGCGCGCTCAATCGCCAACTGCAAGAACTCGAAGGCGAAGAAACGGATTACCGCATCAAACGCGGACTGGCTCATTTACTTAGCGCCGATGCTTTTTCTACCTTTGAAACCATCAGCCCGCTCGATCCCGGCGATCTGCGGCAACGAGTCTTTGCACTCTCCGCCCAACGTGCTCCCAGCAAAACAGCAACTCAAGTAACGCTGGAGCAACTTTCTACGACCCTAACTCAGGAACTGGGGCGGGAAGTCTTGCCCAAACAGATTGAGGATGGGCTGTTTGCCGACCTCGCCGAAAATCAGATTCTTACTGCCTTTGACCCACCCACCCCAGAAGCGCTCCTGCATCGCTATAATCTCTCGCAAGTCCAGGGCATTTTCTACCGCGCCAGCCAGGTCACGATTAACGCGCATCGTAATGATCCAGGCGAGTACAAGCTGCTATTCCGCTACCTGAAGCTGTTTGGTTTGATGACTTATATTGAAGGCGATGCGGATCACGGCTTTACACTCGCGATCGATGGTCCCACTAGCCTCTTCAAGCCCAACACCCACTATGGCCTGAAACTGGCAATGATGCTACCCGCCCTGCTGCATGTGACCAAGTGGGATCTGACGGCAACCCTCCAGCAAAAAGATGCCTATTCCGGCAAAGAGCGCGTCGGACGCTTCAGCCTTGCCTCGACCTGCGGCCTCGTGACCCACTACCCCCCCGGCAAAACCTACGACAGTATGCTGGAAGCGGGATTTGTAGAACGGTGGGCGAAGACTAAGACCGACTGGCAACTGGAACGCGAAGTCGATCTGATTCCCATCCCCGGCAGTGTCATGATTCCCGATTTTCGGCTGGTGCATCCCGATGGCCGCACCTTTCTGCTGGAAATTGTGGGCTACTGGCGACCTGAATACCTCAAGAAAAAATTTTTCCAGGTGCGCCAATCCAACCGCGACGATCTGATTCTCGCCATCTCCGAACGCCTCAACTTAGAAAAAGCCGGAGTCGATTTTCGCGATACTCCCGCTCGGCTCGTCTGGTTTAAGGATCAGTTGTTGCCCAAAGCAGTATTGGCAGTGTTGGATTGACGCAAACTTGCCAATAGAAGATAACTGTCTGGCACCAGTTGCAACGACTTTTTACTGCAAGACGAAAACGATGATTTTTGGGTGGCAACAGCAGCGATCGCCTCACAGGAGAAGACACCAACAACGCACTCCAGGGTAGAGATGGCAATGACTTGCGGCTGGGCGAAATGGCAATGATGTCTTGGATGGGGACAACGGCAACAACTTTCTCGATGGTGGCAACAGGGCTTTTGCAACAATTCGCTAAAAACTTGCAGATCTATTCTGAACAAACTACCGTATTTCTATTTAGAAATTTTGGCAGGAAAAATATGCAAACAACATCTCAAGTTGAACCAACAACCAATCAACCTCAAGGGAGTGAATCGGTTCCTCCACCAATGGTTTTGATGCAAATGATTTTGGGGTATTGGGTTTCTCAATCAATTTATGTAGCAGCACAATTAGGCATTGCAGATCATTTCAAACAAAAACCAATGAGTTATGAAGAATTAGCAACTGCAACGGGAACCAATGCCGGGGCACTTTATCGAATTTTACGGGCATTAGCAAGTGTGGGAATTTTTGCAGAGGTGACACCTGGCACCTTTACCATGACTCCGTTGGCTACTTTTTTGCAGCAAGATACACCTGGTTCGCTGCGAGATGTGGCGATTATGATGGGTGATCGCGAACATTATGGCAGTTGGGGCAATATTCTTCATGCCGTAAAGACGGGGGAAAGCAGTTTTCAGCATCTGTTTGGCAAGAATATTTTTGAATATTACGCTCAAAATCCTGAGCCTGCCGCCATTTTCGATCGCGCCATGACCAGTTTCTCTTCGATCGAAATTGCAGCAGTGAGCACTGAGTATGATTTTTCCGGCATTCATACTCTGGTGGATGTTGCCGGAGGACACGGGAGTTTGTTACGCGCAGTTCTGCAAGCCTACCCGCAGATAAACGGCGTTTTATTTGATCTGCCAGATGTGATCGAGCGAGCAACGGCAATGCTTGCTACCAGTGAGGTTTGCGATCGCTGTCAGTTAGTCAGCGGCAACTTTTTTGAATCGGTGCCTGCGGGAGCTAATGCTTACATGCTCAAACACATCCTTCACGACTGGGACGATGAACGCGCGATCGCAATTTTGCAACACTGTCGGCAGGCAATGGCAGACGACGGCAGAGTGCTGGTCGTCGAGCAAGTTATCCCACCTGGTAACGATCCATTTGTTGGCAAACTGTTGGATGTCAATATGCTGGTCATGTGTCCCGGCGGCAAGGAACGCACTGCCGAGGAATTTGCGGACCTGTTTACCGCCGCCGGACTCACCCTCACCCGCATCGTGCCTACGCAAGGCATCGTGAGTGTGATCGAAGGTTCATTGATTTGAACTCAAAGTGTATGAATTGATGATCAACCAAAGTCGTGCTGGTAACTGGTGCGGCACAAAGGATTGGTCAGGTAATCGCAGGGGTTTATTCTGCCGAAGGTGAAATCGTCTTACTGTAAGTCTAATTCAGGCAATGCTGCCACGCTTGCGGGCTTCTTTGTAAGACACACCGACATTTTGTAATCCCGCGCGGATCATTTCCTGTTCTAGCAAGGCAAAAAAGCGCGTGCGATCGCCCCCTCTCACCACCGCTTGATTGTGGGCCTCCGCCAGGGCCACCGGATACCCGTACCCCTTCTGCACCTGGGCAATGATTAGACTCAAACTAGAATTTAGCAGGGCCGTATCCTGTACCACCCACTCCGGCACCTCAACTCTGGCGATTTCCGTCCCCACATTCACATAGCAGAAGTAAACGCGATGAGCGCCATAGAGATCCAGGATGCTGGCAGAACTGCGCCACAGTGGGCTGCGTTGCCCTGGTAGGAGTTGCACAGCCCAAAACTTGGCATCCTTCAAGGGTTCTAACACCTGACAGGGAGCGCGATCGCGCTGCCCCGCGCAACGGCTGAGACAATCCGGCGTTTCGTAGGGGCAAGCTTGCAATCGCAAAAAATTTAACGCCTCTCCACTCCGCGATGCACTTAAATACCCGGCTAAGGGAATGCCGGCTTGTCGCAACTGTTCCCAGGATTGCAGGATGGGGGTGAGGATGCGATCGCGGGCTTCGTTCGGTAAGTTTTCCAGAAACCAATAGATGAGGGAGCCATCGGTGAGAGCTAAAGTTGGGTGTAGGGATGTCGAATTTAACATCCCTACACCCAATTCGGCCAACACGATCGCTTCTGCCACTGTACGCCGATAGCCCATCCATTCTTCAGTTGAGATGCCCCATTGCCGCGAAATGTATAAGTCTTCGGGCCGATAGACCACTTCGGGGAGGCTGTCAAGCAAGGGAAAACGGTTTTGGCCGTAGTGAAGCACAATACGACCAACATTAATCAGGTAACAGTAGGCAATTTCATGGTGGCTGGGGGCAATCTGGGAGCCATCGGTAGCGATGACAGTGTGAGCGGCAGGCGGTGCAGCGATACTCCCGCGAAGATTGAGCGGTTCAATGGGGGCGGCAGCGGTGAAGTTGAGGCGATCGCGCCACACCTGTTTCAGTTCCAGCAACTCCGCCTGCCGTTGAAAGGCCTGATCCATCAATATCTGCGCTCTTTCCAGGCGTTGCCGAGTGGCTGAGGCTTCCTGCGTCAGATGGTGACTCATGCCCTGCATTTGATCCGCGATTTTAGAAAGATCCAGCATTCAAGGGAAAAGTTTATTTTGCTAGGAATTGAAAATCTCTTGCGTTCATTATACAATTCATTTGTACTGTTTCGATGTGAATGTGAGCAAGCTGCTCGATCTTAATTCGCCTCTTTTAGAATTGGGATACGTCCCAACAGGATGGTTTCAGCATGGTTGCGACCCCCGATCCCCAAGTCAAGCCACTCGTCACGTTTACAGTAACCTGGGAAAAACTGCCAGAGGGCTACCCCCTGGAGGAAAAGCCTGTGGATAATACAGGCCAACCACTGCTGGCTGGGGCCTTACGGGAAAGTTTGGAATTAGGCGGTTTGATTCAGCCTGAAATGCTGATTGCCTCCAATTTTGACCTATGTGCCACCCTGAATGGGGAACTGGTGATGAAAGCGCCCGATTGGGTGTATGTGCCCAAAGTAAATGAAATCTTGGTGGGCACGGAACGGAAAAGCTACACCCCGTATCTAGAAGGTGAAACTCCAATCGTGGTGATGGAATTTTTGTCTGACACCGATGGTGGGGAGTACTCTGTCAAGCGCACCTTTCCTCCCGGCAAATGGTTCTTCTATGAACAAGTTCTTCAAGTGCCAATTTACGTCATTCTTGAGCCAGAAAGTGGTTTGCTGGAAGTCTATCGCCTACAGTCTGGACGGTATGAACTGGAGCAACCGGATTTTAATAGTCGGCACTGGTTCGATGAACTGAAGTTATTTTTGGGCACTTGGCGGGGTGAGAAAGAAGGGCGCAGTGGGTACTGGTTGCGCTGGTGGAATGCGGAGGGAAATTTGCTGTTGTGGGGGTGTGAGCAGGTGGAACAGGAACGGCAACGGGCTGAACAGGAACGGCAACGAGCAGAGCAAGAACGAGAACGGGCTGAAAAACTGGCTGAATTTTTGCGATCGCAGGGGAGCAACCCAGACGAAATTACCTAGGCTTAAGGGCTGGCGAATGGTACGACGATGTAACCTTCCGCGCGATCGCCTAACACCAGATTTCGTTCGGTGCCCCAACACCACCAATGGGCCGCAATATAGGCACAGATGATGCTGTCCAATTGATCCTCAACCGCTTTCAGGGCCGTGCCTTGAGTGGGGATTGCCGGAATCGGAATTTTGCCCAACGTTATGTCTAAAGGTGGGTCGAGATTGGGTAAGCGATCGCACATGAGTTGATGCAATCGAGCCAATTCTGCCCTCCGCTGGGCCAGTAAGCCTTTCTTATACTTCAGAATTTGGGGTAACTCAAACAACTGCACGATCGCGGGATGGGGAAAGGCTTCGATTTGAAAGCGTCCAGGTTGTTGAGGAATAATCGTCGGGGCGTGTTGGAATCCTCGGTTTTCCAGATTTAACCCAAACGCAACGGTGCGACTGGCAAACGTAGAACCTAAATTCGCTGGATAACATCCGGCATGATAACGCCCAAAGTATTTGTGAGCAAGGCGATCGGGCAATCGCATCCCGGTGGCATTGGGAATCAGCGTCGGCGCATCAACGGCAATCAGACCAGGCGTATCGTCAGGTAGCCACGCATCGACCCAGGCAAGCACATCTGCGATCGCCTCCTGTCGTTGCAAATCGAGCAAATGCAGGATGCCATTGTGCCACTCCAAACAACACAATCCACTTGCCCCAGAAGTCCAACCCAAATCAATCCCTAAAAACTTCATGCTGAATGATCACGCTCATCAAATCTGTTCCTTCTGGCCTTTCGCTAGGGTACTCTGAAAACAACTTAGGTCTTCTCCCACCTACTCCATCAGACACTTCAGCATTCCCATGAAAATCCTAGACTTTTTTCAACGTGGCTATGTGATTAACCTACCTGAGCGTACCGATCGCCGCAAGGGAGCAGCAGCAGAACTAAACAAGCTAGGGCTATCGTTTACTCCTGGCAAATTGGAACTTTTTGCGGCGATTCGCCCAACTGAAACGGGTGGATTTCCCAGCATTGGTGCTCACGGGTGTTTTTTGAGTCATTTACAGATTCTCAAGCAGGCCAGAGCCGAGGGGTTGGCGAATGTCTTGATTATGGAAGATGACCTGTTCATCAATCGTGCATTTAAGGAAGTAGAAGCCTCAGTCGTTGAGCAATTAAGTCAGCAGGAATGGGATATGGTCTACTTTGGTGATTCAACGGATCGGCCAGTTATTTTCCCCGTTCAATTCAATCGACTCAACCATGATATCTTGACGACAACCTTTTATGGAGTCAACGCCTCCGTTTATGACCAATTCATTCATTTTCTGGAAACTCTAAAAAGCCGACCCAGCGGGCATCCAGATGGAGGGCCGATGCATCTCGATGGAGCTTATAACGTGTTCCGTTGTCAAAATCCAGAAGTGATTGCCTTACAAACCAATGGTGGCCTGGTGGCTCAGCGCTCGTCTCGTAGCGATATCTACCCCAATGCCTGGTACGAAAATATGCCCATGCTTCGTCCTGCTGTTGAGTTGGTGCGGAAGGGCAAAATGTTGGTGCGATCGCGGCGTGCCAGTTTGAGGTAGTAACCCAGTCAGTCCGTTGTTACGGCAGGAAGTTCTAGCCCTTTAGCCTCGATGCACCATCTATTTCTACCTTCTGGCGATCGTCATGGGTTTTGATAGTTCGCGAGGACAAAACCGCTTTAGAATGCAAAGGAAGCAGATGTGATTGGGTTAAGTTATGCCGATTAAACGTGGTGATTTTGTTCGCGCCATTCGGGAGCAACTCGAAAATAGCCTGGAAGCAAAAGCCAGTGACCCTCGTTTTCCTGACTACCTCTTTGAAACAAAGGGGGAAGTCGTTGATCTCAGTGGCGATTATGCTTTAGTCAAATTTGGTATTACTCCCACACCCAATATCTGGTTGCGGCAAGATCAGTTAGAAACAGTAGACAAGGTAGACGGCATTGAACCTAAATGGCAATTTTCAGGTAAGAGTCAGTTAACGTCGAGTTAGGCCATATTTTTCCGGGCCGTATTTTGTTCGGCTGTATTCTAACAAATGTCATGCGTCTTCCTAAAGTTTTGGCGAATTCCCTATACATAGGGGATTCGCCCAGCTTCAAGGTTACAAACTTGGTGTGTAATCTCTAGAAAACGCTGCACGATCGCTGGTGGCTGGTGGCGCCAGATCATCATAATTTCCACCGTTGGGGTCGGCTCCTGCAATGGCCTGTAGATGACTCCCTGCCGTTGCAAGTTCTGCATCGACAACGGCACGATCGCTACTCCCATCTCTGCTGCCACCAGACTCACGATCGTTTGCATTTGAATCGCTTCTTGCGTCACCGCTGGATTGAACCCTGCTTGCAAACATAAGCTCAGAATTAAGTCGTGCAGTCCCGGCGCAACCATGCGTGGAAAGAGAATAAAGGGTTCAGTGGCCAAAGATTGGATGGATATACTCGCACCCTGCCCCAAAGGATGAGCCTCTGGTAAGGCTACCATCAACGGTTCCTGAAAAATGACGCTGGATGCCAATTCTTCGTCCTGAAGCGGCGGACGGACAAAACCAATATCCAGTTTGCTTTCCCAAACGGCTTTGACCTGTTCTCGTGTGGTCAATTCCCGCAACTCCAACGTTACGTTGGGCACCTGCCGCCGCAAGGCTTTCAGGATCGGCGGCAAAATATTGTAAGCCGCTGAACTCACGAAACCGATCGCCAGTTGCCCTACTTCACCGCGACTGGCCTGTTGGGCAATGTGGACGGCTTGCTCGAGGTTCTGAAGTACCTGCCGCGCCTGCTCCAGAAAAACCTGTCCCGCGTCGGTCAGTTCCACTTTGCGCTTGGTGCGGTGAAATAACGAAAATCCAAGTTCATCCTCAAATTGCCGAATTTGTTGACTTAGGGGAGGTTGGGCCATGTGCAGGCGATTAGCAGCCCGACTGAAATTGAGTTCTTCAGCCACGGCGATGAAGTAATGCAGGTGACGCAGTTCCACAATGGATTTATATCCTAGAAGTATTAAAACTACTCTAAATATATATTGGACATCTATGAAAGAGTTTTCTACAGTCAATGTAGAAAGTGATTCAATTATTTGTGATGCCACCCTCTTTGGTTCAAATTCGAGCCGCCACGATCGCGGATCTCGATCAAATTTTGGAATTAATTCATCAAAAAGCGGCATTCGATGGCGTGCGTGAGCCGCTTCCAGTCACGTCCACCCGGTTACGCCAAACCCTGTTCAGCGATCGCCCCTGTGCCGAAGTGTTATTAGCCGCAGTCAATGACAGGGCGGTTGGGTTCGTCCTCTTCTTTCCAACCTATTCCAGCTTTCTCGCCCAACCATCTCTCTGGATTGATGACCTATTTGTGCAAGCCGATTGGCGACGGCAGGGGATTGGTACAACCTTGCTCTCAGCGGTAGTCAACACGGCTAAAACTCGTAATTGTGGCCGGATCGAATGGACTGTCGCAACCAGCAATGCCACGGGCATTGAGTTTTATCAGCATCATGGTGCCCAAATTCGGGAGCAAGTCAGGCTCTGTCGCCTTCCACTGCCGTGCTCGCTTAACTTACCCTAGTGGTCTGGCAAGACTGTTTTGCTGGGTTGAAAACCCTCAAAACACTTGATAATTGGGTTTTGTAGATTTGAGGTACCCCTCAAATCTATCCTGACGGACTACTAGCCCCAGCCAGTCACTCAATCAAGGAGATCTCATGTTCGTCAATCAGTGGAATTCAACCTTGTACGATCGCCAGCACGCTTTTGTTTGGCAGTATGGTGCATCCTTGCTGGAATGGTTAGCACCCCAACCGGGAGAACAGATTCTCGATCTGGGCTGTGGTACTGGACATTTGACTGCACAAATTGCGGCAACGGGCGCGATCGCGGCTGGCATGGATGCCGATCCTATGATGATTGCTACGGCTCAGCAAACCTATCCCCAAATCAACTTTGCGATCGCGGATGCCCGTAATTTTCAAGTCCCTACCCCGCTGGATGCCATATTCTCCAACGCAGCGTTGCATTGGATTCAGGAGCCCGATCTGGTGATTCAATGTATCAATCGATCCTTGAAACCGGGAGGGCGCTTTGTGGCAGAATTGGGCGGTCAAGGAAATATCGCCATGATTGCAACAGCCTTATTTGGTGCCTTGCGTCAGTTGGGGGATGAGGACTGCGATCGCGGTTATCCCTGGTATTTTCCCAGTGTGAGCGATTACGCCACTCGCTTAGAGCAGCATGGGCTGGAAGTGCGCCAAATTGTCTTGTTTGATCGCCCGACTCCCTTGGCCGATGGCGCAGCAGGTCTGAGCCATTGGCTGCACATGTTTGCCAATGGGATTCTTGCTCATCTCTCAGCCGATGAGCGGCAACACGTCATCCAGCAGGTTGAAACTGCATTGAAATCGGTCCTCTATCGCGATGGCACCTGGATCGCTGATTATCGTCGCCTGCGAGTGCTAGCTTGGAAATCTTGAGACCTGCAACCCCCCAATTTTTGCTATGTCTTCGTCGTTACCCCCTGGAAATACTGGATTGCCCATTGTGGGTGAAACCTGGCAATTTATTGCCGATCGCGATTTTGTTAAAACCCGCTATGAGCAACATGGGCCAATCTTTAAAAGCCGGATTTTGGGCCGCAATTCGGTGTTTATGGTGGGGCCAGAGGCAGCGGAGTTTGTGCTGTCCAGCGGGATGGAGTACTTATCCTGGCGGGAAGGGTGGCCGCTGACCTTCAAGGCGCTCCTGGGGCGATCGCTGTTTGTGCAGGAAGGGGAAGAACATCGCCGTAATCGCAAGCTGATGATGCCCGCATTTCATGGCATGGCCCTGGCGAAATATGTGGCCACCATCAATGCCATTACGGAACACTATTTGCAGAAATGGGAAACGCTGGGCGAATTCGTCTGGTACGACGAGTTCAAACAACTCACCTTTGACATTGCCAGTCAGATCTTTCTGGGTACGCCCCCCGGTGAGGACACAGCGCAGCTAAGTCGGTTGTTTACCCAATTAACCAATGGCTTATTTGGTGCGGGCTTTCTCAATGCTCTCAAGGCCCGGAAGCAATTGCTGGCCCACCTGACCACGGTGATTCAGGAAAAGCAACATCATCCGGGTGATGATGCCCTGAGTTTGCTGATTCAGGCGGTGGATGAGCATGGCGATCGCCTATCCCTGCCCGAAATTCGGGATCAGGCATTATTACTCCTGTTTGCCGGACATGAAACCACCACCGCCATGCTCACCTGGATCTGTCTGGAACTGGCCCGTCATCCACAGTGTTTGGAACAGGCGCGATTAGAACAAACGCAATTTTTAGCATCTGCACCCACGCTAGAGGAAATTGGCAAAATGCCTTACCTGGATCAGGTGTTGAGCGAAATCGAGCGCTTTCATCCGCCGGTGGGGGGTGGTTTTCGAGGTGTAATCAAACCGTTTGAGTTCAAGGGCTATCACGTACCCAAGGGCTGGCTCTTGCAATATTCGATTCTGCACACCCATCGCCTGAGTAGCGTCTACAACCATCCCGACCAGTTTGATCCCGATCGCTTCAGCCCCGAACGGCAGGAGGCCAAACCGCAACCTTATCACCTGATTGGCTTTGGGGGCGGTCCCCGCATTTGCATTGGCCTTGCTTTCGCCAAGTTAGAGATGAAATTGGTAATGGCGCGACTGTTGCGGGAATATCAGTGGGAAATCTTGCCGGATCAACGGTTGGACCCTGTGATTATTCCCACTCGCCGCCCCAAAGACGGGTTACAGGTCCGGTTTCGCAAGGCCCACAATGAGGCGAAATAATGGGGAATGGAGCCGAGCGTAGGAGGAGTTGTGAGTGGAATTTAATTCATAACTCGTGATTCATCCCCACACCGATGTCTCAAACTTGACCCGCGTGATTTACGCGGTGGTCCAGGTGGAAACAGTGGTAGAAATCTTACCGTAAGTCTGGAGTTTCACCATTGTTGGGCTGCGGATTGCGATGTTGCCCGACCTGATACAGCAACAGCAGGGCCACCACAATTCCTACAAGACCAGCCGCGATCGCATTCACCATTGCCTGAATGGCGATCATATTGGAGGGAGTAACCATCGCACCGGGTGTGATCGCGGTTGCCATCGGATTAGGGGTAATGATGGTTGACCCCTGCGGCGTTGATAACATCCTGAAGGTCAATCCTCCCACCTGGATCAGGGCAATGATCACAGCGGTTGCCATAATTCCCAGGTTAGCCAGCAAGCCCAGTTTCACATCCCGCACCACCTTCGACTTGGCGGGCCGTAAATCTCGAATTTCCAGGCGGTTTGCCAGTGTGGTATAGCGGAAACACCAGTAAATACTGAAAATTAGGGCGACTAAGCAGGCGATCGCCAGAAACATCCCCAACGAAAACGTATTTCGTTGTTGCACTGGGTTAAATAACATCCGAGCAACCATCACCAGAATGGGAATGAAGCCCAACAACGCTTGCAACCAAAAGCCGACCCAGCCCAGCCAGCGAAAGGATTGAGCAATCTGGCTGGGGGTTGGCGGTGGTGCTTCTGGATTGAGAAAATTAAACATGGCTCTGTCTGACATTTAACGGCGCAACTAAAACATCCATTCAAAACTGATGCCAAAGCGAGTGTCCTTCTTTTG
The DNA here is from genome assembly GCA_033764685.1 of Leptolyngbyaceae cyanobacterium bins.349. Classification (GTDB taxonomy): domain Bacteria; phylum Cyanobacteriota; class Cyanobacteriia; order Leptolyngbyales; family Leptolyngbyaceae; genus JSC-12. The sequence continues at coordinate 110,907 of JANRIS010000056.1, forward strand.
CTTGGAGTTTTGCTTTTCAATATCAGTTGAAAGACGCAGGTTTTTAGTCAGCGCATAGCCAAACGAGAATTTAGTTAGCCCTACCTCCTCACCCTGACGCGGATTGACCCAGGTTTGTGTAAAGGCGATATCGGTTGCTCCAGTGCGAGACAGCACAAGCTGGAACTTTGCGCCTACATTCAAGCCATCAGTAATGTAGCGAGTCGTTTCCAGATAACGATAGCCGAGGACGGGTGCGATATTGAAATAACCGCCTAGTGGCAAGATGTAATAGCGCAACTCTGCTCCTCCGGCTTTCCGGGCACCAGAAAACGTGGCTTGATAGTCACCACTGACGGTCAATCCTGTTTTGCCGATAAACACGTCTTCAACGCCGACATGCCAACCTAAGGAATCAAAGGTTGTTGGGAAGTAGGACAACCCCAACCGGGCGCGGGTGCGAAAGGCGGGATCTCGTCTAATGTCCTCCAGGACATTGGGAATTTCTCGGTTCCAGCGTTGAAAGGTGGGACTGGTATCCAGCAGGTCAGGCGTGGTGCGTTTGGGGGAGTCAGGTGTTGGCGCTGGGGTGGGTTCGGTGGCCTGAGCGATCGCGGTCTCAGACCCAAATGATACATCGGGCTGAAGCGATCGCGCATCTATCGGTAATATCGGCGTGTGGGTCGCGATCGCCAAATGAGGTAAGTTCTCAGGTGGCAACAAATCTTGAGCTGTCTGGGAAGCCGAGAGGTCAGGAGCGGCCCAGGCAGGAGTCGCAACTAGCGTTAAACTGCCCGCCAACAGAGAAATGACGTAGTCCCGAAGCAAAATCGATCCACGTAGCTTCTCACAAATCTCATCCATGATTAAATCTCCATCCTCACACTCACACTACTATCGCAAAAAATAAGCCCTGCATGGAAAAAAAATGCAGGGCTTTAGATTTGGGTTTAGGAGGTGAATCTAACGAACCACACCGTGGGTCTTCTCCACATCAATTGGCTGCATGAAGTAGAGTTTCAGCAATTGCCAACCGTTTGAGAGATAGTAGGGGAGCTTTTGGATGAGCTGAATCGGTTTGGGCGTGCTGGAATTGGCGATCGCAGTCAGCTTCTCATTATTTTGGACGCAAACTTCCAGGCGATCGTAAAACTCCGGCTTGGCCACATTCAGCATCACAGGGAAAACACGAGCAGCCGTTTCGTTGGTCTTCTCGATCACGTACTTGTCATATTCGCGGGCATCCAATCCCAACGAAGCGTAGAAGCCAGATCGCTGCACATCGTTCAGGTACATCGTGGCAAACACCGACAGCAAAAAGAAGCGGCACCACAACTTAGCTTTCCAATCATTGAGAGTTTCCGGCTGTGCCCGCATAATGGCATCAAAGAAATCCCCATGTCGGTTTTCATCCTGACACCAGTTCTCAAAGAAGCGGAAGATGGGGTAGATGCGATTTTCGGGATGTTGTTCCAGGTGACGGTAGATCGTGATGTACCGCCAGTAGCCAATCTTTTCAGACAGGTAGGTGGCGTAAAAGATGAATTTAGGCTGGAAATAGGTATAGCTGCGGCTCTTGGTCAAGAAGCCCAGATCCAACTGAAGGTTAAAGTCGGACATGGCCTTGTTCAGGAAGCCAGCATGTCGCGCTTCATCGCGAGACATGAGTTCAAAGCACTCCGCCAACACAGGATTTTTGCCTTTCAGCTTGCGGCTGAGTTCCTTATAAAGAAGAAAGCCAGAAAATTCGGCGGTACAGGAGCGTTCTAAGAACTCGACAAAGACCTGACGGGTTTCGCCGTCAATGTGGTCCCAGGATTGAGCAAACTCCTGATCACGCACAAAGTGATGCCGGTTGTAGTCGGCCCGGAACTCTTCCAGAATGGCTTGTAGCTCATCCTCGTTGGGGGAAATATCCATCTTGGCCATCGCGTCAAAGTCCGTGGTGTAGAAGCGAGGCGTGAGGATGGTTTCTTTCGCCGGAACTTTGATGCCGGGGCGCATCTCGTCAAAAGCAGGCTTTTTAAGGGAATCTACCATGAGTCGTTTTTCTCTAAGATTCTGTCGTCTAAAGAGTAGGTGCAGGTCAGATGTCTTCTCCCCCAGTGAAGCCAGAAGGGCACATCTGCCAATGGCGAGTGAGCAAGGCGGATTTTATGAGAAAGCCGCGATCGCTTGATTCACAGTCTACCAAGCGAGACACCGCCAGCAGAAGGGTTGTTTGTTAAGAGTTGCAACAAAGAATAGAGCTTTGTAAGAAAATGTAAACCTCACGCGAGTGGGTGAAGCAGTCTTAGCCCAAGCAACTATCCGTATTTGATCAAGAAAAAGCAGGCAAATCGCTTCACCTGCTTACTTCGTTTACGCTCAGAAAGATAACTGCTTGGGCGTTCGGTAGGAAATTTACCAGATTGCTTACGCCATCATCTTGGTTTGCAACTGCTTCTTCACTTCCTTGAACTGAGTCGCCAATTGCTCACTTTGCTCAGAGGAACAGTTGTTACGGATGGCAGAGAACATGGTGCTTTCTTCCTGACGGACGTGATCCATCACGATATCCATCAGTTGCTTCACTTGTTGCTTGAACTCTGGCGAAGCAGGGCTGAGAGCTTTGATTTGATCCAGGATCACTTTCATCTGAGCTTGCTCATCGTACAATTCCTGGGTGTCGCCTTCGCCATAGAAGGGACGCACCGCCGGATAAACCACTTGCTCTTCTGCTTCAGAGTGAGCAGTCAAATCTTTGTAGAGTTGACCAAAGTATTCCTGAATCTTTTGCGGATCGTTGCTCTGTTGGATTTCCATGAACAGAACATTCACTTTCTGGTGATCCATCCGAATCACGTCTTGAATGTTCATGTCAGCCTTATCGCTGCCTTGAGTGATCACGCTACCGGCAACACCAGACAGAGCGGCAACCGCATCTTGCACTCGTGCCCACAGACCTTGATCTGCGTCCATGCCAGTCAATTCGTAAACCCCAAGAATTTCCAACACTCCCTTAAGTTGTTCTTGGTGAGCGCGGTTTTCAAAGTTTACGGTGTTGAGAGGGGTGATGGCGGCTTCCACATCGGCACCCACTTTTTGAGCGGCTTTGTGAATTAATAAACCAGACATCACTTGCATGTGCTTCAGCAGTTCGTGTTGAGAAACTTTTTTGAAAAAGCTCAATTCAGAACCATTCATCATTTCCTCAATTTGTTGGAGCATTTTGTGGGCAACCTGGCCGGGTTCTGCCTGAATTCCATATTGAGTAATTGTAGTTTCCAGCACGCCTAGATTCTTTTGATCATCTTCCAGCATGTTGCGGAAGCGATCGCGAATTTCGTCATCGTTGCATTCTTGAATAAATTTTTGCTCGTTTGCAATCAGCAGGTTTTGTACAGCGCGCATTTCTGCCAATTTCTCAGCAATTGCCTGACGCTTGGAGTCTGTTAAAGTCGTAACCATTCGTTGTTCTCCTGATAACTACATACGTGTAGATAGGTTAATGGTCACACGGCTCACTCAACAGGTACTCCCTCTCAGGGTAGGTCATTACTTCAGGTAGAGAAAGAATAAAGTTCTTTCATCACTAAAAATTAGAACTCTATTAATCCAACCTTAATTATTTAGTGAATATCACTCTGCTTAACCATCAATTTTGCTCAACCATCAATTGAATTTAAATTGAACTCAGGAGATTTCTAGCAAACAAAATACTTGTACGGGCAGGTTCCGCTAAAAATGAGCGGCTGATCGCTAGAACTCTAGCAAAACCAACTCCAACCTTAAGGAAATTTTTTCTGGGATGCCTTAAAATCACCGCGATCGCAATTATTCTCATCATCAAAAAATATTCGAGAACTGGTGCATCAGATCACTTGCAAAAGTCCTGCTGCACAAGAGCGTAGCGGTGCAGTGTTTTTATCCCAGCAATTTATCTTGACTTCAGCCTCTATTTGTAACCTGCGATTCTTTCTTTAGTGGGAAGAGGTTCAGGAACTCAGCTTCTACGGTGGAAGATAGCGTTAATCAATATAAAAGGAATCGAAAAATGAGTAATAAAGATTCAGCCGCGAATATTGAAATGAATGATGCAGAGATTAAACAGCCCATGCAGCCTGAGCAAGTTGATCCAGCGCAAAAAGCATGGATTCAACAGGAAATGGAGAAGGGTGGAAAAAGCTTGACACTCAATCCTGGCGATCGCATTGATGAATCGAAATCACTGGAAGAAAAAGCCAAGCAAGTTGCAGTAGATGCACCCGATATTACGGGTGATCATATTGTCGTTCCCACTTACTTTATTGTGGATTATCCCGATGGTCACAAAGAAGCTCTGCACCACGTTAAGGATGCCGAAAAGATTTCTGATGTCATTCGACAAGCACGAGTAGATGAAAACGGTGAACGAATTTGGTGGTAGTTCATTCAAATCACAAAATGACTGATAGTTAACTCGATTTTTAGGAGGTTACAATGGTTCAGGCAAAACCGAAAGAGCAACCGCCCCAGCACCAGGATCAAAGACCTGGATTGCAATCTGAAATGACTCCCGCTCCACAATCGGGTGAATCTCATTACCGTGGCAGTGGCAAGTTAGAAGGCAAAGTAGCTCTGATTACAGGCGGCGATAGTGGCATTGGGCGATCAGTGGCCGTCATGTTTGCGAAAGAAGGGGCGGATGTTGCCATCATCTACCTGAGTGAACATCGAGATGCGGACGAGACAAAACGATTAGTGGAACAAGAGGGGCGGCGCTGTTTGGCGATCGCTGGCGACATCGGCAGTGAACAATTTTGCCAGGACGCGGTGCGTAAAACTGTAGATGCCCTCGGCAAATTGGATATTTTGATCAACAATGCGGCGGAACAACATCCCCAAGAAAGCATTGAAGACATCACCGCAGAACAACTGGAAAAAACCTTCCGGACTAATATTTTCAGTATGTTCTTCCTGTGTAAGGCTGTCTTGCCTCATCTCCAACCGGGTAGCAGCATTATCAACACCACCTCGGTTACGGCGTACAAAGGCAGTCCTCAATTACTGGATTATTCATCCACCAAGGGTGCAATTGTGGCATTTACGCGATCGCTTTCTCAAGCGTTGGTGGAAAAAGGCATTCGGGTGAATGGTGTGGCTCCCGGCCCCATCTGGACTCCCCTAATTCCCTCCACATTCCCTGAAGAAAAAGTCGAAAGCTTCGGTCAACAGGTACCCATGCAACGGGCTGGACAACCCGATGAAGTGGCTCCCAGCTACGTTTTCTTAGCATCCAGCGACTCATCCTACATGACGGGACAGATCCTTCACCCCAATGGCGGCAGCGTCATCAATGGCTAATTGAGTTGATCTCTAAGCTTGAATTTTTGCGGGAAGGGAGACTGTAAAGGTACTCCCTTCTCCAACCGTGGATTGCACCTGAATCGTTCCCCGATGCCCCTCTACAATGCGGCGCGACAAGTAGAGACCTAAACCACTGTCGGCGCGACGGTTGCGTCCCTGTCGGAAGCGCTCAAAAATAACGGCTTGATCTGCCGCCGGAATGCCGGCCCCGGTATCTTGAACCGCGATCGCGATCCATTCATTCAGGGGCGTATCGGCTCCCGGTGGTGGCGTGTCCAGGGCTGAAATTTTCACTGCAATCGAGCCGCGATCGGTAAACTTCAGAGCATTGCCAATCAAGTTTGAAAAGACTCGCCGCAATTCCATCTGATCGCCCAGAATGGTAACTTTGCCATCTGTCTCGGCGGCTGGATCGGAGGCCAAACTCAGGTCCAATCCTTTCTCCTGAGCCAGCGGGTTGAGTTCCTGAACCACTTCCTGGCAAAGCTGTTTCACATCGCACGAAACAAGGACCAGTTTTTTCTGTCCGGCTTCGTGCCGATAAACCTCCAGCAGTGTATTCACCATTTGCAGGAGATTTTTATTGTTGCGAATGACGACTTGAATCGCATCCTTCATGTCATCCGACAGCGGACAGTAAGTTTCCTGCAAAAACAGATACAACATGCGATCGGCGGCCACCAGGGGAATTCGCAAATCATGGGTGAGGCGAGAGACAAAATCTTCCCGTTGCCGCAGCATCTCTTCTTGTCTGTCAATACTGTGTTTGAGGCGCAACAGCGATCGCACCCGTGCAAGCAACTCATCCGTATCAAACGGTTTCCGAATAAAATCATCTGCCCCCGCATCCAGCCCTTCTACTGCACTGGATTGGTCATGGGCGGTCACGAGCAAAATTGGAATGTAAGACAGGCTCTCATTGTCCCGAATCCGCCGAGTTACCTCGTACCCATGCATTCCTGGCATCATGACATCCAACAGAATCAGGTCGGGAGGTTGTCGCTCGATCGCAGCCAGGGCAGAGTAGCCATCCGACGCTAGCTCAATACTATATCGCTCATCATCCAGGATGTTTTCAATTAGCATCAGATTGTCATAGACATCATCTACAACCAGAATGCGATCAACACGATTATTACGAACAGGCATAGAAGAATATGATGACTCAAGCCGATCCATCATAGCCCCCGCTGACAGATTCGTTTATCCATCGTTGGTTTGAGTTTGTAACAAGCCTAAAGGGTACACAACGTTGTACGTTTGGAAGCATCTTTGGCGAGGGTTCGACGGGGAAGTTGAACTCGAAAAACAGAACCTTCTCCCAAACGACTTTCCACAGTAATTTTGCCATGCATCATCTGAACTAGAGATTTAGTGACCGCCAAGCCTAATCCTGTACCCGTATGTTTGCGAGTAATGGTTTGGTCTAACTGGCGGAATGGCTCAAAAATGTAATGCATGTCTTCAGAACTGATGCCAATGCCTGTATCACATACCGCAATCTCAACCCAGTTCGACGATGGTTCTGTCACTTCAATCCATACGTTGCCGCCAGAGGTAAATTTAATAGCATTAGAGAGCAAATTTACTAACACTTGCCGCAGCCGCTCTGGATCGCTTACCAGTTCAGGATTACTCAATTGAATGCTAACATCCAGGCCCAATTGTTTCTCGTCTGCTAGAGACCGGAGTTCTAAAACCGTTAAATTAATCAATCTTTCGAGATTGAAGGTTCGCGGTTTAATTTCTAGCCGCCCCGCCTCCAATTTGGAAAAATCCAGAATTTCGTTCAACAGCATCAACAGATGCTTGCCATTGTTTAAAACCCGTTCAATGATATCTTTATGATGCGGATCGAGCGACGTTTTGTTAGACCGTAATAATAATTGCGAAAAACCGATGATCGCATTCAAGGGAGTTCGCAGTTCATGAGACATTGTGGCTAGAAATTGAGACTTTAACCGAGAGGTTTCCAGCAACTTCAGGTTTTGTAGATGGATTTGCTGTCTCTGAATTTCTAACTCCTGATTCTGACGAATTAGCAGTTCATTTGTTTCGCGCAATCGCTGATTCGCCCGTTCCGCTTCCCGTTCTGCCTGGTACACTCGCACTGCGCTATGCACGACTTGTAACAACCGTTCGGGAGAAATTCGGGACTTGGTCAGGTAATCAGTTGCTCCGGCTTTCATCAAGTCCACGGCAATTTGCTCATCTCCCTGCCCCGTCAAAACGATCAGCGGCGCAGTAATGCCCATATGGCGTAGATTTTGAACAAGCGTTAGCCCGTCGCCATCGGGTAAGCAATAGTCCAAAAAGACGCAGTCAAAGGATGTAGCGGTCATTAAGGCGATCGCATCGGCACAGTTTCCCGATTCAGAAACATCGGATTGAAATCCCGCCTTGGTTAATGCCCGTCGAATCGCCAATCGATCTACGTCGTCGTCGTCGATAATCAGGATTTTAAGCATATCCATCATGGAACAAGTTTTGAAAAATTTCGGTGCTATTGTTATAAAGACTTGACGTAGAAAAACTTGAATCGTTTTTACGCATCCAAAGTGTAACCTTAAATGGCACAAAACACGGATAGGAGGACACAGTAAAACTATTTATTATGCAATTGATACAATCATATCTAAGTACGTCACCCTCCCTCCTCTGCCTAAAGGATGTTTATTTTTACTGGAAAGGATTAAATCAAGGGGAGCCGTTTTTTAAGAAATCTTAAAGAGAATGCCGACAAAACTAGGCTCACTTCAGGCGATTTCTAAAACACAAAATACCTGTACGAGCAGGTTTAGCAGAAAATGATCGGCTGATCGCCAGAACTCTCGCAAACCTGCCCCCACCCTCAGGGGATATTTTTGTTTGGGAACCGCCTCAGAATTAAGCGGCCTGAATGGGAGATTGTAGCGATCGCAGCAGCAGGCACAATCGCATCTGTACCGCATCATCAAACTTTCTAGGTTCTAAACCAGTTAAAGAGAAAATTTTGTCCAGTCGGTAGCTCAGCGTATTGCGATGGATCGACAGACGTTTTGCTGTAGATGATGGGCAGCAATTTTCTGAGAAAAATACATCCAGCGTGGTAAACAACTCTCGCTCGTGGTCCATCGGACTCAGTAGGTACTTCGCCAAATCAATTTTGGTTGACTCATCTGCAACGCCCACAAAAGCCGCAACCCCCAGTTCTCCTAGACAATGCACCCGATTGTGTCCCTGAAACCGACTGCCCAAAGAAAGGGCGGCTCTAGCATCTTCATAGGAGCGAGCCAATCCTGAAATTCCTGGATGATAGCGCCCAATCCCAATATCAATCGCTGTTGCTGTTTCATTTCGCAATCGAATCAACAGCGCATCAGCAGCCCGTTTGAGTGCGGCTAGATTGGCCCAGGATGAGCTTAAGCCCTTGGCATCCTGCTCACTTTCTGCCCAAGACCCCAAGTTTTTCGTATCACTGGCCTTGAGGACACAAATTTCTCCTTGCCCCAAACCAGCACAAATTGTATCGTTCGGAAGATGGAAAAAATTGACAATGCTACGAATGATTGCTTGTGTTTTACGCTGGCGTTCTGCGGCTGCAAGCTCACAATTTGCGGTATCTCCACTATTGATATAAGCAGAGGCATTGATCAAAATGACGGCACGCGGTGGAGTGAGATCAATCTCAAACTGATGAGCGTATTTGATGGCAACCAATTCATCTTGAATGCGGCCATGTAAGAGGTCATTAATAAATTGGTCTTTTAACTCTTGAAAACTGGCCGTCTGACTTTGGTGATTCGCCGTTTGATCGATCACTAATTCTACAAGTGCCTGGGCAATTCGAGGTGAAACAGCATTTTGGTCGAGCGGTTTGCCAACTACAATCTCGCCTGTTTCAGCTTGATATCGAATTGGTAATCTCAAAAAATCAGAAAGATTCGTGGTGCTATCTTCCCACTTAGAATAGAGATTCTGGCTGATGTGGTCGCTCCGAGTAATGATGACTCCTCTCCTATCTATTACCAGGACGGGCGCATTCAGCAGCGCGGAAACCTTGTCTGTTACGTTCCGAGCAATTTGAATAAAGCGGCTTGAGACACTTAACATATCAATCTATTGGGCAGCCCCACCGAAATCCCAGAGCAGTATTCAGGTATTTTCCAGGACAACCAAAATAAAAGTCTATCTGCCTCAAGCCAGAAATTATTGATATATCGAGAAAGTCATGCCGAAATGAACTTAGGAATGAAGCTGTGAAGGATGCTAGATGGAATTTCTAACATCCTTTCAGGGCGATCGCTTACATTTTTCCGTGTGCCATGACTTCTTGCAGATGGTGACGAAGTTCCTGCACTTGCTCCAGATCGGCTTGCTTTAGTTTTTGTAATAACTGTACACAAGGTTGAGAATCTGCCCGTTGAGCATCTTGCATGTAGGTGTCATACAACTGCACCGCCTCTGCTTTGTTCTTCAGTACGGCCAACAAGTCGTATTCCAGATCGCTGATGGCTTTGGATTGATTGTCTAAATTCATTAGATATCTCCTTAACTCTACTAGCAACGATATAAAAGATAAAAAATCACAACCTCATCACTAAGTCATAGTGATGACAGCAACCTTCTGATTTGTTAAAGATGATTCCAGACAAGTTATTCCCTGTTTAATGTAAAGTTTTCGGCTGTTACCCAATTAAGAAACTTGAATTTGCTCTATAAGAATTAAAGTATGAGTTATATAGGAATGGATTCCTATTCATTCTCTGTATGCTGTTCGCAACGAATCGCGTCCTGAAAGAAGGACCAACCCCAGTCAACCCAGATGGGTCGTATACGCTGCCTCGCCGTATTAACTTTAATTTAGAGAATAATCAAGCGGAGCAATCGGTCTATTTTTGCCAACGTAATGGTGCGAATGACTATGTCGAAATTGGCAATCGCGCTTTTTTCAATGCCTTGAAGGAGGCTAAAGTCCAGCAAATTTTGTTGTACTTTCATGGCTACTCCAACTTGCCGGAACCGGCCATTTTCCCCACTACCGAACGCCTTCAAGCCTTATTTGACCTGAAAGCGGCGGGAGCGGTCCTGGTGGTTCCTTTAATTTGGCCCTGTGACAATGATCTGGGTGCGGTGAAAGACTACTACGATGATCAGATCGCGGCAGATGCCAGTGATATTGCTTTTGCTCGCATGTTTGAGAAGTTTCTGGGTTGGCGAGAGGATAATAGTACGGTAGAACATCCCTGTATTAAGCCGATCAATGTGTTGGCTCATTCGATGGGAAATCGCGTGCTTCGAGGGGCGATCGCGCGGGTCATTGAATACTTCCAACCGCGTGGGTTTCCACTGATTTTCCGCAATGTCTTTATGTCGGCGGCGGATGTTTCTAACAATACCCTCGACTTTGGGCAAACCGGCGAATACATTGCCCACGGTACACGCAATGTAGCCGTTTACTTTGCGGGAGATGATCTGGCCATGCGGGCCAGCAAAGTGGCTAACATGAGTGTGACGGCTCGTCGTCTGGGGCACACGGGGCCAGAGCGCATCGCTAATGTTCCCCGCAATGTGTATGCACTCGACTGCGGCGACTTCAACAACATCTACGACAATCCAGTTGGGCATAGTTACTTCCTGACGGACCCCCAGGGGAATCCGGGTCTACTGTTCGACCACATGTGGGAATGTCTGCGTCGAGGTCGGGTGCCAATGGACCCCGGTACAGCCCGCGTGATGATCCTGCGGAGTCGATTTTGGGTGTAGAGAGAAGTTTTGTGGCCCCACGCCGCTTTGCTCCGGCGGCCTGCTGTCTTTTCTATCCAGAAAGTTGTCTCGTCTGGGAAGAATAGTACTAAAGTATTGAGATATTTTCTCATTCTTCCCTTCTCCTTATGCCGCTGAAGCAATCTCAAATTTGGAACTTGCTGAAAGACAAGCGATCGCACTTTGAATCCTTCGATCGATCGGCACTCAAAGCACTGAATCAATATCGAGCCGCTTTAGAGGAGGCATCTCAGGAGTCGGCGGCGGATTTATTCGCCCAGTTGCAGCGGGTTGAACCCCTGGATCGCGGAGCAGAACCACTGGAGCCACTGGGAACTTATCCAAATTGGATCATGCCATCTGGGCTGACCTGGCAAAATCGGGAAGAGAGCCATGCCTGGGTGCGCGATCGCCTCAGCGATGTATCGACTTTTGCGGTCGATGGCTCCCAAATTTACCCCGGCAAAGATCTGTCGATTCCCGTGGCCCTGGTGCAGATCGGCTGGTTTGAGAATTTGCATCGCGCCGATGCCCGGTACGAGAAAGACATTGACGTAGACATTATGACTCCCGTCGATCTCAAAGCCAGCAGCAGTGGTGATCCGGTGGATCGACGGGTGAATATGCGCCGCTTTCAAATGGAAACGGAACGCCTGATTCAATACATGGATGACCACTCCAACACGGGCAATTGTCTGGCATTTTTTGACGGTTCGCTAGTGGTGACATTTGCGGAAGCCTTCGATGAAATGACCCGCAACCTTTATGTGGAGTGCATTGTCGAACTGTTGAAAGCCAGCCAGCAATATCGCGTGCCATTGGTGAGTTATATTGACACAACCTACGCGCGTGATTTAGTGGTGATGTTGCAGCGGTTGTATGATCTCCCCGAAGCTCCCTCCCTGCATGATGCGCCCTTATTCAATAAATTCATGCAGTGGGGCGATCGCACGCCTTTATTTCGGTGTCGGCGATCGGGCATTTTGAAACACTACCCGGCGCACCTGCGGGATCAGGTGTTGTTCACTTACCTGAAAGCGCATGATGGCTTTCCGATTCGGCTGGAATTGCCCCACTGGCTGTATGATGCTGGGATGGCTGACACTGTGCTGGATTGGGTCCGGGGCGAGATTATTATCGGCGGCGGCTACCCCTACGTGATTGAAACGGCGGACCAAACGGCGGTGCTCAAAGCGGAAGATCGACAAGCCTTCTTCAAACTGCTGCAAGATTGGGCCGATACGGAAGACCTAAACCTGCGTCTATCCCGCAAAATGGTCAGTAAAGCCCGTCGTCGGTGAGCATTTTTCCAGCACAGATGGAGCCAACCCTCAATGCGAACGATCGCCGAAATCAACGACAAAATTAGTCGCCAGTCTGCCGTCGTGTGGACGGTGGAGGAGGCAAAAGCTCGCGTGGCTGAAGTTGGGGTGACTCAAACTGCGAAAGAAGTGGATGTAATTACCACGGGCACCTTTGAGCCGATGGAATCCTCTGGAGCAATTATTAATCTGGGCCATACCGACCCCCCGATTAAAGTTCGCCAATGCTGGATTGATGGCGTTCCCGCTTACTCCGGTTTTGGCGCCGTGGACCTCTACTTGGGGGCAACCCATCTGGTGGAACCTGTGGAAGGCGAAGATATGCGGGAACGGGGTGGCGGGCATGTGATTGCCGAATTGGTGGCGGGTAAGGCCGTTCCCCTGCGGGCACTGGGCCAGGTAACGGATTGCTACCCCCGCGCCTCTTTTGAAACGACAATTACCAAAGACACCATCAACCAGTTTTATCTGTTCAATCCCCGCAACCTCTACCAAAATTTTATTGTGGGAGTAAATGGGGGCGATCGCCCCCTCCATACCTACCTGGGGCCACTTCAACCCCGTCTGAGTAATGCAGTTTACTCCAATCCGGGTGCCCTCTCCCCGCTGCTCAACGATCCCGATTTGCAACTGGTCGGGATCGGCACGCGCATTTTTTTGGGCGGCGGGATTGGTTATGTGGCCTGGGAAGGCACCCAGCATTTTCCTCTGCAAAAACGTCTACCCAACCGCACCCCGATTGGTCCGGCTGCAACCCTCGCGCTGATTGGAGATGCGAAACAAATGGACCCCCGCTGGGTCCGGGGTTGTTATTTCAAGAGCTATGGACCCTCGTTAATGCTGGGTGTAGGAATTCCGCTGCCCGTTCTCACCGAGGAGGCGATCGCCCATTGCGCGGTGCAAGATCAAGACCTGGTTGCCCCGATTGTGGACTTTTCCATTCCCCGGCGGGTTCGCCCTACCTTTGGCTTAGTCAGCTACGCTCAACTCAAAACCGGACGCATCACGATCGATGGCAAAGCAGTGCGGGTTGCTCCCCTGGCAAGTGTTTACCTCTCCCGGCAAGTGGCAACCGAACTGAAGCAGTGGATTGCCGCCGGAAAGTTCCTCCTGACCCAACCTGTGGCAGCCGTCGCCCGCGATCGCGCTTTTCTGCCACAGGATGTGTGGGGATCTCAGTTAACAATGGACTAACTTTCCGACGTGGGATTTTGTTCAGTGCGTTTGATCGGCTTAGAGGCCGGTTCCCGATGGGGTCGGGGTGCATCGGAGCGGGGCGATCGCCCTACTGGGCCTTTCCCACCTCGACCAAAGGCAGGCTTCCGGGGCGGGCGGCCCTTACCAACAAAATCCTTATCTCGTTTCTTCGGTGGTGCCATCCCAATACAAGTACCATCCGTCACCAGTAGGGAATTGTCTTCCCGTTTGATGTGCAGATCCCAAAAATACCCCACTGTGCGAGTGCTATCTAATTCACCCCGCAATGCGAGCTTAAAGGCTTTGGCCTTTTGGGAACTCTTACGGGGGGTTTGCTGAATCTTCACCACAATCAGCTTGTCATCGGGCGAGATAAAAACGATTTCTCCTCGGACTGAGAAATAGTCATCTTCCAACCGAGGATCCGTAAAGCTGCCATCAGCCATCGCAGTTGCGTCGGAGTCAGCCTCCTCTCCCTCCAATTCGCTCTTCTTCAACGTTTCGGGTTCCCACACCCCCACAATTTGCAGGTGCAGTTCTTTCTCTTCTTCCCGCGTGCGGGGATAAACCACCCACAAATGCTCTTTCTCCAGGTCAATGTGATTTTTCACCAGACTCATCACACGGCCCAACAATACTGCTTTGAGGTCAGAGCCATCGGCGGCTTTAAAGTCACCACGGGTGAACTCCTCCTCAGAGGGCTGATACATCCCCCGCACCAGGCCGATCGCCCGGTACTGCTTGGGTTCGCTCGGTGGCGGAATCGGCTGTTGCCGTAATGCGGCTTGCACTGCCTGCTCCTCAGCACTGAGTGGTTCTGGTTGTACCGATGGGGCACTAGTGATTGCACTGGGTGGCGTGACCGCCGCTGCACTAGAAACAGAAACAATCTCCGGTTTCGGGTTTGCAGGCTTCATCACTGACTCCGGTTTTGCGGCTGCTCCCACTGATGCAACCGATTTGGCGGAGGCTTGAGGCGGCTGAGGCCGCACCGGACGCATCGGCGGTTTACGCAGAATGGGCGCATTCTCCTTTTCCGCTTGCGTAGAGTGCTCCGCCTCATCAATCCCCGACTCAGGGGCATCTGATGGCGAATCAGCAGCAGAGGTGAGCAATTCCGATGGCATGGGTTCGGAGGATGAGGGCTGATTGGGGGACAAATCGGGCGAGGGACTCATAGGCTCTATGGGAGGCTGGTGCTTGAAGGCTTCAGTCAGCTTATTTTACTGTCTGCACTGGAACAGCAACCGAATCAGAAAAATTTGGCACAGGCCGACAAAAGATTCTAACAGGCTGGCCCATTCCAGGATCAACAGATTTGACTGAAGAAAATCCCGAATGGCGGGACCTCTTTCTTAACATTTGAGATTGACAGACAGCAAGGTCATTTTAATCATCATATCCAAAAGCTCATCGTTCCGCGATCGCCCCTTTCCTTTGTTTAGAATGTTCAGTAAATATTGAACATAAAGAACTAAGATATGTTACAGTAATAAGGTACGAAGAGCATCTTTAGTGAAGTGAAAGTGAAGTGAAAGTGGATGAACTTGATTCGTGATGATGTAATTCACCCCAGTCTCAATGCTCACCAACAGGCCGAGCGGCAACACTTTATTGAAGAAGTGGGGCTGTTATTTGAAACGGCTGGTCTCCCTCGGATGGCAGGTCGGGTTTTTGGGTGGCTCCTGATCTCAAACCCACCTCATCAATCGCCGAGAGAACTCGCCGAAGTATTACAGGCCAGTAAAGGTTCCATCAGTACGATGACCCGCTTGTTAGAACAAATGGGCTTGATTGAGCGATTCAGCTTACCCGGCCAACGGCGTGATTACTTCCGGATTAAGTTGAATGCCTGGTCAGAATTATCTAAGCGCCGCCTGGAGCAAATTAGTGCATTTCGCAGGTTAGCGGCTCGAGGTCTGGCACTGCTGCAAGAAGAATCTCCTGAATTAACTCAACGGCTTCAGGAAATGCATGACATTCACGCCTTCTTTGAGGCCGAGCTGCCTCGCATGTTGAGTGATTGGGAGCAATCTCACATGGTCTAGACGATATTCAAGAATCAACCCAGTATTCACCTGACGTTATTGATTTTGTTGACTCTCTCATTACCTAACGATCTATGCAACTTCCATTAATTGGTAAAAGTACGAAAAAGCCAAATCCCTGGCTTCTGGGATTATTGGCCGCAGGCGTGGTGGGGGTGCCTGCGGCTGCCATTGTCGCGATGCGGAACAATGCCCCCCGGCCCGATATTAAAGAATATGTGATGCCAGTGCAGCGCAAGGATGTCACAGTGCGGATTACCGCCAATGGTGAAGTCATTCCAGTCCAACGGCTGAATCTGAACCCCAAAACCGCCGGACGCTTGGCCGCGCTCTATGTTGAGCAGGGCGATCGCGTGCAGCAAGGTCAGATTATTGCCCGCATGGATAACCGCGAACTGCAAGCCCAACGCCAACAAGCATTAGCCGAACTGGCTCGAACAGAAGCGAATTTGAATCTGCTGCAATCTGGTAATCGGCCAGAGGCGATCGGGCAGGCGCAAGCTGGGGTCAATCAGGCGCAGGCGACGATCGCCGCCGCCCAAACTCGCGTGGATTTGGCCACCCAACGGGTGCAACGCAATCAATCGCTGGCGGCGGAAGGGGCAATCAGCCGCGATCGCCTGGATGAAGTGTTGAACGAGCAACGCAGTGCCCAGGCCAACCTGGAACAGGCCAGAGCGCAGTATAACAATGCCACGCAACAATTGCGCCAGCAACGTAACGGCCCTCGTACCCAGGAGATTGCCCAGGCTGCCGCCCAAGTGGAAGCCGCACGCGCCAATTTACAGGCGATCGAGACGCAGCTAGACGATACCGAGATTCGCGCCCCCTTTGCAGGCATCATCACTCAAAAGAACGCGACTGAAGGTGACTTTGTCACGCCCACTAGTTTCTCCTCCAGCACCTCTTCAGCGACCTCCATTGTGACGCTGGCGAATGATCTAGAAATTTTAGCCAAGGTACCCGAAGTCGATATTGGTCAGATCAAACCGGGCCAACAGGTGGAAATTCGGGTCGATTCCTATCCTGATCAGACTTTTAAAGGGGTGGTGCGCCTGGTGTCACCGGAAGCGAAAGAAGATCCCACTCAGCGTGGGGTAATTACCTTTGAAGTGCGGGTTCGCATGATCACAGGGAAAAACAAACTGCGCTCTGGCATGACAGCGGATCTGGCATTTTTAGGGCAACAAGTGAATGACGCATTGATGGTGCCCACCGTCGCGATTATCACGAACAAAGGGCAAACCGGGGTGCTAGTGCCCGATCGCAATAACAAGCCCAGGTTCCAATCCGTCACTATTGGTCCCAACATTGGCAACGAAACCAAGATCTTAGACGGCTTGAAACCCGGTGATCCCGTCTTTGTCGAGCTACCGGAAGGGCAAAAGCTAGACAACATTATTCAGGGGATGGAGAAGCAGTAATGGATTTGTTTGAAAGTACGCGGATGGCGGTCAAAACGCTGACGGCCAATAAACTCCGCAGCACCCTCACGATGTTAGGCATCATCATTGGCAACGCCTCAGTGATTGCCATGATCGGGATTGGTCAGGGTGCTCAACGATTGGCTTCCGAGCAATTTGAATCGTTGGGACCAAACGTGTTGTTTGTCTCTCCAGGGAGTCGGCAGATGCGAAACCGCACCTTTGACTTGCCCAGAACTTTGGTACTGGAGGATGCCAAAGCGATCGCCGCCCAGGTGCCTTCCGTCAAAGAAGTGGCCCCCCAACGGCAAGGTCAATTGCCCGTGGTCTACCGCAATCTCAACACCAGTTCGCTAATTGTGGGCACAACTCCAGAATTCCTTTCAGTCCGTAGCTTCGATGTGGAGCGGGGCCGCTTCATCAGTGAACAAGATGTGGCCCGGAATACTCAGGTGGTGACCCTGGGGGCTGACCTTGCGACGCGGTTCTTTGGCAACCGGGACCCCATCGGTGAAGAAATCCGGATTCGGGGCATTACCTTCCAGGTGATTGGCGTGCTGCAACCCAAAGGCGCATTTTTGGGCAACAACCAGGATGATGCGGTTTACGTCCCCATTACCACAATGGCAAACCGCCTGACGGGTCGCACCTCACCCTATGGTTTGGATCTTACGTTTATTTCCATCACGGCCAAAGATGCAGCTAGTATTCCTGCCGCCGAATTCCAGGTGACAAATCTGCTCCGTCTGCGTCACAAAATCACCACAGAAGATGATTTCACTGTGCAAACCCAGAGAGACGTGCTGCAAATTGTGGGGACTGTCACGGGTGGGTTAACCATTATGCTGGCAGCGATCGCGGCCATTTCCCTCGTCGTCGGCGGCATCGGCATCATGAACATTATGCTGGTGTCGGTGACGGAGCGGACGCAAGAAATTGGCTTACGGAAAGCGATCGGAGCCTCCCAGCGCGACATTCTGGTGCAATTCATCATCGAAGCGGTGATTTTATCGGCGGCGGGTGGTCTGCTGGGAACGGCGATCGGCGTGGGCGGGGTGATGCTCGTGGGAGCCTTTACGCCTCTGCAAGCGGGCATTTCTCCAGTAGCGATCGCAGTGGCGACGGGTGTTTCGGGCGGCATTGGCTTGTTCTTTGGGGTAGTGCCTGCGCGTCAAGCGGCCAAATTAGATCCCATCGTTGCGCTGCGGAGTGCTTAACCATGCCAACTACCACGATTGTTCGACTTGAGGACATCTATAAAATTTACGGCTCCGGTGAAACAGAGGTCAAAGCCTTAGATGGCGTGAATTTAACCATCGAACAGGGGGAATTCTGCTCCATCATGGGAGCTTCCGGGTCAGGCAAATCCACCATGATGAATATCATTGGCTGTCTGGATAAGCCCACCTCCGGGCGCTACTACCTGGATAACGTGGATGTTTCCCATCTGGATGACACGGCCCTAGCTCACGTTCGTAATCGTAAGTTGGGCTTTGTCTTCCAGCAATTCCATCTGCTACCTCAGCTTTCGGCCCTGGAAAATGTGATGCTGCCGCTGGTCTACGCCAATGTCTCGGAACGCGATCGCCGCGATCGCGCCGTGGAAGCTTTGACTCGCGTGGGTTTGGCCCATCGGTTGAATAACAAACCCAATCAACTCTCTGGTGGGCAACAGCAGCGGGTCGCTATTGCCAGGGCGATCGTTGGTCGGCCCGTCTTGCTACTGGCAGATGAACCGACAGGGGCGTTGGACTCCAAAACGACGGTGGAAATTCTCCATATCTTTGCCGAACTAAATGCCAGTGGGATGACGGTTGTCATGGTCACTCACGAACCGGATGTGGCCCGTGCAACTCGTCGGATCATTTGGTTTAAGGATGGCACAGTACTGAATTCCAGCCTGACACCCGACGAAATGAATCATCTGATGGCAGCGGCCTGACCTAGATTGTTCATAAAGGGGCAAAAGGAGCCTGAAAGAAAGAGCTTGATTCCATTTGGTTTCAAGCTCTCTAACGTGTTTAAGCGTCTTCAGCTTGCCAACTAACCCAGATTTCGGGCGATTTGAGTCACTATTGTTATTGGTTGGTTATTGGTTTGTGACTGATTTGTTATTGATTTGTTACTTTGTCAACCGCTTGTCTCAGCTTTGGAGCAAGTGCGCCCATGACGCATGGAATGATGCCGATGTCTTCTTCTCATCTAATGCAGGTCGATTCAGAGTGCTTAAAAGCTGTGCAATTCATTGCAACGGATATGGACGGGACCCTAACCCAGCGAGGACTGTTTACGGCTGAATTAATCCATACATTGGAACATCTGGCCAGGGTGGAAATTTCAGTCTTAATTGTGACGGGGCGATCGGCAGGATGGGTGAGTGGGTTGGTGCATTATCTGCCTGTTGTAGGGGCGATCGCCGAAAATGGTGGCATTTTTTTTCCAGGCCATGCGACACCAGGCAAGACTGAACCAGGCAAGACTGAACCAGACAACTGGCTGGTGCCTGTGGCCAATCTCGCGACCCATCGCCAGCAACTTGCTCATATTTTTGCTGAATTGAAACAGAAATTTCCTCAACTTCAAGAATCAACCGATAACCGCTATCGCCTCACCGATTGGACCTTTGATGTGCAGGGGCTGACCCTGTCTGACCTGGAACAGTTGAGCCAGCATTGTCAGCACCGGGGATGGTCAATCACCTACAGTACGGTGCAAGTTCACATTAAATTGCCCCAGCAAACCAAAGCGGCTGGTTTGTTAACTGTGTTAGCACAATCCTTTCCCCATCTGACCCCTCACCAGATTGTGACGGTGGGAGACAGCCCCAATGACGAGAGCTTGTTTGATGCTGCTCAATTTCCTTTCTCTGTGGGCGTTGCCAATCTGCAAGACTACCGCGATCGCCTATTGCATCATCCCACTTGCATCACTACCGCCGCTGAGGGCGCAGGCTTTTGTGAATTGGCGCAGCAGTTGATCCGCCACAAGGTTCCTGTGCAGGCATAGTTTCTGTTCATGCATCAATGCTATCGGGCGGCTCAGTTGGGCGATTTCTCCGGTTGATTCCGCAGGGGTTTGCCTTCACCCTGATAAAATTTCCGCTCCCAACCACCCAGCCACAACCATAATCCGCCCGCCATTAGAGGCAAGACCGTGGAAACTAGGGCAATGGGCCATGACGGCTGACCCGCGATCGCTACCATTGTCGGACACAATGCCAGGGAAGTGAATGCCGCGATCGCCAGTCCCAACCGGAGGCGTTTCAGATTCGTTAAGGCTGTGCTGCAACTGCTGCAATGCTGCGTGTGGGAATGGTATCGTTCCATTAACGCATCCATGGATAAACGGGACGGCAACGCTTCACCCGCAAACGGTTCCGCTTCGTAGTCATTCACCCATTCCCGCAGCGCCGTGACAAACGCATCCGATCGCGTCGCCAGGTAAAAGGCTTTGGCATAATCCGCTGCGCCCCCTTTGGCACTCAAATACTTTTCCTGATAATGCAGGAAAAATTGATCGTCCTCCAGAATGGTGTTTTGTTGCAGATGATTAAACCATCGGGGGGTCAGTTTGATGAAAAAGGCAGGCACTTTGGACTTGAACTTGAACGGGAAGCGGGCAAAAATGCGACATTCCCCTTTACGGACCGGGGTTGCATACACAACCGTCATGGTACGACCAAGTTTCTCGGAGTCCACATCATGCCACATCAGGGCCGGGGCCACGAAGGTCGTATTTTGCGGACCCAGCGTTCCCTTGCGGGGACCTTCTGCCCAGTAACCTGCAAATCCTTGCTTACCCGCTGCCAGCACTTTCAGATCCATCGTGGTAGCATTGGCGCGATTGCTGACGGAACGGTGATGGGTAAAGGGCACATGGCTGACATCCAGCACATTTTCCAGCAGAGTGAGGGCATCGTAGGGTAAATCGCGGAAAGTATTGAGACAAACCCATTCATCCGGGGTTTCTTCCAACGGTTCGGTAATGGGAATTTTGACGTGGGGCGCGTTTTCCGGTTGTCCAGCATAGACGAACAGCAACCCTTGCCGTATGGCTGTGGGTAAGGAACTGGCACAGGCGCGTTTGGAGTCTTGAGCATTCACTTCTGGGTCTTGCTGCGGGATGCGATCGCAACGACCATCCCCTCGAAACGCCCAACCATGATAAGGACATTCTAGCAACCCCGCTTCGTTAATTCGCCCTTCCGACAAGGGCACCAACCGATGGGGGCACTGGTCATCAAACGCCCGCCAGCACTCAGCATTTTTGTCCCACCAGATCACCAGATCTCGTGCCAACAACGTGAAACGCATCAGGTTATCCCGATCCAAATCATCTACATAAAAGATGGGATACCAGGCTTCTCGCCAATCAAACCGGGTCGGATCACTTCCTCCGGCAGGCAACTCTTGCAATTCAGTCGGCTGCATACGCGCTTCAGTCAACATGGGGATCTGCCTCTGTTTAAGCCACTTTCTTTACATAGCTTAACAAAAGGCTGATTTAATGACTGGGCTGCAACGATGTAAATCGATGAGTCGTTTCGCCTGCATTGGCCAATGGAACTGAATTGTTCTCCATGCCTAGAACTGCCTGGACCATTATCCGGGGCGGCTAGCCGGGTGAGCGATCGCCCACCCTGATATTTCACCTAAACACCAACTGCGGCTTGTTGCTTACTGAAGAACTTCTGCAAAATACGTTCTGCCATTTGGGCCGGGGTTAAGCCCAAACTGACTTTAGATTGCTCGGCAGTGGCATGATCCACCAGAACGTCAGGAACCCCAATGCGGGTCAGGGGCACGAGCACATCCGCATCCAGCAATGCCTCCGCTACGGCAGACCCAAACCCACCCGGAAGACAGCCTTCCTCCAGCGTCACCACTCGACCGATCTTGTCCGCCAGTGGCAGAATCAGTTCCGTGTCGAGGGGCTTGGCAAAACGCGCATTGACGACCGTTGCTTCAATGCTGTGTTCATGCAGAATTTCAGCCGTTTGCAGTGAGGGGTACACCATCGAGCCATAGGCCACCAGCAGCACATCATCGCCAGTTCGCAAAATTTCGCCTTTGCCAATTTCCACAGGTTCCCAGCCTTCTTCCATCAGCGGGACACCATAGCCATTACCACGGGGGTAGCGGAGGGCGATCGGGCTGGAAGTATGCTCAATTCCCGTCACAATCATGCGTTGCAGTTCGGCTTCATCCTTAGGCGCCATCAATACCATGTTGGGAATGCAGCGCAGATAGGCAATGTCATACATCCCCTGGTGGGTTGGACCATCGGCCCCGACGATGCCTGCCCGGTCCATGCAGAAGAAGACGGGCAAATTTTGAATGCAAACGTCGTGCACAATCTGGTCGAAGGCTCGTTGCAGGAAAGTGGAGTAAATGGTGGCGACGGGGCGCATCCCTTCACAAGCCAAACCCGCTGCCAGGGTGACAGCATGTTGTTCGGCAATGCCGACATCAATGTATTGATTGGGCAGTCGTTTTTGCAGAATGTCTAGCCCCGTCCCTGTGGCCATTGCTGCCGTAATGCCTACCACTCTGGGATTGTTTTCAGCAAGTTTGGTGAGAGTTTCGCCAAACACTTTAGAGTAGCCGGGGGGTTTGGGCTTGGTGGAGGGAATGGCTTTCCCAGTCGCCAGGTTAAACGGATTTTGGGCATGATAGCCGACTTGATCCCGTTCTGCCACTTCGTAGCCCTTGCCTTTGGTGGTGGCAACATGAACCAAAACTGGACCGGGGGTTTTGTGAGCCTGTTGGAAGGTGGCAATCAGTTCTTCCAGGTTATGGCCATCAATTGGCCCCATGTAGGTAAACCCTAACTCCTCAAAGACGGCACCCACTTTGGGAACGGCAAGGCGTTTCATCCCTTCTTTAATGCGGCTCAGGTCAGGTGTGAGGGATTCACCCACGAAGGGTAGGTGCTTGAACTGTTCCTCCAGGTTGTCGGTAAGAAATTGCACCGGGGGGCTGAGGCGAAGTTTGTTGAGGTAGCGAGGAATGGCTCCCACATTAGGGGAGATGGACATTTCATTGTCGTTTAGAACCACGAGTAAATTGGTTCTAGGCAGGTGGCCAGCGTGGTTAATGGCTTCAAGGGCCATGCCGCCGGTGAGGGCACCATCGCCAATGACGGCAGCAACTTTAAATTTTTCGCCGCTCAAGTCGCGGGCGAGGGCCATTCCCAGCGCGGCAGAGATGCTGGTGGAGGCGTGTCCGGCGCCGAAATGGTCGAATCTACTTTCGCACCGTTTGAGGTAACCGGCAATACCATCTTTTTGACGAAGGGTGTGGAAGCGATCGTAGCGTCCGGTTAACATCTTGTGGGGGTATGCCTGATGCCCTACGTCCCAAACTACTCGGTCATGCTCCAAATCCATTGTGAAATAGAGGGCGATCGTTAATTCTACAACCCCCAATCCTGGACCCAGGTGGCCACCTGTTGCAGCGACAGTTTCGAGGTGTTTCTCACGAATTTGTCGGGCAATCTGTTGAAGCTGATAGGTGGACAGGCCATGTAACTGATTAGGGTGGGTCAGTTCACTCAAATGCATACCCGGAATCCTCGGTGTATCAGTGAATTCATCTACGTTTAACACTGTAGTGTATTAATGGCTGTGAATTCGGGTGAAGATTGGGCTTTTTTGGTATCAGTTACGTCGCAAAAGTTTGTGTTTCTTTATAGAACAAGCCTGGTCTGTTGGACCGATCGCGCCAGAACACCGTCACGCTGAAGCAAATGTGCGACAATGGGCGAGACTTGGGCGACGGCGATCGCGTGGGTTGGTTGCGATCAATTGTGGTTTTAGGTCAAGCTGATTGAATTGTGTTGGTGTCGGAGCTATGAACGTATTTCAGCATCGTCCTTTAGCAAGTTTAGTGGCGCAGGTGGTTGGGTTGGGATTGGTGGCTGCGGGCTTTCCTGGGAGCGCAGCGATCGCGGCGAATGATTCCCGCGATGATTTTAGACGTTGTGTTTCTAATCTAGCAGGACTCAAGTTGTCATCTGAGGAAGCGGTTTCTGCCTGCTCTCGTAATTTGGCTCCTGAAAATTTGTGGAAGTGTGTCACTCGCGTCAGCCGCGATGGATTTGAGCCAGCAGATGCATTAAATGCCTGTCGGCAAGTCCGGCAACCGCAAGAAATGGCGGCCTGTGTGGTTAGCATCCGGCGCAGTTTAACCGATGCAGTTGCGACGGAAGTGTTAGATAGCTGTCGTCGCAGTCTGTTGCCCGTTCGCTACTCCGATTGTGTGGTGGGGGTGAGTCGGGGCACCGCTGGTGTAGCACCGGCTTTGGCCCTGTCTTCCTGTAACGATGAACGGGAGTTTCCGCGAGAAGTGGACCCCACCTTCATCCCCTATGCGGATGGTCAGCCTGGTTTGCAAATTCCCCAAACACCTATCACCCCGCCGTCGGTGATTCAGCCAGCCCCCATCCCCGCGCCCGCCCCTACGCCTGCGCCGCCCGTCCGAGGACTGTACTAACGGCCATTACGTCTCGTTCATGTTTTTATAGGTTGCGACGGCGGAGGGCGAGATCCGGTTCAGGTAACGGAAAATCCAGTACTTGAAGATCGTATCGAGAATGACCGGAAAAGTCGCAATAAACAGAAAGATAAAATCGCGGCTGGCGGGTAAGCCAAAATGCCTTGCCAGCCCTTCTAGTAGCACTTCCCAACCATGCGGTGAGTGGAAGCCGACGAAAATATCTGTGAATAGGATGATGATGAAGGCTTTGGCACTGTCGCTTAAGCCATACACCGTTTCATCAATAAATGATTTCAAAATTTCTAGACCTTGCCGATTAGTCACCAGGACGACGGCAAAGGCGATCGCAGAAAGAATATCGGAAAAAATATTTTTAATCGCATTTGCCCCCATCCCGGCATAACTTTGAGCAATTTCCTGGGCCTTTTCTTGCAAGCGAGCTTCTGTCAATTCTGGCGATCGCGCTTCGGCTGGTATCACGCCGAGCAGTTGTTCAAACTCTAACCGTTCCCGGTAAGCTTGAAATTCTCTTAATGCCTCTTCTTCCAGTTCATAATTTAGAAAAATTCCGGTTTGTTGGGGTTGCCAGATGCGATCGACAATCGGCCCAACAATGAAAGATTTGGATAATTGTTGAACCAGTAACGGCACAATTACCAGCAATAGCAGCAACCGAATTGAAATGAGCGTCTTTGCTTTAGAACTGCGAAAATTGCGAACAACTTCGGCTTCGGCGTTGGGGTCCAGATCTCGTTTAATCCGATTCAATGTTCCTAGAATTGAGCGAGGTAACACCCCCGTTTTATCCAGAATACTGTTATCGTCTCCATTAAATTTTTCTGTTGGAACCTCGATTTCAGCATAGCCATTCTGAGGGGGATTGATATTGGATCGGACGGCAAGACTGGTTTGATTCGGGGGATTAATGGGTACAAGAGCTTGTGACTTGGGCGATTCAACCTGATAGCGAGTTAGTACTGAATCAATAAATTGCAGCTTTTCCAACGTTGTTGCAGCGCGATCGCGTTCGGTGAGGGAATTCGGAGAACGATTGTAAAGCGTTGAGTTAGTTGAATCGACAATAACTCGACTGGCTTTAAATTCAATTAAACGCAATTCAGCAAACTTTAAATATTTTTTAAGTTCACTCTGAAAATAAGCCAAAACCGTCTCACTGTGATTGCGCGATCGCTGGGAGATTTTGCCACCATCAAAATGCTGATCTTCGATCGCTTTAATCATCAATGCTGCATCATACGCCTGATCAAGGGCACGATCAGGCGTTTGAATCAGCCAGCGATTCGCATTTCGGATTGAGCGACCAATTGATGTGAGGAAGGATGTCATGTGACGCAAGAATGATGGGGAAAATTGGCAGAATGCTTCAACAATTTAGGTTTGCTCCTACCTGGCATTCTTAACGGTAGGGACAACCATGAAACGTTTCTCTAGCGAATGAAACACACCTTCGGAGTCAACGGATCAAAATTCTCAGCGAGAACGATTTTAGGACGGTAAAATTAGAGTACGAAGCGATTTTAACAAAATCATCGGAGTAGGATTGGCTGACCCCAAGCGGATTTGGATTACGGGAGCTTCCCGCAGTGGCAAAACGACTCGGTTAATTCGTGTGTTCTGCGATTGGGTGCGATCGCTCACCTCCGAATCACCCTCAGTCACCCCTCAAATTTCTGCCACTCCGCCTACCTTACTACCGGGAGTATTAGTTTTAGCAGCCATCGGCGATAACCGCATTGACCTGGTTGATCGCCTGACCACTGCAACTCAGGGCAAGTACGCCGTCACGTCCACCACACCGCTAGGCTTTGTGCAGGACGAAGTTACTTTGTTTTACCCCTTGCTGGTGCAGCAACTCGGCCTGACCGCACAATTCCCCATCCGGCTCAGTCCAGAAAATGAATTGGAACTGGCGACCCAACTGTGGCGACCTGAACTGGATGTGCTGATCAGCCAACACTCTGCCGTGAATGTGGCGCGGCTCGTGCGACGAGTGCTGGATCTGTTGCAACTCGCCGCTTTGGCCGGCATTCCCATTGCTGACATTCCCACAATT
Organism: Leptolyngbyaceae cyanobacterium bins.349; assembly: GCA_033764685.1. Taxonomy (GTDB): domain Bacteria; phylum Cyanobacteriota; class Cyanobacteriia; order Leptolyngbyales; family Leptolyngbyaceae; genus JSC-12. The sequence continues at coordinate 137,520 of JANRIS010000056.1, forward strand.
TTGCAGCAGGGGTTAGGGGAGCACAACCAGGAACTGCCCCTACCAGCGGATCAGGTAGCAGACTGGTTGCAACAGTGGCAGACCTGGTGTTTGGCACGGGGGTTGGTGTCCTACGGCTTGATGGCGAGTCTGTACTGGCAATGGTTGCTGCCCCATCCCACGTATCAGCAACACCTGGCCCAGCGGTATCAATTTCTGTTGGCGGATGATGTGGACGAATATCCGGCGATCGCCCGTGATTTATTTGAGGTGCTGATGCAGCAAGGCATTGCAGCAGCCTTTACGTTTAATCCTGATGGGGCGGTGCGGTTGGGGTTGGGGGCTGACCCGACCTATTTGGCGGCTTTGGCGGAGCAATGCGAAACGGTGGAATTGAGCGATCGCCCTGTTCCGTCTCTGGCCACTGAGTGGAGCGAGGCGATTGTTGAATTTGTCACGAATCCGCTGGCCTTTACCCGCCCGCCCGCCGCCATGCAAACCATTCAGACCTCATCTCGTGCCGAATTGCTACGTCAAACGGCAGCGATGATCGTGGCCGCAGTACAGGCTCAACAGATTCAGCCACGAGACATTGCCGTGATTGGTCCCGGTCTGGATGCGATCGCCCGATACGCTCTGATCGAGATGCTGACCAAACAGGGTATTCCCGTTGCCTCCCTACACGATCAGCGCCCCCTCAATAGTTTTCCGGTTGTGCGTGCCCTGCTGACCTTACTGGCTCTGGTTTATCCCAACTTGGGGCGTTTGGTGGATCGAGAGGCGATCGCCGAAATGCTGGTGGTCCTCAGTCAGCAGGCCGCAGGTCGAACGGATGCCCACAGCGGCACTGAGGCACCCGGAAGCACTCCTCCCACCCTTCCCCGCGCCTCCGCCACCCTGACTGCTGCGGGTGCCCTGATTGATCCCGTGCGGGCTGGCCTGCTGGCGGATTATTGCTTTGCCCCCCATCCCGATCGCCCCCGGTTACTCCCCGCCACGACCTTTCCCCGGTGGGATCGGTTGGGGTATCAAGCGTCGGATGCCTATCAGCAGATGGTTCAATGGATTGAGCAACAACAGGAACAGTTGGCCCAACGACTGATGCCCAATCCGGTGGCGCTGTGCGATCGCGCCATCCAGCAGTTTCTCCTGAGTGCTGGCTCGCTGCCGTATCATCAACTGGCCGCCATTCGGCAATTCATCGAAACGGCGCAGCATTATTGGGAAGTAAATCAACGCTTGCAGCAGAGTCAACGGGGAGATTTTCCGGCGGGTCTGGTGGTGAGTCGCTTCATTCAACTGTTACGAACGGGCGCGATCGCGGCTAATCCTTATCCGGTGCGCCCAATTGGCCCCGAAAGTAATGCCGTCACCCTGGCTACGGTCTTTCAATATCGCTCCAACCGGGGTGCTCATCGCTGGCAATTCTGGCTGGATGCGGCCTCACCTCGCTGGCTAAGTGGAGTCGATGCGCTGTTTGCGTCCCCATTGTTTTTACATGACTGGTCGGGACACTTCTGGACCGGAGCCGATGCCCTGGAAGCCAACGAACAACGGCTCCGCCGCATTTTGCTAGACCTGCTGGCGCGAGCGGAGGAGCGAGTCTATTTATGCCACAGTGAACTGGCCACCAATGGGCAGGAGCAAACGGGCATTCTACTGCCGTTAGTCCATGCGACTTCCTCCGTTTGAAGGGAAATCTGACTGAAGAATGCTCAGGTTGCCCCCCACCCAATCATCGCTAACAAATGCAAGAGCGCAATTTGGGAGCACACGGGATTTAAGAGCGAACAGGGCCGTTGTAGTCTACTTTTACTGTCCAACCGTTGCTATCGACCGTCACTACGGTTTCCTGGGTGGGTGTTGTAAAACCGGGTGCGCCACCTTTCACAGTAAACGTCCAACTACCGTTACCGTTATCGACACAGGGAGCCGCCGAAACGGGACCATGCATTGCGGCTTCGGCTCGATACCCCCCCAAGCCACCATTCGCGGCTTCTGCTGCTTGCCGTGCCAAATTCTTCGCGCGGCCTAAAGCATTAATCTGGGCGACCGCATTATCTGAGGCGATCGCGTTTACGGCGCATTGAGAAATTTCACCCGACTGAGCAAATCCCGGCATCGGGTTGGCCACCAACGCCGCCCAACTGATGCCAGCGATCGCGATCGTCCGTAATCCAATAGGCTGTAATCCAGTATTCATCCCTCAATCTCCCAGGCAACATCACATCACTCAATCAAACGTTGATTGCGGGTCGTCTTGTGAACAAACAGCGACAACCAACCTTTATTAGAATAGAACTTTCCTCCACCGACACCAAAACCGAGCAGGTTAATTTCAGGATAATTTTTGTGCAAGTGGGGACGGGTTCGCTAAACTGAGTAGCACTTAAGCGATCGCTCTTACAGATTTGAGGAAGGTTCAATGGCTGTTGTAGATTCCCAGGGGCGGCTGTTTGGTAAGGTCAGCCTGCTCGATATTGGCGCTGCCCTCGTCATTCTGCTCGTAGTATTTGGGATTTTCGTCTATCCCGGTGCGTCTGGCTCGGTGGCGCAAAGCAATACCACAACCAAGCCAGTGGAGGTGGAGGTTGTAGTGCGGGTTGCAACTCAAAACGTGGATAGTTTGTTGAAGCCGGGGGAAAAAACCAGCATCATTATCCGCAATCAGCCCTACGGTGAAGTGAAGATCAAATCCGTGAAAGAACTCCCGGATACGGTCTCTGTGCCGCTGGATAATGGCACCGTTAAAGCGACTCCCGACCCTCGGCCAGAAGTTGCCCTCAGCCGCAACATGATCGTGATTCTGGAAGGGAATGCTCAGATTACTAAGAATGGTCCGGTGTTGGGCAATAACAAGATTAAGATTGGCACCCCGATCGAGTTGGAAGGCTTTAAGTACAACTTTACAAACCTGAACGTGCGCGACATTCGGATTCTAGACGACCAGAAGGCGTAAATAGCGCTGGATTAAGGCGATCGCCACGGCAGGTTGTTCTAATTGGGGCGTGAGGCCCACATCGTCCAATTCTTGAAACACCCGAACGGCTTGCGGATTAAGTTCTGCCAGCCGTTTGCCAATTTCAGGCCCAGTAAATTGAGATTGCCGCCCCCAGATCATCGCCGTTGGCACTTTTAGCTTGGGCAAGTCCAGCGCCAGATCAAAACACAAATCTCCCCGCACAAACGACAATGCCGCATACTCCGCATTGGGTTGTTGGGCAGACTCCAGATACGCCTCCACAAGTTCGGGATAAATCCGCTCCGGTCGAGCAAATTGCCGCTGTTCCAAAAATGTGCGAATTCCTTCCCGTGTGGCAACGCCAAAGCTGTAAATGAGGCGATCGAGAAACGGCGTTTTCACAATAGTGGCAAACAGGCTGCGGGTGTAGTTCTCACCAAAATCCGACAATCCCGCCGGAGTCGTGAGAATCAAACACTGAAACAACTCCGGACGGGCGATCGCGGCACGAATTGTCATCGCTGCCGTCAGGGAGGAGGCAACCACGGGTACAGGCCCAGGGCACGTTGCCTCTAAAAACTCAATGAGGGTGTTGACATAGTCCTCCACCTGGTAATTGCGGGCGGGATGATCGGACCGTCCCCAGCCAATTAAATCGGGTGCTAAGACTCGATGGCTGAAGGCAAAAGCCGGATACACCTGCGACCATTCGTAGGCCGAAGAACCGCCGCCAAAGCCATGCAGAAAGACCAGATGGGCAGATGGTTCGGTATCGAGTGCGGCTTCAGGCTGATAAAACACCATCCGACCCAGGGAGGTAGCAATGGATTGCTGGCAAAAACCGGGGGGAATTCGCATAGGTGAACCTAACGCCACTGCTTATTTTCTAGATCCCGCACTTGCCGCTCCAGGCGATCGATGCGACCTCGCAATTCATCCATTTCCGACTGGCGGGGCACGCCAATATCCTGCAGCAAGTTGCGGAGTTGGCGCTGCATTTGCTCTTCCAGGTTGCCCTGCTCACTCTTCATCTTTTGTAGCAAGTCATCCATTACGGCTTTGGCCTGGTCGGGATCGAGCTTACCGTTTTTGACCAACTCGTCTCCCACTTCCCGCATTTTCTCCGCTACCAGCGAGGTGGTGCCTACACCAAACATGAGCAACTGCGTTAACCAATCGTTATTTTCCATGCTGTCTTCCTGCGATTCCCCAAGTAAACACTCCCTTATTCTGTCAGATTTACCTCTGTTCAGCAGATCGGGCCAAGTACGGCTCACCGTCCAAGTGGGAGCGGAGAGCCGGGGAAGTCGGGAGGCAGGGGGGCTAGTAAACCCATGTTGGTGCAACATCTTTCATCGTGACGACGGGGTGCAAAAATATAAGGGGTTGTGGTTGCCAGAGGAAGGATTCAACAATGGTGATTGAATGGTTGAAGTTTGAGGTGGCGGAAACGTTGCGGGAAGCTTTTATCCAAAAGGATGAAGAAATTTGGACTGCCGCACTTGCCAACTACGCCGGATTTAAGGGCAAAGAAGTTTGGCTAACGGCGGATAAATTGGATGAAGTTGTGTGCGTGATTCAGTGGGAAACGCTGGATGCCTGGAAATCCATTCCAGCGGATGTGTTGGAAGCCACTGAACAAGCATTTTCTCAAGCGATGGGTAAAGACAATTACCAACTGATCGAGGCCAAGGCGTACCAGTTGCGAAAATTTGCGCGATCGCTGCCCTCAAGTAGAGACGGGAATTAGCAAGAGGAATTAGCAAGGGAGCGATCGCCATCAATCCACTCGCTCCGAAAAATTGCGAATAGGAAAGTATTCCTCTGTCTTGTATAATCTGGATATTTGAAGGGGAGTAGCTGCTGGAACCTTCCAGCCCATCTGAGTCAACATACTGGCGATGAGCCTGGTTCAGATGACAAAACGCTTTCAGGCATTCGCTCCAACGACCCACATGAATCAAGCACATTGCGTTGGGAGTTGTTGAGTGTAAATTGCCTCAGCCATTTGGTAGCGAGACCTTCACTAAGTTCACATCTAAGGTGGGCTTGGTGAAGCGATCGCACTCATCAAGCTCACCTCAGAGGATACCCGCCGATTCTGAGGACTTGACGAATGTTGACGGCTTTCACCGCAGGGTTACTCCTGATCACCATTTCTGAGCTGGGCGACAAAACCTTTTGTATCGCTATGTTGCTGGCCATGAAGCACTCCCGCCGTTTAGTGTTTACGGGCGTGGTGGCTGCTCTGGCCGCAATGACGATCCTTTCAGTGATGATGGGGCAGGTCGTGTCAATTTTGCCCAAAACCTACATCTGGTATGCCGAAGTTGCTCTGTTCATTGGGTTTGGGCTGAAACTGCTGTACGATGCCTACCAGATGCCTGCTTGCCCTGCCTGCGATGACATTGTAGAAGCTAAAGAAACCATCGAACAGGTCGGAGATTCCCAGTTTGGCTCCAGTTTTGGCATTATCGCACAAGCTTTTGTGTTAACCTTTGTGGCCGAGTGGGGCGATCGCACCCAATTCGCCACCATTACCCTGGCCGCATCCAACGATCCTGTTGGGGTCACGGTTGGGGCCATTTTGGGGCACACCATTTGCGCCGCGATCGCGGTTTTGGGGGGTCGTCTCGTCGCCGGACGCATTTCCGAACGGACCATCACCTTTCTCGGCGGCCTCCTATTTATCATCTTTGGCATGGTTGCCGCTGTGCAGGGGAAGTAAGGAAGGGCAAGCAGGGAAACGCTTCGAGTGCATCCCAATTTTGCAGCATTGCCCTCATCCCCCAACCCCTTCTCCCCAAATAGGCTACTGTGTACACACAAGTTTGGCCGTCGATCTAAACCTGGGTAGAAGCCAATATTCTTCCCTTGGGGGGCAGCCCCCCACCCCCCCCAACGTGAGGGACGGCTGCGTCCCCCACACCCCCTCCAGAGGGCACGACTGGGGCGACGCAATGGTGCTGGAATGGAGGCGTTATTGGGTGATGCCCCGATTGCGACCAAGGTTGCCGCAACTCTGTCTCAAACCCAGGCCAGTGCGTGCCACTCAAACTCCTATTCGGGGGGGTGGGGGAGTGAGGACCCCACAAAGCGGGGGGCCGGGGGGAAGTCCCCCGGTAGAGACCTGGGGTTGAGTCGAGATCTGTGTACACAGTAGCCCAAATAGGAGAAGGGGAGCCAGATTCAAAGTCCCTCTCCCGCTCTGGGAGAGGGATTTAGGGTGAGGGTGACAAAAGTGGGATGCACCCAACGCTTCTAGTGTTCCGTCAGGAAAATTTTGATGGGTCGAAGACCCGCAAAATTTAACCCTAATCAACAACCTGGATTTTGGTTGCCCGTCAATGATTGATTGACTTACCACTAGTCGGCGCGGGCAAGATGCCCGCCCTACGGTTGCTAAATTTACGCCTGCCTCTACTAGACTTCCGCTTGCTTCCTGTTAATTCTGTTCAGCCGGAACTGGAGTGGCAGGGGCGACCCCAGTGGGAGGTGTGGGTAGGGTTGTTCCAGGGGCGGGCGTGGGGGCCGGGGAAACGCCAGGAGACGGGAAAGCGGCCATCTGATTGATTTGATCCTTATACTTAGCGGGAGCCAGTTCCGCCGCCTTCGTAAATAACGGTTTGGCTTCTTCTACTTTGCCCTGTTGCTTTAGCACCATCGCCCGACCCACAACGGGGCGAAAATCATTCTTATTAGCTTTTTCCACCTCGGCATAAATGGCGATCGCTTCGTCGTATCGCTTCTGGCTCACATAGACATCTGCCAGCAAGATTTGGACTGAACCCACATCGACACTATTGGGCTGCACCTGATTCGCCTGATTCGCGTTTTTCAGCGTGTCTTGCAGCAAGCCCACGGCTGCTTCTGGACGCTGTTCCTGCACCAGCAGCGTAACTAACCCATTGAGAGCATTCATATCACCAGGTTTCGTTTTCAACACCTCCCGGTAAGTTTGGGCGGCACCTTCGCGATCACCGGTCTGTTGCTTCGCCTGAGCTAACAGCACCGAGTATAAAGTCTCATTCGGATTGGCTTTGGAAAGTTTTTCCAGGGGCGCGATCGCACCTTTAATATCCCCCAGCGCCAAGCGAGTTTCCAACAATCCCCGCAATGCCGATTGGTTGTCTGGCTCCCGTTGCAACACGAGTTCGTAGCCTTTCACCCTCGCCTCCAACTCAGCTTTTTGAGCCGCAGGACTGGCCGACGCAGCCGGAGAAGGATTTGCTGTATTAGCGGGTTGCCCTTGAGGAAACAGGGTGAACACTGCCGGTACGAGGAACGCCAGGATACCTAAAACAACAACAGTCGTTACGAGCCAGCGATTGCGCTTTTCTGCCACGGGATTCTCTTGAACTCAATCAGCTTTTTCATTATGAACTACAAACTCCACTTCGTAAGACACCCCCGGATTTGCCTCTACCATTTCTCAAAGAGGGTAGCGATTAACTTTTCGATAAGTTTCTGCATGGGGGTTTACAGAACAAGCATTGCAGGGAACTCTTAAAGTAAGCCCCTCATGGGAATCTGACGTTGCTGAGAATGTAAGCAAATGGATTGGTCAAAAAACCTGCAAGAACCGAAATTTTGGCTACTCGCGATCGCCGCCGCAGTGGCGGCAATTCATCTCACGCTACTGAGCCGAGCGGATAATTCCGACATCTTTGCCACCAGTTTGCTGTTCTGGCTGGCCGTTGGTTCATTAATCTGGGACAATCGCGACACCTTTAAGTTTGACAGTCACCTCATTCCCAGCCTGGTGGGGGTCCTCCTGCTGGCGCTGATCTTACTAAGAGTGACATTTTCACCGGATTCGGCATCCTCGGCCTGGGCTTTGCCATTCATCGCCACTCTGGGGCTGGGGCTGCTAGCCGCTGGATTTAGAGGGTTACGGCAATTCTGGAAAGAATTGATTATTTTTGGCCTCTTGGCCTTCTATCCCATCTTGCAACTTACCCTCCAGGCGATTGACTTATCAGAATTGACGGCCATGGCATCGGCGTTTAATCTGTCCTACCTGGGGTTCCCAGTCCAACGGCAAGGAGTCTTCCTGGTCATGCAAACCAGCCGGGTGGAGGTATACGGAGCCTGTTCAGGCATTCAAAGTATCCTCCAGTTGCTATGCATCTCAGTGCTATTTTTGCTCATGTTCCCGCTCAAACACCGCTGGCAACAGGTAATAACCGTGATTTCGGCAGTCCTGATTGCCTTTATGGTCAACTCGTTTCGCGTGTCGTTGATGGCCATTCTCAACAATGGCGGAGACAAGAATGCCTTTGACTACTGGCACGAGGGACAGGGTTCCCTCATCTTCTCCGCGATCGCCGTGTTCATCTTTGGCCTGTTCTGCTGGCTCGCCTTCCTGCGGAGTCCTGCGAAAAAGCCAGATTCAGGAGCGCAAGAAAATGCTTAACTCAAACTGGCCCAAAATTCGACTCGGATTACTCGCTGTCACCTTTGTTGGAGCGGCCCTCACCTGGGCGCGAGTCGCAGCCATGCCCAAAATAGACAGCGCCAGTGCCCAAAAACCAGAAAACACCCTGCAAGCCTCCGTTCCCATTCAGGGATGGCAGTTAATTGCCAGCGAACCAATCAACTCTCACGCCGAAGCTCGTTTTGGTCGTCGATACCAATACCAGAAAGGGACTGTAGCACTTCAGGCAGAGCAGTTTTACATGCAGAGCGATGGCAACGTCAGTCGTTATTTGTTTGTGCATACGCCCATTCGCACCGCAAATGCCAATATGAAAGTCAAATTTCAACCTGGAGTTGGGCATTATGGGGTAGTAACCCATAATGGCAAGGCGTATCTCAGTGCCTGCGTCAATCCTCGTGGGAGTAGTACAGTCACCGAGTCTCAATTCACCCAAAACCGATATGCTCACGATTTGCAAATCTCCCGAATTTTCCCCTGGTTACTGGGTCAGGAGTCGCTGATTGACTATCGTTGCTTATGGACCTTGATGTCTGTACCTCTGAAGGACAACGCTAACCCTGGAGTCCCCTTATCAGATGACAAGGCTTACAAAAATCTAGAAGCAGCTTGGGTTTCCTGGCATCAGTGGTGGCAAGCAAACTTTCCACCTTCTCTATAAAAGATTTGTAGAGGAGAATCGGAGAATTTCTCCAACTTTAACTGAAGATTGCAGAGACTTTTTCAAAAAAACTGCACAATTCCACTAGGATTGCGACAGCCCCCATCATCTTTAACCGGGTTCTGAGGAGGAACCACAACTATGACAGTTTCATCTGGTGAAGCAAGTGAAAATTTAACAGCCTATCGATTTCGTTGGATTGGCTACGGGTTTCTGGTTTTTGCATTAGTTGATGCAATTCACATTTTGTTGACGATCCAACCAGGACAACCCACATGGTTGCTCCAAACTATTGGCCAATTTGTCGAGCGAGTCGTAGTTCCCCTGTTGGGCTTTACCCTAATTTTCTTTGGAGAGTATTACGGACGTAAAGGCGGCGAGAAGATAGGATTACGCATCCTGTCCTGGTTGTGTATGGTTTTGGCCGTTGTCTTTCTGCTCATGATTCCCCCCATTTTCCTGCAAACGCTGAGTGTCAATAGTCAAGCCCGCCAAGTAGTGGATCAACAAGTTGAGCAGCAACTCAACCAATTGAATCAACTGGAAGCTCAGTTAGCCCGCAGTAAGCCGGAAGAATTGAAAGCGCTGGCAACTCAGCTCCAAGGTCTGGGGGTGCAGGTTGATCCGGCTAAGCCAGATGCGGTTAAGGCTCAGGTGCAAGCCCGTATCAAAACAGTGCGGGAACAGTTGCAGAATCAGGCTCAGGGCGCTACGGCAGGACAAGCCTCCAATCTTTGGAAGAATGCAGTGAAGTGGACCCTGGGTGCATTGGTATCGGCGGTGCTGTTCTTCTACCTGTGGCGGAGTAGTCGCTGGGCACGATAGCCGCTCTCTCCAATTACTTCTCTCTAGCTACTTAATCTACGGTTGATTGGGGACGTTACGAAAACGTCCTTTTTTTCAGCATGGCAAAGCTAACCTGGAGCAGAAGGCTCACCAGTTAGCTTTACCGTTCTAGTTTTTTTGACCCCACAAAAGTTTCTAGCCTGCATGATTCATGAGAATTGAGGGAAAGGCTCGAAACCGCTTGGACATCAGCGATGCCGCGATCGCTCAAAAAAACAGTCTGGATTTTCGGGTGTAGGGGCACCTCTCGTGGGTGCCCTGATCGCGGGGGGTCGGCACAAGACCGACCCCTACGGATGGATGGGTTGTGAATTATCCAGGCTAAATTGATTCAGACAGGCGATCGCCTCCAACTCCTCTTCAGTTGGAACCGGATTGAACTCCACCCCCGATCCCCAAGCACGATGTCCACCCTTAGGAATTACAGATTGCCTGAGGTCTATTCCTGCTACTTGCAAGGATTTTCGCAAATAGCAGAAAGCAGAAGGAGTCCTTTTCCCCTTCTGCCTTCTGTCTTTTATGGCTCGCCTTCTATTTCAGCAGGTACAGCAGGATGAACAACACAATCCACACCACATCGACAAAGTGCCAGTAGATTTCTGCTGCTTCGACACCAAAGTGGCTGGATTCGGAGTAGTGGTTGGGCTGGCGCGATCGCCACAGCACACCCAGAATCAGCACCAGGCCGAAGAGAACGTGCAGACCGTGAAATCCGGTTAATACATAAAAAGTGCTTGCGAACAGATTGGTTTTCAGGCCAAATTCCAGATGGAAATATTCATACAACTGCCCCACCAGGAAGATGGCACCCATTGCCGCCGTAATCGCAAACCACTTTTGCAGCCCCTTCACATCATTCTTCTTCACTGCCACATCCGCATTGTGAATCACGAAACTGCTAGAAATCAGAATGATCGTGTTGACTCCCGGCAGCAACAGTTCCAGTTCTGGTGTGCCTTCTGGTGGCCAGGTGGGTGCAACGGCACGAAAGGTGAGATACGCAGTGAATAATCCCAGGAAGATCATCGCTTCCGCAATCAGGAAAACTATCACTCCCAACACTCGATGATCGGGATGAGCGTGGTGCCCTCCGTGGGCCACTTCGGCCTGGTAATTCACCGTCTGAGACTCGATCGCTGAACTTTGCATGGGTAGCTCCTATCCTTCTGCACCTGCGGTGGCCAAAAACGGACCCGCCTTAATAATCTCCTTCGCTTCCTCGGTGCCGTACTCGTAGGGAGCAATCAGCAACACGGGATCAACCGCAAAGTTTTCGTGGGGCGGCGGTGAGGTCGTTTGCCATTCAAACGTGAGACCACCCCAGGGGTTGCTGGGTGCCCGTTCGCCTTTGAAGATACTCCACAGCGCATTGAAAATGAAGGGGAACGTAGATACCGCCAGAATATAAGACCCAATCGTGCAGACTAGATTCAGTGCTGCGAACTTGGGGTCGTATTCGGCAATCCGGCGATTCATCCCTTCTAAACCCAGCTTGTGCATCGGCAAAAAGCAAAGGTTGAAGCCAATCAGCGTCATCACGAAGTGAACTTTGCCCAGAGTTTCATTCATCATGCGTCCGCTCATTTTGGGGAACCAGTGATAGATCCCGGCGTAGAGGCCAAACACACTCCCCCCAAACAGCACATAGTGCAGATGAGCCACGATGAAGTAGGTATCGTGCACATGAATGTCGAAGGGCACTGATGCGACCATCACCCCGCTGATGCCACCGATTACGAACATGGAGATAAAGCCCATCGCAAACAGCATGGCGCTATTGAGCCGCAGTTTGCCGCCCCAAATCGTGGCCAACCAGCTAAAGACTTTGATCCCCGTGGGAACGGCGATGATCATGGTGTTGATCATGAAAAACATCCGTAACCAGGGCGGCGTGCCACTGGTAAACATATGGTGCGCCCACACGATCAGGCCCAGGAAGCTGATGGCAAAACTGGAATAGGCGATCGCTTTATAACCAAAAATCGGTTTCCGAGAATGCACCGGCAAAATTTCCGAGATCAACCCGAACACCGGCAGAATCATGATGTAAACCGCTGGGTGGGAGTAGAACCAGAACATATGCTGATACACAACGGGATCGCCGCCACCTGTGGGATTGAAGAATGCGGTGCCCACAATCAAATCGAAGGACAGCAAAATCAACGCCCCAGCCAGCACCGGAGTGGATAGCAGAATCAGGCAGGATGCTGCCAGCATGGCCCAACAGAACAAAGGCATACTATTGAGATCCATGCCGGGAGCGCGCATTTTCAAAATCGTGACGATGAAGTTCACCGCCCCCAGGATGGATGAGGTTCCTAAAATTAGAACACTCAAAATCCAGATCACCTGGCCTACCTGGTTATATACCAGGCTCAGAGGTGGGTAAGAGGTCCAACCGGAACCCGGCGCACCAAACAGAAAACTGGACAATAGCAGAATGCCACCGGGAGGAATCATCCAGAAGGCGACAGCATTCAATTTTGGAAAGGCCATATCCCGCGCCCCAATCAGCAGCGGGATCAGGTAGTTGCCAAAGGCTCCCGTAGCCGCCGGCACGATCCACAGGAAAATCATCACCGTGGCGTGAACGGTAAATAATCCGTTGTACAGATCGGGACTGACAAAATCCGATGTGGGGGTTGCCAGTTCTGTCCGCACCAGTTCCGCTAAGATGCCACCCACTAAATAAAAGATGAAAGAAGTCACGAGATATTGAATCCCGATGACTTTGTGGTCGGTGTTGAAACTAATGTATTTGCGCCATTTCCGCTTGCTCTCGGCAAGACTGCCCTGAGCAGAAGCGTCAACAACTTTTTCTTGGAATGTGGTCATGAGCAGTTAATGAATGAAGGGGCTAGCTGGCAGAAGCGTGACCGGGATGGAGTTGATGCGTCATGGCTCCATCAATTCCCAGATTGCGGGTGAAGGGTGCGAGAAATTCATCCGGTGATGGGTCGGCAGAATTGAGCGCGATCGCCGCGTTCAGTTTGTCTGGATTATTGGCGACTTGCTGTTCCTTGACCCAGGTATCGAAATCGGCCTGAGATTGAGCAATCACCTTAGTTTTCATTACCCCGTGATAAGCACCACACAATTCGGCACAAATCACGTCGTACTCACCCACTCTGGAGGGAGTAAACCGCAGTTCGCTTTGTTTACCGGGAATCGCATCCTGCTTCAGCCGAAACTCAGGGACCCAGAAGGCATGGAGGACATCATTGGCGGAAATGTTTAACAAAATCTCCTGGCCCACGGGAACATGTAATTCACCCGCCACAATGCCCGTATCAGGATAAGTAAACAACCAGGCAAACTGTAAGCCTGTGGCATTGATCTGGTAAGCCGGAGAACGACCCGCCTGATCAGGACTGGGACCAATGCGGGGGGCGGTGGAACCCAGTGCCGAGGAATCATTCCGTTGGGGAATGGACTGATCTCGCACGGCTGCCGTAGCTGGGTCTCGATTCACCTCATTAGCCACTTCCGGGCTACGAGTGCCCGTGGCGTTATCAGAAGCAGGGTCAGCCATCAGCGGAGCCGCGATCGCCGCTCCCGGCATTTGGGCCATTTGCTGCGTAGAATGACCATGCGCCACCGAGTGATCCATTGGGTTGAGGCCACCAATGGAGTTGTAAATTTCAAAGCTGTACACCGCAATAATTAGCACAATGACGGCTGGAATTGAGGTCCACAAAATTTCCAGGGGAATATTGCCCTCAATATAGGGACCATCGGTATCATCCTCAGGGCGGCGACGGAAGTTAAACAGCGAGTAAATCAGCACCCCCTGCACAATCAGGAACAGGCCAGTGCCAATCGTCATCATGAGGTTGAACAAATCATCAATGCGAATGGCTTCTTCCGAGGCTTGAATGGGCAGCAACCCATGATTTTGTCCATACCAAAAGCTAACGACGGTTAACAGAATCCCGACGAGCAGCGTTGTAATGGAGCTTGGAATGTTCACAACAAATCTCCGCGTAGAAGATGGGATAAAAGATTAATTAATCCTTAAGAGATTGTCGGGGAATTGTTTAGTGGAATATGAGGCAATTTTAATTCGCACTGTTCACAATCCAACAGAATATCCACCCGTCTCCAGGGTAGATCAGCTTCTGGATTAAAGGGTTAAAACCGCTACATCTACGATCGCCTTTTTGAATGATCGCCTTTTTGAATCAACATTCATGCTTGCGATCGAGCTGAAAACAACTGCATCCCCCTTTAGACTTTAGCTGGCTTTACCTGAAGTAGAACGAATTTTCTCCTAAAACAGACTCTTCTTAAGACTGATTTAAGGATGTTCTAGGCTTCGGTAGAGTAATTTCTGGCTTTATGAATTCCTGATTTCTTAATTCTTTCTTTTGGGGGATGGCACCATGATTTGTGATTTTAGATACTCAACGTCCATTCAACCTGCGAGATTAATTGAGCAATCCAAAGAAATTACAAAAGGTTTTGGGACATTAAAAATAATCTCACTAAAGTAGTAGTTGCGAGTCGTTGAATTTCGGTAGCAACTTTCTTCTAAATACTGGGCATTGCCCACCTAAATTTTTTACGAGGTTTGTAATTTAAGAGCAAGGTTATTCGCATGGTTGACATTACATTTCATCAACCGACAACCAACCAATCATCCTCTCCCCGTGAATGGATTGCTCGATTCGTGTTGGGCATGGCGGCTGAAACGGTGTTTCTGATGGCACTTGGCAGTGCAACGCGGGTCATGAATGCGGGGCTTGCCTGCCCCGACTGGCCCCTCTGCTATGGGGTGCTGGTACCGCAAAAGCAAATGAATCTGCAAGTGTTTTTGGAATGGTTCCATCGGCTTACGGCCTCCTCAATGGGCCTCTTTGCGATCGCCCTGATGGGGTTATGCTGGTGGTATCGGCGCGATTTACCCAAATGGGCACCGTGGACTGCGGCCTTGGCACTCTTCCTGGTGGTGTTTCAGGGATTGCTGGGGGGTCTCACCGTCACCGAACTTCTGCGATTTGATATTGTCACGGCTCACCTGGGTACTGCCCTGCTCTTTTTCGTCACCCTGCTGGCCATGGGGATCGCCCTGCGGCCCTACCAGGGCACTGGCACTGCTGGCAAATTGCCCTGGCTGGGGCTGGCTGCGACGGTGCTAGTGTATGGCCAGAGCATTCTAGGCGCATTGGTGGGTTCCCAGTGGGCGCTCCACCAATGTTTGAGCGATGCTCAACTGTGTCGGGTGATGAACAGCCACATCGTTGGCATTTTTCCTGCCACCTTGACCACGACGATGTTGGTGATTGGGGCATGGCGGACTCCGGCCCTGCATCCAACATTGCGAAAGCTGGCCAATCTAGCGGGTGGGTTGGTCGTATTGCAAATTCTGCTGGGCGTGGCCACCTTTAAGCTGCGGTTGCAAGTTGAGCCGCTCACAGTGTCCCACCAGGCGATCGGAGCCTTGCTGCTGGGATCGCTGGTTGCTTTTACAGTTCTGGCATTTCGAGATGTCAAAAGCGCAGTGGCATCAGCCACCACCAATTTAGCGATTACGAATGCGGCTGTGATCTCGCCAACGGATGGTCCCCCAACCGATGGTCAGCCGGCTTAGGAATGAGAGCTAAATAACCTGTCATTTTCATAGGATGGGCAATCTTGCCTGTCCGGGCGGGCGAGACACCCACCCTACAGGTTACTCAATCCACCATCCTTAACGGCCATTTCGTCCTGTAGTGGCGGGTTGAGGTGCTCCGGCCAGCATCAAATTTTTGCCAACTTCGCCCCTACCCCCTATATCAATTCTTGGCTGAATGACTTGATTCGTTCCTTGTGAGGAAGAACTTTAATGCAAGAAACACTTTTGTCTGCTACTCCTCGTCGGCATACCAACTTTTTACAGGTTATTCAGAGCTACTACCAACTGACCAAACCCCGAATTATTCTATTGCTGCTGATTACCACGGCAGGCGGGATGTGGGTGGCGGCAAAGGGAGAGGTGGATCCGTTGCTGCTGCTGGTGACGCTGGTGAGTGGTGCATTTGCGGCGGGGGCTGCAAATACGGTTAACTGCCTTTACGATCGCGATATTGATTACATCATGGAGCGGACCCGTCATCGCCCGTTGCCGTCGGGTCGGGTGCAACCGTTGCATGCTCTGATGTTTGCGATCGTGCTAACCGTGACCTCCTTCACGCTGCTCACGGTTTTTGCCAACCTGCTGGCTGCGGCTCTGGCCATGTCGGGCATCCTGTGTTACGTGTTGGTGTACACTCACTGGCTCAAACGTCACAGTACACAAAATATTGTGATTGGCGGTGCAGCAGGAGCGATTCCTCCATTAGTTGGGTGGGCGGCAGTGACGGGTGATCTCAGTTGGGCCGCCTGGACCCTGTTTGCCATTATCTTTTTCTGGACTCCACCCCACTTCTGGGCACTGGCGATGATGATTCGAGACGATTACGCTGCTGTGAATGTCCCCATGCTGCCCGTGGTGGAGGGCAATGAACCCACCGCTCGGCAAATTTTGTACTACACTCTGGCGTTGATGCCGATTACGTTATTGCTGATCTATCCTCTGCATGTGATGGGTGCCGTGTATGGCGCGATCGCCCTGGCCCTCGGCAGTGTATTCACCTACAAAGCCTGGAAATTGCTGCAAACTCCTGCGGATCTGCAAATGGCGCGATCGGTGTTTAAGTATTCCATTCTTTACCTGATGCTGCTCTGTGCAGGCATGGCCCTGGATAGTCTGCCAGTTACCCATCAACTCACCGCCATGCTGGGCGAAAACCTGCAAAGCCTCGTGAGTATGCTACCGTTTCCCAACGTTTAGCCCCTTCAACCTCTCAGTGGATAACCGGAATCGCAACAGTGGTTCCGGTTTTTTGTTGAGTTTTTTATTGATAGCAACGGCGATCGCTGGAAATTGCCCTGGGGAATCGGCCCAAAATTCCCCTCAGGCAGCAGGGAAGCAATGGAATCAATTAAGCTGTTGGTTGAGGGCTGGCAAACTCCCCCTATTTAATTTTCTCAGAGCGAATTCATGACCCTGTTTACCCTGCGATCGCTGCGAAAAGATTTTGGCATCAAAGAAATTTTGCGAGATGCCAGCTTCAGTCTAGAAGAGGGGGATAAGGTCGGCTTAATCGGCACCAATGGCTCTGGCAAATCGACCCTGTTAAAAATGATTGGTGGCCTGGAACCCATTGACAGCGGGGAAATTTGGGTCAACTCTGGTGCCAAAATTATCTACTTACCCCAGCAACCCGAACTCGATGAAAGCCGTACCGTATTGGAGCAAGTCTTCGCGGACAGTGGCGAAAAGCTAACCCTGGTCCGGGATTATGAGGAACTGTCAGAGCAGTTGGCGCATGGGCAGGGCGACTCCGAGAAGCTAATGGCCCAGCTGGCCCGAGTATCACAACAAATTGATACGGCGGGAGCCTGGGAACTGGAATCTGATGCCAAAACCATTCTCAGCCAGTTAGGGATTCATGACTTTGACGCGCGGATCGATGGCCTATCGGGCGGCTACCGCAAGCGTATTGCGATCGCGACAGCCCTGCTCTCCGAACCGGATGTCTTATTAATGGATGAACCCACCAACCATCTCGATGCCCTGTCGGTGGAATGGCTCCAGAGTTACTTAAACCGCTTTCGGGGCGCGTTGTTGCTCATCACCCACGATCGCTACTTTCTCGATAAAGTCACCAACCGCATTCTCGAAATCGATCGCGGCGACTTATTCACCTACAGCGGCAACTACAGCTATTACCTGGAGAAAAAAGCGGAAGCGGAAGACTCCGCCGCCAGTACCCAACGGAAACACGTAGGCGTATTACGGCGTGAACTGGAATGGCTCAAACGCGGACCCAAAGCCCGCAGTACCAAGCAAAAAGCCCGCATCGACCGGATTCGAGAGATGCAGGGGCAGGAGTTCAAGCAAACCCAGGGCAAGGTGGATATTTCCACTGTGGGACGACGCATCGGCAAGAAGGTGATCGAGTTAACAGGGATCTGTAAGGCGTATGGCGATCGCGTCCTCATCAAAGACTTTACGTACCTGTTCAATCCTGAAGATCGAGTCGGGATCATCGGCAGCAATGGGTCCGGTAAATCCACTTTGATGAATATCATCACCAGACGAGTAGAACCAGATGCAGGCACCGTCGAAATTGGCTCCACCATTCACATCGGCTACTTCGACCAGCATTCCGAAGATGTGGCGATGAATGAAAATCAGCGCGTCATTGAATACCTGAAAAATGTTGCCGAACTGGTCAAAACCTCCGATGGCAGCGTGATCACCGCATCCCAAATGCTGGAACGCTTTCTATTTCCACCGGATCAACAGTATGCTCCCATCCATAAACTGTCCGGTGGCGAAAAGCGGCGATTGTTCCTGCTACGAGTATTAATGAGCGCCCCCAATGTGCTGATCCTGGACGAACCGACCAATGATCTCGATGTCCAAACCCTTGCCGTGCTGGAAGACTACCTGGAAGACTTCAACGGCTGTGTGATTGTGGTGTCTCACGATCGCTACTTCCTCGATCGCACCGTTGAAACTATTTTTGCCTTTGAACCAGGCGGCACTCTGCGCCAATACGCTGGCAATTACACTGCGTATCTGGATTGGCAGAAGATGGCTGAGGCAGAGGAGAAGGAGAAACCCGAGGGCAAAAGGAGCAAAGGAGCAAAAGCGTCGGCAGGTAAAGGCACACACGAACTGGGAAGTGGAGCCGTACAGGTAGACTCCCGCCCCAATGCCTCTGCGGCAAGCCTTTCGCCCCCCGCCTCCAGCCTCCCGCCCAAAAAACTCTCCTTCAAAGAAAAACGAGAATATGAAACCCTAGAAACCCGCATTCCTGAAATGGAAACGGAAAAAGCGGAGTTGGAAAAACAGTTGTACAATAACCCGTCTGGTGATTACGAGGAGATGCAACAGATGACCACCCGCCTTGCAGCCCTGACCGATGCGATCGAACAGGCCACCCTGCGCTGGATGGAGTTAGCCGAACGGATGAGCTAGTAACGTTTCGTGCTATTTCATGCCACTCTAGAGAGAAGAATTTTATATTTTTCTTATCCTCTTAAGCGCTCCATTTATGTTTTTCATACATTTATAGAGTATTTTGAGCGAAGTAGGAAGACATAATTAGAATGATTGAATACCCGATCACGTCAGTTGGATTGAGGACTAGAAACCCAACGCCCACACCGATTATGGGTAGCGTAGCCCATTCTATCAATTGATTGAGCCTAGTGGTCCGTCAGAGTTAAATTTGCGCTCTAGTGCTGTGTTTCGACTACGCTCAACACTCGGCTCCTGTGGGTTAAGCGTAGCCGAAACCCACAATCTTCAACTTGATAGACCACTAGTGGGTCATGTGGCATGAACATCGCCATTGCCCTCATCCCCCAACCCCTTCTCCCTAAGGAGAAGAGGTGCCGGATCGGAAGTCCCTCTCCTAGTGGGAGAGGGATTTAGGGTGAGGGCGAAAATGGCTACCAGCATCGCAAGTGACCCACTAGCTTGTTGACTTAGCCCAGTTACTTATTTCTGAGGTTTTTGTTAAAGGTTTGATGCCACGATTAAACAGGCAAAATACCGTAAACCGATCAGGCGAAGTGTTGATTGTGGATGACCATGTCGATAGTTTGCACATCTTGTCCTGCTTGCTGACCGCTGAGGGATATCACGTTCGGGTCGCAAAAAGTGGACCAATGGCCCTGATTGGAGCAAAAACCTTCCTTCCAGACGTCATTCTTCTGGATATTAGAATGCCAAAGATGGACGGCTATGAGATCTGCCAGCACTTGAAAGCCGATGCTAGAACCTGCAATATTTCCATTATTTTTTTGAGTGCCCTGGATGAACCGACTGATAAAGCGAAAGCTTTTGACCTGGGAGGAGCAGACTACATTACAAAGCCATTTAAAACCGATGAGGTATTAGCACGAGTCAAGCATCAAGTGCTAATCCAACAATTGAAAAAACAAATGAATGAACAACAATCCAATTTGAGCCGAGTCACCTCAACCCATCAGCAAGATGGCGACGATGCCATGGCGGTTTGGGATGAAATGCTGACGCTGATTGCAATTGTGTTGGACTATTGCGATCGCTATGGTCCTGAGTCAGGCTATGGACCGCAACGACTGAAAGCCCTCAGGCAAGTCTATGAGAAAAGTTTGGATTTGCTGCAACTCATCAACAACGAAATTGCTGAATAGCGAAATGATATAGCGCCCGTTTCATCTGCAAACGGCTGTAAGAGTTTGCAAGATTATTTAACCTGCGTCTAGAACGTCTGTTCTAAACTATGCTATTAGTAATTAAATTGAAAAATTTTGTGCATCGGCTGGTTGAACGGCTACACTAAACACGTTTTTATCCCTTGATTCAAAGGAACTGACGCAGGCTGTGTACGTAAAGTGCCTGGAACTCACCAACTTCAAATCCTTTGGCGGCAAAACGACAGTACCCTTGCTGCCAGGGTTCACCGTGATTTCCGGGCCTAATGGGTCTGGTAAATCAAATCTTATTGATGCCATCCTGTTCTGCCTAGGTCTGGCAGGTTCCAAAGGGATGCGGGCC
The DNA here is from genome assembly GCA_033764685.1 of Leptolyngbyaceae cyanobacterium bins.349. Classification (GTDB taxonomy): domain Bacteria; phylum Cyanobacteriota; class Cyanobacteriia; order Leptolyngbyales; family Leptolyngbyaceae; genus JSC-12. The sequence goes on from JANRIS010000056.1 coordinate 157,984, forward strand.
GAGCGTTTGCCCGATTTAGTGAATAGTACTCAAAGCAGCCGCAATCGGTCTACGGTAGAAGCCAGCGTCACCGTTACCTTCGACCTGACTGATGAACCGCTCTCCATTGATGATGAAATTGAGCAAGCGGTGAATCAAGATGGCACGTTGGTCCATCCGGATGGGGGGATGACCGCCCCAATGAATGCCGCATCAGGGGAGGCCGAGTCAGCCAAGAATGGCAGTGGCACGAACGACCACGGACACTCCCCGGCTGATCCGAACGGCAACGGTCAAAATGGCAACGGTCAAAATGGCAATGGTCAAAATGGTAATGGTCAAAATGGCACCAGCCAGGGGCGATCGCTCCGAGAATGGAGTGTCACTCGCAAGCTTCGGGTGACCCAACAGGGAACCTACACCTCAAACTATTACATGAATGGGGAACCCTGCACCCTAACAGAATTGCATGAGACATTAGCGCGCTTGCGAGTTTATCCTGAAGGCTACAACGTGGTATTGCAGGGGGATGTCACCCGCATCATTTCCATGAACCCCCGCGAACGGCGGGAAATTATTGATGAATTGGCTGGAGTGGCCGCCTTCGATCGCAAAATCAACCAGGCCAAGGAAAAGCTGGACGCAGTCAAGGACCGGGAAGATAAGTACCACATTGTCGAGCAGGAGTTGATTGCCCAGCGCGATCGCCTCGCCCAAGACCGGATTAAAGCCGAAAAGTACAAAAAGCTGCGGCAGGAACTCCAAACCAAAGCACAGTGGGAAGCGGTGATCCAGCATCGGCAAGCCCTCCGCCAAGTGGAACAGTTGCAAACCCAGATTGCCACAGATGACAAAGCGATCGCCGACCTGACCGAGCAAATCGCCATTCTGACGACAGAAATCCAGCGATCGACAACGGAACTGGAACAACTCAACATTCGAGTCAAAGCACTGGGTGAAGAAGAATTATTGGCCCTCCAAGCGACCCTCGCGACCCAGGAAGCGGAACTGCGCCAGTTACAACGGCAAGAAACCGATTTACAGGCCGCTCGGAAAGAACTGGAGACAAATCTTACCCGCACCCAACAGGAACTCCAGGACCACCAACAGCAACTCCAAAACCTGAACCAGGAACAGCAACAGTTAGAGCAACAGGAATTATCGACTCTGCGATCGCAGCGAGACACCGCCCTGCAACAATTGGAACATAGCCGAGAAGCCGCCAATGCCTCCGCGGCCAGCGCCGAAGCCTGGGTGCAGGAACAAACAACGCTCCGCCACCAGATCGACAAGATTTTAACCACCCTGGAACCCCAGCGATCGGAACAGGCCCGATTGCGCGAACGCACCTCCCAGTTGGAACGCCAGATTCAGGAGCAAACCCAAACCCGGCAATCCCTCGCCCAACACCTCACTGAAACGCAGACGCAACAAGCCGCTAAAACTGCCCAACAAGCCGAATCACAACAGCAAATTCAAACCCTCGCCGCCAAACTTGCCGCCGCCGAACAAGAACTCCAGATCCAGCAGGAAACCCAAACTCGGTTGCTGCATGAACAACGCGAAAAGCAACGCCGCCTGGATAAATTAGAAGCCCAAACCCAGGCCATGCAGGAAGCTCAAGGCACCCATGCCACTCAACTGATCCTGCAAATGAATATGTCTGGCGTGTGCGGCTTGGTCGCTCAATTGGGACGAGTCGAACCCCGGTATCAACTCGCCCTGGAAACGGCAGCAGGTGCCCGCATGGGGAACCTCGTCGTGGAAGATGACGGTGTCGCCGCTGCCTGCATTGAACTGCTGAAACAACGCAAAGCCGGACGAGCCACCTTTCTGCCCCTGAATAAAATTCAATCGGGACGATCGCCCGCCAGAGGAACGATGCGATCGCTCCCCGGTTGCATTGGCCTTGCGGTCGATTTAATTGAGTATGAAACCTGCTATCGGGACATTTTTGCCTACGTCTTCGGTGCCACCCTGGTGTTTGAAACCCTGAGTGATGCCCGTCGTCACCTGGGCGAACACCGCATGGTCACCCTGGATGGCGAACTGTTGGAAGCGTCCGGTGCCATGACCGGGGGCAGCCTCAACACGCGCCAATCGCTCCACTTTGGCAATGTCGCCGCCGATGAATCCGACGAAGTGAAAAGTCTGCGCGATCGCCTCCAGGAAATCGATCGCATCCTCACTCACTGCGAAAACGCCATCTTTCGGGCGGGCAATCTTGTCAAAGAGCGAACCCAAGAACTCACCGAACTGCGTCAGCAACAGCGAGAACACCAACTCAAAGCCGAACAATTTACCAAAGAATTACAGTCCCTCAGCACCCAGCACGCCGCACTCAGCACGCAACTCGCTCAACATACTCAAGAACTCGACACCTCCCAAACTCGCCTGCAAATTCTGGAAATCGAAATTCCGGCCCAGGAAGATGACCTGCAAGGCTTCCGGGAAGCCCTCAACGAGCTGGAGCAATCCCACACCCATAGCGAATGGCAACAAATTCAAGCGACGCTCCGCACTCAGGAAGCCGACCTGAACCAGAAAGAACTGGCCCTCCGCACCGCAGAGCAACGGATTCGCGATCTGGAAAACCAGCGTCAACGCCTCCAGGAAAAAATTCAGCAACACCACGATCGCTTGCAAGCTGATCGCCAGCAACAAGCCACCCAACTTAACCAACTCTCAGCCCTCAGCACTCAACACTCAGCCCTCGCCGCCCAAATTACCGAAACCCGTTCTCAGCAAGCCACCCTGGAACAACGCCTGGGATCGGAAAAAACCCAGCGCGATCGCGTCGAACGGCAACTGCGAGACCAACAAACTCAGCAGCAACAACGCGAATGGGATCGGCAAAAGGTTCAAGAAACCCAACTGGCCCGCCGTGAACAACTCACCGCCCTGCAAGCCCAACTCCAGAGCCAGCAACTGGAACTGCCAGAACTGCTCCCCGAAGTGCCCGAAAATATTGGCTTAGAGCAACTCCAGCAAGAATTGCGATCGCTGCAAAAACGGCTTCAGGCGATGGAACCCGTGAATATGCTGGCCCTAGAAGAATACGATCGCACCCAGGCCCGCCTGGACGAACTCACCGAAAAACTCCGCACCCTGGAAGAAGAACGCACCGAACTATTGTTAAGAATTGAAAACTTTACCACCCTGCGGCAACGGGCCTTCATGGAAGCCTTCAACGCCGTCAACGAAAACTTTCAAGCCATTTTCGCCACCCTCTCCGATGGTGATGGCCGACTCCAACTCGATGATCCCCAGGCTCCTTTCAACGGTGGTTTAAACCTGATCGCCCACCCCAAAGGCAAACCCGTTCAACGTCTCGCCTCTATGTCGGGGGGCGAAAAATCCCTCACCGCCCTCAGCTTCATCTTCGCCCTCCAGCGTTACCGTCCTTCCCCCTTCTACGCCTTTGATGAAGTGGATATGTTTCTCGACGGAGCAAACGTAGAGCGATTAGCTAGAATGATCAAACAGCAAACACAGTTAGCACAATTCATTGTTGTTAGCCTGCGCCGACCGATGATTGAATCGGCTCAACGACAAATCGGCGTAACCCAGGCAAGAGGAGCATTTACTCAAGTTCTGGGAATTGACTTAACGCCACAACGTGCTTCACTGTAATCGGATAACATTGACTAGTTCACCTTAAACAGGACACGCGCACCAGGATTCGGACATAATGGCATCTGAAGAAATTCGGCAACGCTCAGACCTTCTCGGCACAATGGTGGTCACCCGCAACACTGGTAAAAAGTTGGGGGTGATTAGTCAGCTATGGGTAGACATTGACCAACAAAAAGTGGTTGCCCTTAGCCTGCGTCCGAATCTCCTCTACGGTACGCCTCAACCCATGCTCCTCAGTAGCATCCGGCAAATTGGCGATGTCATTCTGGTGGAAGACGAAGATGTCATTGAAGACATTGATACGGAAGCTTACAGCAGCCTGATTAATTGTGAAGTGATTACCGAAACAGGCGAATTGTTAGGCAAAGTTCGCGGCTTCAAATTTGACATTGATGATGGCGGTGTCGTCTCCCTGATCATTGCCTCCGTTGGTCTGCCCCTGATTCCCGATCAGGTTGTGAGTACCTACGAGTTACCCATTGATGAAATTGTTAGCAGTGGCCCCGATCGCCTGATCGTATTTGAAGGTTCAGAAGAACGCATGGTTCAGCTTTCCGTAGGGGTACTGGAACGGTTGGGCATTGGCAAACCGCCCTGGGAACGAGACGACGACGAGGCTTACATTGCCCCCGTTCGCACCGATAATCAATTGGGCACCGGGTTGAAAACGCCCGTGAATACCCCCGTTCGCCAGCGTGAACCTGTCGTCCAGGAAACCTGGGATGACGACAATTGGGGCGAACCCGAACCCCGGCAATTACGCCAACAGGAACGCCGCGCCGAGCTTTACTATGACAATACCGACGAGGGGGACAACTGGAGCGAAGCCACTGCAAAAGATGACTATCAGCGGGACTATGCTCAACCCTATGCCCCCGGTGAATACAGCGACGACTACGACGATCAGTACGATGACAAATACGATGATCTAGAAGACGATGCCTGGGCCGATCAAGAATCTCAGGCGTACAAAGCTCCCCGCGTCAACATACCGGAGAAAACGAAAACTCCCGAATACGAGGAGGAAGGCTATTAAGCAGGAGTTAATTGGCTAGAGACTGGAGGTCAGGTCGTTGCGATTTCCAGTCACAGTTCATCAGCGGATAGGTGCTTAACGTCGAATGATCCATCCACATACGGAATTGCGATTCATCAATGAGTCGATTGGTTACGGGGTGTTTGCCACTGAATTGATTCCTAAAGGTACCATTACCTGGATTTTGGATGATCTGGATCAGGCATTTGATGAAGCCTATGTGCTAAGTTTAGAACCATTGCGCCGCGATCGCCTGCTCAAGTACAGCTTCCGTGACGAGCAGGGTCAGTATATTTTGTGCTGGGACATTGCTCGTTATGTCAATCACAGTTTTGATCCGGCGCTGATTACCACACCCTATAAATTTGAACTCGCTGCCAGAGATATCTACCCTGGTGACGAGATTACCGATGACTACGGCTACTTCAATTTAGACACACCCTTTTACTGCCAGCCCGAACCCAACACCACCCGCACTCAAGTCATGCCAGATGATATCTTGCATTACTACCCAGAGTGGGATCGGAAAGCCGCCGATGCGATGCAATCGTTCAATCAGGTCAAGCAACCCCTCAAGCACTTGATCGAACCGGCCTACCTTGCCAAAGTAGACGCGATCGCCGCCGGACAAGACACCCTCGACTCGATCCTCACCTGCTACTACAATCGGACGGCCAAGATAGAAATGGTTGTGGGAAACCGAGAGTAAGCGCATCGAGCGGTGAGTCAGCCCCTTCTGCTCCGTTCTCCTTCCCCCTAATTTTGTCACCTCGTTGCTCTAAGCTGGGCATACTGTCAACAGCGTTGTGGAGAAGCCAGTACTTCTCATTTGCCCCAGGAGAGTCATCGTCATGCAATCGTTGCCCACCTCTGCGGATGTCGCCCCATTTCGCCCTCAACCAAAGCTTTCCATGTTGCGATCGGTGGGTTCCCGGTTGTTTCTGTCCGTGGTGGGGGGGTCACTGATTGGGCTATTGGGGACCACGTACTGGTCCTACCGGGAATTGTCTCGTCAGGCTGAGGCGGAACTATTAGCCAGTTTGCAGGTCAAGACGGAAAACCTGGAAGGCGACTTTAATGCCCTGGAATATTCCACCGAAACGGTGGCCGATGCAGTACAGACGCTTTACAACGCCGGGGAACGACGCGAACAGGTTTACAGTGAGCTGGTGTATCGCGCGTTGCAAACCTCGCCATTAGGCACAGGCTTAGGCTTTGGGCAACCTCCTGACAACCGACTGATCATTCCGGCCCGTAAATTGGCCTACCCTTACGTGGCCCGTAACAAACAAACAGGAACGGTAGAGCCGCCTATTTTAGGAGAAGCCAGCCCCGAAAATTACACCGCCAGTTATTTCACTGAACCGATCGCGGCTGGCAAACCCATGTGGCTAGAACCTCAAAGTTATGTCGAAAGTTCTCTCAATCCACCTCAAACCCTCGTCAGTACCAGCTATTCTTTGCCGTTTTACGATGACCAGAAGCGGCTACTGGGAGTTCTCAGTCAGGATGTGGAATTAGGTTTTCTCAGCCAAAAATTGAGTGTGCCGGTGATGCGTGATGCGGGGTATTTTTTATTGGTGAGTAACCAGGGTAATCTGCTGGCCTACCCACCTATGCCGCAGCAAGCGCTCGATCTCAAACCGTTTCCGGGACTGAATAATTATCAAAAACTCTGGGAAACCCTTCAAGCGCAATTACAGCAAGGGCAGAAAAGTGGGGTTCTGCATTGGCGCGATCGCGATGGTAAATCGGCCTACTGGGCTTTTCAGCGTATTCCTAATAATGACTGGGTCGTGATGGCCGTCGTGCCAGAATCGGTTGTATTGGGTCCCGTTTGGCGTTTTCTGGCTGCGGGAATTTTAGGTGCAGTCATTGGTGCCTCAATTGTGCAAGGAATTGTCGTGTTTATGTTCGTGCGCCGTTTAAATCAACGATTACAACCAATCATGGATGAGTGTAATCGTCTGGCAGAAATGAATACCAAGAGTGAAGAATTAATGAATCGAGAAGATGAGTTAGGCCGACTCACCATCTCGTTTTATGCCCTTTTGGGTCAGGTCACAGTGAATGAACGTCGTCTACGCAAAGAGATGGCCAAATCATCCCAGGCATTACAGGCACTCCAGCAAACCCAGGCCCAACTGATTCAAACTGAAAAAATGTCTAGCCTGGGGCAACTGGTGGCAGGTGTGGCCCATGAGATTAACAATCCCATTAACTTTATCTACGGCAACCTGCCCCATGCGACCGATTACACCAAAGATCTACTGAAATTGGTGGAATTGTACGAACAGAAATATGGTGAAACTGATACGGAAATTCGCAAGTATCGCCAGGATATTGATCTGGAATTTTTGGTAGACGATTTGCCGAAAATGCTGGAGTCGATGCAGATTGGAGCCGATCGCATTCGAGAAATTGTCCTCTCCTTGCGCAACTTCTCGCGTCTGGATGAGGCTGAAATGAAGCGAGTCAATATTCACGAAGGAATTGATAGCACCCTGCTAATTTTGCAAAATCGGCTCAAGGCCAGCGGTGGAGCTGCGGGAATTGAAGTGGTGAAGGAGTATGCGCCCTTGCCCCCAGTCGAATGCTACGTGGGCCAACTCAACCAGGTCTTTATGAACATCCTCAGCAACGCGATCGATGCGTTGGATCAGTACAACCAGAAGCGATCGCCCGAAGACATTGAAGCAAATCCCGCTACAATTACGATTCAAACCCGTCCTGCTACAGCCGCCAATGCCGTAATTGTCCAAATTCGTGATAGTGGTCCCGGTATTCCCCCAGCGCATCTACATCGCCTGTTTGACCCCTTCTTTACCACCAAACCCGTTGGGAAAGGCACCGGACTGGGACTGTCCATCAGTTATCAAATTGTGGTTGAAAAACACCACGGCACCCTAAAATGCACCTCAGAACATGGGAAGGGCGCAGAATTTTGGATTGAAATTCCGGTCCGGCAAGAGCGGGGGGAGTAAGCGGTCTGCTCCCCGGCTCCGTCGCCCCTTTTCCCTACTGGTTTCCAGCCTGTGTCGTTGGACCCGATTGAGTCGGGGCCGCATCCGGTTGAGGGGCTGGTTGAGTCACCTGGCTTTCAGGTGCGGGTGCGGGTGCAGGCGCAGACTCAGGCAGGGTAATGTTCACCTCTGGTGCAGGAGCCTGTTGCGGAACGGGAACTGCCTGCGGAACGGGAACGATGCGATCGCGTTCGATGATCCGCTCCCGCAGCTGTGGAGACACCGTGGGTGCAGGAACGGGTGCCGTGACATTTGGGGTCACATCCGGATTCCGGTTTTGACCAGTCAGGTAAAAATAGGTGCCCAGTCCTAATCCCACCAGCGAGGCCAGCAATAACCCAAAGATCACGCCACTGGCCGCACTTTCTTCTTCGTAGGAGCGGCGATCGTTCTCACGCCGTTGCTCAGAATAACGCCCCTGCCAGTAGCCATCCTGATAGGCGGTTTGATGGCGAGCCGCAGGACGCTGCGCCATCCCCTCTGCTAAGTCTGCTGAATTGGCCAGATGGGTTTGATGAGAGGAATTTTGTTGAGCCGAAGCCGCGCGATCGCGCAAATCTCGATTGTTAAAATTAGTCATTGTCCACACTTGAATTCATCGTGTTTCCACGCTATCCGCTCGGTAGGGCGTTCCCGCTCCCTCTGGTAGCAGATTCTACTCTCCTTCGCAGGAAGGGGGCAGCAGACCACACCACTCATTCTTGCAGTGGACAAAGCGGCAAAAGCAAAAAGCTCCACCAAATTGGCAGAGCTTCGCTTTCAAGATGAAATGTAACTTGGTGGCGGGGCATGGATTTGAACCATGGACCTTCGGGTTATGAGCCCGACGAGCTACCAGACTGCTCTACCCCGCGTTAGCTTATTTACTATAACAACAAACCAGAAGAATGTGCAACCTTTTTTTGAAAATTGGCATTGGCCCTCGGCGATCGCGAGTCAGCGGCCCGGAGGCCAGAGATTAGAGGCAGCGTTTCACTCCTCACACCCTGGCCCCCAAGAACCGAGTCTCTAGTGGCAAGTCAATCAATCATTGACGGGCATCCAAAATACAGGTTGTTGATTAGGGTTAAATTTTGCGGGTCTTCGACCCGTCAAAATTTTCCTGACGGAACACTAATCCTTCAAAACACGGCCTACTTGCTATCCACAAAGTCGGCATCAATCACATCGTCGCCACCGTTGGAGGCTCCAGTAGAGGCTCCAGCACCAGAATCAGGTTGGGCCTGAGTGGGGTCGTTGGCGGCGTTGGCGTTGGCATAGATGGCTTGACCCACCTGCATCAGGGCTTGTTGCAGGTCATTGGTTAAGGATTTCATCTGGTCGTAGTCGTCGCTGGTGATGGCTGCCCGCAGCGATTTCACCAGTTCCTCGACCTGTGCTTTTTCCGCCGCCGGGACTTGACCATTCAACTCACCTAACTGCTTCTCGGCTTGATAGGCCAGAGAGTCTGCCGTGTTTTTGGTGTCTACTTGCTCCCGCCGCTGGCGATCGCTTTCGGCATTCCGTTCGGCTTCGTTCACCATGCGTTCCACTTCGCTCTTGTCGAGGGTAGAAGCACCCGCGATCGTAATGGACTGGACTTTGCCCGTCCCGCGATCCTTCGCCGACACCGACAAAATTCCATTGGCATCAATATCGAAGGTAACTTCAATTTGCGGGACACCCCGGGGAGCCGCAGGAATCCCATCCAACCGGAAAGTTCCCAAGCTCTTGTTGTCGGTTGCCATATCGCGTTCTCCTTGCAGCACATGGATTTCCACATTAGATTGACCATCCACAGCCGTCGAGAACACTTCCGACTTCTTCGCTGGGATCGTGGTATTACGGGGGATGATGCGAGTCATCACACCACCCAGCGTTTCCACACCCAGAGACAGCGGCGTGACATCCAACAGCAACATATCGGTGACTTCGCCACTCAACACACCCGCTTGCACTGCCGCACCTACTGCCACCACTTCATCCGGGTTGACGGTCAGGTTGGGTTCCTTATTCGTGATCCGCCGAACCAGATCTTGCACGGCAGGAATCCGAGTCGAACCGCCCACCAGCACCACTTCGTCAATGTCGGCTGCATTCAGCTTGGCATCCCGAATGGCTTGCTCAACGGGCACACGGCAACGTTCCAGCAAGTCAGCACTCATCTTTTCAAACTCAGCACGGGTCAGAGTTAAATCAATGTGCTTCGGCCCGTCTTGAGTGGCAGTGATGAAGGGCAGGTTGATGGTGGTTTGGGTTGCACCCGACAGTTCGATTTTGGCTTTCTCGGCAGATTCCGTCAGCCGTTGCAGGGCTTGCTTATCTTTGCGTAAGTCAATGCCTTCATTGGCTTTGAACTGTTCGGCAATCCAATCCACAATTTTCTTGTCGAAGTCGTCGCCCCCTAGATGGGTGTCACCGCTGGTGGATTTGACTTCGACCACACCATCGCCCACTTCCAGCAATGACACGTCAAACGTACCGCCACCCAGGTCGAATACCAGAATGGTTTCGTTAGTTTTCTTATCCAGGCCGTAAGCCAATGCTGCTGCCGTGGGTTCGTTGACGATCCGCAGGACTTCAATGCCCGCAATTTTGCCCGCATCTTTGGTGGCTTGCCGCTGGGAGTCGTTGAAGTAGGCAGGTACGGTGATCACAGCCTGGGTGACTTTTTCGCCCAGATACTTGCTGGCATCGTCTACCAGTTTCCGCAACACCTGGGCCGAGATTTCTTCGGGGGCAAATTTCTTGCTGGCCGCAGAGGAATCTAGCTTCACGTTGCTGCCGTCGCGCTCGACTTTGTAGGCGACTTGCTTGGCTTCTTCGGTGATTTCGTCGTACTTGCGACCAATGAAGCGCTTAACGGAATAAAAGGTGTTTTCGGGGTTCATCACGGCTTGCCGTTTGGCAATTTGCCCCACCAGGCGATCGCCATTTTTCGCATATGCCACAACAGACGGCGTAGTGCGTCCCCCTTCGGCGTTTGCAATGACCAGCGGTTGACCACCTTCCATCACGGCAACAACGGAGTTTGTGGTACCCAGATCAATTCCTACTACTTTAGCCATCTCGTCTAACCTCTCGCGTTTAACTCTTTAGAAATGGGTCTCGTCATTTCCTGATGTTTCTAAGGTAACGAGGGGCGGGGCGATCGCAGGTGTGGCGGAACGTACCAGAAGCAGGGGGATTGCCGTATGCTTTCAAAGAATAAAAAATATTTTCTTTTTATAATGGAGAAGAGGTGTCATCTTACCCACGAGTAAGCTGTTCATCATTCAAACTGGGTATTCAGGAGACTGAAACCCTTTGCTGGCTTGGAGCATCTCGCAAATTTAAATGCATAACAGCTTATCAGTTTTATCAATGGTATTAATGGTGTTAATGGAGGATTAGTGGTCTGATGCAACTGTTCAACAAGTACTCTATATCTCTCCTATCAGGAGTAACTGCATTACTGACAGGCTGCTTTATTCCTGGCAGTGCGGTAGCAATTACACCGACAGAAGCTGACAAGATCATGACGGATGAATTGCGCTTGAAAATCATTGGGTGCGGCATTCCCAAGGTGACTAGAATTCAAATCGGTGCTGAGGAGCGATGCACGTTAGACCTACCTGGCGAGAAGCGGTATCTATACGACGCAGGGACGAAAAAGTTGATTGATGTTTCAACCGGAACCACCCAACCTGCAACGGGCACCGGTGGCACAGATGCTTCTACTCCCGCGAGTGGTCCCAGAAGGCGTGCCCAAACACAACTTGTCTACGGAGATGTGGTTGATAGTACCATCAGCGAGAGTTCTGCAATGCAGCAATCTTCTACTGGAGCGTTTGGACAGGTTGCTGTAAAAGGTCGAGGGGATACCTTTACTTTTAATGCTCAGCAGGGAGACCAGATCGCGATTAAAACATCTCCTCAAGGGGGTTTAAAGCCCTTTGTTGCACTCATTGCTCCCGATGGGAAACAGGTCGCAAATGACTCAGATGGTAATTTGAGGTACACAACGACTGCGACAGGCACTCACAGAATTGTGGTGCTGGGTGATCAAAATACGCTTGGTGCTTACACCTTGAGTTTAGGTGGCACTCGGTCAAGCGCCAGTTCCCCGACGGGGACTGGCGCAAACGCAGCTAACCGGGCGATCTCAGTCCGTGCTCCTTTCAATGATCTGGAACGATCTCGCATGGTTGATGCCGTCTACCGGGGATGGTCGCGTCTGTCTCGGGTGCAAAGAGTTGACAACATCACAATCACAAACCCCAACAACCAACAGCGAAATGGCGCTTTTGCCGTTGTTCTCAATGTTGATTGGAGAGACCGAACCGGTAAGGCGAATAGAAACGAGGTCTTTGCAGCCATTGACCGCACCAACGAAATCGGCTTTGTGTATAGAATCAATAACCAGTGGCAAAACTGGGTATGGACTGGAGAACGCCTGTGACCAGATTTTTTCGCGTATCTTTGCGCGTATCTACAGTTGATTAAGAACATTGATTGGGAACACTGAGAGCAGTCAATCAGTTTTTCATTTTGGTGGTTAGTCCCTCCGCAAAGCGAAGTGGAAAAGCTGTAGATCTCGATTAAATGCTCTCAGTGTATCGCTATGTCTTGTCTCAATCAGTCTGCATTCGACATTCTCAAAGCAGAAATTCAACGGCGATGTGCCAGTAGTCCAGCAGGGAACGTACAGCAGGAAATTGCCTTGAGGCGACTGGAAAAGTTGCGATCGCGGCAGGGTGCCCCGTTGACGCTGGACCAATTGCGGGATACTTTGAGTGATTTATTTCCTGATTTTGACGAGAAGGTGTTGAAGCGGGCTGCAAAAGCTAATTGTCCACCTGTTGCGACAGGATGGCATCGAGTTAAGTGGGTCGCGATCGCGATTGCAGGAATTACGGGTGGAATCTGGGTTTTGAATTTGCCTTACCCCATGATTCGTTATCCCGTAGCACAAACGATGCCGTTGGTGTTGTTACCCAGTTTCATCAATATGGATCACAACTATCGGCAGGCGATCGCGTCAACCGAACAGGCCGATCAACTCGTAAATCGCGCTACTAGTGCCGCAGATTTTGATTTGGGCCATACTAAAGTTAAGCAGGCTCAAAGCCATTTAGGTGCCCTACCTGTTTGGTTTTTGGGTTACTATCCCAGCGTCTACTGTGGTTGGTTTAGATGTAGCTGGCGTTTTACTTTGGATGAGTTTCAACAGGCGCGGAAAGACGTAGCCCGCATGGAAGCTAAGTTGTTTCAAGAACGCAATGCGTTGACCACGATCGCCAAGGCGGAAGAAGTGATCGCCACGGCTAAACAACAATATCAGCAACAATCTGACACCGCAGCAAAGCAAGCGGCGTTAGCCCAATGGCAGCAAGCGATGGATGAATTAAAAACAGTGTCACAGCAAACCCTGGCTGGACGCACGGCTCAAACCAAACTGCTCGCTTTTGAACGAGATTTTCAACAGGTGGCTGGATTTACAGCGGACAATGTCCGGTCTGGCAGTGTAATTCAGGCGGCGAAACTGGCGGCGGAAACAGCCCAAAAATTTTCCAGCAAACCCGTTCAAACTACGGCAGAATGGCAAGAAGCGGTTAAGCTTTGGCAGGCGGCGATCGCCCAACTTGAGATGATCAAACTTGATGATCCTGATTATTTATCAGCCCAGAAATTATTACAACGCTATCAAGAAAATCTCAGCAGGACTCGCGTTCGACTTCAACAAGAACAGGAGTCGGTTCAGTTCTATGAACAAGCTCAACGACTGACGCAACAATTACTGGCATCAGTTCCGGCCAATGCCAAAGTCATGAGCGGTGAGCAAGTTGGTCAACTCCAGGCAATTGTTAATACCTTGAAAAAAGTCTCTCAAGGAACAACAGTGTATGCAGATGCTCAAGTCATGCTGAAGTCAGCTCAAAGGCGATTGCATTAAACGCAGTTTAAATTTGGTCAGGGTCAATTCCCAATTCCCGCAGTTTTGCGGCTAAATTTTGCGATCGCGTTATTTGATCGGGAGGAACAGGGGTTAGTTGGTAGTCTAACTTTTACGGCCAATCTAGAGAATTTGAACAACCTGGTCGGGGCGATCAACCTGGAAATGCTGGGCTACACCTGCAACACACCAGGTTGTCAGACCTATCCGGAGGGGCTACCCATGACCCCACCCAGCGATCGCGGTGATTTCTTGGGAATTGTGGGCGATCGCGAACATGACTACCTGCTACAAGCGTTTCAACTGGCTCATAGTGCGGAACTACCGTCGATGATCACGATTCCGATTCCCTTCAAAGGCATCCTGACTCCAGATGTACTCCGCAGCGATCATGCGCCCTTCTGGGCGAGAAATATTGGGGCTGTGATGATTAGCGACACCGCCAATTTTCGCAATCCCCATTATCACCAGCCCAGCGACACGCTCGACACCCTCGACCTTGCCTTTTTTACTCGCGCGACTCAACTCGTCGTGAATGCCACAACGGTTTTGCTGGATAGTAAAAATGGCGTTGCTGAATTGAGGTATGAATATCAGAATTCGCCCTCACCCTAGCCCTCTCCCAAGGGGCGAGGGAACAAGATTTCTAGTTCCCTTCTCCCCCAGGAGAAGGGTTGGGGATGAGGGCAAATCATACTTGCATTCAGCAACGCCGTAAAAATTGATAATTGGGTGAGCAATACGGAACCCAAATGAGACAATAATCAGCAATTACCGAGAATTTGCTGCATGACTTTGCGTTTGCCCATCGTTCATCTGTTAAATCCGTCCCACCGTCCGAGTTTGTCAGTTCGGCTGACCCAGATTGGGGTGGTGATTACCCTGTTTTTTCTGGCGATCGCGCTACTGGCTCCAGTTTTTCAGGCGCTTGGGTGGCTGCAAAACCCGACGGAATTTTTGGACAACCCCCCCCAGCAACCACCATCTCTGCAACATTGGTTTGGAACAACTCGATTAGGGTATGACGTATTTTCTCGGACTGTGTTTGGGAGTCAGGCGGCCTGGCAGGTCGTGATTTTAGCCACAATTGTCAGCCTGGGGGTTGGCGTACCGTTGGGCATGGTAAGTGGGTATCTGGGTGGTCGCCTCGATCGAGGGCTGGTATTTGCGATGGATGCCGTGTTTACGCTGCCCACCCTGCTGATTGCGGTCACGCTGGCATTTGTTTTAGGCCGGGGCGTGCTAAATGCCGCGATCGCCTTGAGCATTGCGTATATTCCCCAGTATTTCCGCTTAGTCCGGAACCAAACAGCCAGTGTCAAAAATGAACTATTTGTAGAAGCGGCTCAAGCGACTGGAGCCTCCACCTGGCGCATCATGACCCGGTACTTATTTCTGAACGTAGTACAAAGCGTACCTGTGTTGCTAACCCTCAATGTGGCGGATGCGATTTTGATCCTGGGTGGGCTAGGTTTTCTCGGTCTGGGTCTACCTGAAGCAACTCCGGAGTGGGGGCATGATTTAAAACAAGCTCTGGATGGTTTATCCACCGGAGATGTCTGGTGGACCACACTGTTTCCGGGATTGGCAATGACGCTGATGGTAACGGGTTTGTCTCTCCTTGGTGAAGGCTTGAGTGATGTGATTAATCCCCTGGGTGATCAGGGCGATCGCTAATGCCTCGATCCTGGCTGCACCGGGGCACCCCAACGAACGCATTATCGGGAGATTGCCAAATTGGCATCGACTGCTTTTTCAACAATCCGAGCAGCAGACGCAGGCTGTTCAGCGATCGCTGGTTGCCAATTACTCGGCATTTTAGTGAATGACGTGAAACTGGTTTGCATTCCTTGATCCATCGCTTCTTCAATTTGGCGATAAAATCCCTTGCCAGCTTTTTGAGAAAACGTAACTTCTAATTCATCCTGTACACTTTTGGGTCGTTGGACATATTCTGCAAAGCTATTTTCTGCGGGGCTAAGTTGAGAATAGCCTCGGCAAAAAAGTTGTTTGAGCAAACCAAAAGAATCTCGCTTGGAAATAGGTTCGCCGAGGGGGTGGCACCCATATTCCTGCAAGCGTTGGGTGAATTTATCCAAATTGTGCGTGTCATAAGCAACGTGCTGAATGCTGTGATCGCCATGCCGTTCCGCAAACAATGTGACCTGAGATTTTTCTTCCCGATCGATCCCTTCTACCAGCGCAATTCCAAAAGAACCGTAGTCAATACACCACAGTTTCATGCTACTTCTGGGATTGGTTGGGTCCACATCATCAATACGGGTTACCAGTTTTCCACCTTCAACTTCAGTGTGAAACCATGCCCATTTTTCAATCATTCCTTTTGCACATGCATAGGTAACATGATCAACTTTAACCAGGTGACTCATAATGTCCACTCTTCGTTCAAACGATTGTAAAGAAAACATAGAATTGTGATTGATCAATGCTCAGGGCTACATCTGGCTCTACAAAGAACCGAAGCTCGAATCTGTTTTTCCTGAATCCTTTTGACCTAATCATGAGAACACAAGCGATTGCAAGAAACCGAATCTGTAATTAAAAAGTTGAAACCATTCAGCAAGTCTCATTAGGGCGATTGAGCTTGCTTGTAACTTAGTTGTTCAAGGTTCAACAGGTAACTAGACTCAAGGGAATTACAAATTTGGCAGTCTCAGTAATAGTGACTATGTGTATATCCTAACGAGTGGTTTCACGGAGCACCAGTACGTAAAGCACATCTTGATAGAACCCATTGTTCTTTAAAGACTAAATAAGTTTTTGATCACCAAATAATATTGGTAATGCAACTAAGGCAGTATGTCCGGTTTTCAGGATCAGGATTCTGGGGAACCTTTTCGATTGTGGTGCTGCTGAACTAATAAGCTCATAGAAAATTTATACACTTGCTGCGAGGGTTCAGGGATTGAATCAGGTCGAAAAGCCTGTGCCGCAGGCTACCAAAGCGATCGCATCGAGTTTCTAGCTCCCTGCACAAACTAGACCGTCATATATATACCGTGAACTCCTGCCTGAAGCCTGGTCGTTGCTTTCACAGGAATGTTATGAATCGGTTTGAGGAGGCGTGTATCTTTGCGATCGCTCTCCTTAAATTGCTCACCTCGGCTCAACCATTCACTCACCCGTGCAATCAGCGGCATCATGAGTATGTACTCACCTTCAAGCATCAGGGCTACATTACCTGCTCAAGCAACGACTCCCTCAGCCACGTCAAAGGTTATTTCTGGTCAACCTGACGCTGCTCATGCTGGCGAGTCGTCTCATGGCCTCCATCCATCCGTTGTACGCTTGCCAAGCGATTTTGCTAAAACGCCTGCGACTCACTTTCAAGCAGGCTACCACGCCTTCTCCTTTGATGATTTAGTGGCTTCATTGCAAGCCCAGGCGCAATCTGAGTTGGTTGACCCGGACGCTTACCTGTTAGCCGCGTTCAATGCCCTCTTATATCGCTACACTCAGCAAGAACTGATTCAGATTGGCTTAACCCTCGCTGATTATCGTGTCATTGAGCAATTCAACAGCAATAACTCTGATAGCAATAACTCTGATAGTAACAACTCTGATAGTAATGACCGACTAAGGAGTGAAACGGTTCAAGCGGTTTCAGTAGAGGTGTGCCACCGTATTTTTGCAGAATTGACCGTTGAGGGGGCAGTACAACAAGCTGCAACGTCACTCAAAACAGTGCTGCAACAGGGGACAACGACGGGTGAGAGTGCAGCGAATCAAGTCCTTTTGCCGCGATCGCAAAATACCATCAGAATTACATTTCTGAAAAATCATCGGTTTAAACCGACGACTCAACCAATCACCCTGTTAGCAGAACAATCCCATCAAGATACTTTCAAGCCACCTCATCCCGATTTGCATCTGGTTTTGCATCCTCTAAACCAGGAGATCGCTGGTGTTTGGATCTACAACGCCAGTCAATTTTTGCCAGAAACCATTCAGCGACTGTCGGATCATCTGCAAACAGTGTTGGCTGGAATGCTTGCTTGCGCTCCTTGTTCAATGGTTGAGTTGCCCCTGCTAACGGCAGCAGAGCAAGAACAATTGCAGGTAAAGTGGAATGGTGCTGCCGTCAATTACCCTCAAGCTCCCATTTTTCAGACCATTGAAACCCATGCTCAGAATCATCCGGATGCGATCGCGATTCGTTTCCAAACACAATTATTCACCTATGCCGAACTGAATCAACGAGCCAATCAGTTAGCTCATTTTCTGATTCGCTCTGGTGTGAAACCTGGCGATCGCATAGCCGTCTGTCTTCCGCCTTCGCTGGCGATTGGTGTGGCGCTACTGGGCATTTTGAAAGCGGGCGGTGTGTACGTTCCGCTTGATCCAACTCATCCCGCCGAACGACTGGCCATAATTTTGGCGGATATTGAAGCGACGGTCCTACTGACCCAATCTCAACTGCTGTCTACCATTCCAACAAACACCAACCTGATTGTTTGCCTGGATCAAAATGAGCCGATGCTCTGCTCTGCCCCAACGACTAATCCGGAGCTTCACATTGATCTCGATCAGGCCGCTTACATTATTTATACCTCTGGCACGACGGGCAAACCTAAAGGCGTGATCGCCAGCCACCGCAATTTGGTGAATTACTTGTGTGCAACTCAGGATCAATTGGGTTTTGACCAGCATGATGTGATACCTGCGATCGCTCGTTTCACCTTCAGCATTTCTTTGTTTGAACTGTTATCACCACTAGTTGCAGGCGGAACATTAGTTATTCTAGAACGAGAACACATTTTAGATTTTGCTCGTCTAACCGATACACTTTCACAGTTGACGATGCTGCATATGGTTCCCAGCTTGATGCAAAAATTAGTTTATTACATCCAAAAAACAGGTTGTAACATTGATAAATTTCAGAATATAAAGCATGTGTTTACAGGCGGCGATATTGTTTCTGCTGATCTCCTGGAAGCATTGAAGACAATTTTTCCCAATGCTCAAGTTGCCGTGTTGTATGGTTGCAGTGAAGTTAGCTCTCTCTGTACCACGTTTCCGGTTTCTCATACTCATGGTGTCATCAAAAGCCGAGTTGGTAAACCGTTTAATAATGTCTCTATCCGGTTGTATGATGCTTATCAAAACCTGGTACCGATTGGAGTGCCAGGTGAAATTTATGTGGGCGGTGCAGGCGTTACGACAGGCTACTTGCATCGGGCTGATTTAACGGCAGAAAAGTTTGTCACGATCGCAGGGCAGCGGTTTTATCGCACTGGAGATTTAGGTCGATTTGATGCGGATGGTCATCTAGAGTTTTTGGGTCGTGCTGATTTTCAGGTGAAGTTGCGTGGTATTCGGATTGAATTGGGTGAAATTGAGTCCGCGCTTCGGCGATCGCCTGGAGTGCGAGAGGGTGTGGTTGCCGCTCAGGATTTGGGCAGCGGCGAAAAAAGTCTGGTGGCTTACGTGGTGCTTGACCCTGCCCCAGGCTCTGATCAAACTCATACAACGGCTCAAACTCATACAACGGCGATCGCAGCAATTCGGCACTTTCTCACCGCCCAACTGCCAGATTATTTGATTCCCACAGCTTTTATGGTGTTAGAAGCATTGCCCCTCAATCCCAACCAAAAGGTCGATCGACGGGCACTTCCAGTTCCTTCCCTGGAACACCTGATGCCGCAACAGTCCGTGGTACTCCCCACCAATGGCATGGAACAACGCTTGGTGACGATCTGGGAAACCATTTTGGGAATTCAACCGATTGGAGTGCAGACTAATTTTTTTGATCTGGGTGGAAATTCATTGCTGGCAGTGCAGATGCTAACCCAGGTTGAACAAGAGTTTGGCAAGACGTTCTCGATCGCCTGTCTGCTGCGATCGCCCACCATCCAAACCCTGGCGCATGAGTTGAGTCAGGCCGAGGCGACCAGCCCCCATACTGCGCTGGTTCCTCTCCGGAGTCATGGCTCGAAACCGCCCTTATTCTGTATCTATGGCATTCTGCTGTACAAAGAATTGATGGAGCAATTACCCGCCGATCGCCCTGTGTACGGCGTGTATCTGCAAGAAGAAATTGACCTGTTAACCCAGAGGACAAACGCGCCGCAAACATCAGCCCTGGATACGGTGGCAGCGATCGCACGTCGTTATCTTGAGGCAATTCGCACCCTCCAACCCCACGGCCCCTATTATCTGATCGGAGAATCATTTGGGGGGGTGATTGCCTTTGAGATCGCCCAGCAATTGCAAACAATGGGCGAAACTGTAGCCTTTCTTGGCTTGTTAGATTCTTATGCACCCAGCCAGCGGCAGCAACAACCGGCGCTCAAGCGGCTCAAGCTACACAGCAAGTTACTCTTGCAGCGAGGTCCTGCGTATCTCCGTGAGAAGGCGCAGCAAAAACTCCAGGACTTGAACCAAACTATCTCAAAAACGAAAGATGTTCGCAGTGCGTTTCGGGATGAGGTGAGTCAAAACTATGTCCCTCAACCTTATGCAGGTAGGTTAGCGTTATTCCGAGCAATGGAGCGCGATTCGTATCAGGCGGAGGTGATGGATGCTGACATGGGCTGGCAGGCGTTAGCTAGGGGTGGGTTAGACATTTTTGATATTCCAGGTGATCACCTGGGTATTCTCAAAGCTCCCAATGTGCAGATATTAGCTGAAACATTGCAAACCTGCCTGGAAAGCGCGATCGCAGCGTGCCCAACTTCACTTTCCTAATAGACCTATCAAGACTTTCCTCAAACTTGCATCACTATGAAAATTACAAAGCAAAATCGGTTATGGTTGGGATTGGGCAGTGTCGCCGTAGTGGGAGTGTGTCTATACGCCTCGAGCAAACTTGTGCGGCGGTACATGGCAACGTTACCCCGATCCAATGCCGATCATTACCTCCAGGTGGATAATCTGAAG
Organism: Leptolyngbyaceae cyanobacterium bins.349; assembly: GCA_033764685.1. GTDB lineage: Bacteria > Cyanobacteriota > Cyanobacteriia > Leptolyngbyales > Leptolyngbyaceae > JSC-12. The sequence continues at coordinate 178,472 of JANRIS010000056.1, forward strand.
CGGGCCTATGATTTGTACGTCCCATCGTCCTACAACGGCGATCGCCCCGTTCCCTTAGTGCTGGCCCTGCATGGGGTGGGAGGCGATGGCAGCACGATGGAGCAGCAAACCGGGTTTAATCAGTTGGCTGAACGGGATGGCTTTATTGTGGTGTATCCTGATGCGGTGAATCGACATTGGCATTCCCGCCGCAATAGCCAACCCGACCCCCACAACGATATAGGCTTTATTGCAACCCTGATTGATGATTTGAGTCAGCGCTACTCAATTGATCGCCGTCGCATCTATGCCACTGGATTCTCCAACGGTGGCATCATGACCCATCGTTTGGCGTGTGAGTTGAGCGACAAAGTCAGCGCGATCGCGGTCGTTTCGGCGGCAATTCCAGAATTTGTATCTCGCAACTGTCAATCGAATCAACCCATTTCAGTGCTCCTGATTCATGGCACTAAGGATGATGCAATTGCCTATGCCACACCGGGAGGAGGCTTGCGATCGGTGCCAGACACGTTGAAGCACTGGAGCGATCATAACCGTTGTACATCACCGATCGTCCAACCATCGTCGGCGAAAACAGCCAATGTCAAAGTCCAGACTTACAAATCCTGTGCCAAGCAAACTCAGGTAACATTGCATAGTATCCAGGGTGGCGGCCACGAATGGCCCAGAGCCGATTCTAAAACTACGAATGCAACCACTCCAACCCATTCTTTCGATGCCAGTACCGTCATTTGGGATTTCTTTCAGCAGTCTCCAAATCAGCCATCCTCAATTCAATAAAGTGACTGGCCAAGGCTGGGAACCTGACCTAAAATCCACCGGAATGAAAATCTATCCCTGGAATGGCGTTAGTCTGTCTATTGTTGGGTGCGTTGTGGCTCTGACATGATTTAAGTTATGACTCAGTCCACCACAGCGGGATGGCTGAGAAGGCAACTCATGGATTTCAGTCAGATATTGCATCAAAAGAGTGACACCATTGTAGAACAGTGGGTCAGCGCCGTGTTTCGAGATCAACAAATTGAAGTAACGGACGAATTGACCTTCAAGGAAGTTCGCAATAGCTTACCCCGCGTGTTGCAAGCGCTGGCGACTGTTTTATCGGATTCCGAAGAGAGCGATTTACAAACGGTGGTCGATGCCAGTTTAGAACATGGCAAAATCCGGGCCGAGCAAGGGTTTGAACCCGCAGAAATTGCCCGCGAGTATCGGCTGTTGCGCTTTGTCATTTTTTCAGTGCTGGAGCAGGATTTAATCCAGGCATCCTCAACGGACCTGTTGCGAGCAGTGAGATTAATCGACACGATTATTGATGAGGCGATCGCTCGCTGCTTCAACAGCTACACCAAAGGACGATTGAATGAACTGGAACAACTCAAAAGTCAATTACAACTCACCAATCAAGAACTGACTCGATTAGTCCGAACGAGTCAAAATAATTTATCTCAATTGGCTCATGAATTAAAGACTCCATTAACATCTATTATTGGTTACGCAGATTTATTTTTGCGTCAACAACAGAAGCAAACAGAACTTAAAGATTCTCATCCTCATTTAGATAATATTGAGCGAGTATTACGGAGCGGACGATTATTGCTAAGACTGATTAACGATACCCTGGAAATTTCACGCTACAACGCGGGTGAAATGACTGTTCAACCCAGTTACGTGAATATTCCAGACTTACTTCAAACCGTAATTGAAATTATTCAACCACTGGCCAAGTCAAAAGAATTATCATTAACAATGAATTGCGATCGCGCCCCCGAAACCGTATGGACCGATCCCTTGCGACTACAACAAATTCTCACCAATCTTCTGAGTAATGCGATTCGCTACACCTCACATGGGTTTGTGCGCTTGGAATGCTGGCAAGTTTCTGATCAGCAATGGGCGATCGCAATTTCGGATAGCGGTATTGGGATCGCATCAGGAGATCAATCTCGCATCTTTACGCCCTATGTGCGCGTAGGCAACCAAACCACCGCAGACGCATCCGAAGGAACGGGATTGGGGCTGGCGATCGTGGCTCAACTGGTGCAATTAATGCAGGGGCAAATTGAGATTCAGTCAACATTAGGAATGGGTTCCACGTTTACCGTATATTTGCCCCTGCAACGTCAGGATTATTGAGTATTTTTAGGACTCAATAACCACAATCGCTCCAGTTGAGCAATCTGCTGTTGCAACGTTTTAACTCGACGCTGTTTATAGCTCAGAAAGCTGATCACAACGAAAATCGGCAGCAGAAAAATACCTACACTAATAACCGCATCAAAAGCATGGTTCGCTGCATGGTTTTGTGAATAAGGATTCACAGCGACCGTGTGGGAATATCGGGAGTAACTTGTCATGGCTATGATTGGGGGAACAATCGTTAGGACGGAGTACAGAAAATGATTCGCACTGGATGCAAATTGGCAACATCCAGGTAGTGAATTGAACAGCAATTCAAACCCTGTGATTCAAACCCTGTGGTTCAAACCCTGTGGTTCAAACATCAACAACGGCCCGAAAGCGCCAGTTCATGGTGTTGGGCGGACACTGGCTTGATACAGGCAGCGTAGGGGAAATATCGGGATGACCAGAAACCTGATAACGCCAGTTCACCGCCCGCGCGGATTGCAGTCGAGGGACGGGATGAGTGGAATAGTCAACTACTTGACCACGATAGAACAGTTGCATGGTTATTTTCTCCTAAAAAATCCAGGGGGCTTTAGATTTGAGAGGAACACGGAATTCGTTGATAGTTCTACGATAAGTCAGTTGATGGCGGTTTACATCCCATAAATGTCACGGTTTCACAAATGACATTTGTCATATGGGGATGGCAAAAACCCTTAACAGATGCTTTTTTCCAGCCAGGGTAAAACGGATTGGGCCACGATCGCGGCCTGAGTGCGATCGCGTAGATTGAGCCGCGTCAGGATGTGCGAAATATGGTTTCGCACGGTCCCCTCAGACAGGAAAAGGGCCTGAGCAATTTCACGATTACTCGCACCGGAGGCAATCATTCGGAGGACTTCCCGTTCCCGCGTGGTGAGTTCCGTTAAACCGGGGGGAAGTTCTGCGGATCGCTCCTGGGTAATGGTCGGGGTGGTTGCCATTAATTTTTCCAGAATTCCCGGCCCAAACTGGGTATAGCCACGATGAATTGAGCGCACAATTTCTGCCAGTTCTTCAGAGGGCGTGTCCTTCAGAAGATAGCCTTTAGCCCCCGATCGCAGAGCTTCTGTAATGTACTTTGTATCGTCAAAGGTGGTTAACACCAGAATTTTGAGATTAGGATATTGCTGACAAAGCCGTTGGGTAGCGGTGACTCCGTCCATAATTGGCATCCGAATATCCATCAGCACCACGTCGGGCAATTCGGATTGGGCATTGAGCGATTCAACCAGATCGATCGCCTGCTGGCCGTTGCCGGCTTCTCCCACCACTTGCAAGTCGGGCTTAATTTCTAACAAGGTTTTCAAGCCACGTCGGACGATTTCCTGGTCCTCTACTAGAAGGAGTTTAATCATGAGAGATCATTAAAAGTTTATCAAAGAATTATTGTCAGAATACCTTGTGATTGGGATACATATTTGCGTGATTTACAAAACTCAGCGAATGGGTAAAGCGGCCCTCACTAGGCAACCCGTACCCGGTTTACTCGTAATTTCCAAATGTCCGCCCAAAGCCGTCACCCGTTCTTGCATGCCCTGGAGGCCAAAGCCAGTTCGATTTTCATCCAACTGAAAACCCTTGCCATTATCTTGCAGCGCCAAACACAGACCGTCATCCGTAGATTGAAGCTGAATAGTCACAACGGTGGCGTGGGCGTGTTTGCAGATATTGGTTAAGCCTTCCTGCACAATGCGATATAGCACAGTGCTGACCTGGGTGGATAGAGGTTGGGTGAGGTGGATGGCGCAGTCGGGTTGAATCCCAGTGGTGCGATAAAATTCCTGGGTGAGTGCGGCGATCGCGTCTGCCAGTCCTCGTCCTTTGAGCGGATCGAAGCGCATATCGGCCACCGATTGGCGGGTTGCCTGGAGAGCTTCTGAGCCGAGTTGTTTGGCTTCGACTAAAAACTCATAGGCTTTATCGGGGCTGTCTTTCCAGAGGGTTAAGGCCGTTTCCATTTGAATGTTCAGGGCCACCAGAGCATGACCCAGGGAGTCGTGGATGTCGCGGGCGATGCGGTTGCGTTCTTCCAGGGTGGCTAATTCTTCGATGCGCTGGTTCAGTGCCCGCTCTTGCTCCAGCGATCGCTGAAGTTCCACCTGCAAGCGCCGTAATTGCAGTTGATTTTCGACCCGGACCAAGACCTCTTCCACCTGAAACGGCTTACTGATGTAGTCAACACCGCCCACTGTAAAGGCTTTAACCTTATCAAACACCTCATTCAAGGCACTGATAAAGATCACTGGAATGCCTTGCGTGTCCGAATTTGCTTTTAGTTTTTGACACACTTCATACCCGTTCATCTCCGGCATGTTAATGTCCAGCAGGATCAGGTCGGGGGCTTGCGCCTGCACCCCCATCAATGCTGCCGAGCCACTGCGGACGCTGCGAACATCGTACCCCTGACTCGTGAGCATCGTGGACAGTAGCCGCAGATTATCGGGGGTGTCGTCCACCAGCAGAATATCGCCCTTACTAGATTGGCTAGAATTCATAAAACAATCGACATCCAATTGAGCGCCAAACAAAATGCGATCGCACCTGGATTATACTCTTCTATAAAAAAATCTAACGGTTCTTCCGTTTACCTACATCCTCCAACAGAATAAAGGAATCCTACGCCCCCTCTATCCTGGCAATCTAGCATGAGTCAGAATCTATTTCCAACTGCACTCAATCTTAAAGCAATGGGACAGAGGTCTCGCTGGCGCTTGTTAGGTCCCCTGCTGGTGGCTATTCTCGGCAGTGGAGTGGCGGGAGTTTTCCTATGGAGCAAAGCCAGTATCACCGACACACCACGCCACCAACAGTATCTAGAAACTTTAAAGCAAGCTCAAATGCTAGATACTCGGTTAAATCAAAAACTATTATTTAGATATAGCGAGTTAATTTCCAGGTTTGATGCGATCAATGCGGAAATGATTGCTTTAGAGCAAACCCACTCAGAGATTCAAAAAATTCCTGCCTTCCTCAGTCAATCCAGTCAGGATGAATTGAAGCAACGCTTACAAACTTATCTATTGACCTGGCAACAAAAACAGGTGCTCATTCAGAATCTACAACCCGCAACCCCGCAACCCAATGCCCTACAACGAGATACCTTAAAAACGATTCTGGCGCTTCCCACGGCCAACCAGAGCGAAGCTCTTTTACAAAGCTACTACCGCCACTATCAACAAGCGTTCGATCGCGCCCAGGCTTACCGAGTTGGGTTCTACCTGCTGTCTGCGGCGTTGCTCACTGGGTTGGCACTGTTAGCGCTGTATCATTTTCGGCGCACAGCGATCGCCCTGCGCCAAAACGAATCTAAGTTCCGCAATATCTTCAATAACTCTCAGGTGGGCATTTTTCGGATTCGCCTGGAAGATGGCATGATATTGGATGCCAATCAACGCTTCATTGATGCACTGGGATATGACTCTGCGGCTGAATTGGTGAATGTAAAATGCACCACCGATCTATATCTGGACCCGAAAGATCGCCCCCGGGTGCTAAATTTGCTCAAAGTGCAGGGTGGAATTTACAACTATGAGACGCAATTTCGCCGTAAAGATGGGTCTATTTTTTGGGGATTATTTTCTGCCCGCTTTAATCTGGAGGATGAGTGCATTGATGGGGTAATGACAGATATCAGCGATCGCAAGCGGATTGAAGAAGCCTTCAAAGCTTCCGAAGCCGAAATGCGGGCCTTGATTGCAGCCATGCCCGATACCATTATCGTGTATGACCGGGATGGACGCTGTTTGAGCATTGCACCCACCAGTCCCATCGATCAGTTGATCAAACCCGCCGAAGATCAAATTCATCGCACCGTGTACGAATCCTTACCCGCCCAACAGGCCGCGGCTCATCATCACCTGATTCAACAAGCACTGGACACGCAGCAAACCCTCCTCACCGAGTACAGCCTGATGATTAGCGATCGCGATCGCTGGTTTGCAGCCAGCGTCTCGCCCCTGTCAGTGGATACAGTGCTGTGGGTCGCACGAGACATCACCGATCGCAAGCACACCGAAAAAGCATTGCAACAAAGCGAAATTACCAATCGCGCCTTAATTCATGCAATTCCTGATTTGTTACTGCGGTTACGGGATGACGGCACCTATCTGGATGTGATGAATGGCAGTAAGTTTAGCCTGCTCAACTCCAATCAATTAGCTACCGGCACCAGCGTTTTTGACTCGCTGCCCCAAAATCTAGCCCAACAACGGTTAGAGTACACTCGACAGGCTCTCGAAACGGGAGAACTTCAGGTTTACGAACAACGCCTGGAAATCAACGGACAACCCCACGATGAGGAAGTCCGAATTGCAGTGTGCAGTGACCATGAAGTGTTAGTCATGGTGCGCGACATTACCGATCGCAAACAGGCCGAAACCGAATTGCAAAAAGCAGTGGCGGCGGCTGAATCGGCCAATCGAGCCAAAAGTATCTTTCTGGCCAACATGAGCCACGAACTCCGCACACCCCTCAACATCATTCTCGGATTCACCCAATTACTCATCCGGGGCGGCTCCCTCAATGCCCAACAGCAAGACCAACTCAATACCATCAACCGCAGCGGTGAACATTTGCTGACCCTGATCAACGACGTGCTGGAAATGTCCAAAATTGAGGCGGGCCGCGTGACCCTCAACGCAACAGACTTCGACTTACATGACTTATTAGACTGGCTCTATCAAATGTTCCAGTTCAAAGCTCAATCAAAAGGGCTGCAATTCACGATTCATCATGTCACCGAATTGCCAGAGTTCATCCGTAGTGACGAAAGTAAATTACGTCAGGTGCTCGTTAACCTGGTGGGAAATGCCGTGAAATTCACGCAAACAGGGGCCGTCACCTTGCGCGTGTCGGCCTTAAGTGGGCATCGATCGCCGATCCATGCTCAATCTCCCCCCCTCTCTCCCCCCTCCCCCCTCTCGCTGGAGCCTGAACCCATCACGTTGCAGTTTGAGGTGCAAGACACCGGCCCCGGCATTGCGCCAACTGATTTAGGGCGCTTATTTCAACCGTTTGTGCAAACTGAAACCGGGCATAAATCTCAGGAAGGAACGGGTTTAGGGTTGGCGATTAGCCAGAAGTTTGTGCAATTGATGGGGGGTGAAATTGCGGCTACGAGTGAGCCAAATCAGGGTGCTCTGTTTCGGTTCTACATTCACACTCAGGTGGTGGAAACTGGCATACGCAAAGGCACTGAAGCCGTTCGGCAGGTGATTGGTCTGGAGCCAGGGCAACCAGCCTACCGCATTTTAATTGTTGAGGATAAGCCCGAAAACCGCCAAATCTTGATGCAATTGCTGGTTCCGGTGGGATTTGAAGTCCAGCAAGCAACCAACGGTGAGGAGGCGATCGCCCACTGGCAAGCCTGGTCTCCCGATTTCATCTGGATGGATATTCGGATGCCCGTGATGGATGGCTATGAAGCAACTAAACGGATTATGGCGGCCAGTCTTGCGGCCCAACAACCGCCACCCATCATCATTGCTTTAACGGGGAGTGTATTTGAGGAAGACCGGAAGATTGCAATGGAAATGGGCTGTCGCGACTTTGTCCGTAAGCCATTCCGCACGGAAGATATTTTTGCCAAGATGGAAGAATTCTTAGGCGTTCGCTATGTGTACGCGGATCAAGCCTCTTCCCCCACCCCAACTGCCGACGGGACCACTCAACGATTTGTGCTGACCCGCGATCGCCTCACTGTGATGTCATCCGAATGGATCGAGTCACTGCATCAAGCAGCAACAAAGGTCAATGCCCGATTGGTGGCGGGGTTAATTGAGCAAATTCCTAAAACCCATGCACCGCTCGCTGCCGCACTCACTCAGTTAGTCGATGATTTTTGTTTTGAGGAAATTGTGGCATTGACACAACGCACTCCTCCAACTTAAACCAGCGCTTTCTTCCAGTTCTGACCTTAACCAAAACGCGACCACGAGCAACTTGTGGAGAAGGAATTACCACACCATCGCGGCCATTGGGCAATGTAACAGGTGTACCTGGAAGCAGTGACATTAAAAACCTCACGAAGACAGAATGAGACACAGAGGAAACCAAACAAGCTCAAATCTCATGCAATCGCTCATTGCACGACTGGGTTAAAGTACTGGCAATGCCCTCTAAACCAGGGTTGCAGGTATATTAAGAAAAGCTAAAGAATGATATCAGTGTAGCTTTTCCTTAGAATCAATCCTCCTCGTGACATATTTCTTTACAGTTTTTGCTGTCTAGATCATGTGCTAAAGAATCATATAAGGGCCTTACTCAGGATTAAACCTTGACAAAAATGCTGTTTAGATGGAAAGCACGCACTGGTGCTGTTTACATCCTTAAATTGAGGGTTTATGATGAACCGATGCGTAAAGGTTGAAAAAAATATTAAACGCTTTTTTCGTATGCGAGTGAGTTCAGTTGGTGTGTGATTTTTTGAACTATTTTTTTGAAAGATCTCTAATCGATTCAGCCAGATGTTTAGTCAGATGTTTGTAGTGCTGGAGGGCAGCCCACTATGCACCTACTCCCAAAGCCCAAGAAAAATGGTTCTTCCAAACAATTCACCGATTCAGAGCGATCGCCTGATTCCAGTTCTCAGCGTGCTTCCACCCAACCGCCCTTTGCCCCATTGTTAGCTTCTACATCCCTTCCCATTGATCCATTTGAAGTTCCTTGCTCTTTTGAAGCGGCTCCTCCCATTGAAGGTGTCGAGCAATTTGCCCAACGAGTGGTTGTGTTGATTGATGGCTCTAACCTATTTTATGCCGCCTCTTATTTAAATCTGGAAATTGATTACGTGAAGTTGCTGCGTTGCCTGGTGAGCAATCGCCGTTTGGTGCGGGCTTATTTCTATACGGGAGTTGATCGCACCAACGAAAAACAACAAGGGTTTCTCCACTGGATGCGCCGCAATGGCTATCGAGTTGTAGCTAAAGACTTGATCCAGTTTCCCGATGGGTCTAAGAAAGCGAATGTGCAGGTGGAAATTGCCGTCGATATGATGACCCTGGCAGACCATTGCGACACGATGGTGCTGCTGACGGGAGATGGCACTCTCACCTATGCAGTCAACGCGATCGCGTATCGGGGTGTGCAAATTGAGTTAGTGAGTTTGCGATCGATGACCAGCGATAGCCTGATTAATGTAGCGGATCGCTATACAGACCTCGATACTTTAAAAACCCAAATTCAGAGATCTTAGAAATTGCATCTTGTTGCATTCATGCACTCGCTACGGATGCATTCGTCGTCCCCTGATTTCACCGTGTTTTGCAGGGCCGTGACACGAGCGATCGTCCGGGTCCACATCCCCTCGCCATAAACTTACCTGAATGTGATAATAGGAGAATACCTTAAATTTCTCAGCGGTCATGGTTCTGCAACTTCCCCGTTCTACAAAACCCCCTGTGGTTACCTGGCAGCCGCTTCCAGATGATTTTATCCTGCCCGATGAGCCTGTGGAAAATATTGAGCAACCCTTCCTGGCGGCGGCCCTCACTGATGCCTTGGGCCAAGCGGAACTGATTACCCCAGAAATGCTAATCGCCGCCAATTTCGGGATCGTTGCCAACGTGAATCAAAAAACGGTCGTCAAAGCGCCAGATTGGGTCTGGGTATCGCAAGTATTTCCCATTTCCGAAGGGGTAATTCGCCGCAGCTACACGCCCAATCTGGAAGGAGCACCGATAGGAATTGTGATGGAGTTTTTATCAGAAAGCGACTCTGGAGAATTATCCGTCCGCTCCACCTACCCCTATGGCAAACTTTACTTCTATGAGCAAATTGTTCGAGTTCCCACCTACGCCGTATTTGATCCTGTGGCCCTGTCTTTAGAAGTGCGCCGTTTGCAGGCGAATGGTTTCTATGAAGTGCAGAATCCTGACGAACAGGAACGCTTTTGGATTCCGGAACTTAACCTGTTCCTGGGGATCTGGTACGGGTTACGACTGGGGCGACGCATTCACTGGTTGCGCTGGTGGGATGCTGCTGGCAATTTGCTGCTGTGGAGTGCAGAAAAAGCAGAGCAGGAACGGCAACGGGCAGAACAAGCCCAACAACAGGCAGAACAGGCCCAACAACAGGCAGAGCAGGAACGGCAACGGGCGGAGCAAGAACGCCAGCGGGCAGAACAGGCCCAACAGCAGGCAGAGCAGGAACGCCAGCGATCGCAAAATTTAGCTGCAAAGTTGCGGGAATTGGGCATTGACCCGACTCAAATTTGAATCCTGCCTTTGGGAGTGCCTTAAGATTACACAGATTTTTCAGGTTCTGATTGTGCCTCTGGTTACGCCCAATTGACTTTGGAGTTGTAATTCTTTCCACAATTGAGTTCCTGTGATTTTTCCTTGCAACAGGTGTTGATACCGTTGAATAATCTTAATTACCTGCTCCGACGATTCATTGACAAACTCGATCCGAAATTGACGTTGACCCAGTTCTAATAAACGTTTAACTGATTCTGCACCTGTTTGGGCGGTCCCGTTGAATACCGTATTACGGCAGCCTGCATCGGCTTTTAAGATGTGTTCTGTCCCGACGCGATCGCGCAACTTCACCTCATATTGCTCACAGGGACGACCGCAGTTAGTGTAGTCCGTTCCTTCCGACAAGAAGGCACAGAAGACGCAATGTTCCATGTGAAACATGGGCATATGTTGATGAATCGTGACTTCAAACCATTGGGGCGGCGCATCCTTCAACAAATCCTCTAATTGTTGAATGTTCAGATCGTAGGAGGCGGTGAGTCGTTCCAGCCCAAATTCTTGTTTAAAGTAGCTGGCAGTTAATGGATTTGCCACATTCAACGCAAAATCTCCAATGCAGCGATCGCCCTGGAAAAACTGGAGCTGATCATAATTGCGGATGAGATAACCATCCGCCTGACAACTGCGGACTTGTTCCAGAATCCAGTTCTCGCCCGATTTGGTGATGCGAGGCGGAGCAACAAAGATCTGAGGATTGAAGGTGGGGGGATGAGCTGCTTGGCGGACGAGTTGAACGGCTTGCTTATACCTGCGGGGATCTTCAAACTCACAGTAAAGCGTCGTTACGTCCGTTTGCAGAACCGCCCGGAGTTGATCAAGCGTCCGCACCAGCACAATCAATTCTGGTGTCGGTGGGGTTATATTTCCTGACAGGTCCAATGGGGCAGACGGTAACAAATCTTGCCAGGTGACCGACGATCGCAACTGCCAGCGTTGCGGCTGCGATCGCAAGTCCTCCAACCGGGCCACAAGTTCCCGCCGCAACCGATTCAATTCGCTCACCGGGAGCAGCACATCGCCCTGCACCTGGTTCATGAACTGGTCTAGCCGAAATGGGGTATTGCCCAGACGGCTAAATTGCTCTTGCAAGCGTTCTGTGGTTAACGGTTGGTTCTCGGCTACCACCAAAGGCATGGCCGATTCCACCTGGACTACATGGCCAATTTCATCTCGCGCGATCGCCACCAGGGTTTGCCCCACTTCCCCATACACCTCAAGCTGAATTGGACGTTGAAACTTGGGTGTCGCTCCGGCATAGGTCTGGCGCAGTTGTTTATCCAGTTCCGGGTCACTGGTCTTCCAGACGCGATCGCCCACCTGCACAGTGCGCCAGTTAATACTGCCCCGCCCAAAGGTGAGCAACGCCTCTTTGCCACGGAACTCGACTTCATACACTCGCCCCCCTGCTTCCTTAGCGTCCGGGTGGCCATTGTCAAACACGACTCCATCACCGGGCTTCAAGCGGGTGGCGAGGGGTGGCGTAGAAGCAGACAGGCGAAGCGTGACCTTCTCCGCGTGGATGCGGGTCACTTCACCCAGATAGAACCCACGCTTCTTGCCAAACCGGGCATGGACAAGGGCTTGATTGTTAATGCCTTCAAACCATCCCGTGAATAAGCCACGGGAGAAGGCCATTTCTAGATCGTAGCGATCGCGATCAGCAGGGCTACCCGCCTCGCCAGTACCCGGCCTTCCCGCCTGGACTCGGGCCAATGCCTGCCGATACACTCGCGTCACATTGGCTACGTACTCCGGGCTTTTCAAACGGCCTTCAATTTTGAGACAGGTCACACCCGATTGGATCAGGTCGGGTAACACCTCTAAACCCGCCAGATCTTGCGGACTGAGGAGGTAGCGGCGATCGCCCAGATCCACTGTCTGCCCATCAGCAATCAGGTCATAGGGCATCCGACACGCCTGAGCACATTCGCCCCGGTTCGCCGAACGACCACCCAGCGCTTCACTTGTCAGGCATTGACCGGAGTAAGCCACGCACAGAGCACCATGCACAAAGACTTCTAGCGGCAGAGTCAGGTGGCGATCGCGCAAGTGTTGCTGAATTTTGTTTAATTCCTGAATAGAACATTCCCGCGCCAACACCACCAGTTGACAGCCCAAATTCCTGGCAAACTCTACCCCTGCCGCACTGGTAATGGTCATCTGGGTGGAGGCATGGATGGGAAAATCCGGCGATAGTTGGCGGATCAGGCGACAAATCCCCACATCCTGCACAATTACCGCATCCACACCCGCCGCAATAATAGAGCGGAGATACTGTTCGGCGGCGGTCAGTTCTCCTGTGAACACCAGCGTATTAACTGTGACATAGCCCTTCACGCCGCGCCGATGCAAAAACGCCATTAATTCCGGCAAATCCGCTTGAGTGAAGTTTTCGGCTCGCATCCGGGCGTTAAACCGTTCCAACCCAAAGTAAATGGCATCGGCTCCATTTTCTACCGCCGCTCTAGCACAGTCCCAATTGCCAGCAGGGGCCAGCAGTTCGGGCAGTCGGGGGGGTAGTTCGGGCGCAACGTGGGGATCGAGGATCATTTGCAGGGAATTGGGCTGAACGTGATTGGGCGTAGTGATCTGTCAAGACTGTTTTGCTGGGTTGAAAACCCTCAAAACACTTGATAATTGGGTTTTGTAGATTTGAGGTACCCCTCAAATCTATCCTGACGGACTAGTAGTCTCCATTTGCCATCATAGTTCGTTCATCACAGTCATGCAGAAGACAGGCAAAGTTGTTAGAAGGCGTTGCTGAATGCAAGTATGATTTGCCCTCATCCCCAGCCCTTCTCCTTGGGGAGAAGGGAGCTAGAAATCTTGTTCCCTCGCCCCTTGGGAGAGGGCTAGGGTGAGGGCGAACTCTGATATTCATACCTCAATTCAGCAATGCCTGTTAGCAAGAGTCCTGCGATTTCGGGCGATCGCGGCTTATGAGCAGATTGTCCTGATTCAGGTCATCATTCTGCGATCGCCCGAAATCGCAACAAAATGGGAAACTAGAGATTACACTCAAATGCTGCATTGCCTGGAGTGCAATAGCCTGGAGTGCAATAGTCTGGAGTGCAATAGCTTTGAGTGCAGTAGTCTGGGGAGTGGGGCGACGGAATGAATTTGATCTCGTTTTTGTTGCGATCGTCGTGGAAGATGGTGGCGATCGCGATTTTGACTGGATTTGTGAGTGGAGGCAGCAGTGCGGCGTTGATCGCGTTGATCAGTCGTTCTATTAGTCAGGGCATCGGAGCCTCGCTGGATACGATTGCGATCGCCTTTGGTTGTCTGGCCTTCGTTGCCCTCGCCTCCAGCATTACCTCCCAGATTATGTTGATTCGGCTGGCACAGCAGTCTATCTTTCAATTGCGCCTCAGCCTCAGTCGCCAAATTTTGAGCACTGAACTCACCCATCTGGAAAAATTAGGTGCCCCGCGCCTCCTGGCCACGCTCACGGACGACGTGCAGGCAGTTTCGGATGCCGTCCGACTGGTGCCGTTTTTATGCATCGATCTGGCGATCGTGGTGGGCTGTTTGAGTTACATCATCTGGCTTTCCTGGCAGGTATTTTTTCTGGTAGTGTTGCTGACCATTGTGGCCTTGGGCAGTTGCCGCTGGTTGCTCAAAACCGGGCAGCAATGGTTAGCGAAAGCCCGTGAAGAACAGGACACGCTCTTCAAGCATTTCCGCACCGTCACCGATGGTACGAAGGAACTGAAACTCAATTACAATCGGCGGCAAGCCTTTTTGCAGGAAGATTTGCAACAATCTGCGGCCCGCTATCGTCGTGACAACACCCGTGGGCTAACCCTGTTTGCCATGACCTCCAGTTGGGGCAAGTTGATTTTCTTCTTTGCGATCGGGTTTGTGTTGTTCGCGTTACCCAAGTTGATGACGATCAACCTGCAAACCCTCTCCGGCTATGTGCTGACCTTCACCTACCTGATGCTGCCGATGGATAATCTGGTTAACTCTCTGCCCGTGTTGGGGCGAGCCGGTGTGGCGTTGAAAAAAGTTGATTCCCTGGGAATTTCCTTGGCAGAACGGGCCGAAACTGTCACAGTTCCCGACCCACTACGCCACCAGTGGCAAGCGTTGCGGTTAGCAGGAGTAACCCATTCCTACCAGACAGACCAGGACGATCGCGGCTTTGAAGTTGGCCCCATTGATCTGGTCTTATACCCTGGTGAACTGGTGTTTATCGTAGGGGGAAATGGCAGCGGCAAATCGACCCTGGCTAAACTCATTCTAGGACTCTATCTTCCCGAAGCCGGTGAGATTGTGTTTGATGGCGATCGCATTACCGACCAAAACCGCGAATGGTATCGGCAGCATTTTTCCGTTGTGTTTGCCGACTTCTTCCTCTTCGATCGCCTGTTGGGCCTGGATCGGGCTGACCTGGATCAAGCAGCCACCGCTTACCTCAAGCGTCTCCAGCTTGATCACAAAGTCACCATTGCTCACGGCACCCTCTCCACCACCTCTCTTTCGCAAGGGCAACGGAAACGCCTCACCCTGCTCACGGCTTACCTGGAACAACGCCCCATCTTCCTGTTTGACGAATGGGCCGCCGACCAGGACCCCGTGTTCAAAGATGTGTTCTACACTGAACTGCTGCCTCAACTTCGCAGTCAGGGCAAGACAATTTTGTGCATCAGCCATGATGATCATTATTTTCACCTGGCCGATCGCATCATCAAATTAGACTACGGCCAGATCGAATACGATAAAACCATGACCCAGAGCAGCCCAACAGGATAAATGGGGTGCTGTCAATTTGTTGTCTTTCTGGGTAGAACCGTTCTGGCGGAACAGATTCAACATCCACAGAATAACTCTAGTAGACCGTCAAGATGGATGTGAGGGGTAACTCAAATCTGTAACATCCAGATCAGGTGTTTTAAGGGTTTTCAGCCCATTAAAACAGTCTTGACAGACCACTAGCATTTAAGGCGAATGAGTGAGGCGTGATGATTGCATTACAAGTAGTATTGGGCATCTTCATTGTGGGCGGAATGATGTTTTACCTGGCCTGTGCCGTGTTTACCGATCGCTTCTTTGCGGCAGGGCGGCAGGAGTCAGGTGGTCCAACAAAGGGCAGCAGGCAGGAGTCAGCCAGCGAACAACTAACTCCTCCGACCGTCTCGATCCTTGTCCCTGTGTGTGGGCTAGACGCTGGAGCCTGGGAAAACTGGACTTCTTTATGTACGCAAAATTATCCCAACTATGAGGTGTTGTTTGGCGTAGTGGACCCCAACGATCCCGCCGTCCCCCTGTTGCAACAACTGGCAACCCATTACGCTGATCGCGTGCGAGTCCTGACAGGCCTGGTGCCACGCGGCATAAATCATAAGGATAGTAGTCTCAGTTATTTAGTCGAAGCAACTCAGAATGACCTGTTGATTTTTGTTGATAGTGATATTCGAGTGCATCCCGACTACATTCACACCGTCACCCAACCCTTACTGGCCAATCCACAAGTTGGCATGGTGACTTGTGCCTATATTGGATTTAATCCTCAATCGCTGGGGGCCGCGATCGCCTCCTTTGGCCGCTGTTTTGATTTTATTCCCAGTTTGCTCCTGGCCAGAGCGCTCGATGGTGGCTTGAAGTGTGCCGTGGGTACCACTATTGCCACCCGCCGCGATGCCTTTGTCAACTATGGGGGGTTGCATCTGAACCGCATCGGCTCGGACTATAACATTGGCAAACGGGCTGCCCAGGCCGGATACATTGTAGAACTCTCCCACTATGTGCTGGAGTCAAATACGGGCAGTGAGCGGATCATCGAGGTCTACCAGCGAGAACTCCGCTGGGCACGCACGATTCGGTTTAATCGGGGAGCACAGTATTATTCCATGATTTTTTGCTACGGCACTGTTTTCTGTGTGCCGTTGTTGCTGGTGTCGGGGTTTGCCCCCTGGGCGATCGCCTTGACCCTGATGACTTTCCTGATACGCTATTTGCAGGTGTGGGTGTCTATCCGTTGTATGAATGCCCCCCATTTAGGGCGATGGCTTTGGGCGTTGCCCCTGCGAGATGGGTTGAGCTTTTTCATCTGGTTGGCTGGCTCTTACGGTCACAAGGTGTACTGGCGCGGACGGCTGCTACGGGTTTATGAGGATGGCCTGATTACGCAGTGGGAATAAAGCGCCGGATTGGGGCATTCTAAAGAAACTCATTCTCCAGAATGAGTGTTGTTGTGACCGCCTTATCCCGTGTTCCAGAATTCGCTATGCACGATCATTCCCAGGCAAGCCCCGATCCAGACCTTTTGAGCGATCGCCTGTTGTTTCAATTAGCATGGGATTTGCTCGGCATTGTTACTCCAGATGGATTAATGCGATCGCTGAATTCTGCCTGGTCTGAGACATTGGGTTGGAGCCAGGATGAACTGATGGCTGTACCCTGGCTGGAGCGGATTCATCCGGATGATGTGGCAGCCACCCAGAATGCCCTTCAATTACTGACTGCAATCGGCGATCGCACAATATTTCAAAATCGCTTTCAACATCGAGATGGGCACTACTGTGAACTGATTTGGAGAGTCGCTCTAGCTACCGATAATTCTTATTATGTCAGCATTCAAGATACAACGGCTCAAACTCAACTGAAGCATCAAGTCACACAACAAAAACGCATCATTGCTGGACTCCAGGCAACCCAAACGCAACTCAAGAAAAACTTACAAGCACAAACCAATGCACTTGAAGCTGCACAGCAACAATTACACCACGAAAAGGTAGATCGACAACAGGCAGAATTTGCCCTGGCCACCAGTGACCATCGCTTCAAAAACCTGGCGGCAAACTTACCCGGTGCTATTTTCCAATTCTGCTTCGATGGTGGCAAATGGCAAATGGCGTACATCAGTGAAGGCATCTGGGCGATTATGGGCATTCAAGCCACTGACGTGATGCGGGATTTATCAGCTTTCACGGCCCGCATTCATCCGAAGGATGTGCGACGGTACATTGCGTCTGTGGCCGAGGCGATCGCCAACCTCAGTCCGTGGCATTTTGAAGGCCGCTTAATCAAACCCAGTGGACAGGAACGCTGGTGGCAGGGGGATGCCAGCCCGGTCCAAATGCCAAACGGAGAAGTGGCCTTTTGTGGGGTGATCCTGGATGTCACAGCCCGCAAACAGGCAGAAATTGACCTGAAACAGGCCAAGCAGAATCTGGAAACAATCGTTGTCGAACGAACTCAAGCATTGAGCCAGGTCATCGCTCAGTTAGAACAGGACAAACTAGAACGCGATCGCGCCCTGCAAGAACGAGAACAGGTAGAACTGCAACTCCAGCGATCGCTACAAGAATTAGCCAACATCAAATTTGCGCTGGATCAATCCTCCATCGTGGTGATCACCGATGCCACGGAAGTCATTACGGCAGTCAACGATAACTTTTGCCAATTGTCGGGCTACTCCCGCAGCGAACTGATTGGCAAAACGCCCCAATTTTTACGGTCTAACCATCACCCCCCCAACTTTTTTGCAGCCATGTGGACGACCATTTCCAGCGGGCAGGTATGGCAGGGAGAAATTGAAAACTACGCCAAAGACGGCTCCACCTTTTGGGTGGAAACGACCATTGTGCCACTGCTAGATGATCAGGGTGTACCCTACCAATATATTTCCATCCGCAACAACATCACCGAACGCAAACAGGCCGAAGCCCGTCTCCGCGATCGCGAACAATTTTTGCGGAATATCTACGAAGGGGTCAACCACGAAATTTTTGTCATCGACGTAATCAACGCGCAAGAATTTCGCCACGCTGGACTCAATCCCTTCGCCGAACAGGTCACTGGCTTGCGATCGGCTGATGTCGTCGGCAAAACAATGCAGGAGTTGTTTGGGGCTGAGGGGGATCTAATTCAGCAAAAATTTAGTGAATGTGTGGCCACAGCCGCCACCCTGGTATACGAGGAATGTTTGACCTTTCAACAGCAACCCACCTGGTGGCTTACAACTCTCAACCCCCTGCGGGACTGCACAGGCAAAATTCATCGGTTGGTGGGAACGGCCTTTGATATTAGCGATCGCATTCGGGTGGAGCAAGCCCTACGCGAATCGCAACAACTGCTGCAACTTGTGTTTGATACCCTACCCCAGCGAGTGTTTTGGAAAGATCGATCTCATGGCTACCTCGGTTGTAACAAGTTATTTGCCCAGGATGCTGGGTTTGCATCGCCTCAAGACATCATTGGCAAAACCGACTTTGACCTAGTCTGGAGTGACTTGGCCACCATCTACCAACGGGAAGATGCCATCTTAATGCAACAGAACACTACAAAACTCAATATTGAAGAATGTCGATTTGCCGAAGATGGAACCTGTTACTGGATTCGCAATAGTATGATTCCGCTACACAACGAAACCGGAGACGTAATTGGCATCTTTGGTTGTTATGAAGACATAACGGGCGAGAAACAGATTGAGCTAGAACGGCAACAGGCAGAAGCACAACTGCGACAAAGCGAAAAACGATTTCGGGATGTGTCGGAAGCGGCGGGTGAGTACCTGTGGGATCTGGATGCCAACGGTGTTTACACCTTTGTTACCGAAAAAGTGCTACTGGTGAAGGGGTATAGTCCGGCAGACTTATTGGGCCGATCGCTGTTTGAATATATGCCTCCAGCAGATGCAGCGATCGTGCAACAAATCTTGCAATCAGCGATCGCCCATAAGCGAGGATTTAAACTGCAACATCGGGACGTTACGCCTACAGGCGATACCGTTTGGGAGGAAGTAAACGGGATTCCGCTGCTGAATGAGCAAGGTGAAGTCATTGGGTTCCGGGGCACGGGCCTGAGCATCACCGAGCGGAAGCGGGCCGAAGAAGCCTTACGGCAGTCGGAAGCCGAGTTACGCCAACAAACGCAGGAGTTGGAGCAAGCCTTACGCGAGTTGCAACGCACCCAAACCCAACTGATCCAGAGCGAGAAAATGTCCAGTTTAGGCCAACTCGTCGCTGGTGTTGCCCATGAAATTAACAATCCCGTCAACTTTATCCACGGCAATCTCCTCCACGCCGAACAATATGCTCAAGATCTGTTAGAACTTCTGCATCTTTATCGACAGCATTGTGCGCCACCACCCGCCCGTATCATGGAGCGGGAGGAAGATGTTGACCTGGAGTTTTTGATTCAAGATTTGCCGAAATTGTTGGCTTCGATGAAAGTAGGCGCAGACCGGATTCGAGAAATTGTCAAATCCCTGCGAACGTTCTCCCGGTTGGACGAGGCCGAGTTCAAAACGGTGAACCTGCATGATGGCATTGAAAGCACTCTGATGATTTTGCAAAATCGGCTCAAGCCCAAACCTAACACCATTGCCATTCAGGTGATTAAACACTACGGCGACTTGCCCCCGGTGGAGTGTTACGCCGGACAGCTCAATCAGGTGTTTATGAACATTTTGAGTAATGCGATCGATGCCCTGGAGGAGCGCTTACCCACCCCCCGTCACCCTCCCACTGCCACCGCCGCGCCGCCCCCCACAATTACCATCCAAACGGAAATCGTTAAATCGAATTGGGTGCAAATTACGATCGCCGATAATGGCCCTGGCATTCCGCTCCACGTTCAGCAACGATTATTCGACCCCTTCTTCACCACCAAACAAGTGGGTAAAGGGACTGGATTGGGGATGTCGATCAGTTATCAGATCATCACCGAACGGCATCGAGGCAGCCTGACCTGTGTTTCCATTCCTGGTAGCGGTGCAGAATTTGTGATCAAAATTCCCATTCGACAGGCCTAATTCTATGCTTCACGCGATCGTTCAGGTGATGATTCTGGCGATCGTTCTGATCCCGATTGGAATTGAAAAGGTGACAGGCTTTATGCAATTCTCATTCCTAAGTAGCAATGAGATGCGCTTGATCAAGTCGGAAAGTGATGCTGATGCCAGTGATGAGCAATGTCAATCCGGCGGCAAAGCCAGACGCGATCGCGACTTTGCACATAGTCCAAAAATCGGGCTAATGCCGCCGCGCGTCCGGGTCGCCCCACCAATCGGCAGTGCAGACCCACACTCATCATTTTGGGAGCAGTTTCTCCTTCCGCATACAGCACCTCAAAAGCATCCCGCAGGTAGGCAAAAAACTGATCGCCAGCGTTAAAGCCCTGCGGTGTGGCAAAGCGCATATCGTTGTTATCCAGCGTGTAGGGAATCACCAGATGGGGTTTGCCGTAAGTCTGATGCCAGTAGGGTAAATCATCGGCATAACTATCGGAGTCGTAGAGGAAACCCCCTTCTTCTACCACCAGCTTGCGCGTATGGCTGCTATCCCGTCCGGTGTACCAACCCAAGGGACGACTGCCCGTAACGCGCGTGTGAATCGCGATCGCCGTCTGCAAATGCTCCCGTTCCGCCGCTTCACTGAAATACTTATAATCAATCCAGCGATAACCGTGGCTGGCAATTTCCCAATTGGCTTCCTGCATCGCCGCTACTGCTTCCGGGTGACGCTCTAAAGCCATCGCCACGCCATAAACGGTGACAGGAATTTGCCGTTCGGTAAACATTCGATGGAGCCGCCAGAAACCCGCACGACTGCCGTACTCATAGCAAGATTCCATACTCATGTGGCGCAATCCCATAAACGGAGTTGCCCCCACAATTTCCGATAAAAACGCTTCCGATGCCTGATCACCATGCAGAATGCAGTTTTCGCCCCCTTCTTCATAGTTGATCACAAATTGCACCGCGATGCGCGCCTGATCGGGCCATTGGGGATGAATGGGATACCGACCATAGCCAATTAAATCCCGTGGATAGTCTGCCGTCATTACACGCCTCCCCCCAAAACCGAGTCCATCATCTCCAAACCATCAACAGCATGGCATGACCCGTTCCAGGGCGACACAATTGTTGGGACTTGCTGACACTACCCAAGTGGGTGAGGCGAAATCATCCACAGCGTTCATGCGACAAAATGATGGGATTTTTAGCACAACCGTCTATTCTATGAATATAGACAGTTGCTTAAGTGCAACCTGAATACCTGACAGGGGGCTGTCAGGTATTTTTTTATTGTCAGGACTCTCGCCCAGAAGCCCAGGTATCCCGCCATTTAACGGTACCTTCGCTGGCGACGACCCAACGCCGGGGTGTAATATTCTCCCGTAGCGGCGCTTGCCCTTCCCGCAGCAACACGTATTTGTAGCTGATGAGTTTGCCCGCGCTTTCCTCAAAGGGAATTTCGCCAAACCAGGTATTGGAGTTGATGTATTCCAGGGGATAGGCTTTGGCAATGTCCCAATTACCGAGTTCAGGACAATCCCCAATGACGACGATGGTTTCTCCCGGTTGGGTTTGTACGCCGTTGACCTGCGCCCGCACGATGGTTTGAGCCTTGACGCGATCGCCCACATGACTCAGCACAATCACGCCGCGCATCTCCAGTTGCAGGTTGGTGATCTTGCCGTCCTTCACCTCGTATTTGTTATGGGTGACGACACAGGTATGTTCGCCATCGGGTAAATCGGTTTGGATCTCCGGCAAAGTGACATCTCCACCGCGATTCAGGACAACGAAACAGCGAGAATCCCGATACCGCCGCACGTAACTGTAGACATCGGGCGTAATGTACTTCTGCCACTGGCTTCCCATGGATACGGCTGGGTTCAATCGCCGCAAGCCGGAGAGGCGGCGCATCATGCCATAAATTTCGGATTCAGGATCCCAACTGTCCATCATGGGGCGGTTGTAAGGATCATTACCGCCGTTGGTGTCGTTGTGCAGGTATTGTTCGGTGCCGTAGTACACACAGGGAATGCCACGACAGGTCATCACCAGGGCGATCGCCACTTTCAGCATGGCCGAGTCTGAGTTCAAACTCTGAAACCGGGGCATGTCGTGGTTGTCGATGAAGGTGATGAGTTCCGTGGCACTCTTGTACCGATGATCCATATCAAAGACTTTTTGGATTTCGTGGAAACCACCCTCGGCCCCCTGCCCTAAGGCACCGCGAATGGCAACGCACAAGCCAAAGTCCAAAATTGACATTCCAGACTCATTCGCAAATTCTACCGAGCGATCATCAAAGGGACTGCTATAAATCCATTCACCAAAAATAAATACATCGGGGCGATGCATATAAATATCGCCCGTGAATTCTTGCCAGAACCAGATGGGCATGTGTTTGACGGTATCCACCCGCAAGGCATCCACGCCGCGATCGAGCCATTGTTTGATCGCATCTTTGATGTACTGGCGATAGTCGGGATTGTTTTCGTTGAAGGTGGCAAGACCCGACAATTCGCAGTTTTGCACCTGCCATTCGTCTTCCCAGTTGGTGACTTCGCCGTAGTGGTGATACCAGTTATTTTTGTCATCGTTGAAGTCGGCAATTTTAACGCCATCGTCAAACAATTCTCCTTTTTTGCCACTGAAGTCGGGGTTGCTGTGGTTACACACAATATCCAGAATCAGCTTCATGTTGCGCTTATGCAACTCAGTGATCAGGCGATCGAAGGTGGTGTTGCGGCTGTCCTGGGTTTGGTTCAGCGATGGATTTTCGCCCTCTCGGATGAAACGAGGATTCAGCCGTTTGAAATCTTTAATCCAGTAGCCATGAATGGCAGCCTGCTCCACAAATAGGGCTTCCACCTGTTCAAACAATGGGGTGAGCCAGAGGGCTGTCACACCCATATTTTTCAAATAGTCCAGCTTGTCAATCACGCCTTGCAAATCGCCGCCCCAATATTTGCCCCAATCTTGCCCTTCCGGGTCATAAAGTTCGGGATTGGGACCTTCACTGTTCTTAGGATCACCATCAAAAAAGCGATCGACCACGATGAAGTAGATCGTTTCTTGACGAAATTCAATATCACGGGTGTATAAAAATTCCAGATCGATGTCCGTATCCGATCGCGGTGCATCGACTAATCGTTCAACTTGCAGCGCTGGGTCGCTAACCTGATACTGTTCCTCTGAGCGTTGAGATGGCGGAGTTTGAACCATAATAGGAGGCTTAGTTTGACTGTGAATTTTTGTACTTTCCCTGGAGATTATCCAAAGAATTGATCAGGTTTTCTATCGTCCTCAAGGCTTGAGCAGTCTCACTCCCAGGATGGATTTTTCGTCAAAACGAAATACTTGCAGTCGTTGCAGCGTGTCTGCCCGGACTTGATCGCCTACGCCCATCCATAATTTTTAAGAAGCGATGCGTGCAATAAGTTTGCAGGTGATATGATGACCCATTGAAGCTAGGGGTGCCTGCGATCGCTGATCATCCAGATTGCGGATCGACTGGGCTGAGATTACACCCTTAGAACCTGTCAAAAAACCGTTTGCAAAAGTTAACCATCAAAGTTAATCAGGCTACTCTCCGAGCCATTTTGCAAAAGGTTTTCCGGGTCATACCGGCGGAGGGAAGCTGTTTATCTGAGGACCTAAAATGCGTACAGAATGGATCGCCAAGCGTCACGGACAAGCCAACGTGACGCAAATGCACTACGCGCGGCAGGGTGTCATCACGGAGGAGATGTACCACGTTGCCCTACGGGAAAATTTGTCGCCGGAACTGATTCGGGAAGAAGTAGCGCGGGGACGGATGATTATCCCGGCAAATATCAATCACCCCAATCTGGAACCGATGGCGATCGGGATTGCCTCAAAATGCAAAGTCAACGCGAATATTGGAGCTTCGCCCAACTCTTCAAACCTGCAAGAGGAAGTCGATAAGCTGAATCTCGCGGTGAAATATGGAGCGGATACGGTAATGGATCTTTCGACCGGGGGCGGCAACCTGGACGACATTCGCACCGCCATTATTCAAGCCTCTCCCGTTCCAATTGGCACAGTGCCGATTTATCAGGCACTAGAAAGTGTGCATGGCAATATTGAAAATTTGACTCCTGCCGATTTCTTGCACATCATTGAAAAACATGCCCAGCAAGGAGTGGACTACATGACCATCCATGCCGGAATTTTGATTGAACATTTGCCGCTGGTCCGCAGTCGGATTACGGGAATTGTGTCGCGTGGGGGTGGCATTATCGCTCGCTGGATGTTGCATCATCACAAACAAAATCCGCTCTATACCCACTTCAATGACATCATCGAGATTTTCAAAAAGTACGATGTGTCATTTAGTTTGGGCGATTCTCTCCGTCCCGGCTGTCAACACGATGCCTCGGATGCCGCCCAACTGGCCGAACTGAAAACCCTGGGACAACTTACCCGCAAAGCCTGGGAACACAATGTACAGGTGATGGTAGAAGGTCCGGGTCATGTCCCGATGGACCAAATTGAATTTAATGTGCGGAAGCAGATGGAAGAGTGCTCTGAAGCCCCCTTCTATGTCCTTGGTCCTCTGGTCACTGACATCGCACCGGGCTATGACCACATTACCAGCGCGATCGGGGCGGCAATGGCGGGGTGGTATGGGACAGCAATGCTGTGCTATGTCACGCCGAAGGAACACCTGGGCCTGCCCAACGCGGAAGATGTGCGAAATGGCCTGATTGCTTACAAGATTGCGGCTCATGCGGCGGATATTGCCCGTCACCGTCCGGGTGCCCGCGATCGCGATGATGAACTCTCCGCCGCCCGCTATAACTTCGACTGGAACCGCCAGTTTGAGTTATCCCTTGATCCGGACCGGGCCAAGGAGTACCACGATGAAACTCTGCCTGCGGACATCTACAAAACTGCCGAGTTCTGCTCCATGTGCGGTCCCAAGTTCTGCCCCATGCAAACGAAGGTCGATGCGGACGCTTTAACTGAACTGGAGAAGTTTTTAGCGGCAGAGAAGAGTCCCGTAGCCTAGAGACGAGAGATCTTCGGCTCATGGCGGCATGGTGCAGAGGCGTGAGAACTGAGTGCTGAGAATTGCACCTGGTTGACTGACAAAACTCCTGAAACCCTGATTCTTTTGTAGGTCAGGTTAGCATCAGCGTAACTCAACCAAATGACTGATGCTATTGGGTTTCACGATGTTCAACCCAACCTACAAACAAGATTTGTCAGTCAATCAGGTTCTCGGCTTTTGAATCATCTCTTGAATTGTTGCGGTTGCGCCAATTTCATAAAGACTAATCAAACTATTCTCAATGGTAAAGATTTGCTGAATTGTTGCATCCGCGAGTAAATTGCCTTGCAAATCTCTGACGATTTGATGCACAGTAACGACATTTCGATTGGTTTCATCCGTCTCGAATTTTAGAGTTTCAAGCTGCACTTGAATAACTTTATATTGATTAGTCCAGTATTCGCGCACCGCGTCGCGTCCATCAATGAAACCGCCTTCTACCCCGTTCGCCCATTTCACGTCCGGATGCATCACCGAGAGAATTGTTTCAAGCTCGCCTTTATTGAAGGCGGCATATAAATTTTGCAGAAACTGCTGATTTGAACTCATCATCTTTCACCATCCATGCGAATA
The DNA here is from genome assembly GCA_033764685.1 of Leptolyngbyaceae cyanobacterium bins.349. Classification (GTDB taxonomy): domain Bacteria; phylum Cyanobacteriota; class Cyanobacteriia; order Leptolyngbyales; family Leptolyngbyaceae; genus JSC-12. The sequence goes on from JANRIS010000056.1 coordinate 204,288, forward strand.
ATTCATGCCAGCGATCGCCTCGCGCCAATTCTAAGCTAGCTTTCAACTCCAACATTACGCACAGACACGCTTCCGGCTCTGTCATCACTGAGAACTAAACGGCACAACGGTTCAGGTCAGCGGTTGCCAACCCCTTCGCAGCACCACCAAGATCGTTCGGCAGTTCACTCCAATCAGGTTGTTAGGCTTCATTCCTTTCTGATTAATGGCACCAAATGCATCATGTAATCTCGTTTGCCAATTGGTACACCAACCAGGCGAAGAATGTCATAAGCCGTGACCATATGGAAGTAAAAGTTTGGAATTAGAAAATCATTAACATAGGCATTGCCAGACAACTCGATGTAGAGACTCTGCCCCAAGTCAATGCGCGTCATCTCAGATAGCTTTGTATCTTCAACGTTAATACCCAAAAGAAGTTCCCTAGTGTTTGCTATGTGCTCGTATGCTTGTGCGAGAGATGTCACCTCTGGATCTAAATTATTCGCAGGTTGACCATCACACCAGAGCGCAAAGTTACGTGGTTGATTGCAGGTGAAAGCAACCTGCGTACCGAAGGGAAACATATCAGCCGCAATGCGCTTTTGAAGGAACGACTCATCATCACAAAAATGAGTTTGCGCTGATTTCAAAAGATGTTCGAGAGTTGCTAAGCGGCTTTGGAAGAAGGTTCGGATTAAATCTACATTCTGACTTTGCATTTTGCAATCCCTCAAGGCTTCCTCTATAAATCCTAGCTGTATCTAGAACGAATTTCAGCCCAACGTTCCCGACCAGTGGCGGCAGATAACCTATAACCGAATGACACTGACGGAAGCCGTATTAAGCAGCCAATTTAGCTCTGGGATTTGGCCGGCGGTAGATCACTTTCGAGCAGAAATTCTTGGATGGGTAGTGGGAGACCATCGTGCTGCAACGTTTCGCCTGTTGTGCGTTGATTCGCTGGTGGAGTGGTTATTTCTGGGTCAGCGATGGCAATCCAGTTTATCCAGGGTTGATTCCAGCAGGGCATCGGATTGTTAGTAAGACTTACAGGACCAGAGTGGAAGGCGAAAACACTTGTCTGCGTCATGACTCTTCCCCGGTTCGCCCACCTATTCATCTACTCTCCATTACCCACTTCTCGCACTTAATGATTAAGGTTTGCGTTACTCCCGCGATCGCCGTGGTAAGAGCCGCGATCGCTCTGGTGCAGGACCTTGATGGAAATATTTTTACTGAAACCCCAAATTTTCCGGTTGCCGATCTCACATTCCGTATCTTTAAACAGAATCCTGTCTCGTTGCCTAAATTCGACATTGCACCTGCCATTTTTTCGATCACTCCCCAAATCAGGGAATTAACCCGACAGCGCCTGTATAATAAGTCGCTATGCTGTAAGTCCTCGGTGAGATCATAGTCGAAAATCTGCCCCATATCCTGCTATCCAAGCAAGTGAAGTATAGCTTTTGAGATTTAGTGAATATGCGATTTACTCACTCTATGAAACGCACAGCCATTTTAACTATCTTGCTATTTTTAGCTAGTTGTTCAAATTCAACTAGTCAAAATTCAAGCCAGTCATCACCTACAAGCCCTTCGAGTTCTTTGATTACGTCTGAAGCTCCAATAAAACAAGGGGAAAAAGTTTTCACAAGTCTTAAAGGGATTTATGAAACTGCTGGAGAAGCTACTACTACACCTGTTGTTAGAGTTATTATTCCTCAGACAGGATGGAAAAACCTAGCTAAATCAGATCAAATTAGTTTAACGATGTATGCGGAAAGTTTGGTTTCAGTTGTTAAGTCCAATCCCTCAAAGTATGTCTCAATTCCTTCATCTGCTCCTGCACATAATACTTTTGTAAGTAAAATTGCAAATCTGTGTCAAGATTGTTGGTCGATTGTCGTGAGTTACAAAGATAGCCAGCCCTACGGTATTGATGAAACTATCGTTCAAGGAGACACGCCTTGGATAAGCGATGATCCGTGCTGTAGAGGAATCAAATCGTCTGAGTTTCGCAAGTAGACAACGTACTAATCGCGGCAGTATAAAAAACCCAATGAACACCGACCAGTGAGAAGTTATTGGTTAGAGGTTGAGGTAATCTGCGACGGGTGATTGGTCACATTAGATGTAAGATTAGCTGGGATCTGTACTTCTTGAATCAAAAGCTGTTTCATGGGTGAATCATGATTGAGTCTTAGTGACTGCTATTTGTTGGAGCTGTTGGCAGGTTTTTTCGATCGCGCCAAGACTCCCCGGATTAACTAAGCCAAAATAGTCGAAGGTGTAGACGCGATCGCGGGTCACTGCGTCGAGTTTGTTCCAGAAGGGTGCTGTTTTGAGTTGGTTCGCAGACACGACTTTGAACATGAGGAAGGACAAACACCACCTGCAACCCTCAACTTCAGAAGCTTGACCATATTTCAGCGAGAAGGAATACACTGGATTTGTGGAGTTGTAATCAGGCAAGCTAATGTTAGATGTATCAGTTGATGACATCCAACGTGATCCGCTTAAGTATTTACGCCAAGTCGAGGCGGGTGAGACGCTGGTAATTTTTAGAGGTGACAAACCGATCGCTGAACTGAAACCTGTTGGCAATCGTCAACCATTGCGACCATTTGGCTTATGTGCAGGCGAATTTACTGTTCCAGATGATTTCGATGCGCCATTGCCTGAAGATCTGCTGAATGCATTTGAGGGCAAATGAAACTCTTGCTTGATACGCATATCTTTTTATGGTTCATCAGTGGTGACACTCAATTGTCAACGGATATTCGAGATGCGATTCGTGATCCAGCCAATGAAGTCTATCTGAGTGCAGTGTCTGTCTGGGAAGCAATTGTCAAATGCCAGTTGGGCAAGCTGCCTCTGCCAGAGCCTCCCGAAGTATATTTGCCCAAGCAGCGCGACCTGCACCAAATTACCGGCCTTGCTCTTGACGAACATAGCGTAATGCAATTGGCTAAACTACCGCCATTACATCGTGATCCATTCGACAGAATGCTTATCTGTCAAGCTTTACACAATGGACTAATAATTGCGACAGTAGATGCAGCAATTCGTGCTTATTCAATTAGTGTCATGTAGCAGTGCATTCCGATCAGCGCGTTCATTCGTGAATCATGACTGAGTTTCAGAAGCTGCTATTTGTTGTAATTGCTGGCAGGTTTTTTCGATTGCACCAATACTGCCCGGATTGACTAAGCCAAAATAGTCGAAGGTATAGACGCGATCGTTGGTAACGGCATCTCATTTGTTTCAGAAAGGAGCTGTTTTGAGTTGAGCGATCGCGCCATCTCCGGCATCCACCAGAATCAAGGTTTTGGGATTGGCTCCAATTTCGATTGCTAAAGTGCAAGTTAAATCTTGCAACGTCTGCCAACTGGTGACTTGAGTGGTGAGTGTGCGAATTCCAGTCGCTCTAGCGGTTACCTCTTGCAGGGTTTTACCCGTTTGCGATCGCAGGCTCAATTTGAGGTTTGCGGTTAAATATTAGGCTGCTCCCGTGGGGTAGAGTTGCACCAGGACACCAAGTTTCTCGTCTGCTTCGGATGTGACGTTGACTAATAGTGCTACCGCTTGTTGACCCAATTGCAACCCAAGATTGATTAACTTGCCACGTTTTACACCCACCTCTAGAGCACGAGTACTAAATGCCAGATCAGCATCTGCGTTGATTAGCTGATCGATCGCCAGCCAACCCTCAGCAAACGTACCCTGAAGCCATTGATGTCATGTTGTCGTTTTAGTTGCGAGAGCCACAAAAAACTGATCAATGATTGGGGCAACCGTATTCGTCGGTAAAGGAATTGCGGCAGGCTGTAAAGACCGACAATAGAACACTAAGTGGTTCAGTTCAGCATCCAGTTGTGCCAGGGGTAGCAGGTAATCACCTTGCTGAATTTGGTCATGGTGGCGATCGCGAATTAGCTCGTCATAACGACACAAGCCCCGCAATGTTAATAAGTCCTGTTCTTCCGACACTTCACCAACCACATAAAAATGGGCTGCCAGTTCCGGTTGGTCAATCGCAACTTGAGGAATTCGCACCGTTTCATCCAACACATGCTCAACTGCAATCAAGCAGATTGTGAATCCGTGTACCTCAACAGAGCAAACCGAGTCAATCAGTTTATGTAAGGTGTACCCCATTGTCTAGACAGAAAAACGACCAATTTAAGAGAGTCTACTGCAAAGCTTGATTCTGATTGGGTTGTACTAATTCATACCTTCCTCCTGTTTCAACCAAAATGTACGTGCGCCGGGGTGCGATAA
>JANRIS010000057.1:0-114645 GCA_033764685.1 Leptolyngbyaceae cyanobacterium bins.349
ACTTTGTCCCCCGCTTTGTGGGGTCCTCACTCCCCCACGCCCCCCAAATAAGAGTTTGAGTGGCACGCACGGGCCTGGGTTTGAGACAGAGTTGGGGCAACCTTGGTTGTGATCGGGGCATCACCCGACAACGGCTCCATCCCAGCCCCATTGCATCGCCCCAGTCGTGCCCTCTGGAGGGGGTGTGGGGGACGCAGCCGTCCTCCACTTCGGGGGGTTTGGGGGGCGGCCCCCCAAGCAGAAGAGGTTGGGTTTTATCAGAGTAGAGCGAAATCTCAGGACTTGTGTGTACAAGGTAGCCTATTGGGGGAGAAGGGGTTGGGGGATGAGGGCAATTCTGCAAAATTGGGATGCACTCACCTGTCATTGCTTGAAGATTGCCACTATTGCCGCATCTAGACCAGTCACAGATTATTCTCATCCCGCAAGATTTCTTCTGGCTTGGGCGATGGGAAAGTTACCCCTGCATTGAACGGCACTGCCTGTTGAGAATTGGGTGGTTGTGGAGCCTGTGCCCAACGTTGGGCTAAATTGACAAAGTCGGACGGCATCATGATGATCGTCGTTGTATTGTTCTCTGCCCCAATTTCCGTCAACATTTGCAAGCGGCGTAACTCCAGGGCGGAGGGATTCGCACTGATATTTTGAGAGGCTTCCGCCAGTTTGAGGGAGGCTTCCTGTTCGGCTGCCGCTTTAATTAACCGCGCCCGTTTTTCACGAATCGCTTCGGCTTCCTTGGCCATCGCCCGTTGCATTCCGGTGGGGATTTCTACATCCTTCATTTCCACGCGCTCAATCACAATGCCCCAGGGTTCCGTAATTTCATCGACGATTTCCTGTACCTTGACGTTGATTTTGTCGCGGTTTTGCAACACATCATCCAAAATATTTTGACCCACGACATTTCGCAGGGTGGTGAGGGCAACCTGATACACCGCCAGTTCGTAATTTTCCACCCGATTGATGGCCTTCGTCGGGTCCAAAATCCGGTAATACAACACGGCATTCACCCGAATCGTGACACTGTCAGCCGTGACCGTTTCCTGCGGCTCAATATTGACCGTCTTGGTTCGCACATCCACCTGCACCTTCTGATCAATCCAGGGCAAAATGAAGTACAGACCCGGGCCCCGCAACCCACTAGCTCGCCCTAGCCGGAAAATCACACCCCGCTGATATTCGCGATCGAGTTTGACACTTTGCGCGATCGCCACCAGCACCAATGCAGCCAAAACACTGCCAATAATACTTCCCATGATCAATACCTGATCCCAATATCCCCATTCTAAGCATGGGAATTTGGGGCCGACGGAATTTTATTAGTTGGCAATCTGCCCGTTAGTTGGCAACTTGTACCGCTTCAGGCGGGCAAAGAATGGGTGGTTCTGCGGCCTGAGCTAGAATCGGCGGAAAATTTGATGGCTGATGTGTCTTGCAGATAATACTTTGTAGGGCATCAGTTCCTGTCGCTGCGTTGGTGATCAAAACAGTGCCCGAGTAGCTCTTTAACCCTTCCTGTTTAGGCGTGGCCGTGAGGACGGCCTGGGCCTGTTCCCGTAAAACGAGACGGTAGGTATAGTGAGCGCTTTGCGACAGGATGGCCGCCGATTGCTCCAGTTCTTCCAGGCTGTTGGCAAATCGCCCATGAGTTTGATAGAACGACTGCTGCGCCTGATTCATCTGGGTAAGATAGGTTTCTGCCTGTCCTTCAGGCGTTGACGGCGATGGCGCTGTGGGTGGCACCAAGGATTGCCCAGTCATGGCCGGGAGTGCTTCCGTGGGTCTGGTTGCTGATGCTTGGGAGGTGCTATTGGCCTGGATATTGGTGAGTAAAGCTGCCGTGCCGCCAATCAAAAATGCTCCCACCCCTACCGCGATCGCCACTTTGTATCGCCGCGCGATCGTCACCCAGTCCTCACTGATCTGCTGGCAACGGGCCAAAACGGGCCGTATTTTCTGCGCGACTGAAGCGGACGACGGCGATCGAGTTGAGGAACGAGCTGGGGGCTGGGGCTGGCGAGTGGGGGGAGCAACTGGAGTTGATGGCCCAGTCGATGGTGCAACAGACGAAAATTGAGGCAAATGGGCAGTCGGTTTGGGGGCAGGGGGGGGCGTGGGGGGAACCGTCTGCACTGGAGCCACGGGAGCATGGCCGAGGGCAAAGCTATCCATCCACAGGGGCGCGTCTTGCCCAATTTTCTTGGCGTAGAGTTTGACCGTTTGAAACGACCTTGTCCCTAAGGTGGTCAATCCATTTTTGACAAAACTGGCGATCGCCGCCTGACTTAACAGATGTTCGGAGGTGAAAACGATGTGCAAACAATCACCGTCTAACTGAGTTTTCGCAATCACCCCTTTGGGTTCTAAAACGGAATTCATCAGTGCCGCGATCGCCTGTGGGTGGCCGTTTCTGGCAAGCTCAAGCAAGCTGGATTGAGTCATTTAACCCTGCCAAATCTAATATTGAAAAAGGAGAATTTGAGGGCAATTCCTGATGTTGTTGAGAATTGCTATATCAAGATACTCGCAAACTCAAAAATGGGAACAAATTCATGTCAGTGCGTAATATTCGCTCAAACTGACAGCCCCAAACTTTTTTCACCAGAGTAGAGTGATAGGAGGACACTTAGTTGGCGAGTTGTCTTTCGTTTGTTTCAGGTTTTGGCAGGAGGGGCAGGATGCTGGCATACATTCTCGCGTTGTTGGTTGGCCTGGGCAGTTTTGGGCTTTACATGGTGGCCTTTTTCTTTCCAGAGGTGCATCGTAAAAATGACTTCATCTGGAGTGGCGTTGGGTTGTTTTATGCGCTGGTGCTATGGGTTTGCGCCGGACGCATTACGGGGGGAGTCTTGCTAGGGCAAATTGCGGGAGTTACCTTAATGGGCTGGTTCGCGTGGCAAACTTTTGAGCTACGACGGCAGGTTGCTCCAATTGATCAACAAACCCCACTACCCACCTCGGCTGATGTCAAGGCCGCAGTGAGTAATTTATCCAGTCCAGAAGGACGATCGCAGTTAACGCAGCAAGCCAGTCGTCTGGTGGGGCAGGTCAAGGATGGGGTGCAGGGCGCGATCGCAACCGCCACCCAACCCAAATCGCCATCTGCATCCAATGAAGGTGAGTATGTTCCCCCCAGTTTGGCGGAATTTGGAACTGCCGGACAGGAAGCGGTGGAACGGTTTGCCAAAGTTGCATTACCAGACGATAAACCCATGCCAATCGCGGTTGACCAGGCGCCAGCGGCGATCGCAGAAGCAGCGACGGAAACGACGACCCAACTGGAATCAGTGCCGGACGCGGTCAGGGTTGCTGCCCATGACGCAGCCAAATCAGTTGCCAATGCCGCTACCTCAAAACCAACGGCAACCAATCGCCAGTTTAATCGACCTCCCACAGCCACCAATCCAGTCAAGGTTGTGAGTGATTTGGTGCAATCTTTGGTGAAAGGATTTGGCAAGAAGGAAAGTAAGCCGATTTACGTCCGTAAAGAGTTTCGGGAGGAGCCAGCCGCGGCACCAGCTAAATCTACGCTGCGTCCAAATGTGACGGATGCCACGGTCATTTCCGTCATTGAAGAAGTCGGCAGAGCTTCGGATGGTACGTTAGTAGCTGATGTGGCCATTGAGATCGAGAGTGATACCCTGGCTCCCGACCTTCTTGCTGGTGCCCTTGCCGCTGCCACTACTGAGAGTGATGCCACCGCTGAGGATATTGTTGAGGAATTGTTAGAAGACATCTCCGCCCAGGAACAACTTCCCACGAATTCGCTGGAAGCGGCCAACTTGGAGGCTATTCCACCCCATCCTCCAAGTTCAGAAATTGTAGAGGCCGCGATCGCGGATGCCGAGGAAAAGGGACTTCCCTACGATCCACCCATCACGGAATAACAAGAACGGAATCAACAACCGGCAGGGGCGAGTTTGTTCAGACTAATCTGCAATGGATTAGCAAAACCCGCCCCTACTCAGTCTCAAACTTCTATTCATGTACTAGTGGTCAGTCAATTAATGATTGACGGGTAGCCAAAATTCAGGTTGTTGATTGGGGTTAAATTTTGCGGGTCTTCGACCCGTCAAAACTTTCCTGACGGAACACTAGTGGTCTGTCAATCCTAAAGTTGTGCGTTATTGCCGTGTTTCGACTACGCTCAACACTCGCCCTTTGTGGGTTGAGCGTAGTCGAAACCCACAATCTCCAACTTGACAAACCACTAGCCCATTCCAGGGATCAATCCACTGGAGAGGCGCTTAATTGCAGTATTTGCGATATCGGAGTAGCGCATCTGGCCGCAGAGAATCCGGGCAAAGTAACCCGTTGCGGTGGGCCGTTTGATGCCCTGTTTGTAGCCTAATCCTGGGAAGCGGTAAAACGCTCCAGCAATGCGTTGTGCCCACACCATATCAGACCCCCATTCATCGCTGATAATCTGGCTGTAGGTTTCCAGCGCATTGGCATTACCCGCTAACGCTTGGTCGATCGCCTCTGCCGCTTTAACCCCCGTGAAGATCGATGGGCGCACCCCTTCCGCAATTAAGGGATCAACCACAGAAGCGGCTTCTCCAGCCAAGAGCGCCTGTTGGGTATGTAGCTTTTGATTGCCATCCCACAAACAGATGGGGTGAGTATAAGACTGGCTGGAACCTCCATTCAAGCCAATTTGGGCGGCGTAATCTGCCACAGTGGTCGTTAAGTCCGAGGGATCCCCACCCCGGAAAGTGGCCGCGGCAATGGAGCAACCTTCTCCTTTCGGAAACATCGAGACATAGCCATTTTTCACCATGCCAAACTCAAACCGGGCATCCCCCTGCTGCACACCAGAAGTTGAGGCTTCCAGGATGGCCCCAAGACGACGTTTCGGTTCTTTGAAGCCGAGCCACTTGCTCATGGGGCCTGCGGCTCCGTCCGCTGCAATCAGGTAGTGACCCTCAAAGGGGCCATTGGCAGTGTTCACCTGCCAGCGATCGCCTTTGAATTCGATCCCCGTGACGGCTGTGTTATCCCGCAGTTCCGCTCCCTGCTTTTGGGCTTGTTGCACCAGGAAATGGTCAAACACATCCCGTTGCACCATCCACATCGGTTCCAGATTTCCCAGGTTGGCATTGACTGGATCTTCCAACTTCCAGGTGTAAAGAATACTGTCTACCTTATGAGCGATCGCAGGAGAAAAATCAAAGTCAAACCATTGGGCGATCGCCGGAGATACTCCACCTGCACAAGGTTTGTAGCGCGGCAAGGTACACTTCTCCAACAGGAGCACCGACCGTCCTCGCTTGGCCAGGTGGTATGCTGCTGACGCACCTGCGGGTCCAGCCCCGACAACAATACAGTCAAACGCCATGTTAGAAACCTCCTCTGGAATACCGGAATGAACTGTTTGGGATGGATCTCCCCTGCAAGCCATACACCTGCCGATTGCAGTGATCAGGAGGATGGAAAACGCTCACATCAAAGTTCCACAACTTGAGCCAAAAATCACTCAACAAACTTCACGTTGACCTAACCGTAACCTTAACCCGTGCCGCAAAATCTCGATCTCGCAGCTTCACGGGTTTTTATCCTCAAATGCAATCTAACTTCATTCACTTTACTGAGGAATTTGCGGAGGTTTTTGAATGACGAAAACCTTTATTTTTTCTTTAAAAAACTCAAAAAGTATTTGGTTCCGTAATTTCTTCTATGCCTGCGACACAAACAGGTGAATTTCATGACTGGCTCCAGGATCTGACTGACCTCTAAAAGTTCATGGGTTGTACGGAGTAAATTTGGGGTCAGTGTGTTTAGGATGTAACCATGAAAGCTTGATAAAGCTGAGGAGTTACCCCTGTATCTCTTCAGAGATGGGAGGCTATGGCTATGGGTTGGCAGATTTGTATTCGATATCCCAACGGACAAGAACGCGCAATTTGTGCTTATCGGAACCGGGAAGTCGCACTGAGACGAGTAGACGCAATTTATTCGCAGGGCTACCCGATGCACGTTGCATACATCGTGCGCCCAATTGAAGATACAGACGCAGTCTCTAATGATGCGTCGCTGGGGTGTTTTCAGTTTGTTTAGATCTCAGTTTGTTTAGATCAATGACTCACCTAAAGGGTGTTAACACCTAAACGGTGGTAATGTCTTTCTCTTTTTCGGCCAGTAGTTCTTCCACTCTGGCCACGTACTTGTCTGTTAGTTTCTGAACTTTGTCCTGCAAGTCCCGCGCTTCATCTTCAGAAATTTCACTATTTTTTTCCTGCTTCCGTACAGCATCGACTGCATCACGGCGCACGTTGCGGATAGATACTTTTCCTTCTTCCGCCAGTTTTGCAGCCATTTTGACTAGCTCTTTACGGCGATCGCTGGTGAGGGGAGGAATGTTCAGACGAATGGTGGACCCATCGTTATTGGGGGTGAGACCTAGATCGGAAAGTTGAATGGCTTTTTCGATCAAGCTCACACTACCGCGATCAAACGGTTGAATGGCGATTGTGCTGGCATCCGGCGTGGTGATGTTAGCCAAGGACTTGAGTGGAGTCGGCGAGCCGTAGTACTCCACCATCACGCGATCGAGCAAGGCTGGATTGGCGCGACCCGTTCGGATCGTGTTAAACGCCCGTTGAGTGGCTTCAACAGACTTCTGCATATGATCTTCGACATCAGCTAACTTCACAGAGACCTCCGACAAGCGTTCCAATTTGTTCACCCATGACTGCGCGACGCACGTTTCCATTCACGGAAAGGTCAAACACAATGATGGGAATATTGTTGTCCTTACATAAGGATATGGCAGTCGTGTCCATTACCCGTAGATCCTGGGTAATAACATGACCATAGTTCAATGTTTGATAACGCCGCGCGTTGGGATTGGTGCGGGGGTCCGAATCGTATACACCATCCACTTTGGTTGCTTTAAATAAAACATCTGCGCCAATTTCAGCCGCTCGCAAGGCTGCGGTGGTGTCGGTTGTGAAGAACGGATTACCAGAACCCGCCCCAAAAATCACCACGCGCCCTTTTTCGAGATGCCGAATGGCGCGGCGGCGAATGTAAGGTTCAGCCACTTCCTGCATGGCGATCGCAGTTTGCACCCGGGTTGGTACTCCTAAACGTTCCAGGGCATCTTGCAACGTCATTGAATTCATGACGGTGGCGATCATGCCGATGTAGTCAGCCGTGGCCCGATCCATGCCCGCAGCCGCACCTTTAATGCCTCGAAAGATATTGCCGCCGCCGACAACGATAGCGACCTGTACCCCATTGGCAGCCACATCTGAGACTTCCTGTGCAATACTTTGCACCACTTCAGGGGCAATCCCATATTGCAAGTCGCCCATTAGGGCTTCGCCACTCAATTTCAGTACAACCCGCCGATAAGTAATGCCCATGGGATGACACATTTGCTCCAAATACCTTCCTAAAGATACTCCTTAGAAAAACCTTCGTCTATTACTCAGGAGTCTCAGGATTAAAAACAGTGTTCCCAGAAATAAGCGAATAATTACGCAGGCAGAGCGTTTCTTGTGGCTACAACCGCCATTTGACGGAACAGCCAACGGGGACAGTGGCAGTTGGGTTGACGGGGGCATTTTGCCTCACCTGAGCGATCGCATCCCGCAAATACTGATTCTGGACCGCTGCTGGCTGATTGGGGTTGTCGTCGATCGCGCCGCAATAACATAAAACCCCTGCTTGATTCAGCAGAAAAACGTGGGGAGTTTTTTGAGCACCGAAACTTTGGGCAACATCTTGAGTTTCATCCCGCAAATAGGGAAAATTCAACCCTTGAGCATCAACAAACTCTTTCATCTTCTCAAAACTGTCATCGGGAAATTGCTCTGCATCATTGGGATTGATGCCAATCAGGGTAAACCCTTGAGCGGCAAAATCTGCCTGAATTTGTTTGAGACGCTCCAGATAAAGCTTGACGTAAGGGCAGTGGTTACACATAAACACCACACCCACCACCGGATATTTTTCAAGATAACGAGCCAGGTGATGGACGATGCCATCGGTTCCTGGTAGTTCAAAGTCTGGAGCGTAACTCCCGATCGCGGTACCCATGATCTTTATCCAGTGGTGTGTGATTGCAATGAACTCGAAAAATTTACCATCCTTTAGCCAAAGCCTGGTACCCAATTAATTTATAAACCAGCTTGGCGGCTGTAAACTCAGAAACGACAGAATCCTGGATGGGAGCTAATTCCATCACATCTGCACCAATCACATCATGCTGCTCAAAGATCCGTTGCAGGAAGGTTAACAAAGCAAACCAATGTAAGCCACCGGGTTCTGGTGTGCCAACTCCCGGCATCAGGGTCGGGTCGATGCCATCCAGGTCAATCGTCAGAAAGACTTTGGCGGTCTGAATGCCAGCCCAAGCCCGTTCCATCCAATCGGGTTGCAGGGCAATATCCCGTGCTCGAATCACTGTTAATTGCTGGGCTTTAATCAGATCGGCTTCTTCCTTACAAATGCTGCGAATCCCGATTTGCACCGTGGGTAAGCCCATATCCACCACCCGCTTCATCACACAGGCATGGTTGTGAATTGAGCCTTCGTATTCATGCCGGAGATCGCCGTGGGCATCAATTTGGACAACGGTAAACGGTTCATCGGGGTGGGCCTGCCGATAGGCTGCGACAATGCCTGCGGTGATGCTATGTTCGCCGCCCAGGGCAATGACAAATCTGCCATCTTGAATAAGTTTGGCAACCGTGGCTTGAGTAGTCTCTAACATTTCCTCAGAGGAAACAGCGCGATCGTTCCGGGTATCCGCGATCGCAGCATGGGTATAAATGCCCACTTCCCACATCTCGCGATCGTGATCATCATCGTAATATTCCACCTGCTGCGAAGCATCTAGAATCGCCGCCGGACCATGCTCACAGCCACGCCGATAAGTCGTGGTGGCCTCAAAGGGAATTGGCAAAATCACCACATGGGCACGACTGTAATCTGCCGCAACGTCAGGACCGAGAAAGGGCAAAGAAGAAGTTAATGTTGGCAATGACATGGAGATAGAACGATTAAGCACCATTCCCCATGCTGACACAAATTTTGCCGCGATCGCCACTCAGTTCTTAAGCTGCGGGTTTGGCGTTGGCGGGTTGGGGTGGTTTTTCGCCCACCGAACGGGCCACTTCTACCCCGTTTTCTTCCAAAATCACCACTGGTTCAGCCCCTGTTGCATCAATGCGTTTCACCAACACTCTCCCTCCGGCAATGCGTTGGCCCTGAGCCACATAGCGGCTAGTTCCTTCACCCGGAGCAATCACGATCGCTTGCGGCGTACTTCCCACCACCACCACGCCTGTCACTTCCACGCCCTCGGCAGTATCGGTCGAAGGGGCGGCGGCCACAGCCGTTGCTGGTCGAGTTGGCGGCAGATTGACCCCTAAAGGCCCGCTGACCTTTGGAATCGCAGGCGTTGCCACCTCTTTCGGTGGTTGTGCTGTGCCGCCGCCACGCGGATTCGCCGCTGTGTTACGACCAGGGCGAACCGGAGCTGTTCCTGTTCCCCCTGGTCCTCCTGTTTCTCCTGTTCCCCCAGTGGCTCCAGGGCGGTTGGTGGGTAATTGAGCGACATTAGGAACAGGGCGAGTGGTGGCAGGCTTGGGTAGATCGGGAGGTAAGGCTGAGAATGGATCGGTCCCTCGACCTGTTCGGATTTCAGTCCGGACCTGCTTTTCCCGTTCTTGAGCGTTTGTCGAGGGGATTAACCCAGGAACCGCAGGGGCAGGGGCAGGCCGCTCAGTGACCAGCGGTGGGGTGGTGGCGGCTTGACCAGGGCGAGCCGGAGCGACGGGAACGGGCGTGGTTGCAGGCGTGGGAACAGGAGCCGTTGTCACCGGAGGCGGCGCTTCTTCAGTGGCACAACCTGCGATCGCGATCGTTAAAATTCCCGCCAACATTACCAATTGATTTCGCCGCATTATTCCACTCTCCCAACGCGCTTTACTCCAAGATAGCTCTAAGACGATTCGGATGTCTAAAATTCGTTCGATCTCTGACTAACTTTCCCACTTCGATGCAGGAAAATAAACACAGATCACGAATCTCAATAAAGTAGTTGAGGAGGTAAGCACATCACTTTTGATCTCAACGTGTAACGGATTTTGCGTGATTTAGAATTTTGGAAAAGCTTACCGCAAGCAGAGCAGACCATCATTTTTAGATTAGTATTAAATCTTAACAATTGGTTAATAACTGCGAATTTTCAAGGTTTTTCTAAGTGCTGAATGGGGAGAAGTAGGTCAGGGCAAAGAATAAAATGATTGCAGCGGGCCAGACAGTTTCGTATTCTAGTTCCAGAGGCTTTTGATGCCGATTTCATTACTTTTTCCTCTGGAACATCCTTCTTTGTAAAAAGTGTCTCTTAGGTGTCTCTTCTATAAATTTCAAATTTTTTTCGTCAACGGTTGTTCCCTCAGCCACTGCGGTTCAGGTTGCTGGTTTGGATTCATCTAAAGTTCGTTATGAGGAGTTACTCAACAATGCAAACGCAATCACTGGCAACGGGATTTGCCGCTACCTTACTGGGTGTAGGTGTCATCCTGAGCGCTGCTATACCTGCTCAGGCCCAGTATGGCTTCATTAACCTGGCCGAGGGCTGGAGGTGTGAGGGGCGGTTTCAAGGCACAACTGGTAACGGGTTATGTGTACAAAAGACTGCTACCCCAGGTGCGGCTTATCAGTACTACCGGGGAGATGTGCAAAACGGCACCTTTACCGGAAATGGGGTATTGGTGTACGCCAATGATGACCGTTATGAGGGGCAGATGCGAAATGGTCGCCCTAATGGCAGGGGCACGTTTATTGAAGTGGGGGCCAATCGCCGTTATCAAGGAGATTTCCGGAATGGCGAGTTCCACGGGCAGGGCACCTATACCTTCGGTGATGGCACTCGGTATGTTGGGCAATTTGGCGGTGGGCAACCTCACGGTATTGGTACTTTTACGTTTCTCAATAACGGGCAAGTGGCCTACACCTACAGTGGCCAATTTTATCTAGGGATTATCAACGGTCGGGGAACGGTGACTAGTGCCAATGGGGTGCGTTGCACTGGAACGTTTTACAGCAATGCGTTGGTTGGAAAGGGCACTTGCACTTACCCGCGTGGGAGTGCGTTTAGAACCTATACAGGGGAGTTGAAGAACGGTCTGCCTGATGGCCGGGGAACGGTGGTTTACAATAACGGGCGGCAGTACACGGGAGAATTTCGCAATGGTGCGCCTGGGCTGTCTACTACTGGCTCTTAAGGTGAACTGTGTGGGGCGATGGATGCCTTATGGCGTTGGGGTGGTGTTGCCGAAGGCCAACGGTGGGCAGACATTTGGAGTGAGGCGCAAGTAGCGCAGGCATTCATCGGGGGTAAGTTGGCGGAGACTGCGATCGCGGGCAAGCTCCAGCAGACCCTGCCAGGTGGCGGCCCATACCTGAACTGTGCCTTCGCTGCTCAAGGTTGCCAGATGGTGCCCACTGGGGCTGAAAAAGACTTTTTCTGCGGCTATCGCAGATTTCCCTGATTTAGCAACCCGCAAAATCGCCCGTTCTACCCCTGTGTGGGCATCCCACAGGCGGGCGGTGCCATCGGCACTGGCCGTTGCCAGGAGGGTGCCATCGGGGCTAAATCCGCCATCCAGCACTGCCCCTCGATGTCCCGCCAGCACAACTTGCAGGGTTCCGCTGGCCGCATCAATCACACGGGCTGTACCATCCAGACTAGTGAGAAAAACGCGCTGATGATTGGGGCTGAAGTGGGCACTGCTGACGACATCTGCTTGGGCAAAGGTGTGCAGTAAGCTGCCAGACCTGACATCCCAAAGGCGGGCGGTGCGGTCCCAACTGGCGCTGATGATTTTACTCCCATCTGGGCTGAAATGAGCCTGTTCAATCAAGGCTTCGTGACCCGAAAGGGTGTGTAATGTTTCGCCGGAGTTGAGATCCCAGATCAGGATAGTTTTGTCGGCTGCGACTCCCAGTAATTGCGGTCTGGCGGGGTTGAAGGCAAGATAATGCACTGTTTTAGACTGGCCCTGGGTAGATGGGGCAGCACCTACGTTGGCAGGGGAGGCGGCTTGTAGTTGATGCAGGCGGCGCAGGGATTGGTCGGGTTGTTTTTGCCAGACTTCTACTAAGCCTTGATTGTTTGCGATCGCTAGTAGGGTTTTATCCCCGTTGGCGGCAAACCCAGTCAATCGTCCTGATGGGGAAAGTGGCTGGGGAAAGTGGCTTTCGGGTGCAGCGGTGGTGATCAGGGTGGTCATTGTTTGTCGGCTGAGGCTGGCGTTGGGCAAAGCGGGTGGCCCACCGGCTGAGGGCGGCGGCGCCGCCGGATTTTCTGCGCCGGACAGGAGCGGTGATGTGATGGAGAGTTGGTCGAAAGCGGCCATCCACCCCTGTGTTGCCTTGAAAAGCTGTTCTCCATTGAACTGGCGTGGGGATATTGAATCAGGTGTTTGAGCCAGTTGCCCCAGTACGGCACTGGGAATCGGGCGTGGGTTGACCATTTCCCACTGACGTAGACCACCATTCTCGCCCAGCGCCAGGAGAGTTTCGGTGGGTAGGCTGGCGGTTGGGGCCACGGTTCCCACAACCGATCGCCCTGCGATCGCTCCGGCAGGGCGCTGGAAACTGGCCCACTGAATGGGAGTTTTAGCCAACTTCAGCGTGGGAAATTCGCCACCAGTTTCCGCCATCCAGAGTTTTACGGCCCCATCGGCTCCCGCCGTGGCAATCAGGGAGCCATCCTGACTAAATTGGATCGCCTGGATCGCGTCGGTATGGCCAGTTAAACGAGCGAGTTCCTTGCCTGTGGTCAAATCGCGGATGGAGGCCGTAGCGCGATCGCGGCTCTGGGTGGCCTGTTCTGCTACGACCAGGTGAGGATTGGTGGGGCTGAAGGCAATCGCAACCGTGGGAGGTGTGGCCGCTGGTGTTCCGTTGTCGGCGGGTTGATCCAGTCGCCAGGTTTGCTGGGATGGTAGATGCATGACATCCACTGTGCCGCCCGGACTGACACGGGCGAGATGCTCCCCATCTGCACTAAAGTGGAGTTGAGCGGGCATCGTAACGCCCGTCGATGGCGCGACTGGGGGCAACGACGGGAACGATTGTTGCAGTTTGCCCGTCTGCACATTCCATAACTGAAGGCTGCCCGTTTCCAGCGCGATCGCTACCCGTTGTTCATCCGGACTCAGACTCACTGCCGCGATCGCTCGCCCTGGTGTAAATCCTGCTTGGGGGCGATACCCCTGCACCAGCACAACGTTCACAGTCTGGGTATCGGCTACCAGCAACCGCGTCCCATCCCCATTGAACTGCAAATGAGTAATAGAACTGCGATGGGTACCCTGACTTTGCAACGTGCCGGTGGCCATATCCCATACTTTCACCCCATTGCCACTGCTGGCGGCCACCTGGTTCCCGCCAGGACTCACGGCTACGTGAGCGATCGCACCGTTAAAATCTCCCAATTGCTGCTGCACTTCGCCCGTTTCAACCGACCACACCTTCAGCGTAGTTGGGGATGAATTGGCAACCAGAAATTTCCCATCGCGACTAAAGGCAAGGGCAGGGGCGGCTGGGCGATTGGCGACACGATTGACAACGCCATTGGCCTCCTGCGCGGGTTGCAGAACTCGTTTGACCTGGCGGTCTTTGAGGGACCAGAGGGTGAGTTGACTATTCGCCTCGACGGTTGCCATCCAGGTCTGATCCGGGCTGAAGCGAATGTGCCGCACAGGTTGCTGGCCGACCTGCCAGTGGGCTTGGAGGCGCAAGTCTTGCAATGCTGCCCGCAGACTGGCTTCGGCTTCGTAGGTATGGCCTCGTTCTGCTGCTAAACGGCTGATCAACAGGGCGGTCATGGGGTCACGATCGCTCTCCTGCAACAGCGATTGGGCGATCGCAGACCATTGGCGTGAAGTCGCCACCCGCAGTTGATAGTCCTTCTCAGCCTGACTGGTCGTGGCCATTCGATACTGGCTAAAGGTAATGCCCATCGCCAGCATGAGGGTGCAGGGAATGGTCACTTTCAACAGCCGCAATTCCCGTCGAGTGCGGCGGTTTTCTTCTTTGCTGGCGGTAATGTAGCGCTGGGCCAGACTGGATAACTCCTGCGGGTATTGTTGCCAAAAATCCTCTGCATCCATGAGACGACCGCCCCGCAGCAGATATTCCGGCGATCGCTCCTGGTGGGCCAGATTCCATTCCCGTGCGGCCCGTTCGATCCGGCGTTGCCGCCGCAACATTTCCCGGTTCTCATCCAACCAGGAGCGTAACAATCCCCAATTCCGAATTAACGCTTCATGAGCAATATCCACCGTTTCTTGAGCCGTGTTGCCTGCGACGACGGGCACCCGTTCCAAATGGTTGACCTGAGCCAGTCGCGCCACATTCAAATGATATTTTTGGCTGAGGGTTGTTTGCATTTGGGAGAGCTGCGCTAGGGTCGTGGACCGGCCCGCTTGCGCTGATTTGTGCTTCATCACCTGAGCCAATCGCAACGCCGTGGACACATTGGCAAATTGTTGATCCACCCGTTCCTGCCGGCCACTGGTTGGGGTGATCTGGTTTGTCACCACGAGTTTGGCGACCACGAGTTTCTCCAGGACTCGTTCTACGACCTCTTCGCAGGCTTGAGAACTCACCAATTCCGACTTTAGCACCCGACGACGGGTATCCTCTGTGCCTTCTCCCAGTTGGGTCAGGGCAATAAAGATGCGTTGCGCGACCCGTTGCTCTGCGGGAGTCAGGCTATAAAAAATTTCATTGGCTCGCTTTTGTAGGGTCCCGCGCACGCCACCCAGTTCGGCGTAGGCTGCCAGCGTTAGCCGCGAGGGTTCACCCGCTGCGGATTGTTCGCGGCGCTGCCACAACTCCATCAAAGTATATTGCAGCAGGGGCAGTTCACCGGGGGCACCCACGATATCCAGCAGAATGTTGTAGACCAGATTCGGTTCACAGACCAATCCTACTTTTTCGGCAGGTTTGAGAATGGAGGCTTTGATCTGGTCGTAGGTGAGGGGAGTCACCATGACCAGATGTTGCTCAATTTGTTCGGCCAGACCGCTATAAAAAGAACACTTACTGAAAAAATCAGCTCTTAGCACGATCACCAGGCTGAACTGTTCCCGCAGATCCCGGAGAGCTGTTAGCAGTCCTTGAAAAAACCGATGGCGATCGCGCTCCGCATTCATGCCCTGACACAGGGTAAACATCTCCTCAAATTGGTCAATCACCAGCACCATGCGGGTATTGCGGTTTTCGGAGATGAGACTGGCGCGGATTAACTGCGTGAAGCCAGAGGTGCCATCCTGCAAAAACAGTTCGGCCCGGCGGAGCTGTTCGGCTCGGTCTACGGCAGTCGCATCAGGATTGACAAACGCATTCGCCAAACTTTTGAAGGGTTGTTCGGTGGGAGTCATCACCCGTATCTGCCAGCGATCGCTACTTGACAACGCCTGCCCCGCCGCAATTTGTAGACTAATCCCGCCCGGACCAGAGAGGATTTACCACTGCCCGATGCCCCCACCACTGCGACAAAGTTCCCCGTTCTCAACTTTTCCACCAGTTGATCGGTGAGGCTTTCCCGCCCAAAAAAATACTCGGCATGTCCTTCGTCAAAGGGTTCTAGCCCGCGATAGGGGCAAATATCCTGGTTTGTGGCCGATTGGAGTGTGGTTAGGGGATTTTGGCACCGAGTGAGAATAATTTCGCTACCCGAATTTTCAAATAAGGGCTGTTGCGATTCGCCCTTCAAGGCATTACTAACCCAATCGGTCAGGGCGTAGTTGGTGACGATGCCATTGGGTAGGCGGCGTGGGTCCAAGCCTGCCAGCAATGCCTGAGTGAAAACACTGTACTGGCCTGTGAGCGATTCGTAGGCAGTTTCATATTCACGGGAGGCGGCCATAAACAGGCGATCGGTCCCCGCTCTGGCTCCAGGGTCAGCTTCCAAATAGTTCAACATTTCGCCGCTGTGGCAACAGTCCAATAAAACAATGCGCTGGCGGACAGGACTTTCTTGCAGCAAACGACGCAACCAGAATAACGACAGCCCGTAAAAATGGGCGTTGGGGTTGGTATCACTGGTAGCCAGGTAGCCCTCACAGATCCCGGCCTCCTTCTGCAAGCCATGCCCTGAAAAATAGAAGAGGGCTGTGTGGGGTACATTGTGGCCTTTCGGCTTAAAGAGCTTGACCAGTGCCGATTCCAGTTCGGCCAGGGTGACGGGGGTTTTCACGCCGACGCGCAGGTTTTCCCCTTGCACGATTTCTGGTAAACGGGTGATGCGAAAGTCGCCAGTGTGTTCTAGCTGATGCGCGATCGCTTCTGCATCGTGAGCAGGTGCATTTAACGTCGGTAAGGATTGATAACTGCTAATGCCTACAATCAGCGCATCTCGTAACATCTCCAATGCTCCTGGTTCACAAGTTCAATTGTTAAAGTTGTTTGGAGCCAATACTCCTAAAAATGCTCGTTAATAGAAAGCTAAGTCGATATTTTTGCGTAATTTCAACTAGGAGAAATCGCAAATTGGATGAGTTCAAGCAATGTCTATTTCCAAAGTAATGCATGAAGCTCTACTTTGGGAAAGGGGGTGAGACCCTTGATAGATCTGGCCTTCATCAGCTCGAACTATGTTTATGGGTTTAATCGTTCTAGTAATAAAATATTTTTCGTAGGCGAATTGTGGCATGGTTGCTCTTTGGGTGAATTGGAATTAGGAAGTTTCTATCGGTGAATCTATGGATCAACTTTTACACTAAAAACAATGAATCTCCGACTGTAGTAGAACCGAAGTATTAGTGCATCCAAACGAGAGCAGCCCAACTTTGTCGATTAATTGTCATCCTGATCGCCATGCAATACGGCGGAGGATCGCAAACCTGACGCACAACGCCAAGATGCTTCACTTCGTGAACATTGCCTTCAAAATGACAACATTGAGATGCACCTGATTGACTGACAAAGCTTTTTCGTAGGTTGGGTTGAACACTATGAAACCCAATAGCATTAGTCATTCCGTTGGGTTACGCTGACGCTAACCCAGTCATGGAAAAATCAGGGTTTCAGGAGTTTTATCAGTCAATCAGGAGATGCACTCATCCAAGCAGTTGCAAGCTGCGATCCCTCGTTTGGTGGGTCAAAAATTGGGACTTTACGCATAAAAAAACCGCGACTGATAAAGGGAAAGGCAATAATGGGGAAGTCTAGGCTCAGCCCTGCACGCAATCGAGTCGATCGGAGAAACCCAGATGCGAAACTTCTTCAAGTACACCCTTGCCAGTTTGCTGGCTCTTTTTCTCTTTTTGGGAATGAGTATCAGTGGGTTACTGTTTCTAGTGATCTTGACGGCTTCGAGAGACCCGGTTCCCAAAGTGAAGGATAAGTCGATCCTGAGTTTTGATCTGGGGCTAAATATCACCGATGGGCTACAAACGCCTGTGGATGGGTTTGGTCAGGCATTGGGGAATCAGCTAGAGGGAATTTCGCTGAAAGCGACGCTGGATGCGATTAATCAGGCGGCCCGCGATCGCCGCATTGTGGCGCTTTACCTGCATGGCGAAATGACGGGTGGGGCGGGCTATGCTCAGTTGAAAGAAATTCGAGATGCGCTGCAACGATTTCGGGCATCAGGTAAAAAAATCATCGCCTACGACCTGGACTGGGGCGAACGGGAATATTATCTGGCTTCCGTTGCCGATACAATCCTGATGCATCCCTTCGGTTCGCTGGAACTGAATGGCCTCAGTTCGGAAGGGACCTTTTTTGCGGGGGCTTTGCAGAAGTACGGGATTGGGGTCCAGGTGACTCGCGTGGGTAAATACAAGTCGGCGGTGGAACCTTTTTTGCTGACGCAGCGCAGTCCGGAAAATCGCCAACAGACTCAGCAACTATTGGGAGATTTGTGGGGAGAATTGCGGGGGGCGATCGCGAAGGCGCGAAATATTACCCCGCAACAGTTGCAGGCGATCGCAGACAACGATGGCATTTTGGAGCCGAATGAAGCGATTCAGCGAAAACTGGTGACTAAAACGGCTTATGAAGATGAAGTCATTGAGCAACTGAAACAGATTGGGACAGAGGACGACGAGTCATTTCGCCAGATTAATTTGTCCTCCTACGCAACCGTGGCCCAAAACCAACTGGAGAAGGGCCGCAATGCCAATCAAAAAATTGCTGTGGTTTATGCTGAGGGCGACATTGTGAATGGTCGGGGCGATGTAGACCAGATTGGTGGCGATCGCTTTGCCAAAATTTTGCGGGAAATTCGTCAGGATGAGGATGTAAAAGCCGTGGTGTTGCGGGTCAACAGTCCTGGTGGCAGTGCCGTAGCGTCGGAAGTGATTCAGCGAGAAGTAATTTTGACCCGTAAAGAAAAACCAGTGGTGGTGTCGATGGGGTCGGTTGCGGCTTCGGGGGGATATTGGATTGCGACCTACAGCGATCGCATTTTTGCCGAACCCAATACAATTACAGGCTCGATTGGTGTGTTCGGGTTGCTGCCCAACATTCAGCAACTGGGTAATAACAATGGCGTTACCTGGGATGCGGTGAAAACGGCCCGTTTTGCCGATATCCAAACTGTCACTCGCGCCAAAACCCCGCAGGAGATGGCCCTGATTCAAAAGAGCGTAGACCGAATTTATGACCAGTTCTTGACGCGGGTGGCCGATTCGCGCAAATTGCCCAAAGCCAGAGTTGCCGAAATTGCTCAAGGGCGCGTCTGGTCGGGGATACAGGCCAAAGCGATCGGCCTGGTGGATGAACTGGGTGGGCTAGAAGCGGCCCTGCAAGATGCAGCAAAACGAGCAAAGCTAGGCGATAAATGGCAACTGGCAGAATATCCTCAGCCCCGCTCCTTTACCGAACTGCTGTTTGACTCGCCCAACAGCCAGATGACGAAATTGTTTGAGAGCAAAGACCCGGTTTTGATGGAATTGCAAAAGTTGAAGGCAGAGGTGGCGCTGCTGGGGAACTTGAATGATCCGTTGTCTGCTTATGCGCGGCTCCCGTTTAATTTTCGGATTGATTGAGCGCGAGATTTAGTCACCCTGCCACTCACTCTGCCAGTCATCCGGCTAACGAAGTTCTGGACGGGTGATTATCATTGCTAATGATTAATCATTAAAACTTTAATGGGTCTGATAAATCACCGGAAAGATCTGATGGGCTATAGGGTTGACATTTTTTCGTCAAAAAGGTATCTCAGTTACACGGAGTAACAGAAGGTTAAGATAAAGTTTAAATACTAAAGGTCGTGTCAAAAACAGGCATTCCCTCCCGACCCTTTTGAGGTGCTTATGGTTGTTAATCTGATTGGAGTTTCTATTTCCTCAATTCATGCCGCACAGGATGCGAAGGCATTGAGGCGAGTGTTTGAAACCATCCATGCTGATAGCTGTCCATTGTCTTATAACTTCCATATGCACACCGTCTGTTCGGATGGGCAACTACCACCGGATGAACTGATGCGGCAGGCGATCGCGATCGGGTTACGGGGGCTGGCCATTACCGATCACCACTCCACTGAGGGGTATCGACGGGCGCACCAATGCCTGGAAACCCACCGCGAAGATGCGGCTTGGCGGGGTGATCCGGTGCCGGCCCTGCATCTATGGACTGGGATTGAGGTGACTTCTCAATTATTGGAAACAGAAGTTCATATTTTGGGGTATGCCTTTGACCCGGAAAGTCCGGCGATGAGTCCTTACACGCGACGGGAAGCGCCCAGAGGCGCGGCGGCTCTCGCGGCGGAGGTGATTCACAGTATTCATCTGGCGGGGGGGATCGCAGTGTTGGCGCATCCGGCTCGCTATCGGCGATCGCCGGAAGACCTGATCGCTGCTGCTGCCACTGTCGGGATTGACGGTGTGGAAACCTACTACGCCTACAACAATCCCTCGCCCTGGTGCCCCAGTCCCCGCCAAACCGAACAGGTTCAACGCCTGACTTCAACGTTAGGTTTGCTCAATACTTGCGGTACGGATACGCATGGCATGAGTTTGTTGCAGCGATTGTAGGAAATGGGGAGTGGGGAGGCGATGCTGGTTGCTGGTTAGGGAACGTTGACCAATACCGTCACCGAGGCCACGGCGATCAGCATTTCATCGTTTTTGTCGGCGAATTCGGCGATCGCGCGGCCCTGGACGATCATGCCGCCCTGTTGCACGGTCAGGGTTTTCTGGCCAAAGGGGAGGACGGCTAAAACATCGGCTTCTTGGACCTGGTCGGGGTAGGGAACGGCGACTTGCACCTCTACGATCATTTCATCGGGATGGTCTAAGCCTGCGACTTCCCAAATTCCCGGTAGGGCATTGTGGGCGATCGCATTCCGCACAGCGCGGGCAGCGGCAACCGTGGGTTCTTGACCATGCTGATCGATGCCCATGCCCATTTCAATCACAAAACGTTTGAGTGGCAAAATTGTGCTCCTTCAAGGTGATGTTTACATTCTTAGCACTGAGAATTAAATAACCTATAATTTTTGTAGGATGGGCATCTTGCCCGTCCGGGCAGGCGAGACACCCGCCCCACAGGTGATTAAATTCACCATCCTTAAACACTTACGCCTAAATGTTTACGCCTGAGGCACTGAGGAGTGTTCGCAATTGGTTGATATTCTGGCGGACGGCGTTGGCGGAGGTGTGCAAGTCAGCCAGTTCTGGCTCAGTCAGGTCGAGTTCCAGGATGCTTTCGACTCCCTGACAACCCAATCGACAGGGAACTCCCATGAAAATATCCTCCAGTTGGTAGTGGCCTTGGAGGTAGGCGGCTACGGGCAGGATGCGGGGTTGGTTATACAAAATCGCTTCTACCATGATGCAAACTGCGGAAGCCGGAGCGTAATAAGCTCCCCCCGTTTTTAACAGTTCCACCACTTCTGCGCCACCGTTGCGGGTGCGGTCCACGATGCGAGCGATCGCGGCTTCATCTAAAAACTTGCTGATGGGAATGCCGTTGACGGTGGAGTAGCGCGGCAGTGGCACCATCAAATCGCCATGACTGCCAAGCACGGTGGCGTTGATGTCGTGAATCGAAACGCCCAACTCCATCGCCAGAAAGGTCTGAAACCGAGCAGAGTCTAATACCCCTGCCATGCCCATGACTTGATGCGTCGGTAAGCCGCTGACCTTCCAACCCACATAGGTCATTACGTCTAGAGGATTGGTGACTACGATCAAAATGGCATTGGGGCAATGGGCCATGAGTTTCTGGGTGACATCCACCACAATTTTGCCGTTTGTTAAGAGCAAATCATCCCGACTCATGCCGGGGCGACGCGGTAAGCCTGCGGTAATGACGACGACATTGGCCCCTGCCGTGTCAGCAAAATCGTTGGTGCCGACAATGGTGCGATCGTGCCGTTCGACCCCTCTGGCTTCCATCAGGTCTAGAGCTACTCCCTGGGGTCGGCCTTCAATCACATCCAGCAACACGACATCCGCAATGTTTTTCTCGGCTAACCGCTGGGCCAGAGTCGCACCAACATTTCCAGCCCCGACAACGGCAACTTTAGCGGTGGCACAGGCAATTTCAGAGGGACGCAACATAAGCAGTAACCCCAGCTATCTTTCGGCGGGCCATCATTTTTGCTCTCAGGCCGTGATTAATGATATCTTAAGTCCCTGCGATCGCTGAGTTTTGACACAATTCTCTTCCTGCGGGTCTGTTCCCATTGCTCAGTTCTCCCGGTCACTCAATTGCATAGGTTCCTGCGAACTCCTCGACTATCGCTGTTCCTTTTACCAGAGGCGGAACGGCATCAGCGAACGATCATCAGCTATCGAATGAGTTCGCAGTCTTGCAGGTAGCGGGCGATCGCCCGATCCAGATCGGGTAACAGGATACCGCGTTCGCTGCCCAGCGCGCTATAGGTGGGGCGAAGCGCTGACAGACCCAACGTTTTAGTGGAACAGGACCGAATCGGGGCATCATCCAGTCCGGCCAGTTTTGCGGTCCAGCGAGCCAGATCGGCCCAGGTGATGGCACCCGGATTCGTGAGATGCCACAACCCGCATTCGCCATCAATCAACAAATCCAGGCTGGCATGAACTAGATCAGGCACGTAGGTGGGAGACACGATCGCATCTTCAGCCGCCTCAAATGCCTGTCCCGCTTTGAGGGTGCGGAGGGCAATAGTCAAAAAATTGTATTCATCCCAGGGGCCAAAAAAGGCACTGGTGCGAATGACCAGGGAGCAAGGATGATGATGCAATACCCACCGTTCGGCTTCGGCTTTGCTGTGCCCGTAAACGTTCAAAGGCGATACACTGTCGCTCTCTAAATAGGGCTGGTCGCGATCGCCCCCAAACACTAGATCTGATGAAAACGTCATCAAGCCAATTTCCTGTTCCATACAGGCATTGGCCAAAATGGCCGCCCCATCGGCATTAATTTTCAGGCAGACATGGGGTTCACGTTCAGCATCATCAACCCGGACATAGCCTGCCGTATTGACCACCGCCCAGGGTTGCCATTGGGCGATCGCTCGTTCAACCGAGGCCGGATTCGTAATGTCCATTTGCTGCCGTGTCAACAGGCAATGGGGAATCCCACGAATTTCACAAATGCGGGCGAAGGCTTGGCCGAGGGTGCCCGTGGCTCCGGTGATCAGGAGGGGCTGGGGCGTGGGGGGCGGGGAAGCGGTAGGGTTGGGAGGGGAGGCCGGGTGGGGGGGATAGAGGAAGCGCTGAGGGCGTTGCCACCAGCCGGGAGTTTGCAGGAGGGGATGGGTGTAGTTGTGGCCGATGGAGAGGTGGCGTAACATGGCGGCCAGGGCGGTAGAGCGGACGAAGGGTGGAGTCGCCTCGTTGCCGGAGGTGGGACGCAGGTCGAATACGCCCGACTCGTAATAGCCGTCGTTGCGGGTGAGGAGGCTGTTCCAGTCGTAGGCTCCCAACAGGGACCAGGCGGTAACAGCACGCACATCTACACCCTCAGTGCGTAAGTGCTGGGCGGCATCCCAAACTTCTTTGAACCAGCGCAACTGTTCTTCGCGGGTGCAGCCCAAGTGTACTTCCGTCACTGCGATCGCCCCGCCATACCGTTCCCAAACAGAGCGCAGGCGATCTTGGGGAGCGGTGATGCCGTTCGTACACACTCGCACTGCTTCGACATCAGCGTAAGTGTGCTGGCCGTTGCCACCGTGGGTCTGGGAGGGATAGCGATCGAGGCGTTCATCCAGGAAGCGATCGCTGGTGAGGTAGTAGTTAATCCCAAAAATATCGGGAGGACAGGGGCGATCGAGAAACCAGGTGAGTTCCGCCTCTTCAATGCCAGCATTGCGGATGTAATGCCAGAGAGGATGGGCCTGATCCACTCGTCCACACAGCAGATCAAAACTGAGCCAGCGGCGCTGATTTTCAAATTCTGCCTGATAGCGAAGTCGGGGCGTACTGAAGACGGAACCTAAATCCTCGGTTTGTACCAGTTTGGCATTAGGATTAATCTGCCGGATGGCCTGCATCGACAGCACAACGGCTTTACACTGGTGCAACAACGCTGTGAGAAAACTTTGATCGTCTCGACGATGGGGATACCAGTGCCCATACAACCCACTAAACCGGGCCGTGGTGAGGGGTTCGTTGACGGGGGTGTAGTATTCTAGCCAGGGGTAGCGTTTGGCCACCGCTGCCGCAAATTGGGCGAGTTTGGTGGGGAAGGCCGGATCTAATAAGTGAGTGTGGTGCGGCCCACTGCCATGATGCACGAGTCCAACAATGGGACGAATACCCAGGTCATCCAGGTAAGATAAGCGCTGATCGGACCAGAGCCAGTCTGCTTGTTCTAAGCCATCAGGGGCGATGCGTTCCCAAAGAACGGGATAGCGGATGGCCTGGATGCCTAAAGCGGCGAAGCGATCGAGGTCATCAATGCGGTTGGCATGACCCACTCGTTCTAGCTGGTCGAAAAAGCGATCGCCGACGCGGTTGACGGTGCATTCAACGCCACCCCACAATTCAAGACTGGATGGAAGTGGGCTTGAATTCATAACAACTCCTCGATATCGGTCTAATGATGTTTGTTTCGATCAAAATGGCTGGGCAGATGCGGCGATCGCGCCGTTAAATCCGTAGAGCCATTCCAGCGGAATGGCTCTACGGCAAATCGGTGCCGGAATGGCTCTACGGATTTAAACGATGACCCGTCGCAAAATTCGTCTGTAAACGCAACCCTAAACGCTTCAAGTCGAAGATAAGGATTTGCCATTCTGCGGTGCGGGTTGACCTGGAATGGTTGCCGGACTGCCAGCGCTGGGCGAGGCTCCATTCAGGGCGAGATCGCGGGTTGCATCTGATGCCATGATCTTCGGCGCAACAGGTTCTACCTGAGGCTGCCAGGTTTGGCGCTCTGACAGTTGGGCGTAAAGTGCCAGGGCTTGAGCGACCACCTGATCCATGTTGTAGTACTTGTACGTTGCCAACCGTCCCACAAAGTGAACATTCGGCGTGGCCTCTGCCAGAGCCTTGTACTGCTTGTACAGTTCTGCATTTTCGGGCCGCGGGACGGGGTAGTAAGGATCGCCTTCTGCCTGCGGATACTCATACACAATGCTGGTTTTGGGATGGTCCTGCCCGGTCAGATATTTGAATTCAGTGACGCGCGTATACAAATGCTCATTCGGATAATTGATAACGGCTTGAGGTTGATGCACCTTTTCGTTTAGGGTTTCATGTTTGAATTCTAAGGAGCGATAGGGCAACTTACCATAGCAGTAATCAAAAAAGCCATCCACAGGTCCCGTATAAATCATTTCCTTATACGGAATGATGTCCTGAATTTCTCGATAATCTGTGTTTAGCATGATTTTGATGTTGGGATGCGCCAACAGATTCTCAAACATGCGGGTGTAACCATGCAGGGGCATGGCCTGGTAAGTATCGGTGAAGTAGCGATCGTCCCGATTGGTGCGGGTGGGCACGCGGGCAGTCACGGAGCGGTCTAACTCGGAAGGGTCAATGCCCCATTGTTTACGAGTGTAGTTCCGAAAAAACTTTTCGTAAAGTTCGCGCCCGACTTTGCTGACAACGACATCTTCTGAGGTGCGGATTGTTTCTTTCGATTCAGCAACTGACTCAAAAAATTTAGTCAACTCAAATGACGTTAAACTCAAACCGTATAGCTTATTGATTGTGTCTAGATTAATGGGAATCGGCACCAGTTGACCATCTACACTGGCGAGAACACGGTGCTCATAGCGTCGCCAGTCGGTAAAGCGAGACAGGTATGCAAAAACATCGCGCGAGTTGGTATGGAAAATGTGCGGCCCATATTTATGAACTAAAATTCCCGCTTCGTTGTAATGATCATAGGCATTACCACCAATATGGTTTCGGGTATCCACGATCAAAACTTTTTTGTGGCTCTGGCTGGCAAGCCGTTCAGCTAAAACACTGCCAGCAAATCCTGCACCGACAATCAGGTAGTCAAACATGAGGTGATTCCTTGAGGTAAATAGATTAGCTTGCCAGTGTGCTATCGTTGGCGATCGCAACCGCTTTTTGGGGTTTTGGCGAAACTGATTTGACTGATGCGATCGTGGGTCTGGTTTGAATACGTCCAGTTGTTCGTTGATTCATTAAAATTGCTGCTTCAATCAACTCATTCATGGCGGACCAGGTTAAATCCCACGACATTTGGGATAGGAAGGCATCTACCTGGGGCAACCAGTGGGGTTGGGTTTGGGGTTGCTGGAGCGCCGCCGCGATCGCGGTGACAAATTCCGGTACTGTATCTGCGATGTGAACCAGTTCAGCTTGCCCGTAAGGCCGCACCACATCCCGAATTGATGTAGACACCACAGGCTTGCTTGCGGCTAAATATTCTGGCGTTTTTGTTGGACTGATAAACCGAGTCGATTCATTGCGGGCGAAGGGCAGCAATGCCACATCCCATCCAGCTAAATATTGGGGTAAGTCCTGATACGATTTGCCACCCAAATAGTGAATATTAGGGCGATGGGGCAAGGTTGCCGGATCAATTTTGACAACCGGACCAATCACCACTAAATGCCAATCGGGTTGCGCCTGGGCAATCCCATCCAATAATTCCAGATCCATGCGTTCATCGACCACGCCATAAAATCCCAGGCGGGGATGGGGAATGGGTGCCTGGTCATCCGGTTCGGCTACTGGTTGGCGGGCCTGGATAAAGTGGGCAACATCAATGC
The DNA here is from genome assembly GCA_033764685.1 of Leptolyngbyaceae cyanobacterium bins.349. GTDB lineage: Bacteria > Cyanobacteriota > Cyanobacteriia > Leptolyngbyales > Leptolyngbyaceae > JSC-12. Next base: position 26,162 of record JANRIS010000057.1, read on the forward strand.
TACTGGGAAAGGCATGAACGCTGGCGTGCTGATGCTGCTTGGCTTCGTACAGGCTGCGTCCCCCCGTAAACACCAGATCCGCCAATTGGAATAAGTGCGCTTCCCGCGCTTGCAACTCTGGATGGGCACCTTTAAACGCAGATAGTTCGTCCATGCAATCATACACAGTCGCCGCCGCCTTCAAATGGTAGGAGAATGGCACTGCCATCGGTGTGTAGTACCAGAGAACAGGAGATTGAACTTGTTCAGATGCAATCAAGTCATCTAGCAATTGGCGTTGCAGGGCGATCGCAGCCTGCTCACTCAAACCTTGCGGCAATTGCGGGACTACCACCCAAACCCCACACTCACGCTGACTCATGCTCAGTTCAGGAGTATCACCCTGAATCATCGGCTCCTCTAATATAAAAACTCGACGGTGCTTCGCACAACGACTGAGCAGATGCTGTGGACGCTGATAGACAAAATCCCAGCGTAAATGAGAAAAACAAATGAGATCGTGACCATTAGCACAAGTGGATTCTACCATGCCTTAAGTCCACCTAAATAATTGATAATATCTTTAGTCATTAGTGAGTAATCACCAATGAATCAAACTGAAACATCAGTTGCACCGGGTCAAGAAAAATAACTTCACTCATCACTGAATATACTGTAATGAATCAAAAAATAACAAAATGAGAGCAAGTCGAACATCTCTCAAAGGAATAAGATCACTCAACCAGAAGAAATATTTTTTTATTAAGAAAATAGGTATATACTTTTCTTGTTGCGACGTTGAGCACGATGAAATTGGTGATGTTCGTGGCCGTCTAGGCTCTAACTTTGTGCTCTAACTGACAAAAATGCTAACCGACTAAAATACGACCGTTATTGCCAGTCTGGTTGTATTGCGCCAGTGTGGATTGGGCGATCGCGTTGCCTTTCCCTGCCGCAACTAAGGCCACACACGCACCACCAAATCCTGCACCTGTGAGTCGTGCCCCAAACACATCTGGTAGGTTCTGCAAAATCTCAACTAATTGATCCAGGGCTGGCACCGATACTTCATAATCATCCCGCAAGCTAGCATGAGACGCATTCATCAAGGTCCCAAATTCCTGGGGGGAAATCCCATCTAATGCCTGCAACACCCGGTTATTTTCACTCACAACATGACGGGCACGCCGCCGTAACAGATCGGGCAAGGTCTCAACGACGTGAGGATCAGTCACATCTCGTAATGCCTTAATCCCCAAGTGTTGGGCGGCGGCTTCACATTCAGCCCGCCGCTGATTGTAGCCACTGTTGGCCAGCGATCGCGCCACCCCACTATCAATCACCACAATTTCAGCACCCACGGGAAAGGGTAGAAGTTTGCGTTCCAGGGTGCGCGTATCCAAAAACAGCATATGGTGGACATCGGCAAGGCTGGATGCCATTTGATCGAGAAGGCCGCAATTGACTCCAGCATACTGAATCTCGGCCTGCTGACCCAATTGCGCGATTTGCACATCATCGAGATCAAGCTGGAGGAGCGATCGCAGTCCCCGCAAGACCGCCACCTCTAACGCCGCACTACTGGACAATCCCGCCCCAATCGGTACGTCCGAAGTTACCCATACGTTCAACGAGGGAACGTCATACCCCAGGGTCTCTAACACTTTAATGCAGCCATAAACGTACCGGGCAAACCCTGCCGGAGGTAACTTCGCCCCATCAACATCAAGCTTTTCTGACAGATTTGTGGAGTAGAAATGATGAAAGGTATCCGCACTGGGGGCCAGTAGAACGTTAGTGTGTTGTGGAATTGCCGTTGGCAGCACAAAACCATCGTTGTAGTCTGTGTGTTCGCCCAGTAAGTTGACCCGCCCCGGTGCCTTTGCCTGGACCACGGGAGCCAGATCAAAAATCTCCTGAAAATCCTTCATGTCCGCTCCAAGGGGATCGCCCGTAACCGACCCGCAATTTCAGCCTGGGGAAAATTGGGATCAAAGCTTAAGTTTTCCAGCCTGCCATCTGAATGTACAACAAACGTATCTTCAATTTTGGCTCCCGGCAAACTGGGATTCCAGGCGATCGCCATATTCGCCATTAGCACATCATTCGTTGCAGGCGTGGCAATCACCTCGCGCGCCCCATAGCCTGCGGTGCCGCCCTGGTGATGCTCCAGAATTGCCTGAGGAAAGCCGTGTTGCTCGTAGGCGTTGGCTAGGGCGTGGTATACCGTGTTGAGGGGCGTGTCGGGTTGGGAATGGTTAAGCGCGATCGCTTCAATTTCAGCGATCGTCCGATGTAATTGTCGCTCCTGCTCCGACATTGGCTCAAAGAATACAAACCGCGTCAGGCTAATAATTAAGCCAAAGCCACGGGCACAAAAGACCAGCATCGCCTGTCGTCCTAGCGGGGCAGGCTGAGGTAACGGATGACGGTAGAGGGGCAACCGGCGATCGCCCGCCGCCAGAATTAAAGCGGGATGCAGGCCGCGTGACCAGAGTGCATTGGCTCCGGCTCCCGCCAGTTGCTGTTCGGTCCAGTCGGGTTGGGCCTGATGCAATACTTCCGTCATCGCTGCGCTGGCCAAGTGCCCCACCTGGCGATAGCGATCGATTTCGTTGGCATTCAGGATGCGCTGATGACGAATCAGAGCGGGGGGAAGGGGGGCTTCGGTAGCCGTGGGGCGATCGCTGATGACCTTGCCATTGCCGGTCGCAGCTTGCACAAAAGTCGCTCGTTTGTCGGCCTGTGCCCAGGGCATGATGTGGAAGTGGTACGGCGCATCGGTCGAAATTTCCTCATCCTGGAGGCGTTGGGCCTCAATTTCGTCGGTCAAAATCCAGGCGGCTTCGGTGGTCACGAGCACTTCCGCCACTCCGGTTTCTGCGGCTAACAATACGGTATTTGCACCGCCTGCCGTCGCCCACGCAAACCAATCAGTTCCGCGTAAACGGACCCCTGCGCTGCCCGTTTCGGCCAGCGCTTGCCGCATCAGTTGGAGTTTTGTGGTAATTTCTTGCGATCGTTTCATGCACTTTCACCCGGCCCAAAAGGGATGATTCAGGAATTGGACGAGATCAGGACCCACCACCACGAAGTGGCTGACCTGAAGCTTTGGCATTGAGCGTTAGACGGCTTTGGCGGGGGTGCGGGTGAGGAGCCAGCCAATTCCGATTAACACCAGGCCGGAGGCTAAAAATCCCATGTCCCACCCAAACTCGTGCGGGCCAGGTTTGAGATGGTGGATGCCTAAAATTTGATGGTCAATGAGACCTTCAACCAGGTTGAAAATTCCGGCACCGAGCAAGATCGCCCCACCCAAAACTCGCCCGGACCAGGCCGCAGCGGCCAATCGTCCGGCCCGCCACAGCAAAAAAATGCCCAATAGCGTCAGCGACCAGTCAAAGAGATGAAAGAGGCCGTCGCCGATGGTGTTTAATTCCATTCCGGCGATCGTTTGGTCGGTGGCCAGACTGGAAAACATATGGTGCCATTGCAGCAATTGATGAAACACAATGCCATCAAAAAAGCCGCCCTGCCCCAGTCCTAGAATTAGTCCGGCAACAATTAAAGGGCGATAGTTTAACGACGTAATCTCATCCTGGAGCGGTTGACGAATGGTACTGGATGCGGCGGGGTTGGCGTTCATCGGTTTACTCGGAAGCGAAGGGACAACAATCAGACCACTTGGGAACAACGAAAGTCGCGATCGCCCACTCAAATCGGCACGACTGCTTCCACTCCCACAGGTGCCAATTCCACCATCACAGCTTGTAACTCTTTGGCCTTCTCTTCCGGCAGGGCATCGTTAGCAAACAGGCCCGCCGCCAGTTCGGTTCCGGCTAGATACTTGAGCTTATCGGGAGTGCGATAGGGTGGATAAAATTCGGCATGAAGGTGCCATTCGGGATGCGGCTGACCATCCAGGGGAGCCTGAAACCAGGCCATCAGGTAGGGAAACGGACGTTGCCACAACCCGTCATACTTCAGAGTGACGGTTTTTAGTGCTTTCGCCAGACTCAATCGCTGGGCTGGAGTTAAATCTAAAAATGTGGCGACCGGGTGAATCGGCGCAATCCAGACTTCGTAGGGGTAACGGGCGCAAACGGGCACAAAAGCGATCGCCCACTCATCCTGATACAAAATGCGTTGATTCGCGGTGATTTCTTGCTGAATTAAATCCTGCAATAAGCCCCGCTGGTGTTGCTGGTAATAATTAAATTGGCAGGCTCCAAATCGGGCGGGAACGGGAGGCACAAAGGGATAGGCGTAAATTTGGCCGTGGGGATGGTGCAGCGTTACGCCCACTTCTACGCCTTTGTTTTCAAATGGCAGCACGTATTGAATTTGGGAATGCTCGCAGATAGCGCGAGTGCGATCGCCCCACACTTGAAATAACAACTCCAGATGATCCAGCGGCAAGGAAGACAACGAAGCCTGCGGGTCTTGGGTAAACACCACGACTTCGCAGGCTCCATTGGCCGGTAAGGTATCCACAATCAGAGTGGGTGCATCCGTGGCCGTAGGAATCAGCGACGGAAAGCGATTCTCGAAGACAGCAATATCGTAGGCTCCACTGGGAAGCTCCGTCGGCACATTGGCATCTCGCGTGGGAGCCAGGGGATTGTATTCGGGGGGCGGCATAAAGGTGCGGCCCTGGCGATGGCTGGCATAGGCCACCCACTCGCCCCGCAGGGGATGCCAGCGCAGGTGAGGGTTCGCCTGCACTGGCTCGTTGCTGGGGCTAGGCGCGATGATCCCCGCCGCAATGGGGTGTCGGCTGTACAGGGTAAGATTGCGACCGTCTGGTTTTAAGAGCGTCTGAAAATACATCTTCCAGTTGGGACCATGCCACTTTCACAGATTCTAAAACCATAGTCTGATCTTCCTCCTGATTCCGCCTACCTAAAGTGGCAGATGCGATCGCCTCAATCGGAAACTTAGGCGTGCGATCGGCGTACAGTAGACCGTTGGCTTCCTGAAAAGTATCGGTCAACTGGGTATAACAGAAGCCGCTAAACAGGTCGATTTTGTTCACTGTTTGCAACAGTTCGCTGTATTGCCGCTGGAACTCTAGCGCATTCGTAGACCGGGCATAGCCCCAGGTCTGGGCGTGTTCTTCCGGTTTGGTGAAAGCAATGCCGCCAAACTCCGTTAGCATGATCGGCTGGCCCTGATGGGGGTAGCCATCCAGAGTCAACACCCGCCCACCGGGACGCTGGCGATCGAACAAATCCGACAGCTTCACTTCCGGCCCGTACCGTTTGGCCAACCGTTCCGGTTTGGTGTCGTAGTCATGAATGGCCAGGATATCGGTGGATGTACTTTCCCAGCCATCGTTCCCAATTACGGGACGGGTGGGGTCGAGGGTTTTGGTCAGGTGATAAAGAGCTTGCACCCAATGACGATGGGCCGGAGTGGCGGTCAGGTCGGGCACGCCCCAGGACTCATTAAAGGGCACCCAGACGACAACACAGGGATGGCTGGCATCGCGATCGATCACTTCTGTCCATTCCTTGGTCAACCGTTCGACGGCTTTGGGTGTAAAGCGGTAGGCACTGGGCATTTCCTCCCAGACCATCAATCCCAACACGTCGGCCCAATACAGAAAGCGGGGGTCTTCGATTTTCTGGTGTTTCCGCACGCCGTTGAAGCCCATTTGCTTGGTCAATTCCACATCGTGGCGCAAGGCTTCATCGGAGGGGGCCGTCATCAAGGTATCTTCCCAATAGCCTTGATCCAGCACCAGACGCAGGTAGTAAGGTTGGCCGTTAAGCATGAAGCGATCGCGCTGAATACTCACCGTCCGCATGGCGGTGTAAGATTTCACCTCATCGACTAATTCACCCTGGCACCAGAGTTGAAGCTGGGCATCAATCAGCGTTGGTTTTTCCGGACTCCACAGCAACTCATTGCGGTAATCATCAATTCCGGGGTCAGACAGGGCAATGCGACGATGAATTTCGCCATTCAGCACTTCGTAGATGTCGTTGACCAGCAGTTGATTGCCCACCGTCAGCCGCACCTTTAACTGCATATCTTTTTGCGATTTGCCGGAAACAAAGGCTTCAAAGCCAATCTCCCAGCGTTCAAAGTGGGGAGTCCACTTGAGGCGATCGATATAGGTTTCGGGTACCTGCTCCAACCACACCGTTTGCCAGATGCCACTGGTGCGGGGATACCAGATGCTATGGGGTTCCAGTTGCCAGTCTTGCTTGCCTCTGGGTTTGGCTAGATCATGTGGGTCATCTTCGGCCCAAACGGTGACGGTCTGCCGTCCTGAGGCTTGCAACACCGACGTAATATCGATCGAAAAAGGAGTATGTCCTCCTTCGTGATCAATCATCAATTGTCCATTCACCCAAACCCGCGCCCGATAATCCACTGCGCCAAAATGAAGCAGGACGCGATGCTTCCCTGGGGCTATATCAAACTCACGCTCATACCAACAGTTGGGATGAAATCCTGTATCGTGGATACCACTCCGGATAGATTCCGGTGCAAAGGGAACTTCAATATACTGATCCCAATCGGAAATATCGCTGGGTTGCGTATATTGTCCTGTATCGTCATAGGTGAACTTCCAGGTGCCATTCAAGGAAGCCCACTGCGATCTTTGAAATTGGGGGCGGGGATACGCCAGGTTTGCTTGTAACCTATCCGTAGTCGCCAGGTTGCAAGGGTATTGCTCTTCGAGACATTTGCCAAAAGCTTTCATGAAACCTTAAACCAAACTGCGTCATTAGGGTGCCCTTTAATGCGTTCCCTTTCAACCTATTCTCGCAACTATTTAGAATTTGCGTGAGTAGCTACCTGGGGATAATTAAATTAAATTTTTATTAAGTATTTTTAGGCGACAAATGATTAATTTGATTGGGTGTGATTTGGGCTAAATCTCCGATGAATCACGGATGTAAGATTTTGTCTGCCGCGACAAGTGATTAATTTGTCAGCAGATCTTTCTAGGACGAATTACTCCTACAAATGCGACTTTTACGAAAGTTAATTGGTACGCTTAAAGCGAAATATTCTAACCGTTGAGTGGAGTAAATCGTACCGTATGACGCATCAGCTTGCGATCGCCCCGCCCCCATCGTTTGAACATCAACTGGATGCATCGGCGGTGACGGGAGTGATGAAACTTCTCTGGGCGCTTTCTGCCGGGTTGATTGCGCTGGATGGGTTCGATTTCTTCATCATTGGCATTGCCCTACCGTTTCTGCAACGCGATTTTAATTTGAGTCCGGCGGCGGTTGGGGCTGTGGCTGTGGCCGCGATCGTGGGGTCGTTGGTCGGGTCGCTGACATTGGGACCCCTCACTGATCGCATCGGACGGCAGCGGATGTTAATTGCGGATGTGGCCCTGTTCGTGGTGGCGACGGCTGGCACTGCCCTGGCCTGGAATGCTGCGGCACTGATTGGCTTTCGGTTTCTGGTGGGGGTGGCGATTGGGGCCGACTATCCCATCAGCGTGGCCTACATCACGGAAAATGTCCCGGCTCGTTGGCGGGGACGCATGGTGATTGGCGCATTTACCTTTCAGGCCGTGGGGGCACTGTTGGGCGCGATCGCTGGATTCACCATCATTCTTGCGTTTCAGGCAATTTACCCGGATGCGGTGTCACCGACAATTCAGTATGCGTGGCGCTGGATGCTGGGGGTGGGGTTGGTGTTGGCGATCGCGGTGGGGATTTTGCGCTTCACCTTGGCGCTGGAAAGTCCCCGCTACTACATGGCCAAAGGAGATTATGAGGCGGCCTCCAAAGCGGCCACGCTGTTGCTGGATCAACCCATGACGATTACCCCAGAGACCGACCCCCGCGATCGCGAACCCCAACTGCCCTATACGGCTTTATTCTCGGTGCAATTTCGTCGCCATACCCTATTTGCCTCGCTGCCCTGGTTTTTGCAAGACATCGCCACCTACGGCATCGGCATTTTTACCCCGACGATTATTGGCGCACTCGCGTTTGCCGACCAACCCAACTTCATGGCTCAGGAAATCGCTGCGGCCCAGGGTGCTGCGCTGGTGGATCTATTTTTGATTGCGGGCTTTCTCCTGGCGATTGGCCTGGTCGAGCGGGTCGGGCGAGTATGGCTACAAATCACTGGGTTTTTCGGTATGGCGCTCGGACTGGTGATTTTGGCCACTTCTAATCTTCTCCTGCTGGATGCTCAAACGAATCTTGTCCTTGTTTTCATCGGCTTCTTCATTTTTAACGTGACGATGAATGCTGGTCCCAACTCGACTACTTTTTTGTTATCTGGTGAAGTGTTTCCTACCTCCATTCGGGCCAGTGGAGCCGGATTGGCAGCGGCGATCGCCAAAGCTGGCGCCGTGTTAGGTACCTTTGCGTTACCAATTCTGCAAACGGCCTGGGGCATTCCGGCTTTATTGGTGGGGCTGGCGGGATGTTGTGTCCTGGCGGCCTGGTTAACCTATCTCTTGCGAATTGAAACCACGGGGCGATCGCTCGAGGAGGTTGGGCATTGACAGAGGTAAAATCATTGAGGCTATTGCCACACTGATTTGCGTCTATGATTTGCGTCTATTTAGCATCGAACCATGAGTCAAACTGAACAACCGATGAAACGGATTTTTATTTGTGGGTCTGCCCTTCAAGGCCAACCCGACCACGCCAACTTGCAATTTGTCAATTTTTTGGGAGCCGCGCAGACTCGTCCTACTTACCGGCTCCATTCTGCCGGCAATGGTTGGCATCCCGCGATTTACGAAATCGGTGAAGGGGGCATTTCTATTCCCGGTGAAATTTACGAGCAAACGCAGGAACAATTTGAGAATTTGTGCGCGAATGAACCTCCCCACATGTATCCGGCAGATATCGTGTTGGACAATGGCGAAGTGTTAACCGCATTTTTGTACCCCCAGGAAATGATTGAACAGAATCACCTGCCCGATATTTCTCACTATGGCGGCTGGGCAGCTTACAAAGCGGCCATCCAGGAGTGACCCGGCCAAAATCATCCGCCATGATCAAAGCAATGATGTCCAAACGCAAAGGTGTGAGGTTTTCCCTGGTGCCGCATGGCGCGATCGCCCTGTTTCTACTCAGTTTCACCGGGCTGGCGGGCACTCCTGCAATGGCCAGCGCGGCTCCGGTATCTCCCTCGCTCATGGCTGATACACCCACTGCCGCTACCCCCTCCACGGCCCTGTTTCGGATTCCGCAAAATGGCAAATTTGGCTTTATCGATCGCACGGGGAAAGTGGTCATTCCACCCCAATTTGATCTGGCCTGGAGTTTTGTGAATGGGCGATCGCAAATTAAAGTGGATGATCAATATGGCTACATTGATGAGACTGGCAAAATTGTCATTCCGGCAAAATTTCGACTAGCCTTTGCCTTCTCCGATGGGTTGGCATTGGTGGTACTTGGCACCAAGTTTGGTTATGTCGATCCTCAGGGAAAACTCGTCATTCCACCTCAGTTTGATGAGGCTTTGGCCTTCCGCGAAGGGTTAGCCGCCGTCAAAATTAATGATCAATATGGCTTCATTAACAAACAGGGAAAATTCATTATTGCACCACAATTCGACTCTGCTACTTACTTCAGCGGTGGACTGGCAGCAGTCAAACTAAATGATCAGTATGGCTATATTAATGCAACCGGGAAATTCGTGATTCCGCCTCAATTTGCAGGAGATTTAGCACCAGATTTAAGTACCTTCAAAGAAGGACTGGCAGGCGTGCAACAGGGCGATCGCTGGGGCTACATTGACACCACTGGAAAACTCGTCATCGCACCTCAATTTGATGACATTCGTGAGTTTTCTGAAGGGCGGGCGGCGGTGGAATTGAATGACCAATGGGGTTTCATTGACACCACCGGCAAACTCGTGATCGCACCCCAATACGACCGGGTCGATCGCTTTTCTGGTGGGTTAGCCCCAGTCAAACAAGGCGATCGCTACGGCTACATCGACACCACGGGCAAACTGGTCATTCCCATACAATTTCTCTACGCCCTCAGCTTTACCGATGGGCTGGCCCTGGTCTACACGCCGGAGGGAGCCGCTTATATTGACCCAACAGGCAGATTGATTTGGGGACCGGGCAAGTAACCAGTCAGAGGTAGTGATCAAGGGAAGACTTAATTGGGCGGGGTGAGGGCATCAATCTCCCCATTCATGATCAAAGACAACTGGCGGGTAATTGTTTCTATGTCCCAATTCCACCATTGGATGTCGAGTAAGCGCTGAATGTCGGCATCACTAAAGCGCCGTTTGATTACCCGCGCTGGATTGCCCACCGCGATCGCATAGGGCGGGATATCACTGGCAACCACGGCTCTGGCTCCGATGATGGCACCATCCCCAATGGTGACTCCGGGCAAAATCAGGGCATCATACCCCAACCACACATCATTGCCCACGACGGTATCCCCTTTGGTGGGCAGGTGCAGAATCTGATCCATTTCTGCTTCCCACCCGTGACCAAAAATGGGAAACGGATAAGTAGAAATCCCATCCAGTTTGTGATTTGCACCATTCATGATGAACTTCACCTGGGTGGCGATCGCGCAAAACTTGCCAATAATCAGGCGATCGTCGCCAAAGTTATACAGCACATTGCGTTCAAACCCTTCTGGATCGACCGGATCATCGTAGTAGGTGTAATCGCCCACGATGATGTTGGGAGCTTTGATCAACGGTTTGACAAAGCAAACTCGCCGCTGATCAGCGATGGGGTAAAGACAGTTTGGATCAGGGCCAAATAACGGCATAGACAACGTACTGAAAATTTACGCTTGTGGTTCCCGTTTCATCGTCCAGAAGCGGGGAGCCGCTGGAGCAACTTGCCCGGTTCGCAGGACGGCAAAGCCATGTTTCTGATAAAAGTTAACGCCTCGTTCTGTAGACGTTTCCAGATAGCAGGGAAGACCCTCGCGATCGGCTTGAGCCAGCACAGGTTGGAGCAGTTTTCCGCCAATGCCCTGCCCCTGAAACCCCGGCGCAACCCCTAACATCACCAGATACCAGCTCGGACCCGGCATATCTTGGCGATGGTATTGTTCCATCTGGTTGAACGTGGATAAAAACGCGCCAATTCTCCGCCATTGGACTTTGAACGGAAATTGATAAAACCCTAATTGCAGGAGTCGTAGTGGATTCATCGGATAACCTGCGGGCGGCAACCACACCGCACATCCTTGCAACTCATCAGCAGTCGTATAAATCTGGTGATAATCACTACTGTAATTGACGATTAATTGACTCAACCAGCGCAAACTATTCAATCGATCGCGTTCTGCGACTGGATAGAAATATTGCATGATGGGATCTTGGTTGAATGCCTGGGCTAATACTTCCACCATCGCTGGAAACTGCGATCGCTCAACCTGGACAATGTCTTGCATCAAGTTTGCACTCATACTGCCTCCTCTACCGGACTGACAACTGCATCATTTAACCGCATTCCAGTAGCTTCAGCCAGCTTGGCTGGCGGTGCCTTGCGTTGTTCGGTTGCCAGGTAATGTCCGTCATGAATGGCTGGAACCACACGCATTTGATGAGTGCAGCTATGGTAGCGATGCGTTTGCTCGACTTTCTGGCGCTCCTGCAAACTATCCGTGCCAATCTTCTTTCGCAATTTCACGATCGCATCCAAAATTGCTTCTGGGCGAGGTGGGCATCCCGGCAAATACACATCCACCGGAATCAACTTATCCACTCCGCGCACCGCACTGGGCGAGTCCACACTGTACATTCCACCCGTAATCGTGCAGGCACCCATCGCAATCACATATTTCGGTTCGGGCATTTGTTCATACAACCGCACCAGCGCCGAGGCATACTTCATGGTGATGGTCCCGGCAGTGATCATCAAATCCGCTTGCCGGGGCGACATGCGGGGAAACATGCCAAATCGTTCCAGGTCGAAGCGAGACCCAATCATGGCACTAAATTCAATGAAGCAACAGGCCGTGCCAAACATGAGCGGATACACACTCGACATTTTGGCCCAAGTGTACAAATCATCCACGGTGGTCAAAATTACGTTTTCCGACAATTGCTGAGTCACTTGAGGGGCTTCGGCGGGATGCAAAATGATGTCGGTCATGCTGGACTCCTTGAGAATGGGGAGATGGAGGGACGGGGGGAGGGGGAGGAAAGGGGAGGTATCCAGAGTGGGTCGTGAACTCACCCATCACTGAAGTTGGGGTTACAGGAAGTTCATAGGTTCCCCCAAACCGTACCGTGGATACTCCAATTGGATAGATGACGATTCCGGATTGCGAACTGCTTTTGATTTATATCGAACGATTGATATATTTAACACTGATACTATGATGTAAACCTCAGTTTGGCAACTCATCTGATTGGGTGATTTAGTCGAGGTAGGTCGTCAGCATGGCCTTAATCACCTGAGCTTGCCGCTCAATCGAAATGCGATCGCCCTGGTACAGACGGCGCACAATTAACCCATCGAATAAATTCATGACTAAAATCACGACTGCCGGATCGTCGATTTCGAGAATTTGCGCGATCGCTTTCTCATAGCGTTCACCGGCGCGTTTGAGGGTTTCATTTTGATTGATTTCATCCCGACTTTTGGGACGGGCAAAATCCATCAGCATCAAGGTTTGCCGTAAAAAGTACTCTTCATTGTCGCTGATATAGTTGAACATGGCGACCAATCGGTCCGCGCGGGTGGGAATCTGCTTGAGGGCGGCGATCGTCGCTTCGGAGGTGTCCTGATAGCTGATGTACTCTACCAGTTGTTCAAATAAGCTTTCTTTACTGGGGAAATAATGATACAGCGTACCTGTTGATACCTTCAGTCCGGCAGCAATTTGGCGCATGGTAATTGTGGCATAGCCTTTCTCGGCAATTACATCCAGACACTGGCTCAGCAACTCCTGCCGATAGCGATCGTGGTCCACAATTTTAGGCATTGGTCACTGACTTCTGAGCATTGACCACATAGGGAATCGGCGCATCCCGGCGGGGAAAGTGTTTGGTAATAAACCACACCAGCCAGGGAGCCGAAAACCCCAACAGCATGATGCCAGCCGGGAGCGCTTCACGAATGGCCGCCAGGTCCGTTGGGTTGGGGTTCTGGGGCAGGTATTGCAGACTCGTGGCGATGACATTATTTAACATGTGTCCAGCGATGGGCACGATCAGCGATCGCGTTTTGATGTACAAAACCCCCATCAAAAACCCAAATACCGTTAGCCCAATGGGATTGGTTAGATGCAAAAGGCCAAACACGACCGACGACAGAATCAACGCCAGGGGTAAATTCCACTTGACTCCCCACCGTTGCAGCATAAACCCACGAAAGATCAATTCTTCGGCAATCGGCGCAACGAGAATCACCGCGATCGCACTCACCACTTGCAACACCAATGAATTTGCGGTTTGGGGATTGGCCTCCGCCTCAACTTCCCGTAATAAAGCTTCCACAGCAGCCGGGGCAACATAGGAAAGCAGCCCTGCCATCACCAAAAAGGAAGACAGAGAACAAACCAACGCTGCCAAAATTAGCCCACTCATAGCCAACCAGCGATACCGCTCAGGGCGCTTGCCCAGCACAAAGGACAGTTGAATGTCATATCGTTTGAACTGTTGCAGCAACCACACACTTAACAGCGTGAACAGCACAATGTAAGACCCCATCACCCAGATTGGATCGGCCAGATCTACCCCACCGACTTCCCGTCCTCCCATCAAAACGGCCACCAGAATCACAATCAACAATAAAAGATACAAAAAAAAGTGCAGGACGAGGGAACGAACTTTGGGTCTGGTAAAGGGTGGAGTCAGGTGAGATTCGGTCATAAAGGGAAAGCATCGCAAATGTGAACAGCTAACCGAAGGCGGAATGATTTCGTTTAAGATGGGAGATAAGCACCAGTTCAATGAGAACCAGCCTGATCAGGTTCAATCACTTCAACTAAATGGTTTGACTTGCACAATTAAACAATTATAAGAAGGAGTCCGATTTTGGTTCAGTTTGCCCTCCCCCAACTCGAAAATTCCCAAGAATGGAACTTATCGGATCTATACCAGAGTTTTGCCGATCCGAAACTCGCCCAGGATCTGGAAGATTTACAACACCGCGCCGCCACGTTCCGGGAACAGTATCGCGGTAAAGTCAAAGACCTTACCCCAGAGCAAGTGGCGACCTGCCTGCAAGAACTGGAAGCACTGGCTCAAACATCCGGATTTCTCTATGCCTTCCCGGCCCTCACCTTCTCGGCAGATACGCGCAACACTGAAGCTAAGCAGATGCAGGACAAATTGCTGGAGCAAATCACCGGCATTGAGAACCAGTTGTTATTTTTTGATCTGGAATTGAAAGCTTTAGATCGTGCCAAATTTGCCGACCTGGAATCTGCTCCCTCGTTGCAAACTTACCAGCATTATTTTTATAACATTGCCAAATTCCGCCCCCATACCTTATCGGAAGAAGTCGAGCAAACCCGCAATCAAGACAGTTTGACGGGACGGCAAGCCTTTATCAACCTGCGATCGGTGCACTTGGGTGAACAGGAATACGCCCCCGTGACCACGCCGGATGGTAAATCTGCCAGTACGGAAGCCGAGTTAGGCGCGTTACTGTTTCATCCCGATCGCGAGGTGCGGTATAACGCCTATGCCTCGGTGCGACAGGTGATGCAGCAACACAATTCTCTCTATGCCTATATCCTCAACTCTGTCGCGCAGGATCACAAGCTGGAGAATCAAATGCGCGGCTACGACTCGACCTTGCATAAGCAACTGCTGGCGGACGAAGTGGCGGAACCAGTGTTTCGGGCGATTATGGCAGGTACGCAGGCACGGTTTGACCTGTGGCAGCGCTACTACACATTGAAGGGGAAAGCGTTGGGTGAAAAAATTCGGACCTGTGATGTCTATGCACCCTGGGCGAGTGAACCCGTTGCGCCTCTGCCCTACAAAGATGGAGTTGAGACATTGCTGGCGGCGATCGCCGAATTTGATGTCAACTATGCTCGTCGCGCCGAAGAATTTTTCATTCACAATTGGGTGGATGCGAAAGTGCGTCCGGGTAAGCGGGGCGGTGCCTTCTGCTGGTATGCCCACGGCAAACACAGCTATTTATTGCTCTCTTACACCGAAGATTACAATTCCCTCTTTACCCTGGCGCATGAGATGGGGCATGGGCTACACTTCGCCTGGATTAGCGATCGCCAATCTTACTTCAACAGTAACCCGCCGATGGTGCTGGCCGAAATTGCCTCCACCTTTAACGAATTGCTGTTGCTGGATTATCTGCTCAAGCAAGCAGACGACAATCCCGCCCTGAAGAAAACCCTCATCACCCGCCAACTGGAAGATCAACTCAATCTCCTGTTCCGCCAGAGTACCGTCAGTCGGTTGGAACTCGCTGTTCACGATCGCGCCACTCAGGGTAGTTTTGATCAATCATTTGTGAATGAGCAATGGCAATCACTGTACCAAACCCTGTGTGGGGATGCCGTGGAAGTGTTGCCGGACCATCAATACGATTGGGCACGGATCGGGCATATCTACTTCAAACCCTACTACTGCTACCAGTACACTGCGTCTAACATCGTCAGCCTCGCCTGCTACCAGAAATACCGCGAGGTTGGCAAAGACTTCATCCCCGGTTATCTAGAATTGCTTTCGGCGGGTGGCAGTCAGGATCAGGTGCAGGCTCTCCGGCAATATGTGGATGTGGATCTGGAAAATCCCGCTACGATCGCCGCTGCCCTGAAGTACGTAGAAGGGTTGCTGGATCAATTGCAGACCACATTGTAGGGAGTGTGTGAATAGATAGAGAGTGTGTGAGTAGGGAAAGGAAAAATCAGGATCTTTCCCTACCAACGTTTGGGTGCGATCGCTCTACTATAGAAGGGTTGTTTTTAACGTCTCACAAGGAGCCTGAACATTGGGTCAGCGAGTCATCGAAGAATATGCCTGGGAATTAGTAGAGAAATCAGTAATGTATTATCGCGGTCGCCCAGTGGGGACGATCGCGGCGCGTGATCCGGACATTCCCGCCCTCAATTACGACCAATGTTTTGTGCGAGATTTTATTTCTTCGGCACTGCTTTTTTTAATGAAAGGGCAGTTCGATATTGTGCGAAACTTTCTGGAAGAAACCCTCAAGCTCCAACCCAAAACGGTGCAGTTGGATTGTTCTAAACCGAGTCGGGGTTTGATGCCAGCCAGCTTCAAAATTGAAATGATTAATGGTCAGGAATATCTCAAAGCAGATTTCGGTGATCATGCGATCGGGCGAGTTGCTCCTGCCGATGCCTGCCTCTGGTGGATCATTTTGCTGCGGGCCTATGTCAATGCTACGGGTGATATGGCCCTCGCACAACGAGATGATTTTCAGGAAGGGATTCGCCTGATTCTGACGCTGTGTTTGGTGACACGATTTGATATGTATCCGATGGTGTTGGTGCCGGATGGAGCCAGCATGATCGATCGCCGCATGGGGTTGTATGGCCATCCGTTGGATATTCAATCCTTGTTTTATGCCGCCTTACGAGCCAGTGCCGATTTGCTAGTCTCCAACCCGACAAACCAGCAAATGATTGCAGCGATCGCCTGCCGTTCTGCGCCACTGCTCAAACAAATTCGGGAAAATTATTGGCTGGATACCGATCGCCTGAACGTGATTTATCGGTTTCGCGTGGAAGAGTACGGCGAAGAAGCCCTGAATCAGTTTAATATCTATTCCGACTCGATCCCGTTTTACCGATTGGCGAAATGGTTGCCCGAAGCCGGGGGCTTTTTAGCCGGGAATCTGGGTCCTTCCCAGATGGATTGTCGCTTCTTTGCCATCGGCAACTTGATGGCGATCATCTCTTCCCTGGCCGACGAGCAACAATCCCACAAAATTCTGAACTTGATTGAACTGCGCTGGGGCGATTTGATCGGTCACATGCCGATGAAATTATGCTATCCCGCACTGGAAGATAGCGATTGGCGGACGGTGACAGGCTGCGACCCCAAAAATCGCCCTTGGTCTTACCACAATGGCGGTAGTTGGCCGGTGTTGCTGTGGATGTTGACCGCCGCCGCTCGTAAGATGGATCGAACGGAACTGGCGCACCACGCGATCGCGATCGCTGAACGTCGCCTGTTACTGGACCATTGGCCGGAATATTACGACGGTCCAGATGGCCGCTTAATTGGCAAAGAATCTCGCAAATATCAAACCTGGACGATCACCGGGTATCTCCTCGCCAAGGAACTGATTGCCAATCCCGATTATCTCAACCTCATTAACTTTGAAGATGAATTCTCCACAGATTTGCAAACTTGCTAAACAACTCTTTTGTCCGGGCGAGTTTCGCAAACCCATCTGCCTTCCACAATGGATTTAACAGGAGAACCTGCCCCTACCAAATATCGTGGTCAAACCCACGCCTACCATTACATCTGATTGAATCCACAATCCTAAACTTCACCGCAATCCAAACAACAACTCCACCGCAATCCAAACAACGCAAACCACCAACTCTGCTCACCTGACCTACACCTTGTTCTTCGTGTAGAAGTACCAGCTAAAGCATTGAAACCCTAACGCAGCAAAGCTTTCACCAACTTGGGATGCAATTGCTCTGGGACAAATTGGGGTTCATTGGGAGGATAAAGCTCTTCCTCAGCAAATTGGAATCCGTATTCCTTGCTCAACGCCACTAACTCTTTAGCCCGTTCGCATTCCTTGAGCTTGGTTTGCAATTCGGCATTTGTTAGGGCTTGTTCCGAAAAGGCTTTGATTTGACTGGTCGCCATAGTTGTTTCCTTGAATCGACTAAGGTTGCTCCAGATCAGATCCCGATTGAAATGAGACATTCAAAATTGTGAATTCCATTTCGCACCTGGCATGGTCTGGATCTACTGCAATTTTGAAAAGATTTTTGCTTCCAGACAAGCGTTGGCATAAAAACTTTTTTTGACTGAGCCTACACATTTTGTTGCAGAATTGAAAATATTCCTTAAAAAAGCACAAATAGCTTTTCTGATTAGCGTCTTCAAATCTTTCTAGGGCAATGCTTTGACTGGCTGGATTGTAGATTGATTACTCGTGTAAAATGCTTCGGTTTAACTTTGCTTAACCCTGGATTTTGTCAGGGAAAACTCAACTTTGAGCATCTCGTAGTGGGTAATACAGCGATCGCGCCCAAATTCCCAGAGGATGGGGAACAACCAAACATTTCATCCGCGTAAACCTGATACTCGTTATGGCAACTTATCAAGTCACGTTAATCGACAGAACCAAGAATTTTGAGCGAACGATCGCAGTACCAGACACCGAAGCGATTCTGATGGAAGCCGCTGAGCAGGGGATTAAATTGCCATTTGAGTGTGTCGTGGGAGCGTGTGCCGCTTGCGAAGGTAAGCTCATTTCTGGCAGTGTCGATCAATCGGATCAAATCTTCTACACCGATGATCAACTGGAGGCGGGTTATGTTTTAACCTGTGTTGCTAAACCACTGATGGATTGCGTCTTAGAAGTAGTGCTGGATAATTACTTATAACCTCGCTCATGTTCACCCAATTTCATCAAGAAGTAGTGCGTTAAAGAGTTTTAACAGATTAGACATGAGTTGCCATCATGCTTGCAACCTGCTGATATGGGTTGATTATCTCAGGGCATAATCTGCCGCATACTGCACCAGTTCTACCTGAGTTCCATCTGGGTCAATCACATAGATTCTGCACTTTGTTTCTGGTGAATGATAGATTTCGTATGGAATGTGATGCGTATCCAAAAGTGTTGTCATTGCTTCGCCATCCGTGATAACAAACCCAATATGATCTAAATGCCCAGTTGAAGAGGAAACTGTATCTGTATTGGGCGGTTGATTGAGTGCTAGATAAAATTGCTCGTTGCCAAAATGCATCCAGCGCCACCCCTGATCATTTCCCTCTGCTCGCACAAACCACTCTGGGAAGAGCGTTTGATAAAACTGGCGCGTGGCATCCAGGTTGCGACAACATTGATTGATATGTTCAAATCGGTGGAAATTCATCATGGCCTCCACTTATTAAAGACTTCTCTTTAATAAGTACTGTAGGCGATCGCGTTAGCTTTGTAAAGATAATTCTGTAATAAGTACTCATGACAGAGAGGTCATGCTCTCAACGGTTGAAGTTTCAATCCATCGACTGCTAACCCGTTATGCCTTAAAAAGGAGGCCGCGATCGCGGCCTCCTTTTCTATCAATACATTAATTGCATAGACTAAGAGGCAGACAGCGGCTGGGGATTATGTTGCCCTTGTTCCATTGGCTGGCGGATATATTTACCATCTTCACCACGAGTATAAATTTCGTTGTGATCGATGCTCTGCCATGCCACCCGCATTGCCATGTCGCGATCGCCGTTATTTTCAAAAATGCTGTTGTAAGCAGCGATGAAAATTTGGCGTGCTTCTTCATCGGGCAAGGCGCTTTGTACATCTTGGGGCAGGGTGTCAACTGTCATCATGCCCTGAGACGCATCTGGGCTTTGCATAGTACCCCGCTCACCTTCACCCGCATGAGCATTAATGGCATCTTCTACTTCTGGAATTTCTTCTGCATTTTCGCCTTGATATTTTTTAATGTCGCGTTCGTCCATATTTTCCTCCGAACTTTGTTAAATAATTAACTCTAAAATCGATTCTATGAAGCCTGTTCAATTTTCACCTCCCTCAAATGAAAGAGGGCACTCTATGTCTTAGGTTTTGAGTTGGGTATTAAACCCAATTTCCCTATTGAAAGCATGACGCACTTCAATGCAATGACCCACTCTGCATCAACTAAACTCTCCCACAGAATCAAACCTGTCCCTTGGGGTTTGCGATCGCGTTCACCCTACCCTGTATCGAGGCATACTAGGTTGTCGCAACGATTTCACAAGAACCAACCGTACTGTCTTCTTCCATGCCTTACCACGTTCTGAGCCAGCTTGCACCAGCGAAGACAGTATTCAGTCTATTGCTAGGACTTGGAATTGGCGCGATCGCAACCAGCTTGGTCTACTGCGTGTACCAGCAGCGACAGCGTAAACCGTTGATCGATCAGTACTGGCTGCGAACGATTTATGAACATGCGGAACTGGGCATGAATTTGACCGATCCTCAGGGCTATTACCTCCGGGTCAATCAGGCTTATTGCCGTATTCTTGGCTACACTCAGGCCGAGTTGTTGGGGGGGATGCGGTGGCAAGATATCACCCATCCTGCCGACTTGCCTGAAGATCAATCTTTGGTTGAGCAGAGCTGTTTAGACCCGATGCCTGCCTTTGCCATGGAGAAACGCTGTATCCGCAAGGATGGCGCGATCGTGTGGGTCAAACTTCACGTTTCGCAAATTTACTCGCCGCAGGGGCAATTGCAATACCTGACGAGCATTGTTGAAGACATCAGCGATCGCATCCAGGTCCAGGAGGCACTCCGAGCCAGCGAAGCCCGGTTTCGGAGTCTGGTGCAAAACTCGTTTGACATCATTCAAGTGTTGGATGAACGATTCACGATCATCTATGAAAATCCTGCGATCGAGCGCATTCTTGGTTATCCCCCCTGCATGGTAGACCATCAAGAAGCCCTCGCCAAAGTCCATCCTGATGACATGGCTCAAGCCCAAGAGACCATGCAGATCATTATGCAACAGCCCGGAATTCCGATTCGTTGTGAGTATCGGATGCAGGCGGCAAATGGCTCCTGGATTTGGTTAGAAAGCATCATCACCAATTGGTTGCACGTTCCAGAGATTCAAAGCATCGTAACCAACGCCCGCGACATCACAGAACGCAAACAAGTGGAAGAAGCACTCCGCCAAAGTGAAGCCACCAATTGGGCCATCATCAACTCCATCCCCGATCATCTGGTTCGTCTGCGGCGGGATGGCGTATACCTGGATAACATTCAGGACGGCAATTTGAAGATGATTGGGGCGGGCAAAATTGTGCCGGGAGTGACGCAAATTGGGGAGATTTTACCCTTTGCGATGGCGCAGGAGCGCATGGCTTATATCGAACGAGCCTTTGCCACTCAGGTGCCTCAGCTTTATGAATATCAAATTGAAATTGAGGGTGAAGTTCGCTACGAAGAAGCCCGAATTGCCATCTGCGGTGAAAACGAGGTGCTGGTAATTGTCCGCGATGTGACCGATCTCTACCGCGCCGAAGCCGCTCTCCGTTCCAGCGAAGCCACCAACCGCGCCATGCTGGCGGCCATTCCGGATCTCCTGTTTCGGATTAATCGGGATGGCATCTACCTGGATGTCGTTCAAAATCTCAGTACAAAGCTTGTGCGGACCATTCCCGTTTTTCCAGGCAGTACGGTTTATCAGGTGCTGCCGCACGGTATCGCTCAACAGCGTCTAGAAACTGTGCAACAAGCCTTGCAAACTGGCAAACTTCAGGTGTACGAGCAGCAAATTCCCATTGATGGCGTTTTGCATGACGAAGAAATTCGCATCATCGCCATCAACGAAACCGAAGCGCTGGTGATCGTGCGTGATGTCAGCGATCGCAAACAAGCAGAACGGGCACTCCAGCAACAAGCGGCCCTGGATCGTGCGCTCAACCAGGTGACACAGGTTATTCGCAACTCGCTGGATGCGGAAACCATTTTTGCCACGACGGTGCAGGAATGCGCCAAACTGCTCAACGCAACGTCCGCGATTTTGTTCAACTATGTCCCTGAACGCCAAGTTTGGCAACACATAGCGTCCTATAGCAATGTGCCCATCTCCCATGATCTGCAAACCCTGGAAATTTCGGACCTCGACAATCCCATTGCGGCTCAGTTAAAGCAGGGTGCCATTGTTCGGATTGACGACACCAATCAACTGCATGATCCAGCCAATCAAGCTGTAGCGAAGGTACTTTCTGGCCCCTGGCTAATCATGCCGATCTGCTTGAAGCAGGTGTGGGGCGCTTTAAGTTTGGTGCGGACCGAACCCATCTGGCAGGATGCCGAAATCGAATTAGCCAGGGCCATTGTCAACCAGTTGGCGATCGCGATTCAGCAATCCCAACTTTATCAACAGGTGCAGGAACTCAACGCCCATCTCGAACAGCAGGTGGAAGAACGCACCGCCGTTCTGCAAAAAGCTCTCATCTTTGAAGCGCTGCTTAAGCGGATTACCGACAAAGTGCGCGATAGTTTGGACGAAAACCAGATTTTGCAGGCGGCGGTTGATGAATTGGGAGCAGGGTTAGAAGTCGTTTGTTGCAACGCTTCTCTTTATGCAGCCGATCAAAAATCCTGCAAAATCACCCACGAATACTCCATTGAAAACACCTTTGGGCTGGGACAAACCATTCTCTTCAACCTCCCTGTTGTACGTGAAATTATTCAGCAAGTTCTTCAGGGAAAATACTTCCAGCTTTGCTTTCCGGTTGGCAAGTTTGCCCCGTTGCAGGAAGAATTTTATGCCGTACTTGTCTGCCCCGTGTTAGATGACCAGGGCATTCTGGGTGATTTATGGTTATTTAAACTGAAGGAAGACAGTTTCACCGATTTAGAGGTGCGGATTGTGCAACAGGTGGCGAATCAATGCGCGATCGCCCTGCGGCAATCCCGGTTGTATCAGGCTGCTCAAGCTCAGGTATACGAACTGGAACGCCTTAATCAGCTCAAAGACGATTTTCTCAGTACCGTTTCGCATGAACTCCGGACTCCCATGTCCAACATCAAAATGGCGACTCAGATGTTGGAAATCAACCTGGAACAACTCGGACTGGTGGCCACGGGCGGCGATCGCATCAACATTTACCTCCAAATTCTGCGGGATGAATGCAAACGGGAAACCAATCTGATTAATGACTTGCTGGATCTTTCCCGGTTAGATTCTGGGGTCGAACCCCTAATGCTGCAAAATCTGGATCTCCGCTACTGGCTATCCCACATTACCGAAGTCTTCAACGAACGGATTCACACCTGTCAGCAACGACTCGTACTCGATCTGGCCACCGAGTTGCCGGAGATAAAGACCGACTTCGCCTATCTAGAACTTGTCATCACTGAGTTAATGCACAATGCCTGCAAATACACGCCGCTGGGTGAAACGATTCAGGTGAGTGCCAACCTCGTCCATCCCGCGAATCTGTGCCCGATCGCCCAACTGGAGCCATCGACAGTCGCGCCATCGACAGTCGCACCATCGACAGTCGCACCATCCAGATTGACTGAACAATCTGCGCTGTCTGAACAATCTGCGCTGGCTGATCAAGCCGCATGGCTAGACATGATCCAGATTAAAGTGGCCAATTCCGGTGTCGAAATTCCACCGGAAGAATTGAGCCATGTATTTGATAAGTTCTATCGCGTCCCCAACAACGACCCCTGGAAACATGGGGGCACCGGGCTAGGATTGGCCCTCGTCAAAAAGCGTGTAGAGCGGCTCCAGGGAACTATCTCGGTTACCAGCGCCGATCGCTGGACGACGTTTACGATTCAATTGCCGCGATCGCTCAACGCCTAACCTCCAAAAAAATCGGTCGGGACATTCAGCGCAACATCCCGACGCGATCGACGGAGCAAATCCGTTGGCCCTTACAAGCCCAGCAATTCATCCAACTCGTTGAGGGCATCGCAGGTCGCCGGTTGGGATTTGGGCTGTGGTTTGGGCAGTGGGTCCGACAGAGTGGCGATCGCTCCAGCATCCACCAACAATCGGCCCGGATTGCGCCCAGCATCACGGCTCAAATATTCGTCTGCATATTTGCGAAACACTGCTTCTACCGCCGCTCTGGCATTTTTCAGACCCCATTCTTGAGCAATCAGTTCCGCTTTTTCCAAAACGTCCTGGCTCAACCTTATCTTGTTGTCATACATAGCTGTAACCCTTCTGCAATCGGAAACAAACCACGAACGTTGGCAAATTGCGGGTCGGGAATCACCGCAAAGAGTTTGAGTCCGGCCAGTCGTTCGGTGATCAAGTGTGACCCACCACCTGTAACCAGAAAGCGAGTGACTCGCGTCATATAGGGGGTGTACTGCGCTTTTACCGTCAGGAAAATGCCCCGAAACCAGGGGTCGAGATATTCTTCCAGCCAGGGTGCCCAGGAGAGGCCCGTATCGGCATAGGTGTGCCCCGTCTTGAAGCCATCCATCACTACACCTGGATCCGCCGTTGTGCCCATTGCATCGGTCAGGCGGCGATCGAAACTGATAGAGGCCGCCAGTTCATAGGAACCGCCCCGATCCATCACATTTTCATCGATCACATCCCCTTCTGCATCCACCAGGCGCGTTAGCCAGGTACCACCGCCAATATCAACAACGATTGTGTAGCCGCTATCAGGAATCAGCCCCATGCGTTGGGCGTAGTAGTAAGCCCCCATGCCTTCCCGTTCTACCTGCACCTGGTTGACAGTGACTTTAAATGGCACACCATTGCGAGTAAATTCGTGTAACCCCATCAGTTGCGATCGCAGGGCCGTTTCATTGCGCGACACTTCCGGCGTTGACACATGCAGATTCAGGGCAAACTCAGAATTGCCATCCCACGGCTCCAGGCAGGCGTAAAGATGTAGCCGCGCTAATTCCACCTTGTTCTCAATTACCGTTTGTTGCTGGCGGCGGTATTTGTAGGCTTGGGACCCAAAGTGATAACGCAACCCATCCGGCAATTCAATTAAGGGCGATGCATCGGAAAACCGCACTGGATCCCGCCCCTGAGGCAATTGATAATGAACAGAACGGACGGCCTTCGGGCTGTTGGTGCCATCCCAAAACTTGAGATCATAGTTTCCGGCATCTAATGCTAAAGTGCGAGTAGAAACGCTAGGAGCGGCAGGTTCTTTCACCGCCTTAGCTCGTCTGGTTTCTGTAGAAGTCATGGTTAGTTCTCCAGAGGTGTTGTGAAATAAGTTGGACGAACCACACGTAGTGGCAAGATGACGAATTTAATGGTCTTAGCCCTACAACTAGAGTCGATTCATTCTATAGCAGGCTACTGCTTTTGCTCATATATTTGCTGGCATTTGTCCCCAATCGCGACCGAAAGTCCACCAGTGCAAATGTACTATATGCCGAGAAGTAGACGTCTGTCAACTGGGTACAGATGGGTAGGGTGGGGACAGATGGGTAGAGGGAAGAAGGAAAGGTATTCAACGTGAGTCTTCGTATCTACGGCAATCGTGCCCTCAAAACTCTTCCTGGTCACGAGACGCGCCCCACCCTGGCCCGTGTGCGAGCGGCTGTCTTCAATATCTGGCAAGGCGCGATCGCCGATTGTGGCTGGCTGGATCTGTGCGCTGGGAGTGGCTCGATGGGGGCGGAAGCGCTCTGTCGGGGGGCGGAAAGGGCGATCGCCATTGAGCAGTCCAGTCGCGCCTGTGCCGTCATTCAGCAAAATTGGCAGCAGGTGGCCCAACCCCACCAATCCTTTCAGGTGATCCGGGGTGATGTCGTGAAAAAGCTCCCGACTTTAGCAGGGCAAGGCTTCGATCGCATTTATTGTGATCCCCCCTACGCCAGTGCTTTGTATCAACCTATTGTAGACGCGATCGCCCAACTCAATCTCCTCGCTCCCAATGGCGAGATGGCTCTAGAGCACAGTAGCGATGGCTTAAGCCTGATTCTGCCGCCCACCCTGGCCATCTGTCGCCACAAGACCTACGGCAATACGTCCCTGACCTTTTTGCAAAATTGCTAACACATTACTAACGCACACACGCATAAACTTAAGACACGCCCAACATTCGTATGGGTGACGCTGGCGCTAACCCATCCTACAAATAATTGGGCATCCCTACTGATCAGCAATCGATTTATCAGCGATCGATTTATCAGCGATCGATCTGGGTTTCCGCCCGACTCAACACGTTGTGATGTAGATGTTCGTCATGCAGGCGGTGTTCTGTCACCTGCTCTCGAACGTCATCCGGTTGAGCGTCCTCGGTGGTTAATTCTGCTTCGGCACGAGCCAGGGCAGATTCTTGCCGTTGGTCATCATGCTGACGCTGTTGGGTGGTATGTTCTCTGGTTAAATCATTCATACTCATCGGGTTGCCTCCAAAAGCGGCTTACTATAACGGGCAATTTCCTCAATGGGCAATTTCCTCACACCCAAGGCTTTGAGCAAGCCAGCAAATCTCACTAACAGCCTCGCATTAAATTAAAAACTGTCTCTAAATACACAGAAAATCTTATTATTTGAGAAATTTTGTAAATCCCTGGTTTGGGTGGTTTGGTGATGTAGAAAACAGATTAAAAGTAAAGGAATGTTCAGGGTGAAGTCGGGTATGGTAGATCAAGGATTTTCGATGAGATTGATCTGCTCCGGCCAAACAGCCCGTTTGAGGACAGCAATTTCACTGATTGATCAATGGTTCTTTGCTGCCCTTTACATCCACAAATTTACCCAGGCGGGTGAGTGTGCTGAATGCGGGTTGTAAGGCAGACTCTATAACGAGGCAATTAGAACCGTGGGATGGCAACCGTATGATGTTAGCTGAGGAAATGACACTCGCGGAAGAATTTTCAAACGAATGGCGATCGCGGCTGGAAGCGGAGTTGCCCGAACTAAGCTCTGCCAACCGTGAGAGTATTGTGCGCTGGTTAGTGGGGGAAGACACCGCGCGACTGGAAAATCTTACCCCGATGCAACGCCAGATCATTGATCAGGCAATGGATTATCGCTATCGGATTTTGCGTCAGCGCTATTTGGGTATGTCTCCCGAACGAGCCTACAAAGGCTTGATCCAGCGACTTAGCAATCTCTTCCTGATTCGCAACAAAATTCGCACCTGGATTGCTCTCTCCCGCGATCGCCAGCGCTCCGTGGTGGACGTGCTGGAAGAAGTGATTCAGGAATTGCTGCAAAATGACCGCTACATGCAGCAACAGGTCGCCTGGATTGCTCAATGCACCCGTGATACTCGACTGCGGAATGCCCTGCTCCTGGCCAGTACGGAAGAATACTGTCTGCGTCCTATCCGCAATCAACCGCTATTGTGCTATCGCTTCGTCAACTACCTGCGGCGATCGCAAAAGGGCGGCATGACGCAGGTGCCCGCCGATGACTTCATTCGGCTGGTGTCGCAAGAAGTCGCACCGGATGACGCGGAAGGGGCCGTGAGTTTGCTGGACGCTCAGGCGATCGCCGAGTATCAGGCGGGTCAGGCTGCTGAAGAACAACAAGAACTACGAAACACCGTACAACAACGGTTTGAAACTTACTTGTTGGAGAAAAACGTTGATCCCCAGGCGGTGGAATGGTTGCGTCTCTATTTGCAGGGTCGCTCGCAGGAGGCGATCGCCAAAGCGCTGAACCTGAACGTAAAGCAAGTTTACAGACTGCGCGAAAAAGTGAGCTACCACGCGACTCGCGTTTTCGCCTCCAAAACCCACCCTGAACTCGTTTCCACCTGGTTGGGAAATGAATCAACCCCGTAGAAAACTAGGCCGGGTTAACTACCGCAACTTTGAGGGTGTCCAAACGCTCAAACACACTAGCATAATGGCAGTATAGTTCCTCTCCCTCTCTCCCTGATGGTACCTTCTATGGGTGACCAGCCAGAACTGGAAAGTTCAAATTCACAACCCCATCCGCCCGTCACCAGGCCGAAACCAGATTGGATGAATCAAATTGATGCGGATCTGGCCTTTCGCCTGGTTGATAGTATCTTGCCGTTTGAAGCCTGCTTATATCATCAAATTTTGCCCCTGTCTCTGGAGGGCAGTCGTCTCAGGTTGGGCATGGTCAACCCAGATGACTCCGCCGCCCTGGACTATGTTCGGCGCATCCTGGCCTATATGAATTGTTCACTGGTGCCCCAGCCACTCGCATCAGATGTGCATTACGCGGCCCTGTCTGCCTATTTGAGTTACTCAGACCAACAGAAGAAAGTAGCCGACTCCGGAGCGCAACCCGTCGCCAGACGAATAGCCAAGAAGTTAGCCGAGCAATCGGCCAAGCGGGCTGCGGAAACAAATCATGCTCCCCCAGCCGATCCCCATGCCCATCCGACGCTGGTGGTAGACAGCCCCACCGAGTTGCCCCCCATTCTAGTTGAGAGTAAGGCCGCGATCGCCAACCCGGAAGATTTGACGGTTGCCGAGTTGCCGCCAGAAACCCCCAATGAGCGCCCGAAACAGTTGGTCATTAATCCGCAACACCTGACTGAACCACCCGCAGTTCTCGCCACTCTGCCTCCGGATCAACTATTGGAGGAATTGTTAGGTCGAGTGCTTTCCTGGGGCATTGGCCGCCTGTACTTAGAACGCAAGACAGACCACGGGCGGATTCTCTGGAGCCAGAACGGCATCTTGCAAGCTGTGCTGGATCCATTGCCCCTGGATACCTTCACTGGTGTGATTCGGGAACTTAAACAACTGACCCAACTCCAGTTAGCTCCTGTAACGCGGCCCAAACAAGTAGAAATTGATCGAATTTATCAGGACCAGCGCCTGCTACTGCGGTTGCGGTTGATGCTAAATCGGCAAGGAGAAGAAGAAGCTACACTGCAAGTCTTGCGGGGAGCCGCGTTGCAATTTTATCGGCAGCAACAACTGGTAACCCTGGGGCAGGAAACGCTCAGTGTAGCCCAACAACTTCAACAGAAAATGAATGAGGTGTATCTTTACAGCCGCTCTCATGCCGTACCGATGCCGGGGCATTTGAGTATTTTGGCTGAACTGAACCGTAGCTTAAAACGAGTTAGCCATCAACTCAACGAATTGCAAAATCTCAAGTTTCAGGAGTTCCCCGATGATGAGTAAGGGAATTGGCTGGGAGCATTGCCAGGACGCGAGGATGCAATAAGGCGGTTTCCCAGAAAAAACTTTAATCTGGTATGAATTGCTTGAGGCTCTCTAGCTTGGTCTGAATCTGTTCACCTATCCCTTCCGGCATGAAACCTCCTTTGGATTTCATGCCTTGATTCATTCGTTCAGAGATTTCTGCGGGAGTCGGCTTAAACATCTCTTTCTTTTTCATAAAGAGTTGCTTCTTCTGCTCCGGCGTGAGGGATGCAAAAGCACCTTTTTTCGGCATGTTACTCAACAAATCCTTGAGTTTCATTTTTTGATCGGGTGTGAGAGTTAAAGACTTAAATGCTTTGCGGAAACTGCTTCCTTCGCCGATCAAAGCGGTGAATTGTTCCCGTTGTTCGGGGGAAAGAATTGTTTCTAGTTTCGGCAGTACGTCTTTTTCCAGTTGAGTGAGCAAGTCTTGAACCGTTTCCCTGGCTGTTGATACCTCCGCCACGATCGCACCATCGGCAATCAGGTGCGCCTGGGCAGGGCGGGCGATCGCGAGACCCCATAGCACCATTCCGCAAATTACAAGATGCAGCAAAAATCGTTTCATTCCAGCACTACTCCACAGTCACTACGCATGGATTTTTCCCAGGGGTTTTTGATCAATCGGCTGACGAAGGTGTTAGCCATTGCCGATTACCGACGAACGGTAATGCTCGACATAGGCCGCGATCGCTAATCCGCTAATGATGATCACCGGGAAAACGAGGGTCCACCAGGTTTCGGACAGCAAAATGAAATAAGCCGCAGCCAGGCCACCCAGCGCAAACCCCACCATCACAGGGACAAAGCGGCTGATGCGTTCTAGCGCCTGTGCGGCTTCAAATTGCATGATCGGGGAATGGGGGCGGGCAAATTTGGCGCTTAGATACTGCACCATATCAATAGTGAGTTGGGTTGTATTTCCGGTCATCACTGTGGTTGGAATATAACTTTTGAACACACCGTGAGCCTCTTTCATCAAGGCATTTTGCACTGCCATAGCGACAACACCCGCCATGGCGATCGGCACAATTAAGTCATCCTGGACATCCAGCAACAGAGCCGGAGAAAGTACCATGCCAATGATGAGAAAAATCACTAAGGCGATCGCTTCCACCGTGAGCAAAATCGCAAAGACTGGCCCCTGTCGCTGTCGCACATAGCGAGCCAGCAACGACGTGAACGCCACGGCCACCACAAAGGTGGGCAGCATCAACAGGCGAGCGATCGTGCCTCGAAAATCGGCACTGACAAATGCCGCTCCCGCCAGCGCAATGTTTCCCGTAACGTGGGCGGTAAAGATGCCAAAGAGGATGATAAACGCCGAAGTATCTACGAATCCTGCCACCCAACTCAGCAAAAACCCGGCAGGTCCGTCGCTAATCAGAAAGGCACTGAAACGGAAGGCTTGATTCTGTTGCGGGATGACCGTCATCGACTTGCCTCCGCTCAAACCGATGCTGCTGCTGCATCCAGACTGCTTGTAGCCGCTGCCTTAGCGGCTGCCTGGGCTTTCTTTGCTTCTGCCTTGGCGGCTTCTTTGGCTTTCTTTGCTTCTGCCTTAGCGGCCTTCTTCGCCGCTTTCGCTGCGGCCTTAGCCGCATCCTCAGCCGCTTCCTGTTCTGCTTCTAAGCGCTTGGCTTCTGCTTTTGCGGCCTTTTTTGCGGCTTTTTCTGCTGCTTTAATTTTTTTGGCTTCTGCTTTTTGGGCCGCTTTCTCGGCTTCTGCTACTGCTGCCGCCTCCGCGTCTGCCGCGTCTACTGCTGCTGTTTCTGCCACCGCATCTGCCAGGATCAGGCGTGGGAGCGCGATCGCCTCAGGGATCAAACTGGGGGATGTGAGGGGGATAGTGGCAAAACTGGCAACTTTGTCTGCATGGGCAATTGAGGGATGCAAATGGGCGGCCAGGGCCAGAGACGGCAAGAACCATTGAATCAATTGAATGATGACTAGAAGTGAAATAGCCCCCAGCACTGCTCGAAACCGATTCGTGAGGCACTTAAGCATAGCGGTCTGATGCTCCAGATAAACTGTTTGAAAATTGGGGTCGATGGCGGAAAGTCGCTAGAGATCGCAAAACTGCTAAGAATTGTGGATTGAATAACCTGTAAGGCGAGTGTCTCGCCCGCCGGACGAGCAAGCTGCCCATCCTCGGAAAATTACAGATGATTTAGCTCTCATTCCTAAGGGTTTATACGGGATCCTGTATACCGCTTTTAGCAAATGAATAAATGTATGGTGTGATACTGTTTTCCTTCCTACAATCAAGCGTGTTAAGGATGAACTGAGTTCAGGAGGGTAGCCAATTGTGCCAAATTCAGCGATCGCTGCACCGGGGACAAGCACTCAAAGAGCAAGCCTATCAAGCGCTGCGGGCTGCCATCTTGACTGGGGAACTGAGTCCAGGGGCAGCTTTGTCGGAAACTCAACTTGCCAAAATGTTTCAGGTGAGTCGCACCCCTGTACGGGAAGCATTGCGGCTGCTGCAATACGAAGAACTGGTTGCCTACAGTGCACACCAGGGATTGCACGTTGCCACCTTTTCAACCCGAGATGCGGCAGAGCTATATGATTGTCGCCTTGGGTTGGAACGCATTTCTGTCGCCGCCGCCTGCACCAATGCCAGTGTTGCTCAGTTGCAAGAACTGCATCACCTGGTACAACAGTTAGAAAAACTGGTAATGGGTAAACCCTCCAATCTGCTGAATTTCCAACTGTTGGAATTGGATGATCAATTTCATCGACTGCTGGCGGAAAGCTCCCAAAACTTGCAACTGCAAGCCATTTTGGATCAGTTGTTGAACAAGATGCTGCTGTTACGCATCCAAACGTTGCAACAAAACATTACAGTACTCAATCTTCGAGCAGAGCATCGACCAGTTTATGAAGCTGTTCTACAGCGAAATGTCACCTGGGCGGTGGAAGCAATGGATCAACATTTGCTAGCGGCAAAAGAGCGGGTAATGCAACAGATGACCCGGTTTCAGCCCTCAATCGAAGCCACCTAAGTACGGGTATTTGTATTGCAAAATACAGAATCAAATTGAAACCTGAATTTCAATAGGGCAAAAGATTTTTGTATACAGCATACATTTGCGGGGTCTGAGTCGCTGATGTTGGTGTTTGTTGTGCCTGTTGCCTGCCTCCTGGATTGATCGGAACGTTATCCCCACTAGATGAACATGATGGTGAAAAAACTCAAGTCTAAGCGTCTTTCTGCTCTGGTTGCGACCGCCGCGTCGGTTGCTCTGTTTGCCGGATGTGCGTCCAACACTCCAACCGCCAGCACGCCCGGTACCTCTCCCGCCGCCACCGATGCCGCCACCACCGATCAGAAAAGTCTGAAAGATGTTCGAGTTCAGCTTTCATTCCTGAAGCAAAGTTTAGATGCGCCGTTGATTGTGGCCATCAACAAAGGCTACTTCGCTGAGGAAGGCTTGAATGTGACCTATGAGCGGGGCTTTGGCAACGCCGATACAATTAGCAAGCTGGGTACTGGCAAATTTGACCTGGCCTTTAGTGATATGTACAACGCGATGGATTTTAACGACAAAAATCCCAACGACAAAATCATCGCGGTAGCTATCACCCAAAACAAGGCTCCCTTTGCCGTTCTCAGCTTTAAAGACAAAATTCAAGCTCCCAAAGATCTCAACGGCAAAAAGATGGGTGCTCCCGCTGGCGATGGGCCGAGAAAGTTATTTCCATTGTTTGCCGAAGAGGTGGGCGTTGATCCCAATTCAATCGAGTGGACGACGATGGAACCTAAATTGCGGGAAACCTTTTTGCTGCAAGGCAAAGTAGATGCCATCAGTGGCTTTTCAACGTCTGCCTTACCCAGTCTGCTGAAGGGCGGTAAGAAGATGGAAGATATCAACGTTTTCTACTACACCGAAAATGGGTTGGATTTCTACGGCAATGCCATTTTGACAAAAGAGGCGTTTGCCAAGCAAAATCCTGATGTCGTCAAGGCGTTTGTGAGAGCCTACTTCAGAGGCTTACAAGATGTTTTGAAAGATCCCTCGGCGGGGTTGGATGCAGTGATTGCGTCGGATGATAGTAAGTTAATGGATCGAGAAGCCGAACGGGTGCGGTTGGAGATTGCCCTGCGAGATCTCTACATCACGCCGGAAGTGGAAAAGAACGGTCTGGGTGGCCTGGACGAAAAACGGATGGCAAAAACGATTGAGCAGACCATCGCCGGATTTAACCTGAAAGGGGCACCAACGGTAGATGATATCTTCACCGACGAGTTTTTGCCCCCGCAAGACCTGAGAACCTTACCTCCGGCTAGCGATCGCAAACCCCTCACGTAAGGAGATTTCTAGGAAAACAAAATACCTGTACGGGCAGGGTTGGCCAAAACTGATCGGTTGATCGCCAGAACTCTCGCGAAACCTGCCCTAACCCTCAGGAGTCTACCGTTACGGATTCAATCCAATATTGACCTACCTGAGTGTTGACTCCTTTACTTCACCCACTTACCCACACCGCGTATGGTACAGCCAACTCTTGATTCAATGTCGTCTGACTCGCGATCGCTGGATACGGCTCCCTTATTGGAATTTGATCGAGTTGGCCTGGAGTACCCTTTTGAAGGGAGTATGCGGCGGATCATCCAGGAAGTGAACCTGTCGATCAAGCCAGGAGAATTCGTTTCGTTCGTTGGCCCTAGCGGTTGTGGTAAAACCTCCATTTTGCGAATGGTTTCAGGCTTGAGTCCTGCTCCCATTGGGGAAATTCGCTATCGCGGCCAACGCATCAAAAAGCCTTTAAACAATGTTGGGATCGCCTTTCAAAACCCAGTGTTATTACCCTGGCGTAATACGCTCAACAATGTGATGCTGCCCCTGGAAATTGTGCAGCCTTATAAACGGGACTTTGGCCAGAAGAAAGCGCAATACATTGAGATGGCCCAGGATCTCCTGTCTACTGTGCGATTGCAGGATTTCCAGAAACAATATCCCTGGCAGTTATCGGGGGGGATGCGGCAACGGGCTTCTCTATGTCGGGCGCTGATTCACCAACCCGAAATTCTCTTGCTGGATGAACCCTTTGGCGCACTGGATGCCTTTACCCGTGAGGAAATGTGGACGATGCTGCAAGCCCTGTGGCTACGGGTGAAATGTGTGGGAATTTTGATTACCCATGATTTGCGAGAAGCGGTGTTTCTCTCCGATCGCGTCTATGTTATGAGTCCCCGTCCCAGTTCCATCATTTACGAGGAAGTGATTGATTTACCCCGACCTCGCACCTTAGAGATGGAACTCTCGGATGAGTTCAATCATTATTTTTCCAATATTCGGCGGCATATTCATCACAACTAAACTTCTCCGTCTCAAACCCGTCTCAAAAGAGCGATCGCCCGATGACTTCCTTCAATCTTGACCGATTTCTCAAATCCAAATCTGCGGGGTTTATCCTCCCGTTTCTTGCCACCATTTTGTTGTTTGCCTTGTGGGAACTGGCTGTCATTATTTTCAAAATTCCCCCGTTTAACTTGCCTGCTCCCACCAGTATTGCTCAGGCGATGGTGAACTTTGCCCCCCAACTCCTGGCTAACTCCCTCCGGACCCTCTGGACGACGATGCTGGGCTTTGTTCTGGCTGTGGGAGTTGGGGTGATTTTGGGTTTCATGATTGGTTATTCCCGCCTTGCCTATCTCACACTTTATCCATTGTTGGTGGCGTTTAATACGATTCCCAAAGCGGCGATCGTGCCTCTGTTGGCGATTTGGTTTGGGGCCAATGCGATTCCGGCTACCGTTACCGCTTTTTTGTTGGCCTTCTTCCCGATCGCGGTGAATGTGGCGCTGGGTTTGGATACTGTTGAACCGGAAATGAAGGACGTGCTGCGATCGCTGGGGGCCAGTCAGGTAGAAACATTCCAAAAAGTCGGGTGGCCTCATACCCTCCCTTACATTTTTGCGTCCCTCAAAATTGCCGCGTCTTTTGCTTTTATTGGCACCGTCATCTCTGAATCTGTGGCCTCTAACGCGGGGTTAGGGTATTTGATTGTGCAAGCGACGGCGGATTTTAATGTTCCCCTCGCGTTTGCGGCTTTGCTGGTGCTGGCCATCATGGGGGTGATTCTCTACACATTCTTTGTGTATGTAGAGAAAAAAGTAATTTACTGGGCGCGTTAGATCCGGGTGCGTTAAAAAGTGAATGCGATTAAGCCAGAGGGGATATTAGATGTAACATCCCCTCTGGCTTAATAAATCTATTTTCGCCGATCTAATTTTCGCCGATTCTAACACTCGGAGCAAAAATATAGCTTTGGTCAGAACACTTAAGACAAATCGAATCGCCAAAAGCCGAGCCTGACTAGGCGTTCTGACTCGCCTCTGCCATGTGTAACATGGCAGAGGCTATAAAAATCCTGCTTACCGCGCGTCGGTTTGAGCATCGCCGGGATGAAACCAGGTGAGGTGGCGGTAGTTTGGATGTACATGGCCCCTAGGTTCGGGATGCCCCTCCGCTTCGGGTGCAGGTTTGCCAAGGGTTTTAGCGGAATTTTGTCGCTTAAAGAGTTTCATAAGAGAGCACCACGGGTAAATTTTCTTTCATGTCTGTATTATAGGCTACTTTTTTGTTCTTTGTCTGGCCATCGTGCTGTAGGGTAAAGTGGAGGCGAGCGGGTGAAGTGGAGGCGAACCAGCACGCCAAGCGTGCCACAGTGATTTACGACTGTGGATTTAAACCAATATGGGGCTGAAAAACTTGAGGCTTAAACTTGAGGCTTAAACTTGAGGTTTATTCCTCCAACATTTGGAGGTGATACAAACTGGCGTACAATCCACCCTGAGCCAAGAGTTCTTCGTGGCTGCCCGATTCCACTAAGTGTCCCCGTTTGAGCACCAGGATGCGATCGCAATTCCGAATCGTACTCAAGCGGTGAGCAATAATGATGGCGGTGCGGTCTGCCAGTAAGCGTTCTAAGGCTTCTTGAATCAGGGCTTCGGTGCCCACATCCAGGCTGGCGGTGGCTTCATCCAACACGAGGATATTGGGATTGCGAATAGTAGCGCGGGCAAAGGCCAGCAGTTGCTTTTGCCCACCCGATAAGTTGGCGCCTCGTTCCCGCAGGAGGGTGTCGTAGCCCTGAGGTAATTGTTCAATCAAGTCGGCAATATTGGTTTGTGTGGCCGCGGCCCGAATTTCTTCAATGGAGTAAGTTTCGCCCAGGGTAATGTTGCTTTTCACATCCCCCGCAAACACAAACCCGTCTTGCAAAATCACTCCCAAATGGCGACGCAACTCCGTTTGGGGCAAGTCTCTCACATCAATGCCATCGACCAAAATCTGCCCCTCGCTGGTTTCGTACAGGCGGGTGAGCAGGCGAATAATCGAACTTTTTCCGGCTCCTGTTGGCCCCACCAGTGCCACTTTCTCACCGGGATGAATCGTGAAATTCAGATCATGCAGCACGTATTCATCGGGTTTATAGCCAAAGGAAACGTTTTCAAAGCGAATTTCCCCACGGGCAACGGCAGAACTGGTATGGAGCGTTTTGGTGACTTCGGCATCGCGGATTTCCACTGGTTCCCGCATGATGTCGCTCACCCGTTCTACAGCCGTTAACCCGGCCTGAATTGCGGTAAATTTTTCGGCAAACTGACGCAGGGGATCAAACAGGCGTTGGGCGTAAAGAATAAATGCCGACAGGGTGCCAAAGCTAAGGGAATTTCCCAGGACCAGGATGCCGCCCAGCCACAGCACCCCCGCGATCGCCACCAGGGAAATCCATTCCAACGTGGCAGAAATAGCCGAATCATGAAAGATGGTTTTGTCTACTTCTTTGATGTATCGCTGATTGATCGTGCGAAACAGTTGAGCATTGAATTCTTCCCGGCGGAACAACTGCACCACGCCAATACCCACAATGTTTTCTTGCAACATCGAATTGAGCGCTGACAATTCTTCGCGGGCGCGGTAGTTCGCTTTGCGGTACTGCTGTTGAAAGTAAATGATCAGCACCGTCACGGGAATCAGCAGCACCACCAGCAACAGCGCCAATTGCCATTGCAGCAAAAACATGGTCACGGCAATCACCAGGATGGAAAATAAATCCCCAATGATGCCTACCGCCCCCGTGGAAAATACATCTCCCAGGGCTTCTACATCACTGGTGAGGCGCGTGATCAATCGCCCAACTGGGGTGCGATCGAAAAAGCGCATCGCCAGCGAAGTTACATGATGGAATAAATCATTCCGAATATCCGCCGTAATCTGTTGCCCGACTTCCTGCACCAGATAGCCCTGCCACGCATCCAATACGGTCCGCAGCGCCAACGTCACCAGGAGCAACCCAGCAATGACATTAATGCCCATTAGGAGGGGTAGATTTCGCAGAAATGGCAACCAGGTTTGCTCCTGCCTTACCAGGGAAATTGCGTCGCCAATCAGGATCGGCTGAATTGCCCCCGCGATCGCCCCCGGCACCAGTAACACCATCGCAAAGGCTAACAACCGTCCATGCTGTAACCCATAAGGAATCAGTCGTCGGAGCAGTCGCCAATCAGTTTCCTTCTGAGTGCGATAGGGCTGAGAACGGGAGGTCGAATCTTGCGCGGTCATAACAGTCGGTGGAAATGAACTGGGCATCAATCTGCCCTTCCCACTGTACCGTTATTCCTCCAAACACTGACAAGTCGTCTGTCCGGGGGGAGACATGACCGAGTTCAAATGATGCCGCACCAATTGCAACAACGTTTGCGGCTCCGGCGGCTTACTCAAAAAATCAGATGCGCCTACCAAACGCGCCCGCGTGCGATCGACAATACTTCCCTGACTCGTCAAAATAATGATGGGTGTATTTTGAAAAATCGGGGTTTTCCGCAAAAAATTACAGACATCGTAGCCACTCGCATTGGGCATGACCAAATCCATGATGATCAAATCCGGTTTGTACTGGCTTAAGACTCCAATGCCGGAGAGCGGGTCTTGGATCTTCAAGACGCGGTAGCCCGCAGGCTCCAAAATACTGGCTAATACCTGCACCACGGTCGAACTATCATCCACACAGGCAACCAGCGGACGGTAAAGTGACGGGCTGGCATTCGCCGGATGCGCGATTTGCTCAAGCGGATTGGGCAGGTCGGGAATGTCCTCCAGCGAAATCGCCCCCCGCTGCACCCAGGGCAACAAAAACCGCGTCACCGTGGTTACAGGGCGGCGGGCATGACAGGCAATATCCCACAGGGTGTAACGCCCAGTCAGAAAAGGACTCAGGTTTGCCAAAATCGGTGGTGCACTCCCCGAATGCGATCGCAACGACTCCTGCAACACGGGAGACTTATAAGGGTTGAAAGACTC
Source organism: Leptolyngbyaceae cyanobacterium bins.349 (assembly GCA_033764685.1). Taxonomy (GTDB): domain Bacteria; phylum Cyanobacteriota; class Cyanobacteriia; order Leptolyngbyales; family Leptolyngbyaceae; genus JSC-12. The sequence goes on from JANRIS010000057.1 coordinate 64,169, forward strand.
CAACTCCCAGCCTTTCCACTGTTTCCATAGCTGTTGAGCTTGTTTCAGCACCTGTTCCACTTCGGTCGAAGAAAGCAGCAAACTCAAGGCCATATTTTCCTTAAAGGAGAACCGTTGGACCGATACCCACTCCGATCGCATCAGTGGATGACTCACCCAGGAAAACAGCACTTCTTCCAAACTCAGTTTGATCACACCCTGCGCCTGCGCCACATTCAAAACACCCTGCGCCACACTCTGACTCAACAGTTGATATTCCCAGGGTTCGCCCTTGACCATTAAGGCTGTACCGAAATCAGGACAATGCCGCCTGACCGCCCGTCGCCAACGCCGGACTCGATGTAAGGTACCCGTTGCGTACACCAGTCGGCCCTGAAAGAAATATAACCGCCAGGGGTAAGCATCCTGCGTCAGGGTCAGCTCTCCGGTGGCTCGCTGTTGGCTGATTGAGGCAAGGGTTCGGGCGGTATTAATGTACGAAATCGAAGTAGATGACATTGGCGCGGAGAACTGGATAGGGATGAGATGCAGCAGGAATGACAGGATTAGTGGTTTGTCAAGACTGATTTTGGGAGTCAGCAACTTACAAAATCACAACCTTGACTCAACTCGAAAACACAAAATGAACACTGACGAATCGCTAGTAGTCCATCAGGATAGATTTGAGGGGTAGCTCAAATCTACAAAACCCAATTCTTAAGTGTTTTGAGGGTTTTCAACCCAGCAAAACAGTCTTGACAGACCACCAGTTTGATAAAGGCAGCAGGAATTGGTCTACATTTGGTCTACATAGAGTTGCTCCTATTTACAGAATGGACACGGAAAGGGCAAGGCTGCACAGCCAGCCAGGATTTTTGTTGGAATTTTGTACGTCATTAAGATTCAGTACTCTAAAACAGGACATTTCCGGCCAAGATTGGGCACACTGGTAGGGAGCCACTAACCGGAAGCGGCTGCTAAGAACTGATGGTGGAGTAACCATGAGAGACGGAATCGAACGCCTGACCCAAAACTTAGGACGAGTCATTGTTGGTAAACATGAAGCCATCCGATTGGTGATCGTGGCGCTGCTGGCTGGTGGGCATACCCTGTTAGAAGATGTTCCCGGCGTGGGAAAAACCCTCCTGGCAAAATCCCTCGCCCGCTCCATTGATGGCAAATTCCAACGCCTGCAATGCACCCCCGACTTGATGCCCACCGACATCACAGGGACCAATATCTGGAACCCACAAACCGGACAGTTTGAATTCATGGCCGGTCCCACCTTTGCCAATGTCCTGCTGGCGGACGAAGTGAACCGGGCCACTCCCCGCACCCAGTCTGCCCTGCTAGAGGTGATGGAGGAACATCAGGTCACGGTGGATGGGGTCTCTCGTTTAGTGCCCACTCCATTTTTCGTGATCGCAACTCAAAACCCCGTCGAATACCAGGGCACGTTTCCCCTGCCAGAAGCTCAGATGGATCGGTTTGCCCTGTCCCTGTCCCTGGGCTACCCTACCGCCGCAGAAGAACTTCAGATGTTGCAACGGCTCCACGACCACCCCAAAAACGACGACATTCAACCCTGCCTATCACTGGAGGAGGTGCAGGAATTGCAACGGTTGAGCGCTCAAGTGAAAGTGGATATTTCGTTGCAGCAATACATTGTGGAGTTGGTGCGGGCGACTCGCGAAGATGAGGAAGTCACATTGGGGATCAGCCCTCGGGGAGCGGTTGCGCTCCAACGCACGACTCAAGCCCTGGCATTTTTGGATGGGCGGGATTATGCCATTCCCGATGATGTGAAATATTTGGTGCCCTACGTTCTTTCCCATCGGATGATTCCGGCGGGAGGGCGACGTTCTAAGGCGATCGTCGAGCGGTTATTGAATACGATTCCCATTCCTTAAGCCTACCCTCAGCGATCAGGGCACCCACGAGAGGTGCCCCTACACCCGAAAATACAGGCTGTTTTTTTTGAGCGATCGCGGTATCGCTCATGTCCAAGCGGTTTCGAGACTTTCCCTCAATTCTCATGAATAATGCAGGTTAGAACGCTGATGGCTATGTTCAGAGGGGAATGGCAGGGGTTGAAACGCTGAGTCTGGCTGGTTTTCTGGCTCATCTTGCTGGACTGAGTGAACTGTGGCTGAGGCTCACTCGATCGCCCCCGCCCCGGTCTTGCCAAACCAGAATGCGGCCAAAACCCCGATCGCTGGAGCCAGGAAACACCCCAGCAAAAACCCTGTAGCGACGCGGGAAAGCTCCACCCCAAAGTACTCATTCGCCAAAATTACCAGATCGTTATCAATCAGGCCGCCACCGATGCCGCCTTCATACCAGGAGCGAAAATCCGCGTCATGGAGCAATTGCCAGCCAAATTCCACATCATTAAACAAAATGAAAAACCCCAGCATGGCATAAATGGCGCGATCGCCGGGAATGCGGCAAAGTTTTCCGGTTGCCGCCAGGAACAGGCATAGCGCGATCGCCACCAGTTCCAGGCCATGCCCCATCGCCACCGACAACATTTGATTGATGGGGGTAAACAACCAGTAGGTATACACCAGGGCAAATAAGACGGCTACGCCCTGCACCTTGGGCAAGACCCGCAATCGGTAAATCAGGTAAGCAATGCCGATATAAATCGCCAGATTCAACAGCCAAACTTGCCCCAATACAAATGTGATCCCTCCACCATAAAGAATATTGACAGCGGGAAGGGCCGGACGGCCAAAAGCCCAGTGGGTGGCGGCGTGGCCAACCTCATGCACCAGCACCACCGACCCACGAAACAGCATTTTGAACAACCCAATCCTAAAAAGTATCCCTGCCAGCACCAGCCCAATTAACAACGCCTCCACCCCTTTGGCCGCAATGCCCCTGGTGGCGCGAGTTAGCTTTAGCGCGGGCGATCGCGCGGGGGCTGGTTGACTCCGGGTTGCCCTGGGGGATGGTGGCAATGGGCTGGATTGGCTCATGGGTGCAGTCGTTTCCGGTGGATCTGGCTTTGTGGCAGACGTAGGTGGAGCCGATGCCGCCCAGCTCAGCAAAAAGGTCTCCATCCAATCCAGGTGTGCCGCATCTGCCACGCGGGCCGAGACAAACACCGATTGAATACCTTGCGGCTGTAAGCGTTCTAACCCCTGCCGGATAAAGGCGATCGCGGCGGTGTGGGGAATGGGGTGGGCCGACTGCAACTCAATCGCCAAACAGCCCTGGTCTAGCTCCGTTGTGGCGGTAATGCCGCGCGGTTGGAAGGAGAGGTTCAGCAATTGGGCGATCGCCGCAGGATTTCCCTGTTTTGCCTGGGTCATTATTGCGGATTGAGTCACGGGTTGAGTCATAGGAGATGAGGCATGGATGGCTAGATGGACGGCTACCGTTGACGCTCACAGCCAATCCCATCCCGATCGCGATCAAACCGATGCGGGTCTGGCGGCAATACCCGAAAATTTTGGTATGGCACGTCTTTACAATCCAGGTTAGGTGGGGGGGAGGGAATGCACACGCCGGGATAGGCGCGATCGCACCCTGTGCTAGCCTGACTCCCCGCTTGACTGCATAGCGTTGCTAACCCCAGCGCTAACAACCCCGTCAGCAGGGCGATCGCGCAGGCTTTTAACCCGTTGACCATTACCGGAACCGTCTAAACTCTCTACCGTAGAATGCCCCTGAAGCATAAAGTTTTTGCTGTTAAATTCACTGGGTTATGGCGCTGGGTTATTGATCGAGATATTGATTCACATCCTCAATTAACCGACTGAGTTCAGCTTCGGTCGTGAGGCTAATGCGATCGCTCTTCAAGGTCACCAACACTTTGGCGGCAAAGGGCGTAGGCCAGATATTGGGATTGCAGAAAATTTCTAAAAAAACATCCCCGGTATGCAAATACTCCAACGGGGGCTGGGGAGCCGCCTTGGCAGGAGTTCCCGCTTGAGCCACACTGGCTTTTAAGGCATTGAGCAAACCCACCAGAGCCGCCTGTAGCTCTTTCGCAGACTCAAGGGGAAACAGAAAGGATACGGACCCTTCACCCAGGTGGAGGGTTAATCGTGGAGTAGCCATCGCCAATCTCACATCTTAGGAGGACTCAGTATCACTGTAATGGGCAGTGCCCTACTGCCCCTGCTCTTGTCATAAGCTGTAACCTTAAAGCGTTGTGTGGAATCAGGGATCTCCCCTAGAGTGATGTCATGCGAGTTGGGAGGCGGCAATGGGAAACTCAGCATCAGGAAACTCAGCATCAATGGATAATCGCGGTGCAGTCCAGCGCGTGTTAATCATCACACTGGGTTTGAATCTGTTGGTTATGGTCCTGAAGGCGATCGTCGGCTGGATGACCGGTTCCCTCAGTTTGCTGGCAGATGCTTTGCATAGCGTCACCGATAGCGCCAATAATATTTTGGGTTTAATCACCAGCCGCTTGTCATCTCCCGAACCCGATCGCGACCATCCCTACGGCCATCACAAGTATGAAGCTGTAGGCGCATTGGGGATCGCTGCATTTCTAGGAGTGGCTTTTTTTGAGATTGTGCAGACGGCGATCGCGCGAATGCTCTCAACCCATGAATCTGTGGTAAAAATTTCTGCTTCGGAATTGTGGATTTTGCTGATCGTCCTGGGAGTCAATATTTTTGTGGCCTACTTTGAGCGGCGCGAGGGCTACCGGGTCAAAAGCCCGATTTTGATCGCCGATGCCCAACATACCATGAGTGATATTTGGGTCACGATTAGCGTACTGGGTGGCTTGATCGGGATCTGGATTTGGGGCGTGCAATGGCTGGACATGGTGCTGGCGCTCCCCGTGGCGATGCTGGTGTTTTGGAGTGGCTGGTCGGTGATTCGGGCGAATTTGCCGTGGTTGGTAGATGAAATGGCGATCGCCCCCGAAGCGATTCATGAACTGGTGATGCAGATTCCAGGGGTGTTAAATTGTCACAGCATTGCCTCACGGGGCATGGTCGGGCGGCAAATTTTTATCGAAATGCACCTGATTGTGGATGCGATCGATGTGGAAGCGGCGCATCGTATTACTGAAGCAGTGGAAGCAAAATTGCAAGAGCGGTTTGGCCCGGTGCGGGTCACCATTCATGTGGAACCGCCCGCCTACAGTTCCAACGAAATCAGTTACGATTCCCATCCTCCAGGACGCTAATCATGCAATTTGTGATTGATCCCGCGATCGCGACCAAAATTCATAAGATGAAGCAGCGAGTGTGTTGGGGGAATCAGCTCATCCACCAACGGGCGATCGACCAGACCCGCCTGGTTTTAGACGACGGCCACCCCGACACCCCTGACTTTTCCTTCCTGGTGATTGGCGATAGTGGGTCCGGGTATCACCGGGGGCACAATCCCCAGCGCCAGATCGCCCAACAGATGTTGCACCATCGGGAAGATTGCCGCTTTGTGCTGCACACGGGCGATGTCATCTACCTGGTTGGCTCCCGCGAATACTACCCCAAAAATTTCATCGAACCGTATCAAGAATTTTTAGTTCATGGTGCCGCCTCCCGCTACGATCGCCTGCTGTTCAACCTGCCGTTTTTCCTGGTTCCCGGCAACCACGACTACTACGATCTGCCCCTAGCCTACGGCCTTGCCCTCCAAACCACGCTGCCCTTTCGTTATCTGTTTCGTAAACAGCTTGATTTTGACGTGGGCCTCCACGGTTCAGAACAAGGGAATGCCTACGCCAAAGCCTTTCTCGACTATCTCAAATGTTTGAATCCCGCCGATCTGGCTCGCCATCTAGACACCCATTACACGGCTGAAACTTCCACTGGGCGCTGCCTACGCTATCAGCCCGAACGCTTCACGCGCCTGCCCAATCGGTACTACACCTTTCGCGCTGGCAATATTGATTTTTTTGCCCTCGATTCCAACACCTTTAACGCGCCCCTACCTCTCCCCGACACCGCCGCCGGGGATGACTTTCGAGCCGAGTTACAGCAGCGACGAGCAACCATTGAAAAAGAACGGCGAGACATCTTTGCTGAATCAGCCCAATTGGATGGCAGCAAACCGCAGGAATCCGAACGGTTGGATGACCTGCACGCCAAAGAAGAACAACTGGCCGAGGTCATCCGCGATATTGACAAACAACTGGCGGCTGATCGCACCACCACCACCGACACCGAACAACTCCAGTGGCTCCAGCAACGCCTGATCGAATCCTGGCATACCGAATCGGTGCGGGGGCGAGTTCTCTTTTTCCACCATCCACCCTACGTCACCGAGGCCACCAAATGGCAACAAGCCCAAACGATCGCCATTCGCCAACGATTACAACAGGTGTTGGATGGGGTCGCCGCCGTGATCGGGGAGGTGCCGCAAGGTCGCCCGATTGTGGATTTGGTGTTGAACGGTCATGCTCACTGCCTGGAATACCTGCGGACGTTGAACACGGGGCACGCCGATGCTTATACCAATTGGATTGTCTGCGGGGGAAGTGGCTTTAGCCTGCGCCGCCAACGCCTGGAAGGCAACGATCTGCTGGAATTTCAGGGGGACACCGAACAAACCATTGCTCAATCCCAGCTTTATGTGGGACGGTCCGGCTCAGGGTCCCAAAAACGCCGTCCTTACTCATTTCTGCGGATTGATGTCCAAGACGGGCGGCCACCCAAGTTTGTGGTGCGGCCCTTCGTCGCCGAATGGTTTCAGCACACCTGGAACGAATACGCGATCGACCCATTTGTGATCTAAGGCGATCGCCGGGGACATTACCCGAACCATGAAGGTAGGGGGATTGCGATTGACGGGGCGCGATCGCCCAAGACACAATTCACACACAAGATACAATGGAATCTAAAATCTGCATAAACTGGTGCAGACTAGGGGAGAGCAAACGGGAATGGGAAGAGTCGTTGGCATAGACTTGGGGACGACAAATTCAGTAGTAGCAGTGATGGAAGGCGGCAAACCCGTCGTCATTGCCAATGCCGAAGGAATGCGGACGACCCCATCCGTTGTCGGCTTTAGTAAAGATGGCGAACGCATGGTAGGGCAACTGGCCCGTCGCCAAGCCGTTCTAGACCCTCAAAACACCTTTTTTGGCATCAAACGCTTCATTGGTCGTAAGTATGGCGAATTAACGCCCGAATCCAAACGGGTGCCCTATACCGTTCGGAAAGACGAAAACGGTAACATCAAGGTCAAGTGTCCCCGGTTGCAAAAGGAATTTGCCCCGGAAGAACTGGCCGCCATGATCCTGAAGAAACTGGCCGAAGAAGCCAGTCGTTACCTGGGTGAACCTGTTACCGGGGCCGTGATTACTGTTCCCGCCTACTTCAACGACTCCCAACGGCAAGCGACTCGTGATGCCGGACGCATCGCCGGATTGGAAGTCAAACGCATTCTCAATGAACCGACTGCTGCTTCCCTCGCCTACGGCCTGGAACGGCGCGATAGCCAGACTATTTTGGTGTTTGATCTGGGCGGTGGTACGTTTGACGTGTCCATTTTGGAAGTGGGCGATGGCGTGTTTGAAGTCAAAGCGACCGCTGGCGATACCCAACTGGGCGGGAATGATTTTGACAAGAAAATTGTGGATTGGCTGGCAGAACAATTTTTAGAAAAAGAAGGCGTGGACTTGAGGCGCGATCGCCAATCGCTCCAACGCCTGACGGAAGCCGCCGAAAAAGCGAAGATTGAACTGTCTGGTGTCATGGTGACGGAAATTAATCTGCCTTTTATCACCGCCACTGCCGACGGTCCCAAACACATTGAAACTCGGCTCAACCGTTCTGAATTTGAAGGATTGTGTGGAGATTTGCTGACTCGGTTGCGGGGTCCTGTGCGCCAAGCAATGCGCGATGCTGGACTCAACCCCGCCCAAATTGATGAAGTGGTGCTGGTGGGCGGTTCTACCCGGATTCCCATCGTGCAACAACTGGTTCGCAGCTTCATCGATCGCGAACCCAACCAGAACGTTAATCCGGATGAAGTCGTCGCCGTGGGGGCCGCCATTCAAGCTGGTATCTTGGGCGGTGAAGTGAAGGACATTTTGCTGCTGGATGTTACGCCCCTCTCGTTGGGGTTAGAAACCATCGGCGGCTTGATGAAAAAGCTCATTCCCCGCAATACCACCATTCCAGTCCGGCGATCGGATATTTTCTCCACGGGCGAAGATAATCAAACCCTGGTGGAAATTCATGTTCTACAAGGGGAACGGGACATGGCAACCGGGAACAAATCCCTCGGTCGCTTCAAGCTGACGGGCATTCCGCCCGCTCCCCGTGGCATTCCTCAGGTGCAAGTCGCCTTTGATATTGATGCCAACGGCATTTTGCAGGTGACGGCAATGGATCGCACCACCGGACGGGAGCAAAGCATCACGATTCAAGGGGCTTCCACTCTGAGCGATGAGGAAGTCAACCGCATGATTCGAGAGGCGCAGGAAGCCGCCGAAGCCGATCGCCTCAAGAAGGAGAAAGTCCAGAAGCGCAACGATTCCGAATCACTCATCCTCAAAGCCGAACGGCAACTGCGGGAGGCCACCCTGGACTTTGGGATGCAGTTTGTTACTAGTTACCGTAGCCGGATTGAAGCCGCCTCGCAACGCTTAAAAGATGCCCTGGCCGAGAACGACGAACGCGGCATCGATCGCTACTACTCGGATTTGCAAGATGCCGTGTCGGACCTGACTCGCGAAGTGTATCAGCGGAACAAGGAAGAGGAAGAAGCTGACAGCCTGTTGGGCGCGATCAAGAGCTTCTTCACCGATGACGATGACGATTACTACGACTTCGACGATCGCCGCAGTTATGGCGGGTACGGCAGCGGTAGCAGTTATGGCAGCTATGGCGGCGATCGCTACGGCAGCAGCAGTAGCAGTTACGGCTATGGCCTCTCATCTCGCAGTAACTCCGACCGATGGGACAACGATCGGTGGGATAACGATCGCCCTGCGGCCAGCAACCGAGATAATTACAACCGCGACTACAACCGAGATAACTACAACCGGGACTATAGCCGGGATGATTACAGCCGGGATGATTACAGCCGGGATGCATACAACCGAGATAGCAATAACCGCGATCGCAATAACCGCGATCGCAGTAATCAGGACCCTTACAGTCGCAATAATTACAGCCAGGATACCTATGATCGGGATGCTTATCGCGATCGCGACAGTTCCCCCCGGCGTGATCCGGCGAACAATCGCGATCCTGGCAATCGCGATCCCGGCAATCGAGATTACGGCTCCCGCGATCCTTATGAGCGGCGCGAATCGGCCAGTAACCGAGATGCCTACCCGCGTGAGTCTGCCTCCAGCCGCGATGCTGCTCCCAGCCGCGATGCTTATGCCAGTCGGGATACCACTCGCGACCCTTACAGCACGCCCCGCAACAATCCCCGTTATGGCTCCCGCGATGAGCCGAATCCTCGCCCCACCAGCCGTAACCGAGACGATCGCGACTACGATGATCGTCCCTCCCCTCCCAGCCCCCGACCCGTTGGCAAAGAAGGCCGCGATCGCGGCGATCGCAATCCTCCCCGCTCCACCAAAAATCCTCGCCCCAATCTCTACCAGGATGACTGGGATGAGGACGATGAATGGCTATAACGGACGTGGGGAGTCAGGAGACGGGCGTGGGGAGTCGGTAAAGTTGCCTCTCCTCTTCCCCGGCCTCCTTGCTCCCTGGTTCCCCTGTCTCTCGCCTTCCCTTTCCCTCTCAGACTCCTGACTTCTCACACTTATGCAGAACTTTCGGAATTATTACGACATTTTAGGAGTAGGCAAAGACGCACCCCCGGAGGAAGTAAAGAAAGCCTTCCGTAAGTTAGCCCGTCAATATCACCCAGACCTGAATCCGGGCGATAAGCAGGCGGAGGATCGGTTTAAAGACATCAATGAAGCGTATGAGGTGTTGTCTGATCCGGATAAGCGCATCCAATACGATCAGTTTGGCCAGTTTTGGAAACGTCCTGGCTTCCAGAGTGGCGGGCGATCGCCGGGTCGTGGTTGGGGCCGTGGCAACGATCGCAGCAGCGATGATTTTAATTTTTCCGAATTTAGTGATTTCAATAGCTTTGTCGATCAGCTTCTGAACCGACGAGAAGAGCGAACGGCCACCAGCACCGTGCAAGAGCCGTTTCGTCCCGGCACTAGCAAAACCACTTATACCGTTCCCCGCGCCAAACCCCGCGATGCGGAAGCCCGGCTGACGGTGCCCCTGGATCGCGCCTATTCCGGTGGTCGCGAACGCATTCGCCTGGAGGATGGGCGATCGCTGGAGGTGAATATGCCATCGGGGATGGTGTCGGGGCAGCGCGTCCGGCTCAAAGGCCAGGGGGTATCGGGTGGGGATTTGTACCTGAAAATTGATGTCGCCCCCCATCCTTTCTTCAAACTCGAAGGATCAGACATTTTCTGTCAGCTTCCCATTACTCCCAGCGAAGCGGTGTTGGGGGAATCGGTGGAGGTGCCGACCTTGGATGGTCTCGTCAAAATGAATATTCCGGCGGGGGTGCGGTCGGGGCAACGGTTGCGGTTGGCGAATAAGGGGTATCCGGTGAATGGCGATCGCGGCGACCAGATTGTGGAAATTCAAATTGTCATGCCTAAGGAATTATCCGAACAGGAACGGGAACTGTACGAAAAACTGCGCCAACTAGAAACCTTCAATCCTCGCGCGAGTTTGCTATCGTAGATAGTTTTCCGCCCCTGCTGTCTGCCTTGGTCGTCGGGGCATGACCGAATGAAGAGATCATAAGCAATGTTCAGGAGACGGTCATGAAACTGTCTTCCCGGTGAAGAATAGAGTAAATTCTCCCCTGGCATCCACCATGTCAAAACGACAAACCTGGTTTGATCAACTGAGGCGCTATTGTTTGCCGCTTATTGTTGTGGCGATCGGGTTGTATGGCACCTGGGATTTGGTTGCACAACCGCTGATTGGGTTGTTTCGAGTTGAGCAACCCGTCGATTTGTGTGCAACGCAGGTGTATGATGTGGCCGTCTTTAAGCCCAGTTCCAACCCCAATCAACCCCCCAAACGGGTTCAATCCACAGCCGGATTACCCATTATTGTGCCCGCTGCTGAACAACGGTTGCTTTCGGTGGATATTGAAAATCCCGATCAAAAATCCGCCATGTACCAGTGGCGTGCCACCTACGGCCAATTCGACTCCCGCATTACGATCGAAAATCAGTCCGTTTACACGGCACCCTTATCTCTGGTCAATGACACCATCACCGTTGAAGCCACTCTCCAGGGCTGTTCACCAACGAAACGCACCCTGGAGTTGGCGATTATTCCTTCCACTCAAGTGCCCTCAACGAATCAACCCATTCCGGACCAACCGCTGCCGAATCAGCCTATTCCCAACCAGCCCCTACCAGACACGATCGCGCCCAGCCCCACTCCGACCCTGCCACCCACCTCCCTGCCCACCGTGACCCCTCAGGCTCCACCCCGGTTTTAACGATCGCGGCACCGGCAAATGCTAATCGTGGACGCGGCCATCTGGCAAAATTACCCCGGTCAAAATGGCCCCTGTAAGTTTGACCATGATGCGATCGCTCGTCCCAATTTTGGCATCTGTCAAATCGGCTCCCGTCAAATCAGAGCCACTCAGATCTGCTCCAATCAAATTAGCACCCCGCAGATTTGCCTGTCTGAGGTTGGCCTGCAACAGATTGGCCCGAAACAAATTCGCCCGTTCCAAATTGGCCCCACTTAAATTAACCTTGTGCAAAAAGGTATCGCTGAGATCCGCATGGCTGAGGTTGGCATGGCTGAGATTGCGATTGGAGAGGTCTTTTTCGCTCAGGTTGGCTCCACTCAAATCCACCCCGCTCATATCCGGGTAGGGCGACTTGGGTGGTGGCGAACTGTAGGATGGCGAACTGTAGGACGGGGAACTGTAGGACGGGGAATTGTAGGATGGCGAACTTGCGGCTGAACCAGAGGCAGGTGGGCTAGAGGGCGATCGCGGTTGCGCCTGAGAACTGGCGACATTGGCATTGGTAGCAGCCTGGTAATACGCCTGATAAGACGAATACTGCGGTGGCACATGGCTCTGCCCATGAGAGGACGCAGACGGATTTGCGGCTGAAGCCTTCGGTTGGGTATAGCTGCGGTAATCCATTGGGGATGGAGCCTGATCAGCCGACTGCGGATTAGCTTGCGATCGCTCTTTAGCCTGCCCGTGATGAGCCTGCCCGTGATGTGTGGGTCGATGGGGCGGCGATTCCGGCTTATAGTGCGATCGCTCGTAGGCGTGCCCGTAAGTTTGTCCGTTGCCGTTGCCGGTTTGAGCGTAGCCATTGGGCGATCGACTCTCATGCGTCTGGCCAGATGAGCGGCTATCAGTCCGAGTATGCCCTTGAGCAGAGTGATGATGACTGGATTGCTGGTGATTGGATTGCTGGTGATTGGATTGCTGGTGGCTGGATTGCTGGTGGCTGGATTGCGATCGCTCCTTAGGTTGGCCCGTGTGCTGCCCCGTCGTAGACTGACTCGTCGCTTGATAATGCTGATGAGGCCGGGGATAGGGCTGGTAGTAATGCCGTTGGGATTGATTCGCCGCCTGGGCGGTGCGAGCCTGCACCTTCGAGCGATAAGCCCGCAACTGGTCACGCGCATGGTTCAGCTCTTTCATTTTTTCCTGAGCTTCGGCGATGCGATGCGGCTCCTGCGCCGCAATTCGGTCAGGATGCCAGACCATCACCAGATCCTTATACGCCTGGTTAATCTCCTCTAAGGAGGCCCCAGGCTTGAGTCCTAATAGTCGGTAGCACCGTTCCAAATCGCTCATTTGCATCACCATAGCACCATTTCCCAAAGTGGAACTGTCAGCGATTGAATCTAAAAGGATAGGGACGCTGGATTCAACGTCCCCATGCCCGTTCACTCATGATATCTAAAAGTTTAGATAATCAGCCTAATATGTCACGGTGCGAGCCAGCAACACAGGGCAATTTGCGTACACTCGCACATAATCCGACAGAGATGTGCCCAACAACCGGTCTAGATCCGGCAACCCTTTGGCGATCGACGGGCGACGATCGGGTGATCCTAACATTAACAAATCTGTTTGCTGTTCTTCGGCCAAGCGGCAAATGAGTTCACCGGGTTTACCCGCCGCCGAAATACATTGATAAGAGACTCCTGCCTTTTTTACCTGCGCGATCGCCTCGGTCAAGGCTTCATCCTTCTCGGCTTCTGCGCCATACTTGGGTTCCTCCTTGCCTGATGGTTTTGAGTCCACATGCACCAGCGTAATTTGCCCTCCCTTAATATCACGTAGCAAAAATAACGCTAAATCCAGACACCGTTTCGCAGAAACCGACTGGTCGATCGCCACCATGATGCGTTTGATCTTGCGAACATAAATATCGTCTTTCACCAGGAGCATAGGGCGAGACGACAACTGAAAGACATACTGACTGACCGAATTTTCTAGAATCGAAATAATGCGGGTTAACCCACGAGACCCCATAATAACGAGGTCGGCATCAATCTCTTCGGCCACTTTAACCACCACATCTTTGGGCTCCCCCTGGCGCAACATGGCATTCACATGGTTGGGATCAAGACTCAACGATTGAATCGCATTGGCCAATACCTTGCCACCTTCCTCCCACTTTTCGGTCATCCCATCGGTGGTAATCTGCGGGGGCACCACATGGAGAACGGTCACTTGCGCCTTTTGGATTGAAGGGATTTCCATCAGGGTTTTTAGCATTTCTTCAGAATGACCCGTACCAGAATCTGCTAAGAGAATTTTTTCTATCATTGCGTTGCCTCAGGTTTTAAAACTAGATCTCCAGTGAGTTGGCAGCCGATCTTACGATGATCTCAAGCGTCGCAAGATGCAAAATTTATTCAAGCATGATTACTTCAAGTGAATGGCTCAACCCGAAGTAAAACTCACTTCTATTAATAACTCCATCCCTAAATTCCCTCAATCGAATACTTTTTGAAGTCCATAATTCGTCACAAATCTGACCTCGATCAGGCGGTTTCAATGCAGCGATTCTTTCCAAAATGTAAGAAAGTATAAAAGTTGGTCGTCACGTTACATTTTTTCATTCCACTGAGCTATGACAGATTCGTCAGATTTGCCCCAATTCCCGTCCTATGACATTACGCCGCTGACCCAGGTGACTACGGGCGGCTGGTTTACGTATCCTGTGACGGCTCACCCTCACTACACCGATTACGAGGGGAGCGTCTGGCACGGTTCCTATATCGTCTGGCTGGAAGAAGCCCGCATTGAATGCTTGCAAAGTATTGGCGTTTCCTTTGCGGATTTGGTAGAGATGGGGTGCGGTTTGCCTGTGGTCGAGTTGGCCATTCGCTACCATTTACCCATTCGCATGGGCACGAAGGTGCTGGTAAGGACGCGGATGGTAGACATTACCGGGGTTCGCATTAATTGGGATTATCAGATTCAATCCGTGGATGGGCAGGAATTGTATGCTACGGCGCGGGTGACACTGGTGGCAGTGGATTCTGAAAAGGGCAAAATTATGCGGCAACTGCCTCCTGGTGTAAAGGATGCGTTGCTGAAGCTGGCAGAACCTTAAAAAGATTTAATGATTTCCCTGAATCTTGGCAAGTTCTTCTGTATGTTGAATTGAGTTGAAGCTGAGTTCAGGCTCTCTTCTGCGATCGCATCAAATCATGCCACGCCAATGTTTAATGCCACGGAACTACTAATCGAAGACTTTGTCAAAAAATTGAAGGAAGGCTACCGCCGCACCTATGGCGGCCTGAAATCCGATTATGAGGACATTATTGGTTGGGTGGGCGCAATGGCGATGGAAAACATTGCCAACAGCGACGCGCTCTACCATAACGTAGAGCATTCCATTCTAGTGACGCTGGTAGGTCAAGAAATTTTGCGAGGCAAGCACATTCGGGAAGGGGGCGTATCCTGCGACGACTGGCTACACTTTACAATTGCCCTGGTTTGCCACGACATTGGTTATGTCAAAGGCGTTTGCCGTCAGGATCAAAATGGCATCTATGCCACTGGACGCAATGGCGGCATGGTGACTTTGGCTCCCGGTTCTTCGGATGCATCGCTCACCCCATACCATGTAGACCGGGCCAAGTTATTTATTGATGAACGGTTTGGCGGGCATAAATTGATTGATGCCGAAGTGATTAAGCACAACATTGAGTTAACCCGCTTTCCCGTTCCGGCGGCGGAAGACCATCAGGAAACCAAAAACTACCCCGGTTTGATCCGCGCGTCGGATTTGATCGGGCAATTGAGTGACCCGCGCTATTTGAAAAAAATTAGTGCTTTGTTCTACGAATTTGAGGAAACCGGAGTGAACAAAGCCCTGGGATATCACCATCCCGGCGATCTCCGCAAAAATTACCCCAAATTTTACTGGCATGGTGTGTACCCTTACATTCAAAACGCGCTTGATTATTTATCCCTGACTCAACAGGGGAAGCAAATTATTGCCAATCTCCACTCGAATGTGTTTGTTGTGGAACATGAGGAAGCACAGGATTAGCGGCGGGTTTGGGTCATGTTGCAGTAGAATCAAGGCAACCTTACAGGCTCATACGGTCTGCAAGAATCTTGTTGGCAAACTGCTGAACGGTTTGATGCCCCAATTGATATCAGAGGAGCCTACGGAGCATGAACTCAGAATCCTTGATCCAGTTATTACATAGCGGTGTGCGTGTCACGCTGGGCGCAACGACAACTCTGGTCGAAGTTTTGCAAGATCCCACCAAACGGGAGGAAAACCTGACCAAACTCAGACAGGAGTGGCGGAAATTATCTGAGGAATGGGAGGAGAAGGGCGAATCGACTGAGCAGGAAGCCCGCACCTTTGTGAATAATTTGTTTAATCAGCAAAATACGGCTGCTCATGGGCCAGCTTCAACGGGAGTCGCAACTGTGGCTACCCCTGCCAGTGCGCCGCCGAATGTGCAGGTGGAGCTTCAGGAACTTACAGCCCAGATTGCGGCTATTCGGGCAGAATTAGAAAAGATGAGAGCATCGGAATAGCTTGGGCCTCCAGTTCATTCAGAGTCGGGAGGTGTGGTGGCACGTCCCGACTCTGAATGCCTCTTATTGTGGATTGACGATCGCCCCCATGAAGAGAATGGCACCGGTCTGGTTATCTCGAATGGCGCAGAAAAATGGGCGATCGACCTTCATCTGGAAGGGTTCAGTCATGGGAATGGCGGCTGTGGCCCGAATCCCAATCGACGTAACGGCTGCGGCTTCCGTTCCTTCTTCATTCACTTCGACAAAGGTTTTGTGCTTCACTTCATCAATTTGGGTCGGGATCTGGCTAATTCCCGAAAAATTTGCTTGCCGACTAAATGCCTTCGCCATCCCTAACTGCGACAAGATGCGGCTGAGTTCTACCTCGTACTCTAGCTTGAAGCGGGGAATTTGAATGGTTCCCTGACGAGTGCGAAACTGATTCATCCAGGTGTCCCAGTTGGTTGCGACCAGGTTGCGCTGAAGCTCGGCTAAGTTTGAGGTTTGCTTGGGCAACAAAATCACCATGCTCAGGCGTTGTCGATCGCCATAGGGCAACATCACCCCCTGAAAGGACGGGGCATCAAAATACCGATATTCGCCCCGTTGCAGCATGAAGGGATGTTTTTTGGAGTTCCCATCAGCCAAATAAAATGGCTCACTCTTGGTTTGTTGCGGATTAAATTGACGAGTCCAGTTTCCTTTAAAGTAGATCGCGTTGATTAAAACCATTACATCATCAGGACTCAACTGATCCACAATTTCGGTAATTTTACCGCGAGTAGTTTGGTTAACCCAACCGTTGATCGTGGCGACTGCACGCGGGTCGGCAAAGTTCAGTTCTGTTAATTTAGCTTGATAAAACTGCTGATTCCGCTGAATGAAGTCGGGCTTGAACGGAACACCCTGCCGTGCCCACAGCGAGTTGGCGATCGCCAATTGCACTTTTGGGTCGGCATTCTCCAATACACTCTTCAAATCTGCATTGGCCTGGTTCAAGGTTTGTAAACTCATGCCTTGCAGTTCGAGTGCCTGGGCCATGCCCTGTTGTGTTTCCCCCGTGGCCCCGTTGTACACCATCGCCAGCGCGATCGCCACGCTGGAGGGAGACACAAACACATTTCGATTGGGTTGTTGGTTGGTCACAGCCGCAAACAGCTTGAAGCCAAAGCGGGTGTTGGCAGCAATCAGTTGCGGATGGGTGGAAGCAGGACGCTGCGCCATGACTGGAGAATTCTCAGGGTGGGGATTACCTTCCAGTGTAGAACGATTACTTTCGGCGATCGCCTTAGCGCCCCAGGCGGGTTTGATCGTGGCTAACCGGAGCCATCCCAGGCAGCCTAATAGCAGCAACCCCGCAGCGATCGCCGCTCCCCATCGAAATCTTGCATCCTGCTCCATACCAATCTTCCCCGAATTTTTCATTGATCAACATGCTTTACACCTTTACAGTGCCATGCTCAGGATGACTTGCGATCTGTGGTTACAGTTCCAGCAACAACGGTAGGGATGCAGATAGATAGCCTCAGCCAAACTTTGCTCGATCAAACGGACGAGTTAGAAAACCGAACCCAAACTCGGTCTTGCAACAAATAACTTGGGCTGAAGCTGCTTGACCAAAGCTCTGGCGATAGCTCGTTGCGGAGGCGATCGTGATTTATGAATAAATCAATGACGACATCAAGGCTTTACATATGTTTGACAACGTTTACTTAACAACGCCTTACTCTTTGGTTTATCAGTCCGATTTTGTTGAAACCTTACTTGCAATGAACGCGATCGCCTTGCGATACAGTTTAATAGTCAACCAGCGTCAATCATTACTTTGCCAAGACTGGGTCATCACTGCAATTCGATCAAACTTCATCAGTACTGATTGCAGCATCAGTTTCAGGATGGCTATCAAAGATAGTCATGCATTCGTTATTTAACCAGTTGAGGATAAATTTTACGGATGGCCAGACTCACAAAAATCAGCATTAAGGTGACCAACCAGAGAAACTGAAGCCACCAGTAAGGGGATAACCCCAAATTCCACCGCAACAGATCGATCAGCGAAGAAAGGGGCAGCACCGTTGCGATCGCTCGTAGAAAAGGCGGCAGCGTTTCTCTGGGAAAGTAGGTGCCGCACAGCGTAAACATGGGAATGATCAGCAGGAAGATGGGAATGTTAATCTGATCAATTTGGCGTACACTTCCAGCCGTGAGCAGGCCCATTGCTCCAAACAGCAGACTGCCCAGCAGCAGCAGCGGCAACGAGAGCAGCAGATTCAGGGGAGAATATAGGCCCCAGATGACGGCAACCAGTCCTGTTAAACTTCCGGCAATCATGCCTTTAGTGGCCGCCCACAGCCAATCTCCCAAAAAAACTTCGGTGAAACTCAACGGCGCGGTCAATAAGGCTTGCCAAGTTTTTTGAAAGTTGAGGCGAATAAAACTGGCATAACCTCCTTCAAAAAAGGATTGGAATAGCACCCCGATCGCGATCATCGCGGGCGCAATAAACCGCAAATAGGAGACGGGTTGCCCCGCATAAGTAATCTCTCCGACCAGCGGCGAAAGCCCGAAGCCGAAGGCAATCAGGTACATGATCGGTTCCGTCACGGGGGGGAGAAAGTTCACCAACCAGGTGCGTTGATAAACTTTGGCGTGGCGGTGCCAGACAGAATACACCCCCCAGGGAGTGGCAGAAAGTCGTTTCATTCCAAAACCTTTCCTGTTAAACGAAGGAATACATCTTCTAGATTGGCGTGGCGACGAGTCAGGCGTTCTGGTTCGGTGGCAACCAACTGCTCCCACAGTGGCATCGGCGCGACTGGCAAGGCCAGCAAATACCCACTGCCAAAGGGGCGACACCAGGTATTAAATTGAAGCGCTAACCCCTGGAGGATGGCTTCATCCACTCCTTCAATTTCGACCACTTCTTTGCCAATGGTGCGATCGATGAGTTCGAGGGGGGTGCCCTGGTCAATCACCTGTCCTTGCTGAAGTAACAGGAGGCGATCGCAGAGCCGTTGAGCTTCGTCCATATAGTGAGTCGTCAACAGCACTCCACACCCTCGCTGTTTGAGATCAATCACCAGCTTCCAAAATTCTTGTCGCGCATCTGGATCAAGGCCCGTCGTTGGCTCGTCTAGAAACACGACATGGGGGTGATTAATCAAAGCGCGAGCCAGTACCAACCGCCGCTTCATCCCGCCTGACAGTTCATCAATCCGTTTCTGGGCGTGGTCCTCCAGGTTGACCTGAGCCAGCAGTTCACCCACGCGCTGACTCGCCGCCCTGCCAACAATGCGGTAATGATGAGCAAAATGGAGCAAGTTCTCAAACACAGAAAAATCTGGATCGAGGTTGTCTTCCTGCGTGACGATGCCCATCTTGGCCCGTGCCCGCCGTCCGTCACTTTGAACCTGCGTCGAGCCAAGCCGGACAAATCCCCGACCAGGGGCGACTCCACCGTAAAGCATCCCCACAATGGTTGTTTTCCCGGCTCCATTGGGACCCAGCAATCCTAAAATCTCACCAAAATTCAAGGTGAAACTCACATTCTGAACCACAGGCGTTTCACCGTATTGCTTACACAAATCGTAGGCAACCAGAGTCGTTGTATCGGTGATTACATTCACGGGCAGCATAAATGTTGATAAGCGGCGTTTACGTAAGCTTGCCGTATTCTCAGGATATTACATCGTACTACAAAGACAATCACCCGACAGCATGACTCTACAGCATGGCTCTACAGCATGACTCTGTAGAGATGGCCGCTACAGAGATAGCCTCTACCTTGGTGGTAAGTCAATCAACCATTGACGGGCAGCCAAAATACAGGTTGTTGATTGGGGTTAAATTTTGCGGGTCTTCGACCCGTCAAAATTTTCCTGACGGAACACTAGGCAACGTGGCAGAGTTCAGTGGGGGGCGCAAGTGATGATCGTGCGGTTGGTCAGTTGGCCTGGGTCAGTTGGCAGATGATAGGAACCACGGTGGTTGGGCTGACTCATCAATTTCCACCCCGAACTTTGGAGTCTTCACCTAGAATTTAGAAAGTTGCGCTGACTGGCAACCCACTCGCATGACTGACCGGGATGGATGATGACTCACACGGCCCCGCGATCGCTGAATGGTCCGCCCAAGACTTCAATTTGGCAGCGTCGCCTTTGGGGGTTGCGCTTCCTCTTTCAACCTTTGGACACGATTGAGGCCCGCCGTCGAGCCTATGGCGATGATTATCGTGTATCTCAGCCCGATGCGAAAACGCCGCTAGTTTATTGCAGCAGCCCTGCGGCGTTGGAAGCAATTTTTACCGCAAAGCCAGAGCAACTGAGTGCCGGACGCGGCAACCAGATTTTGAAAGAACTGATTGGCGAACACGGAATTGTGCTGCTGGAAGGACTGGCTCACCAGCGACAGCGCCAGTTGTTGATGCCACCGTTTCAGGGAGTTGCCCCTCATGGAGGAACGGTTTCGCATCGCATGTGTTCCTATGCTCAGGTGATTCGGGCCGTTACCACAGAGGAGATCAGTACCTGGAACGTTGGCTCTACCTTTGCGGTTCGTCCGGTCATGCAGTCTATTTCCCTGCGGGTGATTTTGCAGGTCGTGTTTGGTCTGGAGGCGGGGCAGCGATATGAGCAATTACGTCAAGGCATGAGCCAAATGCTGGATGGCTTTAGCTCACCCTTGGGTGCAATGTTTTTGTTTTACCCATTCTTGCAAAAGAAGTGGGCGTGGACTCCCTGGGGCCGCTTCTTGCAGCGACGGCAGCAGGTGGACGAATTGCTGTATGCCGAAATTCGCGATCGCCGCCACCAGCCTCATTCAAATCGAACTGACATTTTGGCCTTACTCATGGCCGCCCAGGATGTGGAGGGGCAACCGCTGCAAGATGTCGAGTTGCGAGATGAACTGATTACGCTGCTGTTTGCTGGCCACGAAACCACCGCCTCGGCTCTGGCCTGGGCACTCTACTGGATCGTGGGGTTGCCCACTGTGCAAACCCAACTGCTGGCGGAAATGGCTACCCTGGGCCACGATCCTGACCCCATGGAGATTGCCCGGTTGCCCTACCTGCAAGCCGTCTGTCAGGAAACGCTCCGGCTGTATCCGATTGCGCTGAGTGCTTTTCCGCGAGTGGTCAAACAGCCGATCGCGATTGCGGGTTATGCCTTGGCACCGGGGACGGTGATTATGCCATCCATTTATCTGGCCCATCATCGGGAATCGGTGTACCCGGACCCAAAGCAGTTTCGACCTGAACGGTTTTTAGAGCGGCAGTATTCACCTTATGAGTATTTGCCGTTTGGTGGGGGCGATCGGCGCTGTATTGGGGCAGCGTTTGCCCTGTTTGAGATGAAACTAGTGCTATTTGAGTTGATCTCTAAATTTGAGTTGACGCTGGTGAATACCAAACCGATTCGCCCAACCCGTCGCGGCATCACCCTTGCCCCCTCCGCCCACCTCCGAATGAGAGTCACAGGTTTACGTCAGTCGGCAACCGCAGCGAGTGGTTCCGTCTGAAATGCCGATGCCATATTCTGAGCGATATGTTGCCCTGGGTGATGTGTCGAGCAACTCATCTACATTCGCAACTCATCTACATTCGCAACTCATCATTGAATGGGTAAGGGGTGGTAGGCATTGCTCCGGGCCACTGCAAAATCACCACTTCTTCTCGCATTTGCTCTTTAGTCGCGGTGGATAAGCGAGTTCTGAATAACTCAATGTCAACTAATTTATACCCCAAGCCCTCAGCCAATTCGCCCAGGAGGCTGCCTGTGCGAATCATCACCTGAAGGTAGGATTTCTGATCGCCAACCACATAGGCCAACCGGGCACCAGGCCGCAGAATGGAGCGTAGATCGGCTAAGTGTTTTGCCATGCCGCCAAAATAATGTTTGACGGTACGATGATAAAGCCGCTCAAAGCCGCTGGTTTTGCCTAATTCAAGGCGGCGAGTTTCAATTTCGATCGCGATTCGCTGGATATCTGGATGCTGGGAAACCCATACATCATCCGTATCAGCTTTGAACACGTTGCGGGTGTTCGATCGCACCAGACCTTCTTTTAGCGCTCTTAATTCTTGCTTATTTTGAATAAAGCCTAAAATGACGGATTCCAACCGAGTGGTGCGGGTGTAGTCTTTCTCATTGGGGTAGGGCGGCGAAGTGATGACCGCATCAATCGACCCTGGCTCCAGCACTTGCACAATCTGGCGCGAGTCGGCGTGATGCACCTGCGCCGGGGCAGACGGGTGGGACTGTACCTGTGCCAGATCCTTGCCGATTCGGTAAACTTGCGCTAACCAGGCTTCTGTCACCGGGGCATCGGGTTTCGCTTTGGTTACACCCACTTCTGGCCCAAAATGCAGATTGCCAATGGATGTGACTAAGGCTTTTGCCAGAGCCAATTCCAGATGATGCACATATCTCGGTTCCGCCTGAAGCCGAATTTGTTCCAGTAATACCAGGGTTTTGTGGAGCGGTAGATCACTGATGGAACTGGTTTTGTCCTTAGCGTGTTTCAGCAGAATTCTGGCGCTTTCTGCGGCCAGTTGGCGGGGGGGTGTTTCTGCCTGCCAGTCGCGATCGCTAATTGCCGCAATGCGCTCCGCACCGGCGATTAAGGTTGCTGGTTCAGGCGACCAATTGGTTTTTACGGTGCCCGCAAATTGGGCCATCGGATTGGCTTCTACACCAACACTGGCAATTCCTTGCTTTTTGCATTCCACCACGGTTGTACCCGTTCCACAAAAAGGATCAAGGACGCACTGCCCCGGCTCAATGCCAAACTTGTACAAATAATCCTGCACTAGATGCGGTGGAAAGGACAGCACGAAGCGGTACCAGTCATGCACTGGGCGATCGCAATCCCGAATTTGATTCAATTCTGAGCTACGGCGATCGGGCGTAACCGAAGAAGCACTTTCGATAGGTTCCAATGCAGTCATGTACCGCTATATCTAGCGTTATGGGTGAATGGATTGTAGTGGAGTGGTGGTTGAAATGCAACCCATACGCCACAAACTAGTACAAAAATCCTACGCTGTTTTTTCAGCAAAGCCCAATTAAGATGGGAAAATTTGAGCAGACGACGGAACAGCGACAACATGGAAACCTCTCCCCTCCTGGAACTTTCGGGTCTTAGCGTGAATTATGGCGGCATTCAAGCTCTGCAAAACTTAAATCTAGTGGTTTATCCGGGCGAGGTGGTAACGCTCATTGGGGCTAACGGTGCGGGAAAAACCACCACATTACGGGCCATCTCGCGGATGATCAAAGTTCGCACAGGGCAAATTACTTACGATGGGCGAGACATTACCCGCAGCCGCGCCCCGGAAATGGTGAAGTTAGGGATTGCCCACAGTCCAGAGGGGAGGCGCATTCTGGCCCGGATGACGGTGCTGGATAATCTGGAGTTAGGGGCTTACACTCGTTCCGATTACCTGGGCATCAAAGCCGACATTGAAAAACAATTTCTCACGTTCCCCCGATTGGCGGAACGTCGTTTGCAGCAGGCCGGAACCCTCAGCGGCGGAGAACAACAAATGCTGGCGATCGCGCGAGCTTTGATGAGTCGGCCCCAATTATTGTTATTGGATGAACCCAGTTTAGGATTGGCTCCGGCGATCGTGCGAGAAATTTTCACCATTATCCAAACTCTACACGCCACCGGAGTCACAATTTTGCTAGTGGAGCAGAACGCGAACCTCGCCTTACAAAGCGCCGATCGCGCCTATGTATTAGAAGCCGGACAAATTATCCTCACGGGTAACGCTTCTAAGTTGCTGGATGATGATCGGGTCAAACAAGCCTATCTTGGTTAAGCCGGCAAAAACACCAATCGCAAATCAGCAAAAAACCCCAGACAATGCCGGGGTCGAAGCAACAAGCAAGAATGTTTCAGTGAGTATGACTCTACAGCCCAACGCTTCTGGGATCAACGGTGAAGTCGTTCAAAATCAGAGAAGAGTTGTAGATTTGCAGAATAATCAGCAGAAACACGAAGAACAAGCCCATAAAGACCGCCATCAAAGGCGTGGTTCCCCAACCGGGAACCACTTTACCGTATTCCGAATTTAAGGGTCGTAAAACATCACCCAACCGAGTCCGCTGTGCCATGGGTCTCCTTAATGAGAATCTCGACAGACATTGTTATGCTTTGTGAAGTATTATAAGCGTGAAAGGACACCTATTTATTACACCTATGGAACCTGCAATAGCTCTTAACATTTCGATCGCTGCCGTTCTGGTGGGCTTGACTGGATATGCAGTCTACACTGCTTTTGGGCCTCCAGCGAAGCAACTGGATGACCCCTTTGAAGACCACGAAGATTAATTTTCTTAGTTCGCAGTCATCTTAAAGCTGGCAATTTCCCAGGGACGAATGCCTGCCATTGGTCCCTGCATTGTTTGATCAGGCCGCGATCGCTCCAGCAAATCGACTCGTTGCCCCAAGTGCAAGTTCAGATCGCTACTAAGATTCAACTGCGCCTCCTTGCCGTGACATTCATGACAGCGCAAGATCCATTCATGCGCTGAATTTTCTGCCTGCTTCAACGCCATCAGCACCAAATTTTCATCGCCTAAGTCTAACAGCGAGGCAACGGGTGGCAACGTTCCGGTTGGATGCAATTCGTCCACGCCTACTTCTACTGCATGGAGTGGCATGTTGAACTCATGCCCGCGCCGCACCGTTTGTGCCTGCCTCCAGTCTCCCGCATGGGGATAAATCGCATAGGTGAAAGTATGTTGGCCTTTGTCGGCTTCCGGGTCGGGCCATTCGGAGCCACGTAACAAAGTGAGTCGCAGTTGATTGGATTTGGCATCATAACCATACTTGCAATCATTCAACAAACTCACGCCATAACTACCAGCACTCAAATCGGCCCAGCGCATCGCCGGAACTTCCCACTGAGCTTTTTCGGCTGCGGTTTGAGGTTTGGTGGTACGTGCGATCGCGCCACAGGGAATTTCATACGTGGCAAAGTCAGCCTCTAAGTTAAGGGGAAATGTGGCTTTGACGAGAGTGTGTCGTTCCTGCCAATCGACATGCGTTTCGATTTTGAGGATGGGAGAATTCTGCTCCAAAGTATAGGTTTGGTGGAAGACGGATTGGCCAATTTTGCGTTCAACATAAACGCGATGTTGAAAGGCCGTGAGGGGTTGATCAACAGCCTCCTGAAAAGCTGAATGTCCAGTTTCAATCGTGACTAATTCTGGTGCTGGTAACAGATGTTCAGCATAGTTAGGATTAATGTTCCAGGCATCCCAATATTGCCCTGTATCTGCAAAGGCCTGGAGTTGATTACCCGGTGCAGACAGGACTTCGTAATTGTTGATTTTGTCAAAGATACTGGCAATCTCTCCGGTAGTTGGATCAATCGTCACTCGCAAGTAGGCGTTCTCTAAACCAAATTCTTGAATGGGTAAGTCTGGTGTTTGAGCCGGAGTATCACAAGGACATATCCAATAGGTTCGATAGCCGATCGCCGGAATTTGCGCTGCTACAAAGGAAATGCAATAGAGACTGTTTCCGAGTGGGCGATGCTGATTTTGTTGCGCGATCGCGGTTCCATCTAGATCACAAATTTGCCAGTCCCGCATCTCATCTGGCCGCACCCAAACATCAGTTTTGACTAGCTCTGTTCTGGCCCAGTTCAGCAGGTTGAATACGACCAAAAGCTTGGCATCCGGATGCGGAGGTGCAGGAATAGCCATGTTTTTGGCAAGCGATCGCTGAGCTTTTGCGGTGATCTCCCAACTGTTGAATTTGGCTGTTTCCCAAACTTCGTTGGCTTCATCAAAGACGGGTGTGATCGATGAACCTGGCAAGATGTCATGAAATTGGTTTAACAAAACATCTTTCCAAAGGCGTTCTAACTCAGCTTTGGGATAAGGTGTCCCTGTTGCGATCGCGGCTAATGCAGACCATAACTCCGCCTCATAGAGGGCTTCCTCCGCAGACCGATTATGTTGTTTTTGATCCGCATGAGTGGTGTAACAACCGCGATGGTATTCCAGGTAAAGTTCCGAGTTCCAGATGGGGCATTGTCGGGGCGAGTTTTGTAATTTGATGAATTCGCCCATTTTCTCACCTGATAAACTCGCTCCTACGCTGTCTACCTCTTGCCCGTCGCCTTCCTTAATCGCCTCTAAATACTCCAACGCTGTGCCCCATTCCATTTGTGGGAAGAAAGGCGACTGTTGCCAGCGACGGGCGACTTCTAACATATCACGGGTGGGGCCGCCGCCGTGATCACCCACACCGGGAAGCCAAAGCGTGGTTTGTAAGCCTGTTTTTTGTTCCCAATTCCAGGCAAAGGTGGCCATTTTCACGGGATCAATGAATTCGCCAATGGGAGCGGACATGAGGCTAAGAATTTGCGTGCCATCGGGGGCTTCCCACTGGAAGAGTTCGTAGGGAAATTGGGTAGTGTCGTTCCAGCGTAATTTTTGCGTGACAAAATACTCCACACCGCCTTGCTTCAGGAGTTGCGGCAATTGCCAGGTGAAGCCAAAGGTGTCGGGCACCCAGGCGATCGCGCAGATCTCGCCAAATTTTTCCTGCAAGTAACGCTGTCCGTAAAAAATTTGACGGGCGATCGACTCTCCACTAATCAAATTCAATTCCGGCTCAATCCAGAATCCAGCCACAATTTCCCACTTGCCAGCCTTGACTTGTGCCTGAATTT
Source organism: Leptolyngbyaceae cyanobacterium bins.349 (assembly GCA_033764685.1). Classification (GTDB taxonomy): domain Bacteria; phylum Cyanobacteriota; class Cyanobacteriia; order Leptolyngbyales; family Leptolyngbyaceae; genus JSC-12. Next base: position 90,813 of record JANRIS010000057.1, read on the forward strand.
GGGTGAACAAGTCGGGGCGATGGTGCTCCATCCATTCGTAGAGTGCAGGTGTGGTATGGGCAAAGGTGAGTTCCGGAAAGTCTTTTTGCAGGTTGAGCACAGATTGGAAGGTGCGTTCTGCGGCTTTCCAGGTTTCCTCTACCGTCCACAGCCATGCCATATCGAGGTGAGCGTGGCCTAGAAGGGTGATTTGCCGTTGTTTGATTGGTTCGGCAAGGGGCAATAGGGATTCCCGCAGATGCCGCAGAGATTCGCCGAAGAGACATGCTGCCAGCACATCTGTACGATGGGGGGGATGCAAAGCGTTCCAATCAAGGGAAGAAAGGGTATCTGCCAAAAATTTGAGTTGTTCAGGATCAAATTTTTCCAGGTAAGCATGGAGCACAGCGATTTCATTGGCGATGAAGCTGGGTTCGAGGGGTGTATCTGGCGAAAATGCCTCGTAATGGCAAACGGCTTTCATCAGGGCACCGTCGTCATGGATCGGGCTGATCAGCCGCAGGGCGATCGCAAATTCATCTCCCGGTTGGACGCTTTCACTCAGCAACAAGCGCGGCGCACAATCGAATAAATCACCTGCCTGCGCCAGTTTGCCATTCACATAAACGTGTGTCTCTTCTGACCACCACAGCAGCGCCAACCGCAAACATAGCCCAGTTAATGGGAATCCATTCAAGTCTGTCGGCACCTGAATGACGCGGGAGAACCAGCGCACCTGGCGACCTTTGCTCCAGGGATGATGGTCTTTCGCATTAACTTCACCCAACGTCCAGCTAGGCCAGTTCTCTGATGTCAATGCCTCTTCAACGGGCAAATCACCATCGTAGTAACGCCAACCCGGTTGGACGCTGACTTGACTGAGCGATCGCAAGCGTTCCAGCGATTGCGTAATGGTTTCTGAAAGGGGATGGACCGGAGAGGCGATGGGATTATTCACGGGTGCCGCTTGATTCAATGCACCCTCCATAATAGACACAGAGTTCTACATAAGCGTATGGTGACTTCTCCAAATCCAGCGATCGCGATTAAGGAAAAGGACGATAACTATGACTACGATGCGTCTGGCTTACCACCAGAGTGTTACGATGTCGTGCCCGAAGGCATGGAAGAAGTTGACGGGGTGCTAGTTGAAAAAACAGGTATGACCATTCCACATGCTGCTGTTCAAAGCAATGTTCTTTTTGCATGGCGAGATTACATCAAATCGACCGCTCAAGGCGGAGGAATTTATCCCGAAGCGCCTTGCCAAACTGATCGCCAAAAACGTCGCCCAGATGTAGCGTATATGTCGCCGGAGTTGTTAGCCCAATACGGTCGTCCGGCAATTTTGCCACAGAGTTATCCCCTGATTGCCGAAGTAGCTTCACCGGATGATGAAGCAGAGATGCTGTTCCATAAAGCGCGGGAGTATTTGCGATCGGGGTGTGAGGAAGTGTGGCTTCTATATCCTGAAAACCAGCTTGTGATCGTTGCCACCGCAGAAAGCTGGCAGATTTTTACCGAACCCGACGCGATCGCCACCCAAAAAGTGTTGCCCGGATTCACCCTCTCGGTAGCGGAATTGTTCGCTTGATCCGCAACAAAAGGGCGACCCTCAAACATTCATTCCTGAACCATGAAGCGGAGCCAGATCAGGTTTTTTGCGGGGCGGCGCGATCGCTAAACTGTTGATCAAGCGCTTGTTTCAGTTTGGCTCGGAGCAAGCGTTGAGTATTGAGATGTTTACCCGGTTTAACGCGAGTTAGGGTTCGCAAGACCAAAGTTTCAGAACTTAAGGCTTCTAATCCATCTACTTGCGTGGCTTCAATCACATCCGGACATTCTGCCTGAAACGTTTGCCCGATCTGTGCAATCAAGGCATACATGTCATCTAAAGTGGCACTGGCGGGGATAGGAACGTCTACTTTGGCATAGGTGTATTGCTTGGAGTAATTCACAATGGAACCCATTTCACCATTGCGAATAATTTGTAACTGCCCATCCGGATGCCGAATGTGCGTCGTTCGTAACTCGATCGCCTCGACTGTGCCTTCAACAAACCGCTCCTCTTCTTTCCCGGCCTCAATGTAGTCGCCGACCAGATAATAGTTTTCAAACAAGATGAAAAAGCCACAGACGACATCGTTAATAAGATTTTGGGCACCAAAGCCGATCGCAATCCCAACAATCCCTGCTCCGGCCAGAATGGGACCGGGATCAATCCCAAGTAGCTTCAAAATATACACAGCAGCAGCGAAGTAGATGGTGTACTTCATCACGCTTTTGAACAATGGAATGATGGTCAGGCGGCGCTGGTGCTGAAGGGACGTGAGATTTTCCGTTTTGAGGACCAGATCTTCTAACAAAATGTTGGCAAATTCAATCACCACCCCGCACAAGAAATAAATTCCCAGCATCTGCACGATTTCATCGGCATATTCGGCCAGCCAGGAAATCGGCTCAATTTCGCGCACGATGATCTTGGCAATGATGACGTAGAGAACATACTCCAACGTTTTTTTGAGCGCGGGAACCAAGTGCTGAAACCGCTCATAATACCGCAGCCAATTGTCGGGACTGGCCAGCCGCAGGCTTAAGGCATCGAGCGTGTCAATTAAGACGGAGGTGGCTTTGACGACCAGTTGCCCAATCGAAATGGCAAGGTAGGCTTTCAGTGCAATGGTTAAATACTGGGAGAAGATCGCCGGCAATTGTAAAAAGTTGGCACAGAGAATGAGTGCGAGTAGCCAGATGCTACTAGATGAAATCCGTTTCAATGCGGCGAATGCTCTGTGGATGCTTTCATCATTGGCAACCAGTTGATCAGAATTTTGAGCATATTGACAGACCCAATCCAACCCGTGGCGTAAGTAGGGCAGGCTGATTTTCACCAGGAGCAGTAAGCTAATGCATTGGAACAGGGCGATCGCAAAACCAATCCAAAATTCTGGGGGGATGCGTTGCAGCCATTCCCGGTAAAACTCCAGAACTGGCTGCCCCTGGTAGATCAAAAACCCATTCAACCCACCCACGAGCAAACATAGCCCCAGAACTGACGCTAGCAACCCCGATCGCAGAGTCTGTTGCAACAGATTTAAGTTGGCAGAAAATTGTTGCAGTCGCGTGTTCGCGATCGCCTTAAAACTCACACTAATCAGCCAATTGCCCACTGAAAAAGCGAAAATCAATGTTCCGATTGCTGCAATAGTAACGACGATATCCATGAGCCTAAAGTGAGTAGAGCATTGATCGCGGGCAACCGAAGCGATTGCAAGCAACGGCAGTGAACTATTTCATTGCACAATAATTTCCTAAGATTTTTCTAAGATTGCAGCAGAATTGCAACCTAAAATAGCCCAATTCTTCCCAATTGGCATCAAGCAGAGCCAAGAAGAATTGAGCTATATTCGCCGCTGTGATGGATGAGTTAGGTATTGAAAAGGCTCGAACAAGTCGATCGCCAGGGAAATTCAATCGCCAGGAAAAACGGTAGAAGCATCCTGAAGCCCACTTCGGTCATCTGGATGGAAGCAATCAAACCTAACGCCCCCAAATGCGTTGCCAGAAATTGCGCCGAGGTTGCACTGGCTTTTTCGTAGGTTGCACTGCCGGACGGGGTGCGGCAACAACGGGCTGAGAAATAACAGGCGCAGGATTCACCGTGACCACGGGCGCGGTAGGCATAGTTGTCACTGGGTTGGTGGCAATGGGGGGTTGAACTGGATTGGCCACTGGCGGAGTCCAGGGAGCTGGAGTAGAAACAGGCCGAGCCGCGATCGCGGTCGCATTCAAACTGGCAAGGCTTTGATCATTGGTCAGGTAAATGTGTCCCACTGAACTTCCCTGATACGCCCGCTCCGTCAGTTTCCAACCGGGTTCCAGGAAAAACTTGGCAAAGCCTTGAGTCAAGCCACGAGTTCTACCAATCAGCAATTCGGGCGCACTGCGATCGACATTCGGCACGGCCAACAGATGCAAATCATTGCCCCGACGCGCTACCCGCAAGCTATACCGCCAGTTCAAATCGCCACCGCCCACGCGCACTGAGTAGCCGTTGCTGTCGGTAGCACGTCCACAAATGTCAGTAAAATCAAAATCCAGCAATAAAGGATTGATAGCGGTTGGACTAGAACCACTCTCACTCCAACACTGCCGCGCGTTGCTAATCTGCTTTAAGATCAAAAGTTGATGCAAGTTTCCGCCATAGGGAGAAGCCACGATCGCATATCGGTTTTGATCCACTTCCATCTGGCTAAACAGGGAATTGGCTTGAGCCGCATCCACAACGCCCATCGTAGACAGCGCAAGCGTCGCCAACGTAGCGATACGCAGGTTCAACAGAGTATTCATAGGGTTAAATTCCGTGAGAGTGTGTTTGAGTTACTGTTGAAATCCGAGACGCACCCCTTTTACAAAAGTTTCCGTCTGAGGAAAACCATCCCACCAACGAATTTAGGAGGCAGCAACGTGAATATTTTTGGCATCGGCTTACCGGAAATGGCGTTGATTTTTATCATCGCGCTACTGGTGTTCGGCCCCAAAAAGCTGCCGGAAGTGGGTCGCAGTTTGGGCAAAGCGATTAAGGGCTTCCAGGAGGCTTCCAATGAATTTCAGAACGAGTTCAAGCGGGAGGCCGAGCAAATCGAAAAAACAATCAAAAAACCGATGGAAGCTAAACTTGAGGAACCATCCCAGCCCGCTTTGACGGCGGCTGAATCAACCACCGAACCAGAGGTGATTGAAGCGGAAACGGTGGCTTCGGGCGCAGAAACCAAGTCCGGCGAGCAGACAAGCTGAGCTGAAGTCCGTCTGGTCAGCCAAGCAGATGTGGCAGAATGGCGACGGCTGCGGTTTTGTTTCCGCAAGCAACTTTAGAACTTGAATGATGGCGATGGTAGAAACCCAAGCAACGAACGAAAAAAGTCCTCCAACTCCAGTCATGCCACAACTCATCGTGGGGTTGGGAAATCCAGGGGCCAAATACGGTCGCACTCGGCATAACATCGGCTTTGATGTAGTGGATTTGTTGGCCCAATACTGGCACATTAGCTTTTCTGATCAGAAAAAATTTCAGGGCTTGTTTGGTGAAGGACTGGCTCCAGGGGGCAAAATTCGCTTGCTCAAGCCGCAGACCTTTATGAATAACTCGGGGCAAGCCATGCGAGCCGTAATTGATTGGTATAAATTGCCGCCTGAATCGATGTTGGTGATTTACGATGACATGGATTTGCCGATGGGCAAGATTCGGCTGCGATTATCGGGGTCAGCGGGGGGGCACAATGGGATGAAATCGGCGATCGCTCACCTGGGCACGCAAAATTTCCCCCGTCTCCGGATTGGCATCGGCAGTGCCAAAACCGAAAAGGGTGATAAAGATACGGTGTCCCATGTGTTGGGCAAATTTGCCCCCACCGAAGCCGCCATCATGACGGATGTGGTGCAACTGGCTGCCGATGCTGTGGAATACAGCCTGAAGCAGGGCGTAGAAAAAGCGATGAATCTGTTCAATAACCGGACAATTCCTGAGAATTGAACTAGGATCTTGAGAAAACTTTAAAATTCTGTATTTCAACTGTTGGAAAAAGCTTAACTGCCTTCTAGGCTTGATTTATAGCCATTTTGATGGCGTTCGTGAGGGCCATCTCTGGTAGTCGTACAAAATCTTCTATGGTTAATCTTTCTCCTCCTATGTCCCAATTTGTGCCGTCTTCTCCCAGCATCCCAATTTTGAGTGGAAAAGCGATCAAAAATTGCCACATCATTGTGCCGGATCTGCCTAAGCCCATTGGCGCGATCGCCCATGCCGGAGGGTTTTACAGTTACTTTCGCTGCTATGAAGATGTGGCCTCGGTGCAGCGGGCTGCTGCCAAATTGATTGCCCGGGGCGACCTTGTAGTCTTGACTCAAGTCCGGAAGGGTTTGATATTGTGGGTATTCGAGCCAGATGCAAAATTAGCGGGAACGTTGAGGCGCTGACGGTCAATCCATTCCTCATCAATTTACGCTGTGGCAGCTCATCGCTTACCTCAAACTACCGCTTACGTCCGCATTACTCGTCAATGCTGGCAACAAGGCATGATCGAAGGTGAAGTTCGCGCCAATCAGTACGAATGGCAGTTTGAGTGGTGTTTTCGCAAAGGAGAATTGCTGGTCAACCCGTCGTTAGGGCGTGCCCTGATCAAGGAGCCTCTCGGTCGATTTTTAGAACAGCAGGATTATCAACTAGAACCTGGCGGGGACTACTCATTCACGATTCGAGGTGAAGTCTAGCACCACACCGCCATCGCACCGTGGAAGCTATAACGGTGTGGTGAGTTGCTTCAGATAGCGCTCAATTAACAGGATGGCCACAATGTCATCAATGGGGCGGGGAATCCGCCGGAGCGCTTGGGGTAGCAGGCGATCCCATCCTGCTGGAGGAAACATCTCCCAATAGCGATCGCGAGCTTCCAAACTACTATTCCGCTCATCCACTTGCACAACGGAGAAGACGGCTTCTGTTTCCGTCGTAAGGCGATGTTTCCATTCCTTAGAGGATGTCTGGTCGCCAATGACGACTAATGAGATGGGATACACTGAACACAGGTGTTGAACGGTGGCAATTGCAGTTGCTGCATCCACCACCTGGTGATAACACAAGGTGCGATCAATCCCCATCACTGCAATACCGCACTTGTGACGACCGGGGTCAAATCCTAGAATGGCAGGTTGAGCTGGCGATGCCAAAGGATCAGCATTCATGAATCAATGCCATCGCCTCACCATAATTCATCAAACCGCCGAAATCTAACAGCCAGAGCGGGCACTGGTAGGGCCTTACCGACCATTTCCCCGTCCACCGCCGCCCTCACGAGGCTTGGCTTTGTTGACCTTCAACTCGCGTCCTAGCCATTCGGCTCCATCAAGTTCAGCGATCGCTGCATCTTCTTCCGCATCATTTTCCATGTCTACAAAGGCAAAGCCTCGCTTTCTACCTGTCTCCCGATCTGTGGGAAGGCTCACGCGGCTGACCTTCCCATATTCAGAAAACACCTCACGGATATCTTCCTCTTCTGCCTGGAATGACAGGTTTCCAACGTAGATAGTCACACTTTTCTCCAAACCATTTCGTGAAAGCCATCTTCGAGCCAGGAACTTCATAGAACAAAACGCTGCTATGGTTATTCCTGAGCACAAAGCATTTGTTGAGCGTCATTATAGCCGAATCCATTAATAAAAACAGCATAAGTACGGCACATTGTCTAGCTGCGAACGACCAAAGTTTATAGTTCCGGTCGGAGCAGAAATCTTGAAAGGTACGTATCATCGTATGATGAAGGGCAAAAGCCAGGTGTAGATGCGTAATCGAGAGGGCAACCGTGAATGGATACCAAGGCATTTAAGCGATCGCTAAACAATTCTGAAAATTATCACCGCAAAGGATTTGGGCACGAGCAGGAAGTGTCCGGCGTGATGCAGTCGGAATATCAAAGTCATTTAATTCAGCAAATACGAGACAACCACTACACCTTGACCCGTGGGGATGTCACGATTCGCCTTGCGGAAGCTTTTGGATTTTGCTGGGGCGTGGAACGGGCCGTCGCAATGGCTTACGAAACTCGGACTCACTTCCCCCATGAGCGCATCTGGATCACCAATGAAATTATCCATAACCCCTCTGTGAATCAACGGTTGCGGGAAATGAATGTGGCTTTTATCCCCGTTGAGCAGGGAATTAAAGATTTCTCGGTTGTGGATCAGGGGGATGTCGTGATTCTGCCTGCTTTTGGAGCCAGCGTCCAGGAGATGCAATATCTCAACGACAAAGGCTGCACGATTGTCGATACCACCTGTCCGTGGGTATCCAAGGTCTGGAACACGGTGGAGAAGCACAAGAAAGCCAGCCATACTTCCATCATTCATGGCAAGTACAACCATGAAGAAACCGTTGCGACCAGTTCCTTTGCCGGCACCTATCTGGTTGTGCTCAATCTGCAAGAAGCAGAGTATGTAGCGAATTACATCCTGCATGGCGGCGATCGCCAGGAATTTATGACCAAGTTCAGTCGGGCCTGTTCTCAAGGCTTTGATCCAGACAAAGACTTAGAACGCATCGGCATCGCCAACCAAACCACGATGCTAAAAGGGGAAACTGAGCAAATCGGCAAGTTGCTAGAACGCACCCTGATGAAGAAATACGGCCCGGATCAGCTCAATGAGCATTTCCTCAGTTTCAATACCATCTGCGATGCGACGCAGGAACGTCAGGATGCCATGTTGGAACTAGTCGAGGAAAAGCTGGACCTGATGGTGGTGATCGGTGGGTATAACTCATCCAATACGACTCATCTGCAAGAGATTGCCATTGAGCGGGGGATTCCGTCTTACCACATTGATAGTGCCGATCGCATTGGCCCTGGCAATCGAGTGGAACATAAACCCCTGCATCGGGATTTGGAGGTAACGGAAAATTGGCTACCAGCAGGCCCGTTAACCATTGGAATTACTTCTGGCGCTTCCACCCCCGACAAAGTGGTAGCAGATGTGTTGGAGCGGATATTTGCCCTGCGAGTCGTCCCAGCGCTGAGGGGGTAGGCTTGAAGCTGGCAGGCTAACATGGTATAAAAAAAGAAAGATTGTTCCGTAATTTCTCTTGCCTTCCTTGATGAAAGGTGCTGAGAGTGTCAGAGCAATCCTCCTATCATCAGGGTTTGTTACGCTTTATTAGGATGGAGATTCCGTGTGAATCTCCATTTTTGCTATTGAGCTACATCACAGGGTAGGGTACAGGTCAATATTAAAGACCTGACCCAATGCGGTATCGCTCAAACAATATAAGGCGAATTGATCGCAGTCGATCGCCCCGCCCGCACCAAAGCTTGATAAACATTCGCCGCCACTTCGGCACGAGTCGCATCCCGATTCGGATTTAACTGACGCAGATTGGGAAAGTTGACCACTAAACGTTGTGTTGTAGCAATCGATACTTGATTTTGGGCGAATTGCGGAATGGCGGCGCGATCGTCGTAGGCGTTTAATGCACTCAGATCGGCACCGGTTAATTCCAGGCCCGTTACCAGGGAAGCCAGCACTTGCAGCCGCAGAATGTTTTGTCCAGGTTTGAAGGTGCCATCCGGAAAACCAGAAATAAAGCCTGCTTGATAAGCGCGATCAATAAAAGGCTTGGCCCAAAAGTTCGCAGGTACATCCGAGAAACTCACGATCGCCCGTTTGGCCGTTGGGTTGAAGGCATTGACCACCAGAGAAGCGTATTGGGCACGATTAATGGGAATATCCGGCTTGAAACTGCCATCTTCAAAGCCACCAATAAAGTTTTGGCGGGCCAACCCCGTAATAAATCCTTCGGCCCAGTGCCCCTGAATATCCGAAAAGAGAGGGGCCGTCGCAGAAGCATTGACAATAAACGGAGACGCGATCGCCGGAGCTTGATTCAACGATACTAACGCTTGATACACCAGGGCCACCAGTTCGGCGCGGGTGATGTCCTGCATTGGTTCCAACTGGCGCACATTGGGATGATTGACTACTATGCGGCGTTGGGTCGCCGTGGCCACCTTTTCGGTCGCGTAGCTGGGAATTTGGGCGCGATCGAAATAGTAACTCAACACATCCAGCGTGCCACCCGTTAAACCCATGCCACCAATCAACGACACGATCGCCTGCACCCGCGTCAGATTTTGGTTAGGCCGGAAGGAATTATCCGGGAAGCCTGAAATAAATCCCATCTGATTGGCTTCTTGAATAAAAGGGAAGGCCCAAAATGACTGGGGCACATCCACAAAGTTGATGGGAGCTTGTTTCCGGGGCAGTTCAAAAGCCCGTGAGATTACCGCTGCATACTGGGCGCGGGTGATGGGATCTTCGGGCTTGAAGGTACCGTCGGGAAAGCCGCTAATGTGACCTCGTTCCACCAAACCTTTAATAAATCCTTCGGCCCAGTGGCCTTGAATATCCCGCAGTTCACCCGGATTGGGGTTAGGAATGGGGGTCGGGTCGGGCAAGGGAGAGGGATTGGGCACCTCATTGGCCAGTAATTCAATCAGTCCTTTGACTCTGGCTGGATTGATTTGATTGCCAACACAGACCAGTTTAATGGCAGTGGAGTTGTTAATATCCAGTTCGCGATTATCTCGAAAAATGTTACGTCCGGGGTCCTGTCCGTTGCCCAGGTCTGCCGAGGCGCGATCGACCAGGGTTAATCCTTCACTGGTGTTTCGTTCCACCACGTTTGCCCGTAATACCGCCCGTGACTCCTGGCCACACACAAGGCCACTGCGATTTTCAAATATCCGGTTCTCCGCCAGCAGGGGGGCCGCCTGATCACTCACCACCATGCCAAATCCCGTGTTCTGGCAGACATTGCGCCGCCATTCGCCTTTCGCATTCCGCGCGATGCTAAATCCATTCGCATCGTTTCTCGTCGTGACGTTATCGTAAACGGCGGGACTGGCGGAACCTGTGGCGAAGATCCCTTCCCGTTTGCAGTTGGTAAAGGTGCAATTGACAATGATGGGATTGGTTGATTCTAGCCAAACTCCAGTGCCACGGGTGTCGGGATTGGTGACAGTAACGCCCCGCAGTTGAGCATTGGTTTCGAGCAGGAAGGTAACGTTTTGGCCGGCGAAGGTGCGGCTGATGAAGCGGCCACTGCCCGACACGAGAATGCCGCTGCCTTTGTTGGCCTCGTTCCCGATCAGGGTGACTCCACCGGGCACCACTAAGGGAAAGGTTTCCCCGGTTGCGGTGTGGTAGGTGCCGGGGGCCAATTGGATGCGATCGCCGGATTTTGCCTGTCTGAGCGCCCGACTAATTGTTTTAAACGGAGCGGCCTGGGAGCCGTTGGCGTTGTCATTCCCGGTGGCTGGGTGAATGAATAGGGTGGCGGGAGAGGAAGATTGAACCATGATGATCTCAATTCACACTATCGAGCAGTCTTGTTAATGTTCTAATCTCCTTCGGTAGGAACAGGATGAGGGGTGAGGGATATCTGTAATCTTTTGTCATGAAGATAGGCCGTCGGTGGAGCGGGTAACGATCACTGGCTTGATGCTTTGGAGGCTTGTAAAACGATTGTCCGATTGCGTATCATCCAATCCAGCGAGTTCCGATCAAGATGACAGTTATAGCTTTAGTGGTAATCAATAATTTTTTGTTTGGGTTGGCCTGCCTGTGGATTGCCAGAAAGATTTGGTTATTTCGGCGGAAGGTGGCCGTTATTGCGGAACGAATTCTCTCAGTGGAACAAACGGTGCATCGAGTCTTATATCCGGCTCCCAATGCAATCGCTAAAGCTCAGCGGAGCACCAGTCGCCTACGAGAGCGATACGTGCAATTGGGGATTCAGTATGAGCGGGTGCAGCAAATCGTTTCTATTCTCAGTTTGGTGCAGCTATTTATGCGCTATGGGCGAGTTTTGCGACCCGTTGGGCGATCGCCCAACACGGCCAGCAAGCGATGATCGCCAGCAATGTTATAAAGTTGTGCATCGGGGGCGATCTGCAAAACCATCCGTTCGATCAAATCCTTCGTGCGGTAGATTAGAAGGGAATTGCCAGTTGGTTTGGAGGGATGATGTCAAACAATCGTGGGGGGGCGTTCGTGGGAGGGGTAATTCTGGGAGCTGCGTTTGGCGCGATCGCCGGGGTATTACTCGCTCCCCGTGCTGGCCGAGAAACCCGCCAAATTTTGAAGAAGTCCGCGGATGCCCTGCCAGAGTTAGCGGAGGATTTATCAACGAGTGTGCAAATCCAGGCAGATCGGTTGTCCGAATCGGCACTCCGGAACTGGGATAGCACCCTAACCCGCCTTAAGGATGCCGTTGCGGCGGGTCTGGAAGCCACCCAACGTGAACATCAAATTTTGGAGAGTACGGAAAAGAATTTGGTGGCCAAAGCCAACTCTACCAATCGAGATAACTTGCAGTAGGCAACGTTCCTGTGACTAATCCTCTGTTCTGGCTGGTTTTGTCTTTATTGTTCGTCACGGTAAGTCTGACGATTGTGCTGATCGTGATGATTCCGACGTTGAAGGAACTCGGACGGGCTGCACGAAGTGCTGAAAAGTTATTTGAAACGTTGCGGCGTGAATTTCCGCCGACGCTGGAAGCCATCCGCTTAACGGGCATGGAAATTACTGATTTAACGGAAGACATCAGTGAGGGAGTCCAAAGTGCTGGCCAGGTGGCTAAGCAGGTGGATCAAACCATTACAGGCGCACGAAAGCAAGTTCGTAAGGTGCAAGTGAGCACCCGTAGCTTAATGACTGGGATGAAAACCGCTTGGAGAACTTTTACTCGTTCCCAACCGGTCCAGCCTCGTCGTTCTGAGCACTTGTTACCAGCCAGTACCGGGTCTGAATCCCTTCAGGAGGGCAATGGCACCCGCTTCATTTCTAAGTCGGGTGAGGTGATGGAGGAGACTCAGCGACCAGACTTTGACAACAATGAGCAATGGTTTGAGGAGACAGAATTGCGGGGTCGAGATTAAATGCTGCGATCGCTACTCGTCCACCACTTTGATCAGCCCCATATCTAACCGTCGCATCAAATCACTCAACATCGTCATATCCTCGTAGCTCAGTGCTGCATCCGACGATAAAGCCCGTAGAAATATCAGTTCATCGGCGCGGGTAATCTTTCCAGTTTCGATCACTTGTTTCATGCTCTGCCCCAGCGAAATAGCAGAACGAATATTAGTGCGAGGGACACGAATCATGTTCACATCCTCTAGATTAAGCTTAACTATGACTTTATATTTCCCTCAACGGGAAACATTTAACATCCTGCTATCCGGTTGTTCTCTATAGCCGTAATAGATGAACCCTAATCAATCTTCGGCAGTCACGTACCCTGTTCTTACGTTTTTAACATCTCTCCTAAGGGTTTGTCCTGATTTTCACGGATATTTGTTAAAGCCTCTAAAAACTGAGGAGTCGGTGAGTTCTCAGAACGCGACCCTATCAGCGACGAATAACTCTCCACGTGCGTCCATTTCACTACTGCAATCTAATCTTCAAAGGGGTTGAAAAAGGGTGGAGTGGGCTGTTCCCGCTCTTGATTGGTAAGTTCAGAAGGGGGGCGATCGCTACTCCAGGCCCACCACGCACACCCACACGCGCACAGGTAAAATTCCTGCCATTTGCGCCGCCGATCTTCCGTAAATACCGGCGATCGGCGATTGATCCAAACGTTAGTTGCCGCTTTACTCTCAGCTCGGCACTGTGGACAACAAAACTCCACCGGATGAATGGCTTTTTGTGCCCATGCTGGTGGCATTGGATCAAACGCTTCCATACAAATCAACCTCTATCGTCATGCCTCATTATTAACGTTTTGGACCGCCCTGTCAGGCCATCCACATACTGAAGACCCTTGTTAGATAAATGCTTGCTAACTCCCCACTCTTGCCAATCTGCTTTACCATAGGAAAGCTTACTAGTCGATCAGTGATATGGAACCGAATACGTCTCGCTCCCGTTCTACCGAAGCCTTTTCAATGGATGATTTTGCCAAAGCGCTGGAAGGCTACGATTATGAATTCCAGAAAGGGCAAATTGTGCGTGGCAAGGTGGTGAATTACGACACGAATGGGGTGTACGTGGATATTGGGGCGAAATCACTGGCCTTTGTCCCGGAGCAGGAGGTGAGCATTCGGGGGGTGAAGGAGTTATCGGCAGTGTTGCCGCAGGACGAGGAAGCGGAATTTTTAATCGTTCGCGAACAGGATGCTGATGGTCAGGTCACGCTATCCCTCAAACAACTGGAGATTCGCAAAGCCTGGGATCGATTGGCAGAGGTGCAGGATAGCAATCAAAGTGTATCGGTACGGGTGACGGGCACCAATAAAGGGGGCGTGACTGTTGATGTGCAGGGGGTGCGGGGCTTTATTCCGCGATCGCACCTGGTGGAACGAGATAATCTGGAGGCTCTGGTGAAAACTACCCTCACCGCCACCATTATTGAACTGAATCAGGAAAAGGGCAAATTGGTGCTGTCAAACCGTTTGGCGAATCGTTCAGCCGCTTTCAGTCAGCTTGAAATTGGACAATTGGTGGAAGGCAAGGTGAGTGGGATCAAGCCGTTTGGGGTATTTGTTGATCTGAATGGCACCAGTGGCTTGCTCCACATTAACCAGATCAGCCAAAAATACATTGAGTCCCTTGCGACTGTGTTTCAAGTGGGCCAACCTATCAAGGCCATCATTGCTAATCTGGACGAAGGGCAGGGCCGCATTTCGCTGTCTACTAAGGTGTTAGAAAACTATCCTGGTGAAATGCTGGAAAACCTGGAAACAGTAATGGCCGAAGCCAGCGATCGCGAATCTCGTGCCCGCAAAACGGTATTGGGCGAATAGGGACCGATAGCTCGTTACGGTAGATTTGAGCAGTAGCTCAAATCTACAAAACCTATTGCTCAGGTATTTTGGCCAAAAGTCTAAGACGGGCGGGCAGCAGTTCCCCGATAAATGCGATCGGCCTGTTCCGGGGGTAACCAGGAAATGTTGCCGGGAGACGCTTTGTAGGCTACTTGTCCATTTGGGGAGGCTGCTTTGCTGGCGATCGGTCGGGGGGGAACGGGGACAGGCCGATCATCCGCGTCATAAGCGGGCACATCACAGGTGATCGGTGGCGCACTGGTGGTAATGAATCGCCCCGGTTGGCCGACAACTTCAAGCTGAGTCTGGGGTGGCAGGTATTGATGGGTCGTTGGATCGTAGGCTAACACTTCCCCAGTTTCGATCAAGTACACCCATCCATAAATCTGTAACTTACCTTGGTACAGTTTGGAATGAACAACAGGATAGGTTTTCAGGTTTTCAATCTGGGTCAGGACGTTTTCTGCGATCGTGATCTCTAGTAATTCGTCCTTAGAATACCCCTCATAATTCTCCTGCACTAACCGCCGAGTCGCATCCGCATGGCGTAACCATTCGTACACCAGTGGCATCTCTTCTTCCAATTTGCCAATCTGTAACAGACCCTTCATCGCGCCACAATGGGAATGCCCACAGACGATGATTTGCTCAATTCCCAGTGCATGAATCGCATATTCCACGGCAGCCCCTTCGCCGCCATTCGCCGCACCAAACGGTGGAATAATGTTTCCAGCATTGCGAATCACGAAAATTTCACCTGGCTCAGTTTGGGTGATGAGACTGGGCACAATGCGGGAATCGGAACAGGTAATAAAAAGAACCCTGGGCTTCTGACCGTGTGCCAGGTGCTCTAAAAAATCGCGATGGGTAGAAACGTAGGTTTCCTTGAACTCGCGCAAACCCCGGATCAGTTTTTTCATGGTTGAGGAGAAGAAAGGCTTAGATCTTTAATTGTCTGTCTAAAGGTGAGCGTTTGCCGTTCCAGTGATGAACCTTGAGAGTTCTTCAAGTTTTTCAAACATGGCTCATCCCTTATTCAAATCATAGGGTTGTCAGGGGACCAGATGGGTCTGGTTGCAATCGAAGCTGATTATGCGATTGATTGCTCTCGATAATCGGTCAGGCGTGTAGTTAGGTGCCAGACCTCGCCGCAGTTCATAGGGTTACGGCTATACCTATAGCCATTCTACCGACTATTTCAATCCCTCAAAACTATAAAGAAGAAGCCAGGACATTAGCCCCGGCTTCGATCAATGAACTAGCAATGCCCTTACTTCGACAATGTCCGTCGCTTGGAAATCATCCGGTAAGCTTCAATGATGTCGCCCAATTCCCAGGAATTGAAGTCATCAACGCCGATCCCGCATTCATACCCCGCGTTGACCTCACGAGCATCTTCCTTCATCCGTTTCAAGGAGTCCAGATTGCTCTCGTGAATGACATTGCCACCGCGACGAATCCGAATCTTACAGTTGCGGATAATCTTGCCAGATTGGACATAACAACCCGCCACCTGACCCCGGCCCACAGGGAAGACCGCACGCACTTCTACCTGTCCCAGAGCTTCTTCCACCAGTTCAGGTTCGAGCAGCCCTTCCATTGCGGCCTGAATATCATCTAGCAGTTTGTAGATGATGTTGTAATCCCGCACATCCACACCTAGGCGATCGGCGGCTTGACGCGCACCCGGAGCCAGCGTGGTATTGAAGCCAATGATCACTGCCGAACTTGCAGCCGCCAGGTCAACATCCGTTTCGGTAATTTCACCAGGAGCCGCATATAGGACTCGCACTTGCACTTCATTTTGTGGCAGTTGTTTGAAGGAGCCAAGAATTGCTTCTACCGACCCCTGAACATCTGCTTTCAGAACCAGATTCAGTTCCTTCAGCTCGCCTTCCTGGGCACGGGCGGAGAGCGTGTTCAAACTCACGCGGCGGGAAGACATGGCGGCTAGCAGACGAGATTGCCGTTGTTCATCAGTCCGGTTGGAGGCGGTCGATCGCGCTTCTTTTTCATCCAGGAATACATCAAACTCATCCCCGGCGGCAGGAACATCCGTTAACCCCAGCACCTCCACCGCAAAAGAAGGACCCGCTTCTTTCACGCGCTGACTGCGATCGTCCACCATCGCACGCACTTTGCCGAAGACGGAACCAGCAACCAGCACATCCCCAACTCGCAAGGTGCCATTTTGAACCAACAAGGTAGCAACAGGCCCTTTAGCCTTGTCCAGATGCGCCTCAATCACAGTACCCTTGGCAGGGCGATCGGGATTGGCATTCAGATCTTCAACTTCTGCCACCAGCAGAACCATTTCCAGTAAGGTATCCAGGTTTTCACCCGTCAATGCACTCACTGGCACCATGATGGTTTCGCCGCCCCATTCTTCAGGTACCAGCGCAAACTCTGTGAGTTCCTGTTTGACGCGATCGGGTTGGGCACCTTCTTTATCGACCTTGTTGATCGCAACCACAATGGGAACTTCAGCCGCTTTCGCATGACTGATGGCCTCAATGGTTTGAGGTTGTACTCCATCATCAGCCGCCACCACCAGAATGGCAATGTCAGTTACTCTTGCCCCCCGTGCCCGCATGGCGGTGAAGGCTTCGTGACCAGGAGTATCCAGGAACACGACCTGTTGCATTTCCCCGTTGTGTTCCACGTCCACATGGTAAGCACCAATGTGTTGAGTAATGCCCCCGGCTTCCCCTTGAGCCACTTTCGTCTTCCGAATCGAGTCCAGCAGGGAGGTTTTACCGTGGTCAACGTGTCCCATAATGGTGACGACGGGGGGGCGACGGTGGAGATTTTCGAGGTCTTCCACAGCCAGCATTTCGGTCACTTTACGAGCTTCCGATTCCTTCGTTCCGGTTTCAACTAGGACACCCAATTCTTCAGCCACCATCGTGGCAGTTTCAACGTCAAGCGTTTGCGTCACGGTTGCCATGATGCCCTTCATAAACAACGTCCGAATGATGTCCGTTTCAGGGATCACCATTGCCGCTGCCAGTTCCTGGACAGTCAAGCTACCCGTCAGGGTAATCAACTCTGGCTTTTCAACCTTGTTTTCTTGCTCCCGACGTTCCCGGCGATCGCGAGATGTTGTTCTCTTCGCTTTTGGACCGGGAGCCGAAATTGGTTTGATCGTTGACTGGCGAGGTACTTTGGGCTTAGCCGGACGAACCAACGAAAGACTGACTTGAACAGGCGAGTCTTCATCATCCTCATCCTCATCTAGCAGTAGTTCTAGTTCTTCGTCTTCATCAATGTCCGGTTGGCTCCGGCGTTTAGTCTTCGTGCCAACCTTCGCCTTAACAAACTCTTTGCCCTCTTCTTCTTCTTCCCAATCCTTACCTTTCTTGACGGTCCGCGGCAACGTAGGACGAGGCTGGAGTTGCTGGGCATCGTCCCCTGGCATCTTCGGTGCAGTTGCAACATCACCAACATCACGCTTCGGACGTAACTTCAGCCCACCTTCGTCTCCTCCAACAAGATTTGGAGACTTAGCGGCTGTTCCATCCTCGGCATCAGGTCGAACGGGCTTGGGTCGTCGCAACTCAACAATGGTCTGTTGCTGGGGGCGAACCGGTTTTTCGGGCGCTTTGCCACCGACCTGCCGACTGGGTGCTGGTTTTACGGGGGATGAAGCGGACTTAACTGCTGGTTTTGGTGTTCTTCCAGGAACTTCTCCACCCTTCGTCGGAGTAGAGGAGGGTGCTACAGTCCCAGATTGCTCCACCTTCGCCCGTTTAAGAATAGGACGATTAGAAAGGTTGGGTTTCGGTGCTGCCGATGGAGAAGGTGCAGTGGGAACTTCCGCCCGTTGGGGGGGAACGACTAGTTCCGGCGCTGGAACCACAATGGATTCAACAGGAGGTGTCAGTTCTGGGTCCACCTCTGGCGCAGCTTCTTCTACTACTACGGCTTGAGGTGAGTCGGGCACCTGAACATCATCTGGTACTTCAACGACAGCTTGAGGTTCCTCGTCTACTGGGGGTACCGCAACTTCGAGTTCAGGTTCTTGTTCGGATGCTACTGTCGCAGGTCGATTGGGCACAACTGGCTTGCTGGGAGTTGCGGGTTGAGGTGTTGTTGGCGCGGGTGGGGAAACCTGATTCGGTGGCGTTGGAGCTTCCAGGTTTGGCTGACGAGTAACAGACTTAATTGCCACAATCTGTTGCTTTTTCTGCACTGGAGCAGAAACTCGGGCCTTGCCCTCTTGTGCAGATTGGCTATTTCCTTGTCGATTTGGAGTTGGCTTCATAGAAGAGGAGTGACTGGCGGCGTATTTTTCAGCAGCAGCTCGAATCTGTTCAGCTTCAGAGTCGGAAATGGTACTACTGTGGCTTTTTACCGAAATATTTAGTTGTTCACAAACTGCCAATATGTCCTTATTATCCAAATTTAGTTCCCGTGATAGCTCGTAAATTCTGACTTTGCCGCTATTCATCCAGTCCTTTCCTCTCGTACTTTACCCAGGTTTCACATAGTTGCCTACCGTTTTGCCTAAAACGACATCCGATCAAAACTAGACCTTACGATTTTAAATCTCCGGCACTTTGCCTATCATACGGCGTTAGGCTGATTAATCATCACTAGACGATCTAGCGCTCCTAACCATGCTCACAGTTGTGAGCAGCCACTCTCTAATTTTGCACAAATCTTTAAACCTGTAACCTTCCTTGTCGAAAGAGGCTGAGAGCGACCCAATGTGTAAAGTTTCTTTCTCTTTGGCGTTTTCAAAAGCAACCATTCGTAGGTGGTGTTGCTCTCTCAAACTGGGTCTCTCAAACTCCTCTAGAAAATGGGAATGGGGAAATCTGTTGTCCAGGATCTCTACAGTAACGTGTGGATGCAGAATTTGCAAAGTAATTTATCTAAGGCGACATGTTAGTTCATGATAAACAGAGTCTGGTACGGTAGCCTTCAAGGCTTTACCTAATCGATTCTTTTTCTGAGCGGCCTTCAAGCAGGTTTCTTCAGGACAAAGATAAGCCGATCGCCCCATGCCCTGATCTAACGCGATCGCGTGCGATGGATGTAACCGCACAATCCGCCAAAACTCTGGCTTCGGTGCAATTTTACGACACACCACACAGCGGCGCAGGTTGGGTTTCATGATTTAGAAATGCTGAGTTATTCCTCGTATTCCGTGTCTAAGGGTTCGTCCACCTCTGCTGCCGGGGCCGATTCCTCTGAGCCAGCCGCTTGAGCTGTATCCATCTCCTCCTCATCGATATACTCGTCCTCGTCTTCATACTCAGGTTCTAATGCCTGTTTTTCAGCGACGATCGCAGCCATCTTGCGATCTTCCGCCTCGTAGTCGTATTTCGCCGAATCCTTAATATCAATTTTCCAATTGGTCAGTCGGGCGGCTAATCGAACGTTCTGGCCTTCCTTGCCGATCGCCAGACTGAGCTGGTCCTCACCAACCAGAACATGAGCCTGCCGCCCCTCCGGATCAACCAGCCGGACTTCATCAACACGCGCCGGGCTGAGGGCATTGGCAATATAAGTGGCAGGGTCGGGTGACCAGCGAATCACGTCAATTTTTTCGCCCCGTAATTCATTCACCACAACTTGAATGCGGGATCCTCGTGCGCCAATGCAGGCACCCACCGGATCGACATCTCGTTCTAGCGTATCTACGGCAATTTTGGTCCGTGGTCCCACGGAGCGAGAGGGAGGATTGGCTTCACGGGCGATCGCGACCACCCGCACAATTTCATCTTCAATCTCTGGCACTTCGTTGGCGAACAGATACACCACCAATCCGGCATCCGCCCGTGAAACCTGTAATTGTGCTCCCCGGTGTGCCCCTTCCGAGACACGCTTGAGATAAACCTTAAAAGTGGCATTCGCCCGATAGTTATCGTTAGGCAATTGTTCTCGTTTGGGCAATTCTGCCTCTACTTCAGGTTGCCCAAATCCGCTACTTACAGCCATAATTACAGACTGCCGTTCAAACCTCAGCACCCGCGCCTGTAAAACAGTTCCTTCTAAATCCTGAAATTCTTCCTGGACGAGTTTGCGCTGCTGGTCACGCAGTTTTTGGGAAAGCACTTGCTTAGTTTGAATGGCGGCCATCCGCCCAAAGTCACCTTGATCTGGAGTGACATCAAGCACGACGGTATCCCCTGGTTGAGCTTCTGCAGCAACTTCCTGCACTTCTTGAAGGGCAATTTGATGATCGGGATTATCCACCTCTTCCACGATGGTTTTTGTCGCCAGCACGCGAAACCCTTCTTCTTCCACGTCGAGTTCAACTTCAAAGTTTAAGAAGTAGTCCTCATCAAAGCTACCGCTCTCCAATCGTTGAGTGCGCCGATAGCGCTCATAGCCTTTCAAGAGTGCTTCGCGCAGCGCCGCTTGTACCGCCGTTTTAGGCAGGTTCCGTTCTCGACTGATGTTGTCAATCATGTCTCTGAGTCCGGGAAGGGCAACCATTGACATAACTGAATTCTCCGTAATGTGAGGATGACAAGAAACAAAAAGGAATGATAGACAGAAAAATGAATCAAAAATTGATCAAAACTGTGGGTGGGGGGCGGCAGGAGTGGATTAAGTGCTTTCTGTGAGCTGCACTTTCGTAATGATGGTTCGAGGAATCGCGATCGCCCGTCCCTTGAGACTTAAATGGACTGCTGCTTCATCTCGTTTAATGAGTTGCCCGGTCCATTCTTTCTGTCCACCGTACGCTTCAGAGGCGTACACCGTCACGGTGAATCCCTTAAAAGAATTAAATTCGCGATCGCTGCTCAAAACATCAGAAACCCCAGGACTGGAGACCTCCAAGACATACGCTTCTGGAATAACTCCAGACTCATCCAAGGCCGCTTCCAACGCACGACTCATGCGTTCGCAATCTTCTAGTCCTGTATCAGACTCCTGATTCCGAATATCTACTCGTAATACAGGAGGACATTGGTTAGTATGAAATACTGCCCCTACTAACTCCAATCCAAGAGACGCTGCAACTGGGGTAGCCAGGTCAAGAATTTGAGGAACCAGTGGATGAGTCATAACCCCCCATCTAAAAACAAAAAAGTGGGCTTGAACCCACCTTCCAAGAAAGTAATTACTTTCATTAAAACCTGGAAGTCCTGCGATAACTCGCAGTACACCCCATAGTTTAGCCTAATCGTCCCGAAGTTGCAGAGAATTTCTGGAAAAAAGTGGAGGTAAATGCTTGCGACTTAGCCGCACACCCTTGTATTATAAAAGACTGTGTTGATTTTTATAAGTCTCCTGCCATGCCCAAGCTAAAAACCCGAAAAGCGGCTGCCAAACGTCTTAGAGCCAGTGGTTCTGGCAAAATTATGCGCCGCAGCACCTTTAGAAGCCACTTATTGGAGCATAAGAGTGCTTCTCGTAAGCGCCGTCTTGCAGGTATGCAGGTCGTCAATGAGCGGGACGTAGCGAATGTTCATCTCATGCTTCCCTATCTCTAAGAACTAAACACAAAGTTATACAGACATCCATTCAGAGGTAACGTCACATGGCACGGGTAAAGCGCGGCAACGTTGCACGTAAGCGCCGCAAAAAGATTTTGAAGCTGGCAAAAGGCTTCCGGGGTTCTCACTCCAAGTTGTTTCGGACGGCGAATCAGCAGGTCATGAAAGCACTGCGCTATGCCTACGCCGATCGCCGCAAGCGGAAGCGGGATTTTCGGCGGCTGTGGATTACGCGGATCAATGCGGCGGCACGTCTGCATGGGATGAGCTACAGCCAACTCATTGGTAACTTGAAAAAAGCCGACATTCAGATCAATCGGAAAATGCTGGCACAGATGGCGATTCTCGATCCGGCAGGCTTTGGCAAAGTGTTGGAATTGGCCCACGCCGCTAAGTAGTTGGCTAAACCAAGTGACAGTGACTAGATCTTTGGGATGGTTGCCGATTGGGCTAGGTCTGATTATTGGGACGACAATTCCTGGGTACTTGGCGATTTCGCCCTCATCCGTTGATGCGGCTGACCTTCAGACCATCAAGCGGCGGGGGCGTTTGGTCGTTGCTGTAAAAGATAACCTGCCCCCTCTGGGTTTTCGAGATCCGGCGGGACGGCTTCAAGGGTTTGAAATTGATTTGGCCAGACAGATTGCGATGGAACTGCTGGGCAATCCCGATGCTCTGGAGTTAAAACCTGCCCTGAATCAGGACCGTTTGAATGCGGTGCTGGCAGGAGATGTGGATGTTGCGATCGCCCATGTTACCCTCACCCCCTCCCGCCTCCGTATCGTCAACTTTAGCTCCCCCTACTACAGAGATGGGGCTGCCATTGCCACGCCTTATGCCAGTCTTCAATCTCTAGCAGATTTGGCGGGAAAACCGATCGCTGTTTTAGATCGTTCTAGCACCGTGGAAGCGTTGCGCCGTGCCTTACCCAGTGCGATTCTAATTCCGGTGCAATCCTATGAGGACGCAAAAATTGCCGTGGAAACGGGACGCGCGATCGCAGTGGCGGCAGATGCTTCTATCCTGGTCGGGTGGGTGCGACAGCTTCCCACCTATCGGTTACTCACACCCCTACTCTCCCGGCAAGAATTGGCGATCGTGCTGCCTAAAGGGCGACAGCATGAGGAGTTACGGCAGGAAATCAATCAGATTTTGACCCGCCTATTGACGTCGGGTTGGTTACAACAACGCGCAAACTATTGGGGCCTCCCACGCAACCTATCGTTTTAAGATAAGTTGGGGAGGTGAGCCTCACCTATCACAGCTTTTTGCAATGAAGCGATATGGATACTGAATTTCCCATTGTTTATCTATCCCTGCTGATTGGAATTCTGGCGATCGCCAGTGTGTTTTTAATTCGGCAAGTCATCAAAACTCGTAAGGTTGAAAATGCGCTGGGTCGTTTGCAGCAAAAACTATCGAAGGAAAAGGGCACTGCACAGGACTATTTCGAGTTAGGCAGCATTTTTTTGAATAAGCGGGTCTACAGTCAAGCGATCAATCAGTTTCAGAAATCTTTGAAGTGCGATGATTTGCCAGACGTTGAAAGTGCCCTGGTTTACAATGCTTTGGGCTATGCTTATTTTGCTCAAGAACAATACGATGTCGCCATCCGCAACTACAAAGAAGCATTGAAGGTTGATCCAGCCTATGTCACGGCTCTGAATAATCTGGGCCATGCCTACGAACGCAAGCAACTCACCAATCAAGCTTTGGAGGCTTACGAGCAGGCATTGGTGATTGAACCGACCAATGCCACCGCCAAACGTCGTGCCGAGTCGCTCCGAAAGCGATTGGTGCCATCTACCTGAGATGTCAGCCGCAAGATCGGGAATTCAAGGGGCTAAACCCGCCTGTACAAGAATGCTGTGTTATTCAATTCTTATTCTTAGGGCGTGTCATCAATTAAGCAGAATGACACTAGCGGCTAAATAAATTCCTCCTAGGAAATTCTGCGCTCGCTTGTCATACCGTGTAGCAATCGCTCGGTACTGCTTCAACTTGGCAAAAAAGTTCTCAATCAGATGC
>JANRIS010000071.1:0-29854 GCA_033764685.1 Leptolyngbyaceae cyanobacterium bins.349
ATGCTGGTAGCCATTTTCGCCCTCACCCTAAATCCCTCTCCCACCAGGAGAGGGACTTCCGATCCGGCACCTCTTCTCCCTAAGGAGAAGAGGTTGGGGGATGAGGGCAATGGCGATGTTCATGCCACATGACCCACTAGTAGACCTGGGCGCAAATAGACCAACTATTCGTAGTGCAGGCTTCTAGCCTGGGCGGGCAAGATGCCCACCCTACGGTTGCTAAATTTACGCCTGCATCTACTAGCGCGATCGCCCGTTGCCCTGCCCTCCAGAACTTCCTGTCCTCCTGCAAAACTGAGATCGACGGACCATAATAAAGAGTCGTTACCAAACAGGCTGTATGCAAACGCGGGAACTTGGCACGTCTGGAATCCAGATTACGCCCATCATTACGGGCACCTGGCAAGCCGGAAAATCCATGTGGGTTGGCATTGAAGATGCGGAAACCATTAAAGCCATTCAGGCCGCCTTTGATGCGGGCATGACCACGGTGGATACGGCGGAAGTTTACGGGCAGGGACACTCGGAACGGGTGGTGGGTGAAGCGTTGTCGCCTGTGCGCGATCGCGTTGTCTACATGACGAAGGTGTTTGCCAATCACCTCAAGTATGACCAGGTGATCGAGGCGTGCGAGAGTTCACTCAAGAATTTGAAAACCGATTACATTGACCTGTACCAAATTCACTGGCCGGCGGGCACCTTCAATAGCGCGATCGTGCCGATTGAGGAAACAATGCAGGCGTTGAATGAGTTGAAACAGCAGGGCAAAATTCGGGCGATCGGCGTATCGAACTTCAGCCGTGCCCAATTGCAGGAAGCCATGCAATACGGTAGAATCGACAGCCTGCAACCGCCCTACTCCCTCTTCTGGCGCTACGTAGAACCAGACACTCAACCCTATTGTGTGGCGCAAAATATCTCGATTCTGGCCTATTCCCCTCTGGCCCAGGGCTTGCTGACGGGGCGCTTCACCCAGGGGCACCAGTTTCCCGCCGAAGATGTGCGAACCAAAAACAAACTGTTTCAGGGCGAAAACTTTGCCCGGGCACTGGATGCACTGGATCAATTGAAACCAATCGCCGATCGCCACCACACCACCCTCGGCAATCTGGCGCTGGCCTGGTTAATCGCCCAGCCGCAAACCAATGCGATCGTCGGCGTGCGCCATGCCGATCAAGCGATCGAAAATGCCAACGCTGCCGCAGTGTCGTTATCTGCTGAAGAACTGGCAGAAATTAGCGCGATCGGTATGGCGGTCTTTACTCCCATGAACGACGGCAACCCCGTCCTGTGGAACTTTTAGTCCCCCCTTTTGTACTCCACCTACAGGGCAATGTTTTAAGGTTGTCAACCCATCAACAGAGTTTTGAGCGGCTAGTAGGAGTTAGATCGCTGGAGTGGTGTTTGGGCGGAAAATAGTTTTCCATGCTTGGACGGTGCCCCGACCGATCGCGACATCACTAAAACCGCCCTCCTTCCAGACCAGCCGAATCGTCATGTTTTGGTCAGGGGCGCTGGCTAAAGCGGTTGCCAGTTCGGGGGCGACTGGACCTTGTTCGTAGGTGTAGACTTGGCCGTTGATGGCGAACTTAATCGCGGTGGGACTACGTTCTGTAGTGAAGCGGCGGTATACGGGGCCCCAATCGCCGTAGGGAAAGAAACTGGAATAGCCCAGGACGCGGCGTTTACCATGAAATCCCCGATAACTGCGATAACCGCCCAAGCCAAAACCAAGCCGAAACGGGCTATGGCTGCGGTAGCCCACGATTTGGGCGGAAGTCGTGCGATAAGTCGCTTGGATGCCTTGCTGGGACCAGCGACTCACAAACAAAAAATCGCCACCAGGATCGAAGTTGCGGTCATACACGACGGCCCCATCAAAGGGATCGTTAATCACCTTCGACCATTCCACATCATCAAAATTTTGGCTGATTTCAACAGGCGCAACGGCTTGCGCGATCGCGCCTCCACCCAACGTTAAGCCAACCGTCAACATTAAGCCGCACAGATATTGGTTCATGGCAGGAATCTGATTGGTCTACCAAATTAATGACTTAGATGGCGATCGCACCGAACTGTATTGGCGTTCAACTGGTTTCATCAGGATGAAGTGCGATCCCGAATGTGTTGAAGCAAGGTGGCGATCGCCTGTTCTCGTTGTGGGTCTGCACCCCTTGCATACTCTAGTTTAAACGGTACTTCAAGATCTGGGGTGACACCTCTACCTTCCAACCGTTGATTGCCATCCACATACACATCGGAAACGGCACAATAGAGCAAGGTGCCGTCTTCCATCAAAAATGCCCGTCCGGCGACGACTGCCCCCGGTGTTTTCGTCCCTACCACCGGACCAATCTTGTATTGCTGAAAGCCATAGGCCAAAATTTCCTTGGCGCTACGGCTGCCCTCATTCACCAGCATCACCACCGGCTTGTTCCATTGGGCCCGAATAGTGTAGCGCTGCTGACCACGGGGAATGTTGTCCACGCTTGGCCCCCGCGCCGTGAAAATGTTGAGGGCTGTCAGCGGCGCACCGCCCCAACCGCCCCGCAAATCCAGGATGAGACCATCGGCCTCTCGCAACTTGCCGTAAATCAAGTCTTCCTCTAGTTGTTCCTGGTATTGGTCGCCTGCATACGACCAGAGATGCACATAGCCGATCCGTCGTCCATCGCGTTGAAAGGTTTGGGTGCTGGCTTTTTGCACATCCAGGAACATCGTCAGTGGGTCGAGCAGTTTGGGCGTAACGGTGATTTCCTTTTGCGTTGTGGGGTCTGGTGTGGGCTGAATCACCAGCTTCACGGCCTGATTCCCCTTACCTTTGAACGAGTTGACAGGATGAAAGGGTTGGCCGTCGGCACTGATGATTTCGTCGCCGATTTGCAATCCTGCCTGGGCACCGGGAGTCCCTTCCATTACGCCACTGACAAAGGTTTTGCCATTGGTGATTCTGGTAAAGATGCCAATGCCGCTATACTCCAGCTTGCCTCTGGGGAAGATGGTTTGGGGGAGGCGTTGCAGGTCACGGTTGCGGGGTTGAAAGATGCCCAATAGCTGGTAATAGGCGGTTTCCTCAGGTGTGTAGAAGCGGGTGTGGGAGGTGTTGAGTTCGGTCAGCATTTGATTGATGACCGCTGCCAATTCGTCTTGAGATGCGGCTTTGGTGGCCAGGGGCGCGTATTTGTCTCGCATGGCCGGCCAATTCACCCCATTGAATTTGGGATCAAAAAAGTTATCGTTCACCGTTTTCCAGGCTTGCTCAAAGACTTTGGGCGGGGCGGCAACGGTAGAAATGGACGGCAGACAACTCCAGACGAAGAACGCGATCGCCACGCTTCCTACAATCCACACCAGCGATCGATTGAGGCCACGGGGGACCAAACGGGAGCCAAAATTTCGCTTTAAAGAACGCATAAAACCCACGGACAGCGGAACCCATTGATTCTAGCGAATGGCTGAACGGGTGCATGGGCCGGAAAAGCGCGATCGCGGTGCAGTCAGCAGTAGCTTTACCCCAAGCAATCACGGTATTTTGAGGGAGAGTCCCCGTGAGTGTAGGAGGAGCGCCGTGTGAAAATTCTCAGAGTGGCGATCGCGCTAGTTCTATGCGTCGTGCTGATGACGGCGTGTACCACTTCCCAAACTGCGGCCTCCTCCAACGTATTGCAACGCCTGGATGCAGAGAACCAAGCCGTGACGATCGCCCCAGCACCCACTACGATTAACCGGGGGCAGGTGGTGTATGTGCCAGCTTATTCTCACATTTATCACGGCAATGGCATCGAACAATTACTCACCATTACCTTGAGTGTGCGAAATACCAGCTTGCAGGCTCCCATTTTTGTGCGATCGCTGCGCTACTACGATTCTGGTGGGGTTGAAGTGAAGAACTACTCGAAAGACAATTTGCGACTGGGTCCCCTGGCCACCGCAGAGTTTTTGGTGCCGCAACAAGACAGGAGTGGCGGTTCGGGTGCAAACTTTATGGTCGAGTGGGTTGCCGCTCAACCTGTCAGCGAACCTGTCATCGAAGCTGTGATGATTAGCACCAGTTCCCAACAAGGAATTGCCTTTGTTTCGTCGGGCAAAGTGATTGAAGAATTGTCTGCGAGTCAGTGACGATGCAACTGCGAATTGCCAGTTTTACGGTCCACAAGCGCTTTGCCCTCACCATCAGTCGCGGTACGACGGCGCAAACTACAAACATCTGGCTGGAAGTAGAACATGAGGGGATTCGGGGTTGGGGGGAAGCCTCGCCCTTCTCGATTGGGGAAACACCGCAAACCACAGAGGTGATCGCCCGATCGCTGCAAAAAATTGCCCCTCTCCTCAAGGCCCTGAGTCCGTTGGAGCGACAACGCATCGATCGCTTGCTGGTCGATGCCCGCCTACCATCAGCAGCGAGAGCGGCACTTGATATTGCCCTGCACGACTGGTTAGGTAAAGCGGCTAATCTGCCACTGTGGGAGTTGTGGGGCCTGGATCGAGATCGCATTCCGCCCACCTCTGTCACCATTGGCATTAGTTCTCCCGCTGCCGCCCAGCAACGGGTCAAAGATTGGCTTGGGCAGGGAGAGACCAAAGTGCCATTTCACGGCATCCAGGCGTTAAAAGTCAAGTTGGGCAGTCCGTCTGGCCTAGATGCTGATCGCGCGATGTTGCTGGCTGTCAAAGCCGCCGCCCCTCACATAGACCAAATCAGCATTGATGCCAATGGGGGCTGGACCCTGCCCGAAGCGCTAGAAATGGCAAATTGGTTAGCCGAACAGGGAATTACCTACATCGAACAACCCCTCGCCAAAGGTCAGGAAGGCGATTTGCCCGAACTTTACCAGCGATCGCCGCTGCCGATCTTTGTGGATGAAAGCTGCTTTACCAGTTATGACATCTTGCCGTTAAGCGATCGCGTCCACGGCATTAACATCAAGCTGATGAAATCCGGTGGTTTAGCAGAAGCACTGCGGATGATCCACACCGCCAAAGCTTGCGGTTTAAAGGTGATGTTCGGCTGCTATTCCGACAGTAGCCTGCTCAACACCGCGATCGCCCAGCTCTCTCCCCTAGCTGATCATGTCGATCTCGACAGTCACCTCAACTTGCTTGATGATCCGTTTATTGGCGCAACCTTCCAAAATGGTCGCATCGTTCCCAATCAGCAGCCCGGACTTGGGGTGGTGTTCACATCACTTTAATGGGCAACAGGTTAATGGACAACAGGACATTTAAAAAAAAGCGCCTGACCCCTTAAAAGCCCCCAGGGTCAGGCAATTTACCTGTAAGGACGCTTTCCTAATTGGAAAAAACAAAACAACATAGTTGCCCCCTAGTTGTTCAGCTTTTCCGAGTGCGTTCCTCAGATGTAACTTAATTTTGAGCTATTTGTTTTAACTTGGCCATCCGCAATCCTTGTGATTCTTCTGCCGAAAACGCTTCAAGTTTCCTTGGAGTTTGCGTAGATTTACTTCTACCAGCGTCTCGCTTGATCCGTAGGTCCGCGAATGACCATAAGATTTGTAGTTTCTAACCAAGGCACGCCAGGAATAACTCAGAAATGTCTGTTTTCAACCAGGACGTTGCTGACAAATGTTAGGCTCATAGTTATGACCGCAGCATTAATCCTGGATCGATGCCGCATCTTGTTTAACCTGTCGCGCTGATTTATGTTAATTCCGCTGACTCGTAAGACCTTTGAACAAATCATTCCCATCGTGGCAACGGGTGCTCAATATGCTCACTATTGGGGTAAATGGAGCGATCTTTTACGGCGACTGCTGATTTCAGTGGTGGGGATGTTTGCCATTATTCTGCTGAAGATTATTCTATTTCAGCAGGGATTTGATGGCATCTTACTGATTTGTGGCATCACGATTGGACTCTACTGGCTTTGGGGGCCAATTTTCTCAGCGAGTAAGCAAAACATTGAATGTCGTCGCTATGGGTACTGCGGCTTTTGGCGCGGCAAGGTGTTGGATATCTACATCACTGAAGAGCTAGTTGGTACCGAGGAGACCGTGAATAACCGGGGTGATCTGGTGATTGTGGAGAATCGGGAACGGTGCTTGAACCTGGAAGTTGGGGATGAGCTGGGTTTTTTGACTTCTTTGCGAGTGCCTTTGAAGCGGAACCACCGGGCTATTGATGTGGGCGATATGGCAGAGTTGTTGGTGTTTTCAAATCGTGCTGATCTCGGGCGCATTTCTAAGACTTCTGATATTTACATTCCTGACCATAATTTGTGGGTCAGTGATTATCCCTATGTCCAGCGGGATGCGTTTATTGATGTGAGTCGGCGTATTAATTTGCGACTGGACACTGACTATGCCTATTCACCGGAGCCAGAACCGCCCAAACGCAGTAAGCGATCGCCCAAAACAGGCGTGAATCAGCGTGGTTCTCTTACCCCTCGGAATCAGGACGATTGGCGTGATTACCCAGGGGATACTTACCGCAACGATCGCGATCTCGATTCCGAACCAACTCGTCGCCGCTCATCTCGTCGTCGGTCTAATCGCGATCGCTAAAACGGCCCTGGGGTGAACTCACGACAAGCCACCCTGTTCCTGTCCATAGGCTTGCCATGCTAAATCCACCAGGCCATTGACGATCGCAGCCGCCACTACAGAACTACCCTTCCGGCCTTCTACCCGAATATGGGGAATCAAAGAATCTGCAAGTTGGTCCTTC
Organism: Leptolyngbyaceae cyanobacterium bins.349; assembly: GCA_033764685.1. Lineage (GTDB taxonomy): Bacteria > Cyanobacteriota > Cyanobacteriia > Leptolyngbyales > Leptolyngbyaceae > JSC-12. The sequence goes on from JANRIS010000071.1 coordinate 6,685, forward strand.
GCTGCATCCGCCCCAATGAATCCGGCGGGCGTGCCAATGACCAGGGCAGGGCGAATTTCTTCAGACTTAATTAATTCTGCGATCGCGGTCAGGGCCGTTTGGGCTTCTCCCACCACAAAAATGCCCTCCGGGTAGCGACGAGCCAACGTTTCAATCCCCCATGCGGCACGAGTTTTCTCTTTTTGAGGCCGAGTTAGCGTATCAATACTGCAATACACTGGATTGGCAAATGTACTCTGGATCGTTTGAGCAATGCCCACCTGCACCATCGGTACATCCACCACAATAGTTGTACGGGCTGCCAGCGCCGCCGCCCCCGATTGCAGGGCCAATTCTGAAAAGCGGATTAAAGACTTGTACTCAAAATCTGCGGTTGCATAGATCACACGGCGAACAATTTCATATTCGGCAGGCGAAAACCTGTGCTCTCCTACTTCGCGATCAATAATGGCAAGACTTTGAGCATCGCTTACATGCCATTCCATTGCTACCCTCACAACGATCGTTACCTCTTGCGAGACCGCAAGAGGATATTAGGAACAGAATAGGCGATCAATGGCATTCTGAATGGCAAAATTTTGGAAACTTCTAGGTTTCGGAAGGCGTGGAGCGGTTGAAGGCAGGAGAGAGAAACGCCACCAGGGCACCAATCAAAAAACCCGCAATATTACGAAATAGGGGTAACCAATCGGCAGTGCGAGTCACAACTGGCCCAATGCCAAAGGCAATGAACAAGATCCCCCAAAGGGGCGAAAAGATGAGTGCCCATTGCCAGGAAAACACCTCGCCAGACTTACGAGGGTGTGCAGCAAAGCCACACACGATCCCGCCCACAATAGAGGTAATCAGGGTGAGAATCCACTGCTCCTGTGGCAAACCGGGCACAACCTGACAGCCACCCTGACGAATACAGGTTTTAACCGAATTCAAGGCTCCCAGGATAGCCTGGTCTTCGCCATTTTCCCGCACGTAAAACTGGTTCCCATAGCGAGTTTGCAGTTCAATCCAGAAGACTCGCGGCATGATTGGGTAAAAATCATCTCCAACGCTGAAGTTCAAGATGTTGCCACCACGCGGATCTGCCACCAGTAACAAACTGTGATCATCCAGTCCCCAGTACTCTTTGACGGCAGTTCCCGGAGTGCGATCGAACTGAGTTAAGACCCGCAGTTTCCAGCCGGTTTCCTGTTCAAATACCTCTAGATCTGCTGCAAGAGTTGCTTCTTGTTCACTTGTTAAAAATTTTGCCAGGTCGATCACATTCGTTTGTTCGGTGGGCAATAGATCAGGATTGTTAAAAGCATAGGCGGTTGGCCCTGTCCCCCCGCTAACTGGATTTAACCAGGTCAATCCTGCTAGCAGAAATGCCGTCATGCTCATGACCCATTTCTGAGAAACCAATGGAAGCGATCGCGCCACCTGCATACGTTCAACCCTGGACATAAGTGGACTCAACAAGCGATGAAGAAAGGATACAAGACAAGTACAGTTAATCGTTCTTCTTTACATTTTTTAATCATAATCTAATCTTACGGATTAACGCCTGCAATCGTCAAACAAAATCATCCCACTAATAACCTGAGATTATCGTTTCGGAGACTCAGCCCCACCCGAAGGCACCGACTTGGTTTATTCTAAAGATGGGTAATGCTTTGCAGAACTTTACACAATTTCCTCGCACACCGTTATGAAATGCATCATCGATCGCCGCGCTCAGTTCTCAGCCAGTCATCGCTATTGGTTGCCAGAATTGAGCGAAGCCGAGAATGTGGAGCGATTTGGCCCCTGTACTCGCAGTCCCGGACATGGGCATAACTATGTTTTGTATGTTTCGATGCTGGGGGATGTAGACGAATACGGCATGGTCCTGAACCTGTCGGATGTTAAACACGTCATCAAGCAGGAAGTGACCAGCCAGCTCGATTTCTCCTATCTTAATGACGTGTGGAAGGAATTTCAGCAAACGTTGCCGACTACAGAAAACATTGCGCGGGTCATCTGGCAGCGCCTTGCGCCGCACCTGCCCTTGTGCCGCATTCAACTGTTTGAACATCCAGAACTCTGGGCCGACTACTACGGAAATTCTATGGAAGCCTACCTCACAATCAGTACTCATTTCAGCGCCGCCCATCGACTTGCTCGTCCCGATCTCAGTTACGAAAAAAACTGCGAAATCTACGGCAAGTGCGCCCGTCCTAATGGTCATGGCCACAACTACCATCTGGAAGTGACGATTAAAGGGGAGATTGACCCCCGCACAGGCATGATTGCGGATCTGGTTGCCTTCCAAAAGGCTGTTGACGATTATGTCGTAGAACCGTTTGACCACACCTTTTTAAACAAGGACATTCCCTACTTTGCCGAGGTGGTGCCAACGGCGGAAAATATTGCAATTCACATCCGGGACCTGTTGCAGGAACCCATTCGGCAGATTGGTGCTCAACTTTACAAAGTGAAGCTGATCGAAAGTCCCAATAACTCCTGTGAGGTGTATGGCCTCACATCCGAGGAATTGATCAACCCTCTCCAACGACGGGAACCTGCATTAGTCAGTAATTAGCTGCACTGGGGTTGCGTTTCGGATTGGTTGATTACATCTATAGAAATGTTTACGTCAGAAATGTTTACGTCCATAGAAACGTCACCTGTCACGTTTCTATGGAACGCCATCTCCAGATTTAGCACACGCCTAAACATCCAATAGGGCACGCGCCATGTCCAGATCGTAGGGTTTGCGGAGGGGGATGGGTTGGTAGTCTCGCACATGGGGACTGCCGTGACGCATCACCGAGTTGATCGCAATGCAGGGTTCGGCGGTCAGGTTGATGGCTCCGTGGGGAATGCCAGGGGGAATTTTGACGACCTGCAAGTCGCGATCGCTGAGCAAAATGTACTGATCTGGCCAGATTGTAATATCGCTAACACGACCCGTCCTTTGACGACGAGGAGTTGGTCGGTCTGAAAATGGTGAACAAAAAGATCTTCAACCGTTCCGGGGGCAATGTAAACGAGATTAGTTTCATGGCTACCAGGAATTTGGAATTCTTGAATCCCGGCTGCATCCACGGGGCAAATTTCAATTCCTGTTGTCGGCTTCAGGCAAACAATCGGATTAATTTCTATCTTGTTTTTTAAGCTCATGGTGATGATCCTCCACGAAACAAGCGGGTATGGATCTCACGTTACTTAAGCTGGAACGCACGCAATCGGCAAGAAAATGGTTGGTTCACCCAACGGATCAACTCAGGTCGATCCTGCCCGCTCATGTATTGATATACACAGTGCTATCACTTACGCTCCCCCACTGTCCACTGCCTTGATGGAGATTTAGTGTGGGCAGATTAACCGTGCGGGTTAAATTTCACTGATCTGAGTCAAGGCAGGTTATTGAAGTTAACTTAACCGCAGGAACACAGCCCCCCGTTGAATGCCGTTTTGCCGACCATAGCTGCTGATGGTGAAGGATTGCAGGTGATTGAGCAGGGGCGTACCTGCCAGTTCGATTACGTTGAGCCAGGGGAAGCGCTGTGTGAGAAGGGGGCGGCTTTCGGCCCAGTCTAGATACAGGTAGCCATTGTTGGGGTGTTGCATGGGCGCGATCGCTTGTTGGAAGCGATCGTCCTGCGTCAGGGGAGTCTCTTTGGAATGGAGAGCTTGCTCCATTGCGGCGAGAGAGGTGGCAAACAGTTCGTAGTTCCCAACCGTGGTATGGACTCCCTGGACCTCCGCTGCTAAGGTTTTGGCGTAGGGGTCGCGGGAGGTGAGTTTGGTCCAGGCGGAAACAGCTTGCTCACCCAGTTGCACAGTGCCTACGCTGTAACCCTGTTGTTTGGCAATGTCGTCTAGATGGGCGATCGCTGCTGTCGCCGCATTGCCAGTTCCCCGTTCCGCCACAAAAATCCAATCATTGGCCTGATTCAGCCATTGGGCCGTTTGCTTGCGTCCGCGCCGACGAGTCTGCTGGGTTGAGGGTGGAGCAGCGGCGGGGACGGCAGAAAGATTCGCTAAGGCATACTCACCCGTCACCCAACTAAAAATATCCTGCGGCAGGTCCAGGTTCCATTGCTGCCCCAGGTTTTGCAGGGATTGATCCACCAGAGCGGAGACGGGGCCATAATGGGCCAGACTGACAGCAAGTTCACGCCAGAGTTGCGTGAGGTTGGTGCCAGAAGCTGCTACTGGACTGGTGGATGGAATGTAGTTGAGGGCGGCCACCGGCTGATTTAACATTGGCGCGATCGCGGCTTTTCGATCGGCTCCGATCATGGCTGTTTCCGCCATCAACCCGGTGCGCGTCAGTTCCAGGGCGATCGCCAGGGATTGATGGGAACTGGCAGTTTGAGGTGTTGGTTCTGGCTTGGTCTCCGAGGACTTTGCAGGGGTGATTGACTCTGTTTCCAGCCAACCCGCCAAACCGGGCAGGTTAATGAACGCCAACCCCACCCGTGGCTGGGTTAACGTGTCTAACGCCTGAGTGTAAACTGCGGCTCGGTTCAAGTTCAATTCAGCGGCTTGCACATTAGTAATGGCATTCCGCAATACTCTGGGGTCGTTCGCAAACAGGACAAACTGATCACCCACTACAGCACTAGCGAGGGCCGGAGTGGGGAGCAGGGAAAACGCGCGCGGGGGGAGATTCGCCGCCGGAGATGGGCTTGCTGCTTTTTGTCTTTTGCCTGTGGCCTGCTTGCTGCTTTCAAGCTGCTGGAGGGGCACTTCGTTATAAATTAACTTCACGCCTTTGTACTGCTCGAAGGTGAGATCGGTGCCGGCGATCGCCCGTTTCTGCCAGAAAACCTGCAAAAATTCCCGCGATCGCTCTGGGTCCTGGGTGGCCAGCGCCAATAGATAACCCGGTTGTTTGCCGTTGGTGGCATCGCGGTCAATATCTAAGGTGGTGATCGCCAGGGTGACTTCATCCCCTAACCAGGGTTGCACATCCCGTTCATAGTTCAGGCCCGTGTCAGTCAGCAGGCTTTGTTCAAACTGAGCCAATTCGGCGCGAGCCTGTCGCCGCTGACTTGGAGCCGCAACCACCTGCCGAAACGCTTTGATATCCTCCGGGTTGACCAGCAAAGACACCATTGCCGGAGCCTGACGGGACACAAAAATCGCCGCACTGGGCTGCTTTCCCGCGCCACTGGCTAACAGTTTCAATGGGCTATTGGCGGTAATCCAGTAAAAGCCACCCGCGCCGATGAGTAGCAGCACGACAACGAGAGCCATTAAACCAGTGAAAAACGAACGAAGCTTCATGAGCGATCGCCTGTGGGCAACGAGCAACAACAATCCAGCATCATTATTTCAGGGACAGCGCCCTTCGCACACATTTTCCTGATGCAGGATGATATAAACCCCTTAGATGTGAGCAAACTTAACATCATTGTCTATTTTTGAGTTCCTTCACCTGCGCGATCGTCCGCATCCACAATGCCTACCCAGTTTCCTGGGGATATTGATTCTCCACATGAGAATAATGACGCAGAAAATATCCCACCGCCCATTCCTGATGACATTTTGCAATGGCTTGAGCAATTGCGTCGTTCCGATCAATCGCTCTATAACCTGATGGCCCTGGAAGTCTGGTCGATCGCCCAAACGATGGACCAGGCCATCCCCGGCTTTTGGAACCGCTTTATGGAAAATCGTCAACTTGCGCTCAAAGCGTTTTTGGCCCACCGTCAGACCCAGCAGCAGGAATCTTCCGCCGCCCCAGTTTCTCAGACAGACCAGCCAGAACCAGAACCGGATGGCATGATGGAAGGCGATGCTTAAACGGTACAAACGGTACAAGCAGTTAACTCCTACCAATTGAATTTTGACACGCTACAGATGACGCTACCGATCAAGATCCCCCTGCGGCTTGACTGAGTATCGCCGAATGTCCCCCGCCTGCGGTGCCAACTTCTCGCCTCTGCCTCTGTTTACCCGCGTTCCTCGCCCTTCTGCCGTTTTGCCCTATGACCTCACCAACTCTCTCTGTCTGGCAACAACTTAAGCAACGTGAACTCACCTGCGAAGAAGCGTTGCGGCTTCTGGTCGATGACGATGGCAATGTAACGTTAGGTTTGCTGGATCCAGAGGTAAGTTTTCGGTTTCTGCGGGAGTTCCCAGACCGGAAACTGTTGCCCCCGGTGATGCCCCTGTTGCTCTGGCGCAATTGTTTTTACCTGGGCAGTCCGGTGCCGATCTCACTGGATGACATTCGCAAAATGAGCGATCGCACCCTGACCGACATTCGCATCATTCCCGTTGCCGACAAAAGCTACACCACCTGGTATCGCGCCCAAAGTTTAGACCACAATCAAATCACGGTACAACCCTTTGTCAACCCGCTCACGGGGCAGCAAGAACAGGAAAATATTAGCGAAATTACCAGCGAACTCCTTTCCCGCGCTGCCGACCAGATCGGACGCATCAAAACGCTAATTTCCGGCGCGTTGCGCAACCGCGCCAGTGATATCCACCTGGAACCTGTGCCGGAGGGGTTACGAGTCCGTTACCGCATTGATGGCATCCTGCGGGACATTACCCTGCTGCCACCGGAGATTAGCCGCCGAGCGATCGTGGCCCTTAAAGTCATGGCAGATATGGACATTGCCGAAAGCCGCCGCCCTCAAGATGCCCGGATCGGCGAAAAGTACAACACCAGCCAGGATGCAGACTTAGGGCTGGATATGCGGGTCAGCACCTTGCCCTGTGTGGGGGGAGAAAAAGCCGTCATCCGGTTACTACCCCGGCAAAATCCCTTTGCCTGTATTGATGAGTTGGGTTTTACCGATCGCACCCTGGACATTTACAAGGGCTGGCTGCAACAACCGCAAGGCATGGTGATTTTTACCGGGCCAACGGGTTCCGGCAAAACCAGTACCCTCTACACCAGCCTGCAAGCCGTGGCGACGGAGCATGTCAATGTCGTGACGGTGGAAGATCCGGTGGAATACATCCTGCCGCGCATTACCCAAACCCAGGTGCATGAGGCCGCCGGGATGACCTTTGCGGCTGGATTGCGGGCGATCTTACGGCAAGACCCAGACATCATCATGGTGGGAGAAATCCGGGACCACGAAACGGCAGAAACCGCGATTCGCGCAGCCTTAACGGGGCATCTGGTGTTTACCACACTCCACACCAACGATGCGGTGAGTGCCATTCCCCGCTTAAAAGACATCGGCCCCGATCCAGGTTTAATCAGCGATGCCCTCTTGGGGATCGTGGCCCAACGCCTTGTCCGGCGCATCTGTCCCCACTGTGCCACACCCTACACGCCCAAAGACTCGGACTTGAAGGTATTGGGAATCGATCGCGATCAGGCCAACAGTGGCCATTGGCAGATTGGGCAGGGCTGTGTCCGGTGCTTTCACTCTGGCTTTTTGGGACGGGAAGCCATTATTGAATTGCTGAATGTCGATGACACCATTCGCCACATTATTTACGAAGGCTCAATGACCCAACTTCACCGTTACCTGGGCGAGATGAGCTTTGATTCGTTTCGGGTGGCGGCGATCGCCAAGGTGACTCAGGGCATCACCACGGTGCAGGAAGTGTTGCGCGTCTTGCCCCACAGCGCCATGTATCGGCGTTACCTGGAAGGAGGTAGCAAGGGCTTGATGCAGGTCGTTAATGCCTGAATCTGAAGTCAATCTTAATAAGTAGTGAGATTCTCAGGCTGAACCTGCTAATCTAAGCAAAAATCATTCATGGGACATGATTCGGAACTATGTACAGTTCAGCGATTCCAGAAGTGAGTGTTGAGGAATTAGGACAGGCGTTGGCGGCGGGCGGCGATCGCCAGTTTGTGGATGTGCGGGAACCACAAGAATTAGACATGGCAAAGGTGGACGGCTTCCAGAATTTACCCTTAAGCGCCTTTGGAGAATGGTCAGGTCAAATTATGACCACCCTCGACCCAGAAAAAGAAACGTTGGTGATGTGTCATCACGGAATGCGATCGGCGCAAATGTGTCAATGGTTGATGCAGCAGGGCTTTACCAATGTGAAAAATGTGGCCGGTGGCATTGATGCCTATTCGGTACTGGTCGATCCCTCGGTGCCGAGATATTAGGCAATTTCCAAGAAAAAATATCCCTTTAGGGTTGGGGCAGGTTTCGTTAGAGGTCTGGCAATCCGCCAATATTTTCCGCTAAACCTGCCCGTACAGGTATTTTTGTTTCTAGAAATCTCCTTAGTGTTCCATTAGTTTATCTAGATTTCCATTGCTTTCGCTGAATCAGCGTGTTTCGATTTCGGGTTCGCTAATTCGCTTGGTCATAACTTTAAGATTTCTGTCCGGGTTTTTCTTTAGGTATTTGGAAAGAAGTTATGTCTTTCTAAACACTCCTATGAAAACCACTTCTACTGTTTTAACTAGTTCAACTGTTGCAATTGTATCATTGCTATCTGTCGTCTCTAATCCTGCCAATGCTAATTGCGCTAATTCAATTAGTTACATGGTTGATAAGAATGGCAGATGTACAGATTTAACTTTTCTAACTCAACAATCAGCTTTTCAAAGAAAAGTCGAAGCAATTGAGCGTGAAATGTTTCCTGCAAAAGTTTATGGATTAAGAATGCAAAAATCGGATGCAGGTAATTGGTTTCTGCGAGGGGAATTAGTGAATACAGGAAGCAAGCCTATTACAGTAAGCTCGATCAGTGTACGGTTCCAACGCAAGCGAGACGGTGAATTAGAAACAGTCTCGCTTGACGAATTTCCAATATTTCGTAGAGTTGAACCAGGTCAATCAATTGCTATTGATGAGTTGATGACGCGATATGAAGTCGGCGATCCTGTATTGCAAAATGTAAAAGGAACAAAAGATTCTTGACCCAAAGTATGAACATGAGAAATGGAGGAGAACCAAGGTTCTCCTCCACCAATAAAGAGCTTTACCTATTCTTAATAAGCATCCTGGAGTTCGTAGAAGTCGGGGGAGATGTAATCCTTGCGTAAAGGATAGCCCACCCAATCTTCCGGCATCAGAATCCGCTTCAGGTTAGGATGCCCTTCGTAGACAATGCCGTACATATCATAAGTTTCCCGTTCCTGCCAATCTGCCGCTTTCCAGATCCAGTAAACGGAAGGAACAGCAGGATTTTCGCGGGGCAAAAAGACCTTCACCCGAATTTCTTCGGGGCGATCAGCCTCATCCGATACCTTAGTCAGGTGGTAAAAGCTGACCAGATCTTGACCAGGCCCAGCATCATACCCGCCCTGGCATTGCAGGTAGTTGAACCCATAGGCATACAGTGCAGTACAAATCGGGATCAAAAAGTCGCGATCGACTTTGACCATTTCCGCACCTGAAGCATCGAGTCCGACGAATTCATGCTCAAAGCCGTTGTCACTCAGCCATTTAGAGGCTTTACCCGCTTCCGCTAAAGGGGCGGTTTCGGTGATTGCAGATTGTTGCTCATCAGCCACGGTCTGCTTCCTCCTTTTGCGAGGTCAACAATGCAGGCGGAATAGGCATCCCCATTGCTTCCATCAGTTCCTTCGGTGCCGCATCCCGCGTCCCAGTTTGGAGGTACTTGCCATCCAAAATCGGATCAACGGTTTTCATGGTGTGGGTGGTGCTGTAATAGCGATGCACCTGACGCAGCGTGCCACGCTCTTGAATGGAATCATTGGCAATCTTTTTCCGCAATTTGATGATGGCATCAATAATGGCTTCGGGGCGGGGCGGGCAACCGGGCAAGTAAACATCCACCGGGATCAGCTTGTCTACACCGCGCACGGCGGAAGGCGAATCAACGCTGAACATACCACCCGTGATGGTGCAAGCACCCATGGCGATGACGTATTTGGGGTCGGGCATTTGCTCATACAGGCGCACCAGGGCCGGAGCCATTTTCATGGTGATCGTGCCAGCCGTGATGATGAGATCGGCCTGACGGGGGCTGGAACGAGGAACCAAGCCGAAGCGATCGAAGTCGAAGCGCGAACCAATCAGGGCTGCAAATTCGATGAAGCAGCAGGCCGTACCGTAGAGCAGCGGCCACAAGCTGGACAATCGGGCCCAGTTGTAAAGATCGTCAACCGTGGTCAAAATGACATTTTCAGACAAGTCTTGAGTAACTTGAAGTTGCTCAATTGGGTTCAATAGTTGCTCACCTTGCGCCAAAATGGGGCTGCGAGATGAGGGGTTCGGGGTTAAGACCATTCCAAAGCTCCTTTCCGCCAAGCGTAAACAAGACCGACTACCAGGATGGCAACAAAGATTAAGGCTTCGATGAACGCCAGCAAGCCTAATTGACTAAATGCAACTGCCCACGGATAAAGGAACACCGTTTCAACGTCGAAAATGACGAATACAAGGGCAAACATATAGTAGCGAATATTAAACTGAATCCAGGCTCCGCCAATGGGTTCCATCCCTGATTCGTAGGTTGTACGGCGTTCGGGACCGCGACGACTGGGACGCAACAATTTGGCCGCAGTCAGGGCCAGCGCCGGAACAAGACTGCACACCAGTAAGAAACCTAGAAGATATTCGTATCCGGTAAGAACAAACACGTTAGCAATTACCCTTATAGCGATGGGGGACTCAGGTGACGGCTTTGACTACCCCTCATATTATAGGGGTCTGTACTTTACAAATTGATAGACGGCTGGAAGTGAATGTTTTCGGCAGGTCCGATAGGTTTTCTTCAATAGGTAAGCTAGAAGAACTGCGATCGCTCTCTATCATCCTACAGAATTGCGGCTAGTAGCGAATCTGCACCTGATCGAATCGGATCGGTACAGGGTAAGCCCGTTTCGCTGCTGGTTTGTTCAATGGCGCGTTGGGCGGCTGGCTGATCGAGATGGTGCGTGTTGAGGGCGATCGCGGCTACCGGCACTGGGGCAAAGGCTCCGGCGGCACTGGCAACCATTTCATACAGGGCGACGACCTCCCGCAAGGGCGGAATCGGCACATCTGGAATCCGATTCAGGTGAGTTTGTCCGGCTCGATGGACAAGGATGAGGTGGGTCGGCTGACTACCACGCATCAGGGGCAACGTTGCTGTGGAAGAGGGGTTGAGCAAAGAACCCTGCCCTTCGATGTGGAGAATGTCGTAGTCCTGGCCAAATTTCATGACCTGTTGCTCGATCGCGCCAGCGGCAAAATCTACCCGCACTGCGTCCAATGCTACCCCATCACCAGCAATCATCAGTCCGGCTTGACCCGATGCCACAAACTGCGATCGCAGTCCTCGTTGTTGGCTCGCTCTGTGCAGTGCCAAGCTGGTAGACATTTTGCCGATCGCCATATCGGTGCCGACAGTTAACACTCGTAAACAGGGTAAATGTTTGGCTTTTCCTGTACCAATTTCTAAGCCTGCGGGTTCCTGCCGCAGATCCCAGATCCATTGTCCGGTTTGCAGCAGTGTCCTCAGTTCCGGGTCATCCATCAGGCGGGTGTGCAGGCCATTGGCAATGGAGAGGCCCGCCGCGATCGCCTGCTTCACTTCCTGTCGCCATGCCTCCGGCAACGCGCCACCTGTGGGAGCAATCCCAAGCGCCAGGACATCGGGCTGATACCGCAACGCCTCGGCCACAGAAGCCACAATCGGCACTGATCGCGGAATCCCAGTTAATCGAACTATATCCTCACCGGGACACTCGCGATCAATCACCGCCACAATCTCTGCTTCACTGAACCGCAGGAGGGACAAACCCGTTTTGCCCTTGTTACCACGAATACCTTCGTGGAGCAAAATTGCCAGTCGATGATGGGATTTGAGCATAAAAAGTAAGAACTAAAACAACACATTTAGGCTTCATCTTAACTGACTAAATTCGCCTCAATAACGGTTCAAAATAAGCTCACCCAGGCTTTGAACAATGGTGTATGACAATAGTTAGGAATGAGAATTAAATGACCTGTAATTTTCGTAGGATGGGCATCTTGCCCGTCCGGGCGGGCAAGACACCCGCCCCACAGGTAATTAAATCCACAATCCTTAGCAGAGCCACAAATTATGTTTGACAAAGCAGTAAGCTGTTCACCATTTAAACTGGGTATTCAGGCGGCTGAGATCCTTTACTGGCTTAGATCGCCTCAAAAATTTAAGTGATTAACAGCTTATTGCCATCAATTAACTGGGTAGTTTTCAAGGAAGCGATCGGTCTCCTCATCGGTCACGTTTCGACCGATGTAAACGGAGGTAAACAATAGCGTTAAAACCTCGCCCGTGAACGGTTGATTTAGCTTCAAAAGCTGGGAAATGTGACCGTTTCTGGCTATTTCAGATTCTGACTATTTCAGATTCTGGTTATTTCAGAGCTTGCCAAAATCAGCCCTGCAACGGTTCACCGCCTTGTATACCTCAACTTTAAGCCTAACGGGACTGGCGCGATTCGAACGCCAGGGGCAGGGCCAGAACATGCGGCTTGAAAGGATTTGAAGGATACAGAATATAAGTGTACTTAAAATTGTACTTAATCCTACACTTAGCCAATCTTAATCAAATTCGCTATTAAATTTCTAAATTTTCTCATTCCTTAGAAATTTAAGAATTGGCTATTGTGGCTAATAAACACACGGGTATGGAACTATTCGGCTAATCTACTGCCAGTAGAATGGCTATTGTGCCTATCTAGCTATTGTGCCTATCTATCTAGTTACCGAGTCTACCTTCATTTACTCTGATGGGTCCTTATGCAAGCAATATGCCTGATACAAGAGTCAAGAGAATGTTTAGCAATGACACTGAGATACGGCAATCACTCTTGCTAACTCAGTTCTTGCTCCTCCATAAGCTAGTGGTAGTTGTTTACAAGCGTTGAATACGAGGGGAAGGGCAAAAGCAGTACATAATAGCTTTCAAGAAAGGATGTACTGCTTTTGCCTACTAACACTGCTTTACGTTTGTTTGCAGTTTATTCTCCGACAACATATAAGAGAGGACTATTTAATCTGAAGCTTGTTATCAATTAGCCTGCATTGAGCAAATCAAATAGTCTGAGAGTAGAATAGCTCTGAAATTCCTCTTTACAGGACAGATTGGAGCGACCTTCTGTACTTTGAACAACCCCCTTCAAAAGATTGAAGTTATCAATGTTACCTCCATGTTCTCGAAGTAGTTTAGTACCGGTTACTGTCCAATCGCCAATCTTCATCCGATTTTCTGTGCATCTTCCACTAAGAACATCAAGCACCTCTTTGTAGGATTTTTCACTATGGGTACTACCGTATGTTGTTTGATCAAGCGTTGCCAGCATAGACTCTAGACTTGCAGCATACGTTTGCTTGCCAAGGGGTAATGTGAGACTGATTGCCAAGAGCAATACCATTACCCATGCTTTGATAGTTCTCATGAATTTTTCTCAGAATTTGACATTCTAAGAGTTCCCTATTGATTTTTCTATTGCTCATTACTTTAAATTGGAAAACTTTTGCCACATTCAAACGTCACCATTTTATATCCTTCAAAAAATAATGCTTTTGATGTAAATTTTTGTACCTTTATATTGAACAGTTGTGGCGCACAGTGAAATACGAGTTGGTTTATTTGATGCTTTTGAAAATGGCAACCACTTGAAATAGGAGGTCAAAAATTCAAAAAGTGGATGAACTGGGACAATCAACCGCGTTACATTAAGCGTTAGCATACAAAACACTGGAACAGGCGTACGGTTTTAGTGAGATAGATGTGATGTTAAAAATTTGGCTTACTTATTAAGTAGCTAATGGGCACGTAACATTGAAATGCCGTAGCTACCCTTGCCCACTCAATTCGCTATACTCTGTGAGCCAGTGGTTGCTGCTTCCAAGCGCTGAATTCGGCGAGCGAGGTCAGTGGCAGCACCTGTATCTCGTAGAAAGGTATATCCTGCTTTTGCCTGCCGATAATGCTGAAGCGTTTGTTGAGCATTACCGATCGCGGCATAAGTTTTCCCTAAGCTGTGGTGGGCGAGGGTCCAATCTTCCAAATCCTCCAATCCCTGAACCAGGTCGATCGCCTTCAAGTAATGAATCTGGGCAGGACGAATTAATCCGGTTTGCCAATAGAGGTCGCCTAGAGTGCGATGTAGGATGGGTGAGCCCTTGCCCTGTTTAATTGACGCTTCCAGCAGGGCGATCGCGTCGCCCGTCAAGCTATAGGTCTGGTAGTTATCCGGTGACAGATTGTAGGCTTTAATCACCGATTCAGGGAGAACGTAGTTACCGTAGAGCCGAGCCAGGTCTAACGCATCTGCTGCAGTCGTGGGAGGAGTAGAAGAAATTTTGGCCGCTTCTGCTTTGATGGCTGCCGCTTCTGCCGGGCGAAGAATCCTGAAGTCCAGATTAGAGGAGGGTTGGGTTTGATTGGGGGCGCGATCGTCGCGAGAAGATTTTCCGGTGTTTGTTTGTACCGTGATGGAATAGGGAACTCCCGCTTCAAGGGATTTACCGGCATAGACAATTTGAGTGTCTTTGGTTTGAGTGCTCCACATTGAGCCTGACGGTCCTGTCACCTCAACTCGATATTCGGTAGCACCGGAGACGGGATTCCAGCGGATTAGAGGAGTGCTGCTGAGGAGTAGGGAATGGCGAGGGGTAATGAGATAGGGAATTGATGGGTCAATCCCTCCCAGCGTTTCTTCTGCTTGAGTTCCTCTAAAATCTCGATAGCTCCAGCGAAGACAAATTGACCCCAGTCCTGATGGAACTCCTGCTCTGACCAGCGTTTTGTTGGAGTCAGGGCATCTCACATAGACTTTGACACCCCTATCTGGGAGAATTTGGTCGCCTTGATACAGAGTTGTTCCCTGACGCACAGGTAGCCAATCGCTTCGCTTCTCCCGCTGAACTCGGACTTTGCCTGTACCATCAATGGATTGAACGCTGGCAGTCTGAGCGATCGCCGGGACTTCTAAGAGCAGCGATAGCGTGACAAGGGTTAGACCTGTGGATCGCATTATCTTCATTTGCCTGGCTCCTGAGGTTTCAACCGTTTTTGGGCTATTGCGGTCCACTCATCGTGTTCGGGAATGGTGATGTTGGCGTTTTGATTACAGATTTTCCACTTGGGGAGTGCCCCTTTTTTATTGCCTTGAGCTTCCATGACCTGAGCCATCAAACAGTGAGTATCGGCAACGAACTCTCGGTCAAATTTAGTCGTAGATTCCAAGTCGATCGCCTCTTGCAGTCTTGCCTCCGCATCGGGGTAGTTCTTTTGTAGAAGGCGTGCCCAACCCAGGTTTTTCAAAACAGCATGCTTAACATGAGGATCTAGGGGTTGCTTCTGCTCAGATTCCAGAGTCTTCAGTAATAGCGAGACGACAGCAGGGTAGTCTTTTTTCTTCAGAATGTTGAGCCGCGCCAGATTGTTCGTGGCTGCCGGAATGCCTCCTTGGATGGCCAGTTGATACTGGGTTCGTGCCAGATCTGGCATTTGTAAATCTTCGTAGAGTTTGCCCAATTGAAAATGAGCCTGGGCATCCTCCGCATTGAGTTGGATGGCGCGTTTGAATTGCTCTTCGGCAGTGCTCCAGTCGCCATCGTTGTAGTGTTTGATGCCTGGGTTGGTGTAGAACGTAGTTGCAATCTGGGGCAAGGATTGACGCAATTGAAAGAATCCCACTGCCAACACGACTGCACCCAAGGCCCCCAATCCTGCCCAGTACTTTTCGGGACATTGAATGGTTTTGAGCAATCGTTTCAAGGCTTCCTGTCCAGCCTTGGTAAGGGCACCGCCTGCCACCAGAAGGGTGAGGACACTTTGGGTACTGACGGTTACGGCTCCAAATGTGTCCGGCCCACCCGTCAGAAATCGCGGCGCAATATCCCCAATGAGTCCCAGGGAAACGGTGAGACCTGTGACGGTAATTGCACTCCAGCCCCAGTCTAGTCGATCGCTCCACTGGGGTTTGCAGAACCACCACCACGCTTTTTCATTGGGGTTAAAGCTTTCGCGCCAGCTAGCAGATTGGGTGATCTGGGAGATCGTGTTGGCTTGCTTTTTCAAGGTACTGTCGAGTTCGTGAATCTTTTCCAATTCAGTACCAGTGGGAGGGGATGCATCCGCCTTGGTAAGTTCCTCCAAGCAAGCCTGAACGCGATCACGGGCGGTTAGGACTTCGAGAACTTGGGCTGAGATGGATTGAGGGATAGGAGTGGCCGGAGGCGATGCTTCAGTCGTTGAGGGAGGTGGATCTGAATCGGGTTGAGGCTCTATCGCGGGAAGACGGGTGGATTGAATTAAGCGTTGCAGTGCTTTGTCATATTGGTCAATGACTTGTTCTAGGGGTGAACGGGACACAGGTAGGTCAGATGAGGCGAGGGATGGATCGGGCATAACGTTATAATCCATTACCAATCAAAATAAAGGGTGCCCAGTAATAGGGATGGCTGCGATCGCGAGAAATTGCGGCTGCCTGATTTTTCCCAGGGGTGAACTGGACGCTGCTGCGTTGATTGCCGGTTGCATTATTTTGAGTGTTACCTGTAATCATGGCAATTTGAGCTTGTTGGAGAGCGGCGACTTTGGTTGTGTTGCCTTGTTTCAGTGCGGCATAAAAAGCTGTCATTAGTTCTTGAGTGCCGCCATCATCTACTTGCCAGAGAGAAGCGATCGCGGCTCTGGCTCCCCGATTCTGAAATTGATACCCCAACCCCAACACTTCTTCACCATTTCCTAGTGCTCCATCCCCCACGTCTTTAATGCCTACGCCCGTTTCACAGGCACTCAACACGACGAGATCCACATTGTTGAGTGACCAGTTTTCGATGTCTCGTAAAGTAGCGAAACTGCCATCACCAAACAAGATGAAGGAGTTGGAAGGGTCACCTGGAACAAAGGCAGCATGAGTTGCCAAATGGACTACGCTAAAGCCATTCATCATAGGTTTTACACTAGCAAGGCTAAAGGCGCGATCAAGCACTTTGTTTGTACCTGGAAACAGGGCTGCCAGATTGATGACCTCTTGCCCAGCGAAAGGGAGTCCCTTAAAACTGAAGTTTCTTTCCCCAACCTTGATTGGGTAGGTTGTTGCAGCATCAGCGAAGGCACCCGCCAGCACCCGCATTTGCACCTGAGATGGATTGTTGAACTTCGTCAAGGATTTGGCAGTAATGTTATTGATCTGGTAGCGTTGCACCAGCCATTGTTGCCCGTCATGCAATGCGGCTAATGGAATGTAGCGCAATTGCCCATCTGGAGCGTAAATGATCGTTTGAGGTGTTGCCTGTTTGAGCTCGGCTTCTAATGGTTGAATTAGCCAGCTGTAGAGCTTTTGAGCGATCGGTTTCGCATCTGTACCGGGAGATTGCAAGGCTCGCCGAAATTCTAAAATAGCTGCGTTCAATGTTTCCCGTTTTATAGGTACCGTTCGTCGTAGGGGGATTGTGTCTGGTGTGGTGATGATGAGTTCCAGGCGATCGCTCAACACAAGCGGATAAATCATGACCGCATTCATGCGCCGTAAGTCATCCCGCAACGCTTCCAGATCAGACAGTTTGACAATCTGTTCTTGCACCTCTGGACTCAGTTGGGCAATCAGCTTTTTGACTTCTTCACTACGAATAAACTGCCCAAACTGCTCATTCAATGAGGTTTCCAACCGATCCAATTCAGCTACGCGCTGTTGCTCAACTTCTGTGAGTGCCCCTTGCGCAGCTTTCTTCCGCAACTCTGCCAGTTCCCGCCCTACTCGAATTGCTGTCTCCTGCAATTTGCCATACCGCTTCAAAATCTCCGTTTCTGGACGCAAAAACTCAACCTGTTGCCCCACCCCTCGCACATTCCGCAAATAATCATCCAATTCCTGAATCTTCAGTAAATCTAAAACTTGCTGCGCCTCTAACACTCGATCTTGCTGCAACAACAAATCCGCGAGTTTTCGATAGGTGTCTGCAACAGTCTGAGTGTAGGATTCTTGTTGCGCTCTCGGTAATGGTCGCAAATCTTTCCGAATCGACTCAGTGACATTCACCGATTGCTTATAAAACAAAATAGCAAGTTCTGGTTGATTTTGTTCTGCAAACAGTTCACCTAAATGACTAAGAATCTCTGATTGTGATGCTTGATCACCGATTTCCCAGCTGATTAAAATTGCACGTTGATAAAATGCCAGGGCTTTCTTATCTTGATTAAGTCTTTTATGACTTGTTCCCAAGCTGTCTAGAGTGGCACTTTCAAGCCATTTATCTCTTAGTTGCTGTGAAATTTTAAGTGCTTGGTTTAAATTTTCGAGGGCTAATGGCATGTTGCCCACAGAAGTATAAACTTCACCTAAATTATTGAGGGCTCGCCCTACCATAAATTGGTTGCCCTGTGCCTGATAGATGCTGACAGCTTGCTGATAAAATGCGATCGCACGGATATATTGCTGTTCTCTCCTGTAACTTAACCCAATACTTTCGTAAACTTGACCTTGGTGTAGATGATTATTTGTCTTTTTCAGGGAGATTAATGCTGAGTTAAGGTGTTCTCTTGCCAACTGATATTGACCTAATCTGTTGTAAAGCACTCCAATGCTACGTAATGTTATTCCTTCCCCCGTAAGGTCTTTCTCTTCACGAAATAGCTTTAGAGCACGCCGATATGAAGTCAATGAATTTGAGTATTGACTTAAGTAGTACGAAACTGTTGCAATATTGTGCAACGTATTTGCTTGTTCCAACCGATTACCAGTTTCAAGCAGAATATTTAATGCTTGTTGATAAGTTTGTAATGCCTCAGGATACTGAGATAAGTCGTTATAAACGCCTCCTATACTACTTAATGTCATAGCCTCACGGTCTTTGGCTTTAATTTGTTTAAAGATCGAAAGTGCTTGTTGATAAGAATTTATTGCTTCAGGATATTGACGAAGATAGTAATGGGCTAAGCCAATCGCGTTTAAGGTGCGACCTATTGCAAATTTATCGTCAGTTTTACGACGCGCTTCTAATACTTTTTGGTAGACTTCAATTGCTCTTTGATATTGTTCTGCGTCATAAAGTTTAACGCCTTCCTCAAACAATTTGTCTGCATTGGTTGATGAAGAAATCTCAGGCTGATCTTGTTCCAATGTGAAGGAAATCCAATAGGCTAGACTTACGCAATGAAGATCCAAAATTAATAGACTTAATATGAAAAAGATTTGTTGGCACAGATTTACTAATTGAAAGTACATATCTGAACCCTGG
This sequence comes from Leptolyngbyaceae cyanobacterium bins.349, assembly GCA_033764685.1. Lineage (GTDB taxonomy): Bacteria > Cyanobacteriota > Cyanobacteriia > Leptolyngbyales > Leptolyngbyaceae > JSC-12. Next base: position 25,785 of record JANRIS010000071.1, read on the forward strand.
AATTACTAGCTGGGCAAATCAATTTTTACTTTACGGACGAGGCGTGATGATCGTTGGAGGAGTGTCATCTATCGTTCGTGGTGGTTCAATGCAATTTGCCGCCCTTCCTGATGTGGTACTAATTCTTTCAAGAATATCCTTCTCTTGTTGTCTCGCAAAAATACCTCCTTGCTGTTTAACACTGCTTCTATGAATTTGCCAAGCTTTATAAAAGAACTCTAGAGCAATAGAAAACTCCTCCAATCCATCCGAAGAGCCTTCCTCTAGAACTTTTTCTCCTTTGCTGAAATAAAGATCTCCAAGTTCGACTAAGAGGTTTACTTGTTCAATGTCTTCAACTCCTGCAAGTATCTCAAGAGCCTGCTTGCAATACATCTCGGATTCATCATATTGCTTTAATTGAAGATGGGACAATCCTACTATCAAGACTCTAATCCGTATTCCTCGGATATTTTCTAGGTTTTGGAGTTCTTGACTATAAATTTCTAGCGCTTTTTGATAAGCCTTAATTGCTTCAGAATAGTTGCCAATCCCTTTATAAGCTTCTCCAAGATTAGTAAATATTTCTGCTGTTCTACCCCTATCTTCAATGGAAAATTGTAGAGACTCTTGATAAGACTGAGCGGCATTGGTAAACGCTTTTTCCCGCTCTCCTATATCACCAGGTGTATAAAAAGCTAAACTCAATGCTTGATTATGAAAAGCTAAGCCCAATGCATTTAATGCTCTAGCAGACCAAATGGCATCATTTAAATTACGAAATATTGTTAGAGCTTCTTGGTACTTAGCAATTGCATTGTCGTATTGTCCTCGGTCATATTCGATTACTCCTTCATCAAATAATGCTTCTGCTGCTTCTCTAGAATCTGATGAAAGGGGAGATGAACTAGATCCTGTCATGATGCCGATCCAAATTTATGCCTACAATGCCAAGCCTAGCTCAGATACTCTAACCAAAGTTTATTTTTTTACTTTCTTCGCTTTTCTATAAAAAATTTATCTGACGCTCCTAAATATCGAGAACTACGTAACACCCGTTATATCCAACGACCAGTCCAGTAACCAGTAGCTCAGCCACATGGACAGGTCGGACGGGGAAGTTTGATAGGCGATCTCGCCTCCCATCATTTTCCATTCTTGATGCTTATCGCCGTACCGGTGTTAGCCGCTGAAACGTGAAGTCACAGCCCATTGCCAATCAGAATGAAGGGTGCCCAGTAGTAGGGATGGCTGCGATCGCTCAAAAGAGTCGTTGCCTGGTTTTGTCCGGGTTTGAACTGGACGCTACTGCGAGGGTTAGTCGCTGTACTCGCCTGCGTCTTGTCGGCGATAAACCATTGCTGAGCCTGCCGTAATGCTTCGGCTTTGGTCATTTTGCCCGTTGCCAGATTCTGGTAAAACCGCTGCATTAACCGGCTTGTGCTGGCATCACTGACTTGCCAGAGGGATGCTAACACTGACTTTGCGCCTCGTTCCAAGAAAGAGTTGCTAATGCCTGCAATCTCCAAACCATCCTGTTCGCGCTTCCCGCCTAATGCCGTTTCGCAGGCAGAGAGCACGACCAGATGCACACCCACCAGGTCGCTCAATTGCTCAATCTGGGGAATGGGTAAGGGCTTGCCTGTACCGAGGAGCAGGTAAGAGGCTTCAAAACTACCCGGTACAAATTTGCCGTGGGTCGCAAGATGGAGAATCTTGTGCCCATACAGGTTCTTTTGCAAAGTGAGCCAGTCAAACTCCTGGTTTAACCGTTTCAGTCCAGAAAAAGTTCCGTTGGGATCTCCGCCAGTTTGTTTAACGATCTCATCCAGTTCAACAGGGACATGGGGCAATGCGCCATATTCAGGGGGGACTGGATTGGAGAGTCCCAGTGCCAGAACGGAAACCTCCTGGGGGTTGGTAGGCAGGCGATCGCGAGTATCGGTGAGTTTGGCGGAGACAATCGTAGAAACGGCGTAGTTCTCAATCAGGTAATTTTTACCATCGAACAGGGCGGCAGAGGGAATGTAGCGGGTAACACGATCAGGGGCAAAGACGAGGTTGCGAATGGGACGTTGGCGGCTACCCTTGCCCTGGAGTTCCTGGCGGAGTTCGGGGGGCAGCAACCAGTTGTAAAGTTGCTGGCTGACTTTCTGTACAGGCTTCACATCGGTAGAACCACAGGTACGGGACTCACAGGCTTTCATCAACTGGCGAAACTTAAGCACCGCATTCGTCAGTTGCTTTTGACTCACCTTGACCTCAAACTTTCGCAAGACATCCGCTTCCGATGCCAGCACCACCCAGAGGCGATCGTCGGTCACCAGGGAATAGATCAGCACCGTGTCCGGTTGGGCCGCAATCAGTTCCTGGGCTTTACGGCTGAGATCGTTTTTCGGATCGAGGGCGTTTTTGTCCTGTTCAGTGCGTTTTGCCAGTTCCGCTTCTAGGGTCTTGAGAATTTGCTGAATCGCCTGGGTTTGTTCGGTTCGCAACTGCACCAATTGAGTCAACTCGGTATCAGTGCATGGCACCTTGCGGCTCTGGCAATCGCGGATCTTTTGTCCAAAGTCGATCAGGGTGTTGTACGCCTGAAGAATTTTGCGCTCTGTGGCATCAAAGTCAATTCCGGATGTTGTCCCTCCGGCACGGGTATTGCGGGTGTAGTCACGCAGTTCCTGGATTTTGAGCAGTTCCAGTACCTGCTGGGCCTCTAGCACCCGACCTTGCGAGAGAAGCAGATCGGCAAGACGGCGATAGGTACCTGCCACAGTTTGAGTATAGGACTCCTGCAAATTTCGGGAGAGTGAACGCAGTCCTGCTCGTATCCCTTCTCTTGCATTGACAGACTGCTTATATAGCACAATAGCTAACTGCGGCTGTTCTCGTTGGCTGTAAGTGTCACCAAGATAACTTAGGCTGTACCCTTTCCCGGAAAGATCACCAATTTGGTGAGCGATACTAAAAGCATCTTTGTGGTAATTTTCTGCTTTTTCATACCCTTGTATTCTTTGATAAGACTTACCTAAACCATTTAAGACACGAATTCTTCCAAACAAATCTTTCTCTTGTATTGTAATGGTTAAGGCTTGATTAAATGTCTTTATAGCCTCTCGTATTTTTCCCAGTGATATGTATGCCTCCCCGATGCCTATATAGGGATATGCTTCGTATTGAGAAGTGCCAATAGAGATAGCTTGACGATGCAGTTTAATAGCTTTCTCATACTCTCCAACAGCCTGATACGAGCTTCCCAAATCAGTTAGGGAGTAAGCTATTATTTGCTTATCATTCATGCTGCGTGCAATTTCTAAAGCCTGCTGCTGATGAATGATTGATTGCTTGTAGTCGCCCAAAGCAAAATAGACTAAACCCAATCCTCCCAATGAAAAAGATTCGCCCCAGATTTTTCGATCGCCAATCCGCCTTTGAATCCTTAAAGCGCTTTGATAATACTGAAGAGCGGTTTCGTATTTTCCTAGTGAGTAATATACCCACCCTAAATTAGCAAGTGTTTTTCCCTCACCTTTTTTATTTCCTGATTGCTTATAAAGTTTTTCAGCTTTTTCTAGTAACTTTAAAGATGTTGAAAAATTACCAGTGTGGGCTTCATACCACCCTTTATAGAGCAGTTGTTCGTTACGACCTGGCTCACAGCCAGAGGATGTAGATGGGTTATATGGATTTTGGGGATAGGGTGAAGCTTCAAAGTTAAATCGACATTCTGATACTCCTGCTGTCGCCATGTTTGTAGGAAATGCACATGGCAACAAAAGGGTCAGGAGTATAAGACCAGTCAACTTCAGACGAGGGGGCATCGTAGAAGTTCTCCTGTGGCAATGAATTATTTACTCTTAATCTACCCCATGAGAATTTTAGATTCCGGAACCCGCAGGGGTTAATTTGTGGCTGCAACCCTGGAATCTGGAACCGCAACCTCCGAGTTTTGAACAGGGCTATTTCATTCTAAAAAGGTCTTTGAGCGTGCTAAGGCTAAAACCAGCCCGACGTTGGGCTTGAGCCATGTTCTGAAAACCATTGTCTCGATACAAATTGAGGGCAAAGTTGCGTGCCAGTGCCCAAATTTGCAC
>JANRIS010000074.1:0-58500 GCA_033764685.1 Leptolyngbyaceae cyanobacterium bins.349
TTGATTGGTTAAGGGGTTTAAATCTTTAGCTATGGACATAAGCAAGTTAAACCTTAAATGTCAAACGTAAAAAATAGAAAATCGAGTTGTAACAACCCCCTTGAGTGTTGGCTGTAGGCAAATTAAATGTAGTATGGCTTCTGGTTGGCTGAAGCCTAGTGATTTTCATCTTTTGTTGTGAACAATCGCCTAGGCTACGAACGTTAATGCCCAACTTGAGTCGGTAACTTAATTATAAACTTGGTACCTGCACCCACTTGACTTTCACATTCAATCGTACCGTTGAGTTTTTGGGTGACTAAATTGTAAACGATATGCAAGCCCAAACCACTACCTCCCTGACCTCGTTTGGTGGTAAAGAAGGGGTCAAAAATTTTGCTTAAGTGTTCTTGGGGAATGCCTTTGCCATCATCAGAGTATTCAAAGATAATCTCCTCGCCCTCTTGTTTAAAGTCAAAAACTAGATGTCCGGTGTCTTCCGGGGAGTAGGCATGGGTGAGAGAGTTCATGACTAGATTAGTGATAATCTGAGATAATATGCCTGGGTAACTGTTTAGCGCGATCGCATCATCTCCTTTGATTTCCACCTGATGATGGGTGGTTCTTAGTTTGGGTCTGAGCGGAATTAATACCTCAGATAGATACTGTTTGAGGTTAAATGTGCGTTGTTCTTCACTGGACTGATCGACTGCAACCTGTTTGAAACTCTGAATTAAGTCAGCAGCACGACTGAGGTTGCTCAAGACCATACTACTGCTCTGCATAGCGGTATCGAGAAACTTTTCGAGTTGCGATCGCTTCATCTGTCCGCTTTTAAATGTCTCGAAAAACTCGGTAGTTTTTTCAGCCAACAGAGAAGCGGCAGTAATGCCGATGCCAACCGGGGTATTAATTTCATGGGCAACCCCAGCCACCAACTGGCCTAAACTCGACATTTTCTCGGTCTGCACCAGTTGGGTCTGAGTATGATGCAATTCCCGTAAAGTCTGTTCTAGTTCCCGGGCTTTTTCTTCGGCAGTGGCGGCGGCAGTTTGGGCTTGCTGATAAAGACTGGTCTGGCTTCTAGAAATTCTGCGAACGATCGAACTGCCGATGATAATTGCCGCACCCAGGGATAATACCGTGATGCCAAATGAAATCCGCTTGAGTTGACTGACGGAGTGCAACACGGTGTATTTGGGCAGGTCATAAACAATGATCATTTCATTATTTAAGCCGGGGTTGATAGTTTTGTGGCTGATAATCCGTTTTGAATCTGTTTGAATGCTGCCCTGATGTTGCTGCAAAATTTGCTGCGCGATCGCGGGAGTATAGTCATTCAATAAATTTCCTGATTGTTGCGTCTGGTATTTCCACAGCCTTTGCTCATTCGGGTGAACCAAATACGCTCCATCTCGATTCGCTAAAATTGCAATCTCACCCGGATGCTCATTATTGATTTCTAATTGATGTGTAAATGAATTGAGTAATAATGTGACGACAACAATACCGCGTTGGGTTCCATTTCTATTGCGAACAGGTGTGGCATAGTAAATCACAGGTTCCATCATCTTAGAGTTTTCAACTGTTTCCTCTAATTGGATGGAAGAAATATAGACTTGCTCGGATTTTAGTTTTAAAGCATTTTGAAAGTAACCTAGTTTTGCATTTTTACCCAGCTTTTCAGCCCCACGCGGGATGACTTGCCCAGCTTTTGCATCTAACCGGACCAATTCATTACCCTGCTCATCCAGATATTGAATGGTTTTATATTGGGGCTTAGAAAACATCATGGCGCGGAAAATCGTCTGCGTCCGCCTGACCCAATCCGCGTAGGTGGTGGTGGTGGTGGTGCTCTCGGTGCGATCGATCCCGCCGCCTTCTCGCGCCCGCACAATCCCTTGAATGGGGGCACATGGCTCAGCATCAGCACATCGCTGTAAACGCTTGCCAGAATCTGTTCAATCTTCAAGGCTTGTTGAGAAATTTCGTTCTCAATCTGATTCACGTTTAAATCAGTCAATGCTTGGGTGGATGACGAGATGCTATAAAGCCCGACCACCGACACAGGAAGCACGGTGCTAAGAACGAGCAAAGTAAGCAGTTTACTCTGAAGGTTTTTGAGCATGTGTTTATGAATCAACAGCTTACTTTGAAAACTTTTGAGCATCGGACCTGGCCTGTGGGATGGGTTGAAGGAAAAAGGCAGACATGCAGAATTGCATCATGCTGCAATGTCAATTCTGTGTCCCGATGCACCCGGTTGCAGCAAATGTGGATAAATTTGCCTGTCCTAGAATTCCCTTCTGGTTGTGAAACTAAACAACGGTAGGGCAGAATCCATCAGGAGTACAATTGATAAGTTGACCTGATTGTAGAAGCAATCAGGGTGATCCGCTGGGATCAATCTCGCTGCTCGCCACCTCAAGGAGTTGTGCCACCGTGAATGCTCAAGTTGCCAGTCCGTATGAGTCTAAAACTCAAGAAATCGCTCGTCAGTTGATTACGGCAACCCGTGAAGGGCGATCGCTCTTTGCCCAGATGCGTGATCAGATGCGGTGGGATGACAAATTGCTGAACTGGACGATGGGCAACCCTGGTTTGCGCGTGCAATTGTTCCGCTTGATTGATTGTTTGCCCGCTCTGCGAAGTAAACCCGAAATTGCCCGCCATCTGCAAGAATATCTCAGCCAGGAGGATGTGGAACTGCCGGGAGCACTGAAAGGGATGCTCAACTTTGCCAACCCCGACTCGATGCCGGGACAAATTGCCGCGACGACGCTTTCCACGGCGGTCGAAACCCTGGCCCAGAAGTATATTTCCGGTGAAACGGTGGGGCAGGTAATTAAGACGATCGAGCGCTTACGCAAAGACCGGATGGCGTTCACGGTGGATTTGTTAGGCGAAGCGGTGATTACCGAACCGGAGGCGCAGTCCTACCTCGATCGCTACCTGGAATTGCTGACCCAACTGACAGAAGCGGCCAAACGCTGGTCAACGGTGGAACAGATCGATCGCGCCGATGGGGCAGACTTGCCGAAGGTGCAGGTGTCGGTGAAGTTGACAGCGTTTTACTCGCAATTTGACCCGATCGACGAACAGGGCAGTCAGGAGCAGGTGAGCGATCGCATTCGCATCCTGCTGCGGCGGGCGCAGGCATTGGGGGCAGCCGTTCACTTCGACATGGAGCAGTACCAGTACAAGGACATGACCCTCGCCATCTTGAAAGAACTGTTGATGGAGGCGGAATTCCGCACTCGGACGGATATTGGTGTCACCTTGCAAGCTTACCTGCGGGACAGTCTGCACGACTTGAAAGATTTGATTGAGTGGGCCAAAGAGCGCAGCCATCCTGTCACAGTACGGTTGGTAAAGGGCGCTTACTGGGATCAGGAAACCATTAAAGCGGTCCAGAAAGATTGGCCGCAACCTGTGTTCAACGAGAAGGAATCTACGGATGCCAATTTTGAGGCGATGACGCGCCTGCTGCTGGAAAATCACTCGTTTCTCTATGCGGCGATCGGGAGTCATAATGTGCGGTCACAAGCTTTTGCGATCGCGATTGCCGAAACGCTGCAAATTCCCCGGCGGCGGTTTGAGTTTCAGGTGTTGTATGGCATGGCCGATAAGTTGGGCAAAGCGATCGCGGATCGGGGCTATCGCGTCCGGGTTTACTGTCCCTACGGCGAACTGATTCCGGGGATGTCCTATCTCATTCGTCGTCTGCTGGAAAATACGGCCAATAGCTCTTTCTTGCGGCAAAATCTAGAGGAACGCCCGATCGAAGAATTGCTGGTGGCACCCATCCATCGGGAATCGGTAGAGACAGGGTTATCAGAAAATTCTGCCCAGCAACCCAACGGATTGCAAAGCCCATCGCTGCAATTTCACAACGCACCTGATACTGACTATGCGATCGTTGCACATCGCCAGGAAGTCCGGCAGGCCCTCGCCCAGGTACGGCAACAACTGGGCAAGTTGTATCGACCATTGATTAATGGCGAGTTGGTTAACACTCAGGCCACGGTCAAATCGTTGAATCCCTCGAACTTTACGGAAGTGGTGGGAGAGATTGGTCTGATCAGTGTGGAGCAGGCAGAAGCAGCGATCGCGGCAGCGAAAGCGGCCTTTCCCGCCTGGAAAAAGACTCCGGCGAAGGAACGAGCCGACATTTTGCGCCGAGCCGCCGATTTGATGGAGCAACGCCGTCAAGAACTGATTGCCTGGATGGTGCTGGAAACGGGCAAGATCGTGAAAGAGGCCGATCCGGAGGTGTCAGAAGCGATCGACTTTTGCCGTTACTATGCCGATGAAATGGAACGATTGGATTGCGGCGTAGCCTACGACTATCCCGGTGAAACGAATCGCTACAAATACCAGCCGCGCGGCATTTCGCTGGTGATTTCGCCCTGGAATTTTCCGCTGGCCATTCCGGTGGGAATGACGGTTGCTTCTCTCGTGGCGGGTAATTGCACGATGTTGAAACCGGCTGAGGTGTCGTCGGTGATTGGTGCCAAAATTGCCGAAATTTTGGTGGCCGCCGGAATGCCCCCCGGAGTGTTTCAGTTTGTTCCCGGTAAAGGCTCGACGGTGGGCGCGCATCTGGTGAAGCATCCCGATGTGCATATGATTACTTTTACGGGTTCTCAGGAGGTGGGGTCCTGGATTTACCGCGAAGCTGCAGAACTGCGACCCGGACAAAAACACCTGAAGCGGGTGATTGCTGAAATGGGCGGCAAGAATGCCATCATCGTGGATGAAAGTGCCGATCTGGATCAGGCGGTGCAGGGCGTGGTGCAATCGGCGTTTGGCTATGGGGGGCAGAAGTGTTCTGCCTGTTCGCGGGTGATTGTGCTGGAGCCAATTTATGAGGTGTTTTTGGCGCGATTGGTGGAAGCGACGCGATCGCTGAATTTGGGCATCGCTGAAGCGCCGGGAACAAAGGTGGGTCCAGTGATTGATGGCAATGCCCAAAGCCGGATTCAAGACTACATTGCGAAGGCCAAACAGGAGTGCCAGTTAGCGCTGGAAATGCCCGCTCCATCCGGTGGTTATTTCGTCGGTCCTACCATCTTTCAAGATGTTGCGCCTGATGCCATCATTGCCCAAGAAGAAATCTTCGGTCCGGTGCTGGCCGTGATGCCAGCCAAAACCTTTGATGACGCTTTGGCCTATGCCAATGGGACAAACTTTGCTTTGACTGGAGGGTTGTATTCCCGTACGCCGTCCCATATTGAACAAGCCACGCAAGATTTTGAAGTGGGCAACTTGTACATCAATCGTGGGATTACGGGGGCGATCGTCGCACGTCAGCCCTTTGGCGGCTTCAAACTCTCTGGTGTGGGTTCTAAAGCGGGCGGTCCCGATTACCTATTGCAATTTTTGGAACCCCGCGTGGTGACGGAAAATGTGCAACGGCAGGGGTTCGCTCCCATTGCAGGCGCAGACTAAGTCGATTGTTAGCCGCCCATCGATCTAGAACACGACCAGGATACGCAAATTCTAAAGATTCGTGGCAAACATACGGAATTGGGTGAGAGTAAGGTGATGAAGTATCTGATATTTACTTCGGTAGGCGATTAAATATCGCTGCTCATTCACCGTTAGGAGGGAGTTTGATGAAATGGGATGCTGGCACAATTCATGCGATCGCGCGTTTTGTCCTTTCTACCCTGGTTTTGCCGTTATTTCAAACTCCCGCTCTAGCTCGAATTTCAACAGCAGCAGATGGCACTAATACCACGGTTACTCAGTCTGGCAATATATTTAACATCACGAACGGCACTCCGGCAGGTGCTAATTTATTTCATAGTTTTCAACAATTTGGACTGAACCCGGGACAAACTGCCAACTTTCTTTCGCATCCGGCCATCCAAAATATTTTAGGCCGGGTGACGGGTGGCGAGGCTTCCGTGATTCACGGCCAAATTCAAGTGTTGGGCAGCAACGCCAATTTATTCTTAATGAATCCGGCGGGAATCGTGTTTGGGGCCAATGCCAGCTTGAATGTGCCTGGTTCCTTCACGGCTACAACTGCTAACGGCATCGGCATCGGTGGCGGTTGGTTTCATGCGATCGGTGCTAACAACTATGAGACGCTGATTGGTCATCCCAATCAATTTGCTTTTAGCACCGGGCAACCGGGCGCGATCGTCAATGCGGGTAATCTCGCTGTTGGGCCGGGACAAAGCATCACCTTGCTGGGCGGCACAGTGATCAATACGGGCACGCTGATGGCTCCGGGTGGCACAGTGACGATCGCGGCAGTGCCAGGTGAAAAACTGGTGCGCATTAGCCAGGATGGCAGTTTACTCAGTTTAGAGCTACCCACTGAAACCAGAGCGGTGCTCAATCCGGCGATGGTGGCCCCGCAAGCGTTGCCAGCATTGCTGACAGGTGGCAATTTGAGCAGTGCAACGGGGTTGACGGTGGAAAATGGGGTGACGCGCCTCACCCGTTCAGGCGTGGCGATTCCAACTGAAGCCGGAGTGGCGATCGCATCCAACCAAATCAACGTCTCCGGTCCAATGGGCGGGACGGTGCAGGTGTTAGGCCAGAAAGTGGGCGTGGTGAGTGCGGCGATCGATGCCTCCGGAACCAACGGCGGCGGCACTGTTTTGATTGGCGGCGATTACAAAGGTGAGGGTACAGTTCCCAATGCCGAACGAACTTACGTTAGCCGGGATTCTGTCATTCGAGCAGATGCTCTGCAAAACGGCAATGGCGGCACGGTGATTGTGTGGGCCAATGACACCACCTGGTTTGATGGCAAAATTACCGCTCAAGGAGGGGTTCAGGCGGGCAATGGTGGTTTTGTTGAGGTGTCTGGCAAAAATACGCTGCGCTTTCAAGGTCAGGTAGACACCAACGCCCCCCAGGGTAATCCTGGCACCATTTTGCTCGACCCACGCGACATCACGATTCTAAACAGTGCCAGTTCTCCCCCAGATGTGGATGCGGCGGTAGCGGATGGAGTAATCGCCCTGAGTGACTTTTCTGGGGATGATATTTTTATTTCTACTGAGGTGTTGAGGAATCTGGGTGGAATTGTCGATCTTCGGGCCAGTCGCGATATTACGGTTTTAGATGCGTTGATGTTTACTCCAGGTACGGCAGCTCAGACTGTCATTTTCAATGCAGGACGTAATATTGAGTTGTCTAACACGCTGCAAACTCAGGGGCGATCACTCATCCTAACTGCGGGAGATGAAGTGGTCATTCGCTCTTTTTCCGATGGCATTTCTACCAATGGTGGCAATATTACGATCAACGCGCCCTTACGAGCCAATGCACTAACAGCTAACATTAACGCGGGAGTTGGTGCTGCGGGTGGGCAAGTGCAACTGAATGGACCCATTACCAATACCAGTAACCTGAATCTTAGTGGCTCCACTGTGCGAGTTGGTTCTGTCCAGATTTCGGGCAATTTGGTGGTGAATGGGGCGGTACAAACAACCGGCGGCCAAATTTCTTCCACCTCCGGCAATCTGGAATTCAATGGTCCCATAACGCTATTGGGCGATACCACAATTCGCAATAACTTCCTGGGTAATCTGAGTTCGCTGACCATTAACGGCACGATCAACGGCAATCGTAATTTGGAGATCGCAGGCGGACGCGGCGGCACGACGATCAACGGTGATATTGGCAATACTACCCCCGTCGCCTCTGCGGCCATTTCCAGCTTTTCTAGTCCGACTCAGCTCGGTGGCAACATCACAACCAATGGTGGCAATTTAACTATTGGTGGATTTGCTGGCAGTGTAGTGCTGACCAATGATGTTACGTTGAGTACGGGGGCTGGCAGTGGGGGCGATCTTACTCTCAGAGATCCAGTGAATAGTGATGCTACGCCGCGATCGCTCACCTTGATTGCAGGGACAGGCGATGTCAATCCCATCTCTACGAATGTTGCTATTGGTGCCACTAATCCGCTCAACCAGTTGAATGTGAGCGGCAACAATATTCAACTCTTGAATGCGCGAACTAATGGTGATATTCAACTGAATGCACAGCAGAATATTGTTTTGAACAGCAATCAATTAAATGCCGGAGGCGAAATTCGCTTACTGGCGCAAGATACGGTGCAAATTGGTGATAGCACAGGCACAGGTGGAGCGTTCATCGCCAATGCCGGAACGAATTTAATTATCACTGGTAATCAGGCGATTACCATTCAGGCCACGAACAATCCCCTTTCAATTCTTCAGGCTGCTGGGAATATTACCCTGACCAGTGGCGGGCAAATTACGGCCAATGCGAGATTCCAAAGTGGCGGGACAACGACCTTTAATTCGCCGCTGCCAGTGCGATCGGAACTGGAAACGGTGATTCGCTCCTTGGGTGATGTGAGCTTTGGTAATTATGAAGGTTTAGCCCTGAAAATCGAAGCGCTGGGTAGCATTACTGGCGGCAATATCAATATTACTGGCCCGAACGCGACCCTGAGTGGGGTTGATCTTGATATTGCTACGCTGGTCAATAGTTCAGCGCTGATTCTGCGGGCAGGGGTGTCAGCCTTGCAAGGAGGTGCGATCGCTCCCACGGGAACGGTGGGCGGCACCAGTTTTGCGGTTAATGCCACTCCTTCTCCGGCCAATGTCACAGTCGGCAACATCAATACGGCGGCGGGAGGGGTTGGTGGTCCTGTCATCATTACGGCTTCTGGTAACGTGACCACAGGTAATATTAATACTGCCGATGGTGCCTTTGCGTCAGTGGAGAATACCAGTCCGATCACCATTGTCGCTGGCAGCGAATTGCGAACTGGCAATGTGACAACCAACAGTAGTTCTGTGACATTAAGAGCGGGCGATGCGATCGTCACAGAAAACATTGAGACGGGTGGGTTGGGCGATGCCAGAAACAGTGCTGTAACATTGTTCTCCACCAGAGGAAACATTCAGATCAACACAATTGATACGGGTGCTGGGGGGTTGGATGTCACCACACCGGGAACCTTTCGCGTCATCGGATCGCGCTTCTTTAACGCTGGTACTTTTCAAAATGAAGAACTCATTGTGAAGGATAATCCAGACTTAATTGAATACTTGGTCAATAATATTCCAGGACTAACGAGAGAAAGTTTGGTTAATTCAATCACTCGCATTAGCGTCGATCGCACTGATTATCCCACCAGCATCATTGCTAGACCGAATAATATTAGTGATCCGAATAATGCTCGGATTGTGATTCGGCATGGAGGGGAATCAATTCCGGGCGATCGCGTGTGGGTTGAAGGGAGCGGAACATCCTCCTTTGTTACGGGTCCAGTCATCACTCCAACGGGTGAAGGTTTTGAAGTGCAATCTGGCAATTTAGCCAGCTTTAATCCGGCGTTGGCAGTGCAATCTTTTCGTCTCAACCGCACAGCAACCTATCGCCCACTGAATACCCCTGCCACCGAATTTCCTGAAAACGTCAGCGGTACAGCAGCGGGAATTGTGGTTGGTGCCGGATCGAACTCTAACCTGTTCAACAACTTGCAAAACCGTCCTTTTGTAAGGGGGCCAGAAATAGGTGGTAATCCGGGTGGCAATCCGGGTGGTAATCCGACTGGTAATCCGGGTGGTAATCCGATTGGTAATCCCGAAACGGGGACTAGCGGGGGTGGCACTACAACAGGAGGTAATACGATCGCGGTCAGTAGCGGGGCGGAGAATGCCAGTCGGACCACCCAGGCAACGACTCGGAGTGGTGATGTGTGCAATCCAACAACGACGATCGCCACGACAACCCCGGCAGAAACGCGATCGCAACCTGCAACGATCAATCCTTGTACGTCTGTAACGGATGAACAACAGATCTTGAAGATTTTGGGTGAGGATGGGCAACCTCAACCTCGGCGGTGATAGATCCTGGCGATCGGGGTGAGGGAGACTGAAGCATGAGCCGAACTGAGAAAATTGGAGTGGCGATCGCCTTATTGCTGTATCTAACGGTTCCAGGGCTGGCGTTGCCTCAACCTGCATCCGTCAATCCAGGTGCCGCCGAATACTTGCTGCAAACTGGAAATACCCATTTTCAAGCCGGAAAATTAGAGGCGGCTATCCAGGTTTGGCAGCAAGCACTTCAACAATTTCGGCAGACCAAGAACTCTGGGGGCGAAATGCAAACTGCCCTGCGACTGGGAGCAGCACTGGTGAGTGTAGAGCGGCATCAGGAGGCGATCCCGATTTTGGAGCGAGGCTTAACCCTGACGCAACAACTGCAAGATGGGGTGGCACAGGCTCAAACTCTGGGGAATTTGGGCATTGCGTATCAATCCCTGGGCAATTATGCCAGCGCGATCGCCACCCATCGGCAGGCCGGAAAGTTAATGCTGGAGTTGGGCGATCGCCGGAGCCTGGGGCAGGTGTTGACGAATCTGGGCAACATATTTGAAGCAGTAGGGGATTACAGCAACGCCACGATCGCGTTTCAGCAAAGTTTGAAGATTGCTCAACAAACAGGCGATCGCATGGGTGAAAGTGTGGCTTTGGGCAATTTGGGAGCGATTTACGCCAATCAGGGTAAGGATCAGGAGGCACTTGCCACCTTGCAGCAAAGTTTGGATTTGGCAAAAACCATTGATTATTTACCCGGTCAAACCAGTGCTTTGCTCAATTTGGGATCGACGCATCACGCCCTCCGGCAATTAGAGTCGGCGGTTTCTTTTTATCAGGCCAGTTTGCAGTTGGCGCGAACAACGGGCAATCGCCAGCGGGAAGCGGAAGCGCTGGGTGCTTTGGGATTGGCCTACGAGGATCAAACGAATTTTGCCGTGGCGATTCGGCATCATCAGCAAAGTTTGGCGATTGGGCGATCGCTCAACAATCCGGAGATTCAGGGACAGGCGCTCAACAATTTGGGCCACACCTTATTCAAGGCCAATAAACTGGCGGAGGCTGAGCGGATATTGCGGCAGGCGATTCAACTGTTGGATGCTCTCCGTCCTGATTTAACCGACAATTACAAAGTTTCGATTTTTGATACCCAACTGCACACCTACAGCCTATTGCAACAGGTACTGGTTGCTGCCAACAAACACGAGGCGGCGTTAGAAGCAGCTGAATGGGGCAGGGCACGCGCCTTTGCCGAACGGTTAGCCCGCCGCATTGGGGGGAAGCCGAGAAGTCAGGGAGCGAACCTCAAGCCTCAAGCCTCGACCCTCAGCCCTGCACTGCGACCGATCAAAATGGCAGATATTCGGCGGATTGCGAAGGAACAACGGGCGACGCTGGTGGAGTATGCGATCGTGCCGGATGATGCCTTTAAGTTTCGCGGTAAGCAGCGGGGGCGCGAGTCGGAGTTGCTGATTTGGGTCGTGCAGCCCTCCGGTCAACTGCACTTTCGGCGGGTCGATTTGAAACCGTTGTGGCAGCAGGACTTGAATCTGGCGAAACTGGTAACGGTGAGCCGCAATTGTTTGTATCCGCCGTTCAATTGTCAGGAGGTGGCTGCACCCGCACCCTCTGCAACACAGCTCTCGGTGGGGCAGACGGCAAAAGCAGAAACGGCAACGAAACCTGTGCGGCGAGTCAATCCGGCCTTACATCGGCTACATCAACTGTTGATGCAACCGATCGCCGATCTCCTGCCCCAAAGACCAGAAGATCAGATCATTATCCTGCCACTAGAATCGCTGTTTCTGGTGCCTTTCCCTGCCCTCCAGACTGCGAGTGGGCAGTATTTGATTGAGCAACACACGGTTTCAACCGCACCCGCCATTCAGGTGTTGGCCCTGACGCGGCAAATTCGTCAGCAACGTCCTGAGCAGGGTATTCGCGATCGCTTGACTCCAGCTTTAATCGTAGGCAATCCGACTATGCCCACGATTGATGCCCAGGAATTGGCTCCTCTGCCTGCTGCCGAAGCCGAAGCACAGGAAATTGCCAGCCTGCTCAATGTGAAAGCAATTACAGGCCGCGCTGCCACCCAACAGCGGGTAACGGCCCAAATGGCTCAGGCATCCCTGGTGCATTTGGCGACTCACGGCTTACTGGAATACGGGGAAACTTTGGGAGAAACCGATTTACCGGGAGCGATCGCCCTGGCCCCTGATCCCTTGTGGCCAAAATCTCACACCACCCCGAACGGCATCCTGACCGCCAGAGACATTTTAGAACTGCGCCTGCGGGCCAATTTAGTGGTTTTGAGCGCTTGCGACACAGGGCGAGGACGAATCACGGGCGATGGGGTGCAGGGGCTGTCGCGGGCCTTCATTGCCGCAGGGGTGCCCAGTTTGGTGGTATCTCTATGGGCTGTACCGGATGCCTCGACGGCGTATCTGATGGTGAATTTTTACCAGAAATTGCTGCAACAGCCTGACAAGGCGAAAGCATTGCGATCGGCCATGCTGGAAACCATGCAGCGCTATCCCCGGCCTTTAGATTGGGCCGCCTTTACGTTGATTGGGGAAGCCCGGTAGTTTGGCTTTTTCGTTGATCTTGCTTTAGACGCTGTCTCAAAACCCATGCGGACATCCATTCATCGCAAGGAGTTTGAGATGGTGATCGTTCGCGAAAACTGGAAAGAATTCCGGCATTTCCCCCAGAGGTGGATTGAAGCAATTGAGCAAAACTATCAACATTCTGGTGTAGTTGACGGATTTATTGTTCTGAAGCCCAAGCAGATTTTTAATTCATAACTTGAGGGACTCAAATATGGCTGCTCAAGAAATCAAAGTCAAAGATTTTGAGACGATAGAATTACAAAAAAAGCCTGGATCACTGTTTCTCAAAAGCCTAAAGTTCCTGGCGATCGCGCTACTGGTATTAGGCATCATTCTGCGCTTCGCTAATCTTGATCTGCGGCCCTACTGGTACGACGAAACCTATACCTCGTTACAAATTTCTGGATACAACGACTCAGAAGTCAGACAACAAATCAATGGGCAAGTCATTCCGCCAACCGCCTTACAACGCTATCAATATCCAAGTCCAGAAAAAAGTGTCGTAAATACGGTTCAGCACATTGCCCAGAAAGAACCGCAGCTTTCCCCGTTGTATTTTATTTTGACTCGTTTTTGGGTGCAAGCGCTGGGTAATTCTGTCGTTGTGACGAGAAGCTTGTCTGCTGTGTTTAGCCTCCTGACGCTCTTGGGAATGTACTGGCTTTGCAGGGAACTGTTCAAATCTAAATCAATAGCCTGGATGGCAGTCGCCCTGGTTGCAGTCTCTCCTTTCCATGTTCTCTATGCTCAAGAAGCCCGCCCTCCTGCACTGTGGGCCTTGACGATTGTGCTGTCACACCTTGCGTTGCTGCGTGCAGTCCGCCGTCAAACTTTTATTGGTTGGGTGCTTTATGCCCTGTCGGGCGCGATCGCGCTCTACACATTTTTCTTTTCGTTTCTGGTCTTGATTGGGCATGGTGTGTACCTGCTGGTAAAAGAACAATTTCGGATTACACAATCATTGATTGCTTTTACCTGTTCCTTTGCGGTTGCGGCAATCAGTTTTAGTCCCTGGTTACTCGTCTTTCTGCCTAACACCAATCAAGCCAACCACGGAAACAATCCGGCAATTTTCAGTGCGCCCGTTTTTTACGCCACTCGCTGGGTGCGCAACCTGGGCCTATTATTTGCAGATTTTAATGTCGGAGAAGAATCATCAAAATTAGTCTTAATTCCTTTTCTGGTTACGCTTCTAGTAGTCACAGGCGTTGTGCTTTATGCGATCTATTCGATTTATCGCACAGCACCTAAATCGGTAAGTTTATTTGTTTGCACGGCAATTATTGTGCCGTTTGTGCCTCTGGTGCTCAAGGATCTCGTTTCTGGCGGCGGAGTTTCAACGGTTGGTCGATATTTAATTCCCTCATTGCTTGGCATTCACCTCGCGGTTGCCCATTTATTTGCCAATCAGTTTGACTCGGCAACGCTGCAACTGCGTGGGCGAACCTTCTGGCGGGGAGTGATGAGTGCTGTGCTGCTATTGGGCGTTCTTTCCTGTCTCTTGATGGTGAAGTCAGAACTTTGGTGGAACAAAGCCGAAGCCAACCTCGATCGCCAACTGGCTAACCAGGTCATCAACCAGGCGAACAACCCCTTATTAATCAGTGATGCTTATTTTGCGTTTGCGCTTTCCCTGAGCCATTCTCTCAATCCCACTGTCAAGTTGCTGCTGGTTCCAGAAAATAGCGTCCCCACCTTACCCACGCAAGCCCAGGGTAAAGTGTTTGTGTACAGACCATCCCCGACGCTTTTGAAGGGCTTGCAGCAACGATACTCGTTAGAACCCGTTACGATTCAAGACGCTTATACTCCTGGCAAAGGGGGAGAAGGTTCTCGCCTGTGGCAATTGACCCCGAAACCTGGAGGTTAAGCGCTGATGAGATGATTCAACTTAGATTGACGCGATCGCCAACCGCTTCACACTTTAGGATTGTTCATAGTGTTCATAAGCGGCAACGATCCGTTGCACCAGGGGATGGCGCACAACATCGGCTTTGGTGAGATGGCAGAAGGCAATACCCTCAACGGATTGCAAAATCTTTTCTGCCATTGCGAGACCGGAGGTTTGGTTGATCGGTAGGTCGGTTTGGGTTAAGTCTCCCGTCACCACCATGCGGGAGCGAAATCCCAACCGAGTCAGGATCATTTTCATCTGGGCTGGAGTTGTGTTCTGTGCTTCATCCAGGATGACAAAGGCATTGTTCAGGGTGCGTCCGCGCATGTAGGCGATCGGTGCCACTTCAATCACGCCACGTTCCATCAAATTTGGAATTTTTTCCGGATCAATGAACTCAAACAAGGCATCGTACAGGGGGCGGAGATAGGGATTGACTTTTTGCTGTAAATCACCAGGGAGGAACCCTAGTTTTTCTCCCGCTTCCACGGCAGGCCGAGTCAAAATTAACCGTTCGCATTCATTATTCAATAACGCTTGCACCCCCAAAACGGCAGCCAAAAAAGTTTTGCCGGTGCCTGCTGGCCCAATGCAAAACGTCAGATCATGGCTCCGAACGGCCTGAATGTATTGGCGCTGACGAAACGTTTTGGCGCGGATGTCGTCGCCTCGGCGGGTTTTGGCAAGGGTATCGGTGTGCAGGTCTTTGAGTTCGTCCTGGCGTTGGGTGTCGATCGCGTGGCGGGCGGTCAAAATATCGGCACTGGAAAGCTGCCTACCTTGAGTCCAGATGCTTTCCAGGGCTTGAATCAGTTTTTGGCTCAGAGCAACCTGATTTTCGGTCCCTGAGATCATCAATTCCTGCCCCCGCAAAACGAAGGCAGCACCCGTCTGGCGAGACAGCAATTTCAAATTTTCTTCTCGCTCACCAACGAGCGCGATCGCACTTTCGATGGTGGGCAGTTGGAGCGTTATAGCTGAGGGCATCCGGTGTCCAGGTTAGCGTGAGGGTCTGGGGGAACTGCGTTTGGTCGGGGGGCGACGGGGAGGCGATTTTTCCGGTTCCTCACCCGCTTCACTCCCACCCGATGGAGTGCCACCAAAAACATCCAGATGGACAGAATAACCTGACAGTTGCGCGATCGCCTGAAGGACGGTGCGGATGGCTTGAATGTTGCGCCCTCCACGACCAAAGACCCGCCCTTTGTCTGCCCCTTCAAAGGCAACCCGAATCCACACCTTAGGGCGATTGGGAGAAACCTCACAATCTAGTTTCAGGGTATCGGGAGACTCCAAAAAAGGGTGAATCAAAAACCGCACCAGAGTCTCGTAATTGGGGGATGAACTGTTGGCCGTAGAAGGAGTCAGTGATTCAGGCATTGAGTTGTTCAAATACGTTCTGTTTTTGCAAGATGCTGCGGACGGTATCCGTCGGTTGGGCACCTTCTTTGAGTCGTTTGACGATCGCGGGCACATCTAACCGAACTTCATCAGTCCGAGGATTGAAGAACCCCAGTTCTTCTAACGGTCTACCGTCACGCCGAGAAGTGCTGTGCATGGCTACAATTCGGTAGCTAACTTCCCGCTTTTTGCCAAATCGCTTGAGTCGCAATTTAATCATGCTGCTGTAAGGGTCTTTCCCAATGAATCGTTAAAGTGTCTACACAGAATAAACCAATCCGTGGAAATTCACGGACTATTCATCATATCATGGGCCGATACGCATGAGACAGGTTTTTCCTAAGTTTAGTCATTGATTCCCACACTCATACCGTTGATAGCGATACCCATCCACTGAGGTCAACGGCATCGTCGGTAAACACCCTGCCGCTTGCAAAACTTGATGCGACAGAGGATTGGCTTGACTGCGGAAGTTAATTCGCCACACGTCCAATGGTCGGGGCAGGCGTTGCAGGGCGGTTTGCAGGGTCGCGATCGCAGGTTCCACCTCGGAGGTGGGCTGATGGGCCAGCAGGAAAAGCGTCTGGTTGGCCTGGGTCGGGTTCAGGCGGCGCAGTTCCCAGGCGATCGCCATTAAGCGGCCACTGTGGGCATGGCTGCGATGGGGGATAGCGACCAGGGTGGGCGATCGCCAGGAAGCATGAATCGCCGCCGCCACTTGATCGGGACGATGGGTTTTCTGATACCCCCAATTGCTGATCACCGTGATGCTACCGAGAAAACTACACAGGAGGACGAGGGCGATCGCGCATTTCCCATGCAGATAAACCTGTTTCAGTCCGGGTACACCGGGAGCGCGGCGATTCCAGTAATTGGCCAGGGCCAAGCCAAGCAGCACGATCACGGCTGGATGATAAAAGAACTGGTAGCGAAAAACGCTGGAGACATTGATACCTAGCCCTAGAGTCAGCAGCAGCGACAGGGCGATCGCGCTCCCCACAAAGCTACTGAACAAAACCAGCATGGACCGAGTTGCGGGTTTTTGGGCCTGATGCTGCCACCCCCGTCTCAGGAGGGGGAGAGTCCACAGCAGCAGCAGGGCCAGTAGCCCCCCCATGCCCAGCACAACCCCATTGGGAATACCCTGGATCGGCGGCAGGTAAAGCATCGTGATCAACCCCGCTACAGGCCGGAGCACCTGATCAATCCAGGTGGACTGATCAAACTCTCCCGCCTGAATCCAGCGGGTCAATTCAGTGCCACGGATAGACGACAAGATCGGTAGCCACACCCCACTGGTGGCCAACGTTCCCCCCAGCACAAGGACCAATCGCGGAACGTAAGACCGCCCCGGACGGGATGGGATCTGTGGCTCCATCGGATGATGGAATTTTGCGGGGTAAAGGGCCAGCCAGAGCAACAGGGCGATCGCTTCAGCGACCAGGGCAAACAGGACAAAATAATGGGTGGCGATTCCCAGCCCATTGCTGACAATCCACAGCAGGCAGAGCCACAGCGGGATCGGTCGTTGAGCCTGGATACATTGGGCCACGGCCACCAAACAACTCAGGGAGGCCACGATCCACAGGGTCGCCAGGGTGTAGTGTCGGGCTTCCTGCGCCAGGTAAATGCCAAACGGGGAGAGGGCCATGAGCAGGGCGGACACATGCCCAACCAGACGGGACCGAAAGGCAAACCAGCCCAACCCAAACATCGCGGGAACAGTGGCCACGCTAAAGCCTACAGATAAGGCGCGGGCGGGCCACAAGGAGACGAATCCATCCATCGTGGGAAAAAGTTTGAGCCACAGATGCGTCAGGACAAAATACAGCGGTGGATGATTGCTTTCGGTCAATAGCCGCTGCACGACGGCCTGGAGGGTAGCCTGGGGATTGGGTTGGAGGGGGTGCAGCAAATCATTCAATGACAAAATTTGATCCAGGGGGATGGTGCGATAACCATTGCCCAGACTGAAGGCCAAAGTCGAAATCTCGTCTGCCCATAGGGGTTTTGTGGTTAGATGCGTCAATCGTAATAGGAGGGCGATCGCGATCCAGATGAGGATGAGAACGGGATGAATGGCACTCATCAAAAGCAGCTATACGGAATAGGATGCGAAATAGTATATTGGTGCGAACCGTATCCTGTTACGAATGCTAGCTTCATCCTCTGATCGGGTAAATCTGATGCTGATTGACAACAGTCCCCAATGGCGACGGGGATTTGCGGCAGGGCTTACTCAAGATTCGAGGATGCAGGTGGTATTGGAAGCCGATTCGGAATCGAGTGTGATCCGAGTTTTGCAGCATTGGTTAAGCCAACCCTCAACTCTAGCGGGAGATGCCATTCCCCTCGATCTGATTATTTTGAGTCTGGATTTACCCCCTTCAGCCGCGACCGCGATCGCCCTTTGTCAAACGTTGCGGCAGCAGTATCCAGCGATCCCGATCTTGACGACCAGCGCGATCGCCAGTCCGGCCTTACTATCGGCGGCTTTTCGGGCAGGGGCAAGGGGCTATTGTCAGACTGGCACCGCAATGGCTGATTGGATCCGGGCCATAGGGCAGGTAGTGGCAGGCTATCCATTTTGGGAACAGGGGATGGGGGCATTGGCTCAAATGCCGACAGTTGACCCACTGTTGAGCGTTCCACTGAGCGTTCCACCTCTATCCGTACCGAGTCGCCGCCAGCAACCAGGCCCCTTGAATAATCAACCAGGCCCCCTGAATACAGTTCGGCGGCATTTGCGGCAGTCTGGTCTAGCCCAAATTGATGCGGCGATCGCGCAGATCAATGACCAACTGCGAGACCCTACTTTAACGCGGCTGGATCAACTGGTATTGACAGGCCGACGACGAGAATTACGGGCCTCTCGCTGGTTAGTGAGTCGGTTGCTGACAACGCCAGGGATGGCACCAGACGTAATCTCGCTCGAAACCGCCAAGCCGTCGCCTGCGCCCCGTCCGTCCGGCTTCACCGCCACTACAAATCGGCTTTCAGAACGGTCAGAGTCTTCCGCAGCAGATGAGTCGGGGCCGTCCGAGATGGGTTTACCCTTAACGCCCCAAGTGGCCACCACAGCAATTCGCAGTATTCAAGCGGCTCTGTTTGACACCACGTTTGCCAAACTGCAACTGGGTTTGAGAAATCTGACGGATACGCCCCTGGAGATTGATATTCTGCGGGACGATCGCAAGCGGGAGTTGTTGACCATTGTGCTGCGAAAGTTGGAGGAAATTCTGGCGGAGTTGCGGCTGTCACAGATCGATCTGCCGCAACTGGATGGCAAGCAAGACATTATTTTGCTGAATCTATGGCAGGCCACCACCACCGATTTTTTTGGCCGCTATACGACCTTACCTCTGGGCGATTCGCCCGCCGATCCCCTGAATCAGACCCCGATCGCAATGGTGGAGATCTTGTTGCAGGATGAGGCGATCGTGCAGGCAGAAATTTTAGGCAAAATCCCGTTGTTCAGAGACTTTTTGGCTCATCTATTATTTCAGGTGCCGCTGATGGTAGATGAAACCAACTATGGCGTGGGAACGGTGGAGGCCATGACCCAAATGGAGGTGTTATTGCAAAATCTGATGATTCAGGTGAGTAATGCGGTGATTCAACCGTTGCTCAATCGGTTTGGCAATGTGGTGGCGGTAAAGCAAAATTTTTATGATCGCCGCCTGCTGTCTACTCGCGAAATTGAACGATTCCGCAATAACCTATCGTGGAAGTATCGGGTACAGCGTTACTTTAAGGAACCGACAGCCATTTTTGAGAGTCGCTACAGTTTGTTTGGGTTGGGGGAATTGGGCATTGTCAACACGTCGATTTACTCGCCCCGCAGCCAGGAATTGGATGAATTAGCCGGATTAGGATTAGCGGTGACGGTCGTATTAGAAGCGCGGGATGCGATCGCTCCCCGGTTGCGATCGGCGATTTCCTTTGTGGGCAGTGGGGTTGTGTATGTGTTGACGGAAGTGATTGGGCGCGGTATCGGTTTGATTGGGCGCGGCATCATCAAAGGCGTGGGCAATGTGATGCAAGACCCTAAATTTACGCGCAATGACCAGCGATGGCGAGGGTAAAGCGAAAGACTAGACAGGAGGACGCTATGGCGTTACGTCGAGCACTGATCTGGACTCTGGGGGGCTTACTTGGGGTGGGGGCTTTACCCACTCAAGCGCAAATGGCGAATCGAGCGGTCAAGCCTTTGATGGCCCAAACGTCCTCGCCGCCGCCAACTCCAGGAACTACACCGGCCACAACGAAGGGGAATACGTTTTACGATCGCTATATGCTGGCGGGTTATGCTGCTACGAATCGGCGCGACCATGCCACGGCGCTGGTGTATTTCAAGCGGGCGCTGGATGAGCGACCGGAAGATAGCTATGCGACGCAGGCCATTCGGAATGTGGAAGGCTATCTGGGGCTGTCTACGCCTGCTGGTGCTCAGGCTCCCGTAACGGTCACGGTGCCGCCTGTCGCTGCATCCCCCGCCGCAAACACCGCCACCCCGCCGCCACCCGCCACCAAGCCCGCACCTCAAAAACCTGCGTCTGCGGCGACAAATTCCCCTCAGGCCCCGATCGCGAAACCATCCACACCCAAGCCCACAACCGCAAAACCTGCCACCCCGAAACCTGCCACCCCGAAACCCACTACGACACAGCCGACAACCACGAAACCCACTACGACACAACCCACAACCGCGAAACCTACTACTGCGAAACCCACAACCGCGAAACCAGCCACACACACAAACTCTGCACCCACGCCACCGACGAAGCTTGCCCCACCCAAAACACTCCCCACAGCACCCACCCCAGCACCCACGGCCAAGGCTCCGACGGCGGTGGTCGTGATTCCGTCTGCGCCAACTTCGGATGCGTTCAATGAACCGCAGGCGGTCGCCCTGATTAATCGCTGGCTGCAAGCAAAAGCGGATGTGTTTGCGCCTCCCTACGACCAGCAACCCATTGCCGACTTGACGACCGGGGAATTGTTGGCTTCTCTAGTCCGGCCCAATGGCGTGCTCAACTGGTTGAAGACCAATCGGGCTTATTTCCGCTATGGGGTGCAAAAGGTGGATTCGGTGGAACGGTTTGTGGTGGCTCGCGATCGCGCCACGATGGAAATTAATCTAACGGAAGACCGGACGCTGTATCTGAATGGGGTGATCGATCCGGGGCGGACTGATTTTTCCAGTCAGCGGGTGCGGTTTACCTTTGGGTTAGATAATGGCACCTGGAAAATTGCCGATTACAAAACGGTCAAAGGTCATCTGTTGGAGCGTTCCATCCTGAGTCCGAACAGTTCAGCGGTGCAATAACCCGAAGGAGGAGACTGACCATGCAACGAATCGTCCTCATTTTGAGTTTAAGTGTGTTTGCTCCTACATCAGCGATCGCGGCGGAATGGGAAAGTGTGACCCAAAATAGCGTCGGCGATCGCTTTTTGGTCGATACCAGTTCAATTCAGCGCAATGCGGATACTGTGTTTTATTGGGAATACCGCGAATTTCCCCAACCCAACAATGCCTTTTTAGAAGAAGGGGTAGACTTGCCAGTGCATGGGGTGGTGTTGAACTGGTCTGCCAATTGCACCAGCAAAACCCAACGATTACGCCAGATCACTGCATACGACAAGGATCGCAAACTGATCAAACGGTTTAGTTATGGGGATGAGGGTAGCCTGGTACAACCGCGATCGGGCAGTAGTGCCAGTACGGTGTTGAATTACGTGTGCGATCGCTAAGGCGATTTTCAAGAAAAAATATCCCCTCAGGGTTGGGGCTGGCATTCCACTAGACGCTGAGATGTTGTGTTTTGATAGACGTTGAACTCCTCCTGGAGACGGATCAGCAGCAAATTGTGGAATTACATGGGGAGTGGTGGCAGTTGAGAGTCCGGGTGAAGGCCTGGGCGCGACGTTTACGGTTTGCCTCCCGCGGGCACCGCTGGCTCGACCGCATCCCGATATCGCGGCTCTCCCTCGCGATATCGGGATGCCGGAGATGGATGGTTATACGCTGATGCGGCAAATTCGCCAGTTACCCCGCGAACAAGGAGGGCAAATTCCAGCGATCGCTTTAACGGCCTACGCCGGAGAGGTGAATCAAACCCAAGCCTTAGCCGCAGGCTTTCAACGGCATCTCGCTAAACCGCTGACACCCGAGACAATCGTGGCCATCATGACTGAATTACTAGCCTCAACGTCGGCCTAGTATATCCAATCCGTTGTTTCCGTCCGTAGAAATGGAATAATAAGTCCTTAAACGCTTACTTTCTCAAGTTGCATGAGTGATATCGATGGACAGTTGCGCGAGTGGGTCACGGAAGCTTGCCGTCATCCACCTGGAAGCCCGACTCGGCAACGCTACCTGACTAAGGTCATTCGGGTTGTATCGGGTAAGCTATGGCGGGAAAGCGTCGCGTATTACCAGGATGCAGTGCAGCAAACCTGGGTGTATTTCTGCAAAAACATCTGCGGTGGCTATGACCCCAATCTGGGTGGTGTGCCTACCTGGCTCAATGCTTATCTAAAGCGTCGGTTGCAGGATTTTTACATCGACGCTCAAAAGCGGCGGGGCAATGAAATTTCTGCATGGCAAGATAAGGGTGGCGAAATCGTTGATGTGATTGAAGGTCTCGCGGACGAGCGGGGGGATGTGGAACCCGTTTGGGAAAAAGTTAGAGCCTGGGCCGAAGCAGACCCCACGGGAGAATTACGGAGTTTACATATTGAAGGATATCCGGAAGTGACTTGCCAGGTGTTGATTCTAAGACGGTTGCTATCAGAAACAAGCTGGAAAGCGCTTGCGGAAGAATACGGCGCACCCATCCCCACATTGAGCAGTTTTTATCGGCGACAATGTATGCCGCGTTTGCGTAAATTTGGTGAGTCCGAGGGATATATCAACAGCTAATGAGGATTCATCACTATGACACACGGTATCTATGAGTTTGCGTTGACCCTGCCCATCACTCAAGGTGCACGTCGCACAGCGGTCGAGTTTGCCACCCAACAACCCACTCCGGCTAAGGCCGACCAGGTCCGGTTAAATACGCTGGCGGTGCTGGTGGTGCAGGATTATTTTCAGCTAATGGAGATTCCCACGGATTTGCACACCAGCGATAGCTGGGACCCAGTAATGCGGGTTTGTCTGGATGTGGCGGATCTGGAAGTTCCTGGGGTGGGCCGGTTGGAGTGTCGTCCGGTGCTGCCAGATTGCGATCGCTGTCTGGTCCCGGCGGAAACCTGGGAAGATCGGGTGGGGTATGTGGTGGTGCAAGTGGATGAAGCGGCCTCAGAAGCGCAAATTTTGGGTTTTGTTCCGGTGGCCGTCGATGAAGAATTGGCATTGAGTGAGTTGCGATCGCCCGAAGATTTACTCGATCATCTGTTTGAATTGCGTCAGGTGGAAACGGTGCCTCAATTGCCCCCCTTCTCAGAAAGGCTTGGGGTTACCGGGGAACGGGTCGTTACCAATCTGGGCAATTGGTTGCAAACCGTATTGCAGGAAGGCCAACAGGCGATCGAGGAGGGCTGGATGGCTGTGGAACAGGTCTTGTTGCCATCTGACCTTAGCCCTGCTTATGCGTTTCGGCGCAGGAGTGATGCGGTCCGACGAGCTAAACGGCTGCATCTGGGAACTGTCAGTGTGGCGCTGGTGGTCGAGGTGCGGACGGAAACCGATTTACAAGCGGAAATTCGCCTGCAATTGCATCCCGTGGAGGCGACAACCCAACTACCTGCAAGGCTCCAAATGGCAGTTTTGGATGCCGAGGGCGCGATCGTGATTGAGGCCGAGGCGACGGGCCGTGAAGACTTTTTAGAACTGCAAATTGATGGTGCGGCGGGTGAAGAGTTTCGTGTGCGCGTTCAATTTAACTCGGCTGAACACATTGAGTCGTTCGTCATCTGATTGGTATGCACCAGGAATTTAGCCAGATGCTAAGGTTGACTCAAGCAGCCAGCGGTTTGCGCCTAGCCCCCATTCCTGGGTTCTACATCACTAAGGGCGATCGCAATGGGAAAGTTAGTAGTCCTGAAAATCATTGATGGTAGCTTCGATCAGGGATTTACGACGATGCTCCAGATCGGGCATGAAGGAGAACGCCCGTTTATCGAAACTCTGGGGAAATTACCACCGTTGCCGGAAATGCCACTCTATTACAGCCGTTGGCAGGATAGTTATTGGCGCTTGGAGTCGCGCTATCGGATTTCGGCCAAGCAAGGCCAAAAAGCCAACGTGTCGCTGACGGAGGACTGCGTTGCTACAGCTCAAATTTTGAGAGCGCGGTTTAATGCCTGGTTGCTGGCGGAGGAGTTTCGTCCGGTGCGGGAAAAGTGGCTGGAGCGATTGTCGCCGGATGAGGAAATTCGGATCATTTTGCAAACGGAAGATAGCCAGCTACGGCAACTGCCCTGGCCTTTGTTGGACTTTCTCGAACGCTACCCGAAGGCTGAATTTGCCCTGAGTGCGCTAACTACGGATGCGCCGCCGCCGGTGCGATCGCAGGATAAAGCCCATGTCAATATTTTGGCGGTGATTGGCAACAGTGAAGGCATCGACACTCAGGCGGATCAGGCATTACTGGCCAGTTTGCCCCATGCCAAAGTGGCAACACTGGTAGAACCCGATCGCAAACAGTTGAACGATGAACTGTGGCGACAACCCTGGGACATTTTATTTTTTGCAGGGCACAGTTCCAGTCATGGCAATCGGGAAAGTGGCAAGATTTTTTTGAATAAAACAGACAGCTTATCCATCAGCGAGTTGAAGTATGCGCTGCGAAAGTCGATGGAAAATGGCCTGCAACTGGCGATTTTTAACTCTTGTGATGGGTTAGGACTGGCCCGCGAACTGGCGGATCTGCGAATTCCGCAAATCATTGTGATGCGAGAACCAGTGCCCGATCGCGTCGCGCAAGAATTTTTGAAAAACTTTTTGAGTGCCTATGCCAAAGGCACCTCTTTGTACATTGCCGTGCGGGAAGCCCGCGAACGGTTGCAGGGGTTAGAACATCAATATCCCTGCGCCACCTGGTTGCCGCTAATTTGTCAGCATCCAGCGGTGCTGCCTCCCACCTGGGAGGACTTCACCGCCCCAGAACTGCCGCAACCGGACCCGCCATTCAGGCCGTTTTCGCTCAAACGGACGCTGACGATTAGTTTGCTCACTAGCCTGATTGTCACCAGTTTGGTGAGTGGATTGCGGGCCTGGGGAATGCTACAACCGCTGGAGTTGGCGGCGTTTGATCAGATGACTCGGTTGCGCCCGGAGGAGGTGCCTGATGCCCGCCTGTTTGTGGTCACGATCGATGATGAGGACATCCGCTGGCAACGGGAGCAGGAAGATTTGAACGGGATGTCGATTTCTAACCGCAATTTGTCCCGGTTGTTGAGTTTAATCAATCGTTATCAACCAGCAGCGATCGGGTTGGATGTGTACCGAGACTCAAAAACGCCGAATGCGTACCCGCACCTGATGACTCAGTTGCAGGAAAATCCTAACTTGATTGCCATCTGCAAAGTTGGGTATGAAAAAGCGAATCCTTATGGCATTGCCGCACCTCCAGAAATTCCGGTTCAAAGTTTCCGGGTCGGATTTAGTGACTTTGTGATGGATGGAGATGAGGTGGTCCGGCGACATTTGTTAGCCACAACTACTCGCCCGGAGTCAAAATGTCAGGTGGAAACGGCGTTTACCGTCGAACTGGCGTTGCGCTATTTGCAACCTTACATTGACCCCAACCAAACGGGGTTTGCCAGGGAATGGCAGGAGGATTTGAAGATTAGCATCGCCCAGCCACCGCGTACTTTGCCGATGGTACCGCATGGTTATCGGCATCTGGCCAAAGGGCCTACCCTCGACAACTGGCATCCTTATGAAGTGCTGTTTCCGCAGTTGCGATCGCGCCTGGGTGTCTATCAGGGACCCAATACGGATACAAACGGTACGCAAATCCTGCTGAATTACCGGGCTACTTCCCAACCGGATCAGGTGGCAGACTCGAAACCATTGCGCTGGTTTTTGTCTGAGGACAATCCCCCCACGGCGGCACAGTTGCAGCGTTTGATTCAGGGCCGCATTGTCTTGATTGGGATTACGGCCCGCGAACAGGATGACTACTTCAAAACGCCCTACGGTAAGGGGTTGGATGGGCGGGTGCCAGGAGTGTTTCTCCATGCCCACATGCTCAGTCAGTTGCTCAGTACGGTGTTGGATGGTCGCCCGTTGTTGTGGCTCTGGTCACCCTGGCTGGAGGGAGTTTGGGTGGGGGGGTGGGCGATCGCGGGTGGCCTGATGAGTTGGGTCTGGTGTGCGCGGCGATCGCCGCGCACCTATGTGGTGCCCCAAATTGCCCTGACGGTGGGGGTGGGGGTAGGAATGTTATATACCATCAGTGCGGGGGTGCTGATCTGGGTGGGGGGGTGGCTCCCTTTTATCCCGGCCATGTTGGTTTTAGGATTGACGAGTACGGGCGTGACCATGCTTTTGACTCGTCAACCTGTGCAACCCTTAAAACTAACTTACTCCCCTACAGGGACTCCCATCAAAAAATCATCTTAGGAGTAACGCGATGAAATCAATTCTAAACTCGATCCTGTTGGGTATTTTAGGACTGGCGATCGCAGTGATGACGACTGGATCTTTGTCATCTGCGATCGCGACACAACCACCCTGGCAATTGGCGCAACGAGCACCGAGAATTGTATACGTTCGTCGCGAGGTGTCGGGTCCACCGGCGGGAGGGCGCTATCGGGGGGGCGGCAGCCGGGGCATCGGCAGTCAAGCCGTTTGCCCCACGACTCCAGTGCCCCTGACGGCCTTGGTCCCCTTTGAAGAGATTTACGACAAAACTCGGGAGAAGTTACCGCCCCTTGTGAATGTGTGGGGATTTACCACCGCAGAGCGCCCAACGTTCTGGGTTTACAACCCCTACAACAACTCGGCAATTCCGGCCAAGTTTTCGATTGATGATGAGAGCGCCGGTCAAACACTCTACGAAACCTCGGTTACACTACCGAAACAGCCTGGTGTGATGGCACTTCGGCTCTCTAACTCGGCACCAGTTTTGCAACCAGGGAAACGCTACCGCTGGTTTTTGTCTCTCACTTGCAAGGCACCCACTGCTACCGCCGCCGGAACGGACAATATTAATGTGGAGGCTGTGGTGATTCGGGAATTACCTAAGCCGGAGTTGACCAGTCAGTTGACGGCAACACCTTCGCTACAAAATGCGATCGCCTATGCAAAGGCAGGTTTTTGGTACGATGCTCTGACGATTCTGGCCGAATTACGGCAAAAGCAACCCCAGGATGAAACGCTAAAGACAGCCTGGAAGGAGTTGCTATCAGGAGTGGCGCTGGATAACCTCACGCCAACTTCGGAGCGATCGCGGCAGAATTTTAGTCTGGAGACGATTTCCTCTCAACCTGTGGTGAATTAACCTCTCTACCGATTGCTCATGATTAAATGAGGGTTCAGTCCATCCAGGAAGCGGTGCTATTTTTTCTGGCTCGTCTTTAAAGAAAGTATGAGGATCATCTGTAATTCATCTCAACTTTATAGAGGGTAGGTAAAATTTACGAATTAGTACAGTTAAAGCATTCCTGATCCAGGTTGGTGAGCGATTCAATAGCTGGTGCATTCTAAGTAAAGCTTATGCGGGATACTGGTCAACTAGCACTTAGCCCTGAAGCGTTGATGTCTTTCAGGCAAGGGCTTGCGGCGGCGGCGGCAAGCTGTTACGAACAGGCTGTCGTGCTCTTTGATCGGGTTCTAGCCCTCCAGTCTGACTGCTATGAAGTCTGGTATGAGCGGGGGCTGGCGCTAGAGCGGCGAGGAGACTACGCGGAAGCGATCGCCAGTTATGATCGGGCGTTGAGTCTGCATCCTGGAGACGAAGCCGCCTGCGAAATCTGGTTCGACCGGGGCAATGCGTTGCAGTATGGCCTGGGTGATTATACTCAGGCGATTGTCTGCTATGACCGAGCATTAAACAAATCGGCCAATCATGATGCGGTGTGGCAAAATCGGGGCAATGCACTGTTGTATGGGCTGAGTTTGCCTCAAGATGCACTGGTTTGCTATGACCGGGCACTCAGTATTAATCCCAGTAATCATCTGGCCTGGCGCAATCGAGGCAATACTCTGGTGGAGTTACGCCGCTATGATGCCGCGATCGCCAGTTACAACCAAGCGTTGCAAATTTTTCCTGACGATCAAATTTCCTGGCAGGCGCGGTTGCTGGCTGCCGAAAAGTTAGGAGTGGCGGATCATCAACCGACAACGAATCCCGCCTGGTATGGCACAGGCTATAACCACGACCAAACCTTTATTGAAGGAGATTCTGATTCAAATATTGTCTTCGCTTCTGGATTTACACCAACAGACGAAATTGCCAGCCTGCCGCAGGGACAACCCATCTTGATCATTGAGGACGATTGGGGCCGCCGAGAGATTATCCTGGAGCGAGATTCTTATCTGGTGGGGCGAGACCCCAAGGCCGATATTTGTTTGCATTCTCAATACGTCTCCCGACAACACGCGGTTTTAACTCGTCAATCTACACCTGCTGGGGAGACGATCTATGAAATCAAGGATGGCGATCGCTCTGGCAAAGCCAGCACGAATGGATTGCTGATTAATGGGCAAAAATGTCGCTCGGTTTTGTTGCAGGGGGAAGATGTAATTGTGTTTGGGCCAAAGG
The DNA here is from genome assembly GCA_033764685.1 of Leptolyngbyaceae cyanobacterium bins.349. GTDB lineage: Bacteria > Cyanobacteriota > Cyanobacteriia > Leptolyngbyales > Leptolyngbyaceae > JSC-12. Next base: position 28,427 of record JANRIS010000074.1, read on the forward strand.
TCCGGGCCACTTACCGTCTCCTGCCAATTTCAAGTATGCAGCTTTGAACGTGCTCACGATTTGACAAACTGCTGGAGTATCATCAAAAAGTTGTGTAGCACAGGTGCTGTGTCTCCCTTTCTCCAAACGGCGACAAGGGTTAAAGTGGGTGACTCTCCCTGAATGGGTCGGTATACGATCCCTGTTCGCTGAAGATTTTGGGCGTTTTCTGGAAGCAGGGCTATCCCCATATTGCAAGCAACTAAGCTGAGAAACGTGGTAATCCAGGCAGCTTCTTGCTTAATCCTGGGAAAAAACCCATTCTGTTGACAGAGCGCAACGATTTGACTCCGTAAACCACCAATGACCGCACTCGGTAAAATAAACTCCTCAGTGCTCAAGTCTGCAATTCTCACTTCAGGATGCTGAGTCAGGGGATGTTGTTCTGGCAGAACCACAATCAAACGTTCTGTGAGAATTGGGATGATTTCAAACTGGTCTTGCGCCTGGAAAGAGGATAAATTGTCTAAATGAAATAAACCTACATCTAATTGGCGATCTTTTAGTTGAATGACTTGTTGATAAGAAGCCATTTCGTAGAGCGTTGCACTCACGGATGGAAAGGTGGCTCGGAATCGTTGGAAAACTTGCGGAAATATGCTGTTTGAGGCTGAAGCGTTAATCCCAATGCTGATGTATCCAACTTCACCCCGATGGGCCTGTTGCGCTGCAACTTTGGCATGTTCAAGTTGAGCGAGAAGATGGCGAGTTTCCTGCAAGAACTGATGTCCCGCCGGGGTTAGCACAGGAGGACGCTGCTTACGATTGAACAGTTCTACACCAAGTTCCTTTTCTAGATGCTTGATTTGATTGCTGAGATGAGGTTGAGGAATATTGAGTGCTTCAGCAGTTTGGCTAAAGTTGATCGGTTGTGCGCTAGCTAGAGTCACGAACCGAGTGATATGGCTAAGATCCACAGTGGCCGTGTTGCGACGATACGTCCATCATTATACTGTCATGACAAGAAAGATAATTGACAGTCGATAAGAGTTCTCCCATACTCAGGGCAGTGTGATCAGGAGTTTGATTGGTTAAGAACTGGTCGATTTTGAACGATCTGATCTGAATATTTTTGCCACTGATATTTGAGGAATTAATTATGCGACTGACGGCGATCGCCCCAGCGATGCTGCCGAATTGTTTTGCGGCAATCCTCCTCTGGGTACAATTTCTGCTCATCCCTGCTAGTGCGAATCCAATCCCACAGCCAAAAGCGACGGCTCCTGCTTCGATCATCCTAAAACTACAAGATGGCTTTACTGCTTGTGTTGGGAACACCTGTAGTGTAATTCCACCAAGCGCAGGGCTGCAATTTTCTGGATCGACCACTCGCAACGCTGCCATAGTCGTTGTAGAAGGGGATATTCCCCATTTCACGTCTGCTCGGTTTGTGTCTCCGTCCACGCCGCCATCTGTCGGTTTGCGGGTGGTCATACGAAATGTCACTCTTGGCAGCAGCGGAGATGGGTTCCCTTATAGCGATCGCGAATACAGCACGGGTTCAGCGTCGGAAACTTTCAACCTAAGCTTGTTCAATAGGCACCACGGAGGCTTTCTCGCGATTCAACCGGGAACCAATCATCTGTCCTACGAGATTAAGCAAGGGGAAGCTGCGATCGAGTCGGGGCAATTTTATATCAATGTTGAGTTAAAAAGAGTTCCATTTGGCACAATGACCCCACTGGAACCACCAACCTATCCCGCTGTTAGTCAGCCATTGCCGACCTACAACAAACGCGACTATCGCAGAGTTGAGCATGACTTAATCCGACGTAACCCAGATATTGACCCAGCAATCATCCGTTCGATCACAAAAGATTTTCAGCAGTATGAACGTCGCTTTCCAATTGAAACAGGATTGCCTGGACCAGGAGTATCACTCCCTTTAGACCAACTACTTCAACAACAAGTAGAGATCTATCGTCAACTGGATCAACTGAATTTGAAATAACTGTTGCATGAAATGAACGGAGTGCGCCGTGACACTGGAAGATTTGTGGCATCAGAAAAGCGATCGCGAATTAGAAATTGCGGCGAAAGAACTGGACGACTACAACGAGGACGCCCAACAAGTAATTCTTGCTGAAATGTATCGGCGTGGGCTGATTGAAACGGCATCCAGGGCAAGTGTAGCTTTGCGCTTCCCGCCTGAGCAATCGGGTGTGAGATACGCCGCGATCGGCATTAGGGGTGTTGCGGCGATGATTGATGGCATAATTTTGCAAATCGTGGGCAGTGCCATTCTGATTGCCCTGGCAAGGATCAACGAAGTGGAAGCAAGGGCGTTGGAGTTTGGTATCGGGGTTTTGATTGGGTGGCTTTATTACGCGGTGCTAGAAAGCTCTCCCTATCAAGCAACGTTTGGTAAGCAAACTGTGGGCATTCGGGTCACTGACTTGCATGGAGAGCGGCTATCCTTCAGTCGAGCAACCGGCAGACACTTTGCTAAATGGCTTTCCATCATGAGTTTTTTCATTGGGTTTATCATGGCTGCTTTTACCAAAAAGCGTCAGGCTTTGCACGATCTACTGGCTGGAACGGTGGTGGTTAAGCAAGATCAGCGCTAAGAATTTTGAGTGCTTGCGACCAGCTTTTGCAATGGATCATGACTTCAACACAAGAGGCTTTACAGTATGGCGATCGATGCTGGCAATACACTCAATGATGCCTTCAATTTGGGCAGTTTTAATGGAAACCAAACAACACAACGCGGTGAATCAATCGGAACCGGAACTGATCTGAATGACTACTATCGGTTTACGGTGGGTTCATCTGGGTTCATCAGGATCAGGCTGGATGGACTGACCGATAATGCAGAGTTAGAACTACTCAATGGGAGTGGTGGTGGGCTGAGAAGGTCTACCAATGCAGGGATAACGCCAGAGGCGATCGCAGAACTGCTGCAACCTGGAACGTACTACATTCGGGTGTATTCGGCCCCGTCAAATCCGCCCACTTCAGGGATGGCCCGCACCCCTTACACGCTGAATGTGCAACGACAACTGTTGCCGAGCGCGGGCTTTTCTGACGATGCAAGCAATAATCAACTCCAGCCCACTGATTTAGGCATTTATGATAGCCGTACGACGACGATGTCTCAGCAGGCGATCGGGGGAAGTAACCCAAATGATTATTACCGTTTTGAACTGAAGGAACAACGCGCAGTTCATCTGCAATTGAATGGATTGGGAGCCGATGCCAGTTTAGAACTTTTCAAGTCGGTGCATCAGATTGTTGCCCGCTCTTATCAAGCAGGCACGGTGGCAGAATCAATTCGCACGATTCTCGATCCAGGAATTTACACGCTACGAGTTTTTTCTTTTGGCGGTGTTGCGACCAACTACAACCTGTCTATTTCGGACACAGATCTATCTGTTCTGGAGCGACTGAAATCACCAACGCTAATTCAGGCTGGAACTCTGGGGGCAGATCGGTTTACCCTCACTCCTGGCTATCGCCGCTACGTTTTTTCTGGCAACGGTAATGTGGACTATGGTTCAGGGTTGTTTGATTGGCTGGATTTGTCTGCCCTTGATTCTGGATCTGTGCGACGGAACTCAGTCCGGGCCGATGGGACGGGGGGCGTGCGATATAACCCCGGCAATGGCGATCGCCTGTTTGATCAACTCCTCCTGAATGACGGTCGCGAAATCTTGTTAGAAGGCATCGAACGAATCCTTTTTAAAGATAGCGGATCGTTTGGCTCAAACTTGATTAACGCGGGTCTAACCGTGAACCCTACTGATCCGCTATTTTCGCAGCAATGGAACCTGCACATGACGGGAGTTCACACAGCATGGCGATTTACCCAAGGCTCAAACAGGGTACTGATTGGGATTCAAGATAGCGGCTTAGGGTCTGACTCTACAGGACGTTGGCATCCCGATTTGTCAAATACAACAATCTACTATCCCAACAACTATCGTGATGATTACAGCGAACAAGCCGACTATTCAGACGGTAGAAAAAACTCGCACGGCACAGCAGTGCAAGGCATCATATCAGCGATAGCGAACAATTCATCGACAGCATTGAATAGTCAAACTGAGATTGCAGGAATTAATTGGACATCACCTACATTCACCATTGATGTCGGACTTGATTTAAACGATCAGTCGTTAGCAATAGCAACACAAAACCAGATCAATCAAGCGACTCGATTTGGTCAAAGGTTGATTGTCAATATGAGTTTATCAGTGCCCAAACAGCTTGGCGGTCGCACAGTACCCAGTTTTGATGAGGAACCCCCCAATTTTCAATTGACTAGCCTGATTCGAGATAACCCTAACGTGCTGTTCGTTGTTGCAGCCGGAAACGACGGTGATTTAGAGCGGTCGGGGTTGGCTTATCCAGCAGTGCTTGCTAAGCAGTATGGCAATGTTATCGCCGTTGGTGCAGCATGGGGCAAGACTGATGCCTTTGGGCAATTGCGTATCCCTGGCACCCGGATTGATTACTCAAATTATGCAGGATTGAATTTTTGGGGATCTCAGTATGGCACTGGGCTAACAGTGATGGCTCCTTCTGAACATATCACTACGAGAGCAACATTCGACCCTAGAACCGGGCAAGTCACCTTTAATACCTATCCCAACAACCCACTCAATCCGCTTACCAACAGCCAACTCCGGCAACTCCAAAACTTAGATTTAGCCTTCAATGGCACCTCGGCAGCAGCCCCGAATGTGACTGGGATTGCATCACTGGTGTGGAGTGCAAATCCGACTTTGACAGCGGCTCAAGTCCGGCAAATCCTGTCAGAAACGGCGATCGATTTGGGGACTCCTGGTTACGACATTTCTACGGGATATGGGTTTGTGAATGCAGATACGGCGGTGCGGCGAGCAATGGCGATCGCCAGAGCGTAGCGCCCTTTTGAATTGGCAAAATCAAGGAGATGCATAATGCCTCAACCACCCAAAACTAAGCGATTGTCTCGTCTCAACTACAGCCCTGCACACGCCGAAAAAGTCAAACAAGCCCAAGCCGAGTTGGCTCAAAAGATAGAAAATCCATTTGCTTCTTTAATGCGCAAAAACTTCTGGCTTGGCTTGTTAATGATTACTCTAGCGATCGCTTTAGCACTTTTGAGTCTGGTTTACATATTCTTAAGTCAAATTTATGCAATTATTGTAGGCTCTTCGATCATCTGGTCAGGCATTTCATCTATGCTCAACGGACAACCATCATTCACATATCATGCTGGTTCTTTTAATCCACTTCCTTTGTTTCAATTCAACCCAGGGTTAGGCAATGTCTATTTTGGTTGGGGAGTGCTTCTCTCGGTTTTTATCGGCTGGAAAAAAGCACAAGGAAAAAGACTCCTTTTAATTCTGGCTCTCCTTTTCGGACTGGCAACCTTTATCACAGGTTTGATGAATCTGCGCGGCATGCAGGTTGATATTGGGATGCGGATCTCTGGTTTGTTTGGATTTTTACTTGCTCTTTTGATTGGATTTTCGCTTGTGGATACCGTTTTAACCGCCTGGAAACGTCAAAAATAGATCGTTTACTCTAACTACTTTTTCTGACGGGCTTTCTTGAGGGGCATTCTTGATTCGATCGCAAATTCTGGAATTTCTCGCAACTCTACATCGTCTAAAGCGTACTGTTCGCAAACGAGACTTAACCGTTCGCCGCTAACCTGCACAGCATTCACAGCATGGGTGAGATCGCCCTGAAACCGTAATAAGGTATTGACCTGAGGCCGAATGAATGCGACCTGCTGTTTATGATTACGCAGCACTAATTCACCGCCACTTAAGTTGGTTGGCACTTGAATGTAGAGCACACTCACGAACAGGGGTGGAGCAATGGTTTTGCAGTAGGCGCGGAGGGAGCGATCGATGTGTGGATCGACGCGAGAACCTTGTTTCAACCAGAGGGGATTCAGGTAAAAGGCATTACAGATTGGGTCTAAAGCTTGCTCTAGATACAATTTGAAGAAGGGAAATTGGCGCTCTACTTCGGCCAGGTGCGATCGCTGAAAAACGACGGAAAATCCTTTGGTACCGACGAAATCGCGGTTCAGGTTATTCACGGCAAAGTAGGGACAGGCCAGAATTTCGCCGCGTAGATCATGCAAGTATGCAGGTGGGAAGGCATTGGGTTGTTGCTGATAATATTTCATAGCCACAAGGCAGACTTAAACGGGTAAATGCATGGCACTGCTGTCGGCAGGATTGGCGGCGATGTAATTACGGGTGGTGTTGAGGGATTCGTGTCCTAATGTTTCTTGCAATAGGGTGAGTGGTACTTTTCGCTGCACGCTATGCCCCGCATGGCTATGACGCAACCAGTGGGGTGAGGTGTTGGGTGCATTGACTCGTTCCCCCGCCGCTTTGACAATGTTCCGGACCTGGTTGGGTTTGAGGCCATTGCCCTGACGTGAGGCAAACAGGTAATCCGCTGGAGTAGCATCACCGCGTAGGGTCTGCAATTCCTTCCAGGTGTCGGCAGAAAACTTGACCCAGCGATTTTTGCGGCCTTTACCAAAAATATGAACCGTGGCCGTACCATCGGCATTTTCGGTGATGTCTTGCCATTTGAGGGCACACAACTCACTGACCCGACAGCCAACGGCATATAGAAAACGGAGCATGACGCGATCGCGTGGATTGGGAGTCATTGCAATCATCATTAAAGTCTGACTTTCTGTTAGGGTCCGTTGGGAATATTGCTTAGACAGTTCTTTGAGTTTCACCGCTTTTGCCACGTTGACTCGTAAAATGCCCGTGGCATTGCCAAAGGTAAGCAAACTTTTCACAGTGGCGAGTCGGCGATTAATGGTAGATTCGGCCCAACCCTGCTGCTCCATGACCTCTACATAGGCATAAACATCATTCAGAGTCAACCGCTCAAGGGATTTATCCGCCAGGAAGGCTAGAAAATATTCGATGTCGCGACGGTAGGCCCGCTGACTGTTGGCAGACTTCCCTTTTAACCACAGGTCAACAAACTCCTGAATGGTGGAAACGCTTGCGATTGGGGCATTTGAGCCGATTTCAGAAGGAACTAACATCGCGAGTTGGTGATAATTATCGTTATCACCAACTACTATACCCCACCCTTGTATTCCAGTTCCGCAGGTTGCAAAATAAGCCGTTTTTAAGTCTTAAGAATCTTATTTTAGTCTTGAATTGAGTCTTGTTAGTAGACTCAATTTTTAATATGAGACAAGCCTGGTGACAACCAATCTGAACCAATCCCCCTCCAACTCAAAGAATGCATCACCTATAGATTCGACGAGGGCACCTACAACAAGCGCTCCTACAGTCAGCAACCAATGTGGGCTAAGACCATAGGGAAGTTGAGCAGCAATCTCTCGTCTCAAAAGTCTTATGCAAGTCCTATTTTAAGTCTTTTTCATAGACTCATTTTTTAAGATGAGACAAGGTAGTCTTAAAATTCTTATTTCAGTCCATAAATTGGACTAAAAATCAGACTAAAAATCCAGTTTGAGACTGATTAATTCTTATAATCTTATTTGGGACTAATCAAAGGACCATAGGTAAGTCTCAAATTCTCAAACTGAGATAAGTTTTATTTCTCATTTGAGACTCCATATAAGTCTAAAAACAAGACTCAAAAATTCTTATAAGACAATCTCTTCTGCAAGTTTTTGATGAAGTTGCTCTCCGCTAGTCGGGAAATAGAACTCCACTGGTAGGATAAAGGCGATCGCGCTGGGTGGTTTTACCGAGATGAGCTTCAAACAACGGCATCAATGGACGAGTCAGGCCATGCTTATGGGTGTCAGTACTGTACTCGCCAGTCTACCCGTTGCCAGTTGGGCACAAATCATCCCTGATACGACCTTACCAACCAACTCCCAGGTTGCTCCCGATTGTATAAACTGCACCATCAATGGTGGCACTGAACGCGGCGTAAATCTTTACCACAGCTTCCGGGAGTTTTCCATTCCGACCGGAGGTTCCGCCTGGTTCAACAACGCTCCCCAAATTCAAAACATTCTCACCCGCGTCACCGGCTCCAATCCCTCCACCATTGATGGGTTGATTCGCGCCAACGGCACCGCCAACCTGTTTCTGCTCAATCCCAACGGTATCCAGTTTGGGGCCAATGCCGCCCTGCAAATTGGTGGTTCCTTGATTGCCAGCACCAGCGATCGCGTCTGGTTTCCCGATGGCAGCGAATTCAGCGCCACCAATCCCCAGGCACCCCCCTTACTCACCGTCAATATCACGCCCGGATTGCAGTATGGCACCCCGGTTGGCAACCTTTCTCACTCCGGCAATTTAGCCGTGAATGCGGGTCAATCCCTCACCTTACATGGCAATACGGTGATGAGTTCTGGCACCCTGACGGCTCCAGGCGGACAAGTGCAAGTGTTGGGCGATCGCGTCGCGCTCATAGACAACGCCCAAGTCAATGTCTCCGCTCCCGGCGGCGGTGGTACGGTCCTCATCGGCGGCGACTTTCAAGGTAACGGCACCGTTCCCAATGCCAGTCGCACGTTTGTCGGTCCCAATGTTGAGATTAAGGCAGACGCGATCGCCACTGGCAATGGCGGCAGAGTAATTGTCTGGTCCGATGAAGCCACTCGCTTCTACGGCACCATCAGCGCCCGTGGCGGGGAAGCCTCTGGCAATGGCGGTTTTGTGGAAATTTCTGGCAAGGAAAACCTGGAATTTAATGGCCAGGTGGATGTTGGCGCAGTCAGAGGTAACCCTGGAACAGTCCTATTTGACCCGCGCGACATTAACATCGTGGCGCTATTAGGATTTGACAATGCCCAACTGGGCGACAGTGCCATTTTATTTGCTGACGGTGGTGCTGCTGACTTTCAAATCAGTGCTTTAGCATTGGCAGGCATTCCGACTGGCACCATTACCCTCCAGGCGACCCGCGACATCAATTTTAACGCCTCGGTTAATCTCAGCCCTGGGGTGAATCTGACTGCTGAAGCAGGCAATAACATCACCTTTCAGGGAGGCTTCTCGCTGTTTGGTATCCCTGGTGTTATTACCAACGGTGGCACGGTCAACCTGAGATCAGGCGCAGATGTGATTTTGGATAATTTTATCCTTCGCACCGATCGCTTCTTGGGCGGCAGTCCTGGCGATATCATCATTACAACGGGTGCCAATGGGCGACTGATTCTCCAAAATCAGGGAGTTTTGTTAACCGATACCAGGGGCGCAGAACCGGCTGGAAATATTACGATCCAGGCTGGTGCGGTGAATATCTCGCCGCCAATTGGAACCGGCGGAATTAGTGGGATCAGTGCAAATTCATTTGGCAGCGGTGATGCCGGACAAATTCGCATTAACACTGGGCGTTTAGCGATCGATCGCTCGGCAATTCAAGCTTTTTCCAATAGCGCTGGGAATGCTGGAGCAATTATTGTTCAAGCCAATCAAGTTGAAATTGATGGACAGGGAGATTTAACACGGGGTGCTGGGTTATTTGCGCTGACAAATAGTACGGCAAGCACAGGCAGGTCTGGAGTGATCACGGTTGATACACAAAGCCTGGTCATGCGAGATGGTGGTGGCATCTACGCCGGAACGGTTTCTGCCAGTCCGGGTGGGTCGATCACCGTTCGCGCTTCAGACATTGATTTAACGGGCGTGGGTAGACTCCCCAGTACCTTATCAGTCGGTTCTCTCACTCAATTTGGGGCAACCGGGGATGCTGGCACCATGCAGATTACAACCGATCGCCTGACCGTTCGCAATGGGGCTGTGATCGATGGGAATGCTTTTTTGGGACAGGCAGGCAGTTTGAATATTCAGGCAACTGGGGTGAACCTTGATGCAGGCACCATTGCTGCCGAAGGTCAAAGGGGCGGCAATGTTGTCTTAGACACGGCACAATTGCAGGTCAACAATGCCAGTTTTATCTCTGTCGCAACCTTGTTGGGTGATGTGGGTGAACGGTTGTTGATTCGTGCCACCGATCGCGTGAGTGTTCAAAACGGTAGCAGTATTTCGACATCATCGTTGAGTGGGCAGGCGGGTGATTTGCGCATTGAAACCCCAAATTTGGCCATTCAAAACTTATCAACGGTTTCATCCAGCACCGTTGGCGATGGGGTTGCTGGCAACGTCACCATCCGCAGTCCCAATCGCAATATCGGCACCCTAACCATCGAGGGCGCATCCTTTCTCGTCGCCAGCCCCAGTGGCGCAGTTTCAAGTGGCAATCTTCTCGTAGAGACGGGGACAATTACCGTCAATGCGGGGGGCCTCAGTACTGGTGTCATTGGGCAAGGGCAGGGCGGCAATATGAACATCAGGGCAAGCAACTTAACCGTGCAAAATTCCGGCTTTATTGCCACCAGCGTATTTGGGCAAGGACAGGGCGGCAACCTGACGATCGCCGTTGATAACGCTATCCGTTTGAGCGATCGCGCCACTGTATCGACATCTGCATTTGGCGGAGGTTCCGGCGGTAATCTTGCCGTTTCCGCCAGACAACTCGATATATCCAATCAATCTTCAATCAACACCGTTAGCTTTGATCAGGTTAACAGCCCTGCCAGAACCAATATTTTTGCCGATCTACAGCTTGATGTGATTCAATCTTCACCCTTTCTTTCCAACCTCTTCCGCTTCATCGATAACAGTGGCGCAAGTGGTGTTCAAGGCAATGCAGGTGAACTCACAGTGCAAGTGACGGATACCATCACAATTGGAAATCGCAGTTCCCTCGCGACCGTGGGAGCCGGGAGAACCAATGGCGCGAACTTATCAGTGCAGACGGCTGACCTCAACTTAGTGGATGGCGGTGGGTTACTCTCCGGGATTAGCGGTCAAGGACGCGGCGGCAACATAAATGTGCAAGCCAATAATTTGCGATCACAAAATGGACTGATCTCCAGTCAAGGACTCGACTTTGGCACAGCCGCCAATATCAACCTGGTCTTAACCAACACGCTGAATAGCGACGGTGGGCAAATTTTGGCCAGTTCTGATCGATCCGGTGGTGGCGATATTACCATCACCGCCAGAGACATCCGGCTGCGGAATGGTAGTTTGTTCAGCACCAGTGTGTTTGATAGCACCGGCGGCGGTGGCAACATTACCGTTCGTTCCAACGTCTTCATCGCCCTGGAAGATAGTGACATTCTGGCCAATGCGGAATTTGGTCCGGGTGGCAATATTTTCATTAATTCACCCGCCTTTTTAGCCGACTTTTTTGCTACTGGACGGGCCACGGCGGTAGGGCGCAACCCTGGTAGCTTTGCTCGCTTTCGCGGTAATGGACGAGTCGATATTTCCGCCGAGTCGCGATCGGGCACCAGTGGCACCGTTGAATTCCCCGATCTGGATTTGAATCGCGGACTAACACCATTGAACGTCGATTTAGTGGATCCCTCTCAACTGATCGCTCAAACTTGCATCCCAAAAGGTCTAGAGCGCACTGGCTCATTTACCGTCACTGGACGCGGTGGCTTGCCCCCCACGCCAGACGGTGTGTTGCAAGATGAAACCATCCTGACGGATTGGGTCACAGTGAGCGATGCAACAGAAGACCGCGATCGCGCCATGCCCACCAATCAATCCAGCCATCCCTCCACAAAATCCCCCGCTTCATCCACATCCCCCAACCCGCCCCATACAATTGTTGAAGCCAACAGTTGGACTCAAGCCCAAGATGGCACCGTTAGTCTGGTTGCCACTGCTGCGATCGCCACGCCTACCTGGGCAGGTTTGCCATCCCTCAACTGCGACCAATAACGCGATCGCGCCCCCACTAACCCCGTGGGCCTTTCACTCAGGTGCAACGAACCCTACTCAATATCCATCTCAATCCGACCAATGCCCGTACCAGCGTAATAGGTGCCCAAAATTTGACGATAGGAATGGCCCTGTTCCGCCAGACCCAAGGCCCCAATCTGACTCATGCCATGCCCCTGAAACGCATCCATGACAATATCGTCTGTCGCCGCATACAACGACTCCACCACCCCACCCCGATAACTGACAAATTCCCCACTGGTACTGTTGACAGCCTGCTTGGTCGTCTGAGCTTCCGTTTCAATACCTTTGTAAACCTGAAAATATTCATCATCCCCCAGGTCATACAAATCTTGCTTGACCGGTTTCAAATGATAGGTCAACGCATAGGAACGGGCGGCCACCGCTTGGGCCTTCAACGCTTCCATCGGCCAACTGGGTGAAACCTCACTACCCACCACACTATATAAATACTGTTGCAAGTTGACATAGTTCACCACCCACATTCCACTGCCATTGCTGGCAATCAAAATGCGCCCCCGATAGCCGCGATCGCCAATGAAAGTCACTCCGGTTGGGGATGGATCAATCCAAACCAAAGCTGGTAACTTAACCGACCCTAGCCAAATGCCATTGCCATCGGCCTGCATCTCGTAGCGGGAATTGGCAGGTAACTCATGTAACAGTTTGTTGGATTGCAGATCAAAAATACCAGCTCCGTCCGAAGCCCCCACCTGTAATGCTGATGCCGATTTTTGGATCAGCACCCGCATTTGAATCGCCGCATCAACCGATAAATTGATCGCAGGTTGAACGGCTTGCATATTGGTGGGTGACGGTGTTGTAGCTTTAGCAGCAGTCACTCCTTGGGGTTTCACTACTCGCACCGACGGAGACGGTTGTGGGGATGGCGCTGGATTTGGAGACGGTGACGGAGCGATCGTAGGGAGCTTAACAACATTCACCGAGGCTGATGGTGATGGAGCAGGAGACACGCCTAGAGAAAGTGAACTGGCGCGATTAATTAGAGGAATTCCAATTAAAGGAATCAGTCCCATGACAGGCACCATTAACCAGGGACGTTGCTTTAACCAGTTCGTTACTAATTGCCAGTTCATGCGTTCAATTAACCCTAATCACTCACATCCACAAATTCCTACTGCATTGTAACGCTGTCCTGAGAGCTTATTCAGTTCAGGGCCAGTTTTTCCTAGTGGAATAGCATAATTCAGCTGAACCTGGTTTCTTCTCACCCAAATGGGTTAGCGATTACGTCAAAATTCTCCCTTTTGATAGAGCTTAAAAAGAATTTTTTATGGGTCAAACAGATTCGTTGGCCCGGTAATTGAATATTTCATCTAAATATAAGTCACTGAATATCGATCACTGATAAGACCGTGTATAACTGACTCAATCGAGTTAGATAACCATCCTATCGGTAGCCATGTTTCAGACTTGTGTGTACTAGAGGAGCGCGATCGCGCCGTGATGCTGACCAAGCAAAACCTCAAAAGAACTATCTGGATAACTTGAAGCGGACTGCACTCAGTTTGAATCGAGCATACGAGTTGGAATCTACCGAATTGCTTACAAAGTCTGCGTTCCTCTAAATGAGCCAGACCTGCTCAATTTGAGTAGTCATTAACCCCACTGAGAGGCGCGAGACAATTGATGTCCTGATGAGACTACCACGAGGCAATCAGCCTTTGAGAACTTTTGTCAGTCCATCGGGTTGCGTCGATAGAACAATACCCCATAGCAATAGGACAGATACGGTCATCATATTAATTAAATGATGTTCGTTTTGAAGTCTAGGGCATAGAATCAAATTAGTAGAATTTTGATTTTGTAAATCTAATGTCATTAGCACCTCGTAAACGAACCAGAGCTACAATGGTCAGTCCAGATGCAATCGAGCAGGCAACGACCTTCTTGCAGGAATTGCCAGAAAAACCCAAAGAAGACTTATCTTTGCGGGAGGCCGTAGGTCAGATGCAAGAATCTCTCAAGGCGGCTCTGGCGAAAGGCTACAGCTATGAAGAACTGGCGCAGATGTTGGCCGGTCAGGGAATTCAAATCAGTGCCTTTACGCTCAAAAACTATGTCCCATCGGGTAAGCGCTCGGTGAGTAAGGGCAAGCCTCGGAAAACCAAGAAAGACCAGGCTGATGAAGCGATCGCACCGATGGCCAGCTTGACAATGGACGAACCGGAAGAAGAACCGGATGATATGCCGGAAGAAACTCCAGAAGAAACTCCAGAAGAAGCTCCGCCAGAGGAAAAACCGACCAGAACCCGACGCGCTCCCTCGAAGACGGCAACGACTGCCAAAACACCAGGAACCCGAAGACGCAAATTGTCCTAAACAACTTTTCTGCTAGTAGTCCGTCAAGATAGAGTTGAGCGGTAACTCAACTCTACAAAATCCAATCATCAGGCGTTTTGAGAGTTTTCAACCCATCAAAACCGTTCTAGAACAGAATCAGTAACGAGTAACCCATTCATCCTGGAGTAATCAAACCAGGAAATTGGTTACTCAATACTGACTCCACGAATAGATTGCGATCGCCCTCTGGCTGCGACGGGAGCTTGTTCAATTTTGCGTTCTTGCACCCGATGAGCACTGAAATAGGTTTGCCACAGTTCGGGTGCATTCAAGGTTTCGCCACCGTGTTTGGTCAGGCGAGTACGGACTTTGCACAGAACGGGCGTGTTGACGCAGGCTCCGGAGATGATAATTTGTCCCTTCGTGAGGGCTGGTAATTCTTTCAGCAAATCCCGACCTGCCGCTTCCACCCCATACTTGAGGCTTTCTTGATCAACAGGATTGACGATACGCATGATGAATTGACTCATACATTGAGACAGCACATCGGAGTCGAGTTTGCCGGGACGTTGGGTAATCAGCCCCACCCCTAGCCCAAATTTGCGACCTTCACTCAAAATAGTGCGAATTACAGCTTTGCAGCGAGAGGGTTCATGCGCCGGGGCGAACCGATGGGCTTCTTCCAGCAAGATGAAGATGGGGTAGGGCAAATAGTTTTCATCATCCGGGGTGATGCGTTCTTTGAGGCTATCCATGCGAGCGTTGTTAGCCTGTCGCAATACAGCCGCACAGATGACCTGTTGTTCTTCCTGACTAATTTCGTTCATTTGCAAAACGGTAACTTGGCCTGGTTCAAACAGGTCTTTGGGGGCAAGGTGCTGGAATGCATGAAAGTAGGGCGATCGCGCTAACCGTTCCAGTTTCCATTCCAACGCAGGCGCAGAAGACCCAGCTTTTTCGTTGCCATCCTCATCCATTTGGGTATCGGCCTCGTATACAGCCGCGATCAGATCGTGCACATCCCAACGGTAATCGCCACTCCGGTGTTTGCGAACTAGCGCATAGGCTTTGTTGAGGATAGACTGCTGGCGATCGCTCATCTCCGGCAACAGCGTCAGAATATCGGCATAATCGAGGGACGAGATCCGAATGCGGATGGCATCGGGCATCAGAATTTTGACGGTGGGGGCATAGCCATCTTCCCCGGCAAAATCAGGATGTCCCTGCATCTCGCTCAAGGTGTTGTATTCCCCATGCGGGTCAAAAATCAGCACCGCCGCGCGATTGTGGGGCAATAGCAATTCCTCCACCAACACCCCTGCCGTATAGGATTTGCCAGATCCGGTACCCGCCAGAATTGCCATGTGGGTGCTGACCAATTCCTTGACATCCAGCGCGATGGGAACCGCTCCCGCCTCCCGCAGCAACAGCGCCCCAATATGAGCCGAGCCGATCGCCCCCGGTTGTTTCTTGTTCAGCACCCGTTGTAGCATGGCATCGCCTGCCAGAAATACTTTAGCGCCAGGATCGGGCGTTTTCCGCGGATTCATGAAGCCCAGGAACGGATCAAAATAACCGATGACATCCACCGTGACTTCATAAATCTCCGGGTTGTTATAAGTGAAGCCGATAAGAGACGCGATCGCGTCAGGGCTAATTTCTGTATCGGCAAAAATGCGATCAGGTAAGTGATCAATCAGGCAACGAGCAGAAATTTTACCCAGGATTTGAACCCCCTGATTCGCTTCCTGCACTTCGTAATAGACAAACTCGCCAATCTTGACATGCCGATTATCTGCCGTGATGAAAACGTACTGATTGCCATTGTCTCCAGGTCCCTTCACCGTACCAATCACGGTAGGAGGCAGCATTTCGGCCCGCAGAGTGGAAGAAGCGCGAGATTGAGTCATGGTTGCACGCGATCGCTATTCTCTCGGTTATACCGGATTTTGCGAAAAAGTCGAGAGCAACTGTACTAAATCTTGAAATTGGTCAGTGGACAATGCCTGTCTAGGTGTTAAACCTGGGTCAGAGAGAAATTATTGATAAATCAACCAATCCCAATGTTATGCATCACATAAGATTGGCTTGAGTGGTTCCCATAAAGGCCGATCGCCCCTTGGCAAAGCGAACCACCAAGAGCAGATGTGCATAAAATCGTAGGGCAGCTCAGAATCACACCTGTCATGAATCACACCTGTCATGAATCACACCTGAATGCAAGTATGATTTGCCCTCATCCCCAACCCTTCTCCCCCAGGAGAAGGGAGCTAGAAATCTTGTTCCCTCGCCCGTTGGGAGAGGGCGAGGGTGAGGGCGAATGCTGATATTCATACCTCAATTCAGCAACGCCTGAATCACATCCTGTCATAACGTTATATGCAACCTATGCAACATGATATGCAACATGTATATTGCGGCATTTCCAGCCAATTTCCTGACCCCGTCCCCAAAATCACGTAGGGTTAGAAGTACATTCGTATTAAATTAAAGATATTTATGCTATGAAGCCCCTCACCCCAGCCCAACGCGATCATCTCTATCTCCAGGCTGCCGTACGTACGGGCATCCACAAGCCGCTGCTGGCCGCATTAGATGAGGTGCAAACGCAACCTCTGTTAGCAGAGAACGACACCGGATTGGGGATCACTCCAGCCAATCGCATTTCCTTAGAGGCGGTGAATTCGTTTGATGGGCAGGTGACGATCGCCGCCAATACTCTTCGCAGTCTGACGCGATCGCTGATCAATCAAGGCTGGCGATCGGCAGATCTGTGGCACAGTGAGCAGGGGCGCTACAGCGATGCCATGTTGCAGCGAGTCGCTGGTGGGTTTACCCCCGGCAGGGATGACTTCGATGCGGCCCAGTTAGAAACCTGCAATTATCCGGAATTGCAGCGAACATACATCCGACTGGCCACGGCAGATTGGCAGGAATTGGGGAAGCCGCAATCTCAGTCTTTTGTAGATGAAGCATTGCGATCGCATGTGCGCCAACTGGCCAATCAATATCTGGAGTTGCAGAGTCAGCAGGTGGCATTGATTGAGCTGGTGCGGCTGTGGCAGGGTCTCGATCGCCGGGAAGACGCGATCGCCTATTTAGCGCAAGAATTGAAGTTACCCCTGGATAGTGCATTACGCTTTTTCCTGCGGCAAACGTTTTCTGATTACGCCGCCTACCCCCATCAGCGCGAAGCTTACCTACAACTGGTGCGCCTCTGGCATCAATTCGACTCGCGGGAAGCGACGATTTTGCATCTGCAACAGCAAACTTTTCCCTTCGATCGCGTGCTAGATACGGCTCTGATTGCCTTTGTGCAACGCCTCACCCGGTTGTATCAGGGCAATGGCAATCATCGTAATGCCCTGGTAGAAGGGTTCCGCTACTGGCAACAGATTGACAATCGCCCCGATGCCCTGGTGACTCTGGGGGTGAATCCTGATGTGCTGATGGGGGCAGTGCTGAATCCAACAGAAATTGAGCAGGCGACGAAACAGGTCGATCGCGGCTTGATGGACTTCATCCGGCAAATTCCCGCAATTTACACCAGTTCTCGCCACCAACGCGAATCGTTGCTTTACCTGGGGCAACTCTGGTACGGCACACAGAACCAAGCAGAAACCCTGCAAACTCTGGTAGCGGAGCTGAAGCGATCGGAAGCGGCCCGTCGCGAAGCCGTTGATGCCGTCCCCCAACCCCTGCCGTTTCCCCTCCCCGATCCTCCCACCCGCTGGACTCCGGAAACCATTCAACTGCACGCCCCCATTCGGCCCTATGGCAGTTTCACCTGGGCAGAGGCGACCAGTGGAGGACTATATCTCCCCACCAATCAGGCGACCGTCGATACCCTGATCGAGATGGCCGATCGCGTGCAACACCTCCGCGATCGCCTGGGTCGCCCTGTCACCATCATTCGCTGGCATTGCCCACTGGAAGCTGATCCCATTGCCTCCCTGTTCCCCACCCACTACCATGCCCTCGGTAATGCCATCACGTTTTACTGTGATCAACTTACAGGACGGCAACTCTACTGGTTCCTGCATCCCTGGTGGTCTGGTGGGTTGGGCTACCACAGCCGTTATCCCTATTTGTGTTACGTCGATGGCAGACGCGATCGCGTCCGCTGGCTGCAACATTAAGTTAGCTTGTAGATGATCAGGATGGAATGGGCGAGATACATGAGTAATCAACTGTATGATGTCGTGATTGTGGGTGGGGGGGTGGCAGGAGCGGCCTTACTGTATTCGGTGGCCCGCTTTACTGACTTGAAAAGCGTTGCCCTGATTGAAAAGTACGCCCGCGTTGCGTCTGTGAACTCCAGCCCCAAAAATAATAGCCAGACGATTCATTGCGGTGACATCGAAACCAATTACAGCCTGGAAAAAGCCCTGACGGTTCGCAAATCGGGGCAACTCCTGGTGCGCTACGCCTCAGAATTATCCGCCGCACAACGAGACCAAATTATTTACTCATTTCCCAAAATGGTGTTAGGCGTGGGCAGCCCAGAATGCGAGTTTCTGCGGCAACGCTACGCAGCATTCAAACCCCACTTCGCAGGAATGCAGTGGTTAGAGAAATCAGACATTGCAACGGTTGAACCGAATGTTGTTCGAGTCGGAGGGCACGATCGCCCAGAGGAGTTAGTGGCGATCGCGATCGCGGGCGAGTACACCGCCATTAACTACGGCACCCTAGCCCAATCCTTTGTGGAACAGGCGCGATCGTTCACCGACAAAACCGTGGACCTGAAATTGGGCAGTCCGGTGAAGGCGATCGCGCCAGTGGGTGAGAACTACCGCATCACGACCGACACAGAAACCCTGACCGCCCGTTTTGTCGTAGTTTCGGCCAGTGGTTACAGTTTGCTCTTTGCTCACCGCATGGGAATTGGGCTGGAATACTCCTGCCTGCCTGTCGCGGGTAATTTCTACTACACGCCGCCTGTATTGCAGGGCAAAGTTTACACTGTGCAAAACGATAAATTACCCTTCGCTGCCATTCATGGCGATCCCGACATCACCATTTCCGGCAAAACCCGCTTTGGCCCAACCGCGCTGCCACTACCCCTATTGGAACGGAACAATTTCCAAACCTTTGTCGATTATCTCGAAGTCTTGAAACTCGATCGCACCGTGGCCGAAGTTATGTGGGATTTATTTCGAGTCCGAGATATTCGCAACTATATTTTCAAAAATATGGCGTTTGAATTGCCGCTGGTGAATCGCCGATTATTTTTGCGGGATGCACGAAAAATTGTTCCCTCGTTACAATTAACTGACCTGGAATTTGCTCATGGCGTGGGTGGCATTCGGCCCCAACTCATCGATCGCAATCAGCGTAAATTAATTTTGGGACAGGCAGAAATTGATCCAGGCGGCGGCATTCGGTTTAACGTCACCCCTTCCCCCGGTGCCACCACCTGTCTGGGCAACGCCGAAAAAGATTTGTTACGAATTCAACAGCATTTAGGATGCAAGTTCGATCAATCCTGGTTTGAATGCGCTCAAGTGTCGATGGCTTGTCATGGTTCCCCCGCTTGAGGTGATATCTCCTCAGCTAATTTGGGCACCCTACAGTTAGATAGACCTCTTCATGAAAATCGCTATGTCAGCTATTCACTTCTTTTTGCCACCCGTTTTGGCTCAGGCTGGCAACCCCTCTGCAAAAACCAAAGTCAACTCGCAAGCGATCGCGGCAGCACCCGCCACAACTTGTAACAGTACACCAATCTGGATGTACACAACAGGGGGCTTACTGGTTCTACTGGTTGCGCTGGGAGTTTATTCCAAAATGAGTTTTGCTAAAGCCGCGAAACAGCTAAAATTTGAAACATTTAAAAATCGGGAACTCCAGAAGAAACTGAAATTTGCTGCCGAAACGATTGGCAAAATGGAGCGCAACCCTGACCTGATCCACTCTCGCGAATTCAACCTGGACTACCTGCGAATGCGAATGGAAGAAGAACTCTTCCACTTCTCCATTTTGAATCAGATTAAAGTCAAGGTGAAAGAAAAAATCAGTGTGGCACTCCGTCCAGGGCAGGGAAATCAAGGAGAAATTGGCATCGCCAGCGCCGGACGACACATTGAAGAAGTATTTGATGTGGAATACGAACCCGGTGATCTACCCAAAGGTACCAAACGCGTTCTGTTCCGAATTCAAATCAAAATTTTCAAACTTCCGACCCAGCCAACATCCGTGACCATCAACCAGATCATCGACTGTATTGAAACCTACCTCAGCCCCACCGGAGATAATGACACCTGGCAACCCACCATTCAGGGCCGGATCGCCAATATGCATTGGGATCAGAAAGCCAAACCGACTCCGTTACTAGTGCTCGAACAAACTCAGGAAGGCTCTAACGTCACCTTCCGGACCACGCGCATGGCTCACAATTAAAGGGTTTACAACCATTTAGGAGATTTCTAGAAAACAAAATACCTGTACGGGCAGGTTTAGCAAAAAATTATGGCAAACCCAGCCGCATCACGTTCATCCTGAGTTCTTGCACCGAAATCGCTCAATTGTGTCACAATCGTTAATCAAAGTCCCAGGAAGTTAATGTTGTGTACAGAGCTTTGGGTGAAAAACAGCTATTGAAGTCCGGAAAAGGCATTGCCGTTTTGATTGCTGCGGCCCTTGGATTAGCCGGGGCGGGGATCTTTTTGGCATTGCGCCCACAATCGGCGAACCAGGTGACTGCTCCCTCGCCGTCTCCGACGGCCACCCCTGGTCAAAATGCCGTTACCGCTTTGGGCCGATTGGAACCAGAGGGCGAAGTGATCAAAGTGGCTGCTCCCTCTTCTGGTGGCAATGCGACTCCTATTTTTGGCTCTCCCCGGGTGGCGCGGTTACTGGTAAAAGAACGAGCCACCGTCAAAGCCGGACAACCCATTGCCGTACTCGATACCTACGATCGTCTTCTGGCGGCAGGTCTACAAGCCGAAGCGGAAGTAAAAGAAGCTCAAACTCGACTGGCCCAGGTGCAAGCCGGGGCCAAACAAGGGGATATCGCCGCCCAGCAAGCGAATGTAGAAGCCCGCGCGGCGACGGTGGATCGCCTGCAAGCAGAAGTGCAAAAAGCGAAGTGGGAAGCAGAGCGTTATACGAGGCTATTCCGGGATGGCGCTGTGTCGGAGCAGGAAGCCCGCAATCGCCAGCTAGTCTATGCCACGACCACCCGCCAATTGGAGGAGGCCAATCGTCAGTTGGATCAAGCCAGGGGCACCTTGGCCAGCGTCGCTGAAGTCCGACCAACTGACATTCAGCAAGCCCAGGCCAGTGTCAATGTGGCAGTGGCCAATATGCAACGAGCAAAGGCCGATCTGGAGGCAGCGATCGTGCGATCGCCGCTTGAAGGACAGGTCATCAAAATCCACTCCAGAGAAGGAGAACAGGTTAGCAGTGATGGGATCGCCGAAATCGGCAATACCAACCAAATGTATGCGATCGCTGAAGTCTACGAAACGGACATTCAAAATGTCCAACGGGGCCAGCGGGCAACCATTACCAGTAGTGCGTTTCCGGGAGAAATTTCGGGAACCGTGGAACAGGTAGGGATGCTGATTCGCAAAAATGATGTGTTAAATACTGACCCCGCCGCCGATACCGATGTGCGCGTTGTGGAAGTCAAAATTCGGCTGGACGATAGTCGTCTGGTTTCCGGTCTAACAAACTTACAGGTTAAGGTTCAAATTCAACCCTAATGTTTGCGATTCCCCTGGCCTGGTTACAGCTTTTGCGGGAGCGGATGCGGTTGCTCATCGCTCTGGCCGGCATTGGCTTTGCCGTCATCCTGATGTTTATCCAACTGGGCTTTCAGGATGCCCTGTTTGATAGTGCGGTGAGTTTGCACAAGAATTTGCAGGGTGATATTTTTCTGGTTAGCCCTCAATCGACCTCGCTGATTGCCATGCGGAGCTTTTCGCAACGGCGGTTGTATCAGGCGTTTGGCTTTCCGGGTGTCGCTTCTATTAGCCCGATCTACCTGGATTTTGCCCTGTGGAAGAATCCCAAAAATCAGCAAACTCGTGGCATTTTGGTGATTGGCTTTGATCCGGCGGATCGGGTGTTTAGTAACGAGTTGGTGCCGGACGTAACGCCGATTCAATTGCCGGATGTGGTGCTGTTCGATCGCCTCTCTAGAGAAGAATTTGGCCCGATCGCCGACTTGTTCGCTACTGGTAAAGCGGTGCAGACGGAAGTGGCGGGGCGGCGCGTCACGGTGGGGGGCTTGTTTGATCTGGGGGCTTCCTTTGGGGCCGATGGCAACATCATTACCAGTGATTTGAACTTTCTGCGGATCTTCGATCGCCGGAACAAGGGCTTAATTGACGTGGGGGCGATCGCCCTGAAACCTGGTACCGACCTGAATCAAACCCTCATCGTCATGCGAACCCAACTGCAAGACGTGACCAACGATGTGTGGGTCTTCTCTAAAGCCGAATTTATGGAGTTTGAAAAGAACTACTGGCGGAGTAGCACCGCGATCGGGTTTATTTTTACTCTGGGAACGGCGATCGGCTTTCTGGTGGGGACGATCATCGTGTACCAGATTCTCTACACCGACATTACCGATCACCTGCCGGAGTACGCCACGTTAAAGGCGATGGGCTACAAAAATTTCTATCTGTTGAATTTGGTGTTTCAGGAAGCACTCATTCTAGCCGTGTTGGGCTATATTCCAGGGTTGCTGCTGTCGATGGGGCTGTATACCCTGACTCGCAACGCCACCGCCCTGCCCATCGCCATGACCGTCGATCGCGCCATTCTGGTATTAATTCTGGCTGTCGTGATGTGCGTCATTTCGGGGGCGCTGGCCGTCCGGAAGGTGCAGCAAGCTGACCCCGCTGATATTTTCTAGATAATATTTCTAGCCGCCAAACAGGGCCGCGGCCCGTTGTTGCATTTCCTCAGAGCTAACATCTTCGATGTGGGTAGCCAGTGACCAGTGATGCCCAAAGGGATCTACTAATTTGCCGTAGCGATCGCCCCAAAACATATCCTGTAATGGCATCGTGACCGTTGCACCAGCCTGTAATGCTTGCTCAAACACAGTATCCACATCCTCTACTTGCAGATGGATCGTCACTGGAGAGCCATTTAGCTTCATCGGTGATGGGCATCCCATGTCGGGAAATTCATCGTTCAGAAACAGCAGTGAATCACCAATTTTCAATTCCGCGTGCATAATTTTGCCATCCGGTGACGGCATCCGGCCCATCTCAACCGCCCCAAACGCTTGCTGGTAGAAGGCGATCGCTGCCGCCCCGTCATGCACCGTCAAACTTGGCATCACAGTAGACATTAAATTTTCTCCATGCAAATCTACCCTTACCATACGCTCACAGTAAAATCATTTCCGCAAGACCCGGATTAAAATTGACTTGTCAATCCGTACTCATAACGAGTATGATTTACTTAAGTGCAGAAGTTGCAATTCAGTTGCTTGGTTTTTGACCACTGACCCTCAACATCGTCTCGAACGAATCTTATTTCAGAATTTTAGGAGCTGCTATGACGACTACCCTTCAACCCACAGCAACCGCGTTAGTCAAGGCGCTGAATCGTCAGCAAGCAAATACCCTCGTGACTTACCTCAACTACAAGAAATATCACTGGTTGACCTTTGGTCCTTTATTCCGTGATCTGCACCTGTTGTTTGAGGAACAAGGGACGGAAGTATTTGCCATGCTGGATGAACTGGCCGAACGGAGCCTGATGATTGATGGTGCCCCCGTGGCTGATCCGGCTGACTATCTCACCACGGCAACCGTCAAGCCTTCTGCCGGCAAGCTGGCTGTCAGTGAGATGATCCAGGAAGCGATCGCCACCCATGATCACATCATTGCGGAAATGCACGAGGATGCCAACACAGCGGCGGATGCTGGCGATATTGGCACTGCCGATCTGTACACTCGCCTGGTGCAGGTTCACCAAAAACACCGCTGGTTCCTGAAAGAAATCATCAAGAAAGGCGACGGGATTGTGTCTTAAGTGAGATCAGGGGAGGCAAGAGGAGCGTACCCAGCCCCTCTTGCCTCCCCTTTTTGCGCTCATTCCCCCATCCCCCTTATTTCCCTATGCCCCCCCGTCCTACTTCCCTCAGTCCGACTACGCTCAGCCAGTCTCGCTGCTTCGGTGGCACGCTTGGCTTCTACCAGCACGCTTCCGAGTCTTGTCAGAGCGCCATGCGGTTTGCGGTGTACCAACCACCGCAAGCGTTCAATCATCTGGTGCCAGTGTTGTATTTCCTGTCGGGCTTGACCTGCACCGAAGAGAACTTTATGGCGAAGGCGGGGGCGCAACGCTTGGCAGCGGAGTATGGCCTGATGCTGGTAGCTCCAGATACAAGTCCTCGCAATACGGGCATTGCCGGAGAAGACGAGGATTGGGATTTTGGCACAGGGGCGGGCTTTTACGTCGATGCCACGCAAGCTCCCTGGAGTTCTCACTATCGCATGTATCGCTATGTGGTAGAAGAATTGCCTGCGCTGATTGGCCAACACTTTCCCGCCAGCGATCGCCAGGGAATTTTGGGTCACTCGATGGGGGGACATGGGGCGCTGGTGTGTGCCCTCCGCAACCCCGATCGCTTTCAGTCGGTGTCTGCCTTTGCGCCGATCTGTGCGCCGATGCAGTGTCCCTGGGGCCAAAAAGCCTTTAGCAATTACTTAGGCCGCGATCGCAGCCAATGGTCACAGTACGATGCCAGCGAGTTAGTGCTAACGGCCAACTATCCCAACCCAATTTTGATCGACCAGGGCACAGCCGATAAATTTTTGACGGAGCAACTGATGCCGCAGGTGTTTGAACAGGCTTGTACCAAAGTTGGACAAGCGTTAACCCTGCGAATGCAAGAGGGCTACGACCATAGTTACTATTTCATTGCCACCTTCATGGCGGATCACATCCGTCATCATGCCAGCCTGTTAACCCCTACTCGCTGATGGGAGTCGCCGTGGGAGAAGGCGCAGGTGGGAATCGGCGATCGCGCGTTTTACTCAACCAACCGGATTCACTTAAACCCCGTCCCAGTAAGGCAAACAGCACAATCATGCCTTGAATCACACCCGCCAAAGACGATTCCAGATTCAGTGCTAAGGGCAGTTGCAAGCTGCCTACATTTAACGCGCTAAAGAAGCAGGCAACCGGGAAAATCAACCAACCGTTTAGCCCAATTAGCATGGCAATTAGCAGCGACAAAAAGCCCAACCCACTCGACACACTGGGGATCAAACGGTGGAAAATGACCAATACCTGCAAGGCTCCGGCCAATCCGGCAAAGGCTCCACAAATAGCAAACCCACTCATTAATTGGCGAATTGCAGGAATGCCTAACACATAGGAGGCCCGGGGATTTTGCCCCACAGCCCGCAGTTGTAAGCCGAAGTACGTACCCCGTAGCACCATCAGCGTGATGCCTACTGCGGCCAGTGCCATCAACAACGCGATCGGACTGGCTTCGGTTTGACCCAGGGTGGGCAGCCATAACTCCGTGGGAAACGGTTCCGTCCCGCTCATCGAAGCGACCCCTTCCTTCTTCCACGGCCCAAAGATCAAGTAAAGCGCCAAACCATCGGCAGCAAAATTCAAGCCCAATCCGGCAAAAATTTCGTTAATCCGTCCGTGGACGTTCAACACGCCCGCCAGCACGCCCCAGAGTGCCCCACCGATACCGCCAGCAACGATCGCCAGCAGCAGCACCAGGGCAGGCGGTAAAGTATCCTGAGTCACTCGCATCAGAAAGGTGGCCGCGATCGCCCCCAGAGCAATTTGCCCTTCAATCCCCAGGTTGTAGAGTCCTGCTGTAAACGTAAACAATAGCCCACTGGTACATAGAAGCAGAGGCACCAGAGTAGCGACCACCCGGCCCAGCCGTTCTGGGCTGCCAAAGACTCCCACCCACATATTGATAATGACCTGGACTGGATTCCCCCCCGCCAGCAGAATCATGATCCCGACCAGCAGCAACGACACAACCACTGCGCCTGTTTGGTAAGCGAGATTTTTGGACATTGGCTTATTCTGCAACTGATGAGGCTACTATAGGGCAAATCTGAAATCTCATTACTTCTGTGCTGAAATCATTCACACCGGGTGTAGATCTATTACGTTAAAGGCTAAGAAGGAGTTCTCCCATGCAAGACCACCCCTCCCGTCGATTATTGTCTCCCGCTGCGATCGCCGGCTTCGTTGCCCTCTTACTTGCGACTGGCGGCGGCGTGGCCTGGTGGACCTGGAACAACGACTCCACCCCTCCCAACGCTCTAGAACATTCACAGCCCCAAGATTCTACAAATTCAGGGCAAGTGGATGACCCCACCAAAACGCAAAAATCAGCGACCCCCGTTTCCCCCATCACCGCCGACAAAACGCTTCAAGTGTACTGGCTGAAAGCAACGGCCACGAACATGCAATTGGTAGCAAGTCCGGTGCAATTTGCTTCTGGTGCCACGCTCGAAGCAAAACTCGCCGCCGCGATGGCGCAATTGGTGGCGGGTCCGACTCAGACCGAGGTTTCCAGTACAATTCCCGCTGGGACCAAAGTGCTAGATTTAACCGTGAAAGAAAACGGGATTCATGTTAATTTATCGCGCGAATTTACTACAGGTGGCGGCAGCACGTCTATGGAGGGGCGACTAGCACAAGTGCTTTACACCGCGACCAGTTTGAACCCCAATGCCGCCGTGTGGCTATCGGTTGAAGGGAAGCCCCTGACCCTATTAGGAGGAGAAGGCGTGATCGTCGCCCAACCTGTTACTCGTAAACAGTTTGAAAAAGATTTTTCATTATAGTGATCAGGGGAGCACAGTTTGTAAGCTGGAAGAAGCAAGATTTGGATTTTTCCTATGGCTAACTCTGATCAATCCCATTCGATCGCTGGAATTCAAACTCCCGTTCCCGATGTCACCCGTATTCGCCCCTGGGGGACTGTCACGCTGTTGGAGGAAGGCAAAAATTATCGTATTAATCGCATTGAGTTAGCGCCTGGGCAGCACATCAGCACCCAAATGCATTTCCATCGAAGTGAACATTGGGTAGTGGTGTCGGGTACTGCAAAAGTCATCTTTGATGATCATGAGACAATTTTGATTCAAAAACAATCGACCTATGTGCCCATGTGTACACCGCATCGGGTGGAAAATCCGGGGGTGATCCCGCTAGTCATGATTGAGGTCCAGAATGGGGAATATTTAGGAGAGGACGATATTACTCGATTGGAAGAAGCCCCTGATGCTAAGAATCAACAATTAGTGTCTTCAAACGGGACGCATCAACACTTCTAACTCAATCATTTGATTGGAGTTGACGCAATAAGGCATGACCTCTTCGGTCTCCACTTGAACCTGGACCTCGTCGGTTGGGGAGTTGACCCGGATCGATACAGTGTTGGGTTGCTGGGCCGTGAGGGAACGGAAGGGAAAACGAATTTGAATCTTCATGCGTAGAATACTCGTACTTGATAGTTCTACTATGCCGGGTAGAACGCGATCGCAACGTGATGCGGGAAATACAGAGACGTGATGCTGGTGGGCTGTGGAACTGTGCGAATTCACTGAGAAAGGGTGATGATAACGGAGAATTATTGTCGTAGAAGTCCGTAGTTATAGTGATGGCGGTCACAATGCGATCGCCAAGCCTTGAAGGAATCCGTTGCATCCTGATGACCGCGATAAAACCCTATCGGCTGATACCGATTCAAGACTGCAATGAGCCATTAGTGCCAATGCCAATGGCGCAGTTTTGCTGCATTCAACCCCATCCCTATGAGCAACTGGGGGCACCTTACGGCGAGCAGTCTCCCTTCTTTGTGCGTCAGGGCGTTTGCGATCGCCTGCTTACCGCCCAAACCTACCTGCGGCAACAGCAACCCGGCTGGAGTCTTTTGATCTTTGATGCATTTCGGCCATTAGCGGTGCAGCAATTCATGGTGGATTACACCTTCGCTCAATTGTTGCAGCAGCAGGGCTTCAAGGCATCCCAGTTGACTGATACCCAGCGCCAGACCTTGTTGGAGCGAGTGTATGAGTTTTGGGCACTTCCCGATCCTGACCCAACCCGCCCGCCGCCTCACAGTACGGGTGGCGCGATCGACCTGACGTTAGCAGACTCAACGGGACAGCCCATCGAAATGGGTTCCGCGATCGACGAACTGTCGCCCCGGTCCTATCCGGACTATTACGCCGCCAGTGAAGTGGAGTCTGAGCAAGTCTTTCATCGGCATCGGGAGTTGCTGAATCAGGTGATGACTCAGGCTGGATTGCTCCGCCATCCCCATGAGTGGTGGCATTTTTCCTATGGCGATCAACTCTGGGCCTGGTTGCGGCGACAACAGGGCGATCGCGCCGCTATTGCTTGCTATGGTCGCGTCATGCTGTAACCCATGGGGATGGTTTAAAACTATAGAGACGTTCCAGCGGAACGTCTCTATGGCGGAACGTCTCGATCAATAACGGGTTAACCCTTCCGGCTATTTTTCAATTTTGACGGACAGAATGCGATCGCCCTGCTGAATCGCGTTCACTACATTCATATCAGCAGTTTTGCCAAATACAGTGTGAACTCCATCCAGGTGTGGTTGCGGAGAATGGCAAATGAAGAACTGACTGCCCCCCGTATCGCGTCCAGCGTGAGCCATTGAAAGGGTACCCGCCTCGTGCTTGTTGGGGTTAATCTCGCACTTGATTTTGTAGCCCGGTCCACCCGTTCCGGGCATTCCCCGCTCACCGGGGCGCGTATTCGGACAACCACCCTGAACCATAAAGTTAGGAATCACCCGATGGAACGATAGCCCGTCGTAAAACCCTTTTTCAGACAGGTCTACAAAATTCTTCACGGTATTGGGCGCATCCTGGTCAAACAGTTCCAGGTTAATCGTCCCTTTGTCAGTTTCCATGATGGCGCGCGTCATAACAAATCCTCTTGCATTGCACCTCACAGAATAACGCGATCGCATCCCCAAACCGCATTAGTCATTCAGATTCAAATTTTTCTGGACTTTACCTGCCGCCCGCCGAAATGCACCCTTGGTATTCTGCATCATGTTTTCAGCCGCATCATCAACAGCATTTGTTTGGCTGGTCAAATCGCGGCGATTATCCATCCGCTTTTGCAACTTACCACCCGTCCGTTCTGCCAAACCAACCCGCTCCCCCAATCGGCCCGTCTGGCTACCCTCACCCCGCAAACCTTCATTGCGGTAAGCGTAGGTGGCCCGTTGCAAACTGCGGTAGGCATCCACTGAATCACCACCCTTGTCAACGTTATACTCAGTCGCCTCTTGAGTGGTTCGTTTGGCGGCGGCTGGATGCTGATCAATGGTCAATGCAGTTCCAAACCACACCGTAACCACAATTAGAACAATACTAAACATCTTTTTCAGTTGGTGAAGCACTTGCATCATCAATACTCCTAAATCAGTAAAGAATTTTGAATGGACTATTTTTTAGCCCCTCCTAAGGTACAAACTTCAGGCCCACTCTCCGTCTGCCTGGAGATGGAAAATGGGGGCATGGCCACACCACACCCCCTTAACATTGAGACTATAGCCGTCACCCTCCGCAACATCGCAGAATTTGGTGTTAGGCTTCGAGATAACTTGACCAAACTCCGCTTATTAGATCAGGTGAGTGAAAAGACTGATTGACTGACAAATCTTTTTTGTAGGTTGAATTGAACACCGTGAAACCCAACAGCATAAGTCATTCCATTGGGCTAGGCTAACGCTCACCCAAGCTACCTACTGTGTACACAGATCTCGACTCAACCCAAAGCTTCTACCGGGGGACTTCCCCCCGGTAGAAGCTTTGTGGGGTCCTCACTCCCCCACGCCCCCCGAACAAGAGTTTGAGTGGTACGCACTTGCCTGGGTTTGAGACAGAGTTGCGGCAACCTTGGTTGCGATCGAGGCATCACCCGACAACGGCTCCATCCCAGCCCCATTGCATCGCCCCAGTCGTGCCCTCTGGAGGGGGTGTGGGGGACGCAGCCGTCCTCCAC
>JANRIS010000006.1:0-273314 GCA_033764685.1 Leptolyngbyaceae cyanobacterium bins.349
AATTAGTTTGGCATTCAGCAAAAGAGTATGTTGCGAATCGACTATTCAAGTCAATCGAAGAGCTAGAATCTTTATTACATCAGTTGCTAAACGAAGGAAAATTGATCATTAAGTGGGGACGAAAGCTCAAAAATAAAGGTGACGCTGTTATCGCAGTTTAAATGCGCAACAGCTTATTGATTGGAAAAGCGAATCACTGAATTTGGCATTCGTTGTTTTGTGATCAGGGGCGTGGAAGGCTCAACGATTTCTTCTCTTAATTTTGGTAGAGGAATTGACTCTATCACTAGAGGCGGATCAACTCGCAGTCGAGGAGCCTGGTGAGGTTGACCAAACTGCCGATTCAGGGTCGGCAGGCGCACACGAATGTAATGATACAGGTGCCCCCAGTGTTTCTGATCGAAATGACTGAGCGATCGCCAACCTTCTAACAATGCCTGCGTGAAGGAACCCTGCTGTAGGTTAGGGATGACCCGGGAGCACTGACCGTAATTTGCCCCAAAGATAGTAATCACATCCTTGGGATCGGTGCCAAATCCCTGACCAAACTGCTGATACTCAGTGTGACAGGCATCAAGTAGTAGCACAATATTGGCTGTGCCGCTTCGCTTCAAACAAAACACTAAATCATCAACTGAAAGGGCGGTTTGGTCAGCACAGGCGGGATCAGAATCCAAAAACATGAGATAGTCTTGATTCGCAAATTGCAACCCGTGTCCGCTAAAAAGAAAGCAAAGAATATCATCTGGTTCTAAAAAAGGAGTAGAAAATCGTAGTTGTAGAAACTGAGTAAGATTCGTAAAAGTAGGTTGACTGGATAAACTGGCTCCTCCATCCAAAATCAAATCTGGAGCCTGATCCGCAAAGCAGTAGACCTGAGCAACACTGGCCGCAACTCGTAACCGTTGGGAGAACATGTTCGCATCCTGTTCAGCATGGGGCAACGGCTGGAGTGCCTGATACCGATGAACTCCTACTGCGATCGCCCACAAACGTGCCATACCGATTCTCCTTCTCCGTCAACCGCTGAAGTCGCTTTGGTGATCCAAGCTACTTTTTGGATAGAAACTGGTTCTACTTTAAACATCTCGATTAATCAGCAGTATCCGGATAAATTGGCAATGAAAAAGTATAGAGAATTTGAACAACTTAAACCCAGCGGATTCGTGACTAGTGGTCTGTCAAGACTGTTTTGCTGGGTTGAAAACCCTCAAAACACTTGATAATTGGGTTTTGTAGATTTGAGGTACCCCTCAAATCTATCCTGACGGACCACTAGTGCCAGACAAAATATCACAATAACATCACAATAATGGGCATAATTTGATTTAATTTATTCCGAATGTCCAGGCTACAAGTACCAATAATGCTAATTTTTGGATTTTCATCGAAACTTTATCAAATCTAGCGCCTGCTGGTACTCATTTAGTGCTAGAAAGTATTCAGCTTTCGCGTCTACCATGCAGCCGTTTTCCATCAGTAGATATTTCTCTGAAACACAAATTTTTTGATTAAAAAATTCTTCCATCAAAATATTGGATATTATTTCTCAATATTTTGATGGAAGCAGCTCAGAAGACTTCCAGGATTGTGAATACCCGGATTTAATTGCTAACCCCTTCCAACCACTACTGGTTCAGGTGATGTGGTCGCGGGGCAGTCAAGGTTGAAGCAAGGATCTTCTTACCTGGAAATCACCCAAATGTGTGATGTCTATTCATCACTTATTTGAGCGATGAATAGACATTGGGTAGGAATCAGTTCGCAGGGCCATTCTTTAATGCTCGTTCAATCAATCCGTCCCAGTTGAGTTTAGTCTAATCTCCTGCGAGAAAAATTTCATGAGTACTGGATCAATGGTTAGTTATCGTTCTTCCCAGCCATCTCAACAGTTGCATCCTCTGAGTCTTTTTGCTCAGATTACCAATCAAGCTGTGACTGGATGTTTGCGAGTCACTAGTGGGATGGCCTGCTGGTTGTTGTTTTTTGACCAGGGGCACTTGTCCTATGCCTCTAATTCGATCAATCCCTTTGAGCGCCTCGATCGCCAGTTGAACCAACTCAGTTTGCATGTGCCCGCTTTAGTGAGTGCCGTTCGAGCACAGGCGCGATCGCAATTTGAACAATCCGCCACCCCCCAATCCTTCATCCCTGGAGATTATCTGGCGATTCGTTGGTTAGTGGAGCAACGGTATTTAGATCGCCCGCAGGTGACTCAACTCATCCGAGAAATTGCCAAAGAAGTGATGGAATCACTTCTGCGTGTGACTCAAGGACAGTATGAGTTAATTAAGCCGCAAGCCCTCCCCAATTATGTGTCCCTCTGTCAGATTGAGCTACGCCCCCTAATAGAGCAATGCCAGACACAACTGCGGCAACAAACAATGACGCGATCGCCGACTTTAAACTTTCAGGAACCCGCCACCCCTGATCCTGGCCCCGGTGTGGCAGACCCTCCAGCCTCACCCGACAGGGTTGAGCCGGCCATGCCTCCGCCATCCCCCAATGGCAGCAATCACCACCGGACGATCGCCTGTATTGATGATAGTCCTACCGTGCTTCAAGCCATTCATTCATTTCTAGAAGACAGTAACCTGTCTATTGTGATGATTAATGACCCCCTCAAAGCACTGATTCAAATCATTCGGTGTAAGCCAGATTTGATTTTATTGGATGTGGGTATGCCAAATTTGGATGGGTATGAGCTGTGTTCCATGTTGCGGCGGCATCCTAGCTTTAAAAATATACCTATTGTCATGGTCACTGGTAACACAGGATTCATTGATCGAGCCAAAGCCAGACTGGTTGGCGCATCAGGTTATTTATCCAAACCGTTTACTCGATCGGACTTAACAAAGATGGTCTTTAAGCATCTGAGTTAACTCAGTTTTGGATAAATAGATACTTTCATAAGTAATTATTGATTGATTCAAGCAACGTGCTGATC
This sequence comes from Leptolyngbyaceae cyanobacterium bins.349, assembly GCA_033764685.1. Lineage (GTDB taxonomy): Bacteria > Cyanobacteriota > Cyanobacteriia > Leptolyngbyales > Leptolyngbyaceae > JSC-12. The sequence goes on from JANRIS010000006.1 coordinate 2,948, forward strand.
GTAAGGGATTGAGAGATGACTGCAACACTTGTTCGGACAATTTTGATTGTGGATGATACCCCCTCAGAGATTGAATTAATTCGGCATTATTTGCAGGAGGGCGGCTATCAGGTCATTGGGGCGATGAATGCAAATACAGCCCTGGATCAGGCGATCGCTCACTTGCCTGATGTCATCATTACGGATGTGGTCATGCCCGGAATGAGCGGGTTTGAGCTGTGTCGTAGCCTGAAGCGGCATCCCGCCACTGAAAAAGTACCGATTATTATTTGCACCTCTAAATCCCAGGATATCGATCGCCTGTGGGGCATGAAACAGGGTGCCGATTTTTACCTGACCAAACCGTTTACCTGCGAACAATTATTACAAGCGGTCCAAACCGTTGTGAATTAACCATATGGATGTATCGCCCCTGTCCCTATCTCCGCGATCGCTCCCTTTCACACCCCCGGCCACGCTGCGCGAACGGCCTCCCGGTGATCCCTATCTTCGCTTCCAGCTTGCTGAGGGAGTCACTGCCGTCCTACCGATGCAGCAGGTCCAAGAGGTGCATCGCTTGCCTGTCCATCGGCTCACCCCCCTGCCCAACCTACCGGGCTGTGTCTTGGGGCTGATCAATCGCCGGAGTCAGGTGCTCTGGGTGGTTGATCTGGCGCACCTGCTAGACATTACCTATCTAGGCGCGAATCAGCAACAGTATCACCTGGCGATTATCCGCTCAGGCCAATTAATGCTGGCGCTGGCGGTGGCCCACATTCACGGTTCGTTTTGGCTGCCCCCAGAAGCCATTCATGCCCATGCTGGGCAACTGTCACCCGCTTTGCAGGCTCATCTACAGGGATGTGCGATGTATGACCAGGAAATTTTGCTCGTGCTCAATCCTGAGGCCATTCTCCATTCATCTGCACTGCACACATCATCCTAGTTTCACCGCCCTCCATCTCACGAGGAATTTCTATGTTGCAACGTCCCGATGCATCAACTGATGACAACCCATTCCTGTGGAACGGCACCTTCAGCACCGCCGCCGAGCCAGAGACTGAATTCGGCGATCTTTCCCCGGTTGCTCCAGCCTCGGCACCGCTGCCAACTGCCCCTAAGCCAGCCGCCCCTCTACCCGCAGAACCAGCGCCTAGATTGTACCCGCCTGAACCTTTGATCACGCAAGCTCCCATCTCCCAAACTTCGCTGCGACGCGAATTAGTGAAGAATATTTTACCGTGGATGGTTGCGCCAGCAGGTGCAGCGGCGTTGTTGACCTATAGCATTGCCACTCAGCAAGAAAATCAGCAGACTGAGCAGGATCTCCAGGATCAAGTCATTGCGGTGAGCCACTCCACCCGCGATCGCCTGAATGCGGCTCGTCATGTGACTCGTGTGGTGGCTCCCGACCCTACCGTGCTTGAGTTTGCGAAGCGGATGAGCCAATCGGTGGAACAGTTGGGATTGGCTCAAGCCTCCAACCAGAATGTAACTGCCGCACAACGAAAGACGCTGCAATCCCAAGCGACCCAACTGAATGAGTCCTTAAGGCGAATTGCTCGAACTGCCGAATTCACTGAATTAGCACTCACCGATCAACATGGAATTTACATTGCCTCGACTCGTTCTATGGCTGATCTGGTACAACGAGATGGAACCTGGTGGAAACAAACAAAACAAACTGGACAGGTAACTTCCCTCGTCATGGATCGGTCGGGAACAACGGCTGGAATTGATGTGGCTCAAGCGATCGCAGAACCGAGTACCGGGCAGTTTTTAGGAAATGTGCGAGGACGCTTGACCGTCAACGAAATCAATCAGGCGTTGAGCGTCATTCCTTTAACTCAATTAGTCCCCTCGCAAAAGGTTCAAATCTTGGCACTGGATAACAATCAACTCAAACCTGTGAGCACCCTGACCCCCGAAGGCTTGACTCGGACTACCGAAGTGCTCGGCGGTGACGCGATCGCGCAACCTGTCACCACTCTCCTGGCCAATGCTCGGTCACTCAAACACATTCCCGATACCAAATCGGGTGTTCGGTTGGTGAACTACCAGGACAACGGGAACGGGAAATCGGAAAATCGCGGTTTAGTGACAACCGTGACCGCCGATGGCAAGCACTACACGATCGCGACGATTCCCGGCAGTGATTGGGTCGCAGTTTCGGCGGTGGATCAGGCCGATGTGGGCCTGAGTGCGAAATGGGGCTGGGTGATCGCCGCAGTAGTGTTTACCCTGGCGGTGCTGGCAGCTTACGGCGTAACGCGGGTGGCTCGTCGCTGGGCCAAAACCTTAAGTGAACTCAGCCATGCCTGCGATAAGGTGGCATCCGGCAACTTGAATGTGCAATTACCAGAGGGGCAGTCGGGAGAATTGCGCCAGCTCACCCGCAGTTTTAATGACCTGGTCGCTTCGGTCAAAACCCAGGTGCAACAGCAAAATGAGATTGTGCAACAATCCAAATTTTATGCAGAACTGGCCCAAGCCGCAGGCCGGGGAGATACCCAAACCGTATTCGACCTGACTGTGCAACTGGCAAAACAACAGATGGTGGTCGATCGCGTCGTCATTTATTGTTTTGAACCCGATTGGAGCGGCAAAATTGTTGCCGAAGCGGTTGATCCGGAGTTTCCCCGCGCCTTAAATGACAAAATTACCGACCCTTGTATTCCTCACACCATCCTGGAGGAATATCGGAAAGGGCGGTACGTGCCCACCAGTGATGTTTTCGCCACTAACTATTCTCGTGATCACCTGCGACTATTAGAACGGCTCCAGGTGAAGGCCAATCTGGTTGTACCGATTGTTTCTAGAGACCAGTTACTTGGCATTTTGGTGGCCCACCAATGTTCAGCCACCCGCGTTTGGACTCAGGACGAAATCACCTTCCTGCGAGAACTGGCGGCGCAAGTGGGACTGGCCCTATCGGGTAGCCTCCTGGCGGCGGAAAAAGCTGAAGAAGCGACTCGTGCCCGCCAACTCAACAAGCTGACATTCCGGATGCGGGAAGTTTTAGAACCAGCATATATTTGGAATACGACTCTCGAAGAAACACGGGATGCACTGCAATGCGATCGCACCTTGATCTACTGGTTTGACCCCAATTGGCAAGGTAAAGTCATCGCCGAATCGGTTAATACTCCCTGGACTCCGGCCCTCGGTGCCGAAATTGCCGACCCCTGTTTTGCCGCCAACTACATTGAGAAATACCGTCGGGGACGAGTTCAGGCACTATCCAACATTTACCAGGCTAATCTTGATCCCTGCTACATGGGGCAACTCGAACCCTTTGAAGTCAAAGCCAATATTGTCGCACCTATTCTGGTGGGGGATACCCTGAAAGGTTTACTGGTGGCCCATCAATGTGATGCGCCCCGGATTTGGCAAGAATCGGAAATCAATTTCCTGCGGCAAGTCGCGATTCAACTTGGGTTTGCCTTAGATCAGGCCATGATTCTACAACAACAAAAGGATACTGCAACCCGCGCTCAAAAACTCAATGAAATCACATTCCGCATCCGACAATCTTTAAAGTGGGAAGATGTACTCAGGATTGCAGTGCGCGAACTCCATCAAACATTCAATCTTGACCGAGCGATCGTGTATCAATTTAATCCAGATTGGAGTGGAACAATTGTTGCGGAATACGTGATCGATGAATTACCCAAAATAACTGGAAAATCCATTAATACACCATTATCTGATAGCCTCATTGAACAATATCAGAATGGTCAAGTCCAAGCGATCGCCGATCCCGCGATCGCCCATACCATCCCTTCAGCGCAAGCCCTCTTCACCGACTTTCAGGTACAAGCCAGCCTGACCGCGCCCCTGCTTCAGGGCAACCAACTGATCGGGTTAATCTGCGCCCAAACCTGTCGGGAACCCCGGCAATGGCTACCGCTAGAGATCGATTTATTCAACCAACTTGCCATTCAAACCAGTTATGCACTGGAACAGGCAAATCTGCTAAAACAACAGCAGGAAGCCACCCGTTACGCCAACTTGCTCAACGACATTACCTTCCAAATGCGCGAGGAGGGGCAGGATCGGCAACAGATTTATCACGTTGCGGTGCTCGGAGTGCGGGAGGCTCTCCGCAGCGATCGCGCCCTGGTCTATTTATTTGATGCCAAATGGCAAGGCTCCATCGTTGCAGAATCCGTAGGCCGGGGATTCCCAACGGCATTGGGAGCCAGTATTGCCGATCCTTGCTTTGCTCAAGAATATGTGGAGAAGTACCGTCGGGGTCGAGTTCAGGCGATCGCGGATATTGCCACAGCCGCCCTCGATCCCTGTTACAAGGGGCAACTGGATCCCTTTGAGGTGAAGGCCAACATCGTCGCGCCCATTCTGATCAACGGCAATCTGTTGGGCCTGCTCTGTGTGCATCAGTGTGCGGCCCCCCGCAACTGGCAGGAGGGAGAAATCAACTTCCTGCGACAAGTGGCCATTCAACTCGGATTTGCCCTGGAACAAGTCTCGTTGTTTGCCCAAAAGGAACAGGCCAAACTGCAAGCAGAAGCACTCTCCGAAGAGCAGCGCCAACAAAAAGAACAGTTACAACAACAACTGTTGGATCTCTTAAAAGACGTAGAAGACGCTGCCAGTGGCAATCTCACCGTGAGAGCCGAAGTCACCGCCGGGGAAATTGGCATCGTCGCAGACTTTTTTAACTCCATTGTGGAAAGCTTGCGTCAGATTGTCACCCAGGTCAAACTATCGGCGCAAAAAGTGGGGACCGCACTGGGTGACAACGAAGGAGCCATGCAACAGTTGGCGCAAGAAGCGGCAATGCAAGCCGATGAAACGATCCAGACGATGCAGTATGTAGAGCAGATGCAAGAACTGATTCGAGCGGCTGCCGATAGCGCTCAACAGGCGGCGGAAGTGGCTCATACGGCTTCTAGCACTGCCGAAGCAGGGGGCGTAGCGATGGATTCCACGGTGCAAAATATCCTCAATCTGCGGGAGACGATCGGCGAAACGGCTAAGAAGGTAAAACGGCTGGGTGAATCATCTCAGCAAATTTCTAAAGTGGTGTCATTAATTAATCAAATTGCGATGCAAACGAACATGCTGGCGATCAACGCGGGCATTGAAGCCGCGAGAGCTGGTGAAGAAGGCCAGGGGTTTGCGGTGGTAGCCGAGGAAGTGGGTGAATTGGCGGCGCGATCGGCGGCGGCCACTCAGGAAATTGGCTACATTGTGGACACCATTCAACGGGAAACTAGCGAAGTGGTCGCGGCCATGGAACAGGGCACCAGTCAGGTAGTGGAAGGCACCCATCTAGTCACCCATGCCAAGCAAAGTTTAGGCAAGATTTTGCAGGTCTCCCAGCAAATTGATGACCTGGCCCAATCGATCTCGCAATCGGCGGTCTCTCAGGTGCAAACCTCGCAGGCGATCGCGCAACTGATGGAGAAAGTGGCAAAAACGGCGGAGCAAACCTCCCAATCATCCCGTCAGGTCTCGAATTCGCTGCGTCAAACCGTCTACGTGGCCAAAGAGCTTCAGTCATCCGTGCAAACCTTCAAGGTGAATTAGGAGCGATGTGATGTCCAAAGAACTCGAAATTCGACGGCAGTTTCTCGATGAGGCACAGGAATATCTGGAGGCATTGGATACCGCCGTGATCGGGTTATCCGATGGACGAGTGGATATCCAACGCATCAATTCTGCCCTCCGTGCGGCTCATTCCATCAAGGGGGGAGCCGGCATGATGGGCTTTCAGTGGCTCAGTCAATTTGCCCATCGACTAGAAGATGCCTTCAAAGTTTTAAAGACCCAAAGTCAATCGCTGGCGATCGATGCGGCACTGGAAAATCTGTTGCTCAAAGGGATCAACAGCCTGCGAACCACTATCCATTTTCATCAACACGATCAACCCATTCATACGAGTTGGGTAGACCAGGATGTTGAACCGATCTTTCAAGCCTTGCACGATCGCCTGGGTGATCCGCACGATGAGGATGCGGTGTCTGTTCTGGCGACCGAAAGTGGGCAGGATATTCTCGTGCTTCTATTTGAAACCGAAGTCGAGGAATGTTTGCAACGGTTGGAGGCTGTTTTGGCGGATCCCGCTCAACCGTGCCTGGAGACCGAATTGACAGTTCTGGCTCAAGAACTCGGTGGTTTGGGGGAAATGTTACAACTGAATGCTTTTAGCCAACTGTGCGAAGTGGTAGAACAAACGGCAGCTATTCCTAGCAATCCTCCGACCACAGTGGCTCAGGCGGCATTGAAGGCATGGCGGCGATCGCAGTCACTCGTGCTCGCCGGACAACTGGAGGCTTTACCCACCACCCTCCCCAAAGAATTTACCACGCTCATTCTGGCCCCTACCCATGCGGCTGCGTCGGCTCAAGGTTCCCCCCCGGCAACGGCAACCCCTGTAGAACTGGAACCGGATGAGGCGCGATCGACCTATATTCAGTTTCCAGAGGCGAAATCGACCTATGTTCAGACGGTCGAGACTCCAACCGATATAGATGCTAACTCTCAGCCGTTCGTTCATCCGTCGATCAACGAAATTTCAGCCCCAGAGGTGCCCGCTGAGATTCAATCCGTTGAGATGAAACCGATCCTGGTGGCATCTCCTCAAACGGAATTTACAGAAGCCGAGTTTACGGAAGTTACTCCCCTAGAAACCCCCTCCAGCCACTCCCATTCATCAGATTTTCAATTTAAGGTCGAAGCGGAGACTCACACAGGTTCACCCGATGAGGACCAACACGCGACAGTCCGAGTTGCCATTCGGCAATTGAATCAGTTAAATGACTTGTTTGGTGAGTTGACCATCGAGCGTAATGGATTTGATTTATATCTCAAACGGTTACGAAATCTATCGCGTCTACTCACTCAACGGCTGCGATCGCTAGAGCAGTTCAACATGCAATTACAAAATGCTTACGATCGCATCATTCCGCATACCCTTGGTTTGTCATTACCTTTATTACCCGCATCTTTCAATGATGAATCTTTAGATGCTCTCATTAATTATGAATTTGATTCATTAGAAATGGATCAATATAACGAACTGCACTTATTAGTGCAACAAGTCACAGAAACCATTGTTCAATCACAAGAAGTCAGTACTGATATTGACCTCAGTTTGGATGATGCCGAGCAAACCTTCCGCGAACTTAATAAAACCGCCAAACAACTGCAAACGAACTTAACTCAGATTCGGATGCGCCCCCTCTCAGACATTGCCGATCGCTACCCTCGCGCTCTACGGGAATGGTGTTTGGAATATGGGAAGCAGGCAGCCCTAACCGTGAAAGGCGGTAACACATTGATTGAGCGGAGTATTTTAGAAGCCCTGAACGATCCATTGATGCATCTGCTCCGCAATGCCTTCGATCATGGCATCGAAACTCCAGACACGCGCGCGGCTCAGGGTAAACCACCAATCGGCACGATCGAAATTACAGCGCTGCATCAGGGCAACCGCACCATTATTACCTTGAAGGACGATGGCCGGGGTATTTCCCTCGATAAAATTCGTCAAAAGGCCCAACACATGGGCTTAGATCCCCTCCTGCTGGCGATCGCCAGCGAAGCCGATTTGCTGTCTCTGATTTTTGAACCCGGATTTAGCACCAGCGATCGCGTCACCGATCTATCAGGACGAGGGGTCGGGTTGGATGTGGTGCGAGATAGCTTACGCCAGATTCGGGGCGAAATTGGAGTCAACACCAAAGCGGGGGAAGGCACCACCTTTACCCTCTCCGTTCCCTTTACCCTCTCCGTGGTGCGGGTGTTGCTGGTTGAAAGTAATAACATGCTCCTGGCCATTCCCACCGATGTCATTCAAGACACGGTGCGACTGGAGGACCAACCTCTGGAGGGCGATAATCTTAACTGGCAGGGGCAATGGATTAAACGCATTCGCCTGTCTCACTGGTTAAATTTCAACTGTCCACAGCAACGCATCACGCTAGAATCGACCCCCACTGTCGATGCCCCCAGTGCGTTAATTGTGAGTCATGGCAGTCACCTCACCGGAATTCAAGTTGATCTCACCTGGGGCGAACAGGAAGTCACCATTCGGCGGGCTGAAGGAAATTTACCCATGCCAGAGGGCTTTGTGGGCTGTGCGATCGTGGCCGATGGGCGAGTTGTGCCTCTGGTCAATGTTGCTGATCTGCTGGATTGGATCATCAGTTGTAAGCAGGATTCCCATCGTCACAGTGCTTTAGTACCCATACCTCAGGCGGATTTAATCCCAACGGTCAATCCTATTTCGCCGTTTAATTTGCCATCTTTCAAAACTGAAACCCCGGCCACCGTTCTGATTGTGGATGATTCTATCAATATTCGTCGCTTTCTGGCCCTCACGCTGGAACGGGCGGGTTATCGGGTGGAACAGGCCAAAGATGGCCTCGATGCTCTAGACAAGTTACAGCGAGGCATCACGGTTCAGGCGATTATTTGTGACATTGAAATGCCGCGGTTAGATGGATTTGGGTTTTTAACCAAGCTGAAGCCTGATCCCGCGTTGGGGTCGATTCCGGTTGCCATGCTCACGTCTCGGATTGGCGCTAAACATCGTCGTCTTGCCTTCAATCTGGGTGCGTCGGCGTATTTTTCCAAACCCTACAACGAACAAGAATTGTTGCAAACGTTGGAGGAGTTAATTGCATCTCCATCGTTAGTCTATTCCTGATTTAGCAGAAGCGAATTTGCCGATTGTCCTGAGGTGCCAATTCATCCAAAAAGAAATGGTAGCGATCGCCCATCCAGACGGATGAGGCTGGGCGATCGGGGGTAGGAATGGCCATCACCGCTAATTCACGCTCCACAACGGATACGTTCTGGCCAAGTTGGTGAATCACCTGTCGGCCTTCGTGCGTGGTTTGCAGGTAACGCACTGCGGGTTGGATCAGCGGTTGGACTACCGATTGAAAGAACTGCGGGTACCCCAGCCGCAAATCGCCAGGATGCTGATAGTCCAACGCCTGATTGGTGCCAACTTCCTCAAATTCATGAAACAGGGCAGGTAGTTTTTCCAGGTAGCGAGCATCCCCCAGTTGTCCGATCAGATCGGCAGCCCGCGCCAATCCGGGCAAATTCATCGTATCTTGATACCGCGCCCCTTGAGGTATCGGAAACCGAGTTAGCTCAATCAGCTCTTGAAGGATGGAAATATCCAGTGGGTGGTAAATGCCCAAATTCTCAGCCACAAACTGTTTGCCGCGATCGACGTGGTAAGGGGTCAGGCTGGCATCTGTGGTGCCGGGTTGAATGACCACAGTGCCATGACCCGTTGTATAGGTATGGTTGTTTGGACAATCCTCCCGGCAAATCCCCTTCAGGTAGCCAATATCGTGGCAGAGCAGCGCCACAATTAGATGCAGCCAATCTTGAGCCGATACGGTGCCATCGAGAAGGTGCTTGCCCCGTAAAATCTCTTGCCCTACTAGCGTCACCAGAATGGTGTGTTCCACATCGTGGTATAGGGCATCGGTGCGAGCGATCGCGTGCAGAGTCGTGGTTGCAACTTGCCCGATCACATCCTCATAGTGGGGGTGGCGATGGCCAAATACCTGACGATAGCCCGCTTGCAAACACGCGATCGTGTGCTGAATCCACATTGCTGTGGGGTTAAACATGTGACCCTCCAAACGCTTGATGAGTGGTGATGAGTGACGAATGGTTTGACCAATCAGCGATCGCCTCAAAATTAATCACCTGGGACAAATTCAGATTGAACAAATTTGAATTGAGTTAATCCTGTTAATAGTTTGACAATTTCTTGTAGCGATTGAGAACCATAAAATCTCAAAAAGATTGTGATTTCGATCAATCAAAACATTGACCTAAAAACCTCATAAAAACCATGCTTCAAATAACCTCTGAAAACCTCATATAACTCCATAAAATCCCTGAGTAATTGAATTTTCAACACGCAAATGTTACTGTAGCTATAGCGACCAACTCATCACTTAGTGATGAAATAAATCCTCAATTCAAGCTGCCTCAGGGTCACAGAAGGGTAGATATTTAAATCATTCCATTGATGTGATCTCGATCAGCTAGTCAGAAATAATACCTTTTAAGATTGAAGTATCAGGGTAATTGAAACTTTCAAGGCGTTGTCTTTTTGGAAGTGTTAAGTATTTATTTTTATGGCAGGTTCTAGTCGATTCTTTATTGGGTTGCATTCACCTTATGGACGTTCAGGACGCGCTCAGGTTCGTCGATCAGTTACTCTACCGTCATAGTGGAAAATATCTCAACGATTTGGAGCGGGATGTTTTCATCGGGTCCTGGTTGGGCCGCACTTATGAAGACATTTACCCGTTGAATCCGGATTACGTCGAAAAGCATGTGGGGTATAAACTTTGGCAAAAATTGTCTACTGTTTGTGGTGAGAAGGTTACGAAAAAACAAGTGCGGGGTGCTTTAGAGCGAGCATGGCAGCGTCAGGCGCTGTCCTCACCGCCACCCGGAGATGCACCAGAGGCGCGATCTGGCTCACCTGTCGTGCCGCAACGGGTTTTCATCAGTCATCGGCATCAGGAGCCGGATTTGAGTTTGGCGCAGCAGTTGCGTGAGGCGATCGCGGCCAGCGGCCATCATGCCTGTCTCACCACGCACACGGCCACTCCAGATAACCACAACTGGTTCACCCAACTGGAAGCCAATTTGCAACAGTGCGATTATTTTTTGTTGCTGTTGTCGCCTCAGGCTGCCGTCAGCGAGATGGTTCTGGAAGAACTGCAACGCGCTAATCAATTGAGCCAGAGTAGAAGTGATCTCTCTCGACAGTCCCAAGGCGATCGTCGGCTCACGATTCTGCCGATTCGCGTCAACTGTGACCCGACCACCCTGCTCACCCATGATTTGCAAACCTTTCTGCAAGACATTCCCCAACGCTCCTGGACTTCCCCCACCGACACCCCAGCCCTGATTCAGGCCATTCTCGCCTGCCTCAACCACAACTGTCTCTGGCAGCCTGAACCCACCTCGGCTCCTCTCTCCGTCGCTCCCTGTGTGCCTTCGCCGCCCCCTCCCGCCGCCGACCCCGAATTGCCTCAAGGTCAGGTCCGGCTTGACTCCACTTTTTACATCGAGCGGGTGCCGTCTGAGGCGCAATGTTATCGAGAAATTCTGCAACCTGGAACCTTGATTCGGATCAAAGCACCGCGCCAGATGGGTAAAACCTCCCTCATGTCGCGCATTTTGTACCGCGCCCGGGAGCAGGGCTATCACACCGTTCCTCTCAGTTTTCAACATGCCGACATCAGCATTTTTTCCAGCCTGCATGATTTACTGCAATGGTTTTGTAGCAAAGTTGCTCGCAAACTCCGCATTGCTCACCTGCCGACGCAATACTGGACCGAAACCTATGGCAGCAAAGACAATTGCACCATGTACTTTGAGGATTGCCTGTTATCGGAGATTGACAGTCCGCTGGTGCTGGGTCTGGATGAGGTCGATCGCATCTTTCAATATCCCAGCATTGCCGATGATTTCTTTGGGTTGTTGCGGGCCTGGTACGAAGAAGCCGGATATGGTGGCAGTGATAGCGGCTTGTGGGAGAAGTTGCGGTTAGTCGTGGTTCACTCGACGGAGGTTTACATTCCCCTGGATGTAAATCAATCGCCTTTTAATGTTGGCCTGCCCATTGAACTTGCGGAATTGAGCCAGGAGCAAGTGATGGATTTAATTATGCGCCATCAGTTGAACTGGGGCATCACAGACATTGAGATGCTGATGGCGATCGCGGGTGGGCATCCCTACCTGATTCGGTTAGCGCTTTATCATCTGGCGCAGCAACATCTGACCCTGACTGACTTAGTGCAATCGGCATCAACAGAAGCGGGAATTTACGGCGATCATTTGCGTCGCCATCTCTGGAATTTACGCCAGCATCCCGAACTCAGTACGGCCTTGAGTCGAGTGGTCAACAGTGATGAGGCGATCGAGTTAGAGTCGATTCTGGCATTCAAACTGCATAGCCTCGGACTGGTTCATCTGCAAGGAAATGAGGTCACTCCTCGATTTGAATTGTATCGGCGGTATTTTAGAGAACGGTTATGAACAGGGAACTGGTTGCATTTCCATCTTCATTTGCTTATAAAGTCGGTGGTCATTTACCGCTGGATGCACCCAGTTATGTGGTGCGACAGGCCGATCGCGATTTATACGAAGGGTTGAAAGCGGGAGAATTTTGTTATGTCCTGAATTCGCGTCAGATGGGCAAAACTAGCCTGCGCGTCCGTACTATGTACCGCTTGCAGGCCGAAGGGTTTGTGGGAACGGCGATCGACCTGAATAAGATTGGCAGTCAGGAAATCACACCCGACCAGTGGTACGCCGGACTCATGCGCCGCCTGGTAACTAGTTTCAATCTGGCGGTAGATTTACGAAGCTGGCTGCGCGATCGCGAATATTTGCCACCGATTCAACGGTTGAGTGAATTTATCGAACAGGTATTACTCACCTGCGTCTCAGAACGAATTGTGATTTTCATTGACGAGATTGATAGTATTCTCAGTTTAGGATTTCGTACAGAAGATTTTTTTGCCTTCATTCGAGCCTGCACAGAATATCACCGCTTAACGTTTGCCTTACTGGGAGTTGCTACCCCATCAGATTTAATTCAGGATAAAAACCGAACTCCTTTTAATATTGGTCGAGCCATTGAGCTAGAAGGCTTTAAACTGTCTGAAACTCAACCGCTGGTCGAAGGTTTAGCTGAAAAGTTTGAGTATCCCTGGAAGATCATGGAAGCGATTTTGAGTTGGACAGGCGGACAACCCTTCTTGACTCAAAAGATTTGCAAATTAGTCCATAGTGATGATCAATTCATTCCATCGGGGATTGAATCGGAGTGGATTGAAGAATTGGTGCGATCGCGCCTGATTGGGAATTGGGAATCAACCGATGAACCGCCCCATCTGAAAGCGATTCGCGATCGCTTGTTGAGAATTGGGCAACGCAGTCGCGGCGTGCTGGATGTATATCAACAGGTGCTAAAAGTAGGGGAAATCGAAGCGATCGATAGTCCGGAGCAAATGGAGTTACGCTTGTCCGGCTTAGTGGTGAAACATACGGGTAAACTGCGCGTCAGTAATCGCATTTATAGCACCGTGTTTAACCCCCAATGGATTACCAAATCCCTCACGGATTTGCAGGCAGACTTTATGCAAATTGTTACCAACCAGGAACAAAAACTGCTCTCCATGTTGAGTGTGATGGAGGGTAAAGATTTTTCGGACATTTTGCGAGATATTTTGGGCACAATCACGGTACGGATGGGGGAATTACTGTGTGCCGATCGCACCACGATTGTGTTTATTGATGAGGAGAAAAACGACATCTGGTCAATTATCACCCGCCACGACAGCACCAACCTGCCAGAGATTCAAATTATTGCCAATAAAGGAACGGGGGGCCTCGTCACTCACATTAAACAAATTGCCGGCCTGGAGGAGACTGACACCCCCACGGGCTACTCCATTTACAATGACCTGGTCTTTCCGTTGATGAACGACCAACGCACGGTCGTCGCGGTGGTGCAACTGATGAATAAACTACGACGGACTCCCCACTTTATCGGCTCCCTGGCAGAACGCATTAACCCCAACGGCTTCACCCAATCGGACAAGCGCCAGCTAGAGGAATATGCTCCCGCCATTCTCCGGATTCTGGCCCGTTGCCAGGAGTGCTACAAACTTACCCAGCGGTTACAAGCTTCAGAAGCACTCACCGAAGCGACGCGATCGGTGTCTCAAAGTAGCCTCGACTCGGATGAGATTATTGGGCGGGTGATGGATGCCGCGAAAAAGTTGATGAATGCCGATCGCAGTACATTATGGTTGCTAGATTCAACGAAACAACAACTCTGGACTAAGATTCCCTTTCAAGATGGCACTGTTAAAGAATATCGCATTCAAGTGGGTGAAGGGTTTGCTGGCATTGTCGCCCAGACTCGCGAACCCTTAAATATTGCCTATGATTTATACAATCATCCAGACTCCGATATGGCAAAACTGACGGACCAGAAAACGGGATATCGGACCTGTAGCCTGTTATGTATGCCAGTCTGGAGTCCCACTGGAGTGCTATTAGGCGTAACACAGTTGATTAACAAACGTCGCCAGGGTGAATTTGCCACCTACGACCCGGCCAATTGGCCCCAGGCTCCCGAATGTTTCCAGGCTAGTTTTGACAGCAACAGCGAAAAGTATATGCAGATTTTCAATGCTCAGGTGGGGATTGCGTTGCACAATGCGATGCAATTTGCAGCCGTGAAACAACAAGCTGAGAGCCATCCTCAGAGTGTGGTGTTGCAAACGCTGTCGATGCTCAATCAAGTCATGGATAACCAGGGATTTGATGACATTTTAGATACGACCTTGCGATCGATTACCGCCAAAATTGGGCAATCATTATGTGCCGATCGCACCACGATTTTTTTGCTGGATGAAGACCGTAATGAACTGTGGTCGATTGTGGCAGAGTCAGAAGGTTCCCTCGAAATTCGGATTCCGGCCAATCGCGGCATTGCGGGAGAAGTAGCCAGTTCCAAACAAACGATCAACATTCCCTATGATTTTTATGCCGATCCGCGTTCGGTGACAGCCCAGGAGCAGGACAGGCGCAATCATTACCGCACTTACACGATGCTGGCAATTCCCCTCCTGAGCGATCGCGAGCATTTAATCGCGGTGATTCAACTGATCAACAAACTCAAGCGCGACAGTGACCCCAATCTCCCCCTGAGCGATCGCATCGATCCCCAGGGGTTTACCGAGACCGATGAATGTCATTTTGCGGCGAATGCGCCCCTGATTCAAATGATCCTGGAAAGTTTTTGTTCTTATCACAATACCGCCAGGGGGCAGCGGGTTGCTGCGGCCTTGATGGCGGCAACTCGCTCCGTGAGTCAGAGCAGCCTGGAACCAGAAGAAATTTTGGTGCGCGTGATGCAGGCCGCCAAAGACTTGATGAATGCCGATCGCAGCACCCTCTGGTTGCGCGATCGCACCACAGACGAACTATGGACCAAAATTCCCTTTGAGGACGGTTCTGTTCGTGAAATTCGCATTCCCGTAGGGGAGGGCTATGCAGGAAGAGTCGCCGTGACTGGGCAAGCACTCAACATCCCCTTTGATTTGTATGATCATCCCGATGCGGCGATCGCTCGTCAGACAGACCAGCAAACGGGCTATCGGACCTGTAGTTTGTTGTGCCTGCCGGTATTAAATCCGGATGGCGAATTGATTGGTGTCACCCAACTGATTAACAAAAAGATCGGCACCGAAACGCCAACCCCCACTTATGGACAAGCCATTCCAGAAACTTTTCACACCAGCTTTGATGACACCGATCAGAACTATCTACAGTTGTTCAATAATCAGGTGGGAGTGATTTTACAAAATGCAGAACTTTTAGCCGCAGTGCGGCGGCAAGAGGCTGCCCTACGCAATGTATCCCAATCTAATCCATGATTGCAAGTCAGGACTGAGCGATCGCAGTGCACAAAAAACTTTGATCTACAACTCAATTGAGGGAAAGTCTCGAAACCGCTTGGACATCAGCAATACCGCGATCGCTCCAAAAACCAGTCTGTATTTTCGGGTGTAGGGGCACCTCTTGTGGGTGCCTTGATCGCGGGAGGTAGGCACAAGACCTACCCCTACGGATGCATGGGTTATGAATTATCCAGCTTAGGTTGATCTATTAGTCGGTAAATTGTTATTGATAAACATCAAAGACAACTCAACTTTCAGTCTTGATTCAGTAAAGATACTAAATTTACAATCTCCGTTACGGTGAATCAAGCCTGGTTATTTATAGAATGATTATGAGTAGTTAATCAGAGTTAAAGAACTAATTTTTGAGATATTTTGGGCGTTTTCAGTCTATCAAAGTCATTTGATCAAACTGTCCAGGATTACAGCCAATATATCCCCTCATGATTTTGCAATGAACGGTTGAGGTTTATCTAAATTTGCCTTACCAATTTCATAGGTTACGGAATACGGAGTTTTCAGATGTTCGGAGGCGTTCCGTAGTTCTAAACCGATGATCTGTCCATCTTCGTCATAATCAAGAATGAGATTAGGCGTAATTTGAGCCGTTTCTGCGATCGCGCCACTATTGAGGGAGATTTGCAAAATATTGGTATCCGGGTCGTAAACAACCTTCATGTTGGTGTACCTTGGGTCGTGGTTAGGGTGAGCTGAAATTTACTTGAAATCTACTTGAAATTTACTTGAATAGTCTACATTACAGTGCTGATTCATCACGCTGTTACGCCAGGAAGCCCGCCACCCCTTTCCACAAAAAGAGAACGCCAAACACCACAGAAACCACCACAGTAATCTGCCGATTATGATGGGTCAACTAGTCTGAGGCCACCCATAGCAGATTGGCTGACCGTTGAAGGGCGATCGCATAGAGCAGCAAAGGCAGCAGAATGAGGGATTGTGCGCCCAGAACATACATCAGAAAGATCTTCAACTCTGCGGCTAAATCGAGACTTGCCTTGAGAATCACCCCAATCGCTGCCAGGGTGAAGACCCAAAGTTTAGGGGCAATTAAAGTACCGAGTGCGCCCATGCCCAGGATCGTGCATGGATCGGCCTGATCAAATGCGCTCATCCACTTGGGCGGTGGGGCATCAGGGTCGGCTTCATTCATTAACTTTTTAGCCGCCGCAATCAGGAGCAAAATTCCCAGCACCAGTAGCAGTGTCGAAACGATAGGAGATGAACCGTTAGCCGATTCTATGCCGCTGGCGCTTCGCAGCAAATAGCCCACAAGAATGCCCTGAAGAAGACGGACAAGGGTAATGCCCGTGACGAAGGCGATCGCTTTCACCCAGCCATTGGGACCCTTGAGAATTAAAAGCACAATAATAATCCAAACTGGGGCCAGAGCGCTCCCCAGCATCATGGGTAAAAGGTCAAGAAAAATGGTCATGACACATCAATAGATTGCCTTGCTGGAATACATTCATTATGGAGGTAGAACTCCACCGAACAAAATGCAAATTTCGATTGTGGACGCGGGAGCTGATTTAACCGCAGATCCCTGATTATTGCGAAAGGACTAGCACGACATACACGATCGCAACGCAACCAAATAGAAGCACTGCACCAATCAAGGGGGCCAGAAAACGGACCGATTCAGTTAAATAGTGCTCTTGGGTCAACGAGCGAAGCTCCTGATAGTGAGCGATCGCGATGGGAATCAGGATGGCAATCCCAACGGCGATCGTTCCCAGGCTGAGGAGCGGGTAGAGTTGTGGGTGAAGAACCTCATTGCGGCGGGGTAAAGATTGCTGCCAAGCCGCCGGTACTTCTTCCGCCACAATCCCAAAACCAATCAACCACAGAGAGTGCCCAATCCAGCTTGTAACGGTACGCTCAGAGGCTTGACGATTGCGCTCCTTCGCCAATTCGGTAACATCATTGGTGGGTCTTGCCGTACGGTCCATGGGGTCTAAAAATCTCCTTGCCCTTACCTGAGAATCGCTTTAACCAAAATGCTTACAAAGGCAAAAATACCAATCCCAATCATGGCGATCGCTACAGTCAACCCCAGCGATCGGCGGGGCCGATAAAAATAACTTTCCTGCCGTTGGATGCGCCGTAATTCCTGGTAGTGTTCGACCGTCGCCATGATCATGGCATAAACACCCAGCAAAATATACGCCAACCCCAGGATCCGAGAAAGCTGCACTGGAGGAATGGCTGTCCCCTGATACAGGCGATAGATCGCAGCAACGATTTGATCAATGCCAAACCCAAAAGCAATTAACGCTAAGCTGGTCCGAATCCATGCCATGAGGGTCCGCTCGGCGGCGGCGCGATTTCGCTCTCGTGCCAGTTCGGCCTGAAGGTTGGGTGGGACTGGATTGGGTTCAGGAGGATTCATACCCGTCATCTTAGCGGCCAATGCCATGATCGGCTATATTAGCAAACCTCTCGCCTGTTCTATACTGACATTGGCACGATCGCGGCTTTCGTGATTGTTCTGGTTAGAGTTGAACATACTGCTTGAACACATTGGTGGAACACACAGTAGGAACACATCATGAAAGGATTGAAAGGCAAGAATGCGTTAGTGACGGGGGCTAGTTCAGGCATTGGCCAAGCGATCGCGATTCGGCTGGCCCAGGAGGGTTGTAATGTTGCCATTAATTATCGCAGCAACCCCGAAGCTGCCGCAGCAACCGCCGAGCAGGCTATACAACGGGCCTGTGCCCAACTGCATGAAGGCTGTGGGGTGAAAGCTTTACCCATTCAGGGAGATGTTGGTCAGGAAGCAGACATTATTCGAGTCGTGACGACGACGATTGAGCAGTTGGGGAGTTTGGATATTTTGGTGAACAACGCCGGGATTCAAACGGAACGCCTGTCTCATGAGATTTCGGGAGAGGACTTTGATCGTGTCATCAATGTGAATTTGAAAGGGTCTTTTCTGTGTGCGCGAGAAGCCATTAAACATTGGTTAGCGCATCAGACCGCAGGAGTAATTATTAATGTATCCAGTGTGCATGAAATTATTCCTCGGCCCCGCTATCTCACCTACTCCATGAGCAAAGGCGGCATGGGGAATTTGACAAAAACGTTAGCGCTGGAGTACGCCGATCGCGGCATTCGCGTCAATGCGATCGCGCCCGGTGCCACCGTCACACCCATTAATGAAGCCTGGACGGAAGATCCGGAAAAACAGGAAGAAGTTGAAAGCTACATCCCCTTAGGGCGTGCTGGAACTTCAGATGAAATGGCGGCGGCGGTTGCTTTTTTGGTATCTGATGAAGCCACTTACATTACGGGGCAAACTCTCTTCATTGATGGGGGATTAACATTGTATGCCGACTTCCGCGAAACCTGGTCTGCCTGACCGCGATCGCAGATTCGATCAGCCACTTTACAGCCAGGACCAACCCGAAATGACATAATAACTTCAATCATTTTGCCTGGGTCTTACTGCGCCAGGAATCAGCCTCTATGCTTCAGTACATTCGCTCTACGCTCATCCCCTCCAAACCAGTCCAACTCCTGATTAAAACTGGATTAAAGTGGGATCAGGATAACTGCCCTGGGATGGCAGCTTCGCTGTCGTACTTCGCGCTCTTTTCCCTATTCCCGATTCTCATGGTCGTCTTGAGTGTCGTTGGTTGGCTGCTCGGACCCAATACCGAAGCTTTTGCAGTTATCCAAAAAACTGCGGCCCAGTATGTGCCTCCGGAGGTCCGAGATCTGATTCGGGGCACCCTCGTGTCTCTCAATGAAAATAGTGTAGGCGCGGGCATTATCGGTTTTAGCCTCCTGCTATTTGCCGCCAGTGCCGTCTTTGGGGTGTTGAGAGCTTCGGTAAATCGCATCTGGCGATCGCCCAGCCGCGTGTCGGAAGTGGGGTCGCCCGTGAAAATAGTTGTGTTTTTTGTGCTGAACAAACTGCTGGCGTTTGTGCTCGTTCTTGGGAGTGCGTTCCTGATCCTCGCCTCCCTACTGACGAACATTGCCATCAAAGTCATCCTGGAACTGTTCACTTACTTGCAGCAATGGTTTTCCTTGGCTCGGGTGGACGAACTGGAACTAACGCGAGGGTTGCAAACCAGTTCATCTTTTCTGATTCTGGCGCTCACTGCCTGCCTCCTCTACAAAATTCTGCCTGCGGTGCGGGTGGCATGGCAGGATGTGTGGCTCAGTGCCTTGCTCACGGCCTCACTCTTACTAGGATTGCAATTACTGGTAAGTAATAGTGTGATTTCAATTGGGGGGCGATTCCTCTCCTACGGGGTGATTGGCAGCGTCATGATTTTGATGTTATGGATTTTTCTGACGTTTCAAATCTTTCTCTTTGGCTGTGTCTTATCGTATGTCTACGCTTATCTTTATGGTAGTCGTCGTCATCACTCGCTGGATCAGGCTGAGAATGCACCGTTCTGATAACACCAAACATCTAGTGGCACTATTTCTAAGTCAACTACTGAGCCGCTGGGCATCTTAGACGTTGTTTTATTTGAGTTAACGTCACATGTAATTTCGTTGCGCGATCGCGAATTTTAGTCGTAGCCTGAGCAATCTTAGATGGGTCTGTTGTTTGTTGCGGTATTGTTTGTTGTGATGCTGTTTGTTGGTCTGCTGTTTGTTGCACAGATGCTTTCAGATCTTCATAGCTCGACTGTAAATGCTCAACAGATGTTTCTGTTTCTGCTGCTGGGACAGCCTCAACCGTCGCTTTTACCTGCCTGAAAGCCTCACTAAGTTGGGCTTCTGCCTGTTTCAACGTACTCAAATTGGGGTTATTCTCAATGTCCTTAACCTGTTGGAGTGAATTCTCCACATTCGCTAACTTAGTACAAAGTTCCGCTTGTTTGTCCAGCAAGGCCTGAGGTACACAACCGATCGCCATCAGCGCGATGAGTAGAGCAAATCCAGAATTCAGTCGATTCATGTACATTCACCGTCATCCAAACGAGCATTGTAGGATAGACCTCATTTTATTCGGCCTATCCTACAAAAATTTTGACGAGATTTAGCAAAGATTCAATGAATCACTTAAGGAGATTTCTAGAAAACAACATACCTGTACGGGCAGGTTTAGCAGAAAACAATCGGGCGATCGCCAGAACTCTCGCGAAACCTGCCCCAACCCTAAGGGGATATTTTTTCTTGGAAATCGCCTAAGAACACCCTAATCCCGATCGCATTTGAGCCTGGGCCGACTCGACCGCAGCCACTTGCGGTGCAACGGATTGGCTGGCCTGTTGCAGCGTTGCATTATTGGGAATATTGGTAATTGCCCGATCCAGGTTATTTTGTGCCGTTTCCAAATCGGCCAATTTTGCTTCCTGAACGGTTTCGGCAGAGGCTTTTACATCAACAAATGCAGTCTTGACCTGGTCGCGTGCAGTTCTCAAATCTCCCACGGTGGAATTGGGACTCATGCTTTTCAAGGTTGCCACTGATGTATTGAGGCGGGCCAAATTAGTGCAAAGTTCGGCTTTTTTGTCTTGGGTCGAAGCCTGGGGACTGGCACAACTGATGAGTAACAACAACGACAATGAGGTCAAAGCAAAATTAGGAAGTTTCATTCTCGATCTCCTTGAAATATGGAATTGCGGTAGTGGCTGGAGTTGCGTAAATAGAATTTTTATTGCCGACTACAACCCGACACGCTCACTCGATAGGTGGCACCCTGACGACCACTAATGTTGGTATTGATTTGAACGGGTTGATTTGCACCAGTCGGCGGTTCACCAATGATTTGAAAAGGCACACCACCGACCAGACGCACTCCATCCCGACGAAAAACCTGCCGTGCGGTATTATCGGCAAACCTAAAATTAATGATGATGTTGTAATTTTCGGGTGTTTCCGACGTAACCGTGGCGATGTAGCGAGTAAAGCGCGTGCCAGGAGGAACAACAAAATCAGTATCCCAGTTGTTTCTCGTACCGGGAGTGACTCCGGTGGAGGAAACAGATTTACGCACTTCGTAAGTATTACTCCCAAGCGGACGAAATGCTACACAAGTTTCATCTGCCTGTACGGGCATTTGCACACTTAGGGGAAGACTGACACTTGCTATCACAGCACAGAGCCTAAATAAATTGCGATCGCAGATCATAAAATTTCCTTCGTAACTCAAACTGAAAATAAACAGGGAACACCGACAGACCGATCAAAGATTTAGCTATCGTAGACCAGTAAAACACGACAAACGTGAATAGAGAACTGATTTAAGAGAAGAATTTGACCCATTGCTTATCGAAGAGCAGAGCGGGTAAGCGAAGAAAAGAAGAGAATCCAGGTACCCGTAAATAGAAAGTGAAGACCCACCAACAAACCAATGACCCAATCGGCGTTAGAAGGAAACCGAGACCAGATAAAAATACCCAAAATAATTCCGGCAATACCCGCGATTAGCAACCCTACCCACCGCATGGCAGGGCGGATCATAAATGCCAAAACCACCTCGATCGCCCCTTGTGCAAAGATTGTAATACCCAATACCAGGGTTAAAGCCTGAGCGCTGAGGGTGGGATTGTTAATGGTGTAAAGGCCAGTCCCTAGAAACAGGACAGACAGCAACATTTTCCAGGCAAATCCCCGGATGTTGGGCGATCGCATGGCATAGAGCAATTGCAAAACGCCCGCGCTAATAAAGAGCCAGCCAAACACTAAGGTTGAGGCAATGGTGGCATAAAAGGGACGCGCGATCGCCACAAGACCCAAAACTACCATAATGATGCCGATGACAATGCCCCAGCCGGCCTGTTGTCGCGCTTGCGCCTCAAGATTAGAACTAACAGGATCGGTGTACTTTACCATTTCCGCCTTCTGATGATTTCAAATGTCTACTCTACAAATCAATCCCAAACTCTTCAAACTGACCTGGCGCATCTGTTGCCAATCAGCCCGGTGGAATCATCGTCAAATGTGAATCTATCAAGCGTGAATCTATCAAGCGTGAATTTGCTAAGTTACTTAAGATTCCCTACTTTCACCATAAGGGGAAAAAATAAGAAACTGATATGACAGGACATTTGAACGGACATGCCATCATTCAGCATCGACGATCGCTAATTTTGCTGCGCGGGGGTAGTAAGGCCTGCGGATAATCGGTCGCAACCGCGATCGCCGACAAAATTTATCTTGACAGGGGAATGATACTCTGTTAAATCTCATGACAGCCCATGCCATCAAGAAGCTGGGCAAGTTTCTAGTGTTCAGGTTATGTGCAACACAGGTTTATGTTCAACGTTTTATGTGCAACTTATGTGCAACATAGGTTTAGGAGTGTGATTTAGATTGCTTCATCCCATAGGCTGCAATCATCCTCGCCAACCCATCCGATATTTAATTTAGCCCAGCGACTTACTTCACTTAATCATGAGGAATTGTTCAGGTATCGCGTTTGAGTTGATGCCACATCAATTCAACATTACTCAAATCAACATCACTCAAAATTAAAATTCAAATTTAAACTTGAAATTTAAAACTTGAAATCATTTGATTCAGCCTTAAACTCATGTAAAGGTCGTTTCAACAGTACAGTTGCATTCAACATCACTTCGGCTCAGATTCAGTCAACTACCTTACCAAACTATCGCCAGGAGTAATCATGACGGCAGAACAACAACGCCTCGACGCTGAACGCAACGGCACCACCCCCTGGAAGAAGTGGGGGCCATATTTGAGTGAGCGTCAGTGGGGGACAGTACGCGAAGACTACAGTTCCAATGGGGATGCCTGGAATTATTTTCCCCACGATCAGGCGCGATCGCGGGCGTATCGCTGGGGTGAGGATGGGTTAGGCGGAATTAGTGACGATCACAATCTGCTTTGCTTTGCCCTGGCCCTCTGGAATGGTCAAGATCCCATCCTGAAGGAGCGCCTATTTGGCTTAACTAATAGTGAAGGCAATCATGGAGAAGATGTCAAAGAGTACTACTTCTACCTCGACAGTACGCCCACCCACTCGTACATGAAGTATCTCTACAAGTATCCCCAGGCTGCCTACCCTTACGAAGATTTAATTCACACCAATCGGCAACGCAACCGCTACGAATTGGAATATGAGTTGCTGGATACAGGCATTTTCGATCGCGATCGCTACTTCGACGTGTTTGTAGAATACGCCAAAGCCGATGCAGAAGACATATTAGTGCAAATCAGTATCATCAATCGTGGGCCGGAAGCGGCTCCGATTCACGTCCTGCCGACCCTCTGGTTTCGCAATACCTGGTCCTGGAGTGACGGTGGCGCAAAACCCTTTCTCACCAAAATCGAAGGGACAGGTGGGAGTGCAGTTCATGCCCAAATTACCAATACTCTATTTCACAAGCTGATCAAAGATTACTACTTCTACTGTGATGAGTTGCCGCCGCTGTTGTTCACCGAAAATGAGACCAACAATGAGCGGATTTTCGGGTCTGCCAATACCAGCCCCTACGTGAAAGACGGCATTAACAATTACATCGTGCATGGGCAACAGGATGCCGTTAATCCTAGTCATACGGGCACCAAAGTATCGCCCCATTACAAGCTCATGGTGGGATCGGGAGAAACCAAAGTCATTCGCTTACGCTTGACAAAAGATGCTCCGGAGCAGGTGGGTGCCCCCTTTGGCACTTACTTTGATCAAGCATTGGCCGATCGCCGACGGGAGGCTGATGAGTTCTATGCGAACATGATTCCGCCCAAGGTGCAAGCCAATCCGGATTGGACCAATGTGATGCGGCAAGCCCTGGCGGGTATGATGTGGACGAAACAATATTTTTACTACGACCTGGATGTGTGGCTGCGGGAACGCAACATCACCCCCTGGACCCAACCCGACGATCGCAAGCATGTGCGGAACAGCGAATGGTTCCACATGCACAATGACGACATTATTTCCATGCCCGACAAGTGGGAATATCCCTGGTATGCAGCGTGGGATCTGGCATTTCACATGCTTCCCATCAGTTTGATCGACCCAGACTTTGCCAAAGATCAATTAATGCTGATGTTGCGGGAAGATTATCTGCATCCCAATGGGCAGATTCCAGCTTACGAGTGGAACTTTGGCGATGTGAACCCGCCCGTTCATGCCTTTGCGACGTGGGAGATTTATGTCCGCGATCGCGAACGCAACAACGGCGTGGGCGACATCGACTTTCTCAAATATGCCTTCTCCAAACTGCTGATCAACTTTACCTGGTGGGTCAACCGGAAAGACGAAGGGGGCAACAACCTGTTCCAGGGTGGTTTTTTGGGCCTGGATAACATTGGCGTGTTTGACCGGAGCGCCCCCCTACCGACGGGTGGCCATCTGGAACAGGCCGATGGCACCGCCTGGATGGCCTTCTTCAGTCAGCGCATGTTCCAGATCGCAGTGGAACTGGCTCTTCATGACTCCCTCTACGAAGACCTGGCCATCAAGTTTTTTGAACACACCATGTGGATTGCCGGCGCAATGGACCGCATTGGGCTGCACAAAGATGAACTGTGGGATGAAGAAGATGGCTTTTTCTATGATGTGTTGCAGTTTCCTGATGGTGATGCAACTCGCTTAAAGGTGCGATCGATGGTGGGACTGCTACCCTTGATGGCCGTTGCGGTCTTCCCTAAAGAAGCCTTTGAAAAACTGCCCCGGTTCCGAGAAGAAGCCAAAGAGTTTATCATGCGGCATCCCGAACTCACGGAAAACATCCATCTGCCCTATCAACCAGGCGAACGGGGACGACTGATGCTATCCGTGTTGAACGAGGCCAAGTTGCGTCGGGTCTTAGCTCGCATGTTGGATGAATCCGAATTTCTGAGTGATTACGGCATTCGCGCCCTGTCTCGGTATCATCTGGACAATCCCTACATTTTTCAGCACAACGGCGAAGAATTCAAAGTAGGATACGTTCCAGGCGACTCCACCTCTGGCATGTTTGGGGGCAATTCCAATTGGCGCGGCCCCATCTGGATGCCAGTCAATCTCCTGCTACTCCGCGCTCTATTGCAACTCTACGCTTACTACGGTGACTCCTTCAAGATTGAATGTCCCACTGGCTCCGGGAATATGATGACCCTGTTTGAGGTGACGGCCCTGATTAGTGAACGATTGGTCGCCATCTTCTGCCAAGATGCCTCTGGTCGTCGTCCTGTGTATGGCGCGGCGGAGAAGTTCCAAACTGATCCGCACTGGCGTGATTTGATTTTGTTCTACGAATATTTCCACGGCGATAATGGAGCCGGAATTGGAGCCAGTCATCAGACTGGATGGACGGGTTGTATCGCTCGCATCATTCAGGCTTTAGGCTACCTGACTCCAGAAACTCTGCTGGATACTCTCACTCCTGGAGAATTGCAAAAATACCAGGCTTAGGATTGTGGATTTAATCACCTGTGGGGCGGGTGTCTCGCCTGCCCGTCCGGGCAAGATGCCCATCCTACGAAAATTACGGCGTTGCTGAATGAGGGATGAATATCAGAATTCGCCCTCACCCTCGCCCTCACCCAACGGGCGAGGGAACAAGATTTGTAGCTCCCTTCTCCTTGGGGAGAAGGGTTGGGGATGAGGGCAAATCATACTTGCATTGAGCAACGCCAAAATTACAGGTTATTTAATTCTCATTCCTTAGGGATATAAAGTAGCCGTAACGCATCAATTCTCGAAGCTGATGCGTTACGGCTGCGCTACCCCACCCAACCCAATGTGAACTTATCGCACTAAGGGGCAGGGGCCAAGGGTAAAGCCTCCGGCAATAATGGCAAAGTCATCAAAATCATTGTCTTTACCAGGTCTGGGCAAGCCACTATCATCCCATTCGATCAAATTCCCCGTTTCACCGGCCACCAGGCTACCAGAAAACCGAGTGGCCAGGTTGTTGGTTGAAAGGTAACTCGTTTTGACCTCTCTAGTGCGCGGGTCTACCGAATCCATGTAAAACACATAGGGCACTCCCGCTTTGAATGTGTATTTAATGAACTTGTTGGCTTGCCCTTCGCCATTCACCACGCTGCCCCCTTCCACCGTGCCATAGTAATCGGGCGTGGTGCCGGTATCATCTCGCCCGGGCACGCTGGGGTTGGGCTGATCATAGGGTTTGATTTCCACAAACAGGGGCACCTTTTGGCGGGTCGTGGTATCAACAACCCCAAAGGTGGATTGATAATACCCATGCGTATCAACCAGTTCAAACTCGACGACCGTGTCTTCGGGAAAGCGAATTGCTCCGTTGGTAAGAGCTTCTTGAGCCTGGGTTGCGGGTGCGATCGCGCTCGTCACCCCGATCGCAGCCGCAACCGCGATCGCAACAGGATTGAACAACGTGTTTTGTTTGATCATTTAGCGACTCCTGAGCATCAGTTGTCTGGGTAAATTCAGCTAGGAAAACGAAGGCAACAGGGGATTTTGGATGATGGGGGAAGATTACCAGGTTCCCGTCGAACGGTTGGCCGCAGCCTCCTGAATTTTTTGGATCTGCCCTCGGAGCGAATCGGCTTCAGACCGCAATGTTTCTAAATCTGTGCAAGCCTGAGGATAGGGCACTCTGGGGTCGCGCCGCAGATACTGCCGGGGCGGTATGGTGGGAACGTTTTGTTCGGCGGCAGCGATCGCGGCCAAACATTCCTGATAACGAGCGGTCGCATTCGCATTGAGCTGCCGCACCCGAGTTAGCAGGGCGGGATCGATCGGAAAGTCTTCATCAATAATCGGAGCGGTACTGTTCCAGATGTTGGTGCCGGTAATGTTGGAATAACTGCGATTGTCCCCACGGGGGCCAGGACCAGCCTGGGCTACCGTCGCGATCGCGACACTGGTCACGACAGATACACAAACGACCAAACCTGCAATTCCTTGAGTCTGCATCTTTCTCCTCCTCGCTTAAAACTTATCCTCGCTTAGAACTTATCCTCGCTTAGAACTTAAATGACACGCCTGCACCAATTACAAAGCGTGGTTCGTACCCAGATCCCGTGACATCCCGAACGGCGGGCGTAATCACAAACGGGAAGTTTCTAAACGGCGCGATGGATAAACCAACCGCCAGATCTTGCCCCGTCCATTCCGCGATCAAACTCACCGGACGAATCACCCGCAATGCTAAATTACCAAAAACGTTCGTCCCGTTCTCAAACTGATCCCGGTTGAGATTTGAGCGAAACTGACCATTGCCAGCCCCTACGGTTAGAGCCAGCCGACTGAAGGCAGAATCTAACGAGCGGGAGAAGCGGAAGATGTAAGTGGCAACTCCGTAGATGGAGTGTTCAAAGTCATTGCGGCCAATGTTCGCAAAGCCATTCCAGCCAAAGGCGATCGAGGCATTATCGCCAACGCGGCGATGCAACTTGCCACTAAAGCCACCTTCTCCAAAGGAATCGGAGTCAATAAAGGTATAGCCTAACTCCAGCCCCACATACTTCCTGGCATCTCCCAAACCGACCCCAACACCGCCACCACCAACGGCCCCCGTGTCTTCTCGTACACCCGCCTGGTAGTTGCCACTACCCCAAACGGCCCAACCATCTAGCCCATACCCCACGGGAATGTAGATGCTTAAGGCGGGTGAGGCTTCTGCCTGGTAGGGTTCTGGAATCATGAGGGGTGGAATTGCCGCCGGACGCGGACATGGCCCTGTAGCGGCTTGCGCCACTTGATCCGGTGCGAGAGCCAGCATTTCGGTTTTCAGGGGGCAGTTCGTCGCCATTGAACGAGCATCGGCGGCAACGGTGCCCTGCAAAGAGGTCGCCGGAGCGGCGATTTCTGCATCAAGGGATGTATCCGAAAACCGTTGGGGTTCGATCGCATCCGGAGCATTAGTCGCAGGAGCATTAGTCGCAGCAGTCGCCCCCGTCTCAAGGGGCTGTGTTGCGGGCTGACTGCTGATTAAACTGCCAGTTGAACTGCCAGTTGAACTGCCTATCTCAGATGCCGCGTTGGCTGTACCTGCAAGGCTTGCCGATGGTGCTGGAATTTGCGTTTGCACGCCCTCAGAAACGGGGGACTGTAGCGCGGCTGGCGGCCAGAGGACTTGCTGTGTGCTAACAGTCTGTGCACTAACGGTGCTAGTTGACCCCAGGGCGATCGCAGTAACCGCAACAACAAAACTCGGATAATGCATGGAATACCTCCAAAACACACCAAAACTTCTACATATTCTTTTTTGACGCCAAATAACCTTGCGTGGATTGTACTCGATCTTTTTAAGGCTGAAAATGTTACTTAGGACAGGGATGAGGACTTAACGTTGTGTATTCAGAACACAACCGAAGAAATTTGTATGATTTTTTAAGAATTTAGGCCAATTAGTATAGAGAAATGGGGCAAGCCACCCGATCGCAGTTTTATCAGTTTCATATTTTTGGCGCGTAATTTGAAGAAACTCTGTTGCATTCAGGCATGAAATGGATTTCCAACCGTCCTTAATTCGGAAACACTCCTGCTACAGCGCGATCGCCGTTGTTAGTGTGGTGGCCGTCACCGTTGCAATGACGCAATCGGCAATAGCGCAATCGGCAATGACGCGATCGGCAATGACGCAATTGGCAATGACGCGATCGGCGATCGCTCAACGCGCCCCGCAAGTAACCCCTGCCCCATCGCTGCCCCTCTTACTGATGGCGCAAGCCGCGTCCCTCCAGGGCAGTTGGCGATTGGCAAACATGACGCAGCCCCCCTTCCCAACGCCGATGTTGCCCAGCGCCGACCTCACGGCTGACTTCACTGGAGGGCGAGTCTCCGGTTCTGCTGGCTGCAATCGGTACAACGGCAGCTACACCACCAATGGCCGTCAATTGAAGGTTGGGCCTCTGGCTACCACCTTCAAAGCGTGCGAAGCCGGATTGATGCAGCAGGAGACGATGTTTTTGCAAGCCTTGCAAGGGGCACAACGGTATGAAGTCAACCCGGATGGCCTCCAAATCTTTTATCGCAACGAACAGGGAACTGGCGTGTTACGCTTTACCTCGCAGACCGTTAGAGGGTTGTGGTAGCCAAACACAATGAGCACATCAGAAAGTACATCAGAAAGTACATCCGAGGTTGTGAAAGAGAGCGCTGTGACCCACTACGCGATCGCGCTGACATCCGCCATACAATCGGCCACCGTATATACGGGTGATATCATTCAGGGGATTCCAGTCATTAGTGAGTTAAATATTCACGATCTGGAACCCGGTCGGTTGCATCGTTTTTACTTTCAGGGTGTGCAGATGGGCACAGGCCAACACTGGTACGTGCCCATCGTAGTGGCCAGGGGCCTACAGGATGGTAAGCGAATTGGCTTGATCTCCGGTGTGCATGGGGATGAAGTGAGTTCTATCGACGCGGTGCAGCGAATCATGGCCGAGATTGATCCCACGAAGCTGGCAGGGACAGCGATCGCGGTGTATGGGGTCGCTCGTCCGGCGGTAGAATCCATCCAGGCAAAATGGCCATCGGCTCAGGCGGGTGGGTGCTTCATTGATCTGAATCGCGTGTGGCCCGGAAATGAAACCGGCAATGATGCGCCGACTCGTCAGGCGGGATTGCTGTGGAATCGTTTGTTGAAAAACAATATTGATATTGCGATCGACTACCACACCGTATCCACCGGGAGCGATTTTACCCTGTTCATCTATGCTGATTTGCAAAAGCCAGAAATTCGGCAAATGGCAGAACTGTTTCCTGTAGAGCAAATTAAACATGACGCGGGTGAAAAAGGCACGCTAGAAACGGCCCTGGTGGAGGCCGGAATTCCAGCACTCACCGTTGAAATTGGCAGCCCTCGAATTTTTGATAAACACAAAATTGCCGTCACGGTAGAAGGCACCCTGAATGTGCTGAAACATTATCAAATGATGGAAGGGGCGATCGCCCGAACCGCCAAAGAAGCCGCCACATTTTTTGGAGATAGTTTTGAAACCATTCGCTCCAATGCGGGTGGATATTTAGAGTTATTGGTTGATGTGAAGGATCACGTTACCCCCGGCCAAAAAGTGGCCATTCAACGCAATGCATTTGGCGATGTGGTGGCCGAATATACCGCCAGCGTTAATGGAGCAGTTGCCACGATCGCCCGCGATGCCCTCAGCGAACCAGGTACCCGCATCATGCAAATTCTCTACCAAAGTTGATTAATCTGGTTGGGACGCTGTACCGGTGGATTCCTGCGAGCTATCAAAAATGAATTCAACAACGTCTCCTCCAAGGTTGAACGGATTTTCCAGAGACTCTGTTGCGGGGGGTGGGGGGGACTTCCCCCCGGTAGAGTTTTGGGGTTGAGTCGAGATCTGTGCACACAGTATCCTAGCCTGGATAATTCATCACCCGTGGTTCCGTAGGGGTAGGTCTTGTGCCTACCCCCAGCGATCAGGGCACCCACAAGAGGTGCCCCTACCTCAGGAAAGACAGACTGTTTTTTGAAGTGATCGCGGCATAGCCGATGGATGATTGGGTTCAAGGCTTTTCCACAATTCTTATGAATAATGCAGGCTAGTAGTCTGTCAAGCCTGGTTTGCTGGGTTTAAAACCCTCAAAACACTTGATAATTGGGTTTTGTAGATTTGAGGTACCCCTCAAATCTATCCTGACGGACTACTAGAGCGAGAGCGGAACTTTCGATCCGACTCCCCTTCTCCTTAGAAAATTCACTTGTGAAATAACGGTTCAAGATTCTCCACAAAAAAATACAAAATTGCCCTTGACTCTCCAGTCCTGTGGAGTGTTCAAGATGGAATAAATGTGACTCAAGACTGGATGATGATACAGCTTACTGTTCCCAATATGGCTTGTTCCGCCTGTAGTGACACGATCGCCAAAGCCATTAAAGCCATCGATCCGGCGGCAACGGTGCAGGCAGACCCCAAAACGAAACTGGTAGAAATTGAGACGCAAGCCCCGGAAGCGGCGGTTCGAGATGCGATCGCCACCGCAGGGTATACCATTGCTGATTAGCCGGGAGGCCATTCATGACAAGCACAACCCTAAAACTACGAGGAATGAGTTGTGCCTCCTGTGCGAGGAATGTAGAGGAGGCCATTCGCGCTGTTCCGGGAGTAGCAAACTGTGCCGTTAACTTTGGGGCCGAGCAGGCTACTGTCACCTACGACCCGCACCGAGCCGATGTCCGGGCCATTCAAACGGCTGTGGATGAAGCGGGTTACGTCGCTACAGCGATCGAACATGACACGCTCAGTCTCGAAGATGACGAAGAAACGACGGTTCGACAGGCTGAACAGCGAGATCTGACGCGCAAGGTCTGGGTGGGTGGTATCATCAGCATCATTTTGCTGGTGGGTTCGCTGCCGGCCATGCTGGGCCTCCCGATTCCCTTCATTCCCGGTTGGTTGCACAATTTCTGGTTACAGGCCATACTCACCGCTCCGGTGCAGTTTTGGTGTGGCAAAGCATTTTACCGAAATGCCTGGAAAGCGTTCAAACGCCGTACCGCCAGCATGGATACGCTGATCACTTTAGGGACTCTGGCCGCTTATGGGTATTCCCTCTGGGTGACGATCAATCCGGGCTTTCTCACCGCGCAGGGCATCACACCCGGCGTTTACTACGAAGTGTCGGCGATCGTCATTACGCTGATTCTACTGGGACGGTTGTTTGAAAATCGGGCCAGAGGACAAACATCAGCCGCCATTCGCCAACTGATCGGCTTGCAAGCCAAAACGGCGCGGGTGATTCGCAATAGGCAGGAATTCGATCTGCCCATTGCCGATGTGATGGTGGGTGATGTGATTTTGGTCCGACCGGGGGAAAAGGTGCCCGTGGATGGCGAGATTATGGATGGGTCATCTACGGTGGACGAAGCAATGGTGACGGGAGAAAGCTTACCCGTGAAAAAGCAGGTGGGCGATGAAGTGATCGGCGCTACCCTGAACAAAACGGGTAGTTTTCAGTTTCGGGCTACCCGCATTGGTAAAGATACCTTCCTGGCGCAAATCGTTCAATTGGTGCAGCAGGCGCAAGGCTCAAAAGCACCCATCCAACGACTGGCCGATCAGGTAACGGGTTGGTTTGTGCCAGTCGTGATTGCGATCGCGATCATGACGTTCATCCTCTGGTACAACCTGATGGGCAATGTAACGCTGGCCCTGATGACTACTGTGGGGGTGCTGATTATTGCCTGCCCCTGTGCGCTGGGGTTAGCCACGCCCACCTCGATCATGGTGGGAACGGGTAAAGGGGCAGAACATGGCATCTTGATCAAAGGGGCGGAAAGTCTGGAACTGGCGCACAAAATCCAAACCATTGTGCTGGATAAAACTGGCACCCTGACGCAGGGCAAGCCAACCGTGACGGATTTTGTCACTGTGCAGGGGACGGCAAATGGGTATGAATTGACGTTGCTGCGGTTGGCGGCTTCAGTGGAACGGCATTCAGAACATCCCCTGGCGGAAGCGGTGGTGCAATATGCCAAATCGCAGGAGGTTGCCCCGGTAGATGTGGCAGCGTTTCAAGCGATCGCGGGTAGCGGGGTGCAGGGAATTGTGGCGGATCGGCTGGTGCAAATCGGCACACAGCGGTGGATGCAGGAGTTGGGAATTGCAACCAGGCACCTGGAGCCAGATTGGGAACGCCTGGAATCTTTGGGAAAAACGGTAGTATGGCTCGCCGTGGATGGCAAAGTCGCAGGGCTGTTGGCGATCGCCGATGCCCTCAAACCCTCCTCTGCTACTGCGGTTCGTGCTCTGCAACGGTTGGGCCTGGAAGTGGTGATGCTGACGGGGGATAATCGCCGCACGGCAGATGTGATTGCCCGTGAGGTGGGAATTCAGCGAGTGTTTGCCGAGGTCCGGCCAGAGCAGAAAGCCTCAGTGGTGGCCACGTTGCAGCGAGGGCAGTCGCGCCGATCGCCAAAAGTAGTGGCGATGGTGGGCGATGGGATTAATGATGCTCCGGCTCTGGCTCAGGCCAATGTGGGAATTGCGATCGGAACAGGCACCGATGTCGCGATCGCCGCCAGTGATATTACCCTGATTTCGGGTGATTTGCAGGCCATTGTCACCGCGATCGAACTATCTCGCGCCACGATGCAAAATATTCGCCAAAACCTCTTTTTTGCGTTTATTTACAACGTCGCAGGCATCCCGATCGCCGCCGGCATTCTGTTTCCGGTCTTCGGTTGGCTGTTAAATCCCATTATTGCAGGCGGGGCAATGGCCTTCAGTTCAGTTTCGGTCGTGACCAATGCCCTGCGATTACGAAACTTTCAACCGAAAACATTGAGCTAGACCAGGAAGGCGAGAAATGATGTTTAGAAAAACCACACTTTTGGCCGCGATCGCAGGATTAGGGATTTTGCTCGGTGTCTTCCACAATCTGCTGCCATCGGCAACGTGGTCAGCCAGTGCCGCCCCAACCAGCATGAGTCCCCTGCATGAGCAAACCGCCCCATCCCCCGACCAGTTTCAGCAGATTCAGCAACCTTTAAGCCATAGAATCATCGTGACGCTGGGCGGATTAGGATTAATTGGGCTGGAACTCTGGTGGTTCCTGTTGAGCAAGCCAAAATCCCGCCAAGTCACAGCAGGAAACGGTGCAAATAATAGTTAAGCAGTTTTCTCATCAATAATCTCCTGCTGGCTGCGACTGCGTTCAACTCGCTTGCGTTCTAAGCGCAGTTGCAGGGCACAAACTTGCTGGGAATCGCCCAAACACCCTCAGGAGTCAGGATTAGATCGTTGTAAATCCGCCAGCAGGATGTTCATTCGTTCTGCTACGTCAGCCTTGCCCTCCGGTGGCGCATCCTCAAGAAAGACTTCAACAATAAACCAACGACCGATTAGCGGATCGATCGCGACTAATCGTAAAATGACTTGATTTAGCACTTCGGTCAGCAAAGCATTGGGAAGCCGACGCAATTCATCCCGAACCATAAATGCGGCGGTTAAATCCGCTTGGCGATTCAGTTTCACAACCGCCGCAACAATTGCCTCGACTAAATGATTAAAGTCTTCAGCACTAATTGTTTCATTCAATGAGTAATCGTGCAAAACACAACCTTTAGCAAGATTTAGTGAGTGTTGTCAATTCGCTGAACGTTAGCAGATCAGTGAGAAGATGGGGAAATCTAGCTTCACTGATCGTCTTGGGTCATCGTTAGACACACTTTCATTCTTTTATAGTCCAAGTAACCGCAAGCTTTTGTCCTCTGTCTCAGGGTGGAAAGTGTTCTAAATTACGACTATTGGTAGAAGCCATATCCAGATATTGAGTAGAGATAATAGTGCAGATACCTCTTTGGTCTGATCAACTAGAGGTATTTCCACCCTTTCGCTCCATTTGTGCCAGCTATGACCACTGCTTCTCCCACCCACCCTCCCGCCAATGAATCGGAACAGCTTGACCTCCAGCAATTACTCAGAACGTTGGCAGAGGTTAAAAAGGGTAATTTCTCTGTTCGGATGCCCAGCGATCGCACGGGGGTTGCAGGAAAAATTGCCGACACCCTCAACGACATCATTGAGATGAATGAGCAAATGGCGACGGAGCTAGAGCGCATCAGTACAGTGGTCGGGAAGGAAGGGAAAATTAGTGAGCGAGCGTCGGTTGATAATGCTAAGGGGGCGTGGAAAGCCTCGATTGGCTCGGTCAATATGTTGATCACCGATTTGGTGCAGCCCATGACCGAAACAACGCGGGTGATTCGGGCGGTGGCTACTGGCAATTTGTCCCACGCGATCGCCACCGAAATCGACGGCAGACCCCTCCAGGGCGAGTTTCTGCAAACCGCTCAAATCGTCAATACGATGGTCGGTCAACTCAACTCCTTCGCCTCGGAAGTGACACGGGTGGCGCGGGAAGTGGGCACCGAAGGAAAATTGGGCGTCCAGGCGGATGTGCCGGGAGTGGCGGGCACCTGGAAAGACCTCACCGACAGCGTGAATTCAATGGCCGGCAACCTGACGGCCCAGGTACGGAATATTGCCGAAGTCACGACAGCAGTAGCGAATGGCGATCTGTCTAAAAAAATTACCGTCGATGTCAAAGGCGAAATCCTGGAACTGAAAAATACCGTCAATACGATGGTGGATCAACTCAACTCCTTTGCCTCGGAAGTGACACGGGTGGCGCGGGAAGTGGGAGCCGAAGGAAAACTGGGGGGACAGGCCCAGGTCAAAGGCGTGGCGGGCACCTGGAAAGACCTCACCGACAGCGTCAACTTCATGGCGGGTAGTCTTACCGCGCAGGTGCGAAACATTGCCGAAGTCACAACGGCAGTAGCGAATGGGGATCTGTCCAAAAAAATTACCGTCGATGTCAAAGGCGAAATTCTGGAATTGAAAAACACCATCAATATCATGGTGGATCAACTCAACTCCTTCGCCTCGGAGGTGACGCGGGTCGCACGAGAAGTAGGCACCGAAGGAAAATTGGGAGTCCAGGCCGAGGTGAGGGGGGTGGCAGGCACCTGGAAAGACCTCACCGATAGCGTCAATTCAATGGCCGGAAACTTGACCGCGCAGGTGCGAAACATTGCCGAAGTCACCACTGCCGTCGCCAATGGTGACTTATCGAAGACTATTACGGTGGATGTGAAAGGTGAAATTTTAGAACTAAAAAATACCATTAATACGATGGTGGATCAACTCAGTTCCTTTGCCTCCGAAGTAACGCGGGTGGCGCGGGAAGTGGGGTCGGAAGGGAAGTTAGGGGTGCAAGCCGATGTGCGAGGCGTGGCGGGCACCTGGAAGGATCTCACCGATAGCGTCAACTTTATGGCGGGCAGTTTAACCGCACAGGTGCGGAATATTGCGGCTGTGACCACTGCCGTGGCGAATGGCGATCTGTCCAAGAAAATTACCGTAGACGTGAAAGGGGAAATTCTGGAACTGAAAAACACCGTCAACACAATGGTGGATCAGCTCAACTCCTTTGCCTCCGAAGTGACGCGGGTGGCGCGGGAAGTGGGGTCAGAAGGAAAGTTGGGCGTGCAGGCCCAGGTTCCAGGGGTGGCGGGCACCTGGAAGGATCTAACGGACAGCGTCAACTTTATGGCCGGGAGTTTAACGGCGCAAGTGCGGAATATTGCCGAAGTCACCACGGCTGTCGCCAATGGCGATCTGTCGAAGAAGATTACGGTGGATGTGAAAGGGGAAATTTTGGAGCTAAAAAACACCATTAATACAATGGTGGATCAGCTTAATTCCTTTGCCTCCGAAGTAACGCGAGTGGCGCGGGAAGTGGGGACGGAAGGCAAACTGGGGGTGCAAGCCTATGTGCGGGGTGTGGGCGGCACCTGGAAAGATCTCACCGATAATGTGAACTTGATGGCCGGGAATTTGACGGCCCAGGTCCGGAACATTGCGGAAGTGGCGACCGCGATCGCCAATGGTGACTTGTCCAAGAAAATTACCGTCAATGTGAGAGGAGAAATTCTCGACTTGAAAAACACCATTAACACGATGGTGGATCAACTCAGTTCCTTTGCGTCCGAGGTGACACGGGTGGCGCGGGAAGTAGGTACCGAAGGGAAACTGGGCGGACAGGCGCAGGTGGTGGGGGTCGCAGGTACCTGGAAAGACCTCACCGATAATGTGAACTCAATGGCCAGTAACCTGACGGCCCAGGTACGCGGGATTGCCAAAGTGGTGACTGCCGTTGCCAATGGCAACTTGAAATTGAAGTTAATGCTGGATGCCAAAGGCGAAATTGAAACCCTCGCCGACACGATTAACGAAATGA
Source organism: Leptolyngbyaceae cyanobacterium bins.349 (assembly GCA_033764685.1). GTDB lineage: Bacteria > Cyanobacteriota > Cyanobacteriia > Leptolyngbyales > Leptolyngbyaceae > JSC-12. The sequence goes on from JANRIS010000006.1 coordinate 40,070, forward strand.
TCGATACTCTGGCCACCTTTGCCGATCAGGTGACATCGGTGGCGCGGGAAGTAGGCATCGAAGGCAAGTTGGGCGGGCAGGCGAAGGTGCCAGGAGCATCGGGCACCTGGCGCGACTTGACCGATAATGTGAACGAACTGGCCGCGAATTTGACCACGCAAGTCAGAGCGATCGCGGAAGTGGCAACCGCCGTGACGAAAGGGGATTTATCTCGTTCAATTTCGGTCGAAGCGCAGGGGGAAGTGGCGGCCCTGAAAGACAACATCAACCAGATGATTGCCAACCTGCGCGAAACCACGCAGAAAAACACCGAACAAGACTGGCTCAAGACTAACCTGGCCAAGTTTACTCGCATGTTACAGGGGCAGCGCGATTTGGAAACCGTTTCCAAATTAATCCTGTCGGAGTTAGCGCCCTTAGTCTCGGCGCAACATGGGGTGTTCTACATCATGGAAATGAGCGAGAATCATCCCGCTTACCTCAAGTTACTCAGCACTTACGCCTATCGAGAACGCAAACATCTTGGCAATCAGTTTCAACTGGGTGAAGGCTTAATTGGTCAATGTGCATTAGAGAAAGAACGAATTCTGCTGACGGAAGTTCCGCCTGACTATATCAAGATTAGTTCTGGACTGGGTGAAGCCACACCATTAAATGCAGTCGCTTTACCTGTATTGTTTGAAGGTCAGGTGACTGCCGTGATTGAACTGGCCTCATTCTCGCACTTCAGTGATATTCACTTAACGTTTTTTGATCAACTGACAGAAAGTATCGCGATCGTACTCAATACGATCGCGGCCAGTATGCGAACGGAAGAATTACTCAAACAATCGCAATCGCTGGCGGAAGAACTACAAACGCAACAAAAGGAATTGACCGGAACCAATCAGCGATTGGAGCAACAAGCTCAATCCTTGAAAGCATCGGAAGAGTTATTGAAGAATCAACAAGAGCAACTCCAGCGCACCAATGCCGAATTGCAAGAAAAAGCCGAATTATTAGAAGTTCAAAATCGAGAAGTAGAACGTAAGAACCAGGAAATTGAGCAGGCGCGGCGATCGCTGGAAGAAAAAGCCGAACAACTGGCCCTCAGTTCCAAATATAAATCTGAGTTCCTGGCCAATATGTCCCATGAACTCCGAACGCCTCTCAACAGCTTGCTGATTCTGGCGCGACTTTTTGCCGAGAATAGTGATGGCAACCTGAACGAGAAGCAAATCGAGTATGCCCGCACAATTCACTCCTCCGGGAATGATTTGCTGGGATTAATAAATGACATCCTGGATTTAGCCAAAATTGAGTCGGGCACCATGTCGATTGATCCTGAACCAATGGCATTTACCGAACTCCAGAGTCATCTCGATCGCACCTTTCGGCAGGTAGCATTTGATCGAAACCTGGAGTTCCAGATTCAGGTCGATCCGCAGTTGCCCCGCAGTATCTATACCGATGCCAAACGGTTACAACAAGTGTTGAAAAATCTGCTCTCAAATGCCTTTAAATTCACCGAGCAGGGTCAGGTTTGTTTGCATGTGAGTCTGGCAACCGATGGCTGGAGTTTTGATCAGGGTGCATTAGATCGGGCCGATCAGGTGATTGCTTTTGCGGTTTCAGATACAGGAATTGGCATCGCCCCAGACAAACAACAAATTATCTTTGAGGCGTTCCAGCAGGCCGATGGCACGACATCCCGGAAATACGGCGGAACGGGTTTGGGCTTATCCATCAGCCGCGAAATTGCTCGCTTACTGGGGGGAGAAATTCGACTGGTGAGTGAAGTGGGTCGTGGCAGTACATTTACGCTCTACTTGCCCCAAATCGAGGCCAGCCGACGATCGCGGGGGCTGGGAAGCGATGCGGAAGCGCCCATTTCCCGGCCTATGTCGCTGCGATCGCTCTCAGGCTCCGCAGCCTCTCTAAAGGCGATCGCAGCAAGTGTGGAAGAAACTGCAACAGTCATCCTTGATCGCGTTGTGGAAGATGACCGGGATGCCGTGCAACCGGGGGATCTGACCCTCCTGATCATTGAAGACGATATCAATTTTGCGCGCATTTTATTGGATATGGCGCGGCAGCAAGGGTTTAAAGGACTGGTGGCAACTCGTGGCAATGTGGGTCTGGAAATGGCGCAACAGTTCCAACCGACCGCGATCATGCTGGATATTCGCCTGCCAGTGCTGGATGGCTGGATGGTCCTCGATCGCCTCAAGCATCATCCCGATACCCGCCACATTCCCGTCCATACCATGTCGGTGGAGGAAGGACTGCAACGCAGCTTAAGACAGGGCGCGATCGCCTACATGCAAAAACCGATTAATACCGACTCCTTATTGAATGCCCTAGCCAGCATTAAAGAATTTGTGGAGCGTCCGGTGAAGCGGTTGCTGATCGTAGAAGATGATGATGTAGAACGTCAAAGCCTGGTTGATTTGATTGGGGGGCAAGATGTAGAAAGTGTGGCTGTGGGTACGGGAACAGAAGCGCTTGAAACTCTGCGATCGCGCCACTTTGATTGTTTAGTGTTGGATTTGGGACTACCAGATATTGATGGATTTGTATTTATTGAACAAGTCAAGCAAGACCCCAATCTGAACCAATTACCGATTATCATTTACACTGGCAAAGACTTGAGCACACAGGAAGAACGGGAACTACGGCGCATCTCAGACACCATCATTGTCAAAGATGTGCGATCGCCCGAACGGTTGCTGGATGAAACGGCTTTATTTTTGCATCGGGTCCAGGCGGAGCTACCGGAAATGCAACGCCAAATGCTGGAGCGATCGCAGCAGCAGGATTCCATTCTGGCAGGTAAAAAAATTCTGATCGTGGATGACGATGTGCGAAATATCTTTGCCCTTACCAGTGTGCTGGAACGGTATCAAGTCAATGTGCTTTATGCCGAAAATGGTCGGGAAGGTATTACCCTGCTGCAAAATCATCCTGATGTGGATCTGGTGTTGATGGATGTGATGATGCCAGAGATGGATGGGTATGAAACCACTCGTACCATTCGGCAGGTGAACCAATTTGCCCAGTTGCCGATCATTGCTCTGACGGCCAAAGCCATGCGCGGCGATCGCGAAAAGTGTATGGAAGCTGGGGCATCCGATTACATCACCAAACCGGTTGAAACCGATCAATTGCTCTCAGTCCTGCGGGTTTGGTTGCAACACTAAGGAGTTCATTTATGGCCGCACTTTCGCAACTCGCCGAACTCGAAGATCTGGAAATTCAATTGCTTCTAGAAGGAGTGCATCGCTACTACGGCTTTGATTTTCGTGGTTATGCGATCGCGGCCATCAAGCAACGCATTTGCGCCCTCCTCCAGGCCGATCAACTATCCAGCATTTCTCGCTTACAGGAGAAGATCTTGCATGAACCCGCCTATCTGGAGCGGTTTTTACTCAATCTATCCACCCATCCTCCTGGCCTCTTCCGCGATACCACCTTCTACCAAACGGTGAGAACTCAAGTCGTGCCCCTACTGCGAACCTATCCATCCATTCGCATCTGGTTGGCGGGTTGCTCAACGGGAGAAGATGTGTACTCAATGGCGATTTTATTGTGGGAAGAAGGCTTGTATCACCGTTGTCGGATTTACGCCACTGATTTTAATGACGCACTGGTCCAAAAAGCCAAAGCGGGCATTTTTCCCCTGAGTCAAATGCAACATGATGCGACGCTCTATCAACAGGCAGGGGGCAAACGTCAATTCTCTGACTATTATGCCGTAAGTCATGACAGTGCAATTATCCATGCTGATCTGAAGGAGCATCTTGTTTTTGCAGCCCACAATTTAGTCACCGATGCCTCATTTAATGAGTTCAATGTCATTCTTTGTCACAATGTTTTGGTTTACTTCAATGCTCATCTCCAAACACGGGTGCATCGCTTGTTTCACGATAGTTTAGCCAGGTTTGGCATTTTAGGCTTGGGGCAACGGGAAACACTCCAGTTTTCTCCCTATCAGCAGTGCTACGAACCGATGAAAACACCCGCACATCTTTACCGTAGAGTGACTTAAATCCTGGATGTGCCCCGTGATTGGCAAGGATCTTACTATGAACAACCAACCTTCCAGCCTCATTTCAATGGCCCCCCACGGGTCGCCTCCCCAGCCTGAAGCGAAAGTCGATGTGCTGCTGGTGGACGATCGCATCGAGAACCTGATCGCGTTGGAGGCCGCCCTGGAGGGGTTGGGGCAAAACCTTATCAAAGCGCAGTCGGGTGAAGCGGCTCTCAAGTATCTGCTGCAAAACGATGTGGCGGTGATTCTGCTGGATGTGCAAATGCCGACGATGGACGGGTTTGAAACGGCAAAACTGGTACGTCAACGGGAGCGATCGCAACATACGCCGATTATTTTTCTCACCGCCTTTAACGAAGGGGATGACCTGCGATCGCGGGGGTATACGCTCGGTGCGGTTGATTATTTATACAAACCGATCAATTCCACGATTCTGACTTCTAAAGTTTCTGTATTTATCGAGCTATTTAAAAAAAATCTGGAAGTTCAACACCAGGCCACCCAACTGATTGCCCAAAATGCCGAAATTGTACGTGCTCAGATGGCCCGCCAGCAAGCCGAAGAAGCCAATCGCCTGAAGGATGAATTTTTGGCGATCGTGTCCCATGAAGTCCGCACGCCGCTCAACTCGATTCTGGGATGGTCTCAACTGTTGCTCAAGCGCGAGTTTGATGCCGCCACAACTCGCCGCGCCCTGGAAACGATCGCCCGCAATGCCCAGGCCCAGGCCAAACTGATCGAAGATATTTTAGATATTTCCAGGTTGATGCGAGGGAAGGTTGAACTTTCCCCACAAGCGATTGATTTGACTTCGTTCATTCATGCTACGGTGGACTCCATCAGTCCTCAGGCGGAGGCTAAATCACTTCAGCTCACCCTGCAACTAGCACCAAACCTCCCCAGCATCCAGGCAGATCCGGTGCGGCTTCGCCAAATTATCTGGAATCTCCTGACCAATGCCATCAAATTTACGCCGGAAGGGGGACAGGTGGAAATTTGTGGGTCGTTAGCCACCGATAATTTGGCTCAAATTAGCATTAGTGACACGGGCATTGGCATCGCACCCGAAATTTTGCCCCATATTTTTGATCACTTTTGGCAGGCTGATAGTTCTGCAACTCGCAGCCACGGTGGCCTGGGTCTGGGGCTGGCGATCGTACGGCAACTGGTGGAATTGCATCATGGCAAAATTTACGCCGAGAGCGAAGGCGATCATCAAGGCACGACATTTACGGTGCAACTACCAGTTGCATCGGCCTGGGATACCAATGAGCGCGTACCTGCGGTATTCAGTCAGGCCACAATGGCGGCAGATTGCAATCGGTTGCCCTTGCACCAAATTCAAATTCTGGTGATTGAAGACCATGCCGACAGCCGAGAGTTTGTGCAGCGAGTGTTAGAAGGGGCCGGGGCAGCGGTTACGGCAGTGGCCTGTGCTCAAGATGCGATCTCGCTCCTGGAACAAACCCGCCCCAATGTGATTGTGAGCGATATTGCCATGCCTGGAGAGGATGGCTATCAGTTAATGCGGCACATTCGCGCTTCCATTTCGAGGGAAATTCCAGCGATCGCCCTCACGGCCTATGTGCGCCCGGAAGATCGGCGGGAAGCGTTAAGGGCTGGCTTTCAAACCCATTTGGCCAAACCCGTGAATGCAGAAGAATTGGTCGGTGTGATCGAAGAATTGGTGCAACAATTTGCTGTGCTAGATCAACCTCTGCTCAACTCCTAACCTGCATCGGTAGGTCAACGCACTCCCCCCCAAACAAACTACTTGATGGTGGCTGGCACCGTGGTTAACTTATCCAGACCAATGGATTGTAATAATTCATTCCAGGCGGTGGTGTACTCCGCATTTTGAGGATTGGCTTGCTTCAGTGCAACTAACGCGGTTGATGCTTCGTACCATAAGCTCGCTCTGGCATAGGCCGCTACCTGTTCCAGCGAATGGGCTTGCTGGAGTTGGCTGGCAATCTCGCGATCGGGTTGAACTCGTTGAATTTTGACTTTGACGTAGGGGTTATTTGCTGCCACCGTATTGTTGGAGCAAATCAGCGTTGCCAACCACTGGTAGGTTTGCCCCACTTTAAGGGGTTCTGGCATCTGAATCCCAACGATTTGAGGCGAACCCGTCAACGGCACCTGAGTCTGATAGATGTCATTATCGTCACTATCTTTGAGCCGAAAGCTGAGTTCCCTGGCGGAATTTTGGGGTACGTAGACCAGGAATGTGGGGCGATCGGACGCGACCCCGCCATCAAATCCTTGAGTTGGCACCAAAACCGTGAGGGTTTGCGTGTAATCGGGAGCGGCGGCGGTTGGGAGAGATGAACTGGCCTGCAAGGGAGAATTGTTGCTGGCAGCTTGACACAAACCATTACTGCGTCTGCCCCCTGCCACTGTACTGGCTGGGGAGCCTTTCCCCTCAAAGGCAAAACTTCTGGCAGCCGATTGACCACGCGGGACGGCGGGCATGCTGCGATTGGGGGTGGGTTGACTGGGAGTCCGCCGCTGTTGCAGAGTGCGGGGGGTAGTCCGGTTAGAGGCGGGGGGGGTGGGGGTTTTCGCCATGCCAGGAAAAGCTGCCAGGGATGATAAGGCCGCGATGGATAACAGGCATATCCATTGACGATTCAGGTGGGTTCGCATTGTTGCCTCCAGGTTAGTGACGCAGTTGTGGCTGTTTTTAAAGAGTACAGGAAGAAATAAATTTGGCAGTGAGTTCGCTGATTTGAATCTGCTCAATCCGCGATCGCATCCCGGTCATGCATAACTACAGCAGTATCACAGCCAATTACCGACGAGAATAAAGGGTGCCCAGTAAAAGGGATGCTTTAGTTCTTTCAACAGGGCGAGTTGAGCTTGGCGTAAGGCTTCGGCCTTCGATCGCTGCGAATTGGCCAACTCCTGGTAAAACCGGGTCACGAAGCGAGCGGCAGCCTCATCATCTACAGCCCACAGGGTCGCGATCGTACTCCGAGCACCCGATCGCACCGCCACCCCGGCCAGTCCTAACGCGGCTCGGTCATCCCCCTCCGCCGTTTGGCAAGCACTCATGACCAGAAGTTCCACCGGAGCACGCACCACTTGTTCCCGCGTTTGCAGCATTTCGCTCAAGCTTCTCACATCAATGAGATCGTTCCAGGCCAGCACGAAGGTTTGGTCGGGATCGGAGCTAAACTGCCCGTGGGTGGCCAGATGGACGATGGGGAATGGCGTTTTTTGAATTTGCTGTTGAAATGCCGATCGCGTGAAATTTTGATTGAGCAACACCTCCGTTGGCATACTGGCGCGAATCTTCTCGATTTCCGTTACCACATTGGGCAACGCAATAAAGTTCTGGTTGGCTTCACTCACCCCACCGATTAATGCCTTCAACTGTTGCCGCATCAGGGGGCGAGTCGGTAAAAGTTGCATACCGGGGGTCAGGGCCAGGTTGTATTTCTCAATCAGGTACTGTTTCCCATCATGCAAAACAGCCATTGGCACATTGCGGAGTGTGCCATCCAGCACAAATACCAGGTTCTTGGTGCCGTTGGTGGCCAGGTCAGCCTCAAATGGACGAATCAACAAATCATACAATTGCTGTGCCTTGGGTAAGCGCTCCCGATTTGATGCTTCCCGCGCGAGGGAGTTCAGCATCTCTGCAATCAATCGTTCCTGGGCCGATTCGGGCATAGCCTGACTATGATGCCGCAGTGAACCGTCAGGCAGGGAAAGGATCACGTCCAGGCGATCGCTCAAAATAATCGGATACAGCACAGCCGCCTGTTGATCGATCTGATCGATTTGCACAGCCCGCGATTCTAAACAGGCTTCTCGAAAGAAGTTATCCAGTTCTGCAAGTTGCAAGGATTCAATCACCTGTCGTGCTTGTTTCAGGCGAGCCTGACTGACCTGACTGTTTGAAGCCGGTGAGGTTTGAGCAGACTGACTCACAATCGGTTGTAGCAGTAGCCCCACAAACTCCCGATAGATGGGTTCCACACTTTCGCGGAAGGAGAACTGCACATCCAGATTGTTGGATACCAGATCATTTCGTAACCGTCCCAGAGTTTTGACCGCATTACTGTAGGCTGCGATCGCCGCTTCTGGCTTTCCCTGAGCCTTCAACAACCGCCCCAATTGCGCCAACCAGCGGTAGGAAATATCGGGCGTGTTGCTAATTTCCGACAGCAGCAACGCCTGCGCGGTCAGCCCTTGGGCCTGCGACCACTGCTGTTGCTGCTCGTACACGCTGCCCAGGTATCCCAGCGCGTAGGATTCCGCCCGTTGATCCTGAAGCTGCCGCGCCTGCTGAACGGCAGTGGCCAGCAGTTGGGCGATGCGAAGGTGTTCGCCATTGGACGAGAATGCAGTGGCGGGGGTGGCCTGCCCTGTTGCTGCCAGCTTCATCAAGATATCGGCATAGTTAATCCGGGCGTAAATGGCCGCACGGTTGGCGGGTAGTTGTGGTAATTGCGTCTCGATCGCCGCCAGACTGGCTTGCAGGGCGCTGCGTTGGGGGGAGGGGGGAGCCGCCTCCAGCCATAGCCGCACCTGGTTGAGTTGAGCTTGCACCCGGATCAAGGGAGACGGAGCCGCCGCGATCGCCGCTTTGTAATACTCATCTGCCTGCCGCAGGGCCGCTGCCGGGGAGGGTTGGCGTTGGGCGCGGGCCGTGTTTCCCAAGCTGATGTAGGCGGCGGCAATTTGGGCGGGCGATCGCTCGGTTTGGGCCAGCTTCAGGCTGTGTTCCAGGATGGCCTGTGATTGCGGCAAATCGCCGATGAGTCGCAGGGTATCGCCGTAGTTGAGTAACACAGCGGATTTCAAGGCGGAATCGGGTTGTTTTTGCAACACCTGATTCACCTGAGCCAGAGTGGAGCGGGCACTGAGGTAGAGGCCGAGGGAGCGTAATGCCTGCGTTTGATTAATCAGCGCCCGCACCTCACCCGTCTCATCTTGAGCTTGCCGAAACAACTCGACGGCCCGTTGCCAGGAAGTCCGCGCCTGTTCGGCTTGCCCCTGTGCCAGTTGCACACTACCCCGAATATTCCAGGCTTCTGCCAGCCGCGATCGCTCAGTCTGGGCCGCCGGAAGTCGCGCGAACAGATCCAGGCTGGTGGCGATCGCCTGGTTCGCTTCCGGCCAGCGGGCCAACTGCTGATAGGCCAGGGCCAGATTTCCCAGCACTACGGCTCGGTTCAGGTCATCCTGTTGCGCGGTAAACTGCTGCTCCGCCTGCTGCCAGGCGGCGATCGCCTGCAACCATTGACCGTTGTTGTAATCAGTTTTGCCCGTGCGGAGTAACTCTAACCCATCCCGTTGCTGACTGAGTGATATCGGTGGGGCGGGTGGGGGCGTGGAAATATGGCTGGTTTGAGCGATCGCGGTTGCCGCCAGCAGCGAGGCCATCCCCAGGCCCAGGCCCACATACCAGCCCAGTTTCTTCAACCAACGCGGCCAATGCAGTGATAGAGATTGCCTCATTCTTAACCTTTCTCCAAAGTTCGCTCAAACACAGGCTTACACGCAGTTGATGACTCCCAGCCGCATTCCATCTATAAATCTTTAATCGTAATATTAATGGCAAATCAAGCTGGAACCTTGTTAAAAATCTCTGCGAATTTACCCCGAATGTCTACTACCCACCAGGGTCAGAGGTGACGATAGCCAACCCTAAAGTTCTTTTTCTTACTAGAGATAGGTTTCGCCTGGAGTAATTAATCCCTTAAGCTCAACCTGATCGAATTAGCAGCCGAATTGGTTGAAGCATTATGTTCATGCCCCTCGACTTTATACTGCGTTTACTGTCTAGCCTGGTGACGATCGCGATTTTGGGTGGAGGCGGGTACATTTTTTACCAGTGGTATCAGGGCGAACTCATTAGCGATCGCTGGTTGTACCTCAGTGTGGGCCTCCTGCTGTGGTCGGTTTTGGGCTTTCTGCCCATCCTTTTGCTACGGCGGGCAGGCCGTGATGAACCCAAACCGGAGCGCAGCGATCGCGTTCACCGATTATCCCGGCCTGATGGCAGCGAAATTCAGGTGGAGATTTATGGGCCTGAGCAGGGGCCGACGTTAATCCTGACGCATGGATGGGGACCGGATAGCCTGGTGTGGTACTACGCCAAAAAACAATTGAGCGACCAATTTCGGGTGATTGTGTGGGATTTACCGGGGTTGGGCAAATCCCGGAAACCCCAAAACCGGGACTACTCGATCGCAAAATTTGCCCATGACCTGAATGCGGTGGTTGAGCTGGCCGGGGATCAGCCCGTAATTCTGCTGGGCCATAGCATGGGTGCGATGATTCTGCTAACCTACAGCCGCTTATTTCCGGAGCGATTGGGCCAGTCTGTGGCCGGATTGATTTTGGTCGATGGGACATACACCAACCCCCTGCGCACCACGATCCTGAGTCGCCTCCTGCTGGCGTTGCAAAAACCCCTGCTGGAACCCTTGCTGTATCTGGCGATCGCGCTGTCGCCGATCCTGCACCTCACCAGTTGGCTGAGTTATTTCAACGGCACCACCTTGCTGACGACAGAGATTTCTGGCTTTACAGGCCGAGAAACCAGAGGCCAATTGAATTTCTCCAATTTGATTGGGATTAAAGCCCCACCCGGTATCCTGGCGCGGGGCGTATTCGCCATGTTTCGCTTTGAAGAAACTGCAACCCTGGCTGAAATCAGTGTGCCGACGCTGGTGCTGGTGGGTAAATCTGACATTGCGACTCGTCCCTGTGCCAGCGATCGCATGGCACAGGTCATTCCCACCGCCGAACTGGATGTGCTGGCTCCCGGTGGACACATGGCCCTGATGGAACGAAATCAATTATTCTCGGATAAAGTCCGGGCGTTTTGTCAGGTCTGTTTGAGCGTCAAACGGTAGATAATGTTTCTCTTCTCATGTTATGCCCCCTGATCTTATGCCCTCTGATGAATCTGTGCCAGCGTGGCCCGTGCGCGATCGCTTTGTCGAACTGCGATCGCGCTGGTTAACTGTGATTGGTGAGCAACTCCAAGATCACCAGGGCAATGTGTTGGAATATTGGCGGGTGGAAAAGGTTGACTCGTTAATTGTGTTACCAATTCAGGGCGATCGCTTGTTACTTCCGGCTCCCAGTTATCGGCCTGGGGTGGGGCAGGGCACGTTAGATTTTCCGGGTGGACGAGTGCCCGCAGAGCAGGATCTAGACACAGTCGCGATCGCCATTTTGCACCGTGAGTTAGGGGTTGAGGTCCACTCAATTACCGATCTAAAGCCCCTGAATGCAACCGGGTGGCCGGTAAATAGTTCCTTTTCTAACCAGAAACTTTACGGGTTTGTTGCCCAGATCGACCAGACCTTACAACAATCTCAACTGGTAGACCAGACTTACCCTATCACTCCGGCAGGCGTACAGGAGTTGCTCCAGAAATTGTTTTGTTTACAATGCCGCGCCGTATTGCTGGAGTGGTGGTTGCACCAATCTAAGATTTTCGCCTGACAAAGAGGGGAATTAACAATAACTCAGCCCCGACTAACATCAGCACTGAAATCATAAACACGATCGCACCAATGGCATTTAAAGCCGGACTGAGATTTGTCCCAATAAAGTTATAAATCGAAACGGGTAAGGTTTGCTCAAATCCACCCACAAACCAGGCAATCACGAACTCATCAAAGGAGAAGGTAAACGCCAGTAACCAGGCTCCAGCAATTCCGGGCAGAGTCCAGGGTAGAATCACGCGCCACAGAGTTTGCCACTCCGTTGCTCCCAGGTTCCAGGCGGCAGCTTCGATGTTGTCGGGAATTTGGGCCAGTCGCAGGGTGATGATGGCGATCGCGGCAGGAATCAGAATCACCACATGGGTCAGAAAAATGCTGAGGAGTTGCCCTTGCAAATTCAGGCGAGACAACAACCCCAGAAAGGCCACACCCAAAATTAACGGCGGCACCAAAATCGGCACGGTGAACAGAATTGACAAGAGATTTTTGCCCGGAAACTGAAACCGATGTAGGGCATAGGCGGTCAGGAATCCCAAGACGGTAGCAGCAGCGGCAGCCAGCGGCGACACGATCAGGCTATTTTTCAAAGCTTTGAGCAACCCGCCATCGGTGAGCAACTCCTGATACCACTTGAGTGTCCATCCGGTCCAGGGCAGGCTGGGAAAGCGTGTATCTTCAAAGGAGAACAGCACCAGTGTCAAAATCGGCAGAAATAAAAAAATAAATCCCAAACTTAAGTAAAGCCATCCGGCCAGTGACCAGGCGATCGCGGCTCTGGGTGACAGCGTAGCCTCTTTCGTCTGGATGGAATGAATTTGCCTTGTCATCTGATTATCGCTCCTCGGCCCATTTGACCCCGCTCACCAGCACTACCACCATCATGCCAATCAAGATCGTTGCCAGTGCTGAGGTTCGGGGGAGATTGGTGGACCCGGCGTACTCATTCAAAATCATGGTGGAAAATAGCGGCAAAGAACCCAACAGCGATCGCCCCGTCCCCCCGCCTAATAAAATGCCTGATAGCACATCCCCCAAACTGATAATCATGCCAAACACGGCACTATAGACAATCCCTAATTTACTCAGAGGAAAGATCACCCGCCAGAAGGTTTGCCAGCTTGTTGCACCCAGATTGCGGGATGCGGCAATCAAGGTGCGATCGATATTACGTAGCACCAGGTAAAGAATCAAAATCATAATCGGTGCCAGGTAATGAATTAATCCAATCCGAGTACCATTTTGAGTATAAATGATGTTTAATGGTGTTTGAATCCAGCCCAGTTGCATGAGTATTGTATTGAGTAAGCCTTTTTGCGCGATGATACTTTGCCACGCATACAACCGCAGAATGTAACTACTCCAAAAGGGCGCGATCGCCAATAGCAACAGCAACCGTTGATAACGCTCTGGGACCACAAAAACCAGCCCAAAGGCAAACCCATAACAAAGTGCAATCGCCAGCACTGTCGTGGTGGAGGCCACCCAGAGGGATTGGGCGATCGCGTAAGCATAGCCCGACTTGGTGAAGAATTGGCTGAAAATATCCCGGTAGTTTTCCAGGGAGAAGCCCGGAATCGCCTGATAATTTTCCGTCGTCCAAAATCCTAACCAGACGAGGAACAGCAACGGTAGCAAAAAGAAGATGCCATCGTAAACAAGGGCTGGCAGCAAACATAGCACTTTTAACCAACTGGTATCGTTGGGGGCACGTTGGCTGGACCCTAACCCGTAAGGATTGCGGGCTTGAGAATTGCGGGCTTGAGCATTGCGGAGTTGAGGTGTCATAGCACGCCTTCTCCTAACAGCGTCGTGTCTGCGGCTGCCCAAAACAGGTGCATCTCGGCATCGATCTGCACCGCTAAACTCTCACTCAACGATTCCTGCCGCACCATTTGCACAAATTGCCCAGGGCTGGTTTCCAGGAGATAACTCACCTGCGAGCCTAAAAAGTCGCGTCCACGCAGGGTGGCCCGAATACAATTTTCCAGGGGATGCTGTTTGGAGATGGGCGAGAGTTTGTCGGCCTGGACAACGACCGTCACCGTTTCGCCGATCGCGTGGGTCAGGTCATGCTGCTGCGCCCGCATACTGCCCTGGGGGGTGGCAATGGTCAGATAGTGGTCTTCCACCTGCACGATTTTGCCATTGAATAAATTGTTGTTGCCGACAAACTCTGCGACAAAGCGGGTTTTGGGACGGTTGTAAATTTCGGTAGGGGTGCCAATTTGTTCGATGCGGCCCTGATTCATCACCACAATGCGATCGGCCATCGTAAAGGCTTCATTCTGGTTGTGGGTGACGTACAGAAAGGAAATATTGAGGGCTTGCTGGAGCCGTTTCAGTTCGCCCTGCATCCGAATTCGCAAATTGGCATCTAGCGCACTCATGGGTTCATCCAGGAGCAAGATTTTGGGTTCTGTCACCAGGGCGCGGGCGATCGCGACCCGTTGCTTCTGCCCACCGCTCAACTGGCTCACCCGCCGCCCCAAAAACTCACTCAAATGCACCATCGCCGCCACATCTTCCACCTTCCGCTTCACACTGGCGCGGTTATGGGGCTGAAGCGTTAAGCCAAACTCAATATTCTTTCGTACATTTAAATGAGGAAACAGGGCAAAGTTTTGCCACACCATGCGGGCATTCCGCTGATGCACCGCTAAATGAGTAATGTCCTGCCCACTCAGGTAAATTGCTCCGTTGGACATGGCATCCAACCCTGCGATCAGCCGCAGCAATGTCGTTTTGCCGCAACCGCTCGGCCCCATGATGGCGACAAATTCCCCATGCCGCACTTGCAGGTTGATATCCTCCAGCACACTGCGATCGCTATAGTGTTTGTGAATTTGGCGCAATTCCAGATCGGGGGGCAATGAGGCCGGATCGGGGGGCAACGAGGGAGGCGCAAATGGAGCCTGAGACGACTGCGACGAACTGACCGGAGCAGAACATTGTTCTGAGGCGGAAGGTGGATTCATAGGTGCATCCAGAGGAACAGCTAGAAATTGGATTTTATCGGAAACTGCAAGCGGGCATTGTGGTTAGATGAACAACTGGTGCAATTTCCCGCACCAGTCATTGTTTGGAGTAGTCATTGTTTGGAGTTTGCCCAAATGAGTGAGTCAACTAACATCGGATAGTTCTACGGCTACATTGTTTGGTCATTTGCGAATATCGTTTTGGTCAGAAGGCTGAGAACAAGTCGAATGGCTCAAGAGCCAACTCTAGATAGCCGTTCTGACTCGCCGCTGCCACGTTATACATGGCGACCGCTATACATGGCTGAGTTTGTGCGCGATCGCCATCTGTAGCCATGCAACTAGAATGTAGACCGTGGTGACTAGGGCGAACACAAGGTGAGCAACAGTCATCGTTGGGGTTGCCCAAAGTGATTAATCAGGAATGTAGATATTAGAACAATCAACTAGCCTAGCCCAAGGAACAGATACAGGAGTATGTGAAGAACTGAATTTTGCACCAACCAAATAGTGTTCCCTATGGGTTGCCAGAAATACAACAGGGTGATTAGACATACACTTCTGCATTTTACGCCGCAGAGCAGCAGGGAATCGCCCCTTAGGAATTAAAACTAACGAACCACTGAATGGGCGCGCCAGGTACGAGCTGCGGCCCAGGGTAAAAATCGGGCCAACTGTCACCCATAGAAACTGTCGCCCATAGAAAGTGTCACATTCCACCGCATGGTGTGCCATGATCCTGGTTGAGTGCAACCAGGATGCCGCGATCGCCCTCAAGTTACAGTCCCGGAATTTCCGATAGTTCCCCTGCTAATTCCTCTACCGAGAAGCTGGTCATTGACTGCCACTCTTCTAAGGTGAACTCATAACCGTAGCGCTTGGCCTGCTGGATGAATTGTTCCACGGTAGGAGCTTGATTCAGCTCATCCCGTAGCGTTGAGTCCACCTGAGCTGCACGAAACAACTGAGCAACGGCTTCCCTGGCCATACACATGCTCCAAAATTAATGGTCAAAGGTAGATTAGCAAGTTTTCGTTGCAATCAAGTACTAACTTACGTCAAGTTTCTCCAGCCGCCGCGATCGCTTTATGATGTCAACCTGGTTGCTTTTTGGGCGGATAGGTCAACCAGAAGGACGAAGAGAGAACAAAGCGAGTTTGAGCGATCCAGAACACGAATGCAAAAGGTTGTTGAAGTCCTGCTCGGAGCTTTTTTGCGACGGTACCCGCTACCGACGCGGGTTAGTTTGTTTGGGTTCCTCTCTCGTTACGCCTGGTTAAAAGACATCCTGGAGGAACTTCGTCCAGAGTTATTTCCAGCCCAACGCGACAGGGTAACTACCTTACCCGAAGCACCTGCCACGCTCCTGCCTCCCGAACGAATTTTAGGTCTGCTAGAACGGTCAGACATTCGGGGCCAACGGGGCTACTACACCGCCACAGCCTACTTTGGAGCACGCGGGAATGGGCATCTGTTTAGTGGGATGGAAGTCACTTCCAAGCAGCCCGTCACCATCAAAGAATTTCTTCTGCCTGAAACTCAATTTACCAAAGCCGAGGCGTTGCATCGCCAAAGCAGTTTTCAACGGTTGGCGGGGTTACAACTAGCAGATGGACGGCTCCAGGATTTCCGCGTGATTCAACCATTAGAGGCGATCGCAGACAGCGAAACCCAGGAGTTGTGTTTTCTGGTCACGCCCGCGCTCGATCTAGCTCCAACTCTCCGCCAGCAACTGGCCAGCCAGGGTGCATTTGCAGCCACACAAACGCGCGAGGTATTAAGCCAGCTGCTCCAAACCCTCGACTTTCTCCATCGGCAAAAGTTTAATCTTCCCTCTGGCGCGATTCAACAGGGGTTGATTCACGGTAATCTTAGCCTGGATAGCATTTTGTGGACTGAGCAAGCGGCTCAACCGTTCGTGTATCTGGCTGATCTGCTGTTGTGGGAGCAGTATTTTGACCCAACCTTGGCCCAACCCCGCACCACGGAGGCAACACCAACCGCCATTCAACAGGATTTGAGACGGGTTGGCGAGATTGGGTTAACCCTGTTGCAGGGCGTGGATACAGCTACGGCGGTTGAGCCAACGGTCGCACCCAGGGCTGATGCGCCGCTTGCCCTTGATCCGGCCTTGCGGTTGATCCTCGACTCATTGCGAACGGGGCAATACGACAGTGCCGAAACGGCCCGACGGGATCTCCTGCAACTTGCCGCGCGATCGCCCGCTGTGCTCACCCCGATCGCCACCACGCCCACCCCCGAACCGCCGGCCCAAAAATGGTCTCCCTTGCTCCTATTGTCGTTGTTGGGGCTGTTAGTGGGGGCGTTTGTCTTGCTACCGCGCTGGCGATCGCCAGACTCCCAATCCATTGCGGCTCCGCAGGTCACAACTTGTTGTCTGGCAGAAGTGAGTGCCATACCCACAGGTAACTTCCGGTATACCTCAGTGCAGGGCGGTACCTGGTGGACGGTACTACAACAACGCAACCTGTTGCAGCGAGGCGTTGGGCTGCAGGAGCAACTTGCCCTGAGTCAGCCGCAGTTAAATTTAGTCTATGTTCCTGCCACCACAGCCGGGGAGGCGCTGGCCCAGATGCGCTCCGGCAATGCGGATTTTGCGGTGATGCCCCTCATTACCCCACTGCCGAGCGATGTGATGGCTCAGGACATTGCTTACGATGGGCTGGCAACGGTGGTTTCTTTCAGTTACGCTAAACGCAAACAGGGTCTACCTGCCACCCTCAATGGTCAACTCAGCTTAACTCAGGTGCAGCAACTCTATGCCAGCCAGGTGAATGACTGGAAAACCATTGGTGGCCCGAATTTGAGGGTGCAGCGCTACATGGCCAGCAATCCCGATGTGATTGCCATTTTCGAGCAAAAAGTACTGAATGGGAATCCCATTCAAACATTGCCCGATGTCAAGGTTCTACCCGGAATTGATTTACTGCGGCAAGTTATTCGTGACTTTGAGCAGAATGATATTGGGAGTATTGGAATCATGGCCTTAAGTGAAGTCTGGGGACAATGTTCTGTCTATCCTCTGGCACTGCGTCACTCATCACAGGTGGCAATTCAGCCGCTTGTTTTAAGTAATGGCAGCGAAATTACTCCAGAAACCGATTTGTGCGATCGCAAGGGCGCTTATGCGCCCGACCCAGACCGCTTCCACAACGGCAGTTACCTCATGAGTTACCCGATTGTGGTGGTGTATCCGCGTGATAATCGGCGCTCGGCAATGGGCAAAAAATTTGTGGAATTAATGCGAACTGCCGAAGGCCAACAATTGCTGAAAGCGGCTGGTTTAGTTCCCCTCAGCCGTGACGGGTCCCAGCGATCGCCCGTGGCTCAACCGTAAGCATTCTGATTAACTGTTCTGAGATTGGGATCTGGTGATGCGGTCAACAAATAACCCCCCACAACCCTTACCCCTTACCCCTGACGCAGCCGTGTCACCGCCACTTCCCATTCCGGGTATAGCGACGACCCACGCGGCCCCCATTCCGCTGCGCGATCGCCTCAAAGCGGTGGGCCTGGTGACTTTACTGGGGGGAATGGGCATCGGCACGGTATTCATTGGGGCCAAATTGCTTTATCGCAATACCGAAACATCATTGCAACCCATCGCGGCACCCAGCGAACTCCAATCTCCCTCGGTGCGCGATCGCGTGCCGGTAGTCACCGCCACGGCTCCCCTCAGCCGCCCAGAAGCCACACCTCCCATAGCCGCGCGGCCCCAATCCCCACCCCGTTCCACTCCTCCCACTCCCCCACGGCGGAATCAGGACTTCAGTGCCGTTGCCCAACCCGAAACCGTTGCAGTACGGCCCATTCCTGCGGGTTCACCGCCCTCATCGGGGCAAACCGCCTCACCCACCCCACCCGCCTCCACTCCTGCGATCGCCCAACGTCGGTCCCCTGCCGCCTCACCTCCATCCCGGCCCTTCCCTGTGGAACTGATTGCAGCCCTGCTTCAGGCTCCCGAACTCAGCCGCACTCCCGGTGCGATCGCCGTCGCCCCCTCGATCCCGCCAGCCACTAGCCGCCCCGTCTCACCCACTGCTGCTCCTCCTGCCGCTGCTCCTCCTACTGCTGCTCCTCCTACTGCCGCGCCCCCTACCGTCGCGCCCGCTCCCTCCTCGTCCGCTCGCCCCACCGCTCGCCCCACCACTCGCCCCACCGCTCCGGCTCCCGCTGTTCCCACTCCCTTCACCGTTGAGCCTCCCACCGCTCGCCCCGCCCCTTCCCCCATCGGCGTTTCGCCTGCGCCTTCTCCCACGGTCGCCCCCATCGCCGCCCCACCGTCCCCCATCGCCACCCCACCGCCCCTCCGCGATCGCATTCCGCTAGAGCAACTGCAAATTACGGGCAGCACCCGGTTCTCCCAAGCCCAACTAGCCGCGATCGTGCGACAGGTGACTGGTTTATCCAACCCCGGCGATCGCAGCCCAACTGCCACCACTCAGTCGCTCACGCCGGCGGAACTCGTGCAGATTAGTGAAGCCATCACCAAACTGTATACTGAGCGCGGCTTCATCAATTCCGGTGCCTTTGTGCCTGCGGATGTGCTGACGGGGGCGACACCGGAAATTCGGGTTGTAGAAGGCAGCCTGGAAGCGATTAATGTTCAGGTTCAGCGGCCCAACTTCCTGTGGCTGGGCCGTCCGCTGTCGCCGAACTATGTGCGCCGTCGCCTTCAACGCAATATTCAAACACCGTTACAAATTGATCAATTAGCGGATGCGGTGCGGTTGCTGGAACAAGACCCCATGATTAGCAGCATCACGACGGAACTAGCACCAGGAACGACGTTGGGGAAAAGCACCTTGAATGTCAAAGTGCGGCAGGCTCCGCCCTTACGGGCCACGGTCTCGATCGACAACGGACGCGCCCCCAGTGTGGGCACCTTTCGGCAACAGGTGGGCCTGTCTCACGCGAACTTGTTGGGGTTGGGCGATCGCCTCCAGGTGGGATACAACCGCTCGGCAGGGAGCCAGAGTTTTGATATTGGCTTCGCGGTGCCCATTAATCCCAGTAACGGCACCCTCAGTTTTGCCTACACCAATAGCCGGGGTGAAGTGATTGAGGAACCCTTCCGGGCCTTGGGCATCACGTCGCGATCGCAAAATTACGAAATTGCCCTGCGTCAGCCCATTTTGCAAACGGCGAATGAACTATTCGCCCTGAGTATCCGGGGTACTCACTACCGTAACGAAGGTGTCTTTTTAGAAGCGTTTAATGAAGGAGTGGCCATTCCCTTCCCGGCGCGAGGAAGTGACCCGGACGGCAAAACCCGAATTACAGCAATTCGCTTTGGGCAGGAGTGGCTGAAGCGGGGTGAACGGGATGTATTCTCATTGCAGTCGGAATTTAGCTTTGGGGTGAGTGCGTTCGGTGCCACGCAACTTCAGGAACCGCCCGATGGTCGTTTCTTTTCCTGGCAGGGGCGCGGCTTTTGGGTCCACTCCTTCGCGCCCGATACGCTGTTTGCCCTGAAAGGCCAATTGCAGTTTGCCAATCGGCCCCTCGTACCAGTTGAACAGTTGAGCTTGGGCGGAATTGATACGGTACGGGGGTATCGCACCGGGGTACTACTGGCGGATAATGCCTGGTTTGCCTCGGCGGAATTTTACCTGCCCGTATTGCGGATTCCCAGGTGGCAGGGTGTGTTGCAAGTTGTTCCGTTTATTGATGCCGGACGAGGTTGGAATCTGGGGTTTGATCAACCAGACCCCAGCCGTCTGCTGAGTGTGGGATTGGGGCTGCAATGGAAAATGGGTGATAATTTCCGCGCCCGCCTCGATTGGGGTGTGCCGCTGATCAACTCCACCGCCACTAATGGGCAATCGCTCCGAGAAAGTGTGTTCTTTTCAATTATTTACACGCCGTAGGGGCTTAGTTGGAATTCCGTACCAGTTGGACGATCGCCGTTTGTTTGAACTGAGCCAATCCGGCATCTTCCATCAGGCTCGACCAATCTGCCGCCACCTGGCGATCGTCGGGTTTCTGGAAGCGACTTAAAGCAAGAAGAGAGACGGTATCCTGCCAGATGCCCTGTTCTGCCAGGGTGCCGATTTGACTGGCGGAAGAGGCCACCCGTTCAATCCAGCTACTAATCACCACCGTATTGCTGATATCATCTGGGGTACAGGCAACGGCGACCTGCCACACATACTTCTGTCCTACCTGGAGCGCCGGACCCGACTTAGGCAGCGAGATGCCCACAATGCCAGGTTTGCCAGTGAGTTGGAATTTAATGTTGTAAAGCTGTTGGGTGCCCTTTTCATCTTGCAGGGTGAATTGTGCCGCCTTCGGTGAAGTGTAGGGTGCGTAAAAGAAGAAGGTGGGGCGATCGCTGGCAGTTTTATCAACTGGCTCTTCACCCGTTCGACGATTTGCAGCCTCCTGAGCTTGAGGCGGTGGCACTAGGGCAATCATCGTGTCGCGATCGCCACAGGTTGCCGCCCGACTAAACCCACCCACCCGGAAGCGCGATGGCCGCACCCCCACGCGAAAGCTTAACCGCCGCCGTTGAGCCAGTTGTAGGGGTTCTGAGGTTGGCCCAGACTTTGCCGCTGCCCACTGACTCAGATCCGGGAGGGCGATCGCAGTGCAGACAAACACCGCAGACAAAACCTGAACGCCTTTGAGTCGGTACATAGAGGAATTCCTCAAACTAGGTGAGAACGAAGCAACGCGGGGGTAGGTGCGGTTGGGGTCTTTAATTCACCGCCAGAACAGGAGCATCGACAAACTGATCCATTTGTGCGCCTATCAGTAGATTCCGCCAATCTTCCTTCAATTCCCGATTATTCGGTTGTTTCTGGCGAAGTTCAATGAGCGTCGTCACTGCATCTTGCCAAATACCCAACCCGGCATAAAGAGCTGGCTTGTCTAAATCAGCGGCTTTGGCTAATTCCTGCACGAGGGGCCGGGGGTCAAATGTGGCCGTGGGACGCATCTGTTGTGGGTTGACCCGTTGCACCCAACCACTGGTAGATAATAGATTCACCGGGTTATTCCGGTCCGCACAGTTCATCGACAATTCCCAAACATAGCTTTCGCCGACAGCCAGTTCTGGGGCGGTTTTGGGGAGACGAATACCAATTAACCCATCGGCTTGATTGACGGTAAATGTCGTGGAGTAAAGTTCTTCCTTGCCGATCGCGTCCTGCAAGGTGAACTGCATTTCGGTATTGGGCGGAATCGACGACACATACACCCAGAACGTAGGACGACTGGATAACGTCAGGTCTACCGGAGTTCTAAAGCTGCCCACGCGCTCCTCGGCTCTAGCCGGAGGCGTAAAGGGCACCATTTGGGCTGGAGTGGCACAACTGCCGCTGCGGCTAAAAGCGCCTACCCGATAGCGGGAAGACCGCACCCCCACGCGCCAGTTCAGGCGGCGACGATTCCGGGGCGCGATCGTGTTGGTTTGGGCTGTCAAACCTTTGGCCGTAGCGACAGGAGATGCAGCCAGGGGCTGAACAGGAATTCCTAGATTAAGCGGAGGGAGCACGATTAGCCCCAGGAGCAGAAAAGCCAGTTTGGTGGAGTACTTCATGGGTCGAGGGCAAGTAGAGAGTAAATTAAAGCAGCGATCGCTGCCGGAGTTTCCACCCATTCACACAGGTTGCCTGTAGTTGATAGATTTCCCCCGGTTGCAAAACGGCAGTTGCACCATTTGGTAGAGTTATACTGACGGGCACTTGAGGATTCAGTTCCAGCGTGACCCAATCGCTACTGGTGGGTTGCGCGGGTAGCGGTGCAGTCGGACTTATGGGCACGCCGCCCCGTCCGGTAATCCGAAGTTCAGCATTGCCAGCCGTTGGTTTAATGCCGACCGCTTCGCAAGCGCTACTGACGATCTGAGACACGTCATTAAAGACAATGAGTGGCGCAGACAAGCCGCGTGCGCCTACATCGGCATCGGTGGAGAAGTTTTGCAGTTGGCCATTGGTGTCAATATCGTTGGTGCGATTCCCGTCCTCTGCTCGCCGGAATAAAAAGCCCTGCACCAGAGTTGTGCGATCGAGAAACACGCGGCCACCCTGTCCGCCCCCGTCTGCCCGTCCCACAATGTCGCTGCCATTAGGACCCGTGGGCGGTTTGCCAAACAAGAACCGCACATTGAGGATGGTAATATCGCCACCATCTGCCCCGTTTAATCCCAGCGTAGAAATTTCACTTTCATCTTCCAGTGTCAGCCTGAAACTCAAATCCAGATCGATGCTGCCGGAGCGTGCCCCGGTGCTTTGCCCCGTTTCGGCTTTAATCGTGCCATTTCGCAAATCCAGTCGGCGGCCCGTAATTCGGATATTGCCTGATCGTCCTTGGCGGCTACTGGCCAGGACTTCAGAGTTTTGGAGCGTGATGTTGCGCCCGTTAATGGTGATGTCACCGGCCACACCGTTAGCCCCCGTCGCTTCAACTGCCAACCGACTGTTATTGGTCAGGTTAATATCCCCATTCACATTGACGTTTAAATCGCCTGCCTGTCCGGTTTCAGTGGAAGCGCTGACCTGCCCATTGTTCATTTGCAAAGAATTTAAGCCTTGCAGATTGACATTTCCTCCCGTTCCCCCCACCGTAGAAGCGGAAATTTGAGAGTTATTAACCGTGAGTTGGGGCGTAGTTAAGGTCACATTGCCGGAATTTCCGGTCTGTCCGGTTGCTTCAACAGAGAGCGAACTATTGTTGTTAAGGGCGATCGCGCTACTGGCACTCACCGACAAGTTACCCGCCCGTCCCGTTTCCGTCGAAGCCCTCACCTGACCGTTATCCAATTGCAGTGTACTCAGTCCTTGCAGACTGACGTTTCCGCCAACGCCCCCAACCGTGGAAGCCGAGATTTGGGAGTTATTCACGCTGAGCTGCGGGGTGGCCAGGGTGATGTTCCCAGAGTCTCCACTCGTCGCACCATTTCCAGCCACCGACAAGACACTATTGTTGGTGAGGGCGATCGCGCTACTGGCACTCACTGATAAATTACCCGCTCGTCCCGTTTGAGTTACGGCTGAGATTTGAGCATTGTCCAATTGCAAGGTGCTTAACCCTTGCAAGTTAATGTTGGCAGGGTTAGTGGCTCCGCCCCGATCAGTTGTAGCTGAGATCTCGGCATTGCCGCTTAAGTTAACAGTCGTGGCCGCGATCGTCACGTCTCCAGCGGTTCCCTCGCCATTGAGACTACTGACAGCCACAGAGGCACCGTCTGTCATCCCTAATGTGGGAGTGATAATGCTGACTGCCCCTGCATTTCCACCTGCCCTGGCTGTTGCTTCAATGGAGCTATTGCTGGCCAAATTTATAAATGGATTCACACCCTGAGTTGCATTAATTTGCACATTACCAGCCTCTCCGGAGTTTGTTGAAGCAGAAATAGAGCTGTTGCTACTGGCAGTGAGATTGTTCAGTCCAGTCAGGGTGATATTGGATGGATCTGTGCTGCCACCGCGATCAGTGGAGGCGGAGATTCTCGCACCCATACTCAAATTCACCGTGGTTGAGTTAATCGTTATATCACCAGCGGTGCCTGTTCCGTTGTCACTACTAACGGCAACAGCGGCGCGATCGCTAATGTTTAAGGTGGGCGTGGTAATGCTGACTGCCCCGGCATTGCCTCCCTCACGTCCGGCAGCAGCAATACCACCCAATAATCTGCCATCGCTACTGGTAAAGGTGCCATCAAGGGTAATCTGCTGTGCTGCATTGACGGTCACATTCCCGGCAGTGCCGCTATTGGTGGACGAGGAGATGAGGCTGTTGTTAACGGTTAGGGTTTGTAACCCTTGCAGAGTCACGTTAGCTGGGTTAAGCCCTCCTCCCGTAATGGTTTCTGCCGAAATTTGAGACCCATTATTGAGAATGACCTGCCCTGCCCCACCACCATTAACAAGGATGTTTCCCGCTGTGCCAGTTGTGGTCGAAGCAGCGATCGTTGCTCCGTCGTTAATCGTCAATTGAGGGCTGTTAACAGTAATGTTTCCGGCATTGCCTGTTCCTTGTGCCTCAGCAAAGATACCACTGACTTGACTTTGGTTGAGTACTGGGGGAAGACTTGTAGCTCGATTTTCCAGAGAAACGCGAAGTAAAAAAGTTTGCCCTGCTAATGGGCTATTCCCTTGAATGAGATTGTTAGTTGACGCAAACGAGTTAAATCTACCAACGCCAATGACATAGTTACCAGGCTCTTGAAAAGTAAAATCAACGAAGGAATCAAGTCCACTGATACTACCGGGGTCAACAGGAAAGAAGTCATCGTTAGAAGCTAATAAAGTTCCTGTATCACGATTAAACAGGAACAGTTCAGCATCAATACTTGCATTGAAAGGGGGAGTATCTTTAAAGCCATTATCAATGTCAAAAATGCCCCTACTCCCAGCAGATGCGATGGCAAAGCTAAAGTAAGGAAAGGTGCCATCCCCGATCACGGCAATGTCAGCATTACCATCAGGGGTAAATCCTGTTATTTCCTGTAAATTGACTCCAGTAAAAGGAGAAACTACTGTAGGAGGGGGTGCAACGCCAGAAATTAACACTCCGTTAGGGGCTGTGACTGTAATTGTGCCTGCTGTGCCGGTGTTTGTCGCAGTCGTGGTTAATTGTCCACCATTTTGAGTCTCCAAACGATTAACGGCGACAGTAATATTACCTCCATCTGAAGTGCTTTGGGTCCGGGCGTTGAGAACAGCTCGATCGCGGATATGAAGATCTCCAGATGCTTGGACAGTAATGTTGCCACCTAGACCACTAACTGCCTGGTCGGTAGACGTAAATAGACCACTTGGTAAGCCGGAGGAACTAGTTCCAGCAATGTTAATTGCTCCATTGACAGTAACGTTAATGTTTCCAGCACGAGCATTGTCTTGCCCCGGATTGCGCGTACCAGAAGTTTGAGCACTCAACCGACTACCATCTGTTAATGATAAGGACGCTGCTTCAGCAATTGTAATATTGCCTCCATTACCCCTTGACCCTAGTTCAACCGTTGTGCGAATACTGCTGTTGCCGAGCAGTTCCACAGCCCCTGTTGCATTGATAATGACATCGCCGCCTGTTGTTATCTGTGCACGTTGACTTTGATTGCTAGCATCTAAGGTAGAACCATTAGTAAGTGTGAGTTGCCCTGACCTAATCCGAACTTCGCCACCATTGGCTGTAGCAGTACTTCCTACCGTTGATCTAATGCTGCTACCATCGACCGTTACTGTACCGCCGTTTGTAGCTTCCAATAGCACATTCCCACCGCGACTAACACCAGCAGTGCTGGCATCAATGTCAGAAGAACCCGTAATTCTAACTGCTGGTCCTTGAATAGTGATGTCAGCAAAATCGGTAGACGCTGCATTACCAAAATCAGGACGAGACGTGCTGGTCAACTGGCTGCGATTAATAATGGCAACTTCACCTGTTTGAGCAGTTAGTGTAATATCCCCAGCATTAACAGCGGTTGAGCTAGTTTGGGTCGTAAGAGAGGAATTGTCAACCTCAATTTGATCTGCTGTGATACGAATACGGGGTCGAACTGAACCATCAGTGTGCCGATCAAGCACTTGAGTACTCAGAGAACTGTTCTGAATAACCACGCGATCCGGTACTACACTGTCGCCAATTAGAATACGTCCAAAAGTTCCTTCGCTTTCAACTCTGCTACTGTTCAAAATTTCAATGGATTGATCAGCATCAATAAAAATATCTCCTGCATCACGAGAACCTAGATTGGTAGTGCTTAAACTAGATTGATTTAAAGAGACTGATCCCGTGATTGAAGTAAGACTGATTTGGGCAAAACCACCATTGAAACTGTTTGAGTAAGAAGCAATCACACTGCCCGAGCGAATATCCCCGGTTGTTGCAGTCAGGCTGACATCTCCAGCAGAGCCTCCTGCACCTGCATCAATATTGTCATTTCGTGAAGTGATGATTCCCCGTGTCGTATCTACAACTGTTGCTGTTGGAGAGGGAGTTGTTACAAGTGCTGGATTACCCAAGTCATCTGGACTTGCGTTTCCTATCAAGGTAATGTTTCCACCCTTTCCACCAAAGTTGCTAGCGCTGCTAATTCCAGCAGCTAGAGTAATAGATCCTCCGGCTCTAATGTCAATATCTCCGCTTCGCCCACTACCTGCTTGACTAGCAATGCTGATGATACTTGGATTTGTTGGTTCAGGATTTACCCAATTAGGATCTGCTGGATTGGGACTGACTTGCATTCCATTGGGTGTACTTGCATCGAAAGCCCCTAATGCTCTAAATGCTCCGGTAGTTCGAATAGTTATGTCGCCACCATCAGGAAGAATGTTATTAACAGGATCACGAGCAATTGGTAAAGCAGGAATATTACGTGTAGAGAGAGTGCTGACTGTGATAGAACTAGGTGCTTGATTGGTTCCAATTAAAATATCCCCTGTTTTCTCTGGTCCATCTCTACGGACTGATAAGCTACCATCAACCGTTAATGTACTGGGGGTGTCAATGGTGATTGACCCGCCTCTGGTGAGAATGCTAAACGCTCCGACTTGCCCAAGAGAAATAGGTCCTGTTGCAGATAAAGTAACATTTAATGGCTCATCTGGAGTCGAGATTTGACCATTGATAGTGATGCCACCAGGCGGTATTGGTGCAGGTGGTTTGCTAAATGTAGTGTCTCCCGGTGGATCTGGGGTTTGTGGAAAAGGTTGATTATCGAGTGTGCCAAGTACGCCAGCACGAAGAATCAGTACTCGGTCGGGTCCTAATGCTGGATCCACACCATTAATTGTTATGGAATTTGCAGAAATGTTTCCAACTGCAACAATTTGGAGCGATGGACCAGTATAGTCCGCAAACGTGACATTACCATCAGATGTAATAATCGGGTCGTAGAGGCTGATGAGACCGTTGCTTCCTCCACTTGTATTACGAATCGAGAAATCACCACCAGCAGCATAGTGGGCATCACCGGAAATAATTCCATCGCTAACTAGACTGAGATTACCACGGCTAACAAAGGGTTTAATCGTTGGATGATTCAGAGCCAGAATGTCAATGCCCTGATTCCCCTGAATCGTCATATTTCCACCCGATCGCGCCAGAAAGGGTTCGGTCACGGTATCGCGAATTTTCACCGTATCGGTGGCATTCAGGGTTAAGTTTCGTCCGGCCTGCACCTGTCCTTGCAAGTCTAAATTGCCTGCGGCCAAGGTGAGGTCTTGTCCGGCGGCGAGAACACCCCGATTGGTGAGCATGGCGGGAGGATTGGCACCGAATTGGAGGCCGATCGGGATGTTGACTTCCACCAGGGGAACGGCGCGATCGCCCGTTGCTGAAAACTTCTGGTTATCGGGAAACTCGATCGTGTTGGCGGTGGTGGCGAAGAACGAACCGGAAACATCCAGGCGGGCATTGGGACCAAAGATAATGCCGTTAGGGTTCATAAAAAACAGGTTAGCAGTTCCCGCCACACCCAGAAGGCCATCAATGTTGGATATATCGCGGCCTGTAACCCGACTAAAAATATTACGAATGCCAGTGGGGTTGGCGAAATAAACTTGAAAATTGGTAGGAATCCCAAAGCGCTCAAAACTATGAAATAAGCTAGCACCTCGTCTCAACCCACCATTAACATCAGTCCGAATGCCATTCACATTGACTGTGGAATTATTACCAGAACCGAGGGTCGCATCGGGTACGACTTGCGATCGCACAGGGCTTGCGACTCCCAGAATGGCAAAGGAAGCCAGGAGTGATAACCAGGTGATTGAGCTAGTGCGATCGCGGCGTTGCATGAGAACCTCCTAGAGCCAATTACCAACCAGAATGAACGGTGCCCAAAAATAAGGGTGCCGTCGGAATCGAGGATCATCCAAAATTTCGCGCTGTGCCCGTTGCAAGGCATCTGCTTTCGTCACCTGACGGGTAGCGATCTCTTGATAAAATCGCTGCATCAGTTGAGACGTGGCGGCATCATTGACTTTCCATAAACTAGCAACGGTACTGCGGGCACCCGATTTCAAGGCAATTCCGGCTAATCCCAACGGGGCGCGATCGTCACCACTGGCGGTTTCGCAGGCACTTAGTACCAACAGTTCGATCGCAGTGGTGCGGGCAGCGCTACCAGTACTCAGGGCATTCGCCAATTCGTCAATATCAATCACGCCATCGGAAGCGAGCAAGAAGGTTTGGTCGCGATCGGAACTAAACTGACCATGCGTTGCCAAATGAACGATGGGCGCTTGAGATTTGAGTAATGTTTCTTGAAAAGTTTGCTGGGTGAAAGACTGGTTGAGGTTCACGGTGGAAGGCCGAATTTCTCGTTGCAGGTCTTCCAGTTCAGGCTGCACAAAGGGTAATTCTGAGAATGCTTTGACGCGATTACCGGGCAGGTTGACAGTGCGTGATTCGGTTAATCCAAACGCAATGCTAGAAAGTGCTTTGGCCTGGAGTGGCTGAGGGCTAGTGAGTTTGAGGCCCGGTGTAGTCGCAATACTATACTTCTCAATTAAAAACTGTTTGCCATCCGATAGAGCGGCCATTGGCACATTGCGAATGACTCCATCCAGCACAAACACTAGCGTTTCCACTTTTTGCCGTTCGAGTTCTGCTTCAATAGGTCGAATTATCCATTCATACAACTGCTGAGAAGGCGCTCGAAACTCTAAACTGATGCGATTGCGTAAACCATTTTGCAATGCCCTGGCCGTTGTGGTGAGAGTTGCCTGGGGCACAAATTGGTTATACAGCCGCGTCTCCTGTCCCGTGGCGCTGAGAATAATGGCAAGGCGATCGGGCAAAATAATCGGATACACGATCGCGGTTTTTTGCGGCACTGGAATCTGATCAATTTCCACCTGTGCCTGCAAACACGCCGCCCGCAAATAGTTATTGATTTCTTCCAGTTGTAACGACTCAATGACTTCCCGCGTGCGCCGTAAGACATCCCCACTGGGTTGAGCATTGTCTTTAGGCAGTAGCAGGCTGATCAATTGACGGTGAACAGGTTCTAACGTTTCTTGATCCACCAATTGGGTTTCGGCATTAATGCCTAATAAATCACTCCGCAGAGCACGCAACACATTCACCGCCTGCGTGTAAGACTCGATCGCCGCCTTAGAATTGCCTTGCCGCTCCTGTAAGCGACCTAACTGACTTAACCAGCGATAGGTTTGCTCTGAGGAATTGGCCGCTTTTGCCATCAAGATCGCCTGCTCCGTGGTAGTTTGCGCGATCGCCCATTGTTGTTGTAATTCCTGTGCTCGTCCCAAATTCCCCAACGCATGGGCCACTAAACGAGGATCGTCTAACCCTCTGGCGTGGGTAATTGTGACATTAAGCAGCGGCACCAGATCGGCAATCACCGTTGTTGGCGAACGCTGCTGTAACCGCAACCCACTATGGGCAAAATTTAACTGCGCTTCAATCCCGGCGCGATCGGGCGCAAGATTTAGCATCAGGGGTTGCAGGGTGGCCAACAGGCGAGTTGCTGCCTCCCACCGTTGTAATTCGATCAACAACGCAAGCTGATTCAGTTGACCGCGTAATTGGTTGGGAGACGGAGTTGCCGCGATGCGGTTGTAGAGAGCGAGGGCCGCATTAATATCCTGTTGTAATTCCTCCTGCTCCTGCTCCTGCACTCCACCGTTATTCCGAATGTCGCGAATTCTGGCATATAGCAGATTGGCTAACGTGAGTTGACCCGCTGCCAGGTCGGCTGGGTTGTTCAAGCGCTCAGCGATCGCGACACTTTCCTGCCCCACTGTTTGCGCCACAGTTAAATTGCCCACCACTGCGATCGCCTCCGCCAGCGTCCGCAGGCCCAGAGCTTTGATACTGGAATTGGGTTGTTCCTGTAATCGGTCCCGCAACGGCAACAAAATCTCCTGGTAGGCTCGGCTATGGAGTCCCAGCGCTTGTAAGGCTTCAGCCTGACGAATCTGGCTCTGCAACTCACCGTTCGTATTCCCCAGTTGACGGTATAGACTAGCACTTTGCTGCCAGGTTTGGAATGCGGCTTGAGCATTACCCTGAGCCAGTTGCAACCGCGCCTGCACGTTGAGTACTTGCGCCTGGACTCCCCGCTTCTCCGCCACATTGGGCGCAGATTGTAATGTTTGCCAACTGGTGGCGATCGCTTGATTCGCTCCAGCCCAATTGCCCTGCGTGCTTTCGATCAAAGCCAGGTTGCTGAGGGCGATCGCGCGGGTAAGCGCGTCCTCCGGCCCCTGCGACTGCTGTTGCACCTGTTGCAGCAGTTGTTTCGCGTCGTTAAGTTGCCCTGCTTCATAGAATTGACGGCTTTGTTGCAGTAGGCGTTGCGTCGTTTCTGAGGCCAGCCCAAAGCCGTGACTGCTCAACACCAGGGTAAGCAGAAACATCACGAACCATACCACGTTGCGACGAAATAGCTTCAGCATCGGCGATGAATGTGACTGGACGTGGTCAATGCAACAGTGCTGCATATCACTTTCTACTGCATTAAAGGAGTTGACTACTAGACAATAGTCAGGTTTTTAAGAAAGCTTCATCAGATGAAAAGTAGGAGGGGACGCAACGGGTAGATAGTAAGGGGTAAAGGGAAGGGGAAAAGAAATGAGCAAAAGATCTGACTTTTGTTAACTTGTGAAGCGATAATA
Organism: Leptolyngbyaceae cyanobacterium bins.349; assembly: GCA_033764685.1. Taxonomy (GTDB): domain Bacteria; phylum Cyanobacteriota; class Cyanobacteriia; order Leptolyngbyales; family Leptolyngbyaceae; genus JSC-12. Next base: position 71,160 of record JANRIS010000006.1, read on the forward strand.
ATCACAGGAGTATTAGAGTGTTCGAGCATGGCTTGTTGTCTTTTACCGACTGGTGAACACAATGGAAACTTCCTACAGTCAACATCGTGCCCATACGGCTGCTTCTGACCCAGCGATCGCCAAATCACCACGTCCGTTCACTCCTTCCCAACCCGATCACACCCAGCCGCCAGCCTACAACTTTTCTCACGTCGATTTGTTTGCTCACGATCCGGGGCCGCGTTCAGTGCCCAACCAGCTTCAACGCAAACCAGGGGCAGGGCCAATACTTCCAACCGCTCAGGTTCAAGAACCGCAGGCCGAAGAGACCGCTCCAGCCAAACACGAGACACCCCAAACCAATCTGGCAACTCCGCCTCAGCCACCATATCCCCCTGGGCAACCGGGGGATAACTCCGTCCAGTCCCAATTGGCTCCTGCATCTAGGGCCTCATCGACAGAGTTTTCCCATCGCGATTTGTTTTCTCATGCCCCACGCCGCCAACCCATTCAGATGAAATTGACCGTGGGAGCACCCGGCGATCGCTACGAACAGGAAGCCGATCTCGTTGCCGATCAGGTCATGAGTATGCCCGACTCCGCTACCCAGCAACCCATCCAACGAGAAACCGCCCTCGAAGACGACGAACTGCAAACCAAACCACTGGTAGCCTCCATCACACCCATGATCCAGCGGGAGACAATTCCAGAGGAAGAAGAGGTACAGACCAAGCCGCTGGCAAATCCGGTGCAGCGACAGAAGATGCCGGAAGAAGAGGATGCTGTCCAGACCAAGCCATCCCTGCAACGGTCTACCGACAGCAGCTTGCAGGCGGGTGGCAACCTGGAAAGTCGGCTAAATAGCAGTAAGAGTGGCGGCAGCCCCTTACCGCAGGATGTCAAAACCTTCATGGAACCCCGCTTCGGTGCCGACTTTAGCCAGGTACGGGTACACACCGACAGCGAAGCCATCCAGATGAACCGGGATTTGAATGCTCAGGCATTTACCCACAAACAGGATGTCTACTTTGGTGCAGGAAAGGCTCCTGGTAAGAATGCGTTGACTGCTCATGAGTTGACACATGTGGTGCAGCAAACAGGTGACCGAGTACAACGTGCTCCAGGGCAGACGTGGATTGGTGAACGTATCAACTGGGTACGTACTGCAACACATACAGATAATTGGGCTAATGCCGATCCACCTGGTGCATTCTATATCTTGAATGGTCTATCAATGGATGATATGGTGCGGGTTTTACGCGCACTTACGCCAGCAGACCGGAAGAAGTTGTCCGACAACCTTGATGAGAATGGAGCTGGTTTTGACCGTCCGCGAATACAGCTTGCCCTTACAAATGCAGAAACGGCTTCTAAGGATAAGTGGTGGCAAGATCTTAGTGAGAAGGTTCACTGGGCAATCCGCTCAAACAAGTTTGTCGAATATCCAGATGGTGCATTCTGGATCATCAATCCACTCAATGAGAATGACTCCAAGCGGATCATGAAGTTCTTGAATAGGGACAGCCTTGATGAGCTTATTGCAAATGGCAAAAGTGCAGTTGAAACAGGTGTGCCAAATGCACAACGTATTTTACGAGATGCGAATCAAGCCCGTGGAAGTGTTAAGTCTACGAAAAACGAGCAGTATTTAATTGATCTTATTGATGGAAACGATTGGAAAAACTTCTTTACTAAATTCAACGAATTAAATGAGAATGATAAATTGCGTTTTCTACGCAATTCTTTTGGAGCCACTGCAAAAATAAGTAATAACATCGATAAGGCTTCTGGAATTAGCGATCAAGACTATCTACGCAACTTAATTGAGAAAGTAACGAATGATGCATCTACAAATTTATACGTAGATGCAATGGTTAAAACCTATAATTGGCAACCTAAATATTGTGTGAATGATCCAAAGGAGTTTTCTCGGATTATTCGCTTTGGTAATACTTTTGATGTCGAGATTGACATCAGCTCCATCAATGATGGGCAGATGAGCGATGAGGAAGCTGACAAACAGTTTCGGGAAGCAAAGCCCGGACCAGGCGGGTTTCTATGGCCATCAGTCCGAAACCGCTCCACTTTACCTATCCTATGGCAGGTTAAACAGGACGTTCACAAACAAATGGAAACTTTGCTCTTTGATGAAGTACTAGCAGATGGGATTCTTGTCATTAATTATCTACTGGATGTTGTATTTCCTGTCGTTCATGGTTCAGCAATGCGCTCACTAAAAGCTCTTAACCAAGCATCTTTAAGTGGTCGCTGGATGAAAGGTTCTCAAGTCATAAAGGGAAGAAAACCGCCAAGTTCGCCGATAAAAGATACTCCTCCACTTCTTCCACAGAAAGGATCTCGTCAGAAACCAACCTTTGATTGGACACTTACTCCAAGTGATGAGGCTGGAATGGGGCACCTCGACTACCGCCACGCTCCCTGGAGTAAAGTAAAAAATTCCTCTAAGTTTACACAGAATGCATGGAACCGACTTCGAGCACTAGTTGATGAAACAGTTGAAAGAGGTACTGTGGGGGAATTAAAACCGGATTCAGCCGGGAATCCTCAAGCTGGCGTTGTTTATGAAAACAAGTTTATCGAGCAAGTTGGTATCAATTCCAAGGGCAAACCACTGTACAAAATTCGTGTTGTTGTTGATGCAAATAACCACGTAACAACTACCTTTCCGTTCTAAAGATCGTCGATCTTGTAGATCGACGATCTTGTAGGGTGCATTCGCGCCAGCGTAATGTACCTTCTCTTACCATAAACGGTGGATTAGCGAAAGCGTAATCCACCCTACTATTCTATTCGTATCCAATATCCTTCGGGATGTGTGGGAGTACGATCGCTCCCCCGTAGTACGATCGCCGCTCACCCAGCCCTTACTCCCTTACCCGTTCACTCCCTGCCCCCCTCGGCTGCGTCTCCGTCAGGGCTTTTAATGCCCGTTGGGCGATTGCCTGTTGTGGATTGAGGGTCACGGCGGTTTGGAGGGCTTGAATGGCTTTGGGCACTTGACGCTGTTGGGCGAAGACTAATCCTAATCCGGTCCAGGCATCGGCATTGGTTTTGTCTAGCTCAATGACTCGTTCGTAGCTGTGTTGGGCATCGGCATAATTCTTGAGGGCGACCAGGGCGATCTCGCGATTTTGCCAGCCCTGAATCAATTTAGAATTGACGGAAATCGCTTGATTCGCAGAGGTCAGCGCATTGGGATGATCCCCCAAAGACCACTGTACGGCACTCAAATTCGCCCAGGTCAGGGCATCTTGAGAATTGCGGCGCAGCGCTTCATTGTAGGCGGCGAGTGCGCGATCTGGTTGGTTCAGCGATCGCTAACCCATCCTACTCTGCCATCTCAGTCCCTCTGTAGTGCGATCGCTCATATCGCTCAAAGGTAGGGGTCAAGGGGCGATCGCTGAAAATAGGGTTTTTGTTGATTTCAGTGAGGGGGCGATCGCACTACAAGATCGGCGATCGCTACCAAACCCTTACCGTTAAAGAGGTTATCTTGGCAAACTCTTGATCCATAGTCACTAAGCTTGCTAAATTTTGGATTGCCATTGCTGAAATCACTGCATCGGGTAACTTCAACCGATACTGCTAACGAATTTCAATAATTTTCTCGACTAACGCTACATCAGTTGCGACCAAACCAACAACCTCGACTCGTTGAAGAAACTGTTGAAAAAGCTGGCGATCGCCTTTTGTTACGATTACCACTCATCCCGTAACGCCCTTTGAGCGGCTAGTGCATCTCCCTGCCAAGCCAACCGACCGATCAAATCAGAGAAGTCATAGTTTTGTCTCTGAGGTTGAGCAGCTACTACCGGATTTAGAACCAGCACAACATTAACCTGTCCCGGTGCAAGCTGTGTAGGAATATCAAGATGCAAATGCCCCGATTCGTCAACAATCGTTGTGAGTTGAAGTACTTCCATCAAAGTTCCCACCATTAAACGTTGACTTGATTCTAGTGCGATCGCTCCCCCTATGCAGTGCGATCGCCGGTCTTGACGGGGGGCATTTTGATAATCACATTTTGATAATCAATGGATGCACCGTTTAACGATGTCGTTGCTCTACAAGAGCAGGCAATCGCTGTAGATTGACATAGGACTCATGAAGAGTTAGCTAATTTACAGAAGCAAATCGTTAGTTATATGTGCTGGCAAGACAGACAGAGTCACAATTACCAGGAACAACAACGCTATTCCAGTCTCCAGCATGGCAACAAACTGAATCCTGGTTGTGCAGTACCAAGTTTTTTGCCAGAGAATGATGCCAAGCTTGAGCAGAGCAAGACTGAACGCAAGGGCTGTGACTGGCAATAACCACCCGATCGCCCAAAGACCGATGACCAGAAGCGCTGCGATCGCGTGATAGACCAGGCTCGGTGTGATGGGATGCTGCTTATTCTTGCGCAGCTTCACTGTAAAAATGGCACTGGAGAAGAATAGACCATTTAAAAGCCACAATCCAATCGCCGAGGTTGTCAGGGTTCCGGTCGTAACAACATGAGCCAACGGAGCAGACAAACACACGGCAAAGAACGTGATTAATTCATTGAGCACTGATTTTTGTTCGCGGTGGAATACAGAAATTGCATCGATCAAAAATGCCGCGATCGCGCCCAGATAAATCGAGAGTAGGGGAGACAACCAGGTTTTTTGCTGCCAGTACAGGTAGAGGGCGATCGCGGTTGCCATGCCAGAGTACACACCACCCCAAATCAATAATCGTGGTTTAAGGCTACTGCGTTGCTTAATCTGCACCACCAGTGGATGTTCTGCCTGAAAGCCACAGAAGGCACAAATCAGTGCCAGTGTTGTCGCCCCTGTCCAGTCACAAGCCAACGCCGCACCAGATAAAAATGACACCAACAACATGATGTAAACCCCATGCTCTGGAGAAAGGGTTGGGCGATACCAAACTTGGGAATTTGGTTTTTGCGGTGATGGTTTGGCAATGGTTGGAATCAGTGAGGATGATGTCATATTGCTTTGAGAACAGGGTTTGAGTCGAAGCTTTGACAGCTCCGCCAGAGTGATTTCTACTGTGCCAGATTCGATTTAAATATTGTATGAGGTAGCTCATAGAAACAACACGGTGGGTTTGGCAGAGTAGAGAAGCAGTCAATGCTGGTTTTGAATTGGAAGATTTTTAGCGACTTTGACCAGTCCCCAGCCATTCATCAAACGGAGTTCAAACGCAATGACGACCTTTCAGCTTGATCAGACGGTAGGCTCTATTGTGCGCGATCGCCCTGCTCTATCTCGCCTCTTCGAGCAAGCCAATGTAGATTATTGTTGTGGCGGACAAAAGACGCTAGACGAAGCCTGTCGTCAACGGGGGATCGATCCTCAACGCTTCCTGGCTCAGTTAGAAGACTATGCCGCCTCAGACACCGCGCCAGAAGTTAATGTTGCAGACCTTTCCCTCACGGAATTGGCAGACCATATCGAGCGAATTCATCATGCCTACCTCTACGAAGAACTGCCTCGATTAGAGAAAATGGTAACGAAAGTAGCGGCTGTCCACGGCGAGAAAGAACCCCGCCTGGCCCAGATTCGAGACATTTTCCTGGCGCTGTCGGCAGAACTAAACACCCATCTAATGAAGGAAGAGCAGGTGCTGTTCCCCATAATTCGACGGTTAGAGACAAGCGAAGCCCTACCCAGTTTGCATTGTGGTACTGTGGTCAAGCCCATCACTTGTATGGAATCTGAACATGATGGGGCGGGCGTGGCCCTCGCCCAACTGCGTCAACTGACAGACGATTTTACCCCTCCAGAGTGGGCCTGCAATACCTATCGCGCTCTACTTGGGGCGTTGCTGACGTTTGAACAGGATATGCACCAACATATTCACAAAGAAAATAATGTCTTGTTTCCCCGTGCAGTTCTGTTGGAACAGCAAAAAGCGGCGTAGTAGTCCGTCAGGATAGATTTGAGGGGTACCTCAAATCTACAAAACCCAGTTATCAAGTGTTTTGAGGGTTTTCAACCCAGTAAAACAGTCTTGACAGACCAGTAGTCCAAGTTGCTGAATTGAAATGTGAATAAACCGCGATCGTCCCCTTTTACTGTATTGAGTGGAAAAGGGACGATCGCGGTTTATTCCAGGATTGCACCGAGATTGGATGGAACCCCTAGAATTGAAGGATGTCAAGAAGAACTCATTTTCCCGCGAAGAACTGTTAGTCATGAACGCAACTGTGGAGCAATTGGCATCGATCTCGGTCTTTACTCAGCTACAGCCAGAACAACTCGCAAGTTTGCAGCCTCACACGACTATTCAGACCTACCAAATCGGCGAAATCGTTTCTCATGAAGGCGATCGCCTGCCTCCTCGCCTGTATGCGCTGGTTCATGGGTTGTTACGAGTTTCTAAAACTGCCACCAGTGGCAAAGAAACAATTCTTCGCACCCTGGCCAATGGAGATATTTTTGCGGCTCCGGCCCTCTTTGGTAACGGCGTTGCACCCGCTACCGTCATCGCTGAAAGTGAAGCTCAAGTGCTGATGGTGCATCGCGAAGCCTTGCTAGCCGTGATTCAAGCTCATCCAGAAATCGCCCTGAACATGATGGCAGTCTTCAATCAGCGACTTCAGCAGTTGCACGAAACGGTACATGGTTTGGCTTCAGAACGCGCGATCGTGCGTTTGGCGCGGTTCATTCAATACTCTGCGGGTGAACCCAACTCTCAAATAAGTCAGCAGGGAGCCTGCCTCCGCTTGCAGTTGTCCTATTATGAAATCGCGCGTAGTATCGGCATTACCTACGAGGAATGCGTGCGTCTGTTTAAACAACTGCATTCTGTGATGTCGTATAGCCGAGGTGGAAAAATCACGATTCTGGATTGGGCCGGGTTAGACGCGATCGCCCACGGGACTGGTGAGGCGGCGATCGCTCCTAAGCAAGCGGCTAAACCAGGCGCACTGAACAGCAAGCAACATTGAGCTGTGATATGGAGCCACGATATCGTACTGCCCATCCCCAAGGGGTGCATCCCACTTTTGTCACCCTCTCGCTAAATCCCGCTCCCAGCGCGGGAGAGGGAGTTCCAATCTGGCTCCCCTTTTCCCCATTGAAGGAGTCGGATTGAATAAACTGGAATTTTTGCATGAGCGGGTTGCGCCCAAGTCTTTGGGCTGAAAGGCCGAACACCATTAAACCCCGCCCGACGGTTGTGATTAATCTACGATCTTTAGCGATCGCCATCTGAAATCTTTGGTAAATTGAGATCTCGTACCTTCTGCAACAATTCGCTCTGCAAGGAATTGCGAGTTCATAGAACTGAGTCTGTTCCAACGGACAAAGCCTTTTCTGTCGTTAACTGAAGCAAAATTGGACTACTGCTCAAATGAGAGTATTATTCTAACTAGGAAAGAGTCTTCCCCAATTGGGAAGATTCAATCGGCAGCTTTGGCCACATAGTTCTTGGGGAGATTGTGATAGAGATAAATCAATTGTGAACAAAGATAGTACCGACAAAATCAAATCAGACACCTCTTTCCTCATTTGGTTTCGTCGCTCCTGGTCTGCCAACACCTAAGCCCAAGTACGCCCCCACCTCGATCGCCCACCTACTGGCACTCACGCTCCTGGGCTGCTGTGCCCCCGCCCCCTCCTGATGCTACGCGCGATCGCTCACGCCATCGGGGGATCGTCGGCAACCACCAGACAGGTTTTGCGTACCCTGAAGGATGGCAGAATGCCCTTTGCAGCCAGATCAAATTCCAGTTGAGGCTGGCCAGCGGTGCGACTGGGAAACTTGGCAGTGACATTTTTTTTAATCATGCGATCGATTTTCAAGCAGTTCTTCAACAGCTAACTTCTGAGTTAACGACAAGGCGGAAATTAGGTTATGCGATCGCTCAGCGAAGTCTCCTCGTCCCAGCTCTCTGCTTACACGGTGCTCATCGTCGAAACCTTATCGCTTGATCGCGATCGGTACTGTCATTGTTTGCAGGCAGATGTTAGTTGTCGCTATACCTGCCTGCATTCAGATTCGGCAGCGGCAGCCCTGTTGCAATGTCAGAGTCGGCAAATTGATGGGATCTTAGTCGATTACACCCTCCCAGATGCGACGGGCCTGGAGTTTGTGCAGACCTTACAGGCTCAGTTTGATGGAGCACATCCGCCCGTAATTATTGTGGCTAGAGAAAGCAATCCGGCGATCGTCGTTCAAGCGATGAAGTTGGGTGTGGAGGATTACCTGAGTAAGCAGACTCTCACCGCAGGGGAACTTCAGGTGGCAATGCGGAGTGCGATCGAGAATGCCCGCTTACGACTTCAGTTACAGCATCAGGAAGAACGATTTCGAGTTTCCGTCGAAAATATGCTGGACTGTTTTGGGAGTTTTTCCGCAATCCGAGATTCGTCTGGGCAAATTGTGGACTTTCGGATTGACTACCTGAATAAAGCTGCCTGTGAAAATAACCGAATGCCGAGAGATCAGCAGATCGGCAGAGGGTTATGTGAACTCCTACCGGCTCACCGGGAAACGGGCCTGTTTGCAGAATACTGTCGGGTCGTGGAGACTGGCGACCCCCTGGTCAAAGAGTCCCTCATTTACGAGGATCATTATGCAGGCATGCGGTTGGTGCGGGCCTTTGATATTCATGCCACCAAATTAGATGATGGGTTTGTGGCATCCTGGCGGGATGTCACCCCGCGCAAACAGTTGGAACTTCAGTTACGCCAGAAGGTGGCAGACCTGGAACAACAGCAGCATCGCTTGCAACGGCTGATTGATTATGCGCCGATTGGGATTGGGATGGGTTCCGCCGATGGCGCAGTGAAAGTTGCCAATGATGAAATGCTGCGGCTGCATGGTTACACCCGGGAGGAATTTGACCAGCAGGGGATGAACTGGCGCGACTTTATTCCGCCTGAATCTCTCCCACTGGCGGATCAGGTCATGGCGCGCTTGCAGCAGGAAGGGACGTTACCGCCCGCAGAAAAAGACTTAATCCGGCGCGATGGCTCGATCATGCCGATCTGGATCAGCCTGGTGCAATGGCTGGATGGTACCGATGATCATATCGCCTTTGCGGTTGATCTAACGCGCCAAAAGCAGACCCAGTCTGCGATCGAGCAACTGAATCGGGAACTCCGCGATCGCCTCGCAGCACTACAAACCCTCGCCTCGCCTCCACCCGTGGCAACCCCTGTGCTCGACCAGGAGGCGCAATTACAACTGGGGATGCAGGTGGCAGGCTTTGGCCTTGCCCGGATCGAGTATGCGGCCAATACGGTCACTCTCTCTCCAGAAGCCGCCGCTTTATTTGGCTTGGCAGCAAATGAACGAACGGTAACGCGGGATCGCATCCATGCCACCTTTCATCCCGATGATCGAGAACGGCTCGATCGCCTCGTTCAGCAAGTGCTGGACCCAGCAGGGTCGGGTTGGTTTGCCGATGAGCATCGCGTCGTGTGGCCCACGGGGGCAGTCCGCTGGTTAAGTGTGCGTAAGCAAGTGTTCTTCAATCGGTCTGGTCCTGCGCCCCATCCCGACTACAGCATTTTGGCTGCGATCGATATTACCGAACGGAAGCAGATCGAAGTGGCTCTGCGCGAAAGTCATCGCCGGTTGGCCAACACGCTAGAAAGCATTACGGATGCGTTCATTGCTGTGGATGAAGACTGGCGATTTACATTTGTCAATCCCCAGGCGGGCAGGCTGTTGCGCAGAACACCAGCGGAACTGCTAGGCAAAAATATGTGGGAAGAGTTCCCGGAAGGGGTTGGTTCAGTTTTTGACCAAGCCTATCGGCGGGCGATCGCTGAACAGGTAACGGTGCAAATCGAAGCCTTCTATCCGCCGTTGGCAGCCTGGTTGGAACTGCGCATCTACCCGACCAGCGGCGGTTTAGTGGTTTATTTTCAAGATGTCACGGCGCGGAAAGCTACCGAAGCGGAGCGGGAGCAGTTACTCCAACAGGAACAGGCGGCCCGCGCCCAGGTGGAATCATTAGCACAACAACTGGCAGCGGAGCAGAACCGCCTGGAGCAAATCTTACAGCAAATGCCCGTTGGCGTTGGCATTGTCGAGGCTCCTTCCGGTAAGGTGCTATTTTTCAATGACAAAGCCGAACACATTTTTGGGCATTCCGTCCTGGCCTCCGAGACGGTGACAGACTATAGCCAGTATGGCGGCATTCACCCGGATGGCCGTCCTTTCCAGCCTGAAGATTACCCAGTGGCCCGATCGCTATTACGGGGAGAGATCATTCACGGCGAAGAAATACGTTACCGTCGAGGCGATGGGACAGAAACGATCATTGCCGTCAATGCCGCCCCGATTATGGCTGCCAGTGGCCAACCCATCGCCGTTGTGGGTACGTTTGAGGATATTGCCCTGCGGAAGCAGATAGAAGCCCAGCGCGATCAGCTTTTGACTGTGGCCGAAGCAGCCCGGACCGCAGCCGAAACCGCCAATCGGAGTAAGGATGAGTTTGTGTCGATGGTGGCCCATGAACTGCGATCGCCCCTGAATGCCATTTTAGGCTGGGCCAAATTGCTGCAAACCCGCCCATTCAATGCGGCCACGGTTCAGCAGGCGTTAGAAGCCATCGTCCGCAATACCCAGCGACAGGTGCAACTGATTGAGGACTTGTTAGATGTGTCTCGCATGGCGCGGGGCACCCTCAGGTTAGAGTTTGCCTGGGTCAATTTGGAAGATGTGGTGCAGGAGGCCCTTGAAACGATCCGACCCACCGCTGCAACCAAAGGCTTGCAACTAGAAACGCAGTTGCATCCGATCCCATTGATTCAAGGCGATGCGGGTCGGCTTCAGCAGGTCGTTTTGAATTTGCTCACGAATGCCATCAAGTTCACGTCAGCCGGTGGGCAAATTCAGGTCCTCCTCGATCAGCACGAATCACAACTGCGAATTCAGGTCCAGGATACCGGAAAAGGGATTAGCCCTGACTTTTTACCCTATATTTTTGAGCGCTTTCAGCAGGATCAACAGAACCCGACCGCAAAACAGGGCTTAGGATTAGGTCTGGCGATCGTCAAGTACATCGTTGAGCAACATGGCGGCACTGTTACTGCTACTAGCCCTGGTGCCGGACTGGGGGCAACGTTGACGGTATTGCTACCCCTGCCAGAGTTCACAACTGCGGTGCACCCTGCGATCGCACCGCCATTGCCCGATAATCCCCTGTGCCAAACTCTGACGGGTGTGCAAGTGCTACTCGTCGATGACAACCTGGATATGCTGGACCTGACTACCCTGATTCTGGAACAGGTGGGTGCAGTCGTTGCAACGGCTCCAGATGTGGCATCTGCACTTGAACAGGTGGCCACATCGAGTCCCGATATTTTAATTAGTGATCTTGCCATGCCGGGGCAGAATGGTTACGAACTGCTGCAACAGGTGCGCTCCCGGTATCCTGACAGACCCATCCCAGCGATCGCCCTGACTGCCTACTCCAGTGAAGCCTACCGGGAAGACTCTCTGCAAGCCGGTTTCATGGAACATCTGACGAAACCTGTCGAGCCGGAGGAGTTGGTCAGGGTGATTCTCACGGTGCTGCAAGGGAGAGAAGCTGATGCTTGAGGCAATTTCTCCAAAAAATATCCCCTTAGGATTGTGGATTGAGTCACGTGTAGGGCAGGTGTCTCGTCCACCCGGAATGGCAAGATACCCATTCCACGAAAATTACGGCGTTGCTGAATGCAAGGATGACTTGCCCTCATCCCCAACCCTTCTCCCCAAGGAGAAGGGAGCGAGAAATCTTGTTCCCTCGCCCTCTCCCAACGGGCGAGGGTGAGGGCGAATTCTGATATTCATACCTCAATTCAGCAACACCAAAATTACAAGTCAAGTGGTTTGAGGCCACGCTGCCCCATAAATTGGGGAGTTCTTTAAATAATCTTCATATGTTTCCGCTTGAATAGACAAACGTCTTGTTCTCCCCCAAAATGTAGGCAGAAGTGAAAGTTTCAGCTTGAGTAGATAAACGGTTTGTTCTTCCTCAAAACGTAGGTAGATATAGAGGTAACTCGAATCTACTAATTTGAATCTACTAGTTTGAATTGACTAATTTGAATCTACAGTTAAGTTAGGGTGCGGGGAGTGGCGTTGTGATGATTCAGCATCTATATTTTGATGCTTGCAGATTAAAACTACGGATTTCAAGTGCATTCAGCTTAAGCGGATTCAGCCTCGCGATCGCGGCGTTGACTGCCATGCCGGCGCTAGCCCAAATCATACCTGATGCCACTCTGGGGAACGAACCGTCGATTGTCAGTCCAGCACAAACGATCCGAGGGCTACCAGCCACTTTGATTGAAGGCGGAGCGCTGCGGGGCAAAAATCTGTTTCAAAGCTTTCGCGAATTTAACGTGGGAGATGGGCAGCGTGTTTACTTTGCCAATCCGGCTGGAGTTGAATCAATTTTGAGCCGGATTACTGGAGTGAATCCCTCGCGCATTTTGGGCTTGTTAGGGGTAGACGGGACAGCCAACCTATTCCTGATGAATCCCAATGGTATTCTGTTTGGGGCCAATGCCCGTCTGGATATTGCCGGATCTTTTGTGGCCACCACTGCGAACAGCCTCACCTTTGACAACGGCCTCACCTTCAGTGCCCAAAATCCTGAAGCTCCGCCGATGCTAACGGTGACACTCCGGCCTCATCTGACCTACGGCACCCACTACCAGGGACCCATCCACCAGGCGGGCAACTTAGCCGTTGGCTCCGGTCAAACCCTATCGTTACAGGGGCAAACTGTCACCAGTACTGGGAGTTTAATGGCTCCTGGCGGGACTGTTCAAGTTTTGGGCGATCGCATTGCCCTACTGGAACAAGCGACGATTGATGTTTCAGGTAGTGGCGGCGGCGGCACCGTCTTGATTGGCGGCGAGTTTCAGGGGCAGGGACCCGTCCCCAACGCAACGCAAACGCTGGTCACGGCAGAGGTCACGATTCGGGCCGATGCGATCGCCCAGGGCGACGGCGGACGAGTCATTGTCTGGGCTGACCAGGATACCCAATTTGCCGGCCAAATTTCTGCCCGTGGTGGCGCAACGCTGGGCAATGGCGGATTGGTCGAAGTATCTGGCAAACAAACATTAAAGTTTAATGGTGCAGTAGACACGACTGCGCCTCAGGGCAGACCCGGCCAACTCCTGTTAGACCCGTTTGATCTGGAGCTTAACCAAGCTCTAATTTCGGGGAGTGAAGTTCGATTCCTGGCAGACAACAATATCACCTTCAATGCGCCCGTGACGATTACAGGGGTGGGAGAAGGGCTATTTGCCAATGCTGGCAATAATATTTTTGTCAATCGCAACCTGACGACGGATGGTGGAGACATTGTGTTGAGGGCAGGGAATGGAGTATTTCTCAATCGGGTCACCCTCGAAACGAATCCTTCCGAAGCGGCGGGTACCTTTGCCGGGGCGATCGTGCTTTCCGGTGGTAATCAAGTTTCAGTCACGGATAGTGCATTGTTCAGTCGTAGTAATAACGATCGCGTCTCCTTTAGTGCGATCGGCATTGTGTCGCCCAATGGGTCTGTGCAGATTGATAATTCCACAATTAGCACCACTAACTTTGGCACGGGGTTCGCTGGAGATGTCGCAATTACGGCGGGCGATCAAGTTGCGATTGCTAATAGTGGCATCTTCAGTCGGGGCAATTTGGGTCGAGTTTATATTGGTGAATCGAATTACAACGAGTTTGATTTTTCGCCTGACCAAGTTACGATTAGCCGCTCTCAGATTGTCACATCGAATGATTCAGTCCCGATTGGGGCGACTGCTGATGCCGGACTGATTTTTGTCCAGGCTAATAATTCAGTTTCCATTGGGGATAATTCGAGTTTGTTAAGTCGGGCTGCACCTGGACGGCAAGGAAGTTCGGGTGGTGTCGGTATTGCCTCAGAATTCCTTGACGTGAGCGATTCTTCAATTTCAACCAGTACCTTTGCTGGCGGGAGTGCTGGAGCGGTGGTTTTACTGATTGAAAAAGATGCCGTCTTCACTAATAGTAGAATTTTCAGTAACCTGAGCAATTTAAGTGCGGACAGTTCCAGTGGCTTTGGGTTCAATGGGTTTAACGGGTTGGGAAACTCGTCAACAGCGCCACAAGCGGGAGCGATTTTAATTGGGGCAGGGTCTTTCTCGTTATTAAATGGGTCCCAAATTCAAACCTCAGTGATTGGTGCGGCTGAAGATGCAACTGACAATCAAGGCAGTGCTGGCAATATTCTGATTGCGACATCTGGAACAGTCAAAATCATCGGGACAAACAGCGCTGGACTGCCTAGCGCCATCTTTGCTGATGTCGAACGCGGTGCATCCGGTCGGGGTGGCAATATTTTAATCGGTGCTAAATCAATCCAAGTGCGCGATCGCGGTCGCATTGATGCCAATAACGCGGGCCAAGGAACGGCTGGCAATGTGTTTTTATTTACGCGGGCCTTGTGGCTAGATAACCGCGCCAGAATTACGGCTAGTAGTCAGGATGGCCGGGGCGGAAACATTGTGCTCAATGTTCCCGGTGCGATCATCATTGGGCGGAATAGTAGCATTTCCACCATTGCCTTCTCCAACTCGTTTGGAGAACGAGCAGGCAATATTATTATCGGCTCAGGTGATTTGATAGACACCGTAACGATTCAAAATGGGCGATTATTTTTGTCCCCTGCGTTTGATGGTTCAACGTTATTAATCGCGGGTAAAACACCACGAGATAACAACATTTTTTCTGTAGGTCTCTTTAGTGCTGGAGGAAACATTCGGATCAATGCCGGTAGATTGCAAAATATTGCTCAACGGTTTCCATCTTTAACCACAAACGATATTTCCGCCGCATCTGGCATCGGTGTTGATGGGTCAGTGGTCGTCAATGCCCTGAATATTTTTCCATCCTTCCGGGTTGATCCATTGCCGGAACGCACAGATGTCCCAGAAATCTCTCAAGGCTGTGATCCACGAGTGCGGCAGGAGTCCAGCCAGTTCACGTTGAGTGGGCGGGGGGGGTTACCTCCCAATGCCGCCGATGGCCTCACTCCCAGTACATTCGCTGAGATTCCCACTCCGGCCACAACTGCCAGTCAACCGGCGGCGGCCAGTGCTCCCGCGATCGCCCCGGCCCGTGGCTGGATGCGGAACCCAGATGGCACGATTCGCCTAGTGGCTCAAGTCACCGATCCAGCCGATGCGATCGTCCCCGTTCCATTTCGCTATAGCCCCCCCTGTTATGTCCCCTAACCTTTCATCTGTCTGCATCTACCCGTCGCCGTTCTTTGTGAGTTTTCTAGCTTTGTGCCTGACTGTGATCCCAGTCAAAGCCCAAGGACCAACCGCCCAAACACCGCGCCTGTCTGATCCTTTAACTGCACCCGGACGGACAAATCAGCCGCCCTCCCTGCAACCGTTACCAGAAGTTCCGCCGGTGGCTCCTGGGTCGCCCACCACCCCGCCGCCCCTGAACGAGGTTCCATTCCCCCAACCGATTCCCAGCGATCGCCCCCCTGATCTGCCCCAAACGATTACGGTCAAAGAATTTCAGATCGAGGGACCGCAGGTTTTTAGTCAGCAAACCATCAACGATGTCACCCAGACCTTTCGGAATCGGCCTCTTGCATTTGCCGAATTGCTCCAGGTGGCCGATGTGATTGCCCGCTTGTATGTGGATCAGGGGTATATCATCTCTGGGGCCTACGTTCCAGCCGATCGCACCCTGCCGGAAACGGATGCCATTGTGCCTATTGTAGTAGTGGGCGATCGCATCGAAGCGCAAAACATTCGAGTTCGATTTGTCACGCCCAAAGTAGAAAAAGATGACCAGGGAATTGCTCGGATTCAGTATCCACCTGCGACTCGTCATCGCCTTCAAGCAGACTATGTGCGGAGTCGTTTGGCCCTAGCCACGAATGCGCCGCTCAATCGGCAAACATTATTAGCAGCCCTACAACTGCTCAAGCTCAATCCGTTGATTCAAGACATTCGAGCCAATCTCTATCCGGGAACCACTCCCGGCCAAAGTTTTTTGGATGTGGACGTGGTAGAAGCCCGCAGTTTCAATGCCAGTGCCTTGCTCGACAATGGGCGATCGCCCAGCATCGGTTCCTTGCGGCGACAATTTGCCGTCAGAGAAGGCAACCTCACCGGACTGGGGGATAGTTTGTTCGTCTCCTACGCCAACACCAGTGGTAGCCATGCTGGCGACCTCAGTTATACCCTCCCCATCAACCCGCGCAATGGCACCCTGACCTTAAACTTCGGCTCTGCTGCCAGCCAAATTGTCGAAGAACCGTTTGATATTCTCGATATTCGATCGCGATCGCGCTACCTCGAATTCAGCTACCGTCAGCCCATCCTCCAAACGCCTACCCGTGAACTTGCTCTGGGTGCCACCTTCGGACGACAGTTCACCCGCGCCACCCTGGTCGATGGGGAAATTCCCTTTCCTGTCCCCGGTTCCGACTTTGCCGGTAATACGCGCATCACCACCCTGCGCCTGTTTCAGGAATGGCGTAGCAACCGCGAAACCGCCACCCTGGCGCTGCGATCGCAACTCAGCGTTGGGCTACCCCTGTTTAACTCGACCGACAACGAAGGCCCGCCCGATGCCCGCTTTGTAGCTTGGCGAGGGCAGGCCCAGTGGATCAAGTTGCTGGCCCCCGATACGCTCTTGTTAGTGCGGGGCGAACTGCAATTTGCCGACCGTGCCCTTCCCCCCGTGGAACAATTTGGGTTGGGCGGCATTTCCACGGTGCGGGGTTATCGCCAGGATGCCACCCTCGGTGATAGTGGAGTGCTTGGAACTGCCGAAGTTCGCATTCCAGTATTACGGCTACCAGCCATTGGTGGGTTACTACAAATTGCGCCCTTCCTGGATGTTGGAACGGCCTGGAACCGCTCCGGTTTTGCGAACCCCGACCCCCGCACGCTGGCTGGCACGGGGCTGGGGTTACGGCTCCAGATTGGGAGTCAACTCACAGCCCGTTTCGACTGGGGCATTCCCCTGGTGTCTATTGACAGTAGCCGCGACACCTGGCAAGAACGCGGACTTTATTTCTCACTCGTTTTTACACCCTTTTAACAACACGCTTTGAACTTTTACGCCCTTTAACCAGGAGGACGGATGCACACTGTGATGACTACCCTGATGACAAAGGCGCAGGCTTACTACCACAAGACCCGCCAGCGCTGGCGGTTAGCCTTGCTGATCGCCCTGTTTGCGATCGCCCTTTTCCTGGCCCTTCGCTTTCCCGCCCTGGCCCAACTGCCGCCATCATCGTCATCTAGTTCCATCGGCAATTCAGCTGCCACCGTCAATTCAGCTGCCACCGGCAATTCAGCCGCAGCGGCAACTGCCGACCCCCGGCAACTCTACAATCAAGGACGGTTTGAAGAGGCTCGGCAACAGTGGGAACAAGCCGCCAATGTGGCCGCAGCACAGGGCGATCGCGTGACTGAACTGGCCAATCGCATCAATCAAGCTCAGGCATTAAAAGGGCTGGGTGCCTATCTGCGGGCCGAACGAGTGTTAACAACCGCCCTGGCTCAAATTGACACCATTCAACCCAACCAACAAAGCGAAAAGACGACTGTGTTGGAGTTGAAAGCGAAATTGCTGCGATCGCTGGGCGAAGTGTATCAGGCGATCGGTCAGGCTGATCAGGCATATCAAGCCCTCATCTGTAGCCTGGATACCGCCAAAACCCTCAACAACTCTTCAGAAATCAGCAATGCCTACTTCAGTTTAGGGATGGCCGAACGAGCCGAAATTCTCCGCAACGCTGCTCGCACGTTTGTGTTGAATTCCCAGGCAGATCTCCAACCAAAACTGAAATTAGTCACCGCCTTTATGGCCGGGGAACTACGACCTGATCAGCCCTGTGCAGAGTCGCCCCAGCAACGCCCAGTCGCCAACCTGCCCCAGGTTTTGGCCTACTTCCAGCAAGCTACCCTCGCTCCCGGAGACGCTTCACCCAACGCCACCCTGGCCATCAAAGCAGAGTTGAATCAATTCAGTTTGCTGATGGATGTCTTACCTCGGTTAAATCAATTTCTTACCGAAGCGCTTGCCTTCTCTAGAGAAAACATCACCACATTGTCTCGTGCTTACTTCCTCACTGACTATCTCAAAAATTCCTCCCTATTGACTTCATTGAAGCCTGATCAAGTCAAAACATTATTTCAGGTGATTCGCGCCCTGCCCGGTGAAGGAGCACCCGCACAACCTATCGTCGATTTAGCCCGGTTGCAAATCATCACCGTTGACTTTATGAATGGTCGAGTGCCTGAGCTACTGAATCAAATTCAGGCCAACTTGAGAACCCTGCCGACCGCAGGAGAAACGGAAAAAACGGTAGAAACGGTCAATATCCGGATCAACTACGCGCAAAGTCTGCTGCGGTTGCAACAAGTGGTGAGTCAAAGCAACGAGGTTGACCAGCAATTACAGAAAATACTAGGGAATATTTTGCAGGAGGTTGAACAGGTCTATAAAACTACGCCGCAAACTCTCAAACTGCCCCCCGTTAAAAGGATCAGACCCATTCTGAAAACACTGACTGCGAAGCAAGTTCCCCTATTTCTGCCACCCGCTTCTCGTAACATGCTACAGCAGGTCGCAGATCAATCGGTGCAAACCGCGATCGCCATCTTGCCACCAGCGATCGCTCAGGCCCGACAGGTCAACAATCAACGCGCCGAAGCCGCCGCCCAAATCGCTTTCGCTGAAATTATTGCTCAAGGAGCGGCTCAGACGAACGATGCCAATGCCTGGGCAGTCGTAGAAAGCCGTTCATTGGCAGCACTCAAACTGGTACAAACGCAGGATGCGCCCGATCTGGTTTTTCGTGCTCAACGCCAATACGCCCAAGCCTTGAGTCAGCAAGCCAATGTCTCCGCCGCGCGTGCCGCCTGTCGGGTTGCGGCCACCACCCTGCAAGCCAACCGAAGTAATCTGGTAACGGTAGATCAGGATGTTCAATATACCTTTCGTGATAGCGTTGAGCCGTTTTACCGCGATTGTGCTGAAGCCTTGTTGCCCCTGGACGGAGAAACGCTACCACCCGAACAACTTCAGGCCAATCTTGAAGATGCACGCAACTTAATCGATTCCTTACAACTGGCAGAACTGGATAACTTTTTTCGGGATGCGTGCTTGGAGGGCAAGAAAGTCAAGCTAGATACCCTCATTGATGCCCAAAGCCCAACCACAGCCGTCATTTATCCAATCCTGACTACAACAAAGAATGCTGCTGGTACCGTCAGTAAAAATCGCCTGGGAGTCATTGTCAAAATTCCCAACCAGAAAGATTTGGAGTATAGAGCATTCCGCGAAGATTTCAATATTGACTTGTTTTTGACTAATTTAAGAACGCGACTGATTACTGGTAAAACCAATAATACGGTTAATCAAGATTTACAAACAGTCTACCAATGGCTGATCCAACCCTTTGAAGAAAAATTTGCTGGTAGTGGGGTGAAAACCTTAGTGTTTGTCCTGGATAGTACGTTCCGGGGCATTCCGATGGCGGCGCTCTATGATGGCAAGCAGTATTTAGTAGAAAGCCCATATGCGATCGCTGTTACGCCCGGATTACAACTCATAGACTCGAAACAACCACCCAAAACTCAACTAAATGTATTGGCCGCCGGAGTCAGTGACTTCACAAATGCACCAAGCAGAAAGTTATCGGGCATCCTATTTGCACCATTGCAACCCGTTCAAGATGAAATCAACTTACTTGGGTCGAGACGAGCCACTCCAGCCGCCAGTGATACTGCCATCAAGCTCCTGGGAGACAAGGGGTTTGCGCGAATTTTACCCGACCAAAAATTCACTATTACGAATTTGACTCAAGAGTTGCAGGCAACGTCCTTTAACATTGTGCATCTGGCCACTCATGGTGTATTTAGCTCTCGAAAAGAGGAAACCTTTATCGCCGCCTATGATCAACTGATTTTTGTCGATCAATTCAGTAACATCTTCCAGCGCCAACGCCAGCGCCAGGATGCCCCAATCGATCTGTTAATTTTAAGTGCCTGCCAAACCGCAACAGGCGACAACCGAGCCGTACTTGGCTTATCTGGAATTGCGTTGAAAGCCGGAGTTCGTAGCACTCTCTCAACGCTGTGGACCGCAGATGCACCGGCAACAGTGGCGTTTATGAACAAGTTCTATGAAGCCATCCAAACCAATAGCAGCAAAGCAGACGCGGTCAAAATTGCTCAACAGGAGTTGTTGAAAGATCCTCAATACCGCAATCAGCCAAGCATTTGGGCCGCCTATGTGTTAGTGGGTAATTGGTCATAACGTCAGACCGATCGCTTCCAGTTAGGGTGACATTGGCTCAGGGGCAATATCTCCCAGTTCAATGTCATTCATTAACTTGCCCCAAGCATCGGTGACACTGGCTTTTTGACGACCTGTTTTGCGCTCTTCGGCGAATAGAGTCAAGCCATCAAACCAGATGTCATTGCTCAAAAAAACCGCCGCTCGCTGCTGCACTTGTTTCGCGGCTTGGAGCTGCTGAGTCAACTTGGGACTCGGTGCCACGCGCTGAATCCAGCCCGCCACTTTGATCGGTACATCAGCACAAGCCACCTGAAAAGACCAGTTGTAGCGTTTATTGACTTCTAACGCAGGAATGGTGGGAGGGACGCGCACACCCATGACACCAGCCGTTTTTGGAAACCGCAGTGCAGTCCTGTAGACGCTGTTGCCCTGCTCGTCCTCTAAGCTTAATGTTCCTAAAAAGCCCTGAGACTCAGTATAGGGAACATAGAACCAGAGGGTGGGGTGAGCCGCGATCGTTTTGCCACCTACCCCCGTGGCATCGGGTTTTGGCATTAAAGCCGTCAGTGGGGGAGTGACATCCGGGCAAATGCCTTTGCCGACAGAGCCACGTCTCGCATCAGGATTGCCAACGGATGGCCGCTGGGTCAGCAAAATCGGGTTGAACGAGCGACTTGAGGGGTGAGACAATGCCCCCCCTGAATTGAGCAGTGCCAAACTGGTGAGGCCCATTGCAAGAGCCAGGTAATGTGCTTGAAGAACAGGTTTCATGGTTGATCTCTGAATGAGTGATTACGTTATTTCATCTGATGCAATCTATTGATGCCAGTCAACGTATTGATATAACCTGACATCCCATTTTTTGCTAGTGCTTCATTGCAGGATGGGATTGATACAGCACAACGCCACTAGCTGTGACAATAGCGACGAGTAAAGTGGGAATTACGGGTGTGATGTGGCCCTGATTCAATAAACCAAAACCAATCGCCCACAGTAGGCCCCCCAGCAGACCGATCCCGACAATCTGGTGACTGCGCGATCGCAGATACCAGACCAATACACCTCCAGCCCAGGCCCATCCTACGATCCAAATCACTTCGAGCCACGGATGCCAGGGCCGCAATAGTGGACGATTGTTTAATACGGAACTCAAAATTTGACTGGTCTGCTGTGCGACTAGCATTACCCCTGGTTTGGCTGCTGCATTCGTCGCATTGTAAGGTGTGAGCCAACGGTCGGGATGACTTTGACGAGACACGCCAATCAGAACGATGCGATCGCGGACCGCATTAGCAAGGCTGGGAATATCCTGCAATGCCTCGGTGAGGGGTACCGAGGGCACATCCATCGGGCGGTAGTTCAACATAACTTGACTTCCACCTAAATTTGTTCGTTGATAAAAACCTGGTGCATCATCAAGTGATTCAAATACGATGTTACCAATTTTGAGATACTGGTCTGTGTAGCCATGAGTGATGCCCTCGGTTTGCAAGTAGGCAAGGGCCAATTTCAGACTGAGCGCGTAGTTTGCCTGACAGGGTGACTCAGGATATTGATCCATAAACAAAATCTGCCGCCGCGCCACCCCATCAAGATCTTCTGGCGCATCGGCAAAGCCAACCCGTTCCCTGGGAATGCCCGTGGGGGATGCACTGCCAGTCCGGTCGGCTTTATTGGTTCCTTTGCAGACACCGTACAAGGTTGTTGCTTGGCTTAAACGCCGCACCTCCTGAGGCGGAGCAATTTTGGCATCATCCCGCGCCAGGTCCAGCCCAATCGCGCGGGGCTTGTACTTTTCGAGAATATCCAGTAGTCGAATGAGTGACGTATCAGAGAGGGATTTATCACCGAGAGTTTCACCCGCCGCTTTTTGGGCGTTATAGTCTTTATCAGTAATTTCAATCACAAGTATGCGATCATCTGGAAGTTCCGGCTGGACCAGCGATCGCGCCTGCAACATCTGGTCGTAGGCTTGCAGTTCCCAGGCTTGCAGGAGTCCCAGGTGGCGAATGCCGACCACGGCAGCAGTGGAGATAACGCTGGTTAACAGGATGCCCAAGACAGATTTTTGCCTGATTTTTGCCTGATGTTGCTTGTCAGGTAATGGTTTTAGGTGGACTTTTTCGGTTTCTTTGGCTTGACTAATTTGCTGCTGATCAACGCCCAGCAGGCCAAACCAGGTCGGGGGAATAGCCGTTGGATGTTGATAGATCACAGGCAACCAGGTGGCATACAGAAACTCGTCTTCCAGGGCTTCCAGTCGTTCACGCGCAATCCGCATGGCCAGGTAAAGAGATTCACCTTTAGAAAAGGTGGTTAAAAAATACTTGAGAAACTCTTGGGCAACGCGATCGGGCACCGGTTCTCGCATAAATACGGTTTGAGGAATTTGTAACTCTGCCAGATCTCGCGCTACGCCAAGTCCATCACAGGAATTAAAAATGGCAAGTTGCAAGCCAGCTTCCACCGCTTCCCTGAGCGTGTATTTCAGGTCTGTAATGTTGAGGCTATCAGTCGGGTTGAGATAAATGCGTCCGCACCCTTTTTTACTATCACTATGTCCGGCAAAAAAAAGAATATCCCACGGTTTTTCGCGCAGATGATCCGTCAGTCTTTGGCGGTTTGGCTCTACCAGCAATGTCACTTCGGCATCGGGTAATTGTTGCAGGATGGCACGATCGGTTGTGGTGTCGATGCCCTCACTGTTACCCAGGATGGCTAAAACGTGGACTTTGTGATTTGTGGGGAAACAGCGCGATCGCGACTTAAACACGGGCGAACTTAATCCCACTTCGGCTTTTGTATAGCGATCCAGCACATCCCATAAATGCCACGGTAGGCGTTGCAACTCGGCATGATTCGTTTGCAAGAGCACTCGAATTTCCTCGCTGGGGGCGAGGGTTTCGCGCCAGGTATCTTGCACCGGGCGAAACTCCTCTGATCGTAACCAGGTGTTGAATCTAGCCCGTAGGATTTGAGCGGCACTGTGGCAGTCCTCCTTCAAGGTGAAGGGGGTAATTTGTTTCCCTTTGATGCGCGATCGCGAGCCAAGCCCCTCATAACTGGATTGCCAGCGACTGTAGTACAAAGGCAGTTCCGGTAGTGCAGGTAACTTGCCAGTTTCGGCAACATCGGGATGACAGCCCTCTTCCCCAATCTGAATGGTCACCGGGAATCCTTGCTCAAAACTCCCTTCACCAATGTTGAGAATAACGAGTTTACTCACCCACGTATCTCCCTAGCCTGTCAACAGCATCCTGATAAGAAATGAACACCTTCATCTTCCTACTTTATGCAATCCGCAGGCTGCAATGTTTCCGACAAAGGCGCTCATTCAACATTGGGAAACCGCTGCTGCAACTTTTGTCAGACCTCTGGCAGCAGCAGCCTATAGCCCTTTTCAAGGGTGTGAAGTCCAGTGAGGGTGCTTTGCACCCCACTGGACTTCACACGTCTTTCATACCTAAATTCAGTAACGCCTGCAATTTTGAGCTATGGTCCGCCAGGGACCCCACACTAAATTGGTGAATGAGTTTGACCGAATTGAATGGCGTAAAGATTGGCATAGATGCCTCGTTGAGCGATGAGTTCCGCATGAGTGCCTTGTTCTACGATCTGCCCTTGCTGAATGACAAGCACCTGATCGGCTTGCGTCACAGTGCTTAAGCGATGGGCAATCACAAAACTGGTGCGCCCCATCAGCAACCGCGCGATCGCGGCCTGTACCAGCGCTTCAGTCCGAGTATCAATGCTGCTGGTGGCCTCATCCAGAATCAGAATGCGAGGATTAATTAACACCGCTCTGGCAATGCTGATCAGTTGTCGTTGCCCCTGACTCAGGGGCGCACCCCGTTCTCCCAACTGCGTGCTGTAGCCTTGAGGCAGGGAGGTAATAAACTCATGCACATTTGCGGCCTGGGCTGCGGCTTCAATCTCAACCTGGGTCGCCTGAGGCTGACCAAAAGCAATATTTTCTGCCACCGTCCCTGAAAATAGCAAATTGTCCTGCAAGACGATACCAATCTGGCGGCGAAGACTGGCTTGAGTCACACTCCGCACATCGATACCATCAATTTTGACGGCTCCCCCCGTCACATCATAAAAGCGCAAAATCAGGTTAATGATGCTACTTTTACCGGCTCCGGTGGGGCCTACCAGCGCCACCATTTGTCCTGGTTGAGCATGTAGATTCACGGTTTTCAGCACCTGTTGGTTGGCCGTATAGCCAAAGGTCACTTGCTCAAATACCACATCACCCCGCACCGCCGGCATTTCCCTGGCATTGGGCGTGTCTTGCAGCCTGACGGGTTCATCCAGCAACAAAAAGATCCGCTCTAATCCAGCAAAGGCCGATTGAGCCTGGGTATAAAACTGGCTGAGAATTTGAATAGGGCGAAAGAACTGTTGCACGTAGAGTAAGAAGGCCGTCACGACACCGACCGTCGCCGCTCCGGTAACGGCTAAATACCCTCCATAAGCCAAGACTCCCGCCGTCGCTAATGTGTTGAGAAAATCGATCGAGGGCAGAAAGGCGGCGGTAATCGCTACGGCCTGGACATTCGCATCCCGGTTGGCGGCATTCAATTGGGTAAATTCTTCAATATTCAGTTGAATGCGGTTAAAAGCCTGCGCTTCCCGCACACTCCCGATATCTTCTTCCAGACGGGCAGAGAGTTCGCCAATGGTTTGCCGGGTGACACGAAACCTGGCCCTGGCCCAACGGGCAAACAATCCGGTGGTGAAAATCATCAACGGCACAGCCAAATTGCTGACGACTCCCAGTTGCCAGTTAATTGCCAGCATGGCAATCACAATACCCACCAGGCTAAACAGGTTGCCCAACATTTGCGCGACTGTTTGTCCAAATGCCTGATTCACGGTGTTGACATCATTTAGCAGGCGACTCATGAGATCACCCGCTTCACTTTGATCAAAAAAGCTGAGGGGTAAGCTTTGAATTTTGTTGAAAATGTCTTGCCGCAGTTGGGCGAGCAGGCGTTGCATGATGAAGCCAACCCGCAGAATTTGCCCACGAATGGCCCACACCCCCAGCAGGTAGACCAACCCTAAACCCATGAGCATTTGCACTAAACCTGGCAGATTACCTGGAGCGATCAGGTGATCAATCGACCAGCCCAAAAAGAAGGGACCGATCGCCTGGGTGGTGGCCCCAATCAAAACCAGGGTGAGCGCCATCGGAATTTCCTGGCGGTAAGGCCGCAAGTATTGTAAAAACCGCCCGATGGTCGATCGCTGTTGCGTTGCTTTTTGGTCTGAGGCCACGACGGGTCCCATGCCTCTCATGCGGCGACTCCTTGCTTCACCTGAGATTCTAAAATCACGCCATACAGGGGACTGGTTTGCATCAGTTCCTCATGGGTGCCCTGGGCGACGAGATGCCCCTTGTCCATCAGGAGAATGCGATCGGCATTGCGAACCGTACTGATGCGTTGGGCTACAACAAAGGTGACACAGGCCCGTCGCCGCATCAATTCGTCTAGTGATGCCTGAATTTGGGCTGCGGTTTGGGCATCTACGGCGGAGGTGCTGTCATCCAAAATCAAGATGCTGTAATCGGTAAGGAGGGTCCGGGCGATCGCAATGCGTTGTTTTTGGCCTCCGGATAAGCCAACCCCCCGTTCGCCAACGATCGTGGCGTAGCCCTCTGGCAAACTTGCAATAAAGTCGTGAATGTGGGCGGTGGTGGCTGCCGTGATCACCTGGTCTAAACTGGCAGCGGGTTTGGCATAGGCAATATTGTCCTGCAAGGTGCCAGAAAATAGGGTAGTTTCTTGAAAAACGATGCCAATGTGCGATCGCAAACTGGTCAGGGTAAAGTCTCGTACATCTCGCCCATCAATTCGCACTGCGCCCGTGGTGACATCATAAAATCGAGGGATCAAATTCATAATGGTGCTTTTGCCAGAACCCGTAATGCCCAAAACGGCAATCAACTCTTTGGGCCGGGTTTCAAAGGAAACGGACTTGAGCGCTTCCCCGGTTGCCCCCGGATAGCGGAAGGACACATTTTCAAACGTAATTCTGCCACCACAGGTTTCAAACGGGATAGCGTTGGGGCGATCGCGAATCTCAACTACCGCATCCACCACTTCATAGACTCGTTGGGCCGAAGCCGCAGATTGGGCGATCGCGGGTGCCGCAAAACCAATTAACAAAATCGGTTGTAGAATAAACAACAAATAAGAATTAAACGCAACTAATTCACCAATGGAGAATTGATTCCCAATCACTTGAGTTCCACCATAGCCAAACACCACCAGAGTCACTAAGTTCGTTAATAAAAAGATGATGGGGAAGGTGTTACGAATCGCTCGAATCGTTTTCATATTAGCGACTACTAACTCCTGATTCATTTGAGTGTAGCGCTGTGCTTCAGCCGGTTCCCGCACAAAAGCTTTGACCACTCGCACCCCAACCAAATTTTCTTGCAATACAGCATTCAGGTCGCTCAATTGTTCCTGGACCTGACGAAATAGTTGCCCATTTTGCACCAGAAAGCGAGTCAGCAACCAACCAGCCATCGGCACCACGGTGAGGGTAATCAGCGCGAGTTCCCAGTTCATCACCAGCAGAATGATCGCAATACTCAGCAGCGTGACCACGGAACTGAGCACCTGAATCAGACTGGTGCTCAGGAAGGTGCGAATTTGCTCAATGTCATTTGTTACCCGTGTTAGTAACTGCGAGGTTTGCGCTTGATCATGGTAACTAAAACTGAGATTTTGAATTTTGCTAAAGATGCGATTCCGCAGATCAAAAGCAACCCCTTGAGAGGCGGATTCTGCCCAAAAACTCTGCCCAAAGTTGAACACGCCCCGCGTGATCGCGGCGATCACCATCGCCCCGGCACTATATAGAACAATTGGCAAATTCTGCTGGGCAATGCCCTGATCAATCCCCCACCGAAACAACTGCGGGGTAATGGCGTTTGCGACCGTGAGCAGGAGCAAACTAAGGCAAGCTCCCAGGGTCAGCCAGCGATAAAACCGCAAACTTTTCAATACCCGCCAGAGCGATGCGATCGCTGAAGGGGCAGCAACGTCTACAGGTCGAGTCAAGGGTCGTCTATGCCATCAGTACCCCTACATTCTATGAATCGTCTGAGTCCTGTCAATCTTTTGGGGTAGTGTTTGGTTCCAGCGCAAAAAATTGATCCGTCAGGGTGGGGGCAGGTTTCGCGAGAGTTTTGGCAAACAGCCGATCGTGTTTTGCGAAACCTGCCCATACAGGTAGTTTGTTTTCTAGAAATCTCCTGTTTTCCGTTTTAGGTTGCGTTT
This sequence comes from Leptolyngbyaceae cyanobacterium bins.349, assembly GCA_033764685.1. Taxonomy (GTDB): domain Bacteria; phylum Cyanobacteriota; class Cyanobacteriia; order Leptolyngbyales; family Leptolyngbyaceae; genus JSC-12. The sequence goes on from JANRIS010000006.1 coordinate 98,720, forward strand.
TAGGTTCCGTTTTACGTATATTGCGCTTGTTAAACTCAGTTTTTCCGGTTTGTGTTCAGGAAAACAATAGCTTGTGACACGAGTTCACCCCATAGATTGAATCAGGAAAAGGTGCATTTCTACAAAATTGAATCAGGAATTTAGTTGCTTTTTGTTAAACTCTTCACGCCGATGGCTGGGAGAGTTTATTTTTTTATGTGATGCCAGTTTGAGCGATCGCGCTGCTATTGTTGCTCCCAATGCACTCCTCCACCTTCACCCCAGGCATACTCAATCAGTCACGCCTCATCAAGTCGCCCAATTAGGTCGCTCCATTAAATCTTTAATGTCGGGTATTTCCTGTTGGGGCATATTGGGCATCGTCCCAATATGCCCCAACAGGCCCGTTCCGGGTGAACCTTGCCCAAACCATTAATTCACGACTCGCAGGAATGAAAGCTAAATAACCTGTAATTTTTACAGAATGGGCATCTTGTCCGTCCGGGCGAGACACCCGCGCTACAGGTTATTAAATCCACAATCCTAAGTATTGGGCACGACCTGAACATCGCTGGCACCGTCTACTCCCAGCGCAACCTGTTTGGCTTGCTCTAACACATCTTCTGCATCTGGGTTATATTTCAGCACCACGACGCTGCCAGTCTGGGCCACCCAAAGCCCCACAGCATCAGAAATGTTGGCATCATCCAACGCTTTGGCGACTCGCTTTGCCAATCCGCTTTCGTCAAAGTTACCATCTAAACCAACCTTTTCGGGTGGAATAGATTTTTCAGCCGCAGCCGTTTGGACCGAAACTGGAGGAGATGCGGCGGCTTTTTCTTCTTCTTTTTTGCCAAATAGCTTGCTCAAAAAACCCATAGAGATATCTCCTTAATGTGACCAAAAACCAATATTGCACTGATTTGATCAGCAAAAGAGAATATTTAATATGTTTTCCACTTTTTTGAAGGAAATGATAGAAATCATTGAGCGCTACGTAGCGGGCATCACATACGTGAACATAACCTACTAAGTAGATAAACACAATTAAGCTAAAAATCCTGCGTAGGTTGGGTCGAGGTACGAAACCCAATAGCAGCACGGGTTATACTACCGCTAACCCGTCCTACAATGGTTTAGCTTAATTAGCCCAAGCATTAACAAGATGGGGTGGACTTTAGACGGTAGGAAGTTTCCCTTGTAAAAGTTCTTCGGGAGGTTTAGCGCAACGGGCACAAGCACAACCCGTCGGAATTTGGGGGCGCTCAGAGGGAGAAATCAACGCGATCGCGATCGCGGGATGCGAGGCAGTCAGTGCTGTAGCAGTGAATTGCGATTGGGGAATCGGAACATTGGCTTTCACTGGACCACCGAACATCAGGAAAGAGGTAAGAATGACCGGATACGAACAAAAGGCAAGTTTAGCTAAGTTCATGATTTCTTCTCTCAATACCTGAGCACCACTTTAGCCTTTGTTTCCCAGACTGTCATCTAAATCGGGGCCGTTGATCCCACTCCCGCCCACGCAACTTTTCTACTTCTTAATATCTGAACCACTGTTCATGTATTAAAATATAGAGAAATATCCTATTGGGAGAATCCTCATGACTACAGTGACTCAAATGAAATGTGCGTGCCCAGATTGCCTGTGTATCGTCAATCTTAGCGATGCGGTGATGAAAGATGGCAAAGCTTACTGCGGAGATGCCTGTGCCAGTGGCCATGCTGAAGGAGCAGGTTGTGGTCACTCCGGTTGCGGTTGTCATTCTTAGGCGCTTTTAGGCGATCGCCAAGAAGAAATATCCCCTGAGGGTGGGGCAGGTTTCGCGAGAGTTCTAGCGATGAATCGATCACTTTTTGCGAAACCTGTCCGTACAGGTAGTTTGTTTGCCAGAAATCGCCTCAGAATTGGCCTGAATGATATAGTAGCTGTCTACCTGATTAGCATGGATAATTCCTTTCTGTCAAAAAAAGTATTGAATCCCTGGTTGCGTAGTCAGTCACCAATCCAGTCGTAAAGCCTGTGGCCGGTCTCACAAATGGCATCACTACCTGGAAGGATGCTGGCATTCCATCGCTCAAAGTTTCCGTAAGAATATGGTTGATTTGAGCAGGAAGGGCGGTCAGGGTTGCCAGAAGCCCAACGATTCAGCATAGGCACGCCAATAGACCTTAAAATTTTAGGTGTAAAAGCCCCGCCCGTATTGTGCTGCCCATGACTGTTTCTCGTCTCCGCAGGTTGTATTGCTTCCTGATTTATAGCCTGTCAACCCTACTTCTGGTGATGCTGAGCGTCATTCTCCCAGCGATCGCTGTCGGACAACTACCCGCCTTCACTGGTCCCAATGCACCGCAACCCCTACCCGTGGGAGTGGTGCGACGTGGAACCTTGGAGTCAGCTCCAGTGCGGCTAGATGGTCGAGAACTCTTCCGAATTGCCTCGCCAGCAGTCCTCAATCGGACTGATCCAGGGATGCAAATTCCGGTAGAAGTGCGGGCAAAACAGGTGGAAGCGAACCTCATCCAGGTCATTGAGAATGCATTGGCTGAACCGAACTTAAATCCGGCCACGTTGAGGGTGATTGTCGAAATTACCAACGGTCTGCCTGTGCTTTCTACGACAATCCCCACTTGGGCAGAGACAAGAAATCTGCTGACAGTAACCGATACAGACGCACAATTTTATTCAACTTCTAGAAACACCTTAGCGCAGCAATGGCAAAAGATTCTGGAACTTGAACTGCGGCAGGCATTAAAGCTGCGTCACCCAGAAGCACTCAGGCAGCAAGTCTTGACTGCAATTACGGTACTGGTGGCAACGGTTGTACTAACGGTCCTGTTGGGATCGGTCTGGTCATTGTTAAAGCGGCGCAAACAGCGGCTAAAGCAACAGCAGACTAGAGAGCGGGAGATTATTCAGGCGGACCGACGAGCAGAGCTTGAAGCTGGACCCCAGGAAGCCCCGATGGAGGGGCGAGAAACTGCAACCCTGGAAGACTTTCACGGCCATTTCAGCCTAGAACGACGACTGCAAACAGTTCAGTTTTGCCAATGGTTTCTGTTCTGGGCGATCGCGCTCATTTGGGTTGTGGGTATTGCTTATAGCCTCAATGCCTTTCCCCAAACCCGCTTCATCGCCAGAAAAATTGTCACCATTCCCATTGTTTTACTGATTACCTGGTTTCTCACAGGCTTTGTCAATCGCCTTACGGATCTACTCACCGATCGCTTCATTCAAAGTCGAGAGCGAGAACAATCGCTAACAGTCGCTAATCTGCAACGAATTACCACGATCGCCAGGGTGGTCAAAGGCTTGAAAATGGTTATTCTCTATACTCTCAGCCTCCTCTGGGTACTTCAGTGGCTCAATCTTGCCTCCGGTACCGTTTTGACCCTGGGAGCAGTACTGGCATTAGCCGTTTCTTTTGCAGCCCAAAACTTAATTAAAGATATTGTTAATGGGTTTCTTATACTGATTGAAGATCAATTTCGGATCGGGGACATGGTTACAATCGGAACTCATTCTGGCATCAATTCTATTAATGGATTGGTTGAAAATCTAAACTTGCGATTGACTCAGTTGCGAAACCCGGCTGGCAGCTTAATTACAATTCCCAATAGTACGATCGCTCAGGTCGAGAATATGTCTCGTAATTGGGCGCGGGCTGATTTCCAAATTGAAGTTGCCTACGATACCGATGTTGATCAGGCTTTGAAAATTGTGCGCCAGACGATCGACCAGATGGCGCAAGACTCGGAATGGCAAGCTTGTATTTTGGATACGCGAGAGGTGTTTGGGGTTGAGCAATTGACCCACACGGGGATTACAATTCGCGCCTGGATTAAAACACTACCACTCAAACAGTGGGATGTGGCGCGGGAGTTGCGACGACGGTTGAAACTTGCCTTTGAGCGCAACCACATTCAAATTGGGATGCCTCAACAAGTCTGGCAGGAAAATGGGATCAAAGTGGGAATTGAACAAGGGCCACCCAAAAACCTGCACTGAAGAAAAATCAGGGGATGACGTGAATTAGGAAAATGAGGTTATAGCCGTAGCTATGTGTAACGTGGCGAAGGCGCGTCAGAACACCTACTCAGCATTGGCTTTTCAGCTTTTCCTTGGCCTAAGTGTTCTGACCAAAGCTATATTCGCGATCAGATTTGGAAAAAATGGAACAGATCGGAACGACCCTGATTGACGCAACGTTGAGTTGGCCTGATCATCCCCTGGAAATAGATCGTTTGACCTGGAATGATGTGAAACGATGTAGACCTGCTTTAATCCTCTGTATTGAAGTGGTGGTCGAGAAAATCGAGCGCATGATTACGCAATTCGTAATAGCGGGGATCTTCTCGTAAAGCATGGCGATCGCGGGGATGATCAAACGGCACTTCCAAAATTTCCCCAATATTGGCGTGAGGTCCATTCGTTAACATCACAATGCGATCGGACATATATAAGGCTTCATCCACATCATGCGTCACCATAAGAACGGTTTGGCGATTGTTCTCCCAAATGTCCAAAACCTGACGCTGAAGTTTGCCACGGGTGAGGGCATCCAGGGCACCAAAGGGTTCATCCATTAGCAATAGCTTGGGCCGAATGGCCAGTGCCCGCGCAATCCCCACCCGTTGTTTCATCCCACCGGAAATTTCATCTGGATATTTGTTGGCGGCAGCGGTCAGGTTAACCATTGCCAAATGTTGCGAGACCAGTTCTTTTTTCTCCGCTTTGGACAAGTCTGCAAGCACTTCATCTACGGCTAACCGAATGTTCTCCCGCACTGTCAACCAGGGCAACAGGCCGTAGTGCTGAAATACCATCATGCGATCGGCACCAGGTTTACGAATTTCTCGCCCCTCCAGCGTGATCAACCCCGCAGTGGCCCGTTCTAACCCTGCCACCATCTTTAAAAGAGTTGATTTACCACAACCGGAGTGACCAATTAATGACACAAACTCATTTTCTTTCAACGTCAAATTCACACCATCTAGAACGACAAATGGATCGCCAGTGGGAGTGGGATATGACTTGATCAGATTTTCAATGATCAGAAAGTTATTTGGGTCGGTGCAAATATTGAGAGCATCAAGCTGCAATGTGGATTTGACCATGATTTACTCCAGGTGTGAAGTTGCGAAATTAGGAAGGTTGCGAAATTAGAAAGGTTGCGAAATTAGGAAGATTGCGAAATTAGAAAGGTTGCGAAATTAGAAAGATTGCAGAATTAGGACAAATAGAAATGAGTGGGACGATTGGCGCGAATTGAGAAGCTGTTGAGATAGCCAACCGGATCACTCGGATCAAATCCTTTTTTGTCAATAAAGGCTGTTGGCGATTCCACTTTGAAGTCGGCTTGGGGACAGGGAATGCCCAGTTCTTGTGCAACTTCGCGGTAAATATCGGCTCGCCAACCTTTTGTCGCTAACTCTTCAGCATTTTTGGGAAATTCCTTAATTTGCCCCCAACGAGCGGCTTGAGTCATGAACCAAATACTGCGCGATCGCCAGAGGAAGGTGGAATGGTCTTCCGGCACCGACTTCAGATGTTCCGGCATATCGAAAAACAAGGTTGTGTCTTCTGACTTCACAATTCGGTCTTTGCCATCGAAGCCCCCATAGTTGTAATTGCCCACAATGCCGGGACTGGTGAACTGATCAACAGGACCCTGCTTTGGTTTGGCTCCAGTAAAGGCACGATCAGTAATCAGTTTGGCGACTTCTTCCCGATTTTCGGGTTTACTGCAATATTGACAGGCTTCGATCATGGCTTTTAGTAGTGATCGATAAGTCTTGGGGTATTGCACAATAAAGTCTTCCATTACTCCCAGTAAGCGATCGGGATGTCCCTGCCAGATTTCTTTACCTTGGGCAAAGGTAAACCCAACGCCAGCATTGCCAGTAATCGCACGGGTATTCCAGGGTTCCGCCACCATGTAGCCTTGCATCGCCCCAATCCGGGTGTTTGTGACCATTTGCGGCGGCGGCACGATAATGATGCGAAATTCCTTATCCGGCTCGACTCCGGCAGCAGCCGCCAAATAGCGAATGAAATACTCGTAAATGGCAGAACTTAGCACGACTGCCCACACACGATTGGCAGGTGGTTGACTTTCAAAAAAGTGGCGGAATTGGTTGCCAAATTCTTCCAGATTGCCGTTGTATTCGTACCAGGGCCGCAGGCCAAAATCCCACATGGCTTTGTTCATGGTCATGGCGTTGCCGTGACGGTGAATCGTCATTCCAGCGCAAAGCGGCGCATGACGGGCACCTTCCGCCCCAATCCGCGCATTCGTCACCGCCCCAGATACGACAGGAGCGGCATCTAGTCGTCCAAAGATCACACCATCGCGGGAGGTGGCCCAACTGGCTTCTCGATTCAAGCGCACATTTAATCCGTATTTGCGGAAAAAGCCTTTTTTCCAGGCGATCGCAAAGGGGGCGCAATCATTCACAGGGACATAGCCAACGACCAAATCTGGTTTTTCTAACTCACTGGGTTTGACGACCTGTTTAATGGCGCGGGCTTCTTCGGTCAATCCTGTAGCAGAGCGATCGCCGCTAATATTGCAGGCAGATAAAATTGCGGTTGCCGTGGCCGCACTCGCGCCCAGTACAAACTCGCGGCGAGTCCATTTGGTGTTCATAGCAATAGAAAATTGGGAATGGGAAGTTGGGCAAAGAGTCAGATGAATTCCATGCCTGGTAGGTTTCTATGGATGAATGGCCGTTTTAATTGGTCTGGCCGTTTTAATTAGTCGCGACAGGGCGACAGTGAGTCACCAGGCGTTGCAGTTGGGTGATGGCAACATCCAGCAGTAACCCCGTGATCCCAATGACGAGCACCGCAAGGAACACCGAACTCAGATTCAGGCGGCTCCACTCATCCCACACAAAGAAGCCAATCCCGATGCCACCCGTTAGCATTTCCACGGCCACAATGACCAACCAGGCAATCCCCAGGCTGATGCGTAACCCCGTAAAAATGTAAGGCAAACTGGCAGGCAGAATGATTTTATAAATTTGCCGCCAACGGGGCATTTCCAGCACTTGGGCGACATCAAGGTAATCCTTCGAGACGCTGGCAACGCCCAGGGCTGTGTTAATGATGGTCGGCCACAGCGAAGTAATGAAAATGACGAAGATCGCTGACGGATCAGCCAGGTTGAAAATGGCGAGGGCGATCGGCAACCAGGCCAGGGGAGACACCGGCTTGAAAATTTGGATCAACGGATTCAAGGCCAGCAGCATAGGCCGAGACATCCCAATCAAAAAACCCAGCGGAATCGCCACGATCGCCCCCAAGCCAAAGCCTAAAACCACCCGCCGCAAACTCGCCAGTAGCAGCCAGCCTAAGCCTAAATCTCCCGGTCCGCGTTGGTAAAAGGGATGCAGGATAAAGTCCAGGTTATTGATCAGGGCTTCGGGGGGAGTTGGCATCAAATCGCGCCGCAGCAAGGCTACGACCCACCACAAAATGATAATTCCCAGAAACCCTAAAGCCGGGAGCAGCACCGTGTCCCGCAGCAACAAAACTTTGGAACGGTTCCAGGCAGCATGAGCGATCGCCGCAAACACGGCGGCCACATTCATCAGTGACATATTCGCACCTCAATGTCGTATGCAACTACACGAAGTGAGCAGTCTTTGCAAGAGACACTGAGGAGCCTGAATGGTAAAATTCTGGTTCTCAGTCCTCTCTCAATGCTGACGGAGTTAGCTGACGGGCTAGAGCTGAGAGATGCTCTCCAAGAAAATTAGATGTGAAACCAGGAACAATCGCTAAAATCGCTAGGGTTCGGAATCTGCAATCTAGATTTACTCAGTACGCCCCAAAAAATGGTTCCCCCGTTTTACAGTCTGGTTAGGTAAAGCTCAGTTGCTTTTTGCACTCACCAAACGTAAATTAAGCTGACCGACTCAATTTGTTGTTAAGACTTTAACACAACCTTTCTAATCTTGCACAATCCGTATTTAGACGTAAACCAGGACGTTGCGGCTCTATCTGCTGGATCGCGTTTAAGTCAGGCTAACTCAACTGCCGCGCCTTAGTGGTGATTAAACAATATTCCAGGCGTAGGCTGTGTTACGCACTGGAGAAAACAAAGTACCTGTACGGGTCGGTTTCACAAAAAATTAGCGGCTAGTGGTCTGTCAGGAAAATTTTGACGGGTCGAAGACCCGCAAAATTTAACCCCAATCAACAACCTGGAATTTTGGCTACCCGTTAATCATTAATTGACTGACCACTAGTCGCCAGAACTCTAGCGAAACTTGCCCCACCCCTCAGGGGATATTTTTTCTTGGAAATCGCCTCCTTACTCAATTAATTCGCCAATGTTGAAATCAATTCTGATCCAACCTCGGAATTGGCGCAAACTGGTTAGCACTTGCAGGGGGATTTGCCAGTGATGCACCAGCAAAAATGGGAGAGGATCGTTCATTTGAAAAATGGCTTCTTGGCCCTGCCAGATACCGTTGATCCATTGCCTGAGTTGTGGGAGCGATCGCACCTCTGTGAGTCGCCACAGTTCGTGATACAGCCAGTAGGTGGGCTGGCTGGTGGCGAGGGGTTGTATCGGTGTCGATGGGGGTTGGGGATCGAGATAGGCGGCGGCCACACCGGGATGATTGTAAAACAGGGTAATGGCCGAATGCGTCCGGGGGTTACACTCGATCGCGTAAACGGTCCCATCCTCCGCCCGGATGAAATCAAAAGAAGCCTGCCCTGTGCCCGGAATAGCGGATAAAAACTGTTCGACCCAGGTGTAAATTGCGGGTTGATCAACGTGTTGATAATTCACCTGAAAGGCAGAAGATTCACAACAACAATACAGCGTGGATTGGCCGTTGCGAACGGTGCTATGGGTGCAATACTCTTGGCCTGGAATAAACTCTTGCATGATCCAGGGTTTGGTTTCGCTTATGGGTAAGCTGTGGACGAATGCGGCAGTCGCTTCGGGGGTGGCACAGGGCAGTTTGGTCAGGTCAAGGCGATGTTTGGCATCGTAGGGAATGCTTTTGAGAATGTATTGGTGCTGCTCGTTGGAGAAATCAAAGTTTAGAACCTGTTCTGGTGAAGTAATCCGAAATGATTTCGGTACGGCTAAACCCAGCGATCGCGCCCGTTCCACAAAAGCGTACTTATCATCCAGCAGCCGAATCGTTGCCGCATCAAAATGGCAAACTTCGCAGTCATCTGCCAGAGGATGCCGAGTCATGCCGTCCGGGTAGAGCACCGCAAAGATGGCAACGGGAATGAACAGATCGACGGCTTCAGCCTGGGCGATCGCGTGCAGAGCCTTGAGGTAACCCGGCAAATTCTGGGCTGGATCGGGCACTGGATAAAATTTGGCAACCGTGTTGGAATATTGATTGCCACTATGCCAAAACTTTTCCGTATCGATCAGAATAACGCGATGTCCAGCCGCATGAAATGACCGGGCCAGTTGCAGGGCTTTGGTCATCCGGCCCCCCGCAATCAGAATCGTTTTGGGCTGTATAGCTACTGGATTTACCGAGGGAGCGGCAAATAGTCGCTGTATCCAGGTCCACAGTAGCGCCAGGGAGACAACCGTGAGGTTAAAGGGAAACGCGATCGCGAGTAAGGCCAGGGTGCCCAAATTTTGCAGCATGGCCCGCACTGCCGTTCGCAGACTGGGAGTGGCAAGAGTGGCGGCCCCGGCAGTTGGGCGTGTTACAGCATTGGGCAGGAGTGTATGAGTTGACATAGCGGCGAAATGTAAACGGTAGAAGGTGCAACGGCCCGGTTTCTCTAAACGCGGCGAATCAGGGTCAGTCCATCCCGCACAGGTAACAACACCTGCTCAGTGCGCGGATCAGCGGCAACGACTTGATTAAATTGAGCGATCGCCCGCGCCGTGGCCGATTGTGCCGCTTCTGGCAGATAAACTTCACCCAAAAACAACGTGTTATCCACGCAGATGTAGCCGTTGGGGGTAAGCAACTCGCTCCCAATCAAGGTTTCGTAATAGTCCACATAGCCCTGTTTATCGGCATCCATAAACACGAAATCAAAGGTGGCATGACTGGCAGCCAGTTGAGCCAGGGTGGCAGCGGCAGGCCCTACCCTCACTCCAATTTTGTGCCCGTGGGGCGATCGCTCAAATAAACGCTGAGCAAACTGGGCCGCGTAAGGATCAATTTCGCACGCCACCAGACAGCCATCCTCCGGTAACGCTTCTGCCATTGCCAGGGCCGAGTACCCGGTAAACATGCCAATATCTAACACTCGACTGGCTCCCGTCATTTTCACAAACATTTTGAGAGCCTGCCCCTCCAGATGGCCCGTCAGCATTTCCTGTTCCAGCGCTTGAACGGTGTCTCCCTCGGCAAATTTTGCCTGCCAGGATTCATGCTGAGTTTTTTGAGCAATCTCAGTCAGGTCGGAAGATTCGGGAGTTGTCAATCGCTCGATGTACTCATCCAATCCGGCCATTAACAGCAAGGCTTGCTGCAAATGTAGGGCCAGATCGTCGGGCACATCACCCAGTTGCGGTAGACGCGCGATCGCGGCTTCCAGATGCGCTGCGGCAATTTTCACAGGCGTAATCGGACGCGGCGGATGGGCGGGAGTGGCAGGGGGAACAACGGAAGTCATGCTTTACCTCCCACTAAGGCAGGAGCGATAACGGCTTCACCCAGGGAGGGTGGCGGCGCTGCCTCTTGCACATAGGCATCAATGCCCGCCCCACCACGGGGATAGCCCGCACATAACGCCTGATGCTCCTGCAACGCCGCTTCTAACTGTTCGCGGGTGACATCATTCATAAAGTGGCACGCCCCAATCGGGCCGGGAACCGCCGCCCGCAGCAACCCATCCCGCGTCAGTGTGATCGACTGAGTTGCTTTCCAGAGTAAGGGCAGATCGAAATGGGGATGATCTAGCGTTAACCCTAATCGACTCATCAAGCCCAAAATGCGATCGCGATCAGCAGGCGTGATGTACCCATGTTGCGCGGCCAGTGTGGCCGAAAAAGCCATATCAATAGTGACCGCATGACCATGCAACAGGGGCGGTTCTGGAGTCAATTCCAACGTCGGACTCCAGGTATGACCATAGGCAATCACGCGATCGAGCATTAATTCATGCAAATTTGAAGTTTCCAGTTCCAGCATGGTTTTAATCGACTCATAATTCACTTGCTGGCCAATGTCTTGCAGCCGTGCATCATCATTGCCATACCCAAAATGGGTAGACAACAGGTCTTCACCGTGGCGATCGAGCAGGTCAAATACCTGAGCATTGGCGACGACGGCAATCTTCACCAGCTCGGCCATGCCGTTACGAATTTGATCGACTGGTAAGGTCCGTAAAAATGAGAAGTCGAGAAACGTCGCTTGGGGGGCATGGTAAGCACCCAAACGATTTTTGAGTTTGCCATGATTAACCGCCACTTTGATGGCAATGCCCGCATCAATTAAGCCAATCAGGGTGGTGGGAATCCGAATATAGTTTGTACTCCGGCGATAGGCAGCACAGGCAAAGCCTGCTACATCGGTCACTAATCCGCCCCCAATCACCAATACTGGCTCTTTGCGAAGCAGATTAAATCGACAAAAGGCATCAATGATGGCTTGAAATGTCGCGATCGTTTTGTCTGGTTCTTTAATCGTGATGGGAAAAACAGTGAGTTGAATGTCGTAATACTGAAAATACTGTTTCAACTGCGTTCCGTACTGTTGATCAACAGTACTATCCACAATGGCAAGGCAGCGTTTGAGGGTCGTGTAATGACTGGCCAGATCGGGCTTGTGAATGTCAAAGATCTGGTTGACCAGGTGAAAATCAAATTCGATTTTTTCGTACCCTTCAACTCGAAAGCCCGTTGAAGTCGTAGAAAACTGTGCCTGGATATTGCTCATGGATGGGAGGGGTAAGTGGTGTTTGTAGGAAGATTTAGTTTCATGGCATGACAAATCACACCGTCGCAAACACCTGTTTGCTCGGTTGCGATCGCCATTGCCGCGCTTATGTCCTGAAAATCGACTCAAGCCATTGGCGGCCCTGAGGTCGAATTCAGTTCAGGATATTGACCAGATATCACAACGACTTATTAAAGCCATCATTTACTCAATGTTTCATCGCAAATGATGACTCTAAAGTGGGAGTAGTCATGACTCTTAGCAAAGTTATAGCGAAATTAACCAACTGGATGCTAAGAATCGAGAGTTGATAAAAACTTGAATGCGAATAGATTTGGCGAACTCCCAGAAGGTCATAGTTCCAAAAATACCTTTAAGTTGAATCATGTGGAGTAACACCAAAAGCTGAGAGTAGTGTAATAAGGCTTAACATAGCCATGACACTGTCTATGGGTAGAGAAGGAATCTAACCAGAGGTAGAGAGACCGATTTGTAGTGGCAGTTACGACATAAGATTCATCTGGATCGCACCAGCTTTTGCAAATACTGACTCTCCAGTTCTAAAACTCGTGGGGCCATATCGGGGTAGCGATCGAGGAGTTCATCAAATGCATCAACCGGAATCGTTAAAACTCGCGTTGCATCACTATCAGACAAAATCGTGTTTGCCAAATTACTACGGGTTAACACTTCCAGTTCATCCAGCATTTGCCCCGGGGCCAAATGTTCGACTTGCATTCCATCCGCAGTTTGGTGTTGAACGATGACGCGCCCTTCCAGGAGGAGCAACAATTCCCGGCAAGTATCTCCGGCATCCGAAATGACATGGCCCATCCCATAGGTTTTCACTTCAGCGCGATCGCTCAGGGCAATTAATGTTTCTGGCTCCAGACGATGAAACAGATCCGTATTAGAAAGATAAACCAGTTCTTCTAACTGAGGCAGATCTTTTAAGGCCGATGCAACTTGGGTCGATCGCAGATGATTGGCAACGGTCTGAACTAACGGATGGGTAGATTCAGAGTGAGCAGTGACAAGCTTTTGAGCCTGACTGAAGTCGAGTTGAGCGATCGCGGTTAACGTGGCCGCTTGCACCAGAGGATTATTGTAGTCGAGTAAGTTTTCTAAATAGCTAACCGTATCTTGCAGTGAACTGTGAGCAGGTGTTGCAGGGCTGGCGATCGCTTGAGTTAACGTTTGCCAAACCGCTGGAGTCAGGCGCTTTTGCCAGTGACTTTGCGTGACAAATGAATTCACAACATCTGGCGCAGAATGTTTCAATGTTTGAGCAAACGTGATTGTATGTTGGTCATTCTTTAAAGATTCCAGAGTTGCCAGCATTGATTTCACGATCAATTCTTGTTTGTGTTGAATGCTGCCATTCAGGAATATAACCAGTGCTGGATGAATGGTAACAATCGCTTGGTTTAAAGCCCATTTCACCTGATTTAATTCAGCCAATCGAGCTAACAAATAATCTGCTTTATGAATGTTGCTGGCGGTGGGTGAAAAGTCAGTCAGAATATACTCTTCTTCTTGAGGCGTAATTAAATATTCGCGACTTAGTGCCTTTAGCTGAGAAGCATCCTGGGCAGTTAATTGATCAAACTCGTTTAGATTGGGTTGGCGTTGCTGAAGCGAAATTAATCGTTCTAGCGATCGCTTATAGCCACTGAGCCGAATCTGGTTTTCCAGCGATCGCTTCAAAGTGGGATTGAGTAAATCGGGATCTTCAATACCCAATTCTTCTAGCACTTCCCGGTGTTCATCATCCGAAACCCCCAGTTCTTGCCGCATCTGCCGTAACACTTCCAAACTACTGGAGGAATTCACATACCCCTCTTCCAGTGCTTCTCGCACCACCCCTTTATACGCTTCATGGCGAGTTTCTCGATTAAAACCCGGTAGCACCTTCGCAAGCACATACACCTCATTGGTATGCAGATCCGCCAGCGATCGCCCATCGAGATACTGCGACACATCCAACTCCAGTTTTTCCAACTGTTTGCGGAAACGACTTGCCAGATTTTCACGGGAATACAAATCCGCATTGCGTTTCCAGGTTTGGACCAGCCACATGGTACTGAGAAACACTAAACCCAAATCATACACATGCTGCACCCAGACCGGAGTCAGCAGAATTAGGGGACGCGCCGCAAAAATAAAAAAGAAGTTGAAGGCAATAAAGGTGAGTGTTGCAAAGATGCGATGTTGAACTAAATCGGGATTCCATTTGGGATAATGTTGACGCGCATAGGCTTTAGCTCGCGTATCAATGAATTTACCCAAAAAATACCCTGCTGCGGTAAAGGCACCTAACACGAATGGCACCGCAAATAATTTGGGAATGCCAATGGGGTGTCCAAACAAGTACAATCCCGGACTCATCAAGGATGCAAGCTGGTTTGGGTCGCGGTTCCACACACCGGAAAAGTAATAATCCCAATTGCCCGCATACAAATAATAAAAAACAAAATAACCAACCACTAATCCCAAGTAGCTATAGCGAATAAAAGACTCTTCCGGTTTATTCAAGCCATCCCAATAGGTCCGCTCCGAGTCAATATCAAAACAGGGGCTTTGACAGGCCACACAGGCACTTTGTTCTTTGCCCTCCGGAGTCACCGTCCGGCACATGGATTGAGTAATCCGGCTTTCACTCATGTGGGCTTTGCTACCCATTAAGCCACGCGGTTCACTAAACACATTTTGCACCGGAGCCATTGGGCAGAAATATTGACACCAGGATTTGCCACCATAAAAATAGCCCACCGCGATCGCAAACACAATGGCAGATGTGATCCAGAGAAACAACACCAGGCGATCGGCATTAAAAAATAAAATCCGGCCACACAAGCCGATGAATAAATAAGCAAATTGAAAATAGAGATAATTCCTACCCAACCAGGACTCTGGTTTGACTTTGGCCAGTTCATACCGAACTTTCCCAGTTTGCGCGTTCTCCCGCTTAAATTGCCGTTCCCAACCCAATGCCCTGGGAATTTGCGAGAGAAAAGACAGCGGGCAAATTCGCCGCCACAATTCATGACCAAATACCAGGAGGATAAAGATACCCGATGGCACTACTGCCCCCCAAAATACTGTCGCTCCAATGGGGTAAGGTTCTTCGACAAGACATTGCCCCTGCACCTGAATACACTGCCCCGTTAGGCGCAATGGACTCCAGGGGTGATCTGGTTGAGTGAGGGCGGCTGTCCAAGGATCGTAAAGGAGTGACAGAATCAGGACAAGCCAACCTGTGGTTAACACCCAACGAACTCGGTGCATTACTCGCTCAGACACTTGGGCAAACATAGATTTTCCTAAATGGCTAGTGGATGCTGATTGAACAACTCCTACTTTAAACGTTTGTTACTCCAGGTTGCTGTTCTTCGCTTCAAGAATCTTCTTCCCGATCGCGTTGCTCTTTAAGTTCTCGCAGGGCTTCGACACTGACCCCAAATAAAAATCCGCCCGTTGCACCAATCACCATATATCCTGACTTTTGGTCTTGATACACGCCGCCGCGAAAGGGGGTAGGCAGGAGTGCCGTCAGAATCAAGCCCAATCCCAGGCCGATCGCCATCGTCATGAAACCCGAAAAAAGCAGTAGTTTGTAATTCATCATGACTCCTGAGAATGGGTGCTATATAAGCTCACTAAGCGAGAAATGAGAACTGCCGGGTACATGACTCCGACAATCGCTTCTAGCGTAGTAGCGATTCTTGCCGATGTGGCCAGAGGATGAATATCTCCATAACCGACAGTCGTTAGCGTAATAAAGCTAAAGTGCAAAAAGTCTGCTTGAAATTGAGATGGCTTCACACCATAAAAGGCACTGACATCGAAGAGATACAAAATCGTATAAAAAATTGCCCAGGCTAGCCCTAGCAAAACATAGATCGCAATCCCACCCTTGAGGACATCAGTCGTGACCCGCTGGGTGGAAAAAACTTCTTTTTGAATCAGAAAGAGGGGCACACCGATCGTGATGAAAAGAATCGACTCTAGCGCCCCCTGAACATATTGCAAGGCTGAGAACTGCAACATCCCTAGAATCTGAAGTCCCAGGAGTATCAGGTTAATTGAGATCAGCCCAGTATAAAATCTGACCCAACTCTTGCCGGGTCTAATTTTACGGATGATCGAGAGCATCGAAATTAAAACCACAATCAGCATGCCGACTTTCGTAAAATCACGCCTCTCCGGCAGAC
Source organism: Leptolyngbyaceae cyanobacterium bins.349 (assembly GCA_033764685.1). Taxonomy (GTDB): domain Bacteria; phylum Cyanobacteriota; class Cyanobacteriia; order Leptolyngbyales; family Leptolyngbyaceae; genus JSC-12. Next base: position 114,802 of record JANRIS010000006.1, read on the forward strand.
CGATAGAAACCAGCAGCAAAAAGAGAATGACCAGCAAGCGATTGTATTTGTTCTCTGCCAGTTTGCTGATGTCGTCAGAATGCATTGACCCTCATCCTTATTCTGTGACTTCCAGGACTGCTTGCGGCTCAAGGTGATGATGAATGGGATCGAGCAGACCGGGAAGTTCCTGGTTTAAGCGGCCCGATCGCACAAATTCGGTGTAGGTGGCGGTTTCGATCGCAAACAAATCCCGTTGCAGTTGTTTTGCTCCAATATCGAGCAAATCAGGATCTTGCTGACACAATTTGCTACTTTCGTCTTGCAAGCGGGCGAGTTGTTGCTGCACTTCTGCTGCTTTCGCCTGATGGGTTTCTGGCTCAATCCCCGTTTTGGAGGCAGGTTGTTGCAAATACTCCAAGACACGGGTGAGGGCCGCTTGACGAGAAATAACTTCCAGGTAGCGATCGCGCAGGGGACTGAGTTCAATCAAATTGAGGGCTTCCAGCACCGTTTTTGCGGTTGCACCTTGCAGGAGTGTGGTCAGAAAAACGACACCGAAAACGGCAACCAGGACGACCCGACGTTCGGGTAAATCCTCAGGTACACTCAGCGCCAACGCCAACGCCACGCCTCCCCGCAACCCACTCCACCAGAGCATTGTTTGCGTTCTCACATCAATGTCGGATTGAATCAGCAAATTACTGAGCCAGGTCAAGCCATACACAACAATCATTCGCGTCAACAGGACGGCACCAAACGCAACTCCCACTAACACCAGATCGGCTCCATCGGCACCCAGGCGAAACTGAGCGCCAATCAGCAAAAATAGAATGGAATTGGCAAAAAAGGCGACAAATTCCCAGAACTCACTCACGGCAACGCGAGTCCGAGGATTCATGCCAATGCGAGAACCGAAGTTACCGAGAATTAATCCTGTTGCTACGGTGGCAATCACACCCGATCCACCCAATTTTTCAGCAATCAGGTAAGCAGAATAGGCCGTCACCAGGGTTAAGGATTGTTCCACCAGGGGCAAATCGAATCGTTGAGTCAGGTAAGAGATGCCAAATCCCAGAATCACACCGACTAAGACGCCAACTCCAACCACCGTCAGGAAATTGACTAGCAGTTGTTGTGCATCAAAGCTGGCGGTTCCCTGAGCAATGCCCAACATCAACCCAAAGGCAACGACAGCAGTCCCGTCATTGAACATACTTTCCCCTTCTACCAGAGCTTTCAGGCGGGGTGGGGCACCCAGTTCCTTGAGTAGCGCACTGACCGACACCGGATCGGTTGCCGCTAGACAGGCTCCAATGAGCAAGGCAACGGGCAAACTAATGCGCTGCCAGTGATGCAAGGGCAGCGCAATGCCGACGATCGTGATGGCCACACCCAGGGTGACGTAGATGGAAATTGGGACCAGGTCTCGTTTTAGGTCTTTCCAGTTGAGATTCCAGGACGCTTCAAATAAAAGAGGCGGCAAGAAAATCCACAAAATCAGTTCTGGCGAGGGTGTGAAAAAGTGAACATCCAGCAGCGCCAGTCCCATCCCAGTGATAACTAGCATTAAGGTGTAAGGCACTTGCCGCAACCAGGGCACAATTTGCGAAATGGTCGCCACGACCAGCGCGGCAGAAATAATCAGCAAAAATTGCTGGAGATTTTCTTCGATCGCGACGGTTTCAGCCAGCGTGAGTAAGAGCATAAGGGCAAGGAGGATTTGAGTGGTACGTTCTGAGATTTGAGTGGTAGGTTCCAGGTTTTAGTCTAGGTTCTAGGCTGTTTCCTAACTTCCAACCCACGTTCGGCAAGACGCAAGAGCCGCCGATCCCTGGCCCCCAGCCCCTATTCCCCCACCGAGTCAGTTTCCATCGAGAAGTTACTGCGGTTGGCGAGAGTCGGTTCTTCTTCTGCGATCGCGGGCTTGGTGGGTGGCTCGGTGGGGGGAGCGGGTGGGGATGGCGGAGCATCGGAGTTTTTGTTCAGCAGGCGATCGGTCAAGCTTTTGATCAGGATATAAAGAACGGGGACAACGAGCAAACTGAGGATGGTAGCGACGAGTAAGCCACCAAATAGAGCCGTTCCCAAAGACCAGCGAGCAGCGGCTCCTGCTCCCGACGCAATCACCAGGGGGAAAAAACCCACCAGGGAGGAGGCGGCAGTCATCATGATTGGGCGGAAGCGCTCTTTGGAGGCTTTAAGGGCGGCATCGACGAGCTTGTAGCCCTCGCTCCGCGACTGGTTGGCAAATTCCACAATCAAGATCGCGTTTTTACTGGCCAATCCAATCAGCATGACCAAGGCGACGTTGACGTAAACATCGTTGTTTAGTCCCCGCAGGGCGATCGAGCCGAGGGCACCCAACAAGGCCAGCGGCACGGTCAGCAAAATGATAATTGGGTCAATATAACTCTCGTATTGGGCAGACAGGGTGAGGAACACCATGATGATGCCGAACAGAAAGATCAAGGCTGCTAAATTACCAGCCGATAACTGTTCGCGGGCAATGCCGATCCAGTCGCGCCCCACGCCAGGCAGTGCCGCCTGTTTGTAGGCGGTTTCCAGCGCCGCGATCGCCTGTCCACTACTGTAGCCCGGTGCCTCCGTGGCCTGGAGCGTAATGGCGCGGTAGCTGTTGTAGCGGCCAATCACCTGAGGTCCAGTTACCCGCGTGATGGTGGCAATTTCGGCTAGCGGCACCAGAGACCCATCTCGTGAACGCACATTCAAATTGCCGATGTCTTCCGTTGAATCCCGGAACTGGGAGTCTGCCTGGACAAACACGCGGTAGTTGCGACTGCCTAACGTGAAATCGTTGACGAATTGAGAACCGAGAGTTGCACCAACGGTTTGCAGGGCTTGCTGAAAGTCGATGTTGAGGGATTCAATTTTGTTGCGATCGAGATCCAGGCGGAGCTGGGGCGTACCCGTGGTAAAGGTGGTGGAGACAGTGCCTGCGGTGGCGGGTTGCTGATTCGCTTGGGCGATAATCTCCCGGGCATTGGCCGCGAAGTCATCAATCGAGAGTTGTCCGCCAGTCCGGTCTTGCACCACCATTTCGACCCCACCCGTAGCACTGAAACCAGGAATGGGAGAAGGGTTGAGGGCAAGCACAACGGCATCCGTAATGGTTTGGAAACTGCGATTCAGTCGTGGCAAAATGCCATCGACCGTTTGTTCTGGGGCGGTGCGTTGATCCCAGGGCTTCAGGCGGGCAAAGAACAAGCCCAGATTAGGACCATTGCCATTGAATCCGGCACCACTCACGGTAAAGGTCGATTCAATTTCGGGAATCTCTACCATCCGTTGACGAGCTTGATCCAGTACGCGATCGGTATAGCTAAGGGAAACGCCATCCGGAGCCTGCACAATGCCCACAAATGCGCCCTGGTCTTCGTTAGGGACGAAAGCTGTGGGGATAGCCGTAAACATATAAACAGTTGCGACTAATCCGGCGACAAATAAGCCCAGAATGATGTAGCGAATTTTGATGAAAAACTGCACCAGTTTCAGAAAGCGATCGCTGACCCAGGCAAAGCCTTGATTGAACTTGGTGAAACACCAGCCCCCTGGTCCGGTCAGAGGTTTGGGTGGTCCCAGCAAAATCGCTGCCATACTGGGGCTAAAGCTGAGGGCGTTGAAGGTGGAGACTAAAACGGTAAAGGCAATAATCAGGGCGAACTGTTGGTATAGTTTCCCGGTCGAACCGGGGAAAAAGGCGATCGGGATAAACACGGCCATCAATACCAGGGAGGTCGCGATCGTCGCACCACTCAACTCTTCCATCGAGGCAAGTGCGGCCTGTTTTGCCGTCATTCCTTGCTTCTGAATTTTTTCCGTACAGGATTCCACAATCACGATCGCGTCATCCACGACCAATCCGGTAGCCAGAATCAGCCCAAACAGGGTGAGGTTATTAATCGAAAAGCCAAACAAGAAGGCAAAGGCCATGGCCCCAATCAACGCCACCGGAATCGCAATCAGTGGGATAACCGTGGTGCGCCAGTCTTGCAAGAAAATATAAATTACGAGCACCACTAACAAGAACGCCTGCACCAGGGTAATCACCACTTCCCGGATTGAGACTTCCACGAATTCCGTCGTGTCAAACACCAGGTCTAATTTGAGTCCGGGTGGCAGCGTGGCTTCCACGTCTTTCATCTCAGTCGCAACCCGCGCCGCAATATCCAGCGCGTTGCTGTCGGGAGCCTGGTAAACTGCGACCCCCACGCCGACTTTGCCATTGACGCGAGCATTACTGACATAGCGTTCTGCCCCCAGTTCTGCCCGGCCCACATCGCTCAACCGGGTCAGCCCGCCCTCTCGTGTGCGTTGAATCACCAGGTTGCCAAATTCTCGCGCATCCCGGAATCGGCCCTCAACCCGAATTGGCAATTCAAAGTTCTGCTCCTGTCCGGCAGGTGTGGGTTGCTGTCCAACTCCACCTGCCCCCACCACGACGTTTTGCGATCGCAGCGCATTGACCACATCCAGAACGGTCAAATTACGACTGGCCAGCGCATTCGGATCAAGCCACAAGCGCATTGCATTGGGTTTATCCCCAAATGCGGTCACATCTCCCACCCCGGGCACCCGTTGCAAGCGATCGACGATGTTTTGATCCACATAGTTACTGATGAAAATGTCGTCGTATTCATCGGTCTCGCTGTACACCCCATAAATCAGCAAAATGCTGCTGGATGACGCTCGCGTGATGACCCCTTGTTGCTGAACGGGTGTTGGCAACTGGGCATTGGCCTGAGCCACTCGGTTCTGAACGTTGACTTGATTGGTGTCTTTGTTGGTATCCGAGCCGAAGAATACCGAGATTTGACTGTTCCCAGCAAACGTGTTGGAAGTCATGTATTCCATGCCCTCCACGCCGTTAATCTGCCGTTCCAGCACACTCGTCACCGTGTCTTCCACCGTGTTCACATCCGCGCCCGTGTAACGACCCGTCACCCGAATCTGAATTGGGGCAATGTCGGGCAGGTAATTAATCGGCAGCAGGGGAATACAGACGGCACCCAGCAACAGAATAATCAGGGTACAGACGGTGGTGAGAACTGGCCGTTTGATGAAGGGAGTGGCAATGGAGAAGATCATGGTTTTAGAGGGAAGGACGGCAGAGAACAGACAACCTCAGGCGCATAGCATTGAGCCAAAAAGGCAGGGGCAACCCAACTTAAAATTCTGGTTGGATCAAGATTCCGGTTGGATTGGCACCCCATCCCGTAGCCGTAGGATTCCTGATACGATTACGTTTTCCCCTGGTTTTAAACCGTTCAGGACTTGATAACTCTGTTTTTGAATGTCACCCAGCGTGACCGGACGCATCCGGGCCACTTTCTGCGCCTGCCCTTGGGAGTTATCAGTTTCTGCAACATAGGCAAAACTCTTGCCACTCACCTGTAAGACGGCATTGGTGGGAATCAATAGCCCTGTACCCCGATCCCAAATGACGCGAGCTTCGACAAATTGCCCGTTGCGTAGATTGCCATTGCGATTGGGAAAGCGTGCTTTGACCAGGACGGCCTGAGCCGCAGAGTCCACAGTGGGGGAGATGAAATCGACCTGTCCAGTGCTGATGCGATCGCGGGTGTTGGGATCAATCAACTCCACCGTTAATCCTTTCCGCAGTTGATTGAGCCGATTCGAGGGCACAGACATCCGCAAATCCAATGACTCATTTTGCACAATATTGGTGATGGTCTGAGACGCTGACACCAGATCCCCCGCTTTGACAAACACCTCACCCACTGTGCCTGTAATGGGTGCCGTCACTTGCTTAAACCCGACATTCACTTGGGCTGCGGCCACTTGGGCTTGCGCCTGCCGCACCCCGGCATCCGCCTGACCAACCACGGACTGAGCCTGGTTAATGGCGACTTGCGCCTGTCCTACTTTTTCCTGGGCGACTTGCACCCGATTGCTGGAAATTTCGAGATCAGTGCGGGCGCGGTCGTAGTCAAATTTGCCGATCGCCCCCTGACTGAGCAAGAAGGTGGCGCGATCGAAATTAGTTTTTGATAACTTCTGACTGGCCTGAGCGCTGGCAAGTTCGCTGCGGGCAACTTGTAAATTCTTCTCGGCGACCCGCACCTGTTGGACGGTGGCACTGCGATTCGCCTGCGCCACACCCACACCCGCCTGGGCACCCTCTAACTGCGGCCCTGTCTGACCGGGCTGAATGACGAGAATGGGGGTTCCTTGAGTGACGCGATCGCCCGGTTGCACCAGCACCTGGGTAATGCGTCCTTGCGTTTCAGGGCGAAGATCGACTCGTTCAATCGACTCCAATCGGCCCACAAATTCAGAACTGTCAGCCACAGCGCTGGATTGTAGCATCTTTACCTTGACGGGAACTGCCGTCGGAGCCGTTCCCTGGGTCTCTTTCCCCTGACAGGCTGCAAGCGACATGGATGCCAGAACCAGCCCAAGCCAGGGGAGCGAGCGCGAACAGTGGATTTGGCTGAGGCTCAACCGTTTTGAAGAGAAATACAACATTGGATTAGCTTAAACCGTTGTTTAACTCGGATTGTTTAACTCGAATTTGCGAGGGGCGGCAGGAGAGCTTTCTCGAAAGCCCATCCTTACTAGGGGAGATAGCAAACTCAGCTACTTTCAACATCCACCTAAAGAATGATAGCTGAAGCCAGAAAATATGGTTAGTGTACGCTGCATTCACGGTCGTTGCCCCGTTAATACTTAAATTCTTAATGGAGTAAACAACGATTCTTCATGGAAGCAATCGGCGATCGCGCAAACTTTCGTCCCGGTCGATGTTGCAGTATGACAAAATAAACCGTCATTAGGGGTGACAGTTATTATCGTCACAAGTGACTCTGACGATAGTGGAAAAAAATAAGAAACTTATATCAACTCAGATATCAAGTCAGAGTGACTTGCCGTTATTATTCTTGCCTGTTGACGTTTAGTCGTTCGTAAGTCTCACTAGACACCAGGTTGGGCATCCTACAAACAGCCTGCTACCGCCACCGTATAGCGAGCACCAATAGATCGCAAGCCGCCAATGTTGGTATTGACTTGAAAGGGTTGCAGGTCAGAACGAGCCGGTTCCTCAATAATCAACGGTGTGTTGGCCGTAAATTGTCTGCCCCGTTCTCGATAAAACTGGTCAATCGAATCATCAGGATACTTAAAGGTCGCGTTGACACTGTATTCAGTGGTTTCACGCGGCATAAACACGACTCGAAACGTTCTAAAAATTTGGCCACTGGGCACAAACCAATCGGTATTCCAGTTATTCCGTACTCCCACGCTGGGAGCAGCCCCCGGCAATGGTACTCGAAAGCCTGGAGGAGAAGCAGTTTTGGTGACTTCACCCCCTTCACCGCCAACCAGTGGTAAGAGACGACAGTTTTTGGGCAATGGCGGCAGGGGCGGATCTTTGGGAGCGGGTTGAGCCTGAGCGAGGGGGGCGCTGACTGAAGCGATCGCACTCAAACTCACCGCTATTGTTAGAAAACTCAATGAAGTTGAACGCAGAGACATAAGTAAGAATGACCTTGTTCAGAGAATTAAATGCAGAACTGATTCTACCGCTTCTACCTCAACAATCAACTTTTTTCTCCTGCGATCGCAAGCGCAAGTTTGCCGCTAACAAGAATGATTTAGGCAACAATGACATGAATTGATTAAATCATCTCGTGTGCAAATACAACTCAATTTCAAAAGTGATTTCTTCCGGAATGCCTGATCGAGTAACCAGAGAATGATCACATCGTCCAGTGCTCTCAAATCAAGAGAGTGTCGCAATCTGACCTCAGCTCAATTTATCTTGAATTAAAAGCGGTAAATTGCGCCTTTTTGATCAACGCTAACCGTTTGGGAGGAATTGCCATCACTGGAAGCAGCCGTTTTTACGCCTACAATAATCTCGTTGCCTGCGGTTTTGATATCTAAAAACACGCCGACGGGTTGGTTTGGATCAGGCGTATCTTGCAACGTGACTTGCAAATCTAGCGGTAACGGCAAATAACTCGTATGCAGCCGCCCAAAGGTGACACTTTTTCCGGGGGCAACGGGTCGATCGCCCGCTGCCGTTCCCAGTGAGGCCACCACGGGGAGCGTCGTTTGACTCACTACCCGAATTTGAATCGGTCGTTGGGGGTTGACTCCGGCAATGGCAGTCCGGCGATCGTTCTGCTGCGGTTCAATTTTAGGCGTATTCTGCTGGGCAACGCTGGATTGCGAAGTAGCGCGCAGCGGTACAGTTGCCGTCAGCACTGCCCCCATCATCATAAATCCAGTTAAAGTCAACATCCCCACGTTCATTCGATCATCTCCCGCGCCACGACACTATTTTAGGTGAGTGCTGATAGTTCAGCCCTGTACAGTGATAGATTCACAAAGGGCATTCTTTTGTGCCTACGCTAAGATTTTAAGCTCAATAGCGTGCATTCTCACAGGAATTCACGCGACGATCGCACCGCCCATTGCTTCGCCACTCGCCAACGATTAACGATGTGCGGCTCAGACCTGAACATCCCATTCGCACCACAGTTAAGCGCGATCGCAATTTCCATCATTGACAGAGGTTGTCTGCATTTCTAGAGCCTAACCGGGCGATCGCCAGCACAGGGTAATCTTTGCAGGAGTAAATCGGCAGCATATCTTTCAACGGAGGGGCAGCAACAGCAACGGTTCTCCTTTGCTCTCTGGCGACTGGCTGCTGGCTTTTCCCCCGTCCTTGTTGCCGATTACCCGATGCCGCCGTTGCAACAAAAGGGAGGGGACAACGGGATTGACTGGCTGGATTGTTTACAAAACAAGTTTCAAGATACTGCTTCGGAAACTGATTGTTGGGATCTAGATCGCTGGCCGTACCCAAAATTCTGGCTGCTGCTGGGATGTGGTTGGTTCTATGATTTAAGACTCCGTGGTTATAGGCCAGGTTGACTTGATATCGTGTGTCTGGGTTGAGTGCGATCGCCTGTTTATAAAGTTGGTCTGCTTGATCAAAGTTGTTGGCGTGAAATTTAGCTCGGGTCGGGTCTTGAGGCAAGTAAGCGGCCAGCTTGGCCAGAATTGGATAATTAGAGCGTTCAATCTGATCCATTTCACGACCGAGATAGAGGGCGATCGCCGCTTTAAACTCCTCGAAGCCAGAATGGTTTTGTAACTGCTTGGCTAAACCCAGGTAGAAACGAACCTGGGGATTATTAGGATCAGCAGTGACAGCTTCTTGAAAGCTTTTCTGCGCTTGCTCCAAATATCTCGTTGCATCTTCGGCTTGATCCAAATCTTGTGAACTCTTACCCAACAGCAGTAATGCTTCCCCTCGGCGCTTGAGCACATCGATTTTTGTCGTCGCAGCCAATTGCGCCTGCTCTAAAAGTTGATTACATGCTGCTTCAACCTTCTGAGCATCTGCAATCATGTCGGTATCTAGCGGACGATTGCCATCTTTTCGAGATTGTAGAGGTTGGTTACAGTGTTGCATCAATAATTCATCCTTTTGAGTCGCCAGCGCCTGCTGGTACCACCAAAATCCGCCCAAACTGGTGGCAATTAAGCTCAAGGTCGCCCCGACTAAAAACCGCTTATCCAGCAATTGCAAGCGACTTTTTGGCGGTTCGGGGCAGGTGATTTGGTGGCGAAAATGCCGTAAATCATCCAGCACCTGAGCCATGTCTGAATAGCGCTCATCTGCCCGTTGATCAATCATTTTATCCAAAATCCGGGTTAACTCTGGGCTGACATCACGACCAGGACGGTTGAACGTTGAGAAGCGCCAGATGACTTCCCCAGAGGTGGGATCGATCGCGAGATGACTTGGTTCCATCCCAGTTAACGCCTGAATACCGATCATGCCAGTTGCATAAATATCGAGGCTGGTCTCAGAAAAGGTTTCGGCATGGGCATAGGGCACATAACCGGGCGAACCAACAACCGGAACTGGCAACTCTGAGGCAGACGCACTGACAGAATTGCAAATTTGCTTCAGAATGCCAAAATCGATCAACACCAGCTTGCCATCCTGGTCTCGGCGGCGGATATTGGAAGGTTGCAAATTCAGGTGAGACAGTTTGAGCGCATGAACAAAGGCCAGAATTTCCGAAATTTCAATCAACAAATCAATGACTTGCGTTTCACTCCATTGTCGCTCAGCGTCAAGTTCAATATCTAAGTTATGTCCGGCCACAAACTCTTGAACCAGATAAAACTTCTCATCTTCATCAAAACAGGCAATTAAATTAGCAATCTGCCGTTCCGCATGGGTGTTCAGTTGTTGCAGATCCATGTAGGCGTTTGTGAACAGGTTGTGCATCCTGGCAAACGCTCCTACATTAGGCGGCGTAATTTGCTTGAGAATGCATTGCAGCTTACTGGGGTGTTGTAGATCTTTGACCCGATAGGTTTGGATGGAACTGCCGCTATCTAGCTTTTCAATGACATCGTAGCGTTGTCGAATAATCCGTCGTTGTCTAGATTTCGTCAGTTCTTGCTCAACCCAGTCTTGATTGAAAAAGTTGACATAGACGCGACTGGCAACTTTTAGCTGTCCTGCATCCTCTTTAATGAGTCCTAAGTTGAGTAAAAGCTTCGTTTCTGGTGTGTCTTCGATCGCAATACTTTGCTGTTGTAGAATGCGCTGATAGAGTTCCAACAATTGAGTACAACTTTTATGCTGTAGGATCGTATCTCGAATAGCACTCAATCGTTCTGCGATCGCTTCATCTTGCGGTTGTAGCTTGGCGATCGCTTCCTCCACCCACTGTTGATTAAACACCGCCCGATAAATCGGATTGTACGCCTCCAACATGCCCTGTTGCTTCACCACCAAACCCGATAAGCGCAGCTCGGCTTGTTCCGGGCTATTGTCGGCTGGAATTTGGTTTTGCTCCAAAATATTTTGATACAGTTGCAACACAGAACTAGCATTTTGCTCACTCCGAAAGATCCGATTCCGGATGGTTCTCAAATGTTCCGGTTCATCCTGGGTTTCCCAATTCTCAATGATTCGAGTTTGGACAAATTGTTGAATCCAGCTTGCTTCCTGCCCCTCCGGGATCAGCGATTGATCATCTAACACCAGTTGACATACTTTTTGCGTCAGGAAGGGCTGTCCCCCTGTCCATTCTAGAATTGCTTGTAATACCACTTCAGGGTTAGAGGTCTTTGTCACTAAGCCCTGTGCCAAAGGTGCCGCCTCATGCACCTGGAAGCCCGTTAGCTCAATCGCCCGTCCAATGTTAAACGGAGTCCGGCGGCGGTCTTGAATCAAGTCGGATGGTGTTGCCACACCCAACAGGCAAAACGTTAAGCGCTGATAGGCGGGATCATCGGCTCGTTTGTTATGACAAAACCGAATTTGCGCGAAAAAGTCATCAAAGGGAAACTGCAAACTCAACACACTATCAATTTCGTCAATAAAGATAACAATGTTTCCTGAAATATGCGTTAGCAACACTTCTTCAATAAAGCGCCCCCAGCGTTGCACATGGGCGAGGGGCGCTTTTTCCCGCCACCAACTCCGCCAATCAAAGGATTCTGGCAATTGCAACCCTTGAATCAACTCGTTCACCACGCCCCCATACCATTGCTCCTCGGTTAATCCCTGGCTCCCAATGCCCGTTAAATCAACATCGGCACAGGCAATTCCGGCCTCTTTCAACCGCTGCATCGTCCGGACTCGCAAACTGGATTTACCCATCTGACGCGAATTCAACACGTAACAAAACTTGCCAGCAATCAGAGTTTCATACAGTTCTTCATCGGCTTGCCGCACAACATAGGTGGGAGCATTGGTGGAAAGGCTACCACCGATTTCATATTGATAGGTAGATGGGATGTTCATGGTGAGAGATAATGGGTGCGAGGTGGTAAATGAGCCGTGAGCGGTGATAGCAAATCGTAGTGAATACTGACCAGTAATAAATCACTGAATGACTCATTTCAGAAATGATTAGTCACTTAGTGATTGACCAAAGTAGATTACTTGCTGAAGTAAAGACGATAAAGATTACAACTGGGTCGAATGCCGTTTCCTTCGTATTGCACAAGTCCCATACTCCGAAGTTGATAGCTGAGCGATCGCTCAACTACGACAGGTTCCTTCACTGTCATCACCTTTTGCATCGTTGCGGCCAACTCTGGATTCATTGATAAGGTCTTCCAGTAACGATGCAGGTGATCACTATAAATGCCATCTTCGGTCGGCGCTTCCGCCAAAAGCTGGTCTAGAGTCACTTCTTGATTGCTGACATAATACATTGCTAGGCGCAGCAAATATGGATGCCCGCCGACCATTTCCATCAAGTTTTTGATCTGCTGCTCACCCCACTGGTGCAACCCATAGCGGCTGGATAATGCCTGCACTTGTAGTTGTGTGAGTTCCCGTAGCTTCAGGGGTTCTCCCACATTAAACGGAGACTGGTTGATGCGAAATTGGCTATAATCTTCTGTCGAGTAAGCCAGAACTAAGCGCAGTTTTTTCCAGATGGGATGATCGCGCCCCTTTTCAAACCAGTTGCGTAACATGCCAAAAAAATCCGTGGCAATGTTGGTGTAGGGAAAGATGCGATCGACTTCATCCACCCCTAGAGCGATCGGATGCTCAAGTTTAGACAATAAATGTTTTTCAAAGTATTGGGTGCAATTTGAGATACAGCCGAGAGTTTGCTCATCCCAATGGTCATCAATGACAGATTTCAGCCCTAATTCTGAACTGATGCGATCGCAAAACCAGTGGAGGAAGTGGCTCAAATTGGTGAGCACTTTTTGTTCCGCATCCCGCAGATTCAAATAGTCTTTGTGATAGTTTTGCTGAGTGGCATGATGGAGGATACGAGTCATTAACGAGGTTTTGCCCATCAAATCAGGCGCCATGATTCGCAGCAAACAACCCGGATTCTGGATGGATTGGTAATGCCGCAATTCATTAGGAAATCGCTCGATGTAAAATTGGGACTCTAAACCCACAGGTCCGGATGGAAATTCTGATGGCGTGCTAGGCTTTGAACTTGGACCTAATTGGCCTGATTGAGCGAGCAACACCGGGGTGAGATGTTCTGGAATGCCATGCATCTGAATCGCATTTCGCCCCAGTTTATAAGCAAATTCAATGGGACGACCCGCGCCTAATGCTTTGTAGAAGCCAACCGCAAATTCGATCGCAGCCTGGTCACTAATGGCATCACTCATGCCAATCACATAGGGGACGTGCTCGGCAATCACCTGGGCCTGGGTAGCCGAGTAACACCCATTGAGCAACACACATTCGACTTCGCCCGTAAATAACTCAAACAAACCCGCCAGAGCTTCGCCACTGACGAGTTTTGCCTGTCCCTGGTCATCTTCAAACACCAACCCAGTTTCATAGACGGGTGGGGATGCTTCTACCTGGGGGATCAGCTTTCGCTCTATGGTGACACTGGAGCGATGGACCACATCCTCCCCTGGCGGTGCCGTTTTTAGCCCTTTGCCATGTCCTGAAAAGTGAACGATGTGAGGTCGCACATCCAGCATCGCTTGCTGAATATCTCTGGGCCGCACAGCCCAATGTTGTTCTAACCTAAATTGACCATCCTGGAGCGATCGCTGTAATTCTTTGCCAATTTCCCGGGCTTCTTGTTCTAACCTCAAGGGGGAAGTTCCTCGCGGGTTGGCAGCGAGAAAGAGAATGTTTTTCATGGGGGCTGTTCATGGGGGCTAAAGCGGTATCAAGCACAGAGCAATTGCAGGCAACATGGAAGAATTCACTATTAAAGTAGCAAATTACGGAGGGTCTTGTGAAATGATCGCTTTAGCCTAAACGCTGAACCCAAGCCGTAAGCTGACAAATTGCGTCTGAGGCGGCTTTCTGACTCGGATGGAAAAAAACTTGAAACCCTTAACCCATCAGCCGTACCGCGATCGCTCAAAACAACAGTCACGCGATGGGCAATTTTGCTAACCCTAAATCTCTGGCGGGGGACTTCCCCCCGTCCCCCCGCCACGTGGGGTCCTAACTCCCCCACTCCCCCCGCCCCGTTGCATCGCCCCAGGCTTGCCCTCTGGAGGGGGAGTGGGTTGGGGGGTTGCCACCCAAGCCGTCAATCTGGTTTTGTGGCATCAGGTGAGGCCAGATTCCGCGCACTAATAGAGCTGAGGAGGGTTAGAAGGAGAATGCCGTTCTGACGACTCCGATAAACACATCATCATTGCGGGCATCGTGGTTCGGTGCCGTGAGCCAGATTACGCCCGGTGTAATCGAGATGTTGTCGTTGATCCGGTGCTTGTAATAAGCTTCAAAATGCAACGAAGTGTCGCGATCCGTTTGGCCGCCGTTGACGCTGCGATCGATGCCCGTTAATTTGGGTTCCATGCCCACTAATAGACCACCAATACTGCCCTTCTTGAACAGGTCCGGGAAGGCCACCCCAACCAACCAGTTCCATACCTGCCCATCTCCTTTGCCAATGTAGCGATGGTTGGCATATCCCACCCAGCCACTGAGGGCGACATTGCGAGTCAGGTCAACGGTGCCCGTGATGCCATAAGCATTAATATTCACAGCGGTCCCAAAGTTGCTATTGGCTAAATTGCTGCCTGTCGCTCCCAGGTTAAAGGCATCTTCTGGTTGCAGTCGATTGGGGAAGGGGGAGTAGGCATTGATGTAAGTAAACCCAATGCGGGCAGACGGGCTAAAATTCACAATCAATTGAGCGAGTGCGCCATATTGGCCATCAAATAAACCATTCTTTTGACTGGGATTGGACGCAACAAAATCAGGGACTAAGTAACCCAGGTTTAGTTCAAAGACATCATTAAATTGATGCCTGAGACCTAAACCAGACCCAAATGAGTAGTTATAAATGGGATTTCGTAAACCAAACAGGGACACGGCACTGCCATCGAAGTAAGGCGTGAGTTGGCTGGAGGCATCTAAATCAACAAATCCATTCCCGGCCCCAGCAATATAAACATTGGTTCTGGGGCCAAGCGGAAAGCGATAGCGCAATAATCCAATGCCTACCCGATTGCCACTGTCGCCATCAAACTCAATCCGCCCTTCGTTGGTTAATAACGGGCCTAACCCTTGACCCGTGGGCGTTGTTCCACCCAGGGGCACAAAGTTGCCAGCCTGGAGCCGAGTTGTCAATAAGTCGCGTCCGGTAAAGCTAGTTTCGAGGTTGAGACGGACCCGATTGCCGAGCGTGGGGATGCGATCGGCAGATTCGCCATTGGCGCGATCGCCGCCCAAAATGCTGATCGCTCCAATAATCACTTCACCGGCGAGTTTAGTGGTGGTAGAAAATTGTTGCTTTTCCAGGGTTGCCGTTCGCACGTCCAGCGACTCCACCCGCCCCCGCAGGGTGGCCAGTTCGGCGGCAAATTCTTCCTGTAACCGCTGAACGATTTCCAAATCTTCTTTGCGGACAAAATCCGCCGTTGCGGCAGCAATTAGCTCCTGGATTTTGTCTAAACAGGCATTCAATCCGGCGGCAAATTCATAACGACTGAGTGCCCGATTGCCGCGATAAGTGCGGTCAGGATAGCCCACAATACAACCATAGCGCTCCACCAGGGATTGTAATGCTTGAAAGGCCCAATCGGTGGGGCGGACATCGGACAATTGGGAGACTGAGGTGACCTGATCCAGGGAGGGGGATGGATTAGATAAGGTCGCAACGGATGGCACGTCGGTTTCTTCCGCGATCGCGCGATCGACAGCAATGGGACTTGTCAAGACGACAAAGCCTAAAACCAGAGAGGTCAAGGAAAGCGTTTTCATAGGGTATGCGGTCTTTTGTCAAATTCAGGTGAATACGGATTTAACTAAATGAGGATGTAGCGCAGTAGTCAATTACCTTCGCAAATCGCCAGATTGCTCCTTGAAGCATAGCGGCGCGATGGCTTGAAGAATGAATTACTTTATAGAAAAAATAGACATTAGAAACATCTTCCTTGGGACGGACACTAGGCTTTGCCACCCATTGATCATTGCCGAATGTGAATCTGGGTTAGAGGCGGGGTGGGACTGTTGCGTGTCTCCACACAAATCTTCAACAAATCAGATACAAATCTTGAATCAAATGAGTAAAGAATTTAACCGTATCGACTTCTCGTGCGACCCAGCTATTGGCATTGGATTTTGCCGTCGGGCGATCGTCGATCAAGGTTTGGCCGCGGGTCCACTCGCCCTGAGTTTCTACCTTGACGTTAGCCCGTTGGAGTCGGAGGGTCTCTGGATAGAATAAGTAACCCAAGGTCGCCGCATCGTGGACTAAAAAACCGGGAATGCCATTGGTCTCGCGATATTGCAAGGCCGTGCTGATCATAAACTCACATAATTGGGTTAACAACTGGGGGATGGCTGCCGTGCGGCCCTGACGATTCACCCTGAGCACCATCTCGCGCGTGAAAATCAGATGTTTGGTCACATCTAAGGGAATGATCACACTATCGCTGCGACTATTGAGTACGACCTGGGCGGCTTCTGGGTGAAACCAAATATTGAACTCTGCCTGGGGTGTCACATTGCCACGACTGTAAAAGGCACCGCCCATGATCACAATTTCCTTGGCCAATTTGAGAATGCCTGGTCTTTTCGCTTCTGCCGCTGCCAGGTTTGTGAGGGGACCGATCGCGACGATAGTAATCTCTCCGGGGGCGGCACTCAGGCGATCAATCAGGATGTCATCGGAGCCGCGAGCGGTGGCATAATCATGATCCGGAAGGGGCAAGGTGGCAGCCAAGCCGCCCATGCCATCCGTCCCATGAATATGAGCGGCATCTTCACTACCCGGTGCTTTCAACACACCCCGCCCCACTTCAGTGTTAGTCGAGTCGGTGAGCTTGAGAATGCGACTCGCATTGGCGAAGGTCTGTTCAGCCGTAACGTTGCCTGCTGTCGTGGTCACAGCAATCAATTTGGCGACGTGTTGCTTGACTAAGCTGAGCAACCACAAGAGGGCAAAGACATCATCCCCACCCGGATCAGTATCAAGAATAATGTGAAGCATGGCAATCAATGGCGCGAGACTGGGCAGGGATGAGACTTAAAAAATTTGTCATTTTTGTGGGATGGAGATCTTGTCCGGGCGGGTGAGACAGCCACCCGACAGGTGATTTAATTCATCGTCCTAATAGGGTCTGCAACACGACCAAGAATTTCTACTCCTGCATCCCTTCATACAACAGTCGAACAAATAATCGCACCCCATCATTGACTTTCATTTCCGTATAGGTTGGAGGTTGGCGAACTCCGATCGCTTGCAAATCGGAAAAGAGTTCAGGATGAAATTGACAAGTAAACGATCGCCGGATGGTCTTACTCTCAAAGTCTTTATACAAAATGCAAGTTGCTGAACACTCGGTCACGACTTGATCGCCTAACGTCGTTGAACAGAGAATTTCAACCGCATAAGGAAGCTGAAGCAACCAGGCAAGAGAACTGCCGGCAATCACAAATCGGTGGGCAATTAAGGTATCATGCAACAACCGATAGGCCCAATTGGCAAATAAGATGGCTTCCTGATTCACCTCATCGGAGTGAAACATGGCGATAAAAACATCCCGTTCATACTCGATCACTGTATCAATCACACCCATAAATTCATCTGCAACCACTTCATGGGCTGTGATCAATTCTGGTGGAATGCCGTCTTTCTCGGCATCCGGGGATTGGTAATGGAGTAAATGGCGATCGCCCACTTCCACATGTTCATTCGGCCCCACGGCAAACTCTGGATGCTCCCATCCCTCCGCAATCACGCCTCTGTGGGCTTTTCGGACTTTTAAGCTCGTTCCCATTGCCGCAATTTTTTGACAGGTTTGTTGCAACACGCTCAATGTCCGTCCCTCGCGATCGCGGTCCAACGATTCCAGCCTCAAGACCTGTTCTACCGCTCGTCGAATTAACCGAATATGGCAGTGGGCTGCCGCCTGATGCCCCAAACAAATAAACAAGACTGGGGCACTGATGGGCGATCGCGCCAATAACAACTGCTCCACTAACTGCGATAAATCCTCCAGCGAACACTTAGCCCCATTGAACGTGTCAGCTTTGCGAATCGAAGGATCACCGCCTTCGACGACCACCGCTAACCCCGATGTAATAATCGGCACTAGCGCCTCCAGATTGAGCAACCCTGTAGACCAGATTGGATACAAAATCGAATCCGCATCGGCAACTTTCTGAGCGATGTAGGCCACGTTTAAGGAAGCCCGTACTGCCTCCCCCCAAGGATTGTGACCTACATGATGCCAGGGTTCGATAATGGTGATGGCATGGCGAAACAGGAGGGGATGCTGCATCAAATACTGCAAATCTGCATCCGACCGAAGCACCTTTTCTAAGGGTTGCCCCTGCCCCCATTCAAAGGTGGCGTTTTCCTCCAGGAGCGTCTGCTCTGGCAATGGGTCTGCTGATTGGTGATCGGCGAGAAAGCGCCCCAATAAAATGTGAGTAGACTCAAAGTTGGAACCAGCGGGGCTTAAATAACCAGGCCGCGATCGCCACAGAGTCGATGGATCAGCCTGAACGTAAGGATGAACAATAGGTTCCTGTTGATTTGCCATTGGTTTGGAGGGGAGAGATGGCATACATTACCGCTGCAATCATAGCCCGATTCGCCGACCTTGGAGCATTGGCGCACAAGTCATCCATCTTTCAATCTCACATTCCCATACATTTGAACTATAACAAGCCCTGAGAAAGAGGAGGATTATTGCATTGAGTTTTACAACAGAAGAGAAGAGATGAAACCATTGGAGTACTGGACATGGCACTGGCAGAATTACGAAAAAGTGAAATGATGGCTCACCTTCTAGATGCGCTGGCAGCCGGTCAGGACATTGGGCACTATGGCCGCTTAACGTTTGCGATGGTGGCTCATCACTTCCTGACGGAAGACGAATTAGTGACCTGGTTACAAAAAGACCCAGACCTGAACCCGACAGAAGCCAGGGCGCTGGTGCTGCAAGTGCAGGGGAAGGACTATAACCCACCTAAACGCGATCGCATTCTTGAGTGGCAATCCCAGCAGGAGTTCCCCATCTGCCCCACGGCCAGCGATCCCGACACCTGCAATGTCTACCGAGAATTACAATTTCCTGAACACGTCTATGAACACATTTCTGACTACTATCAGCACAAAGCGGATGAGCACAAAGCGGAACCCACTTCGGCATAATTACGCCTCCGCATCGCCGCCAAAGATAACCTCATGCAGCAGTTCCCACGGACCATCCAGATAACGCCAGAGGAGTAACCCTTCTGCCACCCCGGTGAACGGTTGCCAGGTGTGGCGGAGTTGTTCGTATAATTGACGCGCATCGTCACGGGTCGTTTTATTTTGAATCGTGATGTGAGGTCGGTAGCCTTGCTGGTCCTGCCGACTCAGATGCGGACTCCATATTCCTGCCAATTGTTGACGCAGGTGCACCAGTTCAGGACACTCCACCTCAATGGCAACCCCTTGCCCCAAAAACCGTACCGTTGGCAAGCGCAGAGGCAACCGGGGCGTTTGAGCGCACTGAGATTGTAGAACTTGGTAAATTTCTGCTTCCTGCTCAGGAGGTAATTTGTGAAATAGGGTGACATGGGCCGACAACACATTGCGGGCTGGCGGGAAATACTGCTGCCGAAGCTGATCGAAATGATCAAAGGTTGGTTGATCAAGTTTGAGCGTCAGAATGAGCGGGCGTAACTCAGTCATCATCGTGCTGGGTGGGAGCGACCTGATCCTAACGTTCTATAATCGCGATCGCCATTGACTTTATAAAGATTTTTTTTTACTTTGTAAGCATGGCTAAGAAACAACCACCGCAAGCAACCGCTGTCCGCACCCGACGTGCCATCATTCAAATCCTCAAGCAGGAAGGCCACCTGGATGCCGAAACCCTGGCTTCCCGGTTAGATGTGACAGCCATGGCGGTTCGGCAACATCTTTATGTTTTGCAAGCTGAACAGCTCGTCACTTATCAGGAGGAACCGCGTCCGATGGGGCGACCCGTCAAACGATGGCAATTAACTCCTGCCGCCGATCGCTTCTTCCCCGAAGGATATGCAGAATTAACATTGGGCTTATTAGATGCCGTCCAAGTCGCCTTTGGGGAGGCTGGTTTAGAGCAGTTGTTAGAGGTGCGGATGCAGCAACAGATTGCGGTCTATCGGCAACAGATGCAAGAACCAGAACCCGCCACCAAGACGACTTCGACACCAACGCTTGAACAGCGACTCCAGCAACTCGCCGCGCTTCGCACAAACGAGGGCTATATGGCGGAAGTGCAACCCCAAGCGGATGGTTCATTTTTGTTCGTGGAAAATCATTGCCCGATTTGTGCCGCGGCTACTGCCTGTACTGGACTCTGCGCTAAAGAACTGGAGACCTTTCAAACCATTTTAGGCGATGCAGTCAACATTCAGCGAGTTGAGCATTTGTTGGCGGGTGCGCGGCGATGTGTGTATCAGGTTGAATGCGTGGAGTAGTTGGAATGGCATTGTGCTAAGGCGATTTCCAAGAAAAAATATCCCTTCAGGGTTGGGGCAGGTTTCGCGAGAGTTCGGGCTATTAGCCAATAATTTTTTGCTGAACCTGCCCGTACAGGTATTTTGTTTTCTAAACATCTCCTTAGTTGATCCAGGTTTATCTCTACAGGATAATGTGCCTGCCGATGTGGTGTTGGGACAGGCCGACTTTGGGCATGGTGAGCCAAATCGAGGTGGAGCCGAAACCGCCGATCGCTTGCACTGGTGTTATAGCGTGCCTTACCACAAGGGCAAACCAGGATTGGCGTTTAGTTACCGACACGCAAATTTTCGTCTGTCAGGATGGTAATATTGGGCTGAGGTGCGATCGCTGCAAGGTGCGCCAGCCGATGCGTTGATCGGGCAATATGACTGTCAGAGTAAAGGTGAAAATCGGTCCTACGGTATTCCCATGCGAGATCGTGTCTGCTGGTCTTATGATATTCAAGCTTGTGGCGGAACTGTAGCGATCGCAGATTCCGGCAGTAATCGCGTTTTACTCTGGAGGCTGCAATGACTCTCAGTCTCAATCGTATTTCTACATCACTACAAGATGATTTTCAGGCACAGGCTGAAACAATTCGCATTTCTGGTACGGTTCAGGGTGTGGGCTTTCGTCCGACTGTTTATCGGTTAGCGCATCAATATCATTTGCGGGGGGAAGTTTTTAATGATGGCCAAGGCGTTTGCATTCACGCCATTGGGACAACAGCAAATCTGGATCACTTCATTCAACAGCTTCAGGTAGATTGTCCGCCCCTCGCCAGAATCGACGCGATCGCCCGCTTTCCCCTCATCGAAACCGTCTCTTTTCCAGATTTTCGGATTGTCGAAAGTGTGACAACCTCCGTCTCGACTGACATTACTCCGGATGCCGCCACCTGCCCCCAGTGTGTGGCTGATACCCTCGATCCATTCAGCCGCTGGTATCGCTATCCCTTCACCAACTGCACCCATTGTGGCCCCCGGCTCAGCATTATTCAAACCCTTCCCTACGATCGCCCGCACACCAGCATGGCCGCGTTTCCCATGTGTCCAGAGTGCGCCGAGGCATACCACAATGTGGGCGATCGCCGCTTTCATGCACAACCCGTGGCCTGCCACCAATGCGGTCCCCACGCCTGGTTAGAACGGGCCGATGGTCGGGCGATCGTGGCGGCGATGGTTTCCAGGATGGATGCTGTGGATGCAGCTTGTACGTTCATCCAACGGGGGGCAATCGTCGCGATCAAAGGCATTGGTGGGATGCATCTCGCCTGTGATGCCACCAACGAAGCGGCTGTGCAAAAACTCCGCCAGCGCAAACGTCGTTACGACAAGCCATTTGCTCTGATGGCCCGCGATCTGGCTGTGATTGAACAGTATTGCCTCATCAGCGATGAAGACCGCAAACTCCTGGAAAGCCCTGCCGCGCCGATCGTCTTACTCAAGGTAAAACCCGCTCCCTCGCTTCCCCACTCCCCCTCCCTTGCGCCCGAACTCTCGACCCTCGGTTTCATGTTGCCCTACACGCCGTTGCATCATTTGATGTTGCGCCGCCTGAACCGCCCCATCGTCTTCACCAGTGGCAATTTGAGCGATGAGCCGCAGTGTATTGACAACACAGAAGCGCACGAGAAATTAGGCGCGATCGCTGATTTCTTTCTGCTGCATAACCGCGCCATTGTGAATCGCGTGGATGATTCGGTGGTGCGGGTCATCCACGGACAACCGCAAGTGTTACGCCGCGCACGGGGGTATGCTCCGGCTCCGATTCCCTTACCTGCCGGATTTGAGCAAGCACCCAATATACTGGCAATGGGGAGTGAGTTAAAAAATACCTTTTGTTTGCTCAAAAATGGGCGAGCGATACTTTCACAACATTTAGGCGACCTGGAAAACGCAGCAGCGTTAATGACCTATCAAAATACCTTAAAACTCTATCTAGACTTATTTCAGCATCAACCAGCAGCGATCGCTATTGACCAGCATCCTGAATATCTTTCGACTAAGTTAGGACGAGATCTGGCTGAGTCTCAATCATTGCCGCTGCACCCAATTCAACACCATCATGCTCACGTGGCAGCTTGCATGGTAGAAAATAATATTCCGTTAGACAGTCCATCGGTGTTAGGGATTGCCCTGGATGGGTTAGGCATGGGCAACGATGGCACGCTTTGGGGCGGCGAATTTCTGCTTACACACTATACCCACTATCAGCGATTGGCTCGATTTCAGCCCGTAGCGCTATTGGGCGGCAATCAAGCTATGGTTCAACCCTGGCGCAATACTTACGCGCACTTGATGGCGACCTTTGATTGGAATGAATTACAGGCGAATTACGGCAATCTGGAGCTTATTCAATTTTTGGACAACCAACCGCGATCGCTGCTAGATCAAATGCGGCAAAAAGGGATTAACTCACCGCTGGCTTCTTCGGCTGGACGCTTATTTGATGCCGTTGCCGCCGCCCTTGGGTTAAGTCGAGAAAAAGTGAGCTATGAGGGTCAGGCCGCGATTCAATTAGAGGCACTCATTCAAACTGCCGATTTAGCCCTGGCTCAAGCCTCGCCTTATGCGTTGAGTTGGCAGGAAATTCAAACAGCTTCCCAGATGATGCTGGAGCTAGATTCACAAGCAATGTGGCGATCGCTGTTAAATGATCTACAGCAATTGACAGCACCCGGAATGATTGCTGCTAAATTTCATATGGGGTTAGCAAATGCGATCGCCCAACTGGTGCAACGCCTGAGCCAAACCCATGCTTTCACTCACGTTGCCCTCACCGGCGGCGTTTGGCAAAACGCAATTTTAGCTCACTCGGTTCAGCAACATTTGACTGCGATGAATTTTACCGTCCTGACTCATCATCTCGTGCCTCCCAACGATGGCGGCTTATCTCTGGGACAGGCCGCGATCGCCGCCGCTTGTTGGCTCACTTCCCCCTCCTCCACCCAAGGACATTGATATGTGTTTAGGTATTCCTGGTCAAATTGTTGAAATTACAAACGCCGAACAGAAACTCGCGATCGTGGATGTGGGTGGCGTGAAGCGGCAGGTAAACATTGCCTGTATTGTCGATGCCGAGCATCCTGTAGAAGCCTGTGTAGGCGATTGGGTGTTGGTGCATGTGGGTTTTGCCATGAACCGGATTGACCCAGCGGAGGCCGCGGCAACCTTGAATTTATTAGCAGAATTAGCAGAAATTCATCACGCAATGGCAGCCAGTGGCTTGAATTAAATTCTTATTAAAAATGTGAGGTGATCAACGATGAAGTACGTGAGTGAATATCGCGATCCCCAAAAAATTAATGGTGTATTACAAGAAATTAACCGCTTGGGCGCACAATTAACCGTTGGACAAGATCGCCCGATTAAGTTGATGGAAATTTGCGGCGGACATACCCACGCCATTTTCAAATATGGGCTAGAAGACTTACTGCCGTCTACGATTGAAATGATTCACGGTCCCGGTTGTCCGGTGTGCATTATGCCCAAGGGGCGGTTAGATGATGCGATCGCGATCGCCGAACAGCCGGAAGTGATTTTCACCACCTTTGGCGATGCGATGCGAGTTCCTGGCTCCCAATACAGCCTATTGCAAGCCAGGGCCAAAGGGGCCGATATTCGCATGGTCTATTCGCCATTGGATGCTCTACAAATTGCCAAAGCAAATCCCGATCGCTCGGTGGTCTTTTTTGCGATCGGGTTTGAAACCACCGCTCCCAGTAGTGCATTAACCGTCCTCCAGGCTGAGTCAGAAGGAGTGACTAACTTCAGTCTTTTTTGTAATCATGTCTTAGTCGTCCCGGCATTAGAAGCATTACTCAGCAATCCCGATTTGCAACTGGATGGCTTCATTGGTCCCGGTCACGTCAGCATGGTGATTGGCACAGCACCTTACCGCGTGATTGCCGAACGCTATCATAAACCCTTGGCGGTGTCGGGCTTCGAGCCATTAGATCTGTTGCAGTCGATTTGGCTGGTGCTCAAACAATTGGCGGTTGGTCGCTGTGAGGTGGAAAACCAGTACGCCCGCTTTGTGCAACCTGACGGCAATGCAGTTGGGTTAGATGCCATGCGGCGTGTATTTGAAGTGCGGGAAGTCTTTGAATGGCGCGGGTTGGGCGATATTCCCCAATCAGGCTTAAAAATGTCTCCTCGCTACGCTCAATTTGATGCTGAAGTGAAATTTATTTTACCGCAGCGTCAAGTGGCCGACCACAAAGCCTGTGCTTGCGGTGAAATTCTCAAAGGCGTGAAAAAGCCCTGGGAATGCAAAGTCTTCGGGACTGCCTGTACCCCGGAACACCCGATTGGAGCCTGCATGGTCTCCTCTGAGGGAGCTTGCGCCGCTTACTACAAATATGGTCGGTTGTCGTTGTCGGCTAAAATGGCAACCCGATCCCCCGTTGAACTTGCGACAGGCAGGTAGTTATGAATTTAGTCACCAATCAACCTAATTCAGAGCGATCGCGGCCTCGTCCCGCCAAAATCCGCGATACCGAAATCACCCTGGCCCACGGCAGCGGTGGCAAAGCTATGCGGGATCTCATCGAAGATCTTTTCGTCGGCAACTTTGCCAATCCTGCCCTCGCCCCTTTAGAAGATCAGGCCCGCTTCAACCTGGCGGATTTGGCGCAACTGGGCGATCGCCTCGCCTTTACCACCGATTCCTACGTCATCGCTCCCCTCTTCTTTCCGGGTGGCGACATTGGTAGCTTGGCCATTAACGGCACCATCAATGATTTAGCCGTGAGTGGCGCTACTCCCTTATATTTAACCTGTAGCATGATTCTGGAAGAAGGCTTACCCGTCGAAACCTTACGGCAAGTCGTACACTCTATGAAAACTGCCGCGATCGCGGCAGGCGTGCAAATCGTCACCGGCGACACAAAAGTCGTGCCACGGGGTGCCGCCGACAAACTGTTTATTAACACTGCCGGGATTGGTGTGATTCGAGCCGCTGTGTCTACGTCTGCCCAAAGTCTGCAACCGGGGGATGTGGTGCTGGTAAACGGCACGCTAGGCGATCATGGCGCGACAATTCTGTTAGCCCGTGGTGAACTGGCACTCACAACAACTATTCAAAGCGATTGCCAGCCTTTGAATGGATTGGTGGATGCGATCGTTGAGGTGTGCCCGCAGGTACGAGCCATGCGCGATGCCACACGAGGCGGATTGGCGACCGTCCTGAACGAATTTGCCACCAGTTCTCAAGTGGGGATTCGGATTCAGGAGACTAATTTGCCCATCCATGCAGAAGTCAACGGGATATGCGAACTATTGGGACTTGATCCACTGTACCTGGCGAACGAAGGAAAATTAGTGGTGGTCGTGCCGCGATCGCAGGCTGAGGCTGTTCTCGCCGCCATGCAAGCCCATCCCACCGGACAAGCCAGTCGCATCATTGGAGAAGTCATTGAAGCCCCGACCAATGTGGTTTTGCTCAAAACCACTTTTGGCACTGAACGAGTTGTCGATATGTTGGTTGGAGATCAATTACCCCGCATCTGTTAAAAACGCGCTAACGCACAACCTATGCATGAATTAGGCATTACCCAAAACATTGTGGCGATCGCGGCGGAATATGCCAATGGTGTTCCCGTCAAACGAGTCACCTTAGAAATCGGTAAACTCACCGCCATCCTGCCCGATGCGATTCGCTTTTGCTTTGATGTGTGTTGTCAGGGGACAGTCTTAGAGGGCGCACAGCTAGACATTATTGCAAAACCAGGATTGGCCCGGTGTCGTCAATGTGGCGCAGAAGTCCCTCTCGATGTGCCGTTTGGCGTGTGTGATTGTGGATCGCAGGATTTGCACATTATTCAGGGCGAAGAACTTGCCATTAAAGAACTGGAAACGGAGGACGTATGTGTGTAACCTGTGGCTGTTCAGATGAGAATGAACCGACCCTGACCGATTTGCAAACCGGAACGGTAACTGCGATCGCGGCGATCGATTCGCACACTGATGCACATACTCACATGCTAGAAGACGGCACAGTTGTCACGCATACGCACCACCACGAACATAGCAATCACGAACATAGCAATCACAAACATAGCAATCACGAACATAGCAATCACGAACACACGCATCAGAATCATCATGAGCGACCCTACGAACATGTTCTTACCCACACCCATGACGTTAAACAACTTCATGCCAAAATACACGGAAATACCATCGAGTTAGAGCATAAGATTTTAGCAAAAAATGATTTGATTGCCGCTCAAAATCGGATTTGGCTCAAAGGACGCAACATTCTCGCACTCAATCTGGTTAGTTCTCCCGGTTCTGGCAAGACTACACTGTTAACTCGCACCATCACCGACTTACAATCACAAATTTCCATCTCAGTGATCGAAGGGGATCAGGAAACTGCCAATGATGCTCAACGGATTCAAGCCACCGGCTGTCCGGTCATTCAGGTGAATACGGGAACGGGTTGTCATTTAGAAGCCAACATGATCGAACGAGGGTTAGCAACCCTGAATCCTCCAATGAATTCGATCTTGATGATTGAAAACGTGGGAAATTTGGTGTGTCCGGCTCTGTTTGATTTGGGGGAACACGCCAAAGTGGCGATTCTCTCGGTTACGGAAGGGGAGGACAAACCAATCAAATATCCCCATATGTTCAAAGCCAGTCAGGTGATGATCCTGACGAAAATTGATCTGTTGCCTTATCTCAACTTTGATGTCGATCGCTGCCTTGCCTATGCTCACCAGGTCAATCCCGCGATCAAGATTTTCCAGGTTTCTGCCACCACCGGAGCAGGATTAGCAGCCTGGTATGCCTGGTTACAAAATTCTTTCAGCCCAAATGGTTGAACCCGAATTATTGTTTAGGCCGCTTGCGGGACAACCAGTAACCTGTTCCCGCGATCGCGGCTCCCGCAAGCGTTATCGGTTCGGGCACAGCCGTTGCCGTCCAGGTACCAGACACCAGGGAAGTTGGGGATGACGGAATCGGGGCAGAAACAAATGTCCCAGAGTAACGGTCAGCCGCGATCGGCGTGCCCCCAAACATGGCAAATTGCCCAGGTGCCAGCCCTAAGGTACTACCAGCAAACCATTGATTGGCTGTAAGACAACCGGAACGCCCACATTGGAATGAACCCAGAAGTGAACCAGGGCCTTCAGGTGCCCACCAGGAGGGAAAATTCAACGTCCAGGTTTGCCCGGGTAAGTTGGCTATAAAACTGACAAGAGGATTGGGATAGCGAGTAACCGTCCACAGCCCAGGGAACGGTGGAATAAAATCCGGACGAATGGGATCATCTTTATCCGCAATATAGTAATCCGAATAGGGTTGGGGACTTCGGACAACAACAACTTTTGCATCGTCGTAACTAAATTCTCCAGTCCCAATAACGGTGTCATTTGAGGTGAATGTCAGAGTCCAGGTTAGCGTTGCAGCCGCAGCCGACTCAGCGCCTATCGTAGTCAGCCCAAGTGCGATATAAGCTGCGATCAGTTGGAGAGAGCATCGTGTTATTGGCATCACGGGGACTCCAAAATTGTGATCAATTGCACTGGCATTATAGGGTGGCAGAATCAGATCGTTCAAGCGTCTGTAGCTGCCTTTACAGTCATTGTGTTTAGTTTGTAGAAACGTTACATGTAACGTTTCTACAAACTGCCGTCCAGAGATTTAGAACAGAACCAATTATTCTCTAATGCAGCATCTCATCAAACCATTTCTTGAGAATCAGCATGGGTTGAGGTCGATAGTGTGGATTCAGCGCTGCTGACCGCCAACGGGCCTTAACACTTCCACTGATGCTTTGCTCAAAGAATTGGGTTAGGAAGGAAACATCCTGCGTCTTTAATTTGTCGTAGTCCTCGTCTTTCTGATCAACCAGCGAACGGGTTGTAGTGCCTAACCAATCGAAAAGGCCCGTTTCTCGATCAAAGGGTAAATAGGGATCGGGTTGAAGTCCCCCTTCTACAACTTCATTCAAGTTCTCAACAAACTCTAGCCCCAGACCCAACTCCTTCATCCGATTCATCATCCATTGAAGGGTAATGTCAGACAATCCACGGTTCTTTTCTCTACCCCCACCGACACACCCGTGTGTGCCGGTAAACCAGACTTCGGAGACCTGATTTTGGCGATCTTCATGACCTCTCATATGGGTGACATTAAAGACACTGCGAGATTCATCGATCGCCACAGCATGAAGGGCATGTTGAACTTTAGGATTCAATCGGGTGTCGTAGAAACGGTATTTACGGTTGATCAACCGACTCAGGGGAAACGTGTTGGGTACGCCCAACGAACCGACAGTATCCCAACAACCTAAAAGCGTCATCGGGATTTGAGTTCCCGGTGCGTCAGTGGGTAGATGTACGGCGTATTGCTGGCGAAATTTTACGGCTGCCTCTTGAGCTGGAGAAATCGTTTGGTTCCGATAAAGCTCATACGCATTCCTGGTCTTACGAATGTGGCAGCGTTTGAGTAAACCACACTTGTAAATCAATCCAGCTAAACTTCTGGCGGTGTATGCTCCCCGGCTGAAGCCAAATAAATAGATTTCGTCGCCTTCCTCGTAGTTGCAACAGAGAAAGCGGTAGGCATTTTGGATTCTGCGATCAATCCCCCAGCCAAATGCACCACCAAACATCTTATCTAAGCGGGACGATCGCGTCCCAATGCCTTCACTGTAGTACAGGATTTGGGGCACGCCATCATGGGCGATCGTCTTAATTGCCTGAGCAATTTTCACTACATTCGTGGGATAGTTGCCGTCCAGATCTTGCCAGGTGCCATCGCAGCAAACAATTAGCCGTTTCATAAATTGACTTTACTCACTAATAAGGGGGCTTTGGTGAGAACCGTATCTAGTGGCTCCTACAGTGAGAGGCTGAGTCAATCCGGAGAACAGAAAGAAGTTTTGACTCCCCCCTTTCCAATTGTCATCCTGCTGAGTCATGACCCATTTGGGTGAGGCTGACTCACCCCATCGGTTAGCTTTTTGCAGGAACTGCGTAAAATCATCAAACCAGAAGTGATAGGAAATCAGGTGTTTAACTGGCGAACGTTTAAACAATTCGCAAACCCTTTCTAACATAGCTTTTGACTCAATAACGACTCTATGACTAATGTAATTGAGACTGCTTCCACCACGCTCTTCGCAACCGAAGCTGAAACCGAACCACAATCCCAAGAGCAATCACTGATTACCCAAACCCTGGCTCGTTGTGGCTGTACCACTTGTCGCGGGATGTTATCCACCGTGAACGGTCAATTGAGTGAGAGCATCGCTGCCTCCAATGGGCCTGTTGCCACGCCCCCGACAAACCTGCCCCTGCATATCAGTTCCTTGTTGCATCTGAGTGGCCAATCCCGTTGGAATATCAATCAGCCTGTGGGTACACCCGTAACGGTAACTTTTAGCTTCATGACTCAGTTGCCAAGCTACTACGCACCCAACAGCGAAGAAGCGAGCAATTTTGTCCCCCTGAGTGAGGAGCAAAAACAGGCGGCACGCCTTGCCCTGGATCTGTGGAGCCAGGTCGCTAATATCCAGTTTGTGGAAGTTCCCGATACAGGTGATGGGGGGCAAATTCGCTTTGGTACGTCGGATCTGGCGGGTGCTCCGGCTCAAGCCTGGGCTTACACTCCAGATGAAAAAGACAACAAAGCGGGTGACGTTTGGCTTAGTAATGATCCCTCAAAGGACAATGACAAGATCACCTCAGGCACCTATGCCTTCCATACCTTGCTGCACGAAATTGGTCATGCTCTGGGACTCAAACATCCGGGTGATTACAACGGCGGTGAGGCGGGCGCGGGTCCTTTTTTGCCCAAGCAGGAGGATAACCATCAATACACCCTGATGGCCTACTCATTGCATCCGTTTCAGGGGAGTTCTCACGCGCAAACGCCACTGCTGTACGATATTGCCGCCATGCAGTATCTCTATGGGACTAATACCACCACCCGCGCAGGTAACGATGTTTATGCCTGGGACCCAACCAAAAACACGATCGCAGCCATTTGGGATGCAGGCGGCATTGACACGATCAGTGCGGCGAATCAAACCATGGATGCCCTGATCAACCTGAAACCGGGAACCTTCAGTTCCATTGGTCCCCGTCGGGATGGGCTGAATTTTAGAGCGGTAGATAACATTGCGATCGCTTTTGGGGTAACGATTGAAAATGCCGAGGGCGGGTCTGGCAACGACCAGA
Source organism: Leptolyngbyaceae cyanobacterium bins.349 (assembly GCA_033764685.1). GTDB lineage: Bacteria > Cyanobacteriota > Cyanobacteriia > Leptolyngbyales > Leptolyngbyaceae > JSC-12. The sequence goes on from JANRIS010000006.1 coordinate 145,447, forward strand.
TTACGGGCAACGAAGCCGATAACCTGCTGATGGGCCATGCCGGAGACGACTACATCAGCGGCGAGGAAGGGCATGACACGCTTTTGGGGGGCCTGGGCAATGATTTTCTCGTTGGTTGGGCCGGAAATGATTCGCTGGTGGGCGGCGATGGCAACGACACCTTAGAAGGCCGCTCTGGTAACGACACCTTGATTGGGGGAGCCGGGAATGATTCGCTCTGGAGCGGTTCTGGCCATGATGTCCTGTATGGCGGCGACGGTAACGACACGCTGGAAGGCTTTTCCGGGAACGATACCCTTTACGGAGAAGCCGGAGATGACTGGATGAAGGGCGAAGCGGGGGACAATCTGCTGGATGGCGGCACCGGGGCCGACACGATGGCAGGGGCGGCAGGAAATGACACCTACCATGTAGACCATGTGGGCGATGTCGTAACGGAACTGGTGAATCAAGGGACGGATACTGTCTTTGCCGCGCTCGACTACACCCTCGCGGCCAACGTGGAACATTTGACCCTGACTGGTGCCGCCACACGGGGAATTGGCAACGGCTTAAACAATGCGATCGCCGGGAATACCTGGAACAATTACCTGGATGGCCTCGACGGCAATGATACACTGTTCGGCAATGCTGGCAGCGATACCCTCTACGGGGGCTTTGGTAGCGATGAATTGTTGGGTGGGGATGGGGATGATTATGTCGATGGAGGCACCGCCACTGAGTTTGATACCGCCAGCGATCGCCTGCATGGGGAAGCCGGAAATGATACCTTAATTGGTGGGTTTGGCAATGATTTCATCAATGGTGGCAGTGGCGATGATGTGTTGTACGGAGCCGGAGGCCGCGACACACTCACGGGAGGTGCGGGTTCCGATATTTTCTGGTTCCGCAGCCGCCACGATGGGGTTGATCGCATTACAGACTTCTCCGTTTTTGAAGACATTTTCCAAATTTCCAACTCCGGCTTTGGCAATCTCTTCTTCGAGCACACAGTCCTCTTCGCCCACCAGTTTGTTTTAGGTTCCAGCGCCATAGATGCGGATGACTATTTCATCTACGATGGCACCACAGGAGGCTTATTCTTTGATGCCGATGGGGCTGGAGCCGGCACCCAGGTGCAGTTAGCCACCCTAACCACAGGACTCTCCCTCAGCAGCAACAACTTCTTGATTACAGCATAATCAGTCGTGTTTCACGCTGTGGTTGATGGGCTTGTCAGGACGGGCGATCACTCATCCTGACAAGCATTTGTGAGCGATCGCGGCAGCTCGTAGGCCTGGCCTAAAGACTGCTCATCCTGGCAAGACACTACTCAGTCCTTGCAAGACAATGTCAGCACAGAAATGAGCCAGCATGGCATACTCCAACCCCCACTGCCAATACAAAAAGCCGAAGGGAATGCCTAACACTGCATTTAAGGTCAGCGTTCGCAGAATGACGACTGGTGTGAATCCCCAGAGGGTGGCGGCGGTGGGCAAATGCCCCAACCCAAACAGCACCGCCGCGATCGCGATCGCCACCCAGTAGAGAATGGGTGATGGTTGGGCCTGGTTGCGTTGCAACCCTTTCCAGAGCAACCAGGTGATCCCCGTCATCCCAAACAACCGTAGAAGCAATTCCTCCGTGATACCGCCATAAAAAGCAGCCAGCCAACGTTTCCAGAGCGCAATGGTTGGAGTCATCAGCATCGCACTTGAAGGCATCCACGGTTGAAACGCCAGATCCAGACCAACTAAAAGCAGACCGCCCAATCCCCCGATCGCTAGAGCCAGTTTTAACCCAGCCGGAGCGATCGGGGGGAGCGCTTGGCGATACACCCAGGCCCGCGCCAAGGGCGAATCCAGGCTGAGCGGATACCCCAGACGTAACCCCAACCAGTTCAACAGCAGCAGCAATACCCCCATTTGCACGCCAGCCGCGATCGCCAAAACTGGCAACGGCAGCGGCTGGGTGGTAGGTGCGAGAGCCATTGCATAGGGCAAAACGGCCACAGCACCCGCTGCGCCTAAACCAGCCCAAAACAGGGCTAAACGAAAATGACGAGCTTCAGTAAGGGGGGTAGACATAATTCATCCTACTCAAGATGGCGGCATTATTACATCCACAATCCTAAGTTCAGCATGTCAGATACAGACCATTAAGCAACGCTGGATCATCCTGCCAGGGCAGTGAGGGAATGGGTAAGCGCCCGTTGATGCAACCGTTGCTGATTGTGGGCAAGAGCTTCCATCAAGCAACGGGAATCTCGATACTGGGTTTGATGGATATTTGGCATATCTTGCCAGCAGTGACGACAAAACCAGTGAATTTCGTGACTTCTAATGTGACGCAACATTTTGTTGGAGCAACAAGGGCAATTGATCATGATCATCTTAAAGGTTGTATTTTAAATTCCGCTTGTAGAGCGATGAGCCGTAATAGCTTGAACAAATCCCAGCACTTGCGCTGGAAAATCGGCCTTTGCTGTTGCCAGCAGAGTTTCCTGAGACCGCAGCCAACACCAGGTTTCGTCGGCTCGTCGCATTCGATATTCCACCACCAGCGTTTCTCCAACCCGCAATGTAGTCAGCCGCTGATAGCTGTCTGCAACTCGATCTAAATCATCTGGATGAATCAAACTGGCCAGTCCGTTTGGTTCCAGGGCTGTCATTTCTTCCGTTGCATAGCCTAAAACAGCCGCGATCGAAGAACTGGCTTGAACCGTATACTGATCCCGCCGATCGTACACGTAAACGCTGCCTGGAGCGTGATCCGTAATTTCCAGTTCAAACTGCTTTAAACATTCAACCCAATCTGGGGAAGATGGGTGAGAAACAGGGTCTGGGCCGGAGATAACATGCATATTCACTGTGCGACTCCTGAGGATTTGCGCTTCATCGTGCAGCCGGGTTACTAACACCAATCAGACGTTGAAACTGCCCACCCCTTGCCCTTCTCCTGACCAGTAGCCAAACCAGGATGGGAAGGATTACTACCTTACAGAAGAAGGGACAGCAACCAAGGAGGGGCTTCAGGAGCGTGCTCTTACCCAGGGGGCTAGGGCGAAAGGCGCGCTTCAACTCCTTACTTATTAGTTTGCAGTTGAGATGTAAGGAAATTGTGAGGAATAGCAAAATTACTGAGATTTGGTCGTTAAACTAGGAGACAAAAATAAATCTTAAATAAAGATTTATTTTTGTTGAGTTGACATTTTTGTCGAGACTTTAAAAACTCCACAAACTATTTATGAAAATTCTAGTTGTAGAGGACGATCGCGCAGTTGCCCAGAGTTTGCAATTCTTATTGACGGGCTACAACTATGCGGTGGATATTGCAACTGATGGAGAAAGCGGCCTGGAAATGGCTGAAGCCTATGAATATGACCTGATTTTGCTGGATGTGATTCTGCCCGGTTTAGATGGCATCAGTCTTTGCCAGCAGTTACGTGCTCAAGGCATGAAAACTCCCATCTTATTGTTAACAGGTCAGGGAGGCGGCCACCAGAAAGCGATCGCCCTGAATGCCGGAGCCGATGATTATGTGGTGAAACCCTTTGATACGGAGGAATTAATCGCGCGGGTTCAGGCGCTGTTGCGGCGGGGAGGACCCATGAACGAACCAATTCTCACCTGGGGGTTGCTCTCAGTTGAACCCAGTAATCGCAATGTGGCCTATGGCACGCAGTTGTTATCCGTTACGCCCAAGGAATATGCCATTCTGGAACTGATGCTCCGCAATCCGCAAAAAGCGCTGAGTGCCAAAGCCATTCTCGATCATGTTTGGACTTCGGTAGAGTCGCCGGGGGAGGAGGCGGTGCGGGTCCATATTAAGGAGTTACGCCAGAAATTTACGGCTGTTGGTGCGCCCAAAGATTTGATCAAAACGGTGCATCGGGTGGGGTATCGGTTAAATCCGGTTTACTCCTCGTTTCTGGCGAACCAGAGTGAGGCTGCACTCACTACGCCTCAAATTGCTGAACTCAAATCAGTCAATGAAGAGTTACGGATGGCTCTGGAGCAATTGCGATCGACTCAGGCAGAATTGCGCCAAAAAAACCAGGAATTAGAAATCGCTTACGACACGATCGCATTAGAGCGACAGCAATTGCAAAGCACTCGTGATCAACTGGAGACACGAGTAGCAGAACGTACAGCCGAATTGATGCATGTAAATCAATTCTTACAGCAACAACAAACTCAGTGGCAGGCATTATTTGAACATGCTCTAGATGCCATCGTCATTATGAACGACGATGGCTACTACGTGGATGTGAATCCAGCGGCCTGCAAACTGTTTGGTGTGGCCAAACAGACTTTACTCCGTTCGTGTATTGCTAACTTTGTTGATCCCAAAATCGAAGCGGCTCACGCCTGGTTAGAGTTTTTGGCTCAGGGCCGCATGTCTGGAGAGTTTCGGTTGCATCGTTACGATGGCACCATTCGTGACACCGAATTTACCGCGATCGCCAATTTTGTCCCTGGTCGGCATCTGGCCATCATGCGCGATATCAGCGATCGCAAACAGGCCGAAATCGCGCTGAAACAAAGCGAAGAAAAGTTTCGCCATTTCGCTGAAAATAGCAATTCCGTCATCTGGATTGCCGACCCGACTATTTTTCACAATTTGTATGCCAGTCCGGCTTATGAATCCATTTGGGGGCGATCGCGCCAAAGCCTGATCGACCAACCCAACGCCTGGTTAACGTCGATTCATCCCGATGATCTGGACCGGGTACAGGCCAAACTGGCCCAGGAGCGGCAGGGGCAAAGCAGCACTGCCGAGTATCGCATTGTGCGCCCGGATGGCTCGGTACGGTGGATTTGGGATCGGGGGTTCGCCATTCACAACGAAGCCGGACAGATCTATTTGTACGGTGGGATTGCCGAGGATATTACAGAGCGCAAGCAGGTAGAGCTAGAACTCCGCCAGCGGGAAGCCTTTCTTCGTAGTATTTATGATGGAGCCGATCAGGCTATTTTTGTGATTGATGTCGATGCAACCAGCGAATTTCGCTATGTTGCGTTCAACACGAAAGCCGAACAATTCGCTGGCATCCAACAGCAAGACATTCGAGATCAAACGCCAGAAGCGGCGTTTGGGCCTGTGACAGGAGTTGCCTTTCGCCAGAACTATGTCCGCTGTTTGCAAGCTGGCACCAGCATTTCCTACGAAGAGCATGTTTTGCTAGAAAGCCATACCATCTGGACGCTGACCACCCTGTCCCCCCTTCGCAATGAGCAAGGCAAAATCTATCGCTTGGTGGGAACGGCAATTGATATTAGCGATCGCAAACAGGCCGAACTGGCCCTGCAACAGCAAATTCGGCAGGAACAATTGCTGGCAGACATCGCCCAAGACATTCGGCGATCGCTCAATCTCAGCGAGGTGTTATCTCATACGGTGAGGCGTGTGCGGCATTTTCTCGCCACCGATCGCGTGATTATTTTTCGCTTTCGGCCCGATTGGGTGGGCGATGTCATGATGGAATCCGTTGGGGCTGAATGGACACCTATTTTATCCACCACGATTTTCGATCCCTGTTTTGGCGATCGCTACATCGAACCCTATCAGCGCGGTCGGATTAGCACCATCAGCAATGTAGATGCCGACGAACTGGCCCCCTGTTATGTGGAACTGCTCCAGTCCTTCCAGGTGAAAGCCAATCTGGTCGTGCCCATTTTGCAGGGAGACCATCTCTGGGGTTTGTTGATTGCTCACCATTGTGCCGCCCCCCGCCAGTGGCAACCCACCGAAATCGCTCTCCTCAGACAGTTGGCCACCCAGGTCGGCATTGCCATCCAACAGTCGGAACTATACGAGCAAACGCGACGAGAATTGGCCACGCGGGAACAGATGCAGGCCGTGTTGGAAGAACGGGAGGAACGGTTTCGCTCCCTCAGTGCCGCCGCGCCGATTGGCATTCTAGAAACCAATGCTGATGGCATTTGCCTCTACGCCAATGCCTGCTGGCAGACCATGTCGGGCTTGAGTCTGGCAGATTCTCTCGGTGATGGGTGGCTCCAGGCGATTCACCCGGACGATCGCCCGTTGGTGCTCCATGCCTGGGATGAGCATTTGCACAACCAGATGGAATGTCAGCTAGAATTGCGCCTGTTACCGCCCCATCAGGCGACTCGTTGGGTAGTGGCGCGATCGGCGACGATTCGTTCCGCCACTGGAGAGACGATTGGCAATGTTTGCATCTTTGCTGATATGACCGATCGCAAACTGTCTGACCAAAAGATCCGGGAACAGGCAGCCTTGCTGGATATTACTTCGGATGCAATTTTTGTCCGTGATCTGGAGCATCGCATTCTTTACTGGAATCAGGGAGCCGAGCGGCTGTATGGCTGGCGGGCCAGTGAAGCGATCGGGCAGGTTGCCTATGAGCTATTACACAATGATCCAGCCGATGTGGCAGAGATTACGCCGTTGCTGTTGCAGCAGGGCGAATGGCGGGGTGAACTGCGAAAAGTGACCCAAACAGGCCGAGAAGTGACGGTCGAAGCGCGGTGGACTTTGGTGCGGGATGAGGCGAATCAGCCCAGGTTTATTTTATCCGTTGATACGGATATTACGGAGAAAAAACAACTGGAAGCTCAATTTTATCGTGCCCAACGGTTAGAAAGTTTGGGTACTCTCGCCAGTGGCATCGCCCATGATTTGAACAATGTGTTGACCCCAATCCTGGGTATTGCTCAACTTTTACGGTTAAAAAAACTTGACCTGGACCCGCGATCGCAGGAGATGTTAGTGGTCCTGGAGGACAGCGCCAAACGCGGTGCCAACATGGTTAAACAAATTCTCACGTTCACCCGTGGCACCGACGGCGATCGCAGCCCGTTGCAGGTTGCCCCGATCATGGCGGAAGTGATCCAGGTTGTGCAGCAAACGTTTCCTCGCTCAATCACCATGCACGAACGTGTGCCAGCGACATCCTCCTGGCTGGTGTCGGCAAACCCCACCCACTTACACCAGGTGTTGATGAATCTGTGTGTGAATGCCAGAGATGCGATGCCTCAGGGTGGGGTGTTGAGCCTGTCTCTGGAAAACTGTGTGGTGGATGCAGCCCAGGCCCAACGAAATCTGGACGCTCAGGTGGGAAATTATGTGGTGATGACGATCGCCGATACGGGCACCGGGATTCCGCCGGAAGTGCGCGATCGCATGTTTGACCCCTTTTTCACCACCAAACCCCCCGGTCAGGGAACAGGACTAGGACTGGCGACCGTGTTGGGCATTGTCAAGAACTATGGCGGGTTTGTCCAGGTGTCTACAGTGGTGGGGCAGGGCACCACCATTCAGGTGTATCTGCCCGCAACAGAGGGGATTTGGGTGGAGTCCCGGTCGCCGCAGGAATGCTTTCACGGGAATGGGGAGCAAGTGCTAATTGTGGATGATGATGTCGCCGTACAACAGGGCACACGGGCCTTGTTAGAAAGTCACGGCTATACCACGCTCGTCACCAATGATGGCCTGGATGCGATCGAGTTGTATGCTCAATCTCAGGGCGCGATCGACCTCGTTATGCTGGATATCATGATGCCCCGGATGAGCGGGATTGCGTTAATTCAACGATTGCGGAGCCTCAACCCGGCAGTGAAACTGATCGCCATGAGCGGCCTGCCCGCCAACCGAGAACCCGCCCTGGCTGCTGGTGCCAATGTGTTTCTAGCTAAGCCTTACACGCTGGAACACCTCCTGGAAAACCTCCAAACTCTCCTCCAGCATGAGCATTCAGGGGATTTCTAGAAAACAAAACATCGGGCGTTGCTGAATTGAGGTATGAATATCAGCATTCGCCCTCACCCTCGCCCTCTCCCAACGGGCGAGGGACCAAGATTTGTAGCTCCCTTCTCCCCAAGGAGAAGGGTTGGGGAGAAGGGCAAATCATACTTACATTCAGCAACGCCAAACACCGATACGGGCAGGTTGAGCCTCAGCATTTAATCGCCTGGAACGGTCCCATCTGGTCAGGGCAAAGCTATGACGCGCAATTTCAGAAAATTTTGCTTGAAATTCCCCCCTCTTCGCTGTACCATCAACTGGATGCAATAAAACGGTATTCCTGTTGGTTTACCGTAGATTTAGGGAGAGTTTGACATGATTCGATGGCATTCGCTCCTGAGTCAATGGGAGCGTTTCGCAGCATCTCTCACCAATCGACTCAGGCTAAACTCGCGCAATGGCCTCCTGGCGCTGTTTGTAGTTGGAATTGCGATCGCTGCTCTGGTGGGCGCTTGTGGCGACAGGCCCGCGTCCACCGATACCGACCCTGCCGCACAGCCGGATGTGCAACTGACGCTGGTGGCTTATACGGTGCCCAGAGCCGCTTATGATGCCATCATTCCCAAGTTTCAGGAAAAATGGAAGACCGAACACGGGGGGCAAAATGTCACCTTTGGGCGCAGTTTCGGGGCTTCTGGTGCCCAAACTCGCGCCATTATTGATGGATTGGATGCGGATGTGGTACATCTGGCCGTCGGCGCAGATGTCAATAAACTGGTAACAGCGGGATTCGTGAGTCCAAAGTGGACGCAGCGGGTGCCGAATCAGGGCATTGTGGGTGAAACGGTGGCCGCGATCATCACGCGGGCAGGCAACCCCAAAAAGATTCAAACCTTTGCCGACCTGACGCGATCGGATGTCACCTGGGTGACGGCAGACCCCAAAACCTCCGGGGGTGCCCGCTGGAATTTCTTCGCTTTGTGGAATTACGCTAAGCAAACTGGAGCCGACGATACCAAAGCCCAGGAATTTGTCACCAATGCTTACAAAAACGTGGGGGTGCTGGCGCGGGATGCGCGGGAGTCAACCGATGCCTTTGCCAATCAGGGGCAGGGCGATGCCTTGGTGAACTACGAGAATGAGGTCATTCTAGCCAATCAGAAGGGCGAAAATTTGGAATACGTGATTCCTGATATCAACATTTCCATTGATACGCCAGCCACCATGATTGATAAAAACGTCGATCGCCACGGGACTCGCGCAGTAGCCCAGGCGTTTGTCGAGTATTTGTTTACCCCTGAAGCGCAACGAGAGTTTGCCCGGGTTGGGTTTCGCCCTTTAGGACCACTGGCAACAGAACCGGAATTTGTTGAGCAATTCCCGCCAGTGCAGCAGCTCGGCTCGATCGCGGACTTTGGCGGGTGGCAACAGGCTCAAAAGGCGTTTGACGATGGCGGCCAATTTGATAAAATTCGCACGCAAATTGCTCAATCATAATTTCTCAATGATTCAATCATGACAACTGCTCAGACCCGTTCTCGCACATCGGATGACTCACCCTGGCAGGTATTCTGGCACTCCCTAACGCATATGCCCTGGACCTGGCGCATCATGCTGAGTTATCTCACATTTATGCTGATTCTGCCAACCGCCGCGATGTTATCCAAATCATTGACCATCGGCCCAGTAGAATTCTGGCGGATTGCTACCAGCCCGATCGCCCTCTCCACCTATGATGTCACGTTTACCACATCGCTCGTGGCGGCGCTGATTGATGGAGTCTTCGGCGTGCTGATTGCCTGGGTGCTGGTGCGCTATCGGTTTCCATGCCAAAAATTGATTGATGCCTCCATTGATCTGCCATTCGCGCTGCCAACTGCCGTTGCGGGATTGACCCTGGCCACCGTCTACAGTGAAAACGGGTGGATTGGTGCCCTGTTTGCCCCGCTGGGGATCAAAATTGCGTTTACTCGGTTGGGGGTGGGAGTGGCCATGATGTTCATCTCGCTGCCGTTTGTGGTGCGAACCGTCCAACCGGTATTAATGCAAATGGAACGAGAAACCGAAGAAGCCGCCTGGTCGCTGGGTGCGTCCTCCTGGCAAACGTTCTGGCGCGTGCTGTTACCGCCCTTATTTCCGGCGATTCTGACCGGAATTGCTCTGGGCTTCTCCCGTGCTGTTGGCGAGTTTGGCTCGACGGTCATCATCTCTTCCAACACTCCCTTTAAAGATTTGATTGCGCCCGTCCTGGTGTTTCAACGGTTGGAACAGTACGATTACGCGGGGGCTACCGTGATCGGGATGATGCTATTGCTGATTTCGTTGTTGATGTTACTGGTGATTAACTTTATTCAAGCCTGGGGGAGACGGTATGGCTAATATCCACATTGACACTTCGTTGCAATCCTCTGAGTCGCCGTCTCGATGGCAACGGGGAACGCGAGTCAACTGGGTGCCCCCGGTTCTCATCGCGATCGCCATTCTGTTTCTGGCCCTGGTGCTTTACATTCCTGCCATCAATGTGTTTTATCAGGCTTTCCACTCCGGCTGGGGACCCTTCTGGAAGAACCTGAGCAAGCCAGACTTTCAGGCGGCAGTACGGATGACCTTGCTCTTAGCCGCGATCGCGGTTCCCCTCAATACCATTTTTGGCGTGTGTACGGCACTCGCGCTGGCCAATAAACGATTTCGTGGACGGACGCTATTACTCAGCATTATTGACCTGCCCTTTGCCATTTCCCCAGTAGTCGCCGGGTTGATGATTATGCTGCTGTATGGGCGGCAGGGCTGGTTTGGCGGGTGGTTGCTGGCGCGTGATATTCGCATTGTGTTTGCGCTGCCGGCCATGGTCTTGGCAACGGCGTTTGTCAGTATGCCGTTTGTGGCGCGGGAAGTCATTCCGGTGCTGGAGGAGGAAGGGAAGGACCAAGAAGAAGCCGCTTACACTCTGGGGGCCACTTCCTGGCAAACCTTCTGGCGGGTGACGGTGCCCAATATTCGCTGGGGCTTGCTCTATGGCATTTTGCTGACCAACGCCCGTGCGATGGGTGAATTTGGGGCGGTGTCTGTCGTGTCTGGGAATATTGCCGGAAGAACGCAGAGTTTACCGTTGTTTGTGGAGGAGGCGTACAAGAATTACGACACCGAAGCGGCCTATGCGGCGGCGGTTCTGTTAGCGTTGTTGGCGGTGGTCACGTTGATCTTAAAAGAGATTCTAGAACAACGAACCGGGGGACATTTGAAGAAAATGCCTTAGCTGAATGCAATCAATTCACAGCAGAAAAAACTTAGGGAATTTGGCTCTACTGACCTAACGATCAACGATAATTTAATTGAATTAGGACGGAATTAGGATTTATACCGGAAATGGTTGAGAATCTGGTTGCGGAGTGATGCTGGGAGAGGTGCGATCGCTGGGTTAATGGCTGGATGCGATGAGGATGGTAGCTCACTCATATGCGTTGGTGCCTGGTTGGTTAATCGCTCCACGACTTGATCTAAAACCTCAAAAATCAGGGGAACGCCCAGATGCAAGCTCTCTAAAATTTCGCGTTGGGCAAATACATCCTGGGGAGTTCCTTCTAATACTAATTGTCCTTGATCGAGGATAAAAACCCACTCGGCCCAACGGTAGGCCAGGTCGAGATCATGCGTGGCCATTACAATCGTTGTGCCTGTAGCCTGAATGTGTTGCAAATTAGTTATCAGATCACGGGTTTGGCTGGGGTCGAGGTAGGCGGTGGGTTCATCCAGTAACAACAGTTGCGGTTGCAGGATCATGACATCGGCCAGAGACACCCGCTTTTTCTCGCCCAAACTGAGATGGTGCACCGGACGAGCCGCTAAATCTGCCAGATTGAATTGGGCGATCGCCGCCGCCACTCGTTGTCTGACTTCCTGATCGGGCAACCCCAGATTACACAAACCATAGGACAGATCTTCTTCCACCGTTGCGGCCACTAATTGGTGTTCTGGGTCTTGAAATACCAGTCCGACGTTTTGCCGTAGTTGGGTGAGGGCGGCGCGATCGTACCGTAACGGTAGATCTTGCCAGGAGATGACTCCCTGTTGGGGGCGATACAGCCCATTCGCCAGCAAAAATAACGTGGTCTTGCCGCAACCATTGCGCCCAATCAGGGCACACCGTTTCGCGGGTGGAATGTGCAGCGTCAGATCTTGCAGGGCGGGGTGGGAACTGTTGGGGTAGGTGTAGGTGACGTGGTCAAAGGTCAGCAGCATATTGCCATCCCGTCAGCACCAGCAAGATGACACAGCCTCCCACGGCCTCAAGGCTGTACCGTTTGGAGGGCAGATAACGCCGCGAATGACAAACGCGAAAATCTCCTGTGAAGCCGCGAGATTGCAACGTGAGGGAGACTTGCCGATAGTTATCCAGGGTGCGGCGGAGCAGTTGCCCAATCAGTAAGCCGAGACTGGTTAACCAGAGTTTGCGGGTCCGATAGCCACCGCGGGCGTGTTGTGCCGTCCAGAGTTCATGGGCGGTCCGGAGGAGAACGAAAATAAAGCGGTACATCAGCATCAGCAAATCCGTTAGCAGGGGCGGGCAGCCGCTCCGTCGCAGGAGATCCAGAATTTCGCTGAAGGGAACGGTGAGCATCACAAAGTAGATGCAGGCGGTGGCCGCGATCGCCCGCATACCCAACGCCCCGGCCTGTTGTAACCCATGCAAACTCAGGTACAGGTAGGCATGGCCCACGGTCCAACCGTGCCAGACATCGGCCTGAATGGTGGCCAATTGGGATGACTCAACCCCACTCAAGACCAATGCAGGCAGGCTGGTGAGCCAGAACCCAACCGGGATGAACAACAACCGCCCATAGGTGGCGATCGCAATCCCGGCGTAGCTCACGATCCAAAGGCTGATCCAGATCAGAATCAGAAGTTGAACGGAGGCAGGGGCGCAATAGGTGAGCAGCAGCAGCACGCTCCCAAACAGCAACTTCTGACCCGGTGGCAGGTGTCGCAAGCGATTGGTATAGGCGATCGTGTCAATGTGCAGGGTCATTTCTCATCGGTCTTTTTATGCTGCGATCGCCCCTTATACACCCCCAACACATAACCAGTAATGCCCGCTCCCACTCCGGCCTGGGCCGCAAATAGGAAGGCTTGTACCTCCGGGCCAGAATCTTTGATCACAGACTCAAACCACGGTTGATAGTGGGGATGGCTTTCTGCGATCGCCGCCGTGAAGTGGCCATCCGTCGCGCCAAACTCGCGCCCCTGCAACAGCAGCAATGGCCCCAGCGCTAACACCACCACGCCCCCCAGCAACAACCCGTTACTCGATAATCTCGATAATCGTTTCATGATCTACTGTCCCAACACCTTGAGCGATCGCAATTCCTCTTGCCCATACTTTTGCAGCCAATTCCACACAAGAACGGTGAGCAATCCTTCAATCATGGCGAGGGGCAGTTGCGTGATGGCAAAGATACTAACAAATTTCATCAAAGCGGCGACAAATCCACCCTGTGCGGCTGGAAAAGCTAAGGCGAGTTGGATGGCCGTCATCAGGTAAGTCACTAAGTTGCCCAGGAGAGCCGCCAGAAATACCGCTAACTTGTGGTTTCCGGTTTTGCCCACCAGCGCGTACACACCACAGGCCACAAACGGCCCAGCGATCGCCATTGAAAACACATTGGCTCCCAGCGTGGTTAATCCGCCATGCGCCAGTAACACCGCCTGAAACACCAGCACCAGCGTACCCAAAACCGTCATCGGCAACGGCCCAAATAGCAGCGCTCCCAACGCTGTCCCGGTGGGATGGGAGCAACTGCCCGTGACCGAGGGAATTTTCAAAGAAGACAGGACAAAGGTAAACGCCCCTGCCAGTGCCAGCAACAGTTTCAGTTCTGGATTTTTGCGGGTGATGCGGGTGAGCGATCGCAGCCCCAGGAGAAAGCAGGGCAACGAGATCGCCCACCAGAATGCCGCCCAGGGTAGGGGTAAAAAGCCTTCGGCAATGTGCATCGCCTGGGCGGGGGTGGCTCCTGCCAGGACTAAATAGCCAGTCAGGCCAGCCATCAACCCCAGGCTGAAGCGTTGATGATATCGGGTCTTCATCCTGTACCTCGCAGATAAGACGGATGGTGTGGAGCGATCGGCAGGCATTCTGGCTGGGAGAAATCGAAAAAGCAATCTTAAAAATAGCAGGAAATTTCTCACCTGCTGGTTTTTAATTTTTTACGCTCCTTCACAGTTGCGGGACAGCGGTCGATTTACACGACACTTTCCCTGTTTCCTCTAACGGCTGCTCCCCGTTAGAACCGAATCGTGGAACTCAGCATACCCGATAATGCACCGTTGGGATCGTGATCAATCATGAACCGGATGAACCCACGATGGAGCTTAGGGATCAAGCTGGCATAGGGAAGGTGTGCCCTTGGCGATCGCACCTCCTAAAATCGGCTACAGAGAATTATTCAGCTTGTCACATCGGTGTCATGGTCTGGGCGATCGTCATTGCAAATGACCCGTTTCATTAAATACAGATTTAGTTAAAATAGAGTCGCTTCTTATTTCGGAATTATTAGTAATGACAGCCCTGATTGATGCAAAACACGGATAGCCACACCGCTGCCAAATGCTTCCATCATCAGCACCCATTCAGTCAAAATGAAGACTCCACCCAGCCTCACGCTGGAGCAATGCATCAACTGCGGCACACCTTGAAACTGTCAAGCAATAGTTCCTCAGGCTTGAACCTGGTACATTAAATGTGTTTTCCTATTCCTGGCGACCTGAACCTATGACATCAACAGCCACCGATCGGATTTGGGAGCTTTTGGGTGGAGTCTTTGTCTTCAATGGTGAAACATTCCAAACCGTTACCACTCTGCCCCGTGGTGAAATGCTGGCGCTTGGGGTCGTTCTGCTGGCAGGGTTATCGCTGACGGTTGGGCAGGGCATTATTCTATTCATCAATCGGGTCAAGCCAGTTCGCTTCTTTCTCACCCTGTTCGTCAGTGCCATTTTATATCTATTTGAATTTTTGTTTCTGGTGCTGAGCACCTGGCTCATCTGCCTCCTGCCAGAATCCATTCATCTCACCATTCCCACCCTGATCACGGTGTTGGGCTTGAGTTATGCTCCCCTGCTCTTTAGCTTTCTGGGGGCGCTGCCGTACTTCGGCGTGCCATTGCTGCGGCTGCTCTCGATCTGGCATCTACTAGCAATGGTGGTGGGTTTTGCTGCCGTCGCTCAGACTGGAGCGGGGTTTGCCTTTGGCTACGTCGCCTTTGGCTGGTTCGTCAAAGAGGTGTTGGAAAATACGGTGGGTCAACCGATCGCCCAATTGGGCCAAGCGATCGCCGACTGGACGGCGGGTGTGAATTTGGTCAGAGACCGGGATGCCCTGGCAGAACGGATTCAATCTCACTTTCCCGCCGCCTCTCCCCTGATCGCCATAGATCAAGTTGCACCGGGAGCCGGGGCACCTCTCATGCCCATTCACCGCACCGCCAACGTGACCCTGCGACCACGGACTAACGCCGCGATCGCTCAACCTACTGCCGCCGCCACAATCACAATGGGGCCGACAATCGGGCCGAAAATGGAGCGAAACACGGATGCGATCGATCCGCTCGTACAACTGTCCCATCAACTGGGGCGCATTCCCCAATTGATCAAACTACTGGTCAGCCTTGGGGGTCTGTTGGTGTTATTTGTGCTGGTTCTGATTCTGTTACGCCCCATCCGCAACGGTATTTTTGGCTGGTATCAAACCCTGCCGACCCTCTGGCGACTCATCTTTGACCTCGGATGGATTGGCATCGTCGCCCTGGTCTTCGCTGGCTTGCTGGCTCCTTTTGAAACTCTGGGCTGGTGGGCTGGCTGGTTTGGCGATCCAATTGATACGGCTGCGCTAGTAGAGACAACGCCGCTACAGGCAGCACAGACGGGATCTGCCCCCGCCAACCCAGAGCAACCTTCCCGCTATGTGCTGTACCTGGATGGAGTGGGCCAGTCGGGCGAGCAATACACCCCGGATGTGGAAGTGTTTTTAGCCGCCCTCAAACCCGCATTGCCACCCGATGTGGAACTGGTGCAGGGGTTAATGATGTACTCCGTTCTCAACAAACCCTTGAATGAAGACCGCCCGTTGGCGTTTCTCTGGCAATTGGCCGACCGGATGCGCTGGAAAAACCCGATGGCCATCCTGGGCTTAATGGTGAATGTTCGCAATGCCATCATTGTCATGGTGTCTGCCGATAAACGCTATGGCCCTATCTACAATCGGGGTATTGCTCAAGTCCTGTACAACGGCTTGATCCAACGAGGATATACCTCAGGCAGCGGTACCCCTCTGACGCTCGTGGGCTATAGCGGCGGCGCTCAAATGTCCGTTGCAGCGGCACCCTATCTGAAACAAGCTTTGGGCGCACCCATTGATGTGATTTCTCTGGGGGGCGTGATGAGTGCCAACAACAATTTTCTCAAGTTGGAGCATCTTTATCATTGGATTGGCGATCAGGATGTGGTGCAGCGCTTGGGACCGTTGCTCTTTGCTGGACGCTGGAAATATTTGCCGTTGTCTTACTGGAATCGCGCCCGCCGCAAAGGCAAAATTTCGATTCTATCGGCAGGGCCAGTAGGGCATCAGGTGCCAGGAGGCTATATGGACCCGGATGCCGTCTTACCCGATGGCCGTAGCCATCTGCAACAAACCGTCGAATTTATTCGGCAGGTGTTGCTGGGGGATCTGCTAACGCCTGAACAGCGTCCTCCCGTGCAGCAAAGTAACTACGCCATTTACAAACAGGCGGCTTTTAACGATCCGGCCTACTATCCTGTGCAGCGATCGCTGGATTTGTCTGGCTATTGCCCGATCGCCCCCTGGATGGGTCGGTTAATTTTGCCACAGCGACAGGAGCGATCGACGGTGCGCGGCGTATGGTTTGAAGTGCATCATGCGGCTCCTGGTTACGAGCATCTGGTTGGGCAAACTGTGATCCTGCGGTGGGCAGATACTCCGTTTACGAAGGCGTTGGTGCAGGCAACCCGCCACGATGTTCACTTTAGTGCAGATGCGGAATATTCCAGTCGGTATGGTGGCCTGGTGCATCCGGAGCGGCTCAATCGGTGGCAGCAGGTCGGTCCGCTGGAATCTCTGGCGGGTGCCCGTCCGCTGGATGACGTGCTGGTGATGCTGGCCGGAACGGTGGAGGTGGAGGCCAGTGGGCCGGGAAGCCGCGAATTGGGGGAGCAAGAGAGCCGGGGAACTGAAGCAACCATTTTGCGGATTCAAACGGAGCCGATTCAGATTACGGGCCGCTATTACGGGCTGGTGAAGTTTGTGGCACCCGTTGCGGCTACGGATCAGTTTCGGGTGGTGCATTTCAATCGGGAGACACGGCAGTTTGATGGCCGGGAAGAGGTGGTGCGACTGCCGCAGGTGGCGATCGCGGCGGCGCATGGGAGTGCCCCCTCCACCACTCGCGATTTAGAAAAATCGCCCTTGAATGAAACGGGATGGTACATCTACGGCGCGCAGGATGCTCAGGGGGTGTTTGTGGTGCAGGCATTGGGGCCGCGATCGTTATTTCGCCTGCAACCGGAGGCAGTGGTGTTTGGGCAAAAAGCCTCCTATCGGTATATTCGGCAGCGGGCCTGGGCCGATATTAAAACGCAGAAGGGGCGCATTGCCTCGGTGTTGTGTCAGGCTCAGGAAAATCGGGCTGCCGCTGCTATTCAAACGGCGATTAAGGCGTGGCAGGTGGGCGATCGCGCGTTACTCATCCATACCTACGGGGGCATTGGCGGCAACCAGGCGGAACCTGCGGCGGCAACCCCCATTTTCTTTGGTCACTTTGCGTTTGGGGTCGCTCAGGTGATTCACGACCCTGTCAGTGACGAACTGCGTTTTGATCTGCACTATCACCAGGTGTATACCCACAACACCGATGGCCTGGTGGCTGGAACGCTGCACTGGTCGCGTTACATGGGCGATCGCCAGTTTGGCTGGTTGGGCGGTCGGCCCGTTTGCGACATGCTGATCAAGCATCCCGCCTTCACGGAGGATTATGAGTTTTCAGTGGGGCGGCGATCGGCCCTGGAATACATGCTGCAACAACTGGAAGTGATGACTGCCCGCTACCGGATTGGCGATGGCACCGGCGGCACCTATGTAGGGGCAGCCAGCAATTGTGCCCAAGATTCTAACCAGGCGCTGTTCGCCAGTCTGCGCCAGATCGAGCGGCAGGTAGAGGCCAATGCTGCCGCCTTAGACCGCTGGCAGGACCAACACCCAGACCAGGCCCAGCGATTTCAAGCATTGCTGACGTTGGGACAAGAACTGCGCCAAAAACTGCAACCCTGGGGCGCACTGCAATCAGCCTGGGAACAGAATGAATACAATCTCGGCACCACCCTGGAAGACAATCCCCTACGGGATTTGCGGGCGGGGTTGGGCAGTTGGCGCACGTTACTACCCCGGCTTGCCAGTGATACGGTGGTGAAAGTATTTCTGCGTCACGGGGCCTCGGTTTGGGTCCTGCGAACGAACCAGGTTGGGGGCTATGACCCGGATATTGAACCGATCGCGCCGATAACGCTCTAACACCCCAATGGAGCGACAGCATGGAAGACCCCAGAAAGCTAATAGTCGGGTGCCGTGTAAATTTTTATAAACTATTTACAAAAAAAACAAGGCGTGATTCAATTTTCTAGGAATGAAATAAATGCCTGCTCACAGACCAATATCTTCAGATTAATGGAACTGGTTTTAGTGATGAAAGTAGCATTGAATGTAGGAATTGTAACTGTTGTGATATTGGGTGCTATTGCGCTCTACGCAGTATTCACTGGAAATCCGATTCAGGAAATCGGCTTTGGAAAAGATCAAAAGATTAAGTTTGGTGAAAAGAAGCCGACCATTGTTAACCCTAAGATGCCAGGAAATGAGCCTATTTCTGAAGAGTTCATTAAAGAAGGTGCGTCAGTTCAAGTTGTTCCTGCTAGAGATTTTGAGTGGGCTTGTAAAGGACAGACAACCGAACAATATAACTTAGTAGGACCTGGTGGCGACAACCGTTATTCATCCGAAGGACTTATGCTACCTAGTGCGCCTTTCTGCTCATTAATTGGTCGGGTTGGCGAAGGTCAATGGCATAATCTTGGAGCCAACAGTACTTTTACTTCTGATCGTTCAGGAAAGCTTTACTTGACAGCGAATGATCGTCCACCAGAAACTTGCGAACTAGACAACAAGAGTGAATGTTACTCAGATAACATAGGCACTGACTCGGCAAGCGTGACAGTCAAAGTGAACAATTAGTTGAGCAGATATTGCGATAGAGCTTGTTTTTTATAGCACTTATCTGAACAGAAACTTGACTATAAGTTCAAAGATTTAGGACATGTCAAATACTACCGTTCCATTAGACTGAGCAGCGATCATTTTTGGGAGTAATGATTGAGCGATCGCGGTTCAAGAGTCTCAAAGAATTGAATATCAAATTGGAAGGAATACCCATTATGTCTGTTAAAACTTTCATGCATGCTAGTTCTTCTAAAAAACGCTTAGAGAATGGCTTTAGCCTTTTGCTGCTGCTGTCAGTCCTTATGGGCGTAGTCGGTTACCGTGCCAGTGCCGCAATGATTTCCGGGCATAGAGCGACAACCACACCTTCAGAAAAAGTGCTCCAAACACGCACTGGTCTAACTATTGCACAGGCAAATGACTGGTCATCTGTCGCAAATCGCGTACTAGAACTCACTAACTATCATCGGCAACAGAATGGTTTACGCCCCCTTCAATTTCATAACAGCCTGAACAAAGCTGCTCAAGCTCATTCCAATGATATAGGCGCACGTAACGTTTTATCTCATAAAGGCTCTGACGGTTCATCATCTCGCGATCGAGCACGTCGGTACGGCTTTCAAGGTGGCTATACAGCAGAGAATGTCTCTAGTAGAAAAACTCCAGATGAGGTGGTAACTGGCTGGATGAATAGTCCTGGACATCGGAATAACATTCTCAATCCCAAATATCGGTACATGGGAATTGGTTATAGCAAAGGCAAGTGGACACAAACCTTTGGAGGCTAACGAACGAACAGTTGGAGCGATCGCATCGATGCGATCGCCGGAGTGCCTTCAGTTAAAACTGTTCGAGTCCCAGAAATTGGGTATTGCTATCCGGCACGACGGCCCGACAGGTGCTAGAAATCACTCGCGCATCAAACACTTCAATTCGGCAGGTGCCTGTCGTATTATTGAAAATTCGAGTACTGGCGGAGGAGTCAAAGGTTTGCACCCGGCCATCTAGGATGAAGGAATTGTTGGTAGCGGGGGGTTGCCGGACGATTGTGCCCTGATAGCGGACGCGATTACGAGTACCAGGAGGTTGTACGATGTTAAAGATGAATCTGCCCTGATCCACTGTTAACGAGGTGTTGACGCTTTGCCCCCGGCGGAACACAGAGCCATGTGCCACACCGCGTCCTTCAAATTCGGATCGAGTGGGGGCAGGGCGAGTTTGAGCGATCGGTTTCGAGTCTTCTAAAGTTGCTGGTTCTGGTTGGCTTTGAGGCGTAGTTGCCTGGGCCAGTAAAGGTAAGCTCACGGTTACAAGTGTTGCTAGTCCAATCCAAAGTCGAGTGTGTTTCCGAAGTCGAGTGTGTTGAATCATTGGGTGTGAGTCTCATTGAGATTGTGTATATGGATAGTTTGGCGATATAGCCAAAGTAGTGAAGTGAAATAACCTGAAACGATTCGGTTCTACAGAGTTGATTGATGCAATGGATTGATGCAATTGCAATCGATTTACACGATAGGCAAATGAGTTTTGAGATTAAACTGATACCCGTGAGGTAAGATATGTAACTTCACATCACACAGCGCGATCGCTTCATCTTTGAGTAATCCTTCTAAGTTATTATGAGTCGCTGCTGACTCATCTACGACCGTTACGGCTCCACTGCCAATCACTTCAAACTCATCCCCCCTGACAATGATGCCTGTATCTTCATCAATGCCCAAACCCAGCACCGCAGGTTGCAACACTAACGCGGCCAACAACCGCCCTAATCGCCCCCGTTGAGCAAAATGCTGATCCACCACAATTCCTGGCAAAAAGCCCATGCCCGGTCCCATGCTGACCGCATCCACACTTGGATTTGAGACCGAAGCGCCACCCACAATCATTTCATCAGGCATCATTGCAGCGCCTGCGCTAGTCCCACCAACCACGGCTCCTTCGGCATGGCGTTGGTGGATAGCCTGATCCAGCGGCGTTCCCTTGATACAATCGACAATTTTTGATTGATCACCACCTGTAAAAAAGATACCCGTAGACTGTTCGATGATGTGAATATTTGATTCTTTCTCTGAATCTTCACGATTTCTAGTATCAACCACCTCAACGACCTCAGCACCCAGTCGTTCAAAAATATGAATATAATCATCGCCAACTTCTTGCGGCATACTTGTAGCGGCGGTCATCACAGCAATATGGGCTTTTACCCCCCCTGCCGCCCGCACAAATTCCCGTAACACGACACAGTCTCCTGCTCGATCTTCCGCCCCACCAATAATCACTAATGGGCCGCGCTGACTCTCCGTTGCCATGACCTATCTCCTCATTGTGTGCTTGTTTAGAAATCAACGGCATCGCGAATGATGGGACATGTCATACAATGCCCACCGCCCCGGCCACGACCAAGTTCGGCCCCAACGATCGTGATCACTTCCACACCTTGTTTCCGTAGTGCTGTATTGGTGAGTGTGTTGCGATCGTAGGCAAAGACTACACCGGGCGCGATCGCCACCATATTATTGCCGCTATCCCACTGTTGCCGTTCCATAGCATCGGGGCAGCCTGCCGTCTCCACCACCCGCAGTTGCTTCAAACCCAGGGCTGAGGCTACCACATCCACAAAGGGGGCAGATTCTTTGGTCAGTTCATACCCTGGGGCGCGATCGCTGGGCCGCAGGGAAAAGGTAATCACCTGGTCCATGATCTGAGGATAAAGGGTGACTAAATCGCGATCGCAAAAAGTGAACACCGTATCCAGATGCATTGCTGCCCGCAATTTTGGCATTACGGCTACAATTACCCGTTCCACAGCACCCCTGGCAAATAAGGTGGCAGCCAATTGGGTAACGGCTTGGCGCGACGTGCGCTCACTCATGCCAATTAATAAATTACCCTTACCAATCGGCATCACGTCGCCGCCTTCAAGGGTGGCAGAACCAAAGTTTTGCGTCGGGTCCCCCCACCACACATTCACTTGACTGGGGCCAAAATCAGGATGAAACTGATAGATAGCCGCGGTCAGCAAGGTTTCCTCATGCCGTGCGGGCCAAAACAATGGATTCAGAGTCACGCCGCCATAAATCCAGCAGGTGGTATCACGGGTGTAGAGAGTATTGGGTAGGGGGGGCAACAAATACCCCGTCATTCCAAACTCTTCACGGGACAGTTTCAATAAGGCGCTGCCGTATCCCGCTGGAATGTCCCGTACGGACAAACCACCAATCATGTGTTCTGCCAGTTTACGGGATGGCAGACTTTCCAAATATCCCCGTACATCCTCCACCAAGCCGCTACCGACTTCATTGGGGGTAATTTGGTGATCCAGTAGCCATGTTTTGGCTGCCGACACATCGAGGG
The DNA here is from genome assembly GCA_033764685.1 of Leptolyngbyaceae cyanobacterium bins.349. Classification (GTDB taxonomy): domain Bacteria; phylum Cyanobacteriota; class Cyanobacteriia; order Leptolyngbyales; family Leptolyngbyaceae; genus JSC-12. Next base: position 167,789 of record JANRIS010000006.1, read on the forward strand.
TTTCCGTCAGCAGATTGTGCATTTCAAGAACTTCCACCCCGCGATCGCGCATTTTGGTGATGAAGTCAAAATGATCGCGCTTGGCATTTTCCACCCACATCACATCGTCAAACAGTAGATCATCACAATTTGAGGGAGTTAAGCGATTGTGTGCCAGACCTGGGGCACATACCATCACCTTGCGGAGCGTTCCCACTTCGGAATGAACTCCGTAGGCTGTTGCAGCCTGAGCCGTTGTATTCATAGCGACAACCATAAAAATACTCCTTCATTAAGCGCACTAGTGGTCAGTCAATTAATGATTGACGGGTAGCCAAAATTCAGGTTGTTGATTGGGGTTAAATTTTGCGGGTCTTCGACCCGTCAAAATTTTCCTGACGGAACACTAGCATAAGGCTTGCTTGACGCGCATCCTACTAAGATCAATCAAGCTCGAACAGTAACCAGCCTCAAATCCTGATTGGTGCTGTAAATCACCGTCAAGGGAAAGAGTCCCAAACTGATTGCCCTGCAACTGCCAATCAACCGCGCGATCGCTACTTAAACGTATTGTTTTGCAAAAATTAGGATGAACCGAATGCTACATCCGTGATGAATAGTCAAAAACGCCATCATTCATCACGGATCAATCACTGGAGCACTGGCATAAAAACGAACTAACACAGATTCTATGCCCCAATGGAGAAGGACAACGTGCCGTACTTAAAACAACAGGTCAGCCAACAAAGATGACTATCGGCAAGCCAAAATAGCAATCTGGTATGCGGTGTTGCGATCGCCCGTGATCCGAGCATTGACCTGAAAGGGTTGAGCTGCGGTGGGCGTACGGAAGGGTTGCTGGTACAAGTAGAAGCGTCTTGCCTGGATCGCACGATTAATGACCTGAGATGTCGTGTTGTCGGCGTACTTTAAATTGGCTTCCACCTGATAACGAGCATTGTTCTCCGGGATAAATTTGCCGTCGTAGTTGGTAAATTTTGTCCCCGGAGGTACGACAAAATCCGTGTTGGCGTTTGAGTTATTGGAGGCGATCGTTTTGCGAATAAATGTTCTACCTGTTGTAACTTCTCTTAAGTACACACAGTTTTGGGGTGCCTTAGGAAAGGTTTGAGCTTGTGCGGGCGACCCAGCAGACAACACAGCCGTTGCAAGATAAAGCCCAACTATACTGGGAAACATTGTTTTCATCGTTCTCACTCCTACGAATGTAACAGCATCATAAGCATCCTCCCAAAGAGGAAATCATCATTGGAGGGGCAGGACGGACCAACGTTTTTCCATTGGGCCACCATCACGATGACGAACCCCACCCCTGCAAGCATGGAGATTGGCAAAAGTCTCCTTATGCGTTTGCACCTATCTCTGCACCGAAGTCCTCACGCAGTTTAGCCTCTTGTTCTGCCGATAAATTCGATTGAATCAATTCTCCTTTTTCGTCTGCGGTAAAAGCGGCTTCCACCTTATCAACCGTGACTTGCCCGGTTAACAGAAAAAGTGCAGAAGTGCCTTCAGTCACTTTGCTTTGCAGATCTTTGATGAAATCATCGTTAATGCCATAGTCGGTAAATTTACCGGAAAGGGCACCTGCCGTTGCACCGACGACTAAGCCGAACAGTGGCACGAAGAAAATCAACCCAAATAGCATGCCCCAAAAGGCCCCACCCAACGCGCCAGCACCAACTGTATCCATTGCTTGATAGGTTTTGGGGCGTTTCCGTCCAGTTGGCCAAGAGACAACGGCAGCATCAAGCACCTGAATCAGTTCTTGCTTCTGCAAATCTTTCAGCTTTGCTAAGGCGTTATCTGCGCCGTCTGCGGTATTAAATTTCCAAACTGTTAACGTTGACATGACTTTCTCCTAGTGTGAGTCTTTAATGACTTTTTTATCTTACCGATCTATTCGATCAGGTCAACTTAAGATCAGGTTAATGATGATATCAATATCCTTCCATCTCAAATATCCTTCCATCTCAGCAATTGGGAAACCTGATCAGGAATAGTAGACGGATCAAATGGTTTTTCGATCGCGCCTGCAAATCCCATCTCATTTAGCTGTTCTTTGGTAAACCAACTAGCTCGATCAGTGAGTAGCAAAATTGGAATTGCTTGAGATTTGGAGTATTGTTTCAGTTGTTCTACAAAGATTAAGGCATCTGCTTCAGCCGTTGAGGCATCAAGCAAAATTGCATCAGGAGCATCCACTGCACATAGATCAATGCCAGCTTGAATTGAGTTTGATGAGATTACTTTCCAAGGGCTAAACTCAGTCAGGCAAGCATACAAAATTGCTCTAAGACTCGCTTCATGCTCAACCAGAAGGACTACTTTGATAGGCATACAGGTCTCGTCTCTGCTTGAAGACAAACAGCTTTTATCCTGAAGATTGACTGAGAAGCTGCTTTAACATTTCTTCGGTTTTAAAGTGATGATCGAAATCAATTCGCAGATCTTCTAAAACCTGATTTGCAATAATTATCATGACTTGAGCAGAGTTGTAATCGTAGTCGTATAAATTCTGTTGGGCTTGCTTTAAAATATTAATAGCAAACTCAACCGAACTCACTTTGGGTGATTCATTATTAACCATGACAGAAAAACAATAGAAATTGTGAACCACTACGGCCTAAAGCAATATTGGAACACTTTTTCTCAGGGTAAAGCAGAAAGATATGAAACTGATATGAAAGGAAATCACTGACTCCAGCCTAAAATCTCGGCGACCTGCCGCCAAATGAGCAAGGGATCAAACGGCTTTGTAATCACGCCCGCTACGTCCAGGTCAAACAGGCGATCGCGATCGCTGGGCAGCACTTTTGCGGTTAACACGATCACGGGAATACCTCGAGTCGTTGGGATTGACTGGAGGGCTTCACACAGTTGAAACCCGTCCATATCTGGCATGGATATGTCCAGCAAAATCGCATCCAGCGGGGTGGTATGAGCCAGTTGCAAGCCTTCCAGCCCCGATGCGGCTGTTAATGTCGTCCACCCACCAAACTCCTCTAACGACACCTGCACAACGGCTCGAATGTCATCTTCATCGTCCACAATGAGAATGCGTTTGGTCATGGCGACTGGGGAACAGGAGCGACGGGCACCGGGGGGCGGGGCGGGGCAGCCAGTGACCGGGTAGAAGGGATGGTGAAGTAAAAAGTACTGCCCTCCCCTAAAATACTTTCGACCCAAATGTGGCCACCGTGTTGCTGGACGATGCTTCTACAAATGGCCAGACCCAAGCCAGTGCCTCCTTTCCGGTGAGCATCGGAAATATCAACCTGCTGAAATTGTTCAAAGATAATGTCGAGTTTATTAGCGGGAATCCCACGACCGCGATCGCGCACTGAGAAGAGAATATCGGGATCGTCTGAGGCAGCGGGACTGGAGGCCAGGAGTGGGGAAGGAGAGAGTGTAGATCTAACGTGCGCTGTCTGCCGCTCAGTTTCCCCGGTGCTGTTCACTTCTGCGGTCAGCCAAACGGTACTTCCGGGTGAGGAGAACTTAATGGCATTGCTGAGTAAGTTGGTGAGGGTTTGCACAATTGCGTCGGGGGCTGCCCGCAGAGTGGTCGTAGGGGCGGTAACGTTGAGGGTGATGGTAGCTTGATCGGCGATCGCTTGCACACTGTTAATGGCCTGTTGCAGCAGATCGCTCACCTGGCATTCCTGCATGACCAATTGCACCTTGCCCGACTGTAACCGTTCTAAATCAAGAATGTCATTGACTAACCGCACCAGGCGATCGCTATTGTTGAGCGCAATCTTCAGCATCTGATTAGCCTCATCGGGGCGCGTGTCAAACACCCCAGATTCTAAAATTCCCAATGATCCCCGAATTGAGGTTAGTGGAGTCCGCAGTTCGTGACTCACGACGGAAATAAACTCATCCTTCATCCGTTCAACTTGCAACCGTTCCCGAATGTCTTGAATATGTCCGACAAAATACAGAATCTGGCCTGACTGATCGCGAATGGGTGCGGTTTGCATCAGCACCGGAATGGGGGTGCCCTGCTTAGTGAAATAACGTTTTTCCATTTGAAACACCTGGATCTGACCGGCTAACATTTGGCGTACTCCTTCTCGATCCGCCGCCAGATCATCTGGATGGGTGAGCGCTTCAAAATTCATAGTCAACAGTTCGGCTTCAGTGTAGCCGACCAGTTTGCAGTATTGGGTATTGGCTCGCAAAAACTGGCCTGTGCTCGATACAAGGGACATGCCAATCGGAGAATCATCAAAGGCTTTACGAAATCGTTCTTCACTTTCTTGTAAGGCGAGTTCAAGTTGTTTGCGCTCGGTAATGTCTTCGACCGTTCCCACAATCCGAATCACAGTTCCCGTTTTATCCCGAATGGGAAACGCTTTGGAGCGTAGCCAGCGGAGTGCTCCATCCGGGCGCATAAAGCGATACTCCTGATCAAAGTTGTAGCCCTGCCGTTCTTTTTGCAAGGCTTGTTCAACACGATCGCGATCGTCCGGGTGAATATTATTAATCCAATGGGTCATGCCTCTGGTATGGGGCTGATCTTCGGTGGAGGGGTGAGTGGGAAAGCCAGAAATGGCAACACAGGCCGGATTGAGATAGGAGTACTGAGCCGTAGTGGTTTCAAATACAAAGAAGCCTTCCTGTACGGTTTCGGCCAGTTCTCGAAAGCGCGTATTACTTTCCTGTAACGCCGCCTCTACGTGTTTTAACTCGGTGATGTCCCGTCCTACTGCCTGGATTTCCGTGATAATGCCCTGGTCATTGCATAAGGCGCGATCGATCCATTGCATCCATCGGACCTGCCCATTCACTATCACCCGATTCTCCGTGGTCACTGTAGGGTTGGCACCATTGAGAGATTGCAACAATTGGACAATGTCCGCCTGGTCTTCCGCATGAACCATGAGTAAAAATGGCCTGCCGATAATGTCTTCCCGTTGCAACCCAAAGTAACGACAATACGCATCATTCACAAACACGATCGTGGTGTCGGGTAGGGAACGGCAAATCAACTCTGTCTGATCTTCGACGATCGCCCGATAGCGAGCTTCACTTTGTTGGAGAGCGAGTTCGGCGGCTTTGCGCTGGTTTTCACTACGCTTCCGTTCGCTGATATCACGCACAATCACCAACGCTGTATCGTCATCACAGGCTGTGATGCGGGCTTCTTCGTATTGAATAATACCATTAACTTCAAGTTCGTACTCATAGGATTGGGGTTGGCGAGTCTCCAGGGCCGCTCGGACATAGGCCATGCGTTGATGCGCCAGAGCGGGCGGCAACACATCAAACACCGAGTTACCAGGACGAACCGTGACGGAATCAAACAGTTGGATCTGGCCAGGATTCAAGATTCGCAAATAATTACCCTGTCGATCCAGTTGAATAAACAGATCTGGAATGGCCTGAAGCAACGCTCGATTGGTTGCTTCCCGTCGCTGAAGGGCGCGTCTTGTTTTGAGGTAACTGCCCCACCCTCCAGCCACCCATGCGTGATTGATGCGGTTGAGAATCCGACGAAACCGAACTTTCGCAATCCAGGGTTGGAGAAACTTGGCGAGGGGGCTTGGCATAACAAATGCTCAGTTGGGCAACTTTATAGCCTGGAAGCCCCGATCGCTGCTTCTGCCAATTCCTGCTTAAGCGTTTCTAGTAACTGGGCGAATTGATGGGCCAGGTGAGCTTCTTGTTTTAAGCTTTCGGCGAACAAATCTTCGATCGCCTGGGCCACTTCTGAGGCTCTACCCGACCCAAAGGTGCCTAATCCGCCTGCCAGTTTATGGGCTTCTGTGTGGGCGGCCTGCCGTTCGGGCAAACTTAAGTGCCCTGCTTGCAGCGAGCGTCGAACGGCTTCCAAAGTCGCAATTCGTTGCGTCAATGAACCCTGAAATCGCTCTGTAATCTGCTGAATTCGCAGACGGCCCTGGAGTTCTCGCAATTCTCGATCAATCTCCTGGTCGTGCGCGATCGCCGCCACCGAATCGGCTGGAACCTCTGCCGGCATGGCAGCGATCGCCTCCAGGGAGGATGTTTTAGCCGTGGGTACCTCTCTCAGGCGATACCCCAAGCCGTACACTGTTTCGATCAAATCGGCTTGCATCCCGGCAAACTTCAACCGATGGCGCAAGTCTTTAATTAAGTTGGTAATTACCCCTTCCACGGGCGTATCTTCCGCCGACCAGAGGTGGTCAATAATGGCACTGCGGCTGAAGATGCGTTGCGGATAGCGGAGAAACAGTTCCAGCAGAGCATATTCTTTGGGTCGCAGGGCGATCGCGGCGTGATCGTAAGTCACTCGTGCGGAGGCTGGGTCTAGCTCCAGCAACTCCCAGGTGAGGATCGGTGAAGCTGAGACACTACCACTCCGCCGCAACAGCGCCCGCACCCTGGCCAACAACTGCGCCGAATCGCAGGATTTTACCAGATAATCATCTGCCCCCACGTCCAACCCGGCCACGATATCTTCTGTTGAGTCTCTGGCTGTAAGCATCAGGATTGGGGTTTGGCGACCCTGAGCACGTAATTGGCGGCAAACCTCAAAGCCAGTGAGATGAGGCAGTAGCAGATCGAGCAAAATCAGGTCATACTCCCACTGCATTGCCATTTCTAGCCCCATTGCCCCATCAGCGATCGCATCTACGGTATAGCAATGGGCTAGCAGGGTTGCCGCGATCATGTCACTGGTCTGCAAATCATCTTCTACTAAAAGAATTTTCATGTTGCAACCGCGGAAGTAAGGTGCTTTGACTTAACATTCAACTTAACATTGACTTAACAAAAGACTCCTGAGATTGGCCCCAGCCTAACCCAACCCCTAGAATAAAATTTTACAGTCAGATAAAAAAGATTCACTTCAATGAAACCAAATTGTCGCTTATATGACCAGGATTGACAATACTTTCACCCGATCCGCCCCCTACTAAAGCACCTGACCAGAGATGGATGAGGATGAATTGGCCTGTTTCAGCCCTGGGAATGCTTTTCTGGAGAAGCAGAACGACGCGGTTTTGAGCGGGGTGGCGTGCGGTGGGGGCCAAAATATTTTTCGCTGCGGTACCGCAACCAGATGCGTAACTGCTGGGGGATTTGGTCCTTCTGCTCCTTCGTCAGGGTGTTGTAAAGGGCCAGGGCGCGATCGCGTTCCCCCCGACAGGCCGCATTATTATGAGCATCCCAATAACTGCGGGCCACCCGAATGCGGCGACACACTTCCTTCACCAGTGCTGCCCCAACGAGGGGTTCTTTTCGCTTGGCCATCCGTCCCTCAATGTTCCTTTTTGATGATCCTGCTTCTGATCCTAACGGATGGGGTTAGGCATGGGGCGGAGGGTTCACCGTTAGTGTCATGCCCGCCTGTCGCAATCGCTGCACCAGCACCTCGCCTAATCCGGTCGCTGGCGTTAACACGCCACCCCGCATTGGCCCACCTGGCAACTCGTGGGGGTGCAGGGCCAAACTCAACGCCGACTCACAAACAAATTTGGTGGTTGCCCGATTCCCTGGATCGCCCTGATCACGAACCAAGCCCTGTACTGTGCGGCCATCGGTTGCGGTGCCCACCAATTCGCAGGCAAACCAGCCTTGATTCATGGTTTGCTCAGATGGGCCGCTGCCCGGTGCGGGTAGTAAGGGTTGCAGCAGCGATCGCAAAGGAGGGACTTGCAACCCAACGACGAACAATCCCAGCCCTGCGGTCACTCCGGTTGCTTGCAGCCATGCTAAGGGTGGCTCAAACTTGAGGTATTCCTGATAGGTAAATTCCGGGCCATAGCCTTCCTGCCAATCGCCGTAGAGGGCACTGCTGCGGCGCACGATGCGAGTGTTGACCGGACCCATAAAGAAAGGGGCGACCCAGGTTTGCAACTCAGGCGCATACATAGGGGCTGAGGGGTCGCGGTTGAGGTCGCATTCAGCCTGTGAGCGAGAGGCGGGAGGGTTAAGCAGGAATGGATCAGCAAATTGGGCCGTGGCCCCAGAATCATAAAGATTTAATGCCGAGGCCAGAGTGCCACCATTAAAACCACCTGCCGCTTGGAAATAAGCGTTGACCCGTTGGCAGGAAACTTCAAATGCTTGTTGGAGGTGGCGGACTACCAGATAAGTGCCGAGATCCGAGGGAATCGAGTCGAAGCCGCAACAGGGAATAATGCGCGTGCCATCGATCGCAGCCTGGGTGTGGTAGTGATCAATCAATGTTTTGACCCAGGGCGTTTCTCCCGTGATGTCCACATAATGAGTTTTGTGACGCACGCAGGCATCTACCAGCGGGGTGCCATACAGGGCAAAGGGACCCGCCGTAGACAGGAGGACTCGCGTTTGGGCCGCGATCGCGTCAACGGCGGCTTGATCCTGGCTATCCGCCACCAGCACATCCACGGCAACGCCAACCTGATCCCGAACGGCTGCTAATTTCTGGCGGTTGCGGCCTGCGATCGCCCAGCGCACCTGCCCAGGCTGAGTCCGGTGTGCCAGATACTGCACCGTTTGCTGGCCAACAAAGCCACTGGCACCATACAGCACCACATCATAAGGACGCTCGGTCATGCCAATGGGCCTCCTGAGTGATTCAGCGGATGGGTTAAGTGGCGGCGCGGGCCGTATCGAGCCATTCAAAAATCTGTTCCAGTTGCTCTAAGGTGACCAACCCATATTGCCATAGAACCATTGGCAACAAGTTGGGTAGATGAGCTTCCTCTCGGCGGGCGATCGCGATCGCTTCGGCGGGAATCATCAGGTCATCCTGTAAAAAATGAATTAGCCTTGAGAATAAGATGCGTTGAGACATTGCATAAAAGGGGGTGATGTGAGAAACGGTGAATCCATTTAAGCAACCTGGGTTCAAAGTCCCATCCGACTATGGGGTCATCCGATGGGGTGAAACGTTCCCTCTTTGGTTAGCAATAGTAATCCTGTGCTCTCATTCAGAAGATTGAGAACCAGAAGATTGAGAACCAGAAGCTGGAAGTTAGGAGTAAAAAACAGTTACCCAACAGTATAGGGTAAAAATAGTACTTTTGATCTAAATTGCATCTTAATTTTTGCTGCGCTGTCTGCTTACACAGCATGGAAGCGATCGCAAAGTTTACCCTGAACCCACTCCCAATGGCTCTACCGCTGGTCTCATGCTGCTCGGCGATCGTGGGATGCTCCAGGCTAGAAACACTCATGCCAGATATTTTGCTGTGAGTTAGTCTATTAGTCAAAATAGTTACTGAACCAGATACTTCATTCAGTGCTAAATTTGTTTCAGTTTAATTTTTAATGAAAACCAAATAGGGTCGGTAAATCAGTCTAATGATCTCGTCTACCAATCAAAATTCACCCGCTTGCGGCGGCGTTAGCTGCTACTCCGCTTCGTAGCAGGATAAACGCGAGACATCAAGCAGCCTGATGAGGTTGGGGCGGGCACAGCGCCGTTCAATCTCTATTCTTTTGAAAGAATTCGCCTTGCAGCATCTGCATTTTCTGCATAAGTGTGGGCAAACTACACCAGGCGATGAGACCGATTTCTTGTTTCTGTCGCCAGCGAATCAGTAATTTCCACAGCATTTTCGTGTTCATGAGGCATTAAATTGAATACAATAACCCCATCCAGTCATTGCATGAAATTGATGCAACCCCCTTTCCCGGTCACGTTCAAAAATGGCTTAACCGCAGAGGTAACGTATCTTGCGGATGCCGCAGACATTCCAGTTGCATTGCAGCAATTTGGCCTCGCAACTGCCTGTCCAACGCTCGTAATTGTGGGAGGGGCAAGTGGATTGTCCGTGGAAGATTTTGAACGACTGCGATCGCTCTTCAAGGAGGTTGTTTGTCCCTTTGCAGCGGCTAAAAACTTTGCCATCATCGACGGCGGGACGGATGCCGGAGTCATGCAACTAATGGGGCAATCTCGCGCTGAGACGGGTGGGCAATTTCCCTTGATCGGTGTCGTCGTGGAGCAAAAAGCAATTCTTCCGGCCAGCACTCCGCCCAGTGGCGATGCTGCCGCCTTAGAACCTTATCATACCCATTTTTTGTTGGTTCCGGGCCAGGAATGGGGTGAGGAATCTCCCTGGATTGCTCAAGTAGCCACAACCTTGTCGGCTGGCCAGCCTTCACTGACCCTGCTGATTAACGGGGGCGCGATCGCGCTACATCAGGATGTCCCCAACAGCTTGGAGCAGGAACGTCCAGTTCTCGTGATTGGTGGCAGTGGTCGTTCCGCCGATCGCCTCGCTCTTGCCATGACCGGCCAAAAACCCGATCCTGAAGTTCAAGGCATGATTGATTCAGGTTTGTTGCACACTGTTGACTTAACTGTTGGCATCGAGTTGTTGAGAGCTGCATTGCAACGAGTATTTGCATCTGTCAATCACGGTGCCAATGAGTGAGCTTGACGCTGGTTGGTTTCACCCTGTTGGTTCAGTAAAGCCGCCAGTTTGCAGCGCATCCTGATTCCCGGTTGGTTGGAGGACATATGTTGTTCGATGTCTAGCCATCGCGATCGCGCACTGCCATCGGTAGTGATCATTCTCGTGACTTAACTAGTTTTGAATTGGTTATAAATGTCTTGCCATGCCTTTTCAGGCTGATTGACCGGAAGTTGGCGGGCGCGAGTCCGAGAGACATTCGTTTCAACGATCAGTTTATCGGCTGCATTTGGGTCGGGAATGTAGCCTAATAGCTCTTTAGTTTTTTGATCCATTGAGTCTACCGCATTTTTATTCAACGCAATCCCTTTATAGGCTTTGGCATTGGCAAGAGCGGCTTGAGTTTTTGGCAAGGTCATATACTTTACCCACTCCAATGCCAGGTCTTTATTCTTGCTATCGGCACAGACGGCGGCAGCTTCACTCCAACGAATCGCGCCTTCATCGGGTACAACGGCGGCGAAATCGGTTTTGCCTTCAGCGATCGCTCCCAGGATCACCCAATCTCCCACAGGACCCGCCACAATATTGCCATTGATAAAGGCATTGTTAATATCTTGCACACTGGAAGTTACCAAAGAGACACTGGGCTTGAGTTTAACCATCCAGTATGCAACCTGTTGCAATTGTTGATCGGTCAATTTGTAGGGGTTCTCATTGCCAGGAAAGAGCGCCATACTGGCATTGCCCATGTTGGGTAAGTACCAATCAAACAAACCAACTTTGCCTTGTAGTTCTGGTGCAAATAACACATTCCAACTTCTGACCTCACTGGGTTGCAGAATTTTTTTGTTGTAAGCAATGCCGTATACGCCGCAACGGGTGCCCGCCGCCATTGTTTTGCCATCCAAAATAAACCCAGGAAAGTTTTGATATTCCGGGTAATAGTTTTTGATTTCGGGTAAAGTTTCTGGATTTAGCGCATCTAACGCCTTGAGCGCGACCAGTTTTTGCACATATTCCCCATCAGAAATTAAGGCATCAAACGTGCCTCTGGGAGACTGATTAAAAAATTGCAGCATTTGTTCGCCGCCAATGTAGGTCTTGAATTCTACCTTGACGTTAAACTGCTGTTCAAAATCACGAATCACCTCTGGTTCGTCGTACCCCGGCCAGGATAAAACTCTTAAGGTTTTTCCGGCGCTAGTGGCAGGGTTGGGCGAGTCAGCACCGCCGGGAGTGGTGGTGTTGGCGCAACCATTGAGGGTGCGTGAGGTGAGGGCCGCGATCGCGGCGGTTGAAGCAAACTGGATAAACTTCCGTCGCTTAAGCTGGCTGATAATTTGAGGGTTTTCTGGTCTGGGAAAATGCGGCATTGACATGGTTGCTCCCTTCTTTCAGTCGTCTGGTCTGGATAGTCTGGTCTGGATAGTCTGAAAAATATTATGCTGCCAATCCCACAGAAGCCGCGCTAGATTTTGCATAAAGCTTTGCTACTTTTGGGATGCTTAGCGAAAAACACTTTTACCGACTGCTAAATCGCTGAACCGGGAAGGGTTGGGCTACGGCTTTCTGATAGGCTTGCTCCAATGCAGGTCGCAACCGGGCAGCTTGCAGCAACATTGCGTCTCGATACGCGCCATACTCCGGTAAGCGATCGCGCAATTCTGCCAGAATCTCCGACTCATTCACTGTCAACACCTGACCGTTGGCCACCACTAACTGGCCATTGATAAATACTTTGCGAATCGACTGGCCATGCTCCGCATAAACAAGATGGAGGGGTAATTCACCACGCGGCGTGAAACTCAGCGTGTTCAAGTCATACAAGACAAAATCAGCTTTCATCCCCGGCGCGATCGCGCCAATATCATGATGCAGTAAGGCCGAGCGTGCCCCGCCATAGGTCGCCCACTTCAAAACATCGGCGGCCCTGGGGGCGCGATCGCACTCACCAGTGGTGACGGAGTGAGTCAGCCCAGCCGTTTTGATCACATCAAACAAATTAAAGGAGTCATTGGAACTCATCCCGTCAGACCCCAGGGCAATATTCACCCCCGCATCCAGCAACTCACGGATGGGCGCAATGCCACTACACAACCGATAATTACTGACCACATTGTGAACCACTGTAGCCCCGGCTGCCGCAATCAGGTCAATATCCGCTGGGGTGAGCCAAATGCCGTGGGCGATCGCGGTGCGATGGGTGAGAATGCCATGTCGCTTCGCATAGGCCACCACCGACTCCCCATAAAACTCTGGCCCCGTCATGGCCTGGGTTTTCGTTTCCAGGAGATGAGTGTGAATCGGGACATTATACTCCTCGGACAGATCATGAATCCGGTGCATCAACTGCGGCGATACTCGTTGCGATGCCGAGGGAGCCAGCATCACCGTCACCAGGCCGTTTTTGCCCTGCCAGCGGTGGTGTAAGTCACGAAATAGCAGCACCCATTCATCATCTGCCATGCCCTGCACTGCGTCTAAATCCTGCCGGACATCAGCGGGCAAAAATTCATCCACATAGGCAATGGTTTTGTGCAAAGGTTGATTGATTACATGAAGCGACAAACTCACCCGCAACCCAATGTCAGAATAAGCCTGCGCCACCGCATCAAAAATTTCTGGCGTCGTGTAAGGTAACTCAATCAAATCATCTTGAATGGTGGTGCCACCCGCTTTCACCATTTCCAGCGCCCCCAGGAGGGTTCGCAGATAGCACAAACGCGGATCTAGATGGTGCGATCGCAAGGGTGGATAGGTGTAAAGCATCCACAATTCCAGGGGCAACGATTCATACCGCCCTTTCTCTAAAATCTCCATCGAATGGGCATGAGCATTGACAAAGCCCGGAATCAGCAACTGTTCACGACCATCAATCACGGTGATCTGCGTTGAAGTCACCGTCAAGTTAGGAGCCACCTGCACAATGCGATCGCCCTCAACCAGCACATCCATCACAACTGGATCTAAGTCTAAAGAGCCGTCCTGGCGGAGCGTAAACGGCATTACGGTCGCGTGCTTGATCAAATACCCTGACTGATTTGGGGAACTGGAAACAACCATTGCATCAATCGCTCGTTAAAGGAAAAAATTTTCTGCTTGTCAAGGCCAGCATAGGACAGGCCAGTTTCAGAGCCTTTAGGAGTGTACCCAATGCCGTGTGAATAATTTGGGTTACTGCTTACAGTTTTAAAAGATGATGCAATGAACCATGAATCGGGAATCCTAGACTCATAGAACCGTTCAGTTTTTGCTCTCAAGAAAATATGATCACCGTTCCTGGCTATGAGATTGGAGAGAGAATTTATAGTAGCTCCAGAACATTGGTGTATCGGGGGCGACGGACCACTGATCAGCAACCTGTGGTGATTAAGTTATTGCAAAATCCATATCCTAGTTTCACGGAATTGGTGCAATTTCGGAATCAATACGCCATTACCAGCAATCTCATGCTTCCCGGAGTGGTGCAATCCTACAGCCTGGAAACCCATGAGAATCGGTTTGCCCTGGTGATGGAAGATTTTGGGGGAATTTCCTTGAAGGACTACACCGCCGCCCTGGGTGCTGCTCGGTTTGGCACCAGCGCCGCCACCCTGACAGAATTTTTGCAAAGCGCGATCGCGATCGCAACAGCCCTGCATGAGTTGTATCGCCATCGGATCGTGCATAAAGACATCAAACCCAGCAATATCCTGATTAACCCCACCACCCATCAGGTGAAACTGGTGGACTTCAGCATCGCCTCATTACTGCCCAAAGAAACCCAAACGCTGACCAATCCGAATGTGCTGGAAGGCACACTGGCCTACCTGTCGCCCGAACAAACCGGACGCATGAATCGGGGCATTGACTACCGTAGCGACTTTTATGCCCTCGGCGTTACGTTCTACGAATTACTCACAGGTCAGCTACCTTTCCAATCCGATGATCCGCTGGAGTTGGTGCATAGTCACATCGCCCAACAAGCCATCCCTGTGCATCAGCGCAATCCACTGGTTCCGCCACTGCTCTCGGCGATCATCAGCCAACTGATGGCAAAGAATGCCGAAGACCGCTACCAGAGCGCCCTGGGCCTGGCCCACGATCTGGCAGTTTGTTTGCAACAATGGCAAACCACAGACGACATCAAACCATTCCAGTTAAGGCAACGGGATATTTCTGATCAATTTGTCATTCCCGAAAAGCTCTATGGGCGTTTCACAGAGGTGGCGACGTTGCTGGCAGCTTTTGATCGAGTCAGTGGTCATTCCTCGACGGGCCTAGAGTCGCCCCAGGGCAAAGGCCGCAGCGAACTGGTTTTGGTGGCAGGGTATTCGGGCATTGGCAAAACTGCCGTGGTGAATGAAGTGCATAAGCCGATCGCCCGCCAGCGGGGCTACTTTATTAAAGGCAAGTTTGACCAGTTTCAGCGAGACATTCCCTTTTCGGCCCTGGTGCAAGCCTTTCGAGATTTGATGGGGCAGGTGTTGAGCGAAACGGATGCCCAACTGGCGCAATGGAAGTCGAAGATTTTGACGGCTTTAGGCGGGAACAGTCAAGTCATGATTGATGTGATTCCCGAACTGGAACAGGTGATTGGCCCCCAACCCGCAGTGCCCGAATTGTCTGGTAGTGCGGCTCAACATCGGTTTAATCGCTTATTCCAAAACTTTATTCAAGTGTTCACTACGCGATCGCACCCATTGGTGGTGTTTTTGGATGATTTACAGTGGGCCGATTCCGCTTCTCTCAAACTGATGGAATTATTAATGAGTGAACCGGAAAGTTCTGATTTATTACTAATTGGAGCTTACCGCGATAATGAAGTCACACCTGGTCATCCGCTGCTGTTGACGCTGGATAAAATTCGTGCCGCGCAGGCTCCCGTCCAGACGATTACGCTGGCTCCTCTGAATCAAACTGACCTGAACCATCTGGTTGCCGATACCCTCAGTTGCGCGGCAGATTTGGCCCTCCCTTTAACTCAATTGATTCACCAAAAAACTAGCGGCAATCCCTTTTTTGCTAATCAATTTCTGAAATCACTGCATGATGACGGCTTCATTTGCTTCAACCAGGATACGAGTTACTGGCAGGGGGATATGAGCCAGATTCGCGCCCTTTCCTTGACGGATGATGTTGTCGAGTTCATGGCGCTGCAATTGCAAAAACTGCCTCCCAAAACGCAAAGAGTATTGCAACTGGCTGCCTGTATTGGCAATCAATTTGATCTAGACAGTCTGGCGATCGTGGGGAACCTATCTGCCTCGGCTACGGCGGCGGATTTGTGGAAGGCATTACAGGAAGGGTTTGTCATTCCGCAAAATGAAGCATACAAACTATTTCAACGCGAAAACCGCTCTGCATCGGAGGCCCAGCCCGCTGCTGCCTCGACTTGGGATTGGGCGGCGGCATCTGGCCCGTGTGTTTACAAGTTTTTGCACGATCGCGTGCAACAGGCAGCCTACGCCCTTATCCCCGATCATGACAAGCCCTTGACCCATCTAAAAATCGGTCAACGGTTGTTGCAAAATACTTCGATTCACACCCAAACTACTCGCATTTTTGACATTGTGAATCAACTCAATATTGGTATTAGCTTGATTCATGATCCAGCAGAGCAACGACAACTGGCAGAATTGAATTGGTTGGCAGGTTGCAAAGCCAAGTCCGCCACTGCGTATGATCAGGCTATCAAATATCTGCAACTGGGTCTGGAATTGCTGGGTGGCGATCGCTGGCAAACTCACTATGAATTATGCTTAAAACTTCATTCCGAGTTAGCAAAAGCACAATATTTGAATACCCAGTATGATCAAGCCCAGCAAACAACGGAAATTATTTTAGAACAAGCTAAAACCCTGCTGGATAAAGTCAGTGCTTATGAAACACAAATTCAATTTTATGGGGCACAAAATCGGATGCAGTTGGCGATCGCGACATCCCATGCCGTCCTGCAATTGTTAGGCGTGTCCTTAGTGCCAACTCGCCCGGAAATTACAACGCAGGAGTGCGACAATCTGCCCGTGATGACTGATCCGCAAAAGCAAGCGGCCATGCGAATTTTGATGATGTCCTTTGGTCCGGCTTACATCGCCGATCCCCACCTGTTGCCGCAGATTGCTTTTACCATGCTGACCTTGTGTAAACAGTACGGGAACTGTCCCCAATCAGCATTTGCCTATGGCTACTATGGATTACTCCTGTGTGGATTATTTCAAGAAATTGAAACAGGCTATCAATTTGGTAAACTTGCCCTCACCATTCTGGAGCGGTTTGATGCGAAAGAACTCAAGTGTAAAATCTACGAACTGTTCAATTCCTTCATCATTCACTGGAAGCAGCATGGCCGGGATGCCCTGGAGCCTCTACAGGTCAGCATTCAGGCGGGACTAGAAACTGGTGATTTAGAGTTTGCTGGCTATTCTGCGGTTAATTCTTGTGCGAATTTAGCCGTACTTGGCGATCATCTCGACTCAGTTTTACAACAGCAGATGCAATATATTAGTTTGATGGATCAAATCAAACAAGGATATTCTCTACTCTATGCCAAACTTTGGGGGCAATTTGTTCATAACCTGATGGGTAAAGCCAAAGATCAGGAACAGTTAATCGGCGATTTATTTGATGAAACAACAGCTTTACCAATCTTCTTGGAGACTCAAAATATTAATTCGTTATTTGCTTTGTATTTAAGCAAGTGTATTTTGAGTTATTCATTTGGCAATTATACCCAAGCTGCTCATGATGCCACACTGGCACAACCTTATGAGTATGGGGGGATTGGCTTTTTGTACCTGGCAACGTTTCATCTGTATCAGGCACTTGCGAATCTGGCTACCCTGGAGGAATGCGAACCAGAACTGCGATCGCAGCGGTGGCAACGAGTCCTGGAAAACCAAACCCAACTCAAACATTGGGCTGATCATGCGCCCATGAATTTTTTACACAAGTACGAACTGGTAACGGCAGAAGTAGTCCGCGTTTCAGGGCAGGTTTTAGACGCGATGGCCCTGTATGATGCTGCGATCGCCCACGCGCAGGAACATGATTACATTCAGGAAGCGGCTTTAGCCAATGAGTTAGCGGCTCAATTTTACCTGACCCAGGGACGGGAAAAAGTCGCTCAGGTGTATCTCACAGAAGCCTACTATGGCTACATCTGCTGGGGCGCGACAGCGAAGGTAAAAGATTTAGAACAGCGTTATCAACCCTATTTGGCCGCTATTTTACAAGCCAATCCACAACCCCTCTCGCCCTTTGTCACCCGCTCCAGTTCCGGGTATCGTGCGGCCCCTCGGATGACAGAAACCTGTATTTCCAGTTCTAGTTCCAGTCTTTCCGAATCCCTGGACTTAACCACGGTCCTTAAAGCATCGCAGGCTATTTCCGGTGAAATTCACCTGGAGCAATTACTGGCAACCTTGATGCAGATTGTGTTGGAAAATGCTGGGGCTGAAAAATGTGTGCTGCTATTGCCGCAAGCGAGCGGCTGGGTGGTGGAACGCATCGCGATCGCCAAAACACCGACTCAACCGGAATCAACCTTCTTACAGGTAGCCACTCCTGTGGAAGCCAGTGAGGATGTGCCGCTGACCCTCATTCACTATGTGAAACGGACATTGCAACCGTTGGTCATTTATGATGCGATCGCGGAACCCAGTCTGGCCGCAGATGCCTATGTGATTCGACAGCAACCCCACAGTCTGCTGTGCCTCCCGTTGCTAGTCCGGGGTAAACTCACTGGACTGTTTTACCTGGAAAATAACCTGGCGAAAGGAGCCTTTACCAGCGATCGCCTGAAAGTTTTGAACTTGTTGAGTTCTCAGGCGGCGATCTCCCTGGAAAATGCCAACTTGTACGCCCAATCACAGGCTTACGCTCAACAACTGGAACATTCCTTAGAATCACTTCAGAATCTTCAACTGCACATGATTCAAAGTGAAAAAATGTCGGCATTGGGCAACTTAGTGGCCGGAGTTGCCCATGAGATTAATAATCCAGTTGGATTTATTAGCGGTAATTTGAATCATGCTCAGTTCTATGTTCAAGACTTGATTAAACATCTCAGCCTGTACCAGAAGCACTATCCTGAGCCAACTCAGGAAATCATCGAGAATGCTGAGGAAATTGATTTAACTTTCCTGATCGAAGATTTACCCAAGATGCTGACCTCAATGCAGGCAGGCACCGATCGCATTCGGACAATCAGCACCAGTTTGCGGACCTTCTCCAGGGCAGACAGTGAACAAAAAGTTATCTTCAATATTCATGAAGGCATTGATAGTACATTGATGATTTTGAGTCATCGCTTGAAGGCCAACCCCGATCGACCCGCGATCGCGATCCTACGACACTTTGGCAATGTCCCTCCCATTGCTTGTTATCCCGGTCCTTTGAACCAGGTATTTATGAATATTTTGGCAAATGCAATTGATGCATTGGATGAATCTTGCCAGGAATGTGATTTTGATTACCTGGTGGCAAATCCCAAACGCATCGAGATTTATACCAACTTGAATCTTGATTTGCAGCAAGCTGTCATTCGCTTAAAAGATAACGGAGCTGGAATCGCCGAGGAGGTAAAAAACCGGATTTTTGATCATTTATTCACGACTAAAAGCATGGGTAAAGGCACTGGTTTAGGATTAGCGATCGCGCATCAGATCATTGTAGAAAAACATCAAGGAACCATTCAGGTGAATTCCATTTTAGGAGAAGGTGCAGAATTTATTGTTACTTTGCCAGTGTCAAACTTGTCATCTGTTGAGGCTCAAACCTGAGTTTTTTTTGATGCCCCTGGCGTGGCTACAAATTACGCATTATTGATCATGGGGCCGATGCAAACGGTTGATGGGTTCTAACAAGTGGTTAATGTCTGGATGGGACGATTTCAAGGTACCAGCGGGAGTGGCCTCACAGGTTTTCCACCAACCCTGATATTGACACAATTCTTGCATGAGAGTGGTGTAGGCATCCGGGTCTGCCATTGCCTGACAAGAAGTGCCCAAAAAGGCAACAATTCGTAAAAAATGCGGCAGATGGGGTGAGGTAAGTTTGGCTCTGGCGGATATCAGTAATGGGTGGGTTTGAGTCAATAAACCATCACTAGATGAAGAGTCAGCGGCAGGGGGAGTCATCGTCATTGTCAGCATGGGGCGGTTTGCAAAATGTGTAGGGTGTCCTTATAGGCTTACTATCCCAGGATTGCCAGGGCTGACGGGTGATTGATTTCCTGTAAAAAACGTGAACTTGAACACGTGAAGGCGTGAGGGCAGACAGGGCATCTGGCCCCCTCCAATCACCTCTTTCCACGACCTAAATCACATCGGCAGAAAATATATCGGCAAACAATATATCGATCATGCGAGTGGCAATGCCCCTTAGCGGACACTCCGGACCAGAAAATTCGGCTGACCACAACTTGTTCGCGATCGCCGCACTACCGCTTCACTACAGGCGATCGCGCGGCCATCCTTGGCAAAACACACCCGCATATCCTGTAAAAAACGGCCTGATCCTGAACAGGAGGGCACGATCGTATTCGTTGCAAAGTCGGGGTTGGCCTGCACAAAATCGTGTTGCAAGGTGGCCAGAGTCAGCCGGAATGGTTTCTGGGGCCGTACGTAGCGATCGGGAAGGTTGACCCGTTCTTTCAGCGTTTTGGCCAATTGGTGATACTGAGCCTGGGTTAGGCCGGAACAGGTACCATGTTTCTCCCATTCATGGGCATACAACCGGGGACTGGGATAAAGATTGGGAAATTGCTGCCGCATTTGGGGATCAAAGGCTTCGGTGGTGCAATTGGCCGGATAACCGCGAGTGTACTGGGGCCAGAGGCCGTGGAGGACAAATCCCAACTGCCGCCCCTGGCCACATTGCTGGGGATCACGCTTGCCCTGCCCGACACAGTAATCTGGCGACCAGGATAAGGTCAGCATGTAGTAGTCAAACTGGCCTGGAATCGGTTGCGGTTTTTGAGTCGGGGGCGGACGGCGATCCGGGCGACGTGCCACCGTTCGGGTTGACAACGCCGCACCTCCAGTTAGAACCAGAACTGCGATGGCCACCGATCGCAGCAACATTTTTGAGACCAAAGGCTTCCTCCCGAAGACAGACAGTTACGCTTAGACGTTCAAAAGGTTCTAAGAATTTATAATGATAAGGAGATTTCTGGAAAACAAAATATCTGTATGGGTACGTTTAGCAAAAAATGATCGACCGATCGCCAAAACTCGCGCACAAGCGGCCTCAACCCGAAGGGAAGATTTTTTCTGCGAGATTGCCTAAGGGAGAAGGAGGATTGCGACATTCTGTCAACACTCATAGTTGACAACCTGGTTTCGGGCAATCGCTGGTTGATTTGAGCCACACATACTAAGATAAGCAGATATTCTCTTGCAGTGACTTTAAATCTGCGCGTTCATGAATGCAGCTTTACCACCCCAAACGATTCTATTTCTTGCGGCGAACCCCCAAGGGAGCAGTCCACTTCAACTTGGTAAAGAAGCAGAGGACTTAAGAGCGGGACTGGAACGATCCCGCAACCGCGATCGCTTTCTGATCGAACAGCGCTGGGCCGTCACACCTACTGCCATCCGGCGGGCCTTGCTGGATTGTCAACCTCGGATTGTCCACTTCTCTGGGCATGGTGTGGGTACCGAAGTCTCTTCTGAGGAGCAGGCCGCCGATGCCCGCAAGCTCACCGTTGTTGCCGCTCCGTCAAATCTCCTGGGGCCAGAAGGGTTGATGTTTGAAGATGCGACCGGGCAACCCAAACTGGTGTCTGGAGACGCGCTGGCCAGCCTGTTTGAACTGTTTGCGGACCAAATAGAATGTGTGGTGCTCAATGCCTGCTATTCCGAAAATCAAGCGCAGACGATCGCGCAACATATTCCCTATGTGGTGGGCATGAAGCGCGAAATCGGGGATAAAGCCGCGATCGAATTTGCGATCGGCTTCTATGATGCGCTTCTGGCGGGTCGCTCCATCGAATTTGCTTACAAGTTGGGGTGTTCGGCGGTGCAAATGGCAGGCATCCCCGAACACCTCACGCCCCAACTGGTGCCCAAACCTGGCGGAGCTTCTACCGCCGCCCCAGGTGCCGCTGTACCCACTGCTGCCACCCCGGTTGCCATCGAGTTAGAAGATGTCGGGGGGCAGGTTCCGGTTGAATCTCCGTTTTATGTGGAGCGTCCACCGATTGAGCCGAAATGTTTTGAGGCAATTACTAAACCAGGAGCACTGATTCGCATTAAAGCACCTCGCCAGATGGGGAAGTCGTCTTTAATGATTCGGATTTTGGACCATGCGACCAAACAGGGGTACAAACAAACCTGGCTCAATTTGCAATCGGTAGAAGATGACGATCTAGAAGATCTGGATAAATTTTTGAAATGGTTATGTTCTCGTGTCAGTCGTAAACTCAAAATTAAGGATGCTGTCGCTGAGTATTGGGAAGGGTCCCTGGGCAGTAATGATAAATGTACCTTTTATTTTGAAGAACATTTGCTGGAGCAGATTGATGCCCCCTTTGCCCTGTGTTTGGATGAAGTAGATGAACTATTCAAACATGAGCATATTGCCACTGATTTTTTGGGGTTGTTGCGATCGTGGCATGAGGAATCGAAAATTAATCCTCTCTGGCGCAAGTTGCGATTGATTATTACCCACTCCAAAGAAGTTTACATTCCGCTGAATATTAATCAGTCTCCATTTAATGTGGGGCTGTCGATTGAGTTGCCGCCGCTCAAACAAGACCAGATGCAAGATTTAATCCAGCGACATGGGTTGATGTGGTCTGCGTCGGAAATTGGTCAACTCATTGCCTTAACGGGGGGGCATCCTTATCTGGCTCGGGTTGCCCTGTACGCGATCGCAAGTGGCGAAATGACCCTCACCCAGATCATGGGGGCCGCTGCCACGCAGGAAGGGATTTACGGAGATCATTTGCGCCGTCAACTGGCAAACTTGCAGGATTATCCTGATTTGGTAGCCGCGATGAAACAGGTGATTGCCGTAGATACACCCGTTCGCATGAACATTACCCAATCCTTTAAGCTGGCCAGTATGGGATTGGTCAAGTTTCAGGGGAATGATGTGGTGCCGCTCTGTGATCTGTATCGTTGGTATTTCCAGGAGATGTTAAGGGGGTAACTCATGAGTGAATCATCCACCCTGACCTTTGACTATCAAATTGAGGGGGGTGCCCTACTGCTGGATGCCCCAACTTATGTGCGACGGCAGGCGGATGATGAACTTTATCTGGCGTTGAAAGCGGGCAAATTTTGCTATGTGCTGAATGCTCGTCAGATGGGCAAATCTAGCTTGAAGGTGCGAACAATTCAACGCTTGCAGGAAGAAGACATTGCCTGTGCGGCAGTGGATTTGCAGGGCATTGGCACTTCGGTGACGGAGGAGCAATGGTACATTGGTATGATTAGTCGCATTGCGCGATCGCTCCGGTTACACCGCAAATTCAACCTGAATGACTGGTGGAAGGAACAGAATTTATTATCCTATGTGCAGCGTTTCACCACGTTTATCGAAACGATTTTGCTGGTCGAAATTCCAAAATCCATCGTCATTTTTATTGATGAAGTGGATCTGGCTGGAAGTTTAAATTTTCAGACTGATGACTTCTTTGCAGCGTTACGAGAAACCCACGATTTACGGGCCAGCAATGCCGATTATCGACGGCTTTCCTTTGCTTTATTCGGTGTTGCCACCCCATCAGACTTAATTCAGAATAAACAAATTACCCCGTTTAACATTGGGCAGGCAATTGATTTAACTGGATTTCGACTGAATGAAGCACAACCCTTACTACCAGGATTAACCGATAAAACTACTCAACCTGAAGCATTATTATCCGCCATTTTGTATTGGACAGGGGGCCAGCCCTTCCTGACTCAAAAAGTATGTAAGCTCGTGATCTCGGCTGATTCTGCCCCAGAGCATGGCCAGGAGGCCGCCTGGGTAGAGCGGTTGGTTTACACCAAAATTATTGATAACTGGGAAGCGCAGGACATCCCCCAACACCTAAAAACGATTCGCGATCGCCTGCTTTCCAGTGGCGGCCAACGCACCGGACGCTTACTCGGACTGTATCAACAAATTCTGCAACATGGCTCGATGGCCGCCAATGATGTCCCTGAACAAATGGAATTGCGATTGACCGGGTTAGTCGTTAAGCAGAATGAAAAATTGCAGGTGTATAACCCCATCTACGCTGCCGTCTTTAATGCCAGTTGGGTGGAAAGTAAACTAGCCGACCTGCGCCCCTACGCCGAAGGGTTTGCCGCCTGGGAAAAATCTGGTCGCACCGATGAATCGCGCCTGTTGCAGGGGCAAGCCTTACGCCAAGCCCAAATCTGGGCGATCGGCAAAAGTTTAAGTGATCAGGACTATCAATTCCTGCGGGCCAGCGAAGAACTGGAACGGCGCGGCGTGAGCCAAAAGCTCCAGGTGCAGGAAGAGGCCAACCAGATTTTGACCACGGCGCGCCAGAAGGCAGAACAAGAACTGGCCGCGGCCCTGAAAGAACGCCGCAATATTCGACGCACAAGTTTCACGATCGCCGGGATTGCGATCGCGATCGCCGTGGGTGCCGCCGGGTTTACCGCCCACGGCATTCGCCAAAGTCAGACCCAACTGGCCGTCATGGATGTCAAGTTAAACAACGCCGCCGCCAGAGAGGCGTTACTCTCCGAAGGAGAAACCTTTCAATCCCTCTTAGCCAGTTTACGAACGGGGCAAACCATCAAACGCCTGCCCCCCGTCTTGCAAAACCAGGACAATCTCCGAGAACAGCAAATGTCGGTGTTGGGGCAAGCCCTGATTGCCGTGCGCGAACAGAACACATTCATGGGGCATCGCGATCTGATTCGTACAGTGGCCTATAGTCCCAATGGCAAAACCATTGCCTCCGGCAGTTGGGATGGCACGGTCAAACTGTGGAATGTGCAAACGGGCAAAGAAATTCGGACCATTACTGGGCATACCGATATTGTCACCAGTGTCATGTTTAGCCCGGATGGCAAAACGCTGGCTTCTGCCAGTGGCGACTTAACCATTCGGGTGTGGAATGTGCAAACGGGCGAAGAGTTGCAGCGCCTGGTGGGGCATACGGATATTGTCACCAGTGTGGATTTTAGCCCGGATGGCAAAACCATTGCCTCCGGTAGTGGCGATGGCACCATTAAGTTGTGGAATGTCAGGAATGGTAAAGAGCTGCGCACCTTTTCCGGGCATTTGGATATTGTCAACAGCGTGGCCTTTAGCCCCGATGGCAAAACCATTGCCTCCAGTAGTCGGGATCAAACGGTGCGCGTCTGGAATGTGCAAACCGGCGAAGAACGGTATTACTCCCTGATGGGACATCGAAAAGCCGTGATTAGTGTGAGTTTTAGCCCGGATGGGAAGACGATCGCCTCTGGTAGTGAAGACCGCTTGATTAAACTGTGGGACGTGCGAGAAGGCCGCGAAATTCAAACCTTGTCGGGGCATCAAGCGGGTGTTTTTAGTGTCGGCTTCAGTCCCAATGGGCAGATGCTCGTCTCAGGGAGTGAGGATAAAACGATTAAGGTCTGGGATGTGCAATCGGGTGATGTCATTTATACCTTTGGTGGGCACCAGAGCGCCGTTCGAGGGGTGAGCTTTAGCCCCGACGGGAAAGCGATCCTCTCAGGCAGTTGGGATAAGACTCTGAAGTTGTGGGATGTGCAACCGAAAGAGAGCGCCCGCCCCCTGTCAGGGCATAAGGATGGTGTGCTGGCAGCCAGTTATAGCCCCAATGGCAAACGATTAGCCTCAGGCAGTCGAGATAAAACCATTAAGCTGTGGGATACGCAAACGGGCAAAGAGATTCGCACCCTGGATGGGCATCACCCAGCCGTGTTGAGTGTGAGCTTTAGTACTGATGGTAAATTGTTAGCCTCAACCGGGGACTCGGTGATTAAACTATGGAATGCGGAAACAGGGAAACTACAGCGGACCTTTACTGGGCATCCGGCGGCGGTGTGGAGCGTGAGCATTAGTCCCGATGGACAAACCTTAGCGTCTGGTGGTCGGGATCAAACGATTAAGCTGTGGAATATCCAAACCGGAAAAGTGCTACGAACATTGACAGGCCATCAAGCCCCTGTGGGTAGTATCAGTTTTAGTCCCGATGGCAAGACGATCGCCTCTGGTAGCGGCGACTGGACAGTTAAACTATGGGATGTGCAGACGGGGAAGGTGTTACAAACCCTGGAGGCCCATAAAGATGGCGTACTTACACTGAGCTTCAGCCCCGATGGAAAAATGCTTGCATCGAGTGGTGGTGACAGCACGATTAAGCTGTGGGATCTCAAAACTGGCCAACCTACGCGCATATTACCTCTGCAATCAGGATTTTTTGCTTCGAGCCTCAGTTTTAGTGGAGATAGCAAAAATCTGGTGGCTGGCAGCAATGACAATACCATCCGGCTATGGACCCTGGATGATGCCAATCCAACGTCGCTTGTCATTGGCTTACACAATGGATTGACGAGTGTGAATTTTAGTCCCGACGGGAAAGCGATCGCCTCCACCGGCAACGACCGCAGCATCAAGTTATGGCTATGGGATTTTGAACAATTGATGCGCTTAGGGTGCCAGCGAGTCAGCACCTATCTCAAAACTCACCCTGGAGAACAATCCATCTGTCAGGGCTATCTGGCTAAATCATAAGTTAGCCCTGGCGATCGCTCCAAAATTAAGAATTGCACTTTATTCAAAGTATCAAAGGAAAATCTAGAGTAAACTTTTTCCCGGATTCATCATCTCCCCAACCTCATTGTAAATTTCGTGTGAGCATCCGTCATGACTGCCCCCGCCCCCACCCTGCATGTACTGCTCATTGGCATTGATTATTACAAACCCAACCGCCTTTACAAAAGCCTCCAGGGAGCAGTGCGAGATATTAATCTCGTTGAAACGTTTCTCAAAGAAACCTTCAAAATTCCAGTAGAACGCATTCGTAAGCTAATTTCCCCCAATCCAGACGATCCCGCCCTGGCCCATCTGCAATCATCACCCGCTCAGGAACCCACCTACGCCAATCTAGTGAAGGCGTTTGCTGACATCACTCAAACCGCTCAACCAGGCGATCAGGTTTATATTCATTACTCCGGCCACGGAGGTCGGGCAACCACAATTTATCCCAATTTGAAGCAGGGAACAACCGACCAGATGGATGAAGGGTTGGTGCCGATGGACATTGGCGATACAGCCGAGGGGCGTTACCTGCGCGATATCGAAATGAATACCCTCCTCAAGCGGATGACCGAGAAGGGCCTGATTGTGACGGTGGTGCTGGATAGTTGTCATTCCGGTGGCTCGACCCGCGGGGATGCCGACATTCGCAGCAGTACCGAACCCGATCGCCTGGAGCGATCGCCGGAAAGTTTGGTCGCCAGCCGCGCAGAACTGGAACACAACTGGTTAGAGTTGACGGCCACCCCGACCGATGAGCGAGTGGCCGGATTACCCCAAACGCGAGATTATGTGTTGCTGGCGGCCTGCCGTCCTAATGAGTATGCCTATGAATATGCGGTGAATGGGGGACAGGAACGCCACGGGGCATTGACCTACTGGATGATTGATACCCTGACCAGCGTTGCCACCAGTGGCCAACCATTGACCTACAAATTGCTGCACGATCGCGTCAATGCTCAAATTCAAAGTAAATTTCCACAACAATTGCCGATGCTGGTGGGCGACAGCGA
The DNA here is from genome assembly GCA_033764685.1 of Leptolyngbyaceae cyanobacterium bins.349. Taxonomy (GTDB): domain Bacteria; phylum Cyanobacteriota; class Cyanobacteriia; order Leptolyngbyales; family Leptolyngbyaceae; genus JSC-12. The sequence continues at coordinate 194,853 of JANRIS010000006.1, forward strand.
TCGCCTGGTATTTGGCAGCGATACCTGGTCCACTCCCTTCACGGTGACTGTCATCAAAGTTGTTTCAGCAACCCAAGTCACACTCAACGCAGGGCAAGCTCAGGGACTCAGTCGAGGCACCCGGTTCTCCATCTACCCCTACAAAACCACAGATTTCACCCAGAAGGAACGACAAGTCGCGATCGTGGAACTGACCCGGGTAGATGCCTCCGAATCAAGCGCCCGAGTGGTGCCACCAGCAGAGGGGGGGATTGCAACCAACGGCACATTGGAACCAGGGGCACCCGCGATCATGGTGGCTGCTCCAGTGGATCTAATCCAACGGGTGCGGTTCACCGAGCACAAAGTAGCCGGTGAGCAGGACCATGAACTACCAGCCCATTTCGTCGATCGCCAGAAAGATGCCCTGGACAAAGTGCGACAGGCGTTAGCGGGGAATGGTTGGGTTGTGGAAGAGCAGGACGGTGAATCGGCCTTTTACCAGGTGGCGATCGACCGCGAGGGAAACTACGAAATCTGCAAAAACATTCCCATTCCCAACCTGCGACCACCTCTCTCCATTGATGATCCCACGGCCCCCCAGCGAGTCGTGGATCGCCTGGTGCATCTAACCAAATATCAGGCCGTCGCCAGCCTGGATAACTCCAGTTCCAAGTTAGCAAAAACCTTGATGGTAGAGGTTTTGAGGGAAGATGGCCAACCCTTTGCGGATACATCCACGATCGCGATCGCGAGTGGCGATATCATTGGCTTGCGCTTATCGAATCAAGGGCCGCAACCGTTGAAGGTGGCAGTCCTGGATCTAGAACCCACCTGGGAAATTTCTCAAATTCCCATTGGGGGGCTACAGACAATGTTCTTTGCCCTTGAACCTGGGGCAACTGAAAACATTCTGCTGCAAATGACCATACCCGATGATGCCGCCTATGGGCGATCGCAAGAGACCATTAAAGTGTTTGCCGTTCAGAAAGGATTGGCAGATTTTCGCTGGTTAACGCTCCCCCCCCTGGACGAACCACCAGAGACTAGAGGAGCCATGTTGACCAACGACCTGCAAGGAGTGGCCGCAGAAGTCGCCACGCGAGGCGCAGAACCAGAAGGCATCAACCCGCTTAACGATCTGCTGGCGATGATTGGGGCAGACCTGGATCAAGCCCCCATTACCTCAAAAGCCGCGAGTGTTGTCGTTGATCCAACCCAGGAGTGGGTCACAAAACAAGTTCAAATCGTGGTGGAACGGTAAGTCTCCCGCCTGAGGGTTGGGAGGGATTAGAGATCAGCGTACACCGCCCCTTCCTGGTCGTCCAGCAAAACCTGAACAACCCGACACCGCACCAGATTACCAATTTGCCTGGTTATCCGAACGCATTATTACACCTGACGAATTAGAGGGCAGATCTGACTTCGAGTTGGATGTCATGCGAAATTCTTTGTTTGCAAGGCATGGGTTAATTTTTGTGGATCGCCCCGATCTTCAAACATTGTTTGAAACTCAATCCTGGTACAAAGCCGTAACTCCCCATAAGCAGGCAGTTTACGATGTAGTCACCCATGAGGAATGGAGAAATTATGAAGTCATCAAAAAAGTTCAAAGCCAGCGTGGGCAATAGAAGAAATCCCAGCCACTTCGTACAGCAACTGCCGTAGACCAGCTTCCTCAACTGGCACTGAGAACTGCTAAACTTCACCGCAGCGGCAACTTGATCATAAATGCGGTTCCCTCGCCTGTTTGAGAGTGGCAGACTAATTGCCCGCCATGTTTTTCGACAATTTGGTAACTGATGAATAGCCCCAATCCGGTACCTTTGCCGATGGGTTTAGTTGTAAAGAAGGGGTCAAATAGTTTTGCTTGTAAATTGGCAGCGATGCCTCGACCATTATCAGCGATCGCGACTTCTACCCAATCAGGATCAAGACATCGGGTAGTGATTGTAATGGTCCTGGAAGGCTGATCGGCGGGGGTAGACTCCAATTCATCGATCGCATTCCCAATCAAATTCATAAACACTTGATTGAGTTGTCCGGCGTGACATTGCACGGGAGGCAGATTCCCATACTGCTTCACCAGCTCAATGGGTTGTCCGGCAACAGACTTGAAACGATGTTGCAAAATTAGCAGGGTGCTTTCAAGTCCTTCATGTAAGTTGACTGTTTTGACTTCCGCTTCATCGACCCGTGAAAAGTTGCGTAACGATTGCACAATCTCCCGAATGCGCTCTGTGCCCATTCGCATGGAGGCGCACAGTTTCGGAAAGTCCTCTTCCAGGTAAGCAAAATCACTTTCCTCCAGCAGTTGAAGTAGTTCAGGAGTGGGGTTTGGCACCTGTTGTTGATAAGCTCGAATTAATCCAAACAAACTCTCTGTATATTCCTGGATATGAGCCAAATTCCCACTGATAAAGTTCACTGGGTTATTCACTTCATGGGCAATACCGGCTACCAGTTGCCCCAAGCTAGACATCTTCTCACTATGAAATAACTGCACCTGAGTTTGTTTTAGATCACTCAAGGTTTCAGCTAATTGTTCTGCCTGCTGTCGAGTCTGAAATAACAACTCTACGTGATGTATAGCAACTCCCAATTGAACCGCAATATGATTGACAAACTCAGTCTCAGAACGCTTCCATTGGCGTGTAGTAGAATGCTGGTATACGCCCAACAAGCCCCACAGCTCTTGCCCTACAAAGATAGGAATGATCATGAAAGCCTTAATCTGAAATTGCTCCAGAATCTCGATATGACACTGAGCATAGCCCTGTTGATAAACATCATGCACTACGGAGCGATCGCCCGTGCGGTAGCGGCCACCCTGAGTCTCCTGTAAATGGGTATCATGCCAAACGGCATTCACTCCAAATTGACCAATACTTTGCCATTCCGGCATGACACATTCATAATTACTAACAAACTCTCCACTCCAATCGGCATTGAAGCGGTAAATCACCACTCGTTCCGCTTGTAAAACTTTACTCAGTTCTTGAGTTGTGCTTTGAAAAATCGTGCTGATGTCCAACGATTCACGAATTTTGGCAATAATGTGGGATAGGGTCAATTGCCGTTCTACTACCCGTTCCAGTTCCAGATTCGATTGTTGCAGTTGTGCAGATTGCTGTTTTAGTGCTTCTGTGCGGTCTTCAACTTGCCGTTCTAAGCTGGAATTCAGGGTTTGCACCTGCTGATATAGGCGGTATTGTTTCACCGTTGTGGCAAATCGTTCGCCCAACGCTTGAGCATATTTAATCTCTTCTTCAGTCCAATGCTGGGCCTGTCCTTTTTTGATCTGTCGCCACACTTCAAAGGATTGCCGGGGCATTAGTTGCCGCGCATCCGCGTGATGATAACCAGCCCATTCGATCTCAGTATCAACTTCGCTGCGGAAGAACGTTAAGCAGCCAATGATTTGGGTGCCATGCCGCAATGGAATAATTAAGGCACTCCGGATTTTTGTCCCATTGAAAAAGGGCGCAAGTGTACGAAATAAAGGCTCCTGGTAGATATCATCAATGGCCCAGGATGAGGTTGGTTTGAAGTTTTGCAGGGGTTCAGCAAACTCGTAAACAGCACGCATCCAATCAACTGACCAGGGGTTGTAGCCCGTTTCATCAGATTCAGCCGCCAAAACCGAGTGCAGGTATTTCTGCCAGACTAAATTCTCTTCAATGGACCGATCCTGCATGGCCCCGATCGCGGTCGGTTGTTCTCCAGCCGTATAGATTTCTCTGGAGGAATGAGCATCAGGAAAGAGATACAGGCGGCCACCTGCTGACAGGGTTTGCGCGGCCAGGTCAAGAGTTTCCTGCCAATTTACAGTTGGCGATAATTGCAATTGGGCTGTAACTCGGTTGATATTGGCTTCTTGCCGAACCTGCGATCGCACCTGTTCTAACAAGATCGATTGAGCGATGGCTACGGCGACCTGGTCTACAACGGCTTGAATAAATTGTAATTCCGCTTCCGTCACGTTACGGGGTTGGGCGTGGTGGGAGACCAACAACCCCCAGAGGTGGCTGGTTTTAGGCAGGGAGGGAGGATTATGAGTGCCCGTTGCTTCTCCTGCCAGCACAATCGGAACAACCACCGAGGATTTTACCCCCATTGCAGTTAAATATTCACGGTGGCAGGGGTCTACTGGACGGTAGCGAATATCGGGATGGGGCAAAGTTGCTCCCGTTTCCTGACAGTTTAATGGACTAATCCCAATCTCATGACTACCCATATCGACAATGGAGCGCTGTCGCGCCCGCACAAACAATTCCCGCGCATAACGAGGAATATCATCTGCTGGAAAATGCAGTCCTAATAGGGAAGGGAGACAATCGCCCTGAAGCGACTCCGCCACAACCACTCCATGTCCATCCGGGTAAAACTGATAAATCTTGACGCGATCGGTTTCCAGATAAGCTCGAACTTCTGCTGCGGTTGTGCTGAGAATTGTTTCAAGTTCCAGGGATTGACGAATGCGGTTGGCAATGCGATGCAGCAAAGCTTCTTGGGTTAACACTGAAACAGTCTCTTGAGATGACAGCATAGAGCGATTCTCTGGCAAGGATTGGAAGTTGCCTGTTTAGAGTGCCCCAAACTGGTGCAGGATATCTAAATTACTTATTTTTTTGCTGTTGAGTTCCCTGGAAATGATGCCGACTGGCTGATCAATCGCCCATTAACCAATCTTGCACATTCTTGCACCTGCTGGACAGGGTTGCCTATGAAGCTTTTACTGGTCGAGGATGATAGCTGGCTGAGTGCAACCCTGGTCAAGGTATTGCAAGCCCAGCGGTATCAGGTTGACACTGCAACCGATGGGCAGTCGGGTTTGGCCCTGGCAACAACCCTTGCGTATGATCTGCTCCTGCTGGATGTGCAGTTACCCCAGATCAACGGGATGGAACTTTGTCGGCGATTGCGATCGCAGGGTTATCGGAAACCCATTTTGCTGCTCACCGCTCAGGATTCTGATGCCGCCGCGATCGCCGGATTTGAGGCCGGTGCCGACGATTACATTACCAAGCCCTGTGCTCCAGAAGTTTTGTTGGCACGAGTGCGCACCTGGTTGCGGCGCAGTGGTGCCATGTCTTCTACCCTGGCAACATCCCCCTCAACTGCAATGTTGACCTGGGGACCACTCAGCCTGGATCCGGATGCGGGGCGAGTCACCATTGGCGGGAAGGCGATCGCCCTGACGGCCACAGAATACAAACTGCTGGAACTGTTTTTACGGCATCCCGATCGCATCTTCAGCCGCAGTGCCATTCTGGATCAGTTGTGGGGGTTTGATGATGCTCCCACTGATCGCGCGATCGTCACCCATGTGAAAGATGTCCGAAAAAAACTGAAGGCAGGTGGGCTAACCGAGGAAATCATTGAAACCGTCTATGGAATGGGTTATCGGCTCAAGCCAGCAACCGCAATTTCGGGTCAATCCTCCGGTGCGACGACACCAAATCGGTCTGAATCCGCGTCAGCCCCTCCGCGTCCGGCCACAATTGACACTGTGCTCAAAGGATTTCAGAAGGCAGTGCAGGAGCAAGTCGCGGTTCTGGCACAAGCCAGGGCCGCCCTGCTCACAGGTCCGTTGGCCCCTGAGTTGGCGCAAGCCGCCCAACAGGAAGCCCACAAACTGGCCGGTTCGCTGGCTGCTTTTGGCTATCCGGATGGGTCAAGGTTGGCGCGTTCGATTGAACACTGGCTGATGCAGCATGGGTCCCAGCGCCATCACGCCCCCTCATCACCCTCGTCTTCAGCGATCACGCACTTTGCGGCCTTGGTCAATGCGTTACAGCAACTCATGACCAAAGAACCCGTGGCACCCGCTGTTGCCGCCATTCCATCCCGTCAGGTGTTGGTGATTGATGCGGATCCGGGTTTAACCGATCGCCTTCAGGCCGAAGCGCCCCTCCGAGGACTGGATTTGCACCGGGCACCCGATTTAGCGGCAGCGCGATCGCGCCTGACCCCCCAGCCTCCCGACATTGTGCTGCTGGACCTGAGTTTTCCGGCCCTGGAAGAGGATGGTTTAACCCTGTTGCGGGAAATGACGGAACAGTTGCCGCAACTGCCAGTGATTGTGTTGACCGGGCGAGATAGTTTGGCGGATCGGCTGGCGGTGTCGCGGTTGGGTGCCCGCCAATTTTTACACAAGCCCGCCAGCCCAGAGCAGATTTTTCAAGCGATCGCCCGTGAATTTGCCAGACCCACCCGTCCACAGGCCAAAGTCTTAATTGTGGATGATGATCCAGTCATGTTAGCGACCCTATCCGCCATGCTGACTCCCTGGGGCGTAGAAGTTGCTGTTTTAGCTGAACCACAACACTTCTGGCAGATGCTCCAAACGGTGTCACCCCATTTAATTTTGCTGGATTTGGAAATGCCTGAAATTAATGGACTAGAGTTATGCCAGGTGGTACGGCAGGATGCCCACTGGGGCGACCTACCCATCCTGGTGGTGACGGCTCACACCACAGCAGACTCACTGCAACAAGCCTTCGCTGCCGGAGCCGATGACTTTATCACCAAACCTGTACTAGGCCCGGAACTGGTAACACGGGTATTGAGCCGGATTCAACGGGCACACTTCCATTAGCCGTAAGGGTACACTAGCAATATCCTGCACAGGGGCATAGGGTGATGACGGTCTATCAGCGACTATTACCATACGGAGTGGCGATCGCCTCAACGGCAACCGCTCTGTTGCTGAACCTCTGGCTGGGGGAGATCATGAGCCGCTCTATTGGCTCGTTCTTTTATATTGCCGTTACCATTACCGCCTGCTGGGGGGGGATGCGCCCCGCCATCGTCGCGATCGTGCTTTCCGCCCTGGCCCTCAACTATTTCTTTATGCCTCCCCTCCACCATCTCCATCTCATCGGTAACGATGGGTGGAGATTGTTGGTCTTTACCCTCGTGTCGGCGATTATCACGCTGTTGAGCAGCCACCTGCGGCAAACTCGGAAACAACTCGAACAACTCAACCAGCGCTTAAACCATGAAAGTGCCGATCGCCTGCGGGTTGCCCTGCATTCGGCTCAAATGGGCATGTGGGATTGGGACATGATCACCGGAGAAATTGTCTGGTCGCCAGAGCATGAGCAATTGTTTGGCTTAGCACCCGGTTCCTTTGATGGTCGCTATGAAACCTTTCATGCCCGCCTACATCCCAGCGATCGCGCCGAACTGGATCAAGCCATCACCGCTGCCGTCAAAAACGGTGTGCCCTACCGTCACGAATTTCGGATTGTCTGGGCAGACGGCAGCATCCACTGGATTGAAGGACGGGGGCAAGCCTTTTACAACAACGATGGACAACCCGTACGAATGAGTGGCACCGTGATGGCGATCGACGATCGCAAACACGCCCAACTCCTGCTGCAACAGCAATTTGAGCAACAACGATTGGTGATAGAGATGACCAATCGGATTCGGGAGTCGCTCAATTTACAGGAAATTTTGCAAACCACCGTGGACGAAGTGCGGCATTTTCTACACGTCGATCGCGTAGTGATTTTTGAGTTTTCCACAGCATGGGGAGGGCGAGTATCGGTCGAATCAGTCGGGGATGCAGCCCTGGCCATTTCGCCATTTGATATTTACGATCCCTGCATTGGCCAAACTTACGTTGAACCCTTCCAGCAAGGATTAGTCACCGCCAAAGCCGATATTTACACGGCAGATATTAGCCCCTGCCATGTGGAGTTTCTGGCCCAATTCCAGATTCGAGCCAATTTAGTGGTGCCCATCCTCAAGAACAACGAACTGTGGGGCTTGCTGGCGGCACACCACTGCACAGCGCCGCGACCGTGGCAAGATACAGAAATTGACTTACTGCGGCAACTCGCTTCTCAGTTGAGTATTGCCCTACAGCAATCCGATCTACTAGAGCAAGTTCAAGCAGAACTACGGGAACGGCAACAGGCAGAATTGGCCTTGCAGGAATTGAATACAGGCTTAGAACAACGAGTAGAAGACCGCACCACCGAACTCGCCGCACTCAACGATCGCCTCCTGACCGCCCTGAAAGACCAGGCCCAAACACAGGCCGCATTACAGGAAAGTGAAGAACGCCGCCGATTAGCCCTCGACCTGACTCACATTGGTTTTTGGGATCTCCACATACCCACTGGCAAAATTATCTGGAACGATAATCACTTTACCCTGTTAGGATTGCAGCCCGGTGAGCAGGAGGCCAGTTACAAACTCTGGGAAAAACACCTGCATCCCGAAGATCTGGGCTGGGTGCAACAACGGTATACCCGCTGCATTGAAGAACGGACAGACTATACGGCTGAGTACCGAGTCATTCACCCGGATGGTTCCGTACACTGGCTGATGGCCCGCGCCCGAGGAATTTACACTGAAACTGGAGAAGCCCTGCGATCAATTGGCGTTCTATTAGACATCACCGATCGCAAAAATGTCGAAACCCTATTACAACAACAAACTAGACAAAAACAATTGCTCTGGAGTATCACCCAAAATATTCGTCAATCACTAGATTTAGAAACTATTTTAAATGCGGCTGTGACTCATGTTCGGCAATTATTAAATGTTGATCGTGTAGCTATCTATCACTTTGATGCAGATTGGAGTGGCGATTTTATTGCAGAGTCAGTGGCCGAGGGCTGGGTCAAATTAGTCGAGCCTGGGATCTCCAAAGTTTGGGAAGACACCTACCTGCAAGAAACTCAGGGGGGGCGCTTTCAGAACCACGAAACACTGGCTGTTGCGGATATCCACACGGCTGATTTGCAACCCTGCCACATTGACCTATTGCAGCAATTTCAAGCCAGAGCCTACGCGATCGCGCCGATTTTTGTGGGTGAGTCGTTGTGGGGGTTGTTTGCGCTGTACCAAAATGCTGCACCCCATGACTGGACCGCATGGGAGATTGACCTGTTGCAGCAAATTGCCAGCCAACTGGCGATCGCCATTCAACAGTCTGCACTGTACCATCAGCTGCAAATCGAACTGTATGAACGCCGCCAATCTGCCGCAGGGCTGCGAGAATCGGAACGCCGCTGGCGATCGCTGTTAGAAAATGTGCAGTTGATTGTGGTGGGTTTAGATCACGCGGGAGTCATCAACTATGTCAATCCCTTCTTCTTGAGTTTGACGGGATACACCGAACCCGAAGTCATTGGGAAAGAGTGGTTTGAAACATTTCTACTACCAGGACGACAACAAACCACCCAAATCGTATTTTCTGAAGTTGTCAACCAGAATGCTCATCCCTACTATCAAGACATCATCCTGACGAAAACGGGAGAAGAACGGTACATCGCCTGGAATAATACCCAACTGCAAGACTTTGATGGCAGCGTCATTGGCACGATTAGCATTGGTGAAGACATCACCGAACGCCAAAAGGTAGAGAAGATTAAGAATGAATTTATTAGCATTGTGAGTCATGAGCTTCGCACCCCTCTGACTGCAATTCAAATGTCATTAGGCTTATTGAAACTGGGCGTATACGCCAACAAGCCAGAGAAAGCGCAGCGCATGATTGAAATTGCCCTAACAGATACGAAACGATTGGTCAATCTGGTCAACGACATTTTAGATCTGGAGCGGTTAGAATCTGGCCGCATTGTGTTGGAAAAAACCCCCTGTCAAGCCGCCGATCTCTTGCAACAGGCTGTGAATGGGGTGCAGGCGATCGCCAGCCAACATCAGATTACCTTCACCCTTGCGTCAACAGATGTCACGGTCTGGGCTGCCGCTGATGCCATCATCCAAACGCTGACCAACCTGTTGAGTAATGCCATCAAGTTTTCTCCGACCTATTCCACCGTGGTGCTTCAGGCCGAGCGACAGGCAAATCAGGTGTTGTTTCAAGTGAGAGATCAGGGGCGGGGCATTCCAGCAGACAAATTGGAAACGATCTTTGGCCGCTTCCAGCAAATCGACTCTTCCGACTCCCGCGAAAAAGGTGGAACTGGCTTGGGATTGTCCATCTGTCGCAGTATTATTGAACGACACGGCGGTAAAATCTGGGCTGAAAGCACCCTGGGTGAAGGCAGCACTTTTTTCTTTACGCTGCCCCTGGTTGAAGCGGTAACTAGTTAGGCCAGGGGCGCACGGCGCTGGCAGATCAGTCCAGCAGGAGTCAGGCAATTAAGGATAGAAACACCCGCCCATGACTAAACGAATTCTGATTGTGGATGATGAAGAACGTCTGCGAGAACTGGTACAAGCTTGTTTAGAAGATCTGGCCGGTTGGGAAGCGCTGGCGGCGGCATCTGGGGCGGCCTGTTTACAAATTTTGCAAACACAACGAGTTGATGCAATTTTGCTGGATGTCTCCATGCCTGAAATGGATGGAATTGCGGTATACCAACAACTCCAGGAAAATTTAGTGACTCAAGCCATTCCGGTGATTTTACTGACGGCCAAAGTTTTGCCCAGCGATCGCGCAAAGTTTGCTCAACTGGGTGTGGCTGGAGTGATTTCCAAACCCATCGAACCGACGACTTTGATTGCCGAAATCTCCGAACTCCTGGATTGGGAACTGTAAACATCTGTCATCTTTACCAAATCTCCATCTTTCCTCGCTAACTTAATCCTGTACAGCAACGTACTTGTTTAGCAATGCACTACTGCTATGGGAGATCGACATGGGGTTAGCGTGAGCACCAAAAAAATTTTGTTAATTCATTCCGAACCAACGGTACAGGAGGTTCTAAATGTCTGTTTAACGCATTTGGGAGGGTGGCAAGTGCTCAATAGTGGCTCACCTCTAGAAGCATTACGAGTTGCCGAGCAAGAACAACCCGATGCGATCGTGTTTGATTTGGCAACGGCAGGCATGAATTTTTTTACCTTCTTGCAACGACTTCGCAATCAATCCACCACGCAAAGCATTCCAGTCGTGTTGATTGCGGTTGAAGCGAAATGGTTAAGTACGGCAGCGTTGATGCCGTTTCAAGTTGCTGGAGTTATTGATTATTCTCACGATCCGGCAAGGTTGCCGCAGCAAATTGCATCGCTGCTGAACTGGGATCGCCTGCCCCCCATGCCTGACAGTGAAGACCCCGATGCCCGGTCAACCTGAGTGGCGTTCGGGCATCTCCATCGCGGCCAGCCCGATCAAGATCGGTTGACCAGCTCATTATTCCTGCCGGGTTGCCCATTGTTACTCATTTTTTATTTTGGAGGTGATTATGACAAACTGCCCCTGTTGCTCCACGCCAATGCTGCGCCATATTCGGCAGCAGCAGGTGTACTGGTTTTGCCGGGAGTGCTGGCAAGAAATGCCGTTTGGTCAAGCGGGTTTGAATTCGGTATCAACGGCGTTGGAACGGCATTTAAATCATCAGGATTACCGCGATCGCTGGTTGTGGCCTGATCTGGGGCACGATCCACCGCAGGGCACGATTCACCGCAGGGCCTACCATTTCAGCCCTGGTTTGATGCTCTCAATCAGCCGACTGCCAGTTACAACCTTGTAAAAACAACTTCAAATCACTGATCAAACCCGAATTAAATCGACTACTGGCTCAATTATTAATCCACAACTCAACCCAGAAAAAACTTATGAAAATTATTGACCAAATTTACGAATGTGAACTACCCGGTGAAGTATTTGGCCTGTGGCATTTAAAGTGTCATCTGCAAATCTTCAAACCCCATCCCGAAGTGCAAACGGTGATGATCACCAATATGGGATTTGAGATGGGTTGGTTTATCCCTTACCTGGTGGAACGACTCATTGAACAGGTCGTCAAAGAATTTCATCTGGAACCTAATAAATTAACCTGGATTGAGCATTATACTACCACCTTTAAAAAACCGACCTGTGCCGATTTTAGTCAGGTCATCTTTGATTGGACCAACGGACAGGCTACCAACCCCCGGTGGACTGCGATCGCCCCCCAAATTGCCCAAGCCCTAACCAACGAACATCTGCTACCAGTTTAAGGAGGTAATGCAAGGGTGCAACAGCATTATCGGAACCAATGGCTTCTACCAATTCAGAAACTTTGTCAGCAACCCTGGCTACCGCTGGGGTGTGGGGTGACGGCGACAATCGCCATACTGGGCGTGTGGCAATCCGTCTTTCAGGAGGCGCTACCGGCCCGGGTGCAAGCCACTCTACAGCAGGTCATTCTGGTGGACGGCTTGCTGGCGGCATGGGTGCTGGCGTTGCTGGTGTATTTGGGGCAGCGATCGGCACGGCAGGCCAAACAAACTCGCCAAATCAATCATCAATTGCAGCAAGAAATCCTTCAGCGCCAGCAGATCGAAGCAAGCTTGCGGCACAATGAAGAACGCTGGCAACTGGCCCTGCAGGGTAACAATGATGGCATCTGGGATTGGAATGTGCAAACCCATGACGTGTTTTTTTCCAGCCGTTGGAAAACCATGCTCGGCTTTGAGGACCATGAAATTGCCAATCATTTAGCAGAATGGTCAAACCGTGTACATCCAGATGATTGGCTGCGGGTGATTGAGGCAACGCTGGCTCATTGTGCCAACCAAACCCCGTTTTATGTGGTTGAGTATCGGATGCAGTGTAAAGACGGATCTTATAAGTGGATTCTCGATCGCGGTCAGGCGATCTGGGATGAGGCCGGAAACGCAACTCGCATGGTTGGGTCTCACACGGATATCACCGATCGCAAACAGACCGAACACGCCCTCCAGGAAAGTGAAGCCCGCTTTCGGAGCATGGCAGACAGCGCCCCTGTGCTGATCTGGCTGTCGGGACTGGACGGGAAATGCACCTGGTTCAATCAAACCTGGCTGAATTTTACTGGGCGTTCGCTGGCCCAGGAATTAGGCGATGGGTGGGCTGAAGCCGTACATCCGGACGATCTAGAACAGTGCTTAGAGACTTATCTGACGGCTTTTGGGCGACATCAACCCTTTGAAATGGATTACCGCTTAAGACGAGCCGATGGGCAATATCGCTGGCTTTTAGATTGTGGCAGGCCCAGATTTACCCCCGATGGCGAGTTTTTAGGGTTCATTGGGTCCTGTCAAGATATTCACGATCGCAAACAAGTAGAAACGGCGCTGGCTCAGGAATTGCTCAGAAGCCGAACGCTACTGCAAACCTCGATTGATGGCATCGTGCTGCTGAATCATCAAGGTGATGTGGTGCAAACCAGTCCCAGTTTTGCTGAAATGTTGGGGTATTCGGTAGCGGAAACCCTGACGCTGAATGTAGCCGACTGGGATGCTCAATGGACTCCGGCAGAACTGGCAGACATTCGCGCGGGTGGCGTTGTCGGGCCGATTTTTGAGACGCGCCATCGCCGCCGGGATGGGTCGATCTACGATGTGGAGATTAGCTACAGTCGGGTCAAAGTAGACGACGAGTTCATGCATTTCTGCATCTGTCGGGATATTAGCGATCGCAAACGGCATGAAGCTGAACGGCAGCAGGCCCAAGCACTCCTGGAATTGAGCGAAGTCCGGTTTGAAGCATTAGTCACGAATATGCCCGGCATGGTTTACCGCTATTACCCCAGTACGGCAGAGATGCCGCATCACTTTACGTTTGTCAGTGCCCATGCCCATGAGTTGCTGGAATTAGCCCCAGACGTTGTCATGCAAGATGCGAATGCGTTTGTTAATCTAATTCATCCAGCCGATCGGTCATCTTTTGTGTCGTCTGTCTCCTACGCCGTAGAACACTTCCTGCCCTGGCACTGGCAGGGGCGAATTACCACCCCATCCGGTCAGCTGAAATGGATCGAAGGAAACTCTCAGGCTCAAGCAACGGCAGAAGGAGCCGCCTGGGACGGATTATTGCTCGACATTAGCGATCGCAAACAGAAGGAAATCGCCCTGCACCATCAAACCGAAATGTTTCAGGCGATCGTGAACCATATTCCAGTGATGATTGCCTTATTTGATGGCAGTGGGCAGATCGAATTTGTGAATCCTGAATTGGAAAAAGTCTTGGGGTGGGCTTTAGCCGATTGGCAACAGCGAGACGTTCTAGCCCAATGTTACCCCGATGCAGGGTATCGCCAGAGCGTCATCGAACACATGCTGGCTGCCACCGGTCACTGGCAAGATATGGTGAGTGTGACGGCATTCGGTCAGCGCCTGGAAACCTCCTGGGCTAACGTTCGACTGTCCAACGGATCTTACCTGGGCATTGGACAGGATATCAGCGATCGCAAACATAAGGAAATCATTTTGCAACAGGCAATGGAGGCGGCTGAGGCGGCAAATTTAGCAAAAAGTATGTTTCTGGCGAATATGAGCCATGAGTTACGCACGCCATTAAATGTCATTTTAGGGTTTGCCCAGGTGATGAGCCATGATTGCTCCCTCACTCCTGGCCAACGGTCCGATTTACAAACAATTCAGCGCAGTGGTGATCATCTGCTGCGGCTAATTAACGACATTCTCGATCTCGCCAAAATTGAGGCGGGCCACTGCACCTATGAGGAAACCAGCTTTGATCTCATCTCCCAACTGCATACCCTCCGCACCATGATGACGGAACGGGCAACCGCCAAGCAACTGCAACTGATCTTTGAGATTGCTCCGGAAGTGCCTCAGTTTGTGATAGCCGATGAGCAAAAGTTACGGCAAATCCTCCTCAATTTACTGAGCAACGCCATCAAATTTACCCAGCAAGGAAGGATTACCTTACGAGCCAGTGTGGTGGCCCAGCAGGAGGGGCAGGAGGCCGGGAAGTCGGGATGCAGGAGACCTGGGAATTCGGGAGGTTATTTGCTCAACTCAGCGCCCCAACCCCTCACCCTGTGCTTCCAGGTCATTGATACGGGAGTCGGCATTGCGACGGAAGAACAAGACTCAATTTTTGATGCGTTTGTGCAGGCAGAAGCGGGCAGAAAAGTTGTCAGTGGCACAGGTTTGGGGCTGACCATTAGCCGCAAACTGCTGGAATTGATGCACGGAACAATTTCTGTTCAGAGTGTGCCGGGTGGTGGCAGTACCTTTACCATCACGCTGCCTGTCTGTCCTACCAGTGGGGTTGATGTGCAGCCAGAACAACAGCAGCGCCTGGTGATCGGGTTAATGCCGGGGCACCGCGATCGCCGCGTGTTGATTGTGGATGACCAGCATGAAAATCGCCTGCTGATGGTCCGGCTCATGGCTCGGTTGGGGTTGAATGTGCGGGAAGCCACCAACGGACAGGAGGCGGTGCAAATCTGGCAAGATTGGCACCCTGATTTGACCTGGATGGATATTCGGATGCCCATCTTGGATGGCTACGAAGCCACTCGGCAAATGCGAGCGCAAGAACAGCACCCTTCCATCATTATTGCCCTCACGGCCCAGGCATCCCAGAGCGATCGCACCCTGGCATTAGCGTCAGGTTGCAACGATTACATCAGCAAACCCTTCCGCGCCGAAACCGTCTTTCTCAAAATGGCAGAACATTTGGGGTTTGAATATGTTTATGCCGATGCCGACGCTCCGATGGAACCGGCGATCGCGGCAACGCCCTCCACTCCGCCTCATCCCTCCCCCCCAGGTAAACCCACTCCGTTGACCGTATCCGATCTGGCCTCCCTCCCTCCCGATTGGGTCGCGGCGATGGAAACTGCCGCCGTCTGTGGCAATGATCACGCGATCGCGGCGCTAGTCACCCAACTGCCCCCTGCGTTGACCCAATTTGGTGTTTCCCTGACTGAATTAGCACATCAGTTCCAATTTGAGCAAATTCTCAATTTGCTCTATTCCTCCCCTTAAGTTCCGCCAATGCATCTCTGCTCCTTATCTGCCTGCAAAACTGCAAACTCACTATGAATTGTTCAGCCACCGCTAACAAATTTTCTGCCCTCAAGCCTGCGTCTCTGCCACTTCTGGAAGATTGCACAGAGGAATCTATTTATGCTCCTGGCTATATTCAGTCTCACGGCATTCTGCTGGTGCTCCAACTCCCTGATCTGCAAATCTTGCAAGCCAGCGAAAATGTTGAGCAGTTTTTGGGTATATCGGCCACAGCCTTGTTAGGGGAACCGTTGCAGCGCTTGTTTTCGCCAACTCAGGTCAAGCGCATCAGACTCTCACTGAAACAAGACCAATGGGAATATGGCAATTCATTTAATTTAAAAACTCGGTCAGGAGGGTTACAACCTCAACTTCAGCAGAAAGCTCAAACTTTTAGGGGCACTTTACATCGCACAAGCAATGCACTCATTCTTGAGCTAGAACCACTTCTCACCAGGAAGCGGGCGGCAATTTTGCAGGTCTATCACCAGGTGCAAATGGTAACGCTCAAACTTCGCAGTGCCAACAGTTTGAGCGAACTGGCGCAGGTGTTGGCGAGGGAAGTAAAAATCATGACGGGCTGCGATCGCGTGATGATTTATCAATTTGAGCCGGATGATCACGGCACTGTGATTGCAGAAGCCAAAGCACCCCATTTAGACAGTTATTTAGGGTTGCATTATCCGGCAACGGATATACCCTTACCGGCCCGCAATTTGTTTCGTCGCCATTGGGTTCGTCACATTCCTGATGTTCACGGCACTCCGGCTTGCCTGATTCCGCCACAGTTGCCTACCGCCGCCGCGCCCCTCGACCTGAGTAGCTGTGTGTTGCGGGGGGTGTCGCCCTATCACACCCAGTATTTACAAAATATGGGCGTTGCGAGTTCATTGACGATTTCCTTAATTGATGACAAACGCCTGTGGGGCTTGATTGCCTGTCATCATTACAGTCCCTACTGGCTCGATTACGAAACGCGCAAAACCTGTGAATTCATCGGACAATTTGCGTCTATTGAACTGGTCCACCAGCAAGAACGAGAATTAAACACCTACCGGACTCAAGTGCGGAACCTGCAAAGTGAGTTGCAACGCGCCTTCCTGCAAGAACCAAACTTTATTCAACAGGTTTTGACCCATAATGGGCCAGCCTTGCTGGATCTGGTGCATGCTCAGGGCGCGGCGATTTTGCTCAACGATACCCTCACCTGCATCGGGCAAACGCCAGCGTTGGCTGAGGTGCGCGACCTGATCACGTGGTTGCAGGAGCGCCAGGATCAGTCGCAGGCAGATCCAATCTTTGCGACGGATGCCCTCTCGCAACTTTACCCCGCTGCCACCGCCTTTAGCGCCACAGCGAGCGGTGTATTAGCAATTTCGATTGTGCTGGGTCCGGTAACGCAACGGTCGTATCGCATTCTCTGGTTCCGCCCGGAGCACATTCAGACGGTGAACTGGGCCGGAAATCCGCAGGATTCTGTTACCACGGATGAGATTGGCGCGATGCGGCTGTGTCCTCGTCAGTCATTTGAACTGTGGAAGGAAACAGTGCAAGAGCAGTCTTATCCCTGGCAGCAGGCTGAACTGGAAGTCGCCGCTGAGATGCGAAACACCTTGATGCTGGCGGTGTTGGAGTTTTCTCAGATGGCACTGGAGCAGGCGGCGGAACGGGCCGCGATCGCCAATCGGGCCAAAAGTCAGTTTTTAGCCAAAATGAGTCATGAACTCCGCACCCCTCTGAATGCGATTCTCGGTTTCGCGCAGGTCATGAACCGCAACCCCCAGATTCCCCTGGAATCGCAGGAGCATCTAAGAATTATTAACCGCAGCGGTGAACATTTGCTGACGCTCATCAATGACGTATTAGAAATGTCCAAGATTGAAGCAGGGCAACTGGTTTTGACGGAACAGCACTTTAATTTGCATCGGTTGCTGCGATCGCTCCAAGAAATGTTTGCCCTTAAAGCCGCTCAAAAAGGACTCACCCTTGCCTTTGAAGCAGACTCAAGCGTGCCTCATTATGTGTGTAGTGACGAAGCCAAACTCCGCCAAATTCTGATTAACCTGATGAGCAATGCAATTAAATTTACCGCCCAGGGGAGTGTGGTGGTGCGGGTGCAGGCTGAAGTCACCTCAGCCGCACCACAAAGGTGTGGGTGCAATCCCAGTGATCCACCTCCCTGTCAAGCCTTGAGGCTGTACTTTGCCATTGAGGATACGGGTTGCGGCATTGAGCGACAGGATTGGGAATTGATTTTTGAGGCTTTTATGCAGACGGAGCGCGGTCGTTATGCCGAAGGGACGGGGTTAGGACTGTGCATCAGTCGCCAATTTGCCCGGTTGATGGGGGGTGACATCACGGTACAGAGTGTGGTGCATCAGGGGTCTACGTTTACCTGCCAGGTGCTCGTGCGGCAACCCGCCGCCCAAAACTTGCTGAAGTCGGAAACTCATCAGATTGTGATTGGGCTAGAGCCAGCCCAACCGACTTATCGCATTCTGATTGCGGAAGATGTGCCAGAAAATCGGCAATTGTTGGTCACGTTGCTAGAACCAATTGGCTTTGAGGTGCAAACCGCAGAGAATGGAAAAGCCGCGATCGCGCAATGGCAAACCTGGCAACCTCACCTCATTCTGATGGATATTCAAATGCCGGACATGGGAGGGTATGAGGCAACGCGCCAGATTCGAGCACTGGAGGCCGCAGAGGCACAGGAACGCCAGGAAGCCGGGAACCCACGGACCCCGCCTCATACCCTGATCATTGCCCTGACAGCTTATGCGTTTGAGAGCGATCGCGCTGACAGCCTGGAAGTGGGCTGTGATGAATATATTGCCAAACCGTTTAGTGAAACGACGTTGTTTGAAGCGATCGCGCGACATACGGGGGTGCGTTACCGCTATAAGCCCCCCCTGGCAACCTCGCAGTCGCTGACGGTGAAAAAAACATTGACTCCACACGATTTGAGGATGATGCCAACCGATTGGTTCGCCCAGATGCATGAAGCCGCCCTTGACTTGAGGGATGACCGCTTGCATCAATTGATTGGCCAAATTCCTGAATCCGAACATCGCCTCATCGCAGCCCTAACATCCCTGGTGGATAACTTTCAACTGGAAGCGATCGCAACTTTGACTCAAGCCTAGGAGAAACCATGTCAACTTTACCGGCCCCCAGCACCGCCATCAATATTCTGATTGTGGACGATACCCCTGATAATCTTCGCCTCATTGCCAGAATTCTGGAAGCTCAAGATTTTGTCGTGCGTAAATCGATCGACGGCAAAATGGCACTCCAGGCCGCCCGCCGCGATCCTCCCGACCTGATTTTATTGGACATCAATATGCCCGACATGAACGGCTACGAAGTCTGTCAACAACTCAAAGCCTCCGATCTCACCCGTCATATTCCAGTCATCTTTATTAGTGCGCTGAACCAAGCCACTGACAAAGTGGAAGCCTTTGGGTTCGGCGGGCAGGACTACATCACCAAACCCTTCCAGGAACTGGAAGTACTCGCACGCATTAAAAATCAATTGTTGATCCAGCAGCAGCAAAAACAACTCCTCGCCCAACAGCAAATGCTGATTCAGCAAAATCAACAACTGCAACAAGAAGTGCAGGAGCGACAACGAGCCGAAGCAGAAGTCCGACGACTCAATGCCGACCTGGAAAATCAGGTTAAAATTCGCACATTAGAATTAGAACAAGCACTCAACTTTGAGTTAGCGCTAAAACGGATTTCTGACCAGGTGAGAGACTCTTTGGATCAACACCGAATTTTACAAGCAGCCGTTGAAACACTGGCTCAAACATTGCAAGTTTCCTGCTGTGAGGCGGCCCTGTATAACCCCGACCACACGACCTCAACTATTCGTTACCAGTGGGTGCAACCGGGAGACCAGGTCACACAGGGGCAAACCTTATCGACAGCCGACTATCCGGAACTGTATGGGCAGTTACAACAACGGCTGGGATTTGCTTTTTGTGAAACCCAGCCGCAGTTCATTCGGCATCATCTGGCGACTCTGGCCTATCCTATTTTTGACGATCAGGTGAACCAGGTCGGGATTTTGGGTGACCTCTGGCTGTATCGAGAAACGCATTCAAGTTTTAGCGAGATGGAAGTCCATCTGGTGGAACAGGTGGCCAACCAATGTGCGATCGCGCTCCGACAAGCCCGACTGTATGAAGCGGCCCAGGCTCAAGTGAAGGAACTGGAGCGCTTAAACCAGTTGAAAGATGATTTTCTGAGCACTATTTCTCATGAACTGCGGACTCCCATCGCCAGTATGAAAATGATTATTCGGTTATTAACCAGCATGACCGATCAGGGGCGCACTTTAATCGAGGAAATCTCAAAGTCCTCGGCGCAAGACAATAAAGTGGTTCAATACTTTACCGTTTTGCAAGAGGAATGCGATCGCGAGCTTGCCCTGGTGGAAGATCTACTCACCCTGCAACATGTTGAAGCTGGCACCTTTGCCAGTCAGCCCAGTCCGATTAACCTGCAAGATTTAATTTGTCATCTGATTGAACCCTTTGAAGCACGCGCCCAAAATCAACAACAAATCCTTCAGGTCAACCTTGCATCTAACTTACCCAATCTAAAACTTGACCCCAGACTCTTCAATCGTATCATCACAGAACTCCTCAGTAATGCTTGTAAGTACACTCCTGCTGGTGGCACCATCTCCATTGCCACCGATCTGATGCAAGACCCTATAAATCATGCCAAAAAATATCTGCAACTAACCATTACAAACACAGGAATTGAACTGGCTCCTGAGGAAAGACTACGAGTGTTCGATAAGTTTTACCGGATTCCAAACAATGATCCCTGGAGACATGGCGGCACAGGATTAGGGCTGGCTCTGGTCAAGAAATTAGTGGAGCAAATGGCTGGCGAAATTATTGTTGAAAGTACCAATAATCAAACCTGTTTTATCGTGAAATTATGGGTCACTGGCTGAGATCGGTCTTCTCAGGGGATGAACCGCTCAGTTGCAGATTCAACGGATACCCGCTCAGGCAGAACAACTCATTCATCGGCTGGTGGAGTATAGACAAGAAAAATCGCCGGTTTCCTGAAAAATTTTCTGATCTAGTAGTGGTTTGTCAAGTTGGAGATTGTGGGTTTCGACTACGCTCAACCCACAAAGGGCGAGTGTTGAGCGTAGTCGAAACACGGCAATAACGCACAACTTTAGGATTGACAGACCACTAGTGTTCCGTTAGGAAAATTTTGACGGGTCAAAGACCCGCAAAATTTAACCCCAATCAACAACCTGAATTTGGCTACCCGTCAATCAATAATTGACTGACCACTAGCTTTGGTCAGAACACTGAGGACAAGTCGAATGGCTGAGAAGCCGATTCTGGGTCGGTGTTCTGACGCGCCTCTGCCACGTTTCACAGGGCGACGACTATAAGAAGATGCAGGAGCGATCGCTCCCCACCCTGCGATTCCATCGTTCATACTAGTTTTATCAACAGAGCGTTTCTGCCTTACTCATGGCAGAGATAAGTCAGAAGGCTTGCCCAACCTTGGCTTTAGGTTCAGGTTTTGTCTTCAGCTTTCTGACCCAAGCTCGATCACGCAAGTAACACGTTCTGCTTGGGCCATTTTGGCCGCGCAGAAACCCCTAGACGTAGTATGAAGAGGACAGAATCGTGCCCGACATTCAGCAACTCACCACTCAGGCAAAAGACATTGCCGGGAAACTTGGGATTCGCAAGTTTGATATCTACGGCGCGACCGTCGATGAAACCAGTGTGAAAGTAGACCAGGGAGAAGCGGATCAGGTGAAAGCCTCCAGCCGTTCCAGTGTGACGGTGCGGGTGTGGAATGATGAAAACACAATGGGCGTGACTTCCACCACTGATGTCGATCCGACGGGGCTGGAACTGGCCCTAAAAACGGCCTACGAAGCCAGCTTCTTCGGTGTAAAGGAAAATGTGCCGGATTTTAGCCCAGAAGCAACTGCACCGATCGCGGCCATCGGGAAAGAACCGGCGGCACCCGCACCCGTTCCCGACTTGCTGGAAAAATTGATTGCGGCGGAAAAAGCTCTCATGGAGGCTCATCCCGCGATCGCTGGCGTTCCTTACAATGGCATGGCGCAACGGCTCAGCGATCGCTTCTACCTCAACAGCGCAGGGGCGATGCGGAAAGAAACGCGATCGACCGCCTCGGTTTATCTCTATAGCAAAACGGAGGAGGAGGGGAAAAAGCCCCGCAGCGCTGGCGCTTTTCGCATCAGCCGCAGTGTCCCAGAATTAGACGTGGAGGGTTGCTTGAAGGAAACGGCTGAGAAAACGATCAGTCACCTCAACTATGCCAAAATCCCCACGGGTAAATATCGTGTTGTCTTCTCGCCCGAAGCCTTTTTGAGCTTGCTGGGTGCGTTTTCCAACTTGTTCAATGCCCAGAGCATTTTGGATCGTCAGAGCCTTTCCACTCCGGAGTCTTTGCAGACTCAAATTGCTTCTCCCCTGTTGTCGGTTGCGGACGATGTCCTGCATCCCGACAATGCCGCACCCATCACATTTGATGGCGAAGGCACTCCCACCCGCCGCGTGCCCCTGATCACCAATGGCATACTGACCAGCTTTATCCACAGTGCCGGCACAGCCAAACGGTTTGAAACTCAACCCACCGGCAATGCCAGCATTGGGGCAAAAGTGAGTATTAGTCCCAACTTTTTCCATGTCACAGCCGGGGAGTCTCCCTCCCAAACCTACAGCCTGAACGATGCCGAACAGGTCGTGTTGATTGATGATGTGCAAGCGCTCCATGCCGGAGTCAAGGCGTTGCAAGGCTCGTTCTCGTTGCCGTTTGATGGCTGGTTGGTCAACCGGGGAGAACGCACCAGTGTCGAGTCGGCGACGGTGGCGGGCGACTTTCTGGAGATGCTGAAGGCGATCATTTATGTCGAACCCGAAGGCCATTTGACGGCTGCTGGGGTGTGTCCTTACATCTGGGTGGATGAACTGTCGATTACCGGAGAGTAGGGGATAGAGTGCCGGGGCGAAGCATTTGGATGGGAACTTTGCATTGGGCAAAGCATCAGTGACCAAATGCCTTGCCCTTGAACTTGCCTTTAAATGTAGTCGGGAACTGGGTGGGATTAGGACAGTTTTGCCAGCCAGCCAGCGACATCGATCGCCAACAGTTGACCCAGTTTGAGCAGCGATCGCAGATGGGTCAGTTGGATGGGGGTTGCTTGGGCATCCTGATTCATCCATTTCACACATGCTGGAATGATCCAAGCCTGCAAACTGGCAAAGTACAGTTCTTGCGCTTTGGCCAGGGAGAGGTTCAGGTGCATTTGCTGACCTAAAGCAATCAGCCGATCCAGGCGAGATAGATCGGCGTAAAGGGTCGCCGGATCAAACTCACATAACAGATGGCGCAATACTTGCAAGATTAACCGTTCCAGGGTTTGTTTGGCTTCTGGTAAATCGACCCGACAGCGCATATGGTGAGCTTCTGTGGCGATCGCGTCCAGTTCTGCTAAATGATCAAAGCCAGTATTGGTGGATAAATCACTGCTTTCCTGCTCCAGCGATCGCAGCGACAGCAACACCCGATGACTCAACGCCACTTCTGCCGCCACCTGCATCTCCTGGGGCACGGCTAACTCATCCCGCTGGAAGGCCATCAATACCCCGTAATTGTCGCGGTAAACCTGGGTATAAAGTTGTGCCAGTCGATTCAAGGTGCCCTGAGTCAGCAGTCGCATAATGCGGTGCCGCTCCTCCGCAAACAGGCTTTGCAAATTGAACGACTGATCTCCAAAGCGGCGATTCATCGCCAGAATGATGTGAGCCGAACTGGCCTGCTTCAATGCCTCAAATAGATCATCTTTCATCTCACTGTATTCCCGCCGTCCGGAGAAGGGCTGGATGCAGCAATGGAAATCCCACCCGCCCAAATGCAACACAGCAAAGACGAGGTCTACCGTTTCGCGAGTAATCTCAGAAATTAATTGCAACCGCCCGATCGCCAGCGTCATTGAGCCAATTCGTTGCAACTGGTAATCAGACTGATGCGCCGTGTAGCAATAGACCCGTTGTTCTCGGGGATGGGTCGTGAACAGCGAACTGATCGCATAATGGGCGGCCACCTGTTCCAGCGAAATCTGAGCCGAATGAACCAGTTGCCGATACACGTCGGCACCATTGGTAAAACACTCTACATTACTGGGGATCACTTCCAGCCGCTTGATGAATGCCTCTTCCAGTCGCACCCCTGTCACATCTCCGGCCAGTTCCAGCGCCCGCGCTGCATAACGCAAAATTTGCACCCCTTCCGGGCGAGACACTTCTTCAAAAAACCAACCGCAACTGGTAAACATCAGCAGGCTATGGCGCTGCATCTCCAGCAGCCGTAACGCATCCACCCGTTCCGGCACATTCAAAATATGCGCCTGATGCTGTTCTAAAAACTGGCTGACCTGCGTCACCGAGCGATCGCGCATCACCTGAATGTAGGCATCTCGCGCCTGCCAGGGATCACGCAACACCTTACTGGCGGCTTCTTCATAGACCTGGGCCAGTTGATCTCGCAACCAGTTGAGGGCATCCCGCAGGGGGCGCCGCCACTGCTGATGCCAGCCCCCACCGCTCCCGCAGCCACAGTCATCTTGCCAGCGATCGACGCCATGACTGCAACTCCAGGCGGTAACGGGTTTGAGTTCCACTTCCCAGGTGGGAGGCGCGATCGCTAAGTAATGGGCAAAGTTGGTGACGGTCCAGCCGCGATTAGGAAACTCTTGAGTGAAGGTATAGGCTAAACACTTCTCAGTTCCACCTTTATGATGCCCAAAGGTTTCGCCATCGGTGGCAACTGAGATCAGTTGAGCGGTGCGGTGGTCTCCCCGTACAGCCTGCCCAATTCGACCGGCAAAGTTATGAGCATTGGCCAGGGCACTATCAAAGCCCATATCGCGCGAAATGGGGCCATCGTAAAAGAAAATGTCGATATAAGCGGGGGCGGTAGGGGATGAGGCGTGGGCATCGGTCGGCAGGAAACAACGATAAGGACGAGTGGGATCAATTTGACTGCCGCCCACTTCGTGCCAGGTCGGGTTGGGATCCGTGGCGCTGGGGCAGGGACGGCAGCGTTGGGCCTGAGACGGAGCCAGAATGATAAACTTGATGCCTTCGGCAATCAGCGCGGCCAGGGTGGCGTAATCAACGGCTGTTTCAGCCAGCCACATGCCTTCGGGCGCACGACCAAAGCGAGAACAAAAGTCTTCTTTACCCCAACGAATCTGAGTCCGTTTGTCCCGCTCATTGGCCAGCGGCATGATGATGTGGTTGTAAACTTGAGCGATCGCGTTTCCATGTCCATTCAGCCGAGCGCAACTTCTCCGGTCTGCCTCTAAAATTCGCTGATACACCTCTACATCATGGCGCTCCAACCAACTCAACAAGGTTGCCCCAAAGTTGAAGCTGAGATATTCATAGTTGTTGACGATCCCCATCACTTCTTCCCGGTCATTCATGATGCGGGCGAAAGCATTGGGACGATAGCATTCGTGGTGAATTCGTTCGTTCCAGTCGTGGTAAGGATGGGCGCTGGGTTGCCGCTCGATCGCATCCAGGTAAGGATTTTCACGGGGAGGTTGGTAGAAGTGACCATGCACCACCACATACACCCCGGTCGCTGTCTGGATGGGATCATGCCCTGGAGCGATCGCCGTAGTTGCATACACCAATCGGGGATCATGCGCCGGATCAAACGCGGCCTGACTGGCCACAAGCGGTTCCGGGGAGCGTTGAGGATTAAAACTGGAGGTCATGGGGAAATGTGAGTGAACGACAAATTGAACACGAAATGACACGATCAAGCGATCGCCCGAAACCCGTTGTTGCCAGCCCATTGGGGATGGTTCAAATGATGCCGGAGCAATCATGAAAACCATCAGATCCACAATTTCTAGTAGAAAAAACTTTGTGAATTAAACCCGTTCAAGCAACTGGGACGGTTTCTCAGGCAACTCATTCGTTTTTAGAATCGGAACACACTAAGTAGATTCAGTGGATTTGAATGAATTGTCCGTCCTAGGATTCCGTTCTAGTATGCAGACTGCAACCGGAATGTTCCTCCGCAAATGGTCTGAGATTTCACCAAACAAACCCGACACTCGATGCTACGGCACCATTGCTGATTGAATCCTATTTTTTAGATGAACTTAAGAGGAGGTGAAGGGATCACAACAAGTCTTTGGGATTCCGCAAAGACTTGTAACAAACTTTAGGAGTGGGCTAATGCAAATGGTCAGGTTCCCGATATCCTCCCACGCTCCTACAGGTTGATCTCCTGGCTCGTCTTCACACTCTGTTACACTAAGCACAACCCTAACCTGGAAGGCTTTATGTTGCAGGCTCTTTTGTTTGACCTGGATGGCACGCTGGCGAACACCGACCCCATTCACTTCGCCACCTGGCAGGACGTGTTGCAGCCGTATGGATTGGACATCGATCGCGAATTTTATGACCAGAATTTTAGTGGACGGTTGAATGCGGCGATCGTTGCCCATCTACTGCCGCAGCTATCGGCTCAAGAGGGGGAACAATTGAGCTGGCAGAAAGAGGCTGAATTTCGCCGCCGCGCGATGGGAGAACTCCAGCCCCTGGCAGGCTTAATGGACTTGTTGCAATGGGCCAACACGCAACAACTTAAGCAAGCTGTAGTCACCAATGCCCCGGTTGAAAATGCTGAATTTATGCTGCAAGTGTTGGGATTGGCGACCCACTTTCAAACCGTGGTCATTGCTGAACAGTTGGAACGAGGTAAACCAGATCCACTGCCCTATCAGGTCGCGCTAGAGCAACTGAGTGTTTCCAGTCAGGCCGCGATCGCTTTTGAAGATTCGCCGTCGGGCATCCAGGCCGCAGTAGGGGCAGGAGTTTTAACAGTGGGCATCGCCTCCACCCATCCACCGGAGGATCTGTACACCGTTGGGGCAACATTGGTGATCAATGATTTTGCCGATCCCCGGTTGAATGACCTGGTGCAATTTTCGTTCACGCCCATGATGGTGAGCCAGCGGGAGTAAGCACGAGGGTCGGGGGCGTTGCTGGTCAGGGCGATCGCCACGGTCCCTCCCAGGTTCCCCCCGTTTCTAATCCGGCTAGGGAACTCTTGGCCTCCAGCAGGAGCCGCTCCGGAGACTTTTCTCGCAGCGTTACCTGCACCTGGCCGTGAGTCGTATCCCGGCAGGCAAAAATCAACCCCTGCTCCGTTGGCACGCGCACCTCCACCGCCGGACGATCAGTCGTGCCGATGACATCGACGCGGTGGCGATCGCTTTCCGCCCAGATGTGCCAGTAGCCCCAGGGGTGGACCTCCCACTGAACCGTCGCATTCCACGGCACGAATTCATAAAATTCGCCCTGATAATGCACTCCAACCATTCCCACCGATTCCATCCAACCCAACACTTTGCGACGACCGCCCACTGCTGTTAGGGTCAAATCTGGCACCTCTGTAAACGCATTGCATTGCATCCAAAACCATTTTTGGGGAAAGGCTCCGCCCCAGTTTTTCTCTACATATAAAGGAGCATGGTTGAATTCATACCGCTGCTGATTCCAGGTGATCCAACCCGTAGCCCAACCGTGAGCCAGCAAAACCTGCCAACCCGGTTCAAAAATTGGCAAAAATGATAACCATCCCGCTGTGGACTGTTGCCTGCGGTTGGGTCTGCCCCAACGGTAGACGGGCTGAACCTGGTATTCCCATTGGGCCGATTGACCATTGGGAGAATAGAGTTGCCCTTGATGCCAGGTTTCGGTCATCTGGTACCCCTCCGCCACCGACCGATTGAACTCGACGGGTGACAGAAACCCTGAGGCCGTCGCCGTTCGCGATCGCCGTTGCCCCAACCCAAACGCCTGCGGCCACGCCCAAAAGGTCGTGACATCGGGGAAGGTACGACAAAGATAAGTTTCATCTGCCCCCAGGATTTGGACGGCTCCCCCGCTGCATGGCTTACCACCAATCGGGTCGTCAATGGAATACATGAAGGCAAACGTTTGCCGGCGATCGGGCAGGGTAACGCGCACATACCAACCCTCAAAAAAACGCTGAGTACTCCCTGGCCCGTGATACCCCCCATGTGGCACCAACGGAAAAAGCAACAAACTCAAACCAACTCCTTTTTTTACATGTCCCTTATGACCATTATCTCTGACATACCTTTGGCAGAAAATTCACCAATGGTTAGGAACGCTGTTTTTGGGAAAGAGCGGTGTATACTGTCTAACATTGATAGCTAAAGTCACAAAAGTTAGCGTTGTGCTAAACCTGTGTACTCTATTGATTAGTTGTGCTTTGAAGTCAGGTGTGAGTGAGATTATGACCAATATTTTTTGGAAGCTATTATTAGCCTCCCCAGCTTTGGCTGGAACAGCATTTGCCACTGCGGCCAATGCTCAGACCATCAACAACAGCGCGATCGCGCCTGCGAATACCCTTCAACAGGTCAGTGTCTATGGTGCTGAAGGTCGAGGTAACGAACTGGATCAAGTCACCTCGGTTTCACAGTTTTCTGATGTGCGTCCCACCGATTGGGCTTTTCAGGCACTGCAATCCCTGGTTGAGCGCTACGGCTGTATCGTGGGTTATCCCGATAAAACCTACCGTGGTAATCGGGCGCTGAGCCGTTACGAATTTGCGGCGGGTCTGAATGCCTGCTTAGACAAAATTCAGGAGTTGATCGCTGCGGCCACTGCTGACTTCGTTCGCAAAGAGGATCTGGAAGTCGTTAAGCGGCTGCAAGAGGAATTCGCGGCTGAATTAGCCAGCCTGCGGGGTCGGGTGGAATCGCTGGAAGTGCGGACCGCCACCATCGAGAAGCAACAATTCTCCACTACCACCAAACTTTCTGGAGAAGTCATCTTCAACATCGCTGATACTTTCGGCGATGCGGCTACGATCACGGGCAACGATAACTTTATTGATGCCAATTCCAACTTGCCCGGAGTGCAGCGGGTCAATGAAGACGACAACACCGAAACCATTTTTGGAAATCGGGCACGCTTGAGCTTTGATGCCAGCTTCTCTGGGCGCGATCGCTTGCGGACCCGATTGAATGCGGCTAACATCACGTCCTTTAGTGGTGGAGCATTCACCGGCACGAACCAAACCCGTCTCTCCGTCGATGGTGTCACAGGGGGCGGCAACGCAGTTGAAATTGACAAGTTGTTTTATCGGTTCCCGGTGGGTCAGAACCTGCGAGTGCAGATTGATGCGGTCAATCTGGAATACTACGACGGTCTGGTCAGTTCCCTTAGCCCCTTTGAAAGCTCTGGGCAAGGTTCCGTTTCCCGCTTCGGGCGGTTCAATCCGGTCTATCGCAGCAACGCCCCGACGTTGCCCGGTTCAGCAGGGATTACCTTTGACTACGCCTTTAGCCCTAATTTGTCCCTGCAAGGTGGCTTCAGTGCCGACCGTTCCAGCAACGATCCCAGTATCAAGAATGGCCTGTTTAACGGGGACTTCACCGCGATCGGGCAATTGGTTTTCCGTCCCAGTCGGACCTTTGACATTGGTTTGACCTACGTCCGGGCTTACTACACGGGTAGCAATGCCGCTCTGAACCAACCTGGCCCCAACCTGACGGGTAGCACCGGAACAGCCTACGCCGCCAACCCATTTGCGGGAGAAGCGACTGCCAGCAATAACTTTGCCGCTCAAGTGCAATGGCGGATTGCACCCAAAATTACAATTGGGGGCTGGTACGGGTATAACTTTGCGGCCAACCGTCGCACCAACGAAGAGGCCCAAATTCAAAACTGG
Source organism: Leptolyngbyaceae cyanobacterium bins.349 (assembly GCA_033764685.1). GTDB lineage: Bacteria > Cyanobacteriota > Cyanobacteriia > Leptolyngbyales > Leptolyngbyaceae > JSC-12. The sequence continues at coordinate 224,358 of JANRIS010000006.1, forward strand.
GCAGCTTTCCTGGCATTCCCAGATTTGGGTAAGCGAGGCAACCTGGGTGGGATCCTGTTTGGCATGACTCCCCGTGTGGTTGATACTGATTTCCGGCCTCGGACTCGTGGTGTCGCCAACCCCAACTTGCGTCGTCGTCTGGATGAAGATCCCCCACTCCACCTGGAAGTGTTCTATCGCTATCGGGTGAATGACAATATCTCCATTACGCCGGGTGTGTTTGTTCTGTTTAATCCTGAAGGAAACAGTGCTAACAATACTCAATATGTGGGCGTAATTCGGACGACCTTCACGTTCTAAACTCTGCGTGTATTCGTTTAGATTGGCAGGAGCGAACCTGATATTGCATCAGGTTCGCTTTTGGTTATTGGGTGATGGTCATGACCAATCAAAATTAGGGTAGATTATCGGAGTGTTCGTCTCGGTTCTCATCCAAATCCAGACGATATTGCCCATGTCCGTCATCTGATGCACAATTTCAGGGGTGAGTTTCCTGATAACCTGCCAAATATTTGGGCATTTCTTAATACTTGACTGATAAACGTTCTCCTTGAGACGAGGTAACAGGCATCATGACATTCACCGCCATGCAATATGACCTCAATACGGCTTTAGCCGCACTGGAGGGGCTAGAAATCATCACTGACCCCATTCAGGTTGCCAAATTATCTCAGGACTACTACACCTACAGCCCTGTGTTAGTGGCGGTTCTAAGCGATAAACGGGGAGATGTGGTGGTTCGGGCCACGAGTGAAGCCGACGTTTCGCGAGTGGCGCAGGTGTGTGTCAACCACAAAGTTCCCCTGACAGTGCGCGGGGCTGGCACTGGGAATTATGGGCAGTGTGTGCCGTTGGCAGGGGGAATCATTCTTGACCTGTCTGGGATGCAGCAGATCAAGTGGCTCAAGCCCGGAATGGCCTGTGTCGAACCGGGAGTAAAGCTGGCCGCGATCGACAAGCAGGCGCGAGAAATAGGGTGGGAGATTCGGATGGCCCCTTCAACCTACCGGAAAGCGACGATTGGTGGATTTATTGGGGGAGGAAGCGGCGGAATTGGTTCTGTAAATTATGGACTATTGGGCGATCGCGGCAATATTCTGGCTCTGCGCGTAGTGACGATGGAAGACGAACCGCGCGTGGTGGAATTGCGGGGCGATGATGTGTATAAAGTGGCCCATGCCTGGGGCACCAATGGCATCATTACTGGCCTGGAAATTCCTCTGGGTCCGGCTTATGCCTGGGCAGAAGCGATCGTGGCCTTCCCCGACTTTATGACCAGCGCTAAATTTGGGCAGGCCCTCAGTGATAGCGATGGCATTGTCAAAAAAATGGTCTGCATTTGTGCCGATCCAATTCCTACCTACTTCGCGGCCCTAAAAAGCTATATTCCGGCAGGTTGCCACGTTGCCCTGGTGTTGGTGGCGGAATGCTGCCTGGAACCCTTTGGAGAGTTAGTCAAGCAATTTGATGGTACGGTTTGTTACGAAAAGTCGGCCCAGGAGGCGAGTAAAGGCATTACTTTGGTGGAGTACTCCTGGAACCATACAACCCTGCATGCGCGGAGTGTTGACCCAACGCTGACCTACCTGCAAACCATCTTTCCGGATGACAAGGAACTCCAAGTAGTTGAACACCTTTATCACCACTTTGGCGATGAAGTCATGATGCATCTGGAATTTTTGCGCCTGGGGGGGGCGGCTCGTCCGGCGGGGTTGCAGATTGTGCGCTATACCACTCCAGAGCGATTACAGGAAATCATGAATTACCACGATGCTCACAACGCTTTAATTTTCAATCCGCACACTTACATCCTAGAGGAGGGTGGGCGCAAGACTGTTGACATTAAGCATTTGCAGTTCAAAGAGATGATGGATCCTTACGGATTGTTAAATCCTGGCAAGATGAGAGCGTGGCTGGAGCGGCAAAATGGTGAAAATCGTTAAGCATCTTTAGGAAAGGAAGTCCATCTTAAAATCTGTGTTAGACTCGACGAGCAAGATTATTTTCGGTTTTGAAATTGGCTTCACCTTTTTTTGTGGGCAATTCTCCGAATCTAAGTCTTAGTTTTTGTTCATGTCGGAGAATTCCCATGTCAGTTTATGTTGGTAATCTGTCCTTTAAAGTGACAGAAGAAGATTTGGTCGAAACCTTCTCAGAATATGGGACGGTTAAGAGTGTTCAGCTTCCCAAGGATCGAGAAACAGGGCGTATGCGTGGTTTCGCATTTGTCGAAATGTCTTCTGAAGCAGAAGAAACCGCTGCAATCGATGCTCTGGATGGTGCAGAATGGATGGGGCGTGACCTCAAGGTGAACAAGGCTAAGCCTCGTGAAGATCGCCGCTCACCGATGGGCGGTGGTGGTCGAGACAGTTTTAGCCGCCGCAGCGATCGCCGCTATTAAAGAAAGCATCCAGGGTCAAGGATGGGCAGTCATGGACGCATTCTTCCCTTAACGACTTTCTAGAGAGTTTCCAGAGGTTGGCAACTGCTCTAAGCCTCTGGAAATTTTTTTGTTCTTATGCACAATCACAGTTTACAGGAGGCGACGCATGACTCAGGTAGTGCTAGGTGAGAATGAAGGACTTGAGTCGGCGCTACGTCGATTTAAGCGTCAGGTTGCCAGAGCAGGCATCTTTCAAGATATGCGGAAAAACCGCCACTTTGAAACTCCGTTGGAAAAGGAAAAGCGCAAGGCGATCGCTCGTCGCCGGAAGCGCTTTCAGCGGAGATTTAATGATTCCAATTAGGGAATGGTTATTGGGTTGACGCATTTCAGTTAGAAACAGAAGTCGAAGTTTGGGATCAGCGTCCTGGGCTTCGGCTTTTTCTCTTAATAAATAGTTTGTCCAGCTTCGATCGCCTTTGCGGTGTGAACCGTGGCAAAGGCAAGTCTAAAAGTTGTTTTAGATTCGGCTTTTCAGCTTACGACTTTGACGTGAGACTGGTGAATTTATAGCCGTAGCCATGTGTAACGTGGCTACGGCGCGTCAGAACACCTACCCAGTATCGGCTTTGCGACTTTGTTCTTGTCCTAAGTGTTCTGACCAAAGCTATAATTCACAGTCCTGCGTTCTGACCAAGGCTAGATTACCTGCGCTCGGATTCATGTCCAATTCATCGGCTTTGCCTGCAAATTGCTTCATTAGACCTGCGGATCAAGCTGATCGCTGGGTACTGCAAAAACTGGTGCTCCATTTAATCTGGTCGGAAGCACTGGGATTTGATGTGCGAGTAATTGGCTATCGCCTGATCAAAATTTTGCTGTTGGGCGCACTGGTCATGCTAGAAGCGTGGTGCGTCAAACAACTTTCATCGTCAGGGTGGCAAAGTGTCTTGATGGTGCTCCTGTTTGTGACGGCAGTATGGGCGATCGCGTCCGGCCTGGTGTTGCTGCTGTACATTGCCCTCATCCCCACAGAGCCATTATTCAACTGGCCGACTTATTACGTCGTCGAGTGCCAGCATCTCCCCGTAGCCTGTGCAGCCGTGTCTTATTTTGGGGAATTTTGTGTGTTGTATCATGTTGTCGTGGCACCCGGCTGGCGCAGACAGGGATTGGCTTCTGTTCTTGTTGAGCATTTAGTAAAGCAGGCAAAGCCCCCCATTTATTTAGTCTGCAAACCCAGGCTCATCCCGTTTTACCAGCAGTTAGGATTTGAGTCACTGCCCTGGCACCACCTCTCCAGGCCCTTGAAAACTCACTTTCGGGACTTTGCAGTCGATCGCCGCCTCAGTCGAGTTCACTGGGAAATCATGGCTTTCTCACACGAGGGTACAGTGTCTCACCGACCGCAGTAAAATAAAGAACTTAGGCTTGATTACCACTCAATTTTTACTCAATTTTTGTTGTTGGGCAGCAGCATCCATGAAGCACACATTATCCGTACTGGTTGAAGATGAAGCAGGCGTTTTGACGCGGATTGCAGGGTTATTCGCACGACGAGGATTCAATATTGAAAGTTTGGCCGTGGGTCCGGCGGAGCAAATCGGAGTTTCCCGGATCACGATGGTGGTCCCTGGGGACGATCGCATCATCGAACAGTTGACCAAGCAACTCTACAAGCTGATTAATGTGCTGAAGGTGCAGGATATTACCGAAGTGCCCTGTGTTGAACGGGAACTGATGCTGATGAAAGTCAACGCTAACAGCACGACCCGCTCGGAAATTCTGGAGTTAGCCCAAATCTTCCGGGCGCGCGTGGTGGATGTGGCCGAAGATTCACTCACCCTGGAAGTGGTGGGTGATCCGGGCAAAATGGTGGCGATCGTGCAAGTGCTGAACAAGTTCGGGTTGCGAGAGATTGCCCGTACTGGCAAAGTCGCACTGACGCGAGAATCGGGCGTGAACACGGAGTTTCTCAAGTCGCTAGAGTCCAAGGTGGAGGGCATGGCCCGTTAGGAGCGTGAGCCAAAACGTTAGGGAAATCCGATAAAGCGATCGCACCGCTTAAAATTCCCCTATCCTAGGAACAATTGGTAGGGGAACTGGTGCTTTATGCTGTCGCAACTTGTGCGTCCGATGGTGCAAACTCAGATTCGCTTATTGGCGAATAGTCGGGCAACTCGCTCTACGTTGGTGTCAACCGTGGCTCAATGGTTGGGTTTTTTGGGGGTGCAGGCTCAGGTCACTCAGTTGTATGCTGACTCTGGCCGCATTCATATTGCTCTGACCGTAAGCAAACCCGATGCCTGTGATGACCACGATTGGCAACAGATTTTGCATAATCTCCAGACCAGCCCCACCGTGAGTGGTTATCAGGCGCCGGAGCATCAATTCACCCTGCAACAGCAAACTCGGTTGCAGCGCTTGCTGGCCTACTTAATTCAGGTGGGCAATCCTGGGGAAGCGGCCAATTGGGACAGCTTACAGCCCCAACTGCAAGCAATGGGATTTGATGAAACGACCTTGCTGGGGGTTCGATCGGCGTTGAAAGTGCCTCAATGTTTGGAGGATCTGGTCAACGGGTTAGATCCGGATATGGCGGCGATCGCTCTCCCCAAAGCCGTTAGCCTTGCCATGATGGATCGCCAGGTTAACGCCTCCGAGGATCAGGCCCTCACCGCTCTTCTGCAAGCCATCCGGAGTGGTGTCACGGTATAAAAATCAGCCTCTCAGCCGTGTAAACAATCAGCGTCAACCGTAACCAGGGTTTATCCAGAGCCGGATTTAGCCCTTCACAAATTCCAGGCGATACCGATAGAGGGCCACCGGGCGATCTCCCGCTAAAAAAGCTTTGGGATGGGGAGGGTTGAGATACACCGCGGTCATCTGATCGGCAAAAATGGTGCCATTAGAATTTAGAACGTATTCTGTAGTGGTTTCTACTTGATTTTTGTAGGGCTTTTCCGGCGATTGAAAAAACTGTTGAAAAAGCTCTGTGGCAATGAAATGATTGACATCGGGTTGTTCTGTAGCGCGGCCAATGGCAGTGGAAAACAACTTACGATTGTCGCGAAACTTGGTAATGAGGCGATTATGATCTCGCGCATCTGTCCACACGCGAAATACGCGATCGCCCAAGTATGCCTTGGCCAAATTCAAGCCATTGAAGGCTCGATCTGAAACCACTTCCGCTTTGGTTAGCGATCGCGTCGGTAAGGACAACAACGGCAAGGGAAACCCACTCCCTCGAAGCGTGCTACTGGGGACAAACCGCACCGCACACCGAATGGGTTTTTGCAAAAACTGACGATTCCCGTCAAACCCAGGAGTTGTCACATCGGGGGCCAGAGGTGCGACCATCTCGACCAAGGTGCTGGTCATGGTCCAGGCTCCGGCCAGCCAGTCAGGGTAGATTAAATCACCCTCTACAGACTCTACCGGGGGCTTGCCATCCCAATGGGGAAAATTAGCTAACCGTTCAGTTAAGCGGCTGGCGGATACGATGGCAGGATGGGTACTCCAGACCATTGCTGCATAAAAGAGCACCAAGGAACCGGTGAGGCATTGACGCAAAACTGAAAAACAGCGCATGGGCAAACTGAGACAACGATCGCAAACTCCCCGATCGTAATACAGCCTGGAGAGGATTCCCAGGAATCGGCTGATTTGATGCCAACTGATTTTGATGTCAACTGATTTTGATGTCAACGGACTTAGTGCCAACTTACTTGGTGCCAAACAGGCGATCGCCCGCATCCCCCAAACCAGGAATGATGTAACCGTGTTCATCTAACCGTTCATCCACGGCTGCCGTGTAAATGGGGACATCCGGATGGTGGGCATGAAAATTTTCGATTCCCTCTGGAGCCGCCAACAAACACACTAGCTTTAAGCTGAGGGGATTGGTTTGCTTCAAGCGATCCACCGCCGCGATCGCCGAATTGCCCGTAGCAATCATGGGGTCTACCACAATCATGTCCCGTTCCTCAATGTCGTGAGGCACCTTGAAGTAATACTCCACCGGAATCAAGGTAGATGGCTCCCGATACAAGCCAATATGCCCCACCCGCGCCGAGGGCATTAACTGCAACATGCCGTCTAAAATTCCCTGACCGGCCCGCATGATAGAGACGATTACCAGCTTTTTATCTGGAGCTAGAACCGGAGCCTGCATTTCTGCCAACGGTGTTTTGATCGACTCGTACTTAAGCGGTAAGTCACGGGTGACTTCATAGGCCAGCAGCATACTGATTTCGGTCAGCAGCGATCGAAACTTTGCAGTGCTAGTTTCGACCCGCCGCATGAGTGTCAGTTTATGTTGAACCAGAGGATGATGAATGACAAAAACGTTAGTCATAAAGATCGTAATGACCCGTAGATACACAAAGGGTTAACACCCAAAGGGTTAACGCTCTTCATCCTAAGGCCATACACCCTTACTCACCCGAAAAAGCTCTGAAGAACCCTCCAAAGAGCCTAAACTTAGGCACCTAGCCAACCCTGTATGGCATGGCAAGTCTACTAAAACCGGAGACCGGCCCCCGCCTGAATGGATGCTGCCGTCCCATTATTCGAGCGATAGCCATCAAACGCGATGATCGCATTTGTAAACAGAGAGAGACTGGTGTTGGGTAGGGCATAATCAATCCCTGGTTGAATCACAAAGCTACCCTTATTCCCAATCGGCGTTTTATCTCCTCGCACAATGGAAGCACCGGCGGCAATGTAGGCATCGGCTTGCCAGCTCAACGGAAAATCATAGGAAACGGTTGGCACGACTGCAACGCCATTGCCACCGATCAAAACTTGTGTTCTTAGGGAGACTGGTGCTCTCAAAAACTTGTAACGAACTGCGAAGAACCCAGACGTGTTGCTGTCTTCGTTGATCGCATTTTGATTGCTAACACCAAAAGCGGCACCGACACCAAGATAACTTCCATAGGCCGCCTGGGCATTGGCAAGAGCAGGTGTGAGTAGAGTGAAACCAGCGGCAAGAGCAACGCTGCCAAACGCAAAGATTTCACTACCCCAGAAATGTGCTTTTCGTTCTTTCATACGAAACCCTTGAAATGTGCTTGTTCCACTCATTCTGCGCTTGGTTGTGCAGAGGTTTATAACATTTAAGCCCATTTTCTTGAAACTGAACCAAGTTTTTTACGCATGAGCCAGAGGGTTCCGTAGAACCATTGCATCAGATCATCTACATTTATGCAGGTTTGAAAGCACACGTTTGAAAACCCACCTATTTTGTGGCGACGATCGCCAGATTCCAGGCCATCCGTTTCATACCAGGGAGGTGTTTAAGTATCCGATCCAACTTTTCCAGTGTGCGGTAAGTCGGGCGTAATCGCTCCTGTTCTACAATGATTTTTTTCCAGTAGCGTTCTTCATTGGGGTTGACTTTTTCAATGAGATAAAAACTCAGAAAAATCCAGAGAGTCGCGATCCAAAAAGTGTCGTAATGAGTTTGGGCGAAGCGCGATCGCACAAAGTTGACAATATTGATATCAAGAGGGGTTTCGTCATCCGTCCGCACTGCCGTTGCCATACGGCGATAAACATTGATGACGGGATTATGCTTCAGTGGGTCCCAAAAACACATTTTGCCGCCCGGTTTCAGCACCCGATGAATTTCTTGAATCGTGACTTCTGGCTGAGGGATGTGATGCAACAAATTTGAGGCATAGACAATATCAAACGTGTTGTCAGGGTAATCAATCTGCATCGCATTGATCACCTTTCCTGCAACCTGAACGCTATATTTCTCAGCGAGTTTGAGGGCTACCTCTACCATGCCAGGAGAGTAATCAGAGGCCACACAGTTTGCCCCCTGCATGGCAAAATACACGCTGTTTTCACCGGCACCACAGCCTAGATCGAGCAGAAACCGTCCTCGCACATCCCCCAACTGCTTGAGAATAAAGCGATTTTCGGGAGCGGTACAGGCTTCAAAATAATCGACGACGCGAATGCCATCTACGTCAATCATGGCGGCCCAGCGATCGTGAAATTCTTGCTCTTTGCGTAAAACTTCGTCTTGCATGAAGGATGAAATCTGCGAGTATCAAATCCGCATCATAACCGATCGCCCTGTGGCAAGATGAGGATTGTTGCGCGATGACCGAAAATTGCACCACAAACGTTCAACATCCTTGCTGTTAGCCTTACTGAATTCCCTGGCGGATTTTGATGGGGAGTTATCGGAGGAGGCGATCGCCTTGTTACAAGAGTTGCAAACGCGATCGCACCCCATCCCGCCGCTTTATGCTGATGTGTTTCTGCTGCCACCTACTGCCACCTGCGCCGATCTGGTTAGCCGCATTCAATCCCTTTCCCAGGAACAAGTCGCGATCGCCAGTTATGCATTTCAAATTTTTCGTTACTATGAGCAAATCTTGAGAGCGTACCCCAGCAACGGGTCACCCGAACAGAAAGCGGCTTATGAATCCCAGATAGAACGAGTGCGGTTGTCGGTCGCACGAACCAAAGCCGCCCTAGCAGAATCACTTGGAGACAGGAGGGCCGAATGACTGCACTAGACCGACCACAGCGCGATCGCCTGATTCAACACATCAGTGGCATTGAACATTTACTAACTGAAGTGGATGAGCCAGGTGCAGAAGAAATTTTAGATGAACTCTATTTACTCATTACCCAACTCTATGAGCAGTTTCCTCAACTGGATCGGGAAGAAGAGGAGTAGAAGGGAGTGGTTGATGTTATCAAAACCCTATTAGGATGTCGCCATAATTTGCCGCATGACCGTCAGCGCCGCATAACTTACGCCTGCGGTCCCTTCACCGGGATGGGTGGAGTCGCCCACTAGCCAGAGATGGGCAATGGGAGTACGATTGGCAAACCCAAAGGGGCCAAAGGTGGGAAGGCGTTGACCAATGCCGCCCACACTGCCGCGATCGCGGGCTGTATAGCGGGCAAAAGTGCGGGGCGTGGCAGATTCAATATGTGCAATGGTGTGTTCATTCAAGTTGAAAAATTGGCTTAAGCGCTGTAACGCCTCATCCGTATACTGTTGCTTCAATGCCTGATAATCCTCTGCATTTTCATACCACGCCTTCACATCGGTAAATGATGAGGCAATGATCGTGGCTTTACCATCAGGGGCGCGGCCATCTCCCGGTTTACTCACCGATACGAATAGAGAATTGTTTTCGCTGATCGCGCCCTCATAGTCGTACAAAAATTGCAAATGGGGGGGGCAGTTTGCAGGAATTGCACTCTGGTCAACGCCCAGGTAAATCACAAACGCACCGGATGAGGGGGGTAATTTATCGACTCGGCGGACATAGCCTTTGGGCATCTGGTCGCCCAATAACTGCACTAAATTTTGCACCGTCACGTTCGCCACTACATGGTCAGCCGGTTCCGTCCAAACTTCGTTGGTTTTCTGGTTGCGAACCGTCACGCCAGTTACCTGACCGGATTCGACGTGAATTTGCTCAACCGTGTGGCGCATGAGTAATTGGCCACCATCTCGTTCAAAGGCGGCTACGAGGCGATCGCTCAACGCCTGCATACTGCCCTGCAAGTGGAACAGTCCCTGAGGCGATTGGGAGACACTGAGAGCCGTTGCGGCGTACAGTAAGGCGGTTTCATCGGCATCGACTTGAGAATACAGCTTCAGTTGCATATCCAGAAACGTCTTGAGGCGGCGATCGCCATCCAACCCATAGCCGCGTAGGGCATCTCCCACCGTTGACAGGGTATGGGGTACAGTCAGCAGGGTGGCTGGCCGCACCGCTTTGACCAACTGCCACAGATCCCAAACGTTGCGCGGAGGCAGAACCGGATCACGGGATTGGAAGGCCCAACTGACCTGAAATAAGTCGGCCAGCAATTGCCAGAACGGTTCACTACCAGGAAATTGCCGTTGGCGTTCGGCCTGCCATTGGTCGCGATCGCGCCAGACGTTGATGGGTTCTGTTTCTCCCGGCAGGTATACCGCGCAGGCCGGATCACACATCGTGGCGGCAGGTGGAGCGATCGCCAGTTCGGCAAAAATGCGGTGATGGATGCCACCCGGTTCTAGCCCTGCCACCTGCGTCGCGCCCACATCAAAAGTGAAACCTTTGCGTTTAAATGTAGACGCACAACCTCCTGGAACCAGAGCCTGGTCTAGCATGACCACAGAGTAACCCCGATGTGCCAGCAACGCCCCAGCCGTCAATCCACCAATCCCGGCTCCAACAACCACAACCCGCTTGCCAACCATGAAGAGTGCTTAATAGTTTGTAATATTCCTCTTCATTTTAGGCGATATAGCCTGAGTCAAAACTCTGCGAATGATGGATGACGTTATCGTGCTGTTCCCTGACTCCATCCAACATCAGAGAATCGCGATCGCGTACCCAGTTCCATGCAGTCTACAAAGATCCCTTTCGGGGGGTGTGGGCTTCGACTTGAGCGCTCAGCCGAAAGGGAGTCAGGACCCCACGAAGCGGGGGCTGGGGGAAAGTCCCCCAGTACAGGTTGAGGCTGATAAAAGTTGGGCATCGCGGGAAGGCTGAGGCTGGTAAAAGTTGGACATCGCGGGATGTCATTCCTTGAAGCCAGAATTACTTGCGATCGCTCGTATTTTGCCGATGAAAATCGATCGCGCGGGCAATCCGAATAGCACCCTGAGCCGTAACATAAGCCACTTCAGGGTAATATTCCGCAGGTGGTGTTTCTGGCGGACGGGCGACAAAATCAGCAATTCGCAATTGGGTTGGCTCCAGTTGCAAGGCCATAATCAAACAGCGGGCATTCCCTTTAGCGCCTGCATGGGCCAGCCCACGCAACCGACCCCACACCAAAATGTCTCCATCCGCCACAACCGAGCTACCGGGATTCAGATCGCCCAAAATAATGACGGTGCCATTGTGCTGCACATCGCCCCCGGAACGCAGGGTCGTTTGTAGATAAAGCGGTTCTGCGAGAGCCTGGGCAGCCTCACTGGAATGATTGATCTGAGCAATGGAGGATTGTTGTTCTACCGAATAGCCCGCAGTGGCGGCGGCCACTGCCGTCTGCCGACGACTGGTATACACCCGTTTCAGCCGCAATTGAGCGCCCGACAGCGCATCTCCAATCTCCTGAAGTTGCCGGCCATCCAGGAGGCGATCGCGGGCAATGAGATGCACCGTGGTTTCCGGTTGCCAGAAACGTTCTCCAGAGTTTAATCGCTGGCGGATTTGCTGCGATACCTCATTCCAGGTCAGGCGACTAGCAGGATTGTCCTCCTCCAGGTCTCCTTCTGGCGGCAACATCAGCAACAATTTCCCGGCCTCGCTCTTGAGCCGAATGTGCTGATCCCGCTCAGATGAGGAGTCTGCGCCATTGCCATTGGCTGGAGCAGTCGCCGGAGGGGAGGCGGATTCAGCCGCAATGGGGGCAGGAGTAGGAACAGAAGCATCAGAAGTCATACAGAAAAAGTCATAAAATGACTCGATGGATTGCAGCATGGCTTGAAGGCATCTCATTATAGACATGCAAATCCAAATTCAGCGTAAATCCTTGGTTAAAAGTTCAGACTCGCTCCGTCCATTACTCAAGTCTTTACTGGATGGGCCATCCTTGCCGTTACTTCAAGAATTGGCCCAGTGGGAACTGGCGAATACTCAACGGGCTGCGGCCCTGGGAGTGGTAGCAGCAACGGTAGATCAGCAAATTCACCAGCGGGCAGCACTGTTGCGATCGCTCTATCCCACATTTTGCCCACTGTGCGATCGCTGGCTGGGTAATCCTGCCGATTACCTGCCCACCCTTTGGCAACTCTGGATACCCCTGGCCCAACAGTTAGCCACTCAACGGCAACAATTGAACCGCCCCCTGATCCAGGGCATTTTGGGTGGGCAGGGCACAGGGAAAACCACCCTCAGCGCCATGCTGACACTCATTTTACAAACCCTGGGTTACAAAACTTTGAGTTGGTCGCTGGATGATCTCTATAAACCCTACCGCGATCGCCTCCAGCTTCAGCAACAGAATCCCCAATTGATCTGGCGGGGGCCACCCGGAACCCATGACGTGGAGTTGGGTATCCAAACGCTGGATCACTTGCGCCATCCCATTGCCGGACAAACCATCGCCATTCCCCGATTTGACAAAAGCCTGCACAACGGCATGGGCGATCGCATCGCGCCGGAACCTGTAGCTGATATTGACATTGTGCTGTTTGAAGGGTGGTTTGTGGGGGTAGAACCGATCGCCGCGATCGCGTTCGACGCTCCCCCCGCCCCCATTACCACCCTGAGCGATCGCACCTTTGCCCAGGAATGCAACCAGCGATTGGCGGACTACCGCCCCCTCTGGCAACGCCTCGATCGCCTCTGGGTGCTTTACCTGCCGGATTACCACCTCAGCCAACAGTGGCGCAAACAAGCCGAACACCAGATGAAAGCCTCCGGGAAACCCGGCATGACCGACACTGAGATCGATGCCTTTGTTGAATACTTCTGGAAAGCGCTGCACCCGGATTTGTTCATTCGCCCCGCCTGCGATCGCGCCGACCTCGTGATTGAGATTAATCCTGATCATGCTCCAGGAGAAATTTGGTTGGGGAGTCGGGAGTTCGGGAATTAGGGAGTCGGGAGTGGGGCTGTGGCTAAAAAATTGTCCGGTTTCGGTTGAAACAGACACGATATCTCTAGAATTAATCTGGCGTTGCAACACAGATGAGGAGAAATCGGTGAACGTTGCAGAACTATTTCAAAAGGGTGGACCCACGATGGTGCCCCTGCTCCTGCTCTCCATCCTGGCTCTGACTGCCATTTTTGAGCGATCGTGGTTCTGGTTTGGCGTACTAACCAAAGAACGGGAAACGGTGAATCGGGTACTGGACACGATTCGCCGCAATGACTGGGTCACGGCCACTGAAGTCGCCAGACAAGCCTACGATCAGCCCATCGGACGATTTCTTTACAGCCCTTTACAGCTTAAAGAATCGGATCCGGATCTGTTTCGGTTAGCGCTGGAAACCTCCGCCGATGAAGAATTGGCCGGAATGCGACGGGGCGACAAAATTTTGGAAGCCGTCATTGCGCTGTCGCCGTTGTTGGGGTTGCTGGGAACGGTGGTCGGGTTGATCATCACGCTGCGAAACCTGCGGATTGGAGACATTGGGGGAGAATCCACGGCTGCCGTGACAGGGGGAATTGGGGAAGCTCTGATCAGTACGGCTGCGGGGCTGGTGGTTGCGATCCTGGCGTTGGTGTTTTATCGCCTGTTTCAGGCGTTTCTGTTTAATCAGGTCAAAGTATTTCGCAAAGCGGGCAACGAGTTGGAGTTGCTTTACCGTCAACGCTGGGCACAGGAACACGGACAACCAGGATTCGCCGTGGTGCCCGTCGGAGATGAAGCTGGCACCAAAACTGAATTTGATCCTGCTCGCAAATTAGATCCCTAATTTAGATTCCTCAAGCGAGATCCCTGAAATAACGCCCTGAAATAACGCCCTGAAGCGAGATCTTAACAACAGCAAAACTTTGAAGCGATCGCATTTCGGGCATTCCTCAGGCATTTGCAACCTGTTCACAATCTCACCAACGCTTTCGTTTGCTATGAAGATTCATCATGATTTACCGACGGAAGAAGTTCAGATTCAGATCGTGCCGCTCATCGACGTGATTTTTTGTATTCTGACGTTTTTCATCCTGGCGGCCTTGCAGTTTACCCGCCAGCAAGCCATTAATGTGGAGTTGCCTAGAGCCAGTACAGGCACCCCTCTAACCACACCCGCTCCAGGGAATAATGCCGATACCCGCTTTCGGGAAATGCTGGTGGTGACGATCGGCACAACAGGGCAAACCTATGTGGATAAGCGGCCCGTCGATCGCCCCCAGCTACTGCAAGAATTGCAAGCCTATCTCGCCCGCAACCCCAACGGGCTATTGGTACTCAATGCTTCACCCAGTTCTTTTTACAACGATGTGATTCAGGTGGTTGATCTGATGCGCTCGGTCGGGGGCGATCGCGTCGCCTTAGCCACCCTCCCCACCGCATCCCCTGACCCTGGAGCCTCTCCGCTTCCTCCAGGAGCCAGTCCCCTGCCTTCCCCCACTTCTACGTTTGACCCATTTGCACCGTTTGGCACTCCGCCCACTCCAGGGCCAATTCCCGGTGCCACGATCAGTCCTCTGGCTCCAGAGTCCGGGGTGCCCAGTCCTCCAACTCCCTAACCCAAGCGTGATAGATTAAGGCTTCCTGACAGTAGGGGAACGTCAAAGGCGAACGATATGCATAAAATTCCGGTGACGGTGATTACAGGCTTTTTAGGGGCTGGCAAAACGACTCTGATTCGGCATCTGTTGCAGCACAATCAGGGACGACGCATTGCCGTATTGGTGAACGAATTTGGGGAAGTGGGCATTGATGGGGAGTTGCTGCGGTCCTGTCAGGTGTGTGATGAGGATGGCAACCCGCTGGACTCGACGGCAGCCGTTGACACCCACATTGTGGAATTAACCAATGGCTGTCTATGCTGCACGGTGCAGGAAGAATTTTTGCCTACGATGCAGGCCTTGCTCAAACGGCGAGATGAGATTGACTGTATTGTGATTGAAACCTCCGGGCTGGCCTTACCCAAACCGTTGGTGCAAGCCTTTCGCTGGCCAGAAATTCGCACTGGCGCAACGGTGGATGGAGTGGTTACTGTTGTCGATTGTGAAGCCCTGGCAACCGGGCAACTGGTGGGCGACCTGGCCGCGCTGGAAGCCCAACGACAGGCGGATGATAGCCTGGAACACGAAACGCCGATTGAAGAATTGTTTGAAGACCAACTGGCCTGCGCGGATCTGGTGCTGTTGACCAAGCGAGATCGCGTCGATACCGACCAACAGCAGCACGTCCAGCAATGGCTCCAGCAAGAACTGCGAGAGGGAGTCAAGATTGTGCCCTGTCAACAGGGGGTGGTTCATCCGGAGGTATTACTGGGCTTCAATGCGGCAGTGGAGGACAATTTAGAGCAGCGCCCCAGTCATCATGACCATGAGGAAGAACATGATCACGATGACGAGATTAACTCCGTGCCGCTCCTGCTGGATCAGGCGTTTGACCCCAATTATCTGATTCAACGGTTGAAAGATTTAGTTCACCAGCAGGAAATTTACCGGATCAAGGGCTTTGTGGCTGTGCCCAACAAGGCGATGCGGTTGGTGTTGCAGGGAGTCGGCGATCGCTTCGATACCTTTTACGATCGCCCCTGGCAAGCCAATGAACCTCGATTGACGAAATTAGTATTTATTGGTCGAGATTTAGAAGCATCCCGGTTAAGATCTGCCATTGGGTGAACAGCATTGTTGCAGGGGGAACGGTGGCCGAACCGTTCCCCCTGGTGCCTGAACTGACAGCTATTCCAAGGGAATGTTTAGCCATTGTTGCAAATGGTCTTTTACCTGTTGAGTAAACAGGATGCGCTGCTCAAATTTCTCGGTTCGCACAGGTTTCCGTTCTTCATCCAGCGTCCAACCGTAATCGCTACTGATCCGGAGATTGCCCTGCCAATCTGAGATCGAGAGCATCAATTGAGGATTGGGGCGATTATCAATGTCTTTCACCTTAAACACATAGTTGTAGGTATTTTGAGATGCCGCGGCGACCGTAGAAGACTGCCCAAATTCCTCTTTGAGCTTTGCGCCCACGGTTGCGGCTAACCCTGGAATTGCCATATCTTCCAGGGTCCTAACGGCTAATGTCAGGGCAAAATAAAACTCTTCAACCGGAACAAACATCAAATGCATACGAATGGTGCTGTTGGAACAAGACCAGTATCCAGCGAAGTGGGGACATTTGCGATCGCTCCTTGAGTTTCGGGGCTACGCTTCGGCGGCAACGCTCATCCGAGATTCGTTCACATTCAGCCAATCGGTTGGCTGCTTGACTGGAATTTCAATTTCAAAGGCTGCCCCCTGACCGGGTTGAGATTGACATTTCAAGAAACCGCCATGCCGTTCAACAATTTGATAACTGATGGACAAGCCCAATCCAGTGCCCTTGCCAACGGGTTTGGTTGTGAAAAATGGATCGAACAGATGATGCCGAACCCGCTCCGGAATTCCGGGTCCATTATCACAAATCGAGATTTTCACCCATTCGGCATTCAGCAACTTCGTTGCGATCGTAATTTGGAGCGACGGCCCATCCTGCCCAGCTTCGATCGCTTTTGTTTGAAAGTCCAGGAGCGCATCGATCGCATTGGCTAAAATATTCATAAAGACCTGGTTCAACTGACCCGCCCAGCATTCCACCAGGGGCAGATCGCCATACTGCTTCACTACGTCAATTCCTATCCGAGTTACCGATGGTTTCAAGCGGTGCTGCAAAATCATCAGCGTGCTGTCGATGCCCTCATGCAGGTTGACCCGTTTGACCTCAGCCTGGTCTAAACGAGAGAAGTTCCGTAAAGACAGCACAATTTCTCGAATGCGATCGGTGCCGACTCGCATCGAACTGAGCAACTTGGGTAAATCTTCTGCCAGGAAATCTAAATCAATGACGCTAGAAAAATTTTGAATATCGGGTACTGCATTGGGATAGTAGCGCTGATAGAGTTGCAATAACTCCAATAAATCTCTGGTGTATTGATCAACATGGGTTAAATTGCCGTAAATAAAATTGACCGGATTATTAATTTCATGGGCCACTCCTGCAACTAATTGACCCAGGGAAGACATTTTTTCACTCTGAACAAGATGCAGTTGAATCTGGCGCATTTTATCCAGCGTTTGTTCCAGTTCTACTGTTTTGATCTGCATCTGTTGCATCAATTCTGCTTGATACAGAGCCACCCCTAATTGAGTTGCAATTTGGCTAACAAAGTGAATTTCTGTTTCTTGCCAATGACGAGGCGTGCCACATTGATGAATACATAGCAACCCCCAGAGCCGTTGCCCCAGTAAGAGTGGAACAATTAAGTTCGCGCGGATTTGAAACTGCGATAGCACCTCCACATGGCAATCCTTTAATCCCGCTGCCAAAATATCATCAACAGCTTGAATCTTGCCATTTTGATAGTGCATCGCGTATTGTTCACCGAAGCAATGGTCATGCACTCGTATGTTCAGAGCTGAGGGATATTCTGGTAACACGTCTTCTGAGACAAATTCACCATCATCAAAGCCGGTATCTGGATAAAAGCGAAACACTCCAACGCGATCGGCGTTCAGTAATTGCCGGACTTCTGTTGCGGCCAACTTAAAGATAGTTTCCAGGTCTAAAGTCGAGCGAATTTTGCTAATCACTTGAGACAACGCTTCCTGCTGTTCAGTGAAATGTTGCAGGTCAGTCGTGCGTTGTTGGATGTTGTAGTCTAGATTCCATTTTTGTTGATTAAATTCAGCTTCAAATCGCTCCCTTTCCTGCTGAAAAGCTTGCTCAAGCTGCCGATTCTTCAGCGACAATTGCAACACTAAAGAAGACAATCCTCCCACGGAGGTCAGCAATAGCAGTGAATTGAGATCGATCGCTTGGGGATGAAAAAGATCAGATAGCATATGAAAAATGTGCCAGGGACGGAGAACTTCAGGTTATAAACACCAATCGGGTGTGAACAAAACATGCCTTCCTGCATACTTCCGCAAGCAGGAAGGTCCGGATCTCTGAGTTCACAATTCCAGCGTTTAACATCTGCCTACTAAATTGAGAATTTCAATTTGGTAAGCAGATATTTTGAACCTAGCACTCTCAGCTTGCAATATTCCACAGTGAATCTATGCAATTGGCAGAGTAAGGTGCACTCCTGTCAAAAACCATTGCACATCATAAGTCTAGAGATTGATTGTAGGTTATGGTTGCGATCGCGGTGCTTCTAATGGGTTAGCGAGGGGACGTTGGGCTTGCTGTGGGGCAAACCGATCAGAGAAGAATCCTACAATGCCAACCAGCAACGCACTGGCCAGCAGGGCAACGAGCAGATTGGGACGGGTGACTCTCAAATCTCGTAAAATTCGATAGAACGGATGGCTTTCGCGACGAAGCGATCGCTCCGTGATTAACTGGCGCAAACGAAACGGATCGCGGACATAATGACCACTCCAACTCACTACCAGTCGTTCCTGACACTGACTACAAACTAATAATCCAGTCAGCGGTTTACCAAATTTGAGCAGGTTAGACTGATGACAAATTGGACAAGTAGATGGATGGGCATCAAATGTGGGAGCGTTCATCGAGGTCGTTGGTTCAATGAGTGAAGGTGCAACAAGACGAAGCCAAACAGCCTGTCCTAGTTTAACGGGAATTGAGAACAACTGGTTCGGTAGTTGGGATTAAGATTTTGAACAGGTACGATCCGCTTTTTCTGACCCAACGACAAACTAGATTTTCTCCCGCAACTGGCCTGCGATCGCCCCTCCAAAATGGGATGGTAACAAAATCCCAAAAATCCAGGAAAACCTTGCCAATCTTTCTTTTCAGAGGACAGCCTCGCGCCATAGAATAGAAGTAGAAGTAAGCGAATCTATGATGTCGTCTTAATCCTACCGCCCTCCGCTTATCCCGTTGTCTGCTCAATGAAATCTATCCCTTCATCAGGCATCCCTTTGTCTGAGTCCCCGCTTGCTCGTCCGGCTTCTACCCCCCTTTCCACCTTATCGAATCAACTCCACCCCTCACCAGAAGCGATCGTGCTGTTTCTCGCGATCGTGATCGGGGGTGGAACAGGACTGGCTGTTGTCATTTTCCACTTCTTGATCGGTCAAGTTCATCGGTTGATGATGGAAGACTTTATGGGAGTTGTCTCTGGCTGGGGAGCCTGGACTTTAGCCTGCGTTCCCACCCTGGGAGGCTTGGTGGTTGGGTTTATGCGTTGGCGCTGGCAGGAATTTGGCGCTAGTTTATCCGCCTTGATTGCTGACCCGCCCTCTTCCCAATGGGTTTCCCTGAATAAAGTGGGAGCCAAAGCGATCGCCGCCGCGGTATCGCTGGGAAGTGGGGCCTCTCTGGGGCCGGAAGGTCCGAGCGTGGAGATTGGGGCGAATGTGGGGGTGCTGTTGGGGCAATGTTTGAAGGTTTCCCAGGAACGGCAACGCCTGTTACTGGGTGCGGGTGCGGCAGCCGGTCTGGCGGCTGGGTTTAATGCCCCGATCGCCGGCGTGTTTTTTGCGCTGGAAGTCGTGCTGGGAACCACCTTTGCCACGTCAGCGGTAAGCGTGGTGTTATTGTCTGCCGTGGTTGCGGCCCTCTTTTCGCAGATTGGGCTGGGGGGGCAACCGGCATTTACCCTACCCAGTTATGAAGTCCGGAGTCCGTTGGAACTGCCGTTGTATCTGGGGTTAGGGTTATTTGCTAGTTTTGTATCAATCGCATACACGCAGGCGATTCAATTCGCGCAACGGTTCTTTCGGGGAGACGTACCCGGACTGGCAGGACTGGCGCGGGTGCCGTTGGTTCTCCGTCCGGTGGTGGGCGGATTGTGCGTAGGGCTGGTGGCGCTGCAATTTCCTCAAATTTTGGGGATTGGCTACGAAACGATTGAAAACATTCTGACGGATGTGCAATTTCCGATTTTGCTGTCCCTGTCGTTGCTAGGGGTGAAACTGATGATGACCGCCATCAGTTCGGGCAGTGGGCTGGTGGGTGGGCTATTTGCACCCGCTATGTTTTTGGGGGCATCGCTGGGTGCCGCCTATGGGACGGCTCTGCAATCCATCCCGGCGATCGCGGCTTTGAATGTGGCGGCTCCTCCGGCTTATGCCATGGTAGGCATGGCGGCGGTGCTGGCATCCAGTGTGCGTGCGCCCTTAACAGCGATTTTGTTACTATTTGAGTTGACCCGCGACTATCGGATTATTTTGCCCTTAATGGCAGCAGTGGGGTTGAGTGTCTGGTTGATCGAGCGCTTAAGACCCGTTGCCCAAAATACTCCAGTTGTGCAACCGACCGAATTGAAGGGCGAACCGACCCCGGAACAGGAAATTTTGCATCATTTAACCGTCACCGAAGCGATGCAAGCGGATTTTGTTTCGGTATTGGGTTCGTTTTCGGTGCTAGAAGGTGGCCTGTTGCTGACTCGGCAACAGGTTCGCAGTGCGCTGGTTTTTGATGAAACGGATGAGTTGATTGGGATCGTGACGTTGCAGGATATCAACCGGGCGATCGCAGCTTTGGAGGCGGACGCAGCTTTGGTGCGAATTGCCGGTGAACCACAGCCCCCCACCCTCCGCGAAATTTGCACGATGGAATTACTGGTTGCCTATGAAGATGAACCGTTAATTGAGGCGAAGGTCCGTATGGCAACTCGTGGGTTGCGCCAGTTGCCAGTTATGAGTCGGCAGCAACCTGGAAAAGTAGTGGGAGTGCTGGATCAGGAGCACATTGCATTGACCTGTAGCCTTGCCGTCACCCAGCAAGCCCTGCAACGGCAAATGAGTAATCCTAAATCCGTTGTAGAACCCATTCCTATCACTGTCATCAAACAATCTGCTTAACTGTTTGTTGGTAGAGAACTCAGCAGGATAGAGGATTGATGCGATCGCATCAATCCTCTATCTCGATTTTTTCTTTTCGGACTGTATCTTTTTTGAACTGAGTCTTTTTCCGACTGAGTCTTTTTCGGACTGATGAACAACATATTTAACGATTACGACTGGTCCATACACCTGTAAACATCATTAGCATTCCGCCAATAAAAATGGCGATCGCTAAAATGCCTGGAGCAACAGTCATCCAATCAACCGATTCTAAAAATTGCATGACAATCATATATTCGATGAACATTGACTCCTTCTAACAGACATTTTAGGAAATGTCGAGCTATTCATCAACCTGATCAACTTGTTTGAGTTGAATATGTTTTCGCCCTAGAGAAATTTCAAACTCATCTCCAGGTCTTAAATCCATTTGCTTAGTATAAGCTGCCCCAATCAACAAATTTCCATTTGACTGGACACTAATCCGGTAGCTGGCACTCCGCCCCCCCCGGCCATTGGCGCTGGCTTTTCCATCCAACTCGATGCCCTCTGCGTCAATCAACGCATTGAGAAATTTCATCATATTGACTCGTTCTACGCCGCTCTTCGTGACGGTGTAGTAGCCGCATTCTTTCGCTTTTTCTTCTTTACTCAAATGCTCCAATTCTTTAACTTTTTTCAGGAGCACTTCCCCGGTAAGAGGGTCGGTTTTCTTCTTTTTAGACATTCACTTGCTGCTTCAAATGTGATCAATCGCCCTTCAAGCTGTCAACGGTCAAGTCCAATTTGAGATAGTTTGAACGCTGAAATATCAGCTTCTGGAAGTTGCATGGAACCATACTACATCAAGACCCTTCAATTGATGCCAACATTTTTTCAAGTGACAATCCATATGGTTTTCATATAACTGGATGGCACAGTCCTGAAGGGGCGATCGCTGCCGGTCCAGGCTGGCGATCTCGCGCTGAGTTTAATCGCCAACTGGATGCGATCGCTGGAGATTTAAACCTGCGATTTCATAGTGATTGCTGCCCCATATTAATCTCAATAAAGAAATAGAAATAGCCGTAGGTTAATATTTGACTTCAACTAATAGCTGAGATTGGCGCAAACGCGGCGTATCGGGTTAAGCCCCAGCAACTCAGGCCAACAACTCAGGCCAGTCGTGAAATGAATGCCACTGATTTCCTGTGAGATTACAACAAAACACTCAGCCGTTGGGAACGTTGGTCAGTCAATCAAACGACCACCCACGCGGCAATGAACAAAGCCATTTAAGATTGCAATAACCGGAATGTTCTTTCACAGATCGTCCCAGTTATGCCATCGGTCCTACGCCAGTGAATCCCATGCCGTTCCCTGCGGATTTCAACCTGACTCATCATCTCCTGAAACCCAAACGACTCGCCATTTTAGAAGCCGTTGTGATTGGGTTAGTCGCCGCCCTGGCAGCGGTTTTGCTGAAGCAGGGCGTGCATTGGATGAGTCTTTGGCGAGTTCAAACCGCTGTAATCGTGCCCGCCTGGTTATTGCTCCCTCTAGTGGGATTATTGGGCGGGTTTCTGGCGGGGGGGTTGATTCAGCAATTTGCCCCGGAAGCAACGGGTAGTGGAGTGCCCCAGATCAAAGCCGCCCTCTCTTACGTTCCGATCTCCCTGGATTTGCGAGTAGCGGTAATTAAGCTTCTGAGTACGATGCTGACGCTTGGTTCTGGGATGGTGCTGGGACGGCAAGGCCCAACTGTGCAAATTGGTGCATCGCTGGCGGCTCAATTCAGTCGTTGGGTACCGGCATCTCCCGATCATCAACGGCAACTCATCGCGGCGGGAGCGGCTGCCGGACTCGCCGCGGGCTTTGATGCTCCGATCGCTGGAATGTTGTTTGTGATTGAAGAATTGCTGCATGATGTTTCCAGTTTGACATTGGGAACAGCAATTCTGGCTTCCTTCACGGGTGGCATTGTGTCACGAGTGCTGGCGGGTCCGAGTTTAAACCTGGTGGATGCCTCCATTCGGACAGCCAGTTTCACGCCGCAAGAAATTCCGTTTTTTCTAGTGTTAGGTGTATTGGCAGGGTTATTCGCGGCGTTGTTCAATCGCAGTATTCTTGCCAGTCTTAAACTGAGTCGGCGGCATTTGCAGATTAGCTTACCTGGGAAGATTGGGCTGGCAGGATTAATCTCTGGGCTGGTGATCGGTGTGCTGCCCCCCGTCTTTCGCGACACGACGACCCTCCAGGGCTTCCTCACCAGTGAAACAACGGATTGGCAATTTACCTTAGGGGCGTTTCTGGTGCAATTTTTGCTGTCCATTGTGGCCTGTAGTGCCGAAGCGCCCGGTGGATTATTCATTCCGAGCCTGGTGTTGGGGGCCGCCTTGGGGAAATTGGTGGGCCTGGGAGCGATCGCGATCGCTCCCACTGAACCGATCATTTATTCTTTAGCGGGAATGGGGGCTTTTTTTGGTGCTGTTGCCAAAGTGCCGATTACAGCGATCGTGATCGTGTTTGAAATTACGATCAACTACAACCTGATTCTGCCGTTGATGATTTGTGCAGTGACGGCCTATCTAGTCGCAGAATGGCTGGCTCCCGGTTCCCTGTATACGCACCTGCTAGAACTCAAAGGCATCGCTCTGGAGCCAG
The DNA here is from genome assembly GCA_033764685.1 of Leptolyngbyaceae cyanobacterium bins.349. Lineage (GTDB taxonomy): Bacteria > Cyanobacteriota > Cyanobacteriia > Leptolyngbyales > Leptolyngbyaceae > JSC-12. The sequence goes on from JANRIS010000006.1 coordinate 247,788, forward strand.
ACACGATCAACGATGGGCTATGGACCACCTTAACGGCGGCGGAGGTGATGCAAACGCGGGTCGAAACCTTAAACAGCCGGATGACCCTGGAGCAGGTGCTCACGGCGTTTGCCAATTCTCATCATCGCGGCTTTCCGGTGGTGGATGGTAGCAAGCTGGTGGGGATTGTCACCCAGACCGACCTGGACAAAATCACCCATCGACAATTACCAGGAACCGCGTGCCTGCACGAGATCATGACCCCCAAACCCATTACCGTGTCACCAGATGATACGTTGGGGCGGGTGTTGTACTTGTTGTCCCGGTACAAACTCTCTCGCCTGCCCGTGGTGGAACATCGCAAACTGGTAGGCATCATTACCCGCAGCGACATTTTGCAGGTGGAATCGGAAAAGCTACGGGGCGATTCGGACCGGATTGGCCCACAGCCAGAGCCATCCTACATGGTGTATCAGACGCGATCGCCCGCCACCGGGCAGGGTCGTCTATTATTGCCCCTGAGTAACCCCCAAACCGCCAATGCCTTGCTGAAATTAGCATTGGTTATGGCCCGCGAGTTTCAGTATGAGGTCGAGTGTTTACAGATTTTGTTAGTACCGCGCCACAACTCACCCGCCGAAACAGCCGTAAACACGACTCGCAGTCGGCGTTTATTGAAACGAGTTGTGCAACAGGGCGCAAGTTGGGCCGTTCCCGTTCATACCCAGATTCGAGCCGCTCATAACGTGGCGGGAGCCGTCCTGGAAACCGTAAAGGATCGCCATATTGATTTGTTGCTGATGGGCTGGAAAGGGAGTACCTCCACGCCGGGACGCATTTTTGGCGACATTGTGGATACGGCCATCCGGCAGGCCAACTGTGATGTGGTGCTGGTGAAGATGGGGGATAACTTCGTCGCAACGCCCGATGCCGAGGACACTCAGGCATCGGTTCAGGCTACACTGCACCTGGCCCAGTTGAAGCGCTGGCTGGTCCCGATGGGCGGTGGACCGAATGCAGAATATGCCGTGCAGTTATTACCGGCTCTAGTTTCCCTTAGCCCCAACCCCAACATTCGGCTATGCCATGTGTTTCAGCCCCACGAAACGGACTATAACCCCGCCGCACTGGAAGCCAAAGCGACTTTTTTACGACACCACAGCCGCAGTACGGTAGAGGTGACTTCGGTCTGCGCCAACTCGGTGGTTGAAGCGGTGGTAGATATGGCCCAAAAAGACCAGTGCGATGTGATTGTTTTGGGTGCCAGCCGGGAAGGCTTACTGCAACAGGCGATTCAGGGCAATATTCCAGAAACGATCGCCCGCAATTCAAACTGCACCGTTATTTTGGTGAGAAAGGCGATCGACTAAACTGCACCCGTGCTGTGTAGTCCAGAAATTGATTCAGTTTTTCCCATTCTTCAAAGCTCAGAGTGTTTGCTTCAAAGATTTCCCGCAGAACCAACCGGAGCGCATAGCAAGCCAACAGGCGATCGATCAACGTAAATGCGGCCCGGAAGGCGTTGAGTTGATTGGGATAAACAGTAGTATTCGTCAATTCTTCTCCAGTGGGCGAGGAGCAGATGAATTGAAATTGCGCTTCTGCAACGACGAGTTGAATCATCCAGCCCTGATAGAATTCCGTCATAGTGACTCCCTGAATTGGTTGAAGGTGAACCGGGACTGAAAGCTTGACCATTGCTTTAAATCCACTATAGGAAACACCTTCCGTATAACTACAGAGGCGAACGACGGAAACCACTCCGCCATTTGTCTGATGCGTCCGGTGAGTCAGGGTAAACTCGTTGACTGGCGATCGCACCAATCCAGAATCCGGTTCCAGGCCCACCAGGGGTCCGGGTCCTGAGCTTGGCGCTGCCCCGCCGGACTGTTGAAATAACCCACATGGCCGCCCTGAGGAGTCAACAGCAAATCGATCGCAGCATTGGCCGCACACATTGACTCCAGTTCCGCGACCAGAGCCGGATCAAACATCGGATCATCGGCGGCGTAGATAATCAACGTTGGTTTTTGCAGGGTGGGCAACTGGTAAAGGCCACTGGTGGCGGTGTAATACGCTTCCACAGAAGCGAAGCCCAATCCCTGGATGACCAGTTCATGGTCAAAACTCCAGATGTCATGCACTCGCTCGATCGCCGCCGGATCAAGCGCCTGAGGATGGTGTTCATGAATCCGCCACGCCAGCTTTTTCAATTCACGGGCGATGGATTGTTCTAACTGTCGCCCGGTTAAAGACTGAGTCAGGTAACGAAGCGATCGATTGGACTCTAAAGAGGGACAAATGACCGCCCCCCCGCCAATTTCAGAGGCAGCCAAATTTAAATCGGGTCCCCAGGATGGTAAGGTTTGAGCGGCCTTGATGGCCCAAAGCGCCAATTGCCCACCTAGAGAGTAGCCGATCAACCAGTAAGGAGCCGGACACCCCAAAGCCTTCGCCTGGGCCGCGATCCGCACAAAATCTTCGCCTTCGTAGATGCCGTCGGAGGTGAGGCTGGGCGATAACTCAGCCGTTTTGCCGTGAGCACGCCAGTCGAAGAATACCAGGGCATAAGCTTGAGCAAACGCTTTGCAGCCCAAAACGTTGAGCAACCATTGATCCTCCAGGCTCCCCGTAATGCCGTAAGTCGCAATGATGGTGCCCCGTGGGGTGGCTGGAATTGCCAATTGCCCAAAAATCGGAACATTTCCAGCCCCTTGAAATACGTGGGCCTGGTAAATCGGTTGGGGATGGGATACTGTATTTTGCCAAGTGCGGCGACCCTTAGTGGCAATGTAAAGTGTCATTGCCAAACCGTTTCGCAGGGCGATCGGCGGCGTATAAGCGGGGTAATTCATGTAATACGTTCAGCCAGCAATGCTTCACAGACTTTAACAAATTATGGGATTTGGAAACTGGTCTAAAGAACCGAGAGAAATTAATTTAGAGCGCTATTCTGCTTGTTGACAGCCTAGTGTTCCGTCAGGAAAATTTTGACGGGTCGAAGACCCGCAAAATTTAACCCCAATCAACAACCTGAATTTTGGCTACCCGTCAATCATTAATTGACTGACCACTAGACCGGGCCAGCTGTGGCATAGAAAGTGCGCCATTGTCTGCTCAGGGCCTTTTATTTGTTTATGACGCTCACCCATGAAACTCGAAACCATCGTTCTGGTGCTCATCAATATTCTGATTGTGATTGGGTTGTCGCGGTTGGTGGGGTTAGGCTTTCGCCGCATTAAGCAACCTCTGGTGATTGGCGAAATTGTCGCCGGGATTATGCTGGGTCCGTCGTTGTTTGGCTGGTTGGCTCCGGAGCTGGCCGCCGTGTTGTTTTCGCCCAGTGTGATCCCGTATCTGGGGGTATTGTCGCAGATTGGTCTAATTTTTTTCATGTTTTTGATTGGGCTGGAGCTAGACCCGAAATATCTTAAGAGTCAGTTAAATGTGGCGGTGTTGACTTCCCATGTCAGCATTCTGGTGCCGTTTTCGTTAGGGAGTTTGCTGGCGCTGTTGCTGTATCCGCTGGTATCGAGCAATAGTGTATCGTTTACGGCCTTTGCGCTGTTTCTGGGGGCGGCCATGTCAATTACGGCGTTTCCGGTGCTGGCCCGCATCATTACCGAAAACAACTTGCAGGGCAGCAAATTGGGAACGCTGGCCTTGACCTGTGCCGCCGTGGATGATGTGACGGCCTGGTGTTTGCTGGCGCTGGCGATCGCGGTGACTCGCACCAACAGTATGCTGGCAGCCCTACCGACGATTTTGGAGTCAATTGTTTATATTGCCCTGATGGTGACGGTGGTGCGATCGTTTTTGCAACGGTTGGCTAAATATTACAACCGCACTGGCAAGTTAAGCCAATTTACTCTGGCCGGAATTTACATGGGCGTGGTGGCTTCGGCCCTGATGACGGAATTGATCGGGATTCACCTCATTTTTGGGGCGTTTTTACTGGGGGCGGTGATGCCCAAACACGTTGGCCTAACGCGAGAACTGGCCCAAAAAACCGAAGATTTTGTGCTGGTCTTTTTATTGCCGATCTTTTTTGCATACAGTGGGTTGCGGACGCAAATTGGCTTGCTGAATAGCCCGTTGTTATGGTTTTTGTGTGGCCTCGTGTTGCTGGTGGCGATCGCGGGGAAATACGTTGGCACTTACGTCGCAGCACGATTTTGCGGAGTCCCCAAACGGGATGCCGCCGCGCTGGGTTGGCTCATGAATACCCGGGGCCTGACGGAATTAATTGTGCTCAACATTGGCCTGAGCCTGAATGTGATCTCACCGCTATTGTTTGCCATGCTGGTGATCATGGCATTAACGACAACATTCATGACCTCACCCTTGCTGGAATGGCTGTATCCCAAGCAGGAAATTCGGGAAGATGTGGCAGAATCGGTGCTGGATGTCGTTGAACCGGACTACCGCATTCTGGTCCCGATCGCCAACCCCAACACCCAAAAAGGCTTGATTCAACTGGCCGTGGCGATCGCGGTAGGCAGCAAATTGCCCCATCCTGATGTGCTGGCCTCGGCGGCGGTGTATCCCCTCAGCTTAATTGAACTGGAGGAAGATTACGCCTACGAGAGCACTCCGGCTGAGGCCGATCGCCTGATTGCAGAACGGCAGGAGCAAATCCAACGATTAATGGATACGCTCAACCTGCCCTATGTGCATTCGCTGGTGCATCCGATTGTGCAGGTAGCGCGAGATGTCGCTCAGGAGACGAACGCCATTGCAGAGAGCGATCGCACCGACTTGATCCTGCTGGGCTGGCACCGTCCCGCCTTTAGTAAAAATCGGTTAGGGGGCAGGGTGGGGCAAATTTTGAGCACCGCCCGCACTGATGTCGCCGTTTTTGTCGATCGCCAGCATGGCAAACTGGAGAACTTGCTGGTGCCCTACAGTCCCAATGTGCATAATGATTTGGGCTTAGAAATTGCGCTGCGCCTGCTGATTAATAGTCCTGATTGTCACCTGACGATTCTGCGAATTTCGCAAGCCGCGCCAACAGCAAACCTGAATTATGAACTTCGCAGCATCATGGACCAATTGCCAGAATCGATCCGGCAGCGCATTTTGATTCCAGAGGTGGCGGCTGGTAGCCCCATCGAAACGGTGGTGGCCGCTTCGGAACAGGCCGATTTGACCATTGCTGGAGCCAGTCGAGAATGGGGATTAGAACGGCAAACTTTAGGGATTTACATGGATGAACTGGCAGTGCAGTGTCAATCATCCCTGCTGATCACTCGCCGCTATGGCCGCGTGACCAGCCATCTCGCGTCTGTGCTGGCGAAAGAACATACCCGCGTAATTTCCGCCAAACCGGAGGTCAATCGGTGAAAGAGCATTTCAGCTTAGGCTCCTTAATTTTTTATAGTTGCGCGATTGGGTCGGTAGTGGTGTTATTTACCCTGACCACAGCCTACGGTGAAAGAAATCTTCAGGCACCCCGCCGGATTGACGGGCGTTATCCCCTCGCGATGCAGGTACCCACAGATTGCTTAAAGGGCCAACCCGTAAACCTGCTGCTGCAACAATCCGGTGTGTTTCTCACAGGTGCGCTACTGCCTGAGAATGCCTCTGAGCGATCGCAGCAAATTGCCCTCGAACGTCCCTCTTTATCGGGTCGCTGGGGGAATGACCAACTGGTGCTAGAAGGCAATCTGGGCCGTGAGTGGAACTGCAACGCCAATGTTACAATCGCTGGGCAGATTTCTGAAAATACACTCCAAGGCACCCTGAGCCTGAGTACAATTCCGTCTGCCATTCCTGTCTCTGGCGATCGCCAGCCGCCCCCACCCCAACCAGAAAGCCATTAGCGCCCCTGCCCCAACCATTTCCTCCTCCACCCTCTCACCCACTCCCTCCCCTACCCATCCCCTCATTCACGCCTATGCCGCCCCAACCCATTCCCCCCCAACCTGGTCAAGAATCCGTCTGGGATTATCCCCGTCCGCCTCGCTTAGAGGACACATCCAAGCATATTCAAATCATTTGCAATGGGGTGACACTGGCGGACACTCGACAGGCCAAACGGGTGTTAGAAACCAGCCATCCCCCGGTCTACTACATCCCACCAGAAGACATTCAAATGGAGTATCTGATCCAAAGTCCGCGATCGACCTATTGCGAATGGAAAGGCCAGGGCGCTTATTACACCGTTGTTGTCGGTGACAAAACGCTGGAAAACGTGGCCTGGTATTATCCCAATCCCACTCCATCCTTTGTCAGCATTCAGAATTATGTGGCCTTTTACCCGGCACCGATGGATGCCTGCTACGTCGAGGGGGAAAAGGTTGAACCGCAACCGGGAAACTTTTACGGTGGCTGGATTACCAGCGATATTGTGGGTCCCTTTAAAGGTGCCCCTGGCAGTTGGGGATGGTAGAAGCGCGATGTCAGTCTTAGTTTTTGGTAGTTTGAACATGGATCTGGTGAGTCGGACCCCACGACTGCCGCGATCAGGAGAAACGCTGATTGGATCGGATTTTTACACCACGCCGGGAGGCAAGGGGGCGAATCAGGCAGTAGCGATCGCCCGTCTTGGCATTCCGACACAGATGATCGGGCGAGTGGGGGGGGATCCCTTTGGGCAGGAGTTGTTAGCAGCCTTGCATCTAGCCGGGGTGGAAACCGATGGCGTGAAAATTGACTCGTCTACCCATTCAGGTGTGGCGGTAATTACGGTGGCAGACACGGGTGAGAACCAGATCATCGGGGTGTTAGGGGCCAACAATCGCCTGGATGGGACGGATGTAGCACGATTAAATCAATTACTGCCCCAGGCTCAAGCCTTACTGCTGCAACTGGAAATTCCGATCGCAACGATGCAAGCCGCCGCGATCGCGGCCCATCAGGCAGGAGTCCCCGTACTCCTGGATCCGGCTCCAGTGCCAAACCAAGCCATTGCGGAAGTGTACCCATTTGTGGATTACTTGCTGCCGAATGAGGTCGAAGCCGGACAACTGGTCGGGTTTCCCGTAACCACTCCTGAATCTGCTGCAAAAGCTGCCACCGCGCTTCAGGCTCAAGGGGCGAAGACAGTCGTGATTAAGCTAGGTGCTCAAGGCGTGTATTGTGCCACACCAACTGACACTTTATTTGTGCCTGCGTTTCGGGTGACTGTGATCGACACAGTGGCGGCGGGAGATGCGTTTGCGGGTGGGTTTGCCGCCGCGCTGGTAGAAGGATTACCTCTGGAAAAAGCCTTAATTTGGGGTTGTGCCGCAGGCGCACTGGCAACCACCCAAATTGGTGCCCAGTCAGCCATGAGCGATCGCGCCACATTTCTCGCCTTCTTGCAACAGCACGATCTTTAGGAGATTGCTAGAAAACCAAATATCTGTACCCTCGTTACTAGTGGTCCGTCAGGATAGATTTGAGGCGTACCTCAAATCTACAAAACCCAATTATCAAGTGTTTTGAGGGTTTTCAACCCAGCAAAACAGTCTTGACAGACCACTAGCGCAAGCGTGTCGATCGGTTCACATCGTCGGGGCGTGGAAAGGGTTTTAGCAGCTTTTCAGCCTGGTAAACCTGAATCGTTTCAACCGTTACGCCGCCCCGTTGGAGGGGAATCTCCGCGATCGCCTCAATCCGTTGAAAATAGTCACGATAAACACTCTCATTGGGCAATCGTTTGGACGTAACATACAAACCATTCTTGCCGACCCATGCCTCAGCCGTAGACCAGAAGGCAAACCCGCGCAAATCGTCATTAAAAGTCGTGATGGGAGGTGGGTTGAGGGGCGCGATCGCCATGCCCACCTGTCCCGATAGAAAAATCTCATTCGTAAACACAAAATCTGCGCGTGCCAATGCGGCCTTCAATTCTGGCGAGGTTTGAAACCCCTGCCGAATTTGCTGAATATCCACCAATTGCACCGACGCATCGGCACTCGCCGGGACAAATCCCCCAAACCAGGCAAAGCGGCTAGGTTTTTGCAAAGTACCAAAACTGAGATGCAATAGCGCCACCAGCAACAGACCGCCAATCACCAGTCCAGACCCCCACAGCCATCGCCTTACGCCTTTGGGCGATCGCGCCTGCCACATCGCCGCCCGCGCCCCCAGCAACACCGTCGCACTCCAAAATCCCGGCATGGCCCAGGTGGGCAAAATTGGCCGATAACCACCCATGAGCGTGAAACCCAGCATCAAAGGCAGAGCAAGCCAGAGGAGGAGGAACTTGGGATGGGCCGATGGGGCGATGGAGGGATGGGGGAGAGAGTCGGTGGACTTGAGACTGACCCACCAGAGGGGAAAGCCAAATGGGGGGAAGAGGTAGGCCACGCCAATCAAAAAGGTGCCCAGGAGTTCGAGCAGACTGTAGCCGCGATCGGGAATGGCCCGACCGGATTGATACCGCAGGGAAACCCAATCGTGCTGAGTGTTCCACATGACGATGGGGGCAAGGGTCAGGAGAAATAGGGCCAGGGACAGGAGCATCCAGGGGGAACGTAGGGCCAAGCGATGACGAGGACTGCTGAGGCAGAAACCGACCAGGCCAAAGCCGATCGCCAGTCCGTGGTATTTGCTGAGGCAGGCGAGTCCTACGAGTAGCCCAATGATCGCCAGACGGTAACTGGGTTTGTAGGCGGCGGTGCGAAAGAATTCTTCCGCAGCGACATAAATTGTGGCGGACCAGAAAAAGATTAAGGGGCTGTCGGGCAGGGTGAGTACGCCGAAGCCAACGATAAAAATGGGAATCAGGGAAGCGATCGCCACGGTCAACACTCCCGCCCGTTCCGAAAACAACCGCACACTGGCGAGATACAGGAAAATCAACGAGCCAACATACAGCAATAAAGGACCCAGACGAATCGTGAATTGGGAGACTTCGCCCGTCAGCCACACCCCAAATCCGGTGGTAAAGGCCACCATCAAGGGATGGTCAAAATAACTCCAATCCAGATTTTGCGTGTAGAGGTAATAGTAGGCTTCATCAAATCCGGGTGGTAGCAGGAAGGCGATAAAACTACGAACGAGCAACCCCCCCAGCAGCAGCCAAACCAGGGTTCGATTGGTTGTTACAGCCCACCCCTTCCCAACCTGTTGCATCCATCGCTGCATCATGTCAATCCGCTACTCTCTAAAGTTTTCACGTTTCGCCGTTTGCCCAATGACAACCGCATTGTATGGTCTGATAGCAAAAAGACTACTGTACAAATGATTCGTCGAGCGGAAAGTGTGACTTAAGTTATGGGTTTTACGCTGGAAACTGTGGTGCCTTGGGGGCGATCGCGCTCAGAATATATCCGGATGTTTGACCTGACTGCCAGCGATTTGCCGCGATCGCTGCTGGATTGTGCGGCGGGTCCAGCCAGTTTTAATGCCGAAATGACGCAACAGGGCAACACCGTAATTTCCTGCGATCCGCTTTACCAGTTTGGCGTAGAAGACATTGCCCAACGGATTGAGGCGACCTATCCGGTCATTTTGCAGGGCTTGGCCGCCAATTTAGACCAATTCGTTTGGACTGATATCACAACGCCGGAACAGTTGGGTGCGGTGCGGATGGCGGCGATGCAACAATTTTTAAGAGATTTTCCAGTGGGCAAGCAGTCCGGGCGCTATGTCACCGCAGAATTGCCCAACTTGCCGTTTGCTGATCAGCAGTTTGATCTGGCGTTGTGTTCCCATTTCCTGTTTGCCTATTCGGATCAGTTGGGGTGGGGGTTCCATCAACAGGCGATCGCAGAACTGTGCCGCATCGCCAAAGAAGTCCGGATTTTCCCGCTCCTCAAAATTTCGGGCGAGCGATCGCCCTTTGTGGAGCCACTGCAAACTGACCTGTGCCATCTGGGCTATCAGGTGCAGATTCGCACCGTTGCTTACGAATTCCAAAAGGGAGGAAATCAGGTTATGCAAGTATGTTCAAATGGTTAAATCGTGGTAACTCTTTTCAACGACGATTTACTCCTCATCCAACTTACGATTAGCGACGACTCATGGAAAATTTTCTGCCGATCGCCTATTTGCAAAATCGGTTTCTGCCCTTTGAAGACGCCAAAATTTCGGTTGCCACCCACGCTCTACACTACGGAACTGGGGCCTTCGGTGGATTGCGTGGGATTCCCGATCCGCAAAACCCCAATCAAATTCTGCTGTTCCGATTGGATCGCCACTGTCAGCGACTCAGCACCAGTGCCAAATTGTTAATGTACGACATCCCGGCCAGCCAGATTCAGCAAACGATTACGGATTTCGTTCAGAAAAATAAACCCTCCACGTCGTTTTACATTCGTCCGCTGGTGTATAACTCTGGCCTGGGCGTGTCGCCGCGTCTGCACAATATTGAGAAAGATTTTTTGATTTACGGATTGGAGATGGCAGACTACCTGCCACCGGGGGGCGTGTCTTGTCGGATCAGTTCCTGGTATCGCCAGGAAGACCGCAGCTTGCCATTGCGCGGCAAAATTTGCGCCGCTTACATTACCTCCTCCCTGGCTAAAACTGAAGCGGTGGAATCTGGGTTTGATGAATCGATTTTGATGAATACCCAGGGTAAGGTGAGCGAAGCTTCTGGGATGAATATCTTCATCGTGCGGAATGGCACCATCATTACACCTGGATTTGAACAGGATATTTTGGAAGGGATTACCCGTGATAGTGTGATGACGATCGCCCGTGATCTCGGCATTCCCGTGGTGGAACGTCCCGTCGATCGCTCCGAATTGCTGATTGCGGATGAGGTGTTTTTGTGTGGGACCGCCGCCAAGGTTGCGCCTGTGAAGCGAATCGAAAGTTATGAGTTGCCCAGCGATCGCCCGATTACCACGTTGCTCCGGGAAAAACTGACGGCCATTACCGAAAACCGCGACGAGAACTATCGAGATTGGGTATTTCCGATTCGCGTGTAACCGCTGGAGGGGCAAACGGTCGTTTGCCCATACCAAAACTATCTTGCAGCTATTTGATCCGGATTCCGAAAGGCAGAAAGACCACCCGTTTTTATGTTTGCAGTGACGCAGATCACCGTCGGGTGGCTTGTAGGAACACAAGCTCTTTTTCGGAATTGGTCGGCATTGGGGTGATGAAGATAATAGAGACTTGCATAAAGCAAACAGAGCAACCAGATAAGTCTCTAAAGCAACTCAGGAGGTTCCTATGCAACGCAGTTCTGAATTCCCCCTCTTCTGCCAAACCGCGATCGCCATTGTGAGTTTTTTAGTGCTAATTTCGGTTGTCTCGTCTTTTTCTGCTCCTAAGGCAAGTTTTCATGGTTCCGTTAGACCCACGGTTGAAGTCGCTCAAAACTAAGGATTAAGGTTTAATCTTGGTTTTTGATGTCTACTTCAATGATTTCTCTGTACTCCAATTGACGGGGATTGTGCCCCCAATCGTCAGTCATCATGCAGTCAACGTTCACTTCTCGTAATTAAAGGAAAAGCCCCCATGAGTTCCGAATCTACCCGTAAGGATGCTGCTCAGAAACCTGTTAGTGGTGCAGAAGCGCTCGGCGGTCCGGTTGAACTGAAGCGCCCCACAAAACCCATTGTTCCCGGACTGAACCTGGACCGATTGAAGCAAGTCGAAAAAGAGATTAACGACAAAATTAAGCGCGATCGCCCGACGCCAAAACCCCATCGCATTGAGATCGATCTTTAGGCTGTACGGGCAAGGCTGGGAGTCAATCTGCTGAGTTCGAGCTAAGAACTCCCACAGACTTTGTCCCTCATTTGGATACCTCCCTTCTAGAGTTGATAAGCCCTGGCGCGATCGCTGGGGCTTTTTTATTGAGACATTGCCACATGTTGCGGTCGAACTTCTGCTGGGGGTTGCGCTCTGTACAACACTTGCTCCACCGCGATCGCGTAGGTGTGATCAACCCACACGAGAGATGCCTGCAAAATCTTGCCGTGGCAAAACTGCACTAAAGAGAAGTTGCGCCGCCGCAGGTGATTTTCCTGCACAATGCGAGGCACACTGGCCGCATTAAGATACAGCGTGTCGTTGCGGGTCGAGGCGGGAGTCCGCAGGTGTTGTTTGGTGTGGCGCAAACTGTGGTGCATATGGCCAAATGCCACCAGAGGCAGTCTTTTCCCCAGAGTCCGAATTTGGTCGATCGCATCCGTCATATCCGGATCACCATGATCGCCGCCTAGCGGTTGCCAATCCTTACCACAGGGGTCTTCGGGTTGGTCACCCAGGCCCAGGGGACCGCAATGCCCCAGTAGTAAAATCGTATCGCACGTTGCCTGCTTGGCGGCGGCGACAATCCGACGAGTTGATTCCGCAAAACTGCTAACGCCGTATTGAGTCTGGTAAAACTCGCTGTATTTCCACTCCGAGCCACCCCAGCTAAAGGGACGGGCACCCACCACCGATAGCCCAAACTGGGGAAAATCTAATTTGCCATAACCGACATGGACATCACCCAGGAGATCCAATTGTTGCTGGAATCGGTTATCATACGTGCGATCGTAGGGGCATTTCTTCCGGCCCCAATCGGTGGCAGTATACCAGGCATCATGATTCCCCAGGATCACCGCCTTAGGCAGATCTAATGCAGCGATCGCCCGTACCACCTCTACCGACTCATTACCTAAGTCACCGACAAAAAGTACCAGATCAATGCCTAAATGGTGCAACGCTTCGTGATCCGCTGCTTCCCATTGATCATGCACATCCCCCACCACAGCAATGGTAATCACGCCATCCACAGCTACCTCTGTCATGCCACCTTACCTTCCTTACTATTTCCAGGATAGAGGGTGTCACCCTGAACATGACAGTCAGACCACAAAATGGACGAGTTTTCCCCGTCCGAAGTCTGCTTACTTGGTGGGGCCAATTTGTTTCAAAACAATTTCCCGCGCGCGATCGGATAATTTATCTAGAGAAACATTTTGATTCGAGTCAATCAATTCTTCCTTCTGCATCAATTCAATCATTGTACGAAACAAAATATCTTCAACTTCGACTGCACGGGAGGACAACCATTCATGGGTTTCGGCATCTGCCGGAAATTGTTCAATGCAATTGGTGGTGTATTCCCGAAATACTCGCACCTGGCGTAATAATCGGGCAATGTAGGCAGGGCACTCACAGGCAATGACTTGAGCCGCTCGACAAATTTCCAGTAGGGTTTCGTCAGTTAATTCTGTCAATTGAATGGTATTGGCGGTGTTGATCATCGTGGCTCCAAAATTTGCAATGGCGGGGTTGTTTGTATTAAACCCAGCACTATTACGGTTCTAACAAAAATATTTTGCTCTTTCTATCTACCATTTGATAGTTGTGATCGCAGAAAATAGTGTTGTCTTCATGTATCTTATTTTTCTACAAGCATACTGAGATCAATGGCGTATGAGAGCCGTATTCATGACTGCTGCTGGTGAACCTGATGTCCTGCAACTGTTGAACGTTCAACGTCCTGAACTTCACACAGATACCGAAGTTTTGATCCGGTTGAAAGCCGCAGGGGTTAATCCAATTGATACGAAGTTACGCAGCCGCGGGACCTTCTTTCCGGATCAAATGCCAGCCATTTTAGGCTGTGATGGAGCCGGTGTGGTCGAGGTCGTCGGGCGAGGGGTGCAACGGGTCAGCCCTGGAGATGAGGTGTATTTTTGCCAGGGGGGGTTGGGCGATCGCCCCGGCACCTACGCTGAGTGGGCTGTTGTCGATGAGCGCTGGCTCGCCCGCAAACCGCAACGTTTAAGTTTTGTAGAAGCGGCAGCAGCCCCGCTAGTGTTGATTACGGCCTGGGAAGCGCTGTACGATCGCGCCCGCTTGCAACCGGGGCAGCGAGTTTTGATTCATGCGGGAGCCGGGGGCGTGGGGCATGTGGCCATTCAGTTAGCGGTTTTACAAGGAGCCAGCGTTGCTACCACCGTCAGTTCTCCGGCCAAGGCGGAATTCGTCCGGCAACTGGGGGCCGAATGCATCATCAATTACCGGGAAACGAATTTTGTTACGGCTATTCTGGACTGGACTGAGGGGGCAGGCGTAGACGTTGCGTTTGATACGGTGGGAGGGGCCACCCTGAGTCAGAGCTTTGAGGCGGTACAAATTTATGGCGACCTTGTCACCATTTTGGATGCCGACCCTGCCACCAACTGGAAACTGGCCCGGACTCGCAATCAGCGTATTAGTTTTGAATTGATGCTCACTCCGATGCTAAAGAATTTGCTGGATGAGCAGATGGCACAGGTGAAAATTCTGGAACAGTGCGCTCGCCTCATCGATGCAGGCAAATTGCACATTCATTGCGATCGCACCTTCCCGCTGGCTCAGGCGGCAGCAGCCCACCGTACCCTGGCAGCGGGTGGCTTTTTAGGCAAACTGGCACTCGATTTGGAGGCCCCATCCCCCTAAATCAGCGGGGACGGGTGGCAGCACCCACCAGATTCAGGTCGCAGGTGAGGGAATTGGCAATAGCGGCGGGTAACACGGTTGTGTTAGCGGAGCCTGGAGCCAGTTGACCCTGGGGCGATCGCAGAAGATTGATGTCTCTGGCACTGAAATCGCAGATGTAAAGCGCAACGGGGATGCGATCAGGGTTGTCGTAGACCCGCGTGTTGTAGCCAAAACTGCGGGCGATCGCGCTAAATTTATTAACAAACTCGTAGCGCTGAAAATAGTCTAATAAGCTCCACTGTTGTCGATTCACCAGCAAATCGACCTGCCCGGGTTCACCCGCTTGGGCGGGGCGAGCCACCCACTGCTGAATCAACTTATTGCCGAATTGCCGCAGGGCCGCGAGTTGATCACTAATCCACCATAAACTTGGCGTCGAAAGTTGAATGGATGAAGGATTGTTGGACGTTACAGCCCCCAGCAGGAGACTCCGGTTTAAAGCAGCCCTCAATTCGCGGGAAGGCTGGTTTTGGGTCTGCTTCATCTCCGCCAACAGACGATCGCGCAACGTTGGCTCGTTGGCTAATCGGGTTGGTAAGGCTGTTGGTTGCTGTTCCTGAGCGATCGCGCCAGCAGGATTGACCACTGCCACCGTTGCCACCGTTGCCGATGCAGTTGTTAACAGGGCAATAGTAACCAACCAGTTGGGCGAATAAGGCTGGGATAATGGCATAGTGATAACCCCAAACTGATGCAGATTGACGACGATTGACAGCAGATTGACAACGATTTACAAGCGGTAACGACTATCCTGCCATTCCTGACTTTCTGACACGACACTACCTCGCTTCCGCCAGGTAATTTCACCGCGAGCCGTCCGAATGAGTTCGCGCTCCACCGTGTCAACCAAATTTTGCCACGATAGGTCGTTCGCATGCAGCAATTCTTTCAGTTCTTGCAGAGCCACAGACGCATCGCGATCGCCATCGACCTTGAGCGGCGTAGTGGAACGAATCGGATCGCGTTGCACCGCCACCAATGCCTGTCGGGCGGCAGCCTTAATCTGGCTTTGCATACCCTGATTGGCTTTGATTTGTTGCTGCTTCCATCCCCGTTCGCTAGTGGCGTATAACGCAGGTAATCGGTTCAGGGCATAGGCGATCGCTTCGGTTTTGTTAATATATTGAGCCACTTTTGAGGGCAATTTTTTGATTTGTTCCTCGACCTCTTGAATCACCAACGGCTCCATTGCGTTACGGTAAATTTGAGCGGAGTATGGGGCTGTCATAACTTAAATTTGAAGACAAAAATGGTAAACGCGAAGCCAGCCAAACTACGTTCAGTCGTGGGGAAACCAACAAAAATACCCTGATGAAACTATTAAGATGCTGGCTAAATCGCAATGCTGACCTGGTCATCAACAAGCAGCACGCAACTTACCCCTCTAAGTTATTTCCAATGTCAAACTTAACCTTCAGTTAAATGCTTTGTTGCAAGTTCGTCAAGGCTTTCTTGAGAAACAAGGGGAATTTTTCCGACAAGTTTCAATCTATCCAGAGAAAGAGTTTAAATCGCTTTGGAGAAGAAAAAGAAGGCCAATGATGCGCAGATTAATCCTCAATCACGGATTAGATCTCAATCCAGTTGGGTTTAAATCCAGGAAGGAAACCACATTAATCGCCTGAATTGGTCTGGAGTGACAGGTAGCCCCAGGTAAATGGGTAGCCAATAAACAAAGGCCAGTCCCACTAAAATCAGGACTACAATTCCCGTATATCGGAAGCTGGAGCGATCGCTGCGTAACCACCGATCCACCAACCAGGCAAGCGCCATCGTGGCAAACACCAGCGCCCCCATGTAGTGATACAGAAAAATGCAACGGGTGACTCGCACCCAGGGCAATAAATTGGCCAGATAATTAACTGCTAGAAACAGAATTAACCATTGCTCGGCTGGGTTGAATCCCCACTTAATCGCGATCGCGCTGGGTGCCAACCCCTGCTTCGGTGGCCGCCTTTGCCGCACCCAGTGCCCAACTAAACTGCAAGCCATGAGCAGAACCATCGCCATCGCGATCGTCGAAAACCACCACAGCACCGGATTACCAATCGCATGGACATCATAAATCACCGTGTCAGTCGTGGTCGGTGGCAAGGTCTGTTCGGTTGGCAGCGGATCACCCCGGCCTGTAATCCGGTAGAAGTAGGCAACAGGCCGCCACATCACCAGCCAACTGTACCAGCTAGAACAGTAGGGATGCACCGCAGGACCACTCCCCACCCGACTGTGATAGCTCAAAATCTCGGTTTGCAAAGCCCAAAAGTCTGCCCAATACCCATTTTTGGCATTTAACTGGAGGTGCGGAATCCAGGTGAGGGCATAGGTGAGAAAAGGAATGACTCCCAGGTAAAGCACCATTTGCCACCAGCGCAGTTGGGATAGCTGTTGCAACGGGCTGGATGGCTCTAATGGGCTGGATGGCTCTAATGGGCCCACGGCGGTCGTGAACTCGGCGGCTGCCAGATCGGCGGCGGCCCCGGTGCTTGTGAATGGGGCCGAGCGATCGCGGCGGCGTTGCCATGCGGCCCATCCCTGTGCCAGTATCCACAGGCTATAGGCACCTAGCAGAAACCACAGCCCATTCCACTTAATGGCGATCGTCGCACCAAAGCTAATTCCCGCCAACACCAGCCAGCCCGCTCGATACAACGGCGTGGCCTCGGTTGTGGGGGCGGGATGCTGATGACAACCCAGTGCCAGCAACAGAAACCACCAGCCCAATAAACCTAAAATTACCAGATGCACATTGTTCAGGGCATAGCGCGACTCGACTAAAAAGAGGCCATCGCAGGCGGCGAAGAGAGCAGCAATCAAAGCGTAGCTCCGTCGTCGCAACAACTGGTAAGCCACCCCGGCAATCACCAGAGGAATCCAGGAGCCGATCAAAGCATTCAACCAGCGATAGGTCCAGGGTGCATACAAGCCGCCGGTTAACCCATTTTTCTCCGTCTGGCCAAAGGGCATCTGGTCGCCCAACCACATCCCGATCGCGATGATGTATTTGCTTAATGGCGGGTGTCCATCAAAAAATGGCGTTTGGCTTAAGTAATTGTGGGCGAATTTGGCATAGTAGACTTCATCAAAGACTAGCGTGTTGAAGCGATCGAGGCCCCAAACGCGACAACCCAGGGAAAATAACCAGATTCCCAGCAAGCTGACCCCAAACCAGGGAAATCGAATTTCCGTCTGCTGTTTGAACGCATCCACAACGTGCTATCCACTGTTCAAAATTCGTTACTCCCCATTATGCCGTCTCCCTTCCTGCTGAAATCCCTGGAAGTTGACAGGTCATCCTTGGAGGCTTGCGTTAGAATAAAAGGGAAACTATTTCTGGTTACCAACTTTCTTTTGAGTCATGCAGTCATTCAATGTCAAGCCAGGTCGAACTTAGGAGCATTTCTTTTTGATGCGTGAATCCCAAACGCAATTGGATTCGAGTTCTAGGAGCGAAGTTCAGCCTCCTTACCCTGCCTGCGAATCAGAGAATGATCCCTTGAAGCCTGACCCCACCCCAGAAGCGATCGCGCCGGATAAGTCCTATAAGCGCAAAAAAGTTTTAGCCTGGTTAGATAAAAACGTTCCCGCAAAGCGGCTACAGCATATTCTTCGTGTGGAAGAGATGGCTGTGAAGCTGGCCCTCCATCACCATCTTGATGCTGAACGAGCGGCGCAGGCTGGGCTAATGCATGACTTGGCCAAATGCTTCAAACCCAAACGTTTACTGCAATTAGCTGCCGACAATGGTTTAACGATTGATTCTGTATTTGCGGCTAATCCTCATTTATTACATGCGGATGTGGGGGCCATTGTTGCTCGTGATGAATTTGGGATCCAGGATGCCACGGTTTTAGAAGCCATTCGGAATCATACGCTGGGTTCTGCGGGAATGAGTTCGTTAAGCTGTGTCGTGTTTCTAGCGGACAGTTTAGAACCAGGGCGGGGGGATACGGTACAACTGCGAACCCTGCGGGAAGCCTGCTGGAATGACCTTCATCAAGCCGTCTGGCTGACGAGCGAATACACTCTGAAGTCTTTGTTTGAAAATAAAAGTTTAATTCATCCTCGTGCTGTCATGACTCGGAATTGGGCCATGCAAATGGCTATCCAGGCTACTCAAGCCTCCTCAACTAAGCTTTCTTCGTAGGACGTAACCGATGCAAGAGTGGAGTGAAAAGATGATGCCACCCCAACCTCTAACCTGTTTCATTGTTCATTTCGTTTAGGACTCATTATCAACTCGTTAAGGAACTCATTACTGAATGCAAAATCTCTCGACTATACGTTCATCTTCTTCGGTGGTCGCTTCCAGCAGCCCCAACCCTGTCGTAGATACCAGCCTGGAGTTGGCATTGACGGCCATTCAAGCCGCAGACGATCGCAAAGGTGCTGATATCGTTTTGTTGCGGGTCACGGAAGTTTCTCTACTGGCGGACTATTTTGTGCTAGTGACGGGCTACTCGAAGGCTCAGGTGCGAGCGATCGCCGGTGCAGTGGCTGACCAAGTCCAGGATGAACAACTGCGTGCCCCCCTCCACACCGAAGGGATGGCAGAATCAACCTGGGTGCTCCAGGACTACGGGGATGTGATTGTCCACGTTTTGATGCCTCAAGAACGGGACTTCTACAGCCTGGAAGCGTTTTGGGGACATGCTGAACGGGTAGACTTCCAGCCTCTCCTGGAGCAACGTCAGATAGCCTAACCAGGTCTTAGGAGATTTCTAGAAAACAAGATACCTGTACGGGCAGGTTTCGCAGAAAATTATTGGCTGATAGCCCGAACTCTAGCGAAACCTGCCCCAACCCTGAGGGGTGGGACGACGGCAGGAGCTGAGGTGGGAGGATGAAGACTGAGCACAAATCAGAATCCTCTCACCTTTTTAAATTTCGCCTTTTTAAATTTTTGAAGGTAATTTGAAAATTTAATTGTTCAAACAGTCATGCGTTGGCCCGATTTCTCACTATCATGCTGACTAGCGTTTTCAGTACATTGATTTCCTCATGAGCGATCCATTGCCAACCAATTCCACCGCCAGTCTGATCTCACCGGCAACCCCAGTTCCCCGCCCATCCGTCCCCCTCAAGCTAGGTATCATGGCATCGGGAAGTGGCACGAACTTTGCAGCGATCGCCCAGGCCATTGCCGCTCAAGCCCTGCACGCCCAGATTCAGGTGGTCATCTACAACAATCCTGGGGCTAAAGTGGCAGCGAGGGCCGAGCGTTGGGGCATTCCCACCGTATTGCTAAACCATCGAGAGTTTACTAGCCGGGAGGCATTGGATGGGGCGATCGTCCAAACTTTACAGGCGTACAACGTGGAATGGGTGATTATGGCGGGGTGGATGCGAATTGTCACCTCGGTGCTGATCGATGCGTTTCCCGATCGCGTCATCAACATTCATCCCAGTTTGCTACCCAGTTTCAAGGGGGCACACGCGATTGAGCAGGCATTTCAGGCCGGGGTAAAAATTACGGGCTGTACGGTGCATCTGGTGCGATTAGAAGTAGACAGTGGGCCGATTTTGATCCAGGCGGCGGTGCCCGTTTTACCAGATGACACCGTGGAAACCTTGCAAGCCCGCATTCAGGTGCAGGAACACCAGATTTTCCCCCAGGCGATCGCGATCGCGGCCAGCCGAGCCACAGCGGTTGAGGCCAAATTGTGAGGGTAGTGAACTAGACGTAAGTGCTTTACGAGTACAGCCACTTTTAAATGGTGGCGATCGCTCAAAATGTACTCAAATTACAAACATCTACTTCATCAATATCATTCACGGCTTTATGAATTTTGTATTGCTTGACTGGCGTTGACATCACTGCAATCACCGTCTCAATCGGTGGACATCCCGGTTCTTTGCAGGCAAGCTGACTGATAGAAATCGGAATATCACTATCCACTTCTAAAATTCGGTAGACCCAGTTCTTGATGTCCCGAACTTTCTCTGGATTGGCTTTGGGTTTATCTTGGGAGAAAAGGTTCATAAGAGGGAGGAGGGCATCGGGAAGAGGGCATGAATGGGCGGGATGGCGGATTTAGACATTGTGCTTCTACCCCTGTCCTCAGACACGCAATCGGGGTAATGCCATCGCCGTTAGAAAAATCGCCAACTGCATAGCGACAATACTGGGACCCGATGGCAAGTTAAATGCGGCTGAAACGAACATTCCTCCTACCGCACTCAAGGCTCCTAACCCGGCGGATAACACTACATAACTTGTGAACGTGCGACTGAGCAATCGGGCAGCACAAGCAGGAATTACCACAAATGCACTCACCAATAACACCCCGATCGCCTTAATCGACACTCCCACCACCAATGACAACAACACAATAAAAGCCGTGCGATGAGTAGCAACGGAAACCCCTCGCGCGATCGCCAACGGTTCATGCAATGTCACTAACATTTGCGTTCGCAAAGTCAATCCAATGAACACAACACAGAACATTAACAAGACACTACTGAAGACTAAATCCAGTTCTCGAACGGCTAAAATATCGCCAAACAATAGGTTATTCAATCCACCTTTGTATTGCCCGACAAAACTGAGGGTGATAATCGCGATCGCTAAGGATGAAGAATAAATGATATTGAGCAATGCATCCGTCCATAAACGAGTTCGTTCCAGCAAGTACGTTACAACCAAAGCAAATACTACTGCAAACGGTAGTAACACAACCGATGGACTTAGACCTAGCAGCAGCCCAATGCTGATTCCTAACAATGCGGAGTGTCCCAACGCATCACTGAAGAAAGACAATTGACGCAAAATTGTAAAGCTGCCCAGCATTCCGCCCATCAATCCTGTAAGAATGCCACCGAGCAGAGCGCGTTGCATGAAAGGAAGTTGGAATAGTTCGATGATGCGGGTCAGTTCGGTAAGCATAAGATTAATGTTGATGGCGATACCTGACAAATTCAGAGCCGTAGGCAGCAGAAAGATTATCGGGAGAGAGGGCAATTTCTGGAGATCCCTGACAGAGTAGGGTGCGGTTGAGGCAGAGGACGCGATCGCAGTGTCGGCGTACCATGTCTAAATCATGGGAAATTTGCAGAATTGCCCAACCTTGTTCTTGTTTGAGCTGATAGAGCAATTGATAAAACTCAGTTTCGCCGCGCATATCCAATCCTGCCGGAGCTTCATCAAGAATCAACAATCGGCGGGGGTAAACCAGGCAATACGCTAGCAGGACGCGCTTCGTTTCGCCTCCAGAAAGGCCGCTGATTAATTGCGGTCTCAAATGGAGTGCATCTACTTTTGCCAAAGCGTCTCGAACCGCATAACGGCGTTTGTCATGATTCGCCCAGGGCACCTGAAATCCTAGCTTGTCCCAACCTAAGCCAATGAGTTCCTCCACCGTCATCGGAATCCGGCGATCGAACAGGAAATTTTGCGGCAGGTAGGCAATCTGTTGCCGAATCTGTGGCGCGAGTGCCCCCTTACGGCTCAACGGTTGTCCCAGGATAAAAATCTTTCCTGCCTGACGCGGCAAGATTCCTAGAATGGCTTGCACCAGAGTGCTTTTGCCCGCTCCATTGGGACCAACGATCGCCGCATCGGTGCCCGCTTCCAGGGAAAAGGAAACATCCTGCACTGCCGCATAGGTTTCTCGGTACACGGTGAGCCGCTCAACTGCGAGTACAATATCTTGCACAATATTTTGCAATGAGAAAAAACCTCCTAAACCCTTAACCCAACTCGCTGCGGCACTGGGGCGATCGGGACTGGCGCGATCGCCCTCGGTGCCCAAAGTGCTGCCATCGCCTGGGTTGAGCGGCCAAATGCAGTTACCAGATTTTGGACATTTTGCCGCATAACTGCGAAGTAATGCTCTGGTTGGACAGCTTCAGGTCCGCCAGTTTCGATTGGGTCAAAGGTGCTGATCTGGACATTTAAATCTTTTGCTAAAGCTGCAAATGCACTTGCTCCGGCTTGAGGTTCGGTCAGAATGGCTCTCAAATTTGCTTCTTTCACCTCCGTTGTCACCCGTTTAACATCTTCCGGTGAAGGGTTCTCTTCTGGTACGTCCACCAAAAAATTGGCTTTCAAGTTGTAGCTATCAGCAAAGTAGGGAGCGAAGTCATGAAAGGCGACGAAGGTTTTGCCGGAGTAGGGTTTCAGTAGCTTTGTGGTTTCGGCATCCAAATCTTTCAACTGTTGAATGTAAGCAGCAGCATTGGCTGTGTAGGTTTCCTTGCCGCCCGGATCAACCGTAATTAACCCGTCGCGAATGTTTTCGACCTGTTGGATCGCCCGCTTCGGATCAAGCCAGATGTGGGGATTGTCGGCTCCGTGATCATGTTTAGCTTCTGCGTTCTTCTCGCCCGCACCATGATCATGCCCGTGATCGTGCCCCGCGATCGCTTCCGTTGCGATCGTTTTCACGCCTTGACTGGAATCAATCACCTTTAGATTGGTATTGCCCGCATTTTTGACCAGATCCTCCAAAAATTCCTCCATCTCCAGTCCGTTTTGCACAAGCACATCGGCTTTCGCTAACCGCTGAGCATCCTCCGGTCTTGCCTGAAAATCATGAGGACCGACATTTGTTGGCAACAGTTGGGTAACTTCTGCGCGATCGCCCGCCACCGCTTTCGTAAACTGAGTAATCGGTAAAAACGTTGTCACTACTTGCAATTCATCCGTCGTCGCGACTGGGGATGATTGTGCCTGTAAAGCTGAACTCGTTGAAGGTGTATTCGACGCACAACTGCCTAAACTCACTGCGATCGCCGATACAAGCACCACTGATAACCGCCGAATAATGCCACTGTCTGGTCGTAATACCGTCTTTGAATCATCCATCTTGAAAATCCTTGTGTATTCAAACTTGATAGAGATGGCCTGGATGCAAGAGGAGAAGCTTCAGGCTGCGCCATGCTGTAGCATGAGAATGATTATCATTCGCTCATTCTACAGCACCTGCCGTGAAAAGTGAGTCTCTTTCTCCAAAAGGTCACCTGCATCCCATGCCCTACCCGGCCCGCTTGACACGAAATCAGCAGGCAGTGCTGAATGTGCTGGGCCAGCAAACCCAACCCGTTTCGGCTCAGGCACTGTATAGTGTCTTGCGGCAGCAACAGGCGATCGGATTAGCAACGGTGTATCGGGCGTTGGAGGCGTTGAAGTTACGCGGATTAGTCCAAAGTCGGGCAGGTGCCAACGGCGAATCACTCTACAGTCCAGTGGAGCAAGATCAGCATTATTTAACGTGTTTGCAATGTGGGCGATCGTTCCCGTTGGATCGCTGCCCTGTAGAAGAATTAGAAGAACATTTACAACACTCGGTTCCGTTTAAAATCTACTACCACACGCTAGAATTCTTTGGGTTGTGTGAGCCGTGTATTCAGCAACCGAAGTAAACCTTGCGTTGTCATTGCTTGACTGGCAGTACCCCAGACGTGTGGAAATGACCGAACCTGAGGGTTGCGGTAGGCTGGCGAGAGTTCTGGCGATCCGCCAATCAATTTTTGCTAAACCTGCCCGTACAGGTATTTTGTTTTCTAAAAATCTCCTCAGTATGATTCACTGTGTTTTTATCAACATGAATTAGCGTTCAAGATTTGCCCCAAGATGAATCACTGGCCGCGGATCAGGCGCGTTTCGCCACTTGAACGCCACAGTCGCTTCATGTCAATGACATAATGAAGGGCGATAACGGCATGGTAATGATGATTGAGGAGTGAAGGGTGAATGCGTCAACATCGAGCATGGGCACAGACGGCCAGAAAAGTTGGATTGCAGCATCTCAAACGATTACCGGCTTTGCTTCTGATCGTGCTTGGGGTGGTGGTGGGCAGTCGATCGCTCCCGGAGTATGTGGGAGCAGCAGAAATTTCACCTCAATTGCGAGAGCAGGTTTTACAGATCATTCGTGAGCATCCAGAAGTCATCTTAGAAGCTGTGCAGGGTTATCAACAGCAGCAACGACAACAAGAACAAACCGCACGTCAGGCATTTTTGCAGCAGGCGAAGGCCAACCCAGCGACTCTGATCGGCTCATCTCCAACCAAAGGAGCCAAAAATGGCAAGGTTGTTTTAGTCGAGTTTTCTGATTTTCAGTGTCCGTTCTGTGCCAAAGCCAATAGTACGTTGCAGCAGTTTATGCAGAAGCATGGCAACAGCGTGACGCTAGTGTACAAGCATTTGCCCTTAACCTCGATTCATCCGGAAGCGCTACCTGCGGCGAAAGCCTCTTGGGCAGCAGGGCGGCAGGGCAAATTTTGGGAATTTCATGATGCGTTATTTACGAATCAAAAGCAACTCGGAGAGGCGTTGTATCGGGAAACGGCCAAATCTCTAGGACTGGATATGCAGAAATTTGACCGCGATCGCGCCAGTCAGGCCGCCGAGGCCGCGATTCAGCAAGATTTGGCATTGGCCGAAACCTTGGGCATTGATGGCACCCCATTTTTCATCCTAAATGGGGAAGTGCTGGCGGGTGCGGTATCCTTAGCTGATTTGGAAGCCGCACTGGCAAAGGTCAAGTAAATCATGCTGAAGCAAGCTAGAGGGATGGGAGTTGTGCTGAGTATCTGGAGCACCGCAATTTTGGCATCTGTCTCGGCGGCGATCGCTCAAACCCGCATCTACACTCCCATTCCTATCACTCCCGGCAAAACCATTACCGATAAACTCACAAAAAACGATATCCCTACCGGACAGGGAGGATTTGCGCGGGATTACGCTGTGCAGTTTCAGGCTGGCAATCAGGTGACGATGGAAGTCGCATCAGAAAACTTTGATTCCATTGTGTATCTGATTGCGGCGGACGGCACCACCGTCGCTGAGAATGACGATGGCCCCGACGGCAGCACCAATTCTCTGTTATTCAGCCGCATTACCAAAACCGGAACGTACATTATTCGAGTCCGATCTTTTGGCGAAGCGGCGGGGGGCAATTTCACATTAAAGGTGACTCTATTAAAACCCCAGTAGGAGCAAACCTCAAAAAGGTAGCCTGCTTAGGTTTACGATGGTCGTGTTCTGACAATGGTCGTGTTCTGATAGTGGTCGTGTTCTGACAATGGTCGTGTTCTGACAATTGGTAATGGCCTAAATGTGTGGATCGAGTCAGATCGCTAAACCGAACTAGTGGTCTGTCAAGACTGTTTTGAGGGGTTGAAAACCCTCAAAACATCCTAAAAATGGTTTTTGTAGATTTGAGTTACCCCTCAAATCTA